>CALUOP010000015.1 GCA_944322305.1 uncultured Coriobacteriaceae bacterium | reverse complement strand
CCTTCGCACTGGTTTGCGGCGGTTGCCCCGCCCCATAAGAATCCTTTGGGAAATGGCATGGTCTCTCCTTCTTATCGGGCACCGCCCCTGATGGACGGCGCTTGGACATGTGGCGGACGGCACGGTGCGGGACGACCCTATAGCCGTGAGGGGGCTTCGGGCTCGGCCTTGCCGGCTATACCGTCGGCCTCTGTGAGCGGACCCCTCTCAGCGCGGGCGCTTGCGCAAGGCACACGCCGGCGAGGATGACGGCCACGCCCAGCCATTCGATGACGCCGAGGGGCTCGCCGAGCACGATCATGGCGATAAAGAGACCGGCGGGGAGCTCGGCGGCCGCCATGACGGTGGAGAGGCCGGCGGGCAGGTGCGGGGAGCCCAGGCCGAAGAGCAGCACCGGGCACATGAGGCCGAAGAATCCCGCTACGGCGGCGAAGGGCAGAATGCCCTGGAAGACGACGCCGGAGACGAGGTAGTCGGGACACACGGTGAGCGACATGATGCCCGCTCCGAGGCACACGATGACGCCTCGCTGCTCGTTGGAGCAGCCCACCTTGACCTTGCCGGAAAACGTGACGAACAGCGAGCAGGTCACGGCTGCGCCGAGGGCGCAAGCAAGGGCGACGGGGTCGTAGCCGGCGAGTCCTGTCTTGTAGACGCCGCTTGCGAACACGGTGCCAAACACGATAACCGCGGCCGAGGCGATCTCGAGGGGCTTGGGTGCGCGCCGCGTCATGATGGTCTGCCAGACGAGTCCCATCCAGGTGAACTGGAACAGCAGCGTGAGCGCTACGGGTGCGGGGAGCACGCTCATGGCGTAGCAGTACAGGATCGAAGTGGTGCAGGTAAGGGCGCCAAGCCCCATGAGCTTGAGCACCTGCGTGCCCGTAAGACGGACCAAACGTCCGCCGCGTGTCAGCTTTACGGCCGTTGCAAGCACAAAGAACAGGCAGCCGAACCACGCTTGGCTTGCCACCACCTGCGCAGAGGTAAAGCCCGCCGCGTAGGCGAGCTTGTACGTGGTTGCCATCGCGCCATAGCAGGCGCCGCCGGCGAAGACCTGCAGCGCCGCAATCATTTGCCGCTGTCCCGAGGACGGGGCGCTCGTGAGGGGAGCCTGTGGGTCAATCGCGTTTCTCATATCCTCTCCTTCCTCTGCCCGCTTTGCGCGGGATCGGTTTCACACGGTTCGAGCCGTCGGAAAGGAGGTCATGCTGTCGGATATTGCCGGCAAACAAAAACCACGCAACCGAAGCTCGGTTGCGTGGCAAAAAGGTGACTTGCGCCCAGAAAAGTCCACACGATTTTAAACGATCTTAATTGTCGAGGGTTCTTCGAAAATGTCAAGCAGGAAAGGTCAGATCGTCACCGGCTCTTGACGGCGTTGGCTTCGAGGCTAGAATGGGTCTCGAAAATCACAGCGGATTTTTCCGGATACCGTCATCTTTTCGCCGCTCGCCTGCCATTGGCAGACGGGCGGCTTTTCTGTATAGACGGTACCGGTGGGAGAAAGGGCATGACATCATGGCAAACGACCTCATCGACCTCATCAAAACGCGTCGCAGCGTGCGCTCGTACACGGCGGAGTCCGTGCCGGAGGGGCTGCTCGATCAGGTGCTCGAGGCGGGCACCTTCGCGCCCACCGGTGGCGGCCATCAGTCTCCGGTGATCGTGGCGGTGACCAACCCTGAGACCCGCGAGCGCCTGCGCCGGCTCAACGCCGCCGTCATGGGCAGGGACACCGACCCGTACTATGGCGCCCCGGTCATCGTTGTCGTGCTCGCCGACGGCGGACGCGGGACCTTCGTGGAGGACGGTTCCTGCGTGCTGGAGAACCTCATGCTCGCGGCACACGCCCTGGGGCTCGCCAGCTGTTGGATCCACCGCGAGCGCGAGGTCTTCGACAGCGCGGAGGGCAAGGCGCTCCTCAGGGAGTGGGGCCTGCCCGAGACGCTGCGCGGCGTTGGCGCCATCGCTTTGGGATACGCCGCGGGGCCCGAGGATTCGGCCGCCCCGCGCAAAGACGGCTATGTTGTGCGCATCTAGCAGGCGTTGGTCTTGCTGGAGGCACTTGTCCTTCTTGGGAATGCGGTCTGGTCAGGAGCCCCCCGACCGATAAATCGGCGTTGAGTTCAATTCAAGTTCAACTCGGGTGATCGGAAATTGCTAGATTTCGGTAAATAAGGGGGCGCCGGTACGCCGCGTAGGCGAGTGCACACGAGAGTCTTACTGAGTGGGGATAGGAGAATATGGATAATACAGGGTAAGAAACGGCAGGTAAATAGCCTGCTTTCATCTCGACGCACGGTGCAGTAATGACAAAACGATGCCGCCCCCCCTCTGCCGGGGGAGCGGGCGGTCTCCGCGTAGATACCGCCCCGCTCCCTGTACAGCCTCACCGCCTGCTGCTTGAACTCTGCCGAATACTTGGGCGACGGATGTCCCATCCCATGCCCCCCTTTCCCCCGTTTACGGCATCATGCCCAAACGGAACTCGATGTGTCAACGGAAATGGGGGAGATTCACTCCCCTGTGCTCCTTCAAGGTCGAGGCGTTGCTTCTCTTCTCGAGCGGCATGAGGCCGGAGGAGATGCTGGGCGTGCGCCCGAGCGGGCTCTCCCTCCGCGGGACGCCCTCGGCGCGCATCACCGGGGCCGTGCGGCGTGACAGCAACGAGGTCGAGGAGTACACGAAGACGAGCACGTCGCGTCGGACCGTCCCGCTTGACGACTACACCGCCGAAGCGGTCGGCGAGTGGCTCGACCTGAAGCGGAGGCGGCTGAGGGGAATGGGCATCAGGTCGGTTGACGGACTGCCCGTCGTGGCTGAGCTCGACGCGATCAAGCCGTATAGCTCCTTCATCAACGAGTGGCACAAGTTCATCGAGAAGACCGGATTCGACGGCACGAGGCCCTATGCGCTTAGGCACACCTTCGCCACCCTCAACCTCGCCTACGGGGAGAACATCAAGACCATCTCGGTCATCCTCGGGCACGCAACCCCGTCCTACACCCTCGACCTTTACGTCGGGTACATACCGTCGACGAGTGCGGAGCTCTCGAACCGCTATATGGGCAGGGTCGGAGCGCCTGCCGCGTGAGCCGATTTCGTGCGAATCGCGCCCGTTTCCAAGGCGACGGCTTGTCCGGCGAAAACGAGCACGGTATACTATCCCCTGCGCCGGTCCTTCCGGCGAAGACGCACGCGGGCGTCGCCAAGTGGTAAGGCCCCAGCTTCCCATGCTGGTATCCGCGGGTTCGAATCCCGTCGCCCGCTCCAGAAACGTTCAAGGCCTCCAGCAACGGAGGCCTTTCTTGTATCCGGCCGCGCAGCGCGGGCTCGAGCCCCGCGGCGGCGCAGGGTTGGCCATCCGTACCCGTCCCCCGCGCCCGCGTCCCTGCGGCTTCTCCGCCATGGCAGTCCGATGACGGCCCCGTTTTTCTCCTGTGCTCCACGTGAAACCCGTACAATAAAGGGCGAACGCGCCAGCCAACCGTAAAGGAGCCGCCATGATCGATCGTTACACCCGTCCGGAAATGGGTCATATCTTCTCGCTTGAGAACAAGTACGCCGTCTGGCAGGAGATCGAGGTGCTGGCGTGCGAGGCGCAGGCCGAGCTGGGCAAGATCGGCATCACGCGCGAGGAGGCCGCTTGGATTCGCGAGCACGCGCATTTCGAAAAGGACGAGGTCGATGCCATCGAGGCTGTCACTAACCACGACGTCATTGCCTTTCTCACCAACATGGGTGAGTACATCGATCGCGACGTGCCGGCTGGCGAGCCCAAGCCTAGCCGCTGGGTGCACTACGGCATGACCAGTTCCGACCTGGGTGACACGGCGCTGTGCTACCAGCTCACCCAGGCGTGCGACATCATTATCGAGGACGTGCGCAAGCTCGGCGAGATCTGCAAGCGCCGTGCGTTCGAGGAGAAGGACACCCTGTGCGTTGGCCGCACGCACGGCATCCACGCTGAGCCCATGACCTTCGGCATGAAGTTCGGCAGCTGGGCGTGGGAGCTGCGCCGCGACCTCGACCGCCTCGTCGACGCGCGTAAGAGCGTGGCGTTCGGCGCCATCTCCGGCGCGGTGGGCACCTACAGCTCCATCGACCCGTTCGTCGAGGAGTACGTCTGCGAGCATCTGGGTCTTGTGCACGACCCGCTGTCCACGCAGGTTATCAGCCGCGACCATCACGCTTACTTGGCCGGTGTTCTTGCCACCACGGCCGCTACCTGCGAGCGCATCGCCACCGAGGTGCGCAACCTGCAAAAGACCGACACCCTCGAGGCGGAGGAGCCGTTCAAGAAGGGTCAGAAGGGCAGCTCGGCCATGCCGCACAAGCGCAACCCCATCACCATGGAGAAGGTCTGCGGCCTTTCCCGCGTGGTGAAGGCCAACGCGCAGGTGGCGTTTGACAACGTGGCGCTGTGGCACGAGCGCGACATCTCGCACAGCTCGGCTGAGCGCGTGGCGCAAGCCGACAGCTTCATCGCGCTGGATCACATGTTCCAGTGCCTCATCCGCGTGATCGACGGGCTCATCCTCTACCCGGAGCAGATGAAGGCCAACCTCAACAAGACACGCGGCCTCATCTACTCCTCCAAGGTGCTGCTGGCGCTGGTCGACACCGGTATCACGCGCGAAGACGCGTACAAGATCGTGCAGGACAACGCCATGGCCACGTGGCGCGAGGTGCAGCAGTGCCAGGCCGGCACCACCTTCCGCGAGAAGCTCGAGGCTGACCCGCGCTGCACCGTCAGCCAAGAGAGGCTTGACGAGATTTTCGATCCGTGGGACTTCCTCACGCGTGTGGATGTGGTGTTCAAGCGCCTGGAGACCCTGAGCTTCGCGGAGTAAGGGGGATTCAGAGGCGGAAAGTGCGTTTTGGATATCCTCTCCGCTCCTCTCAAGTGCAAACCTCCCAGATAAAGTGCACAAGAAGAAGTACCCTTCAAGTAAACAAAGAAGCCGCAGGTTATTTACCTGCGGCTTCTTTGCGTTGAAAGGGTAATGTACTTAGGGACTCGCGATCCTTGTGCACTTTATCTGGGAGGTTTGCAGCGATGAGAAGGAGAGGCCCCCTGAACGAGGGCCTCTCTCGTAAGGCCATCTGTGTGCCGCCGCTGAGACACCGGCCGCCAACCGCGACAGCCGGGCTTAGTCGTCCAGCTCGCCGGCTTCCTTCATTTCGAGGTCAACGCGGCTGTCGCGCAGCGAGCAGTTCTCGGTGAGCAGGCACTCAACGCACAGGGAGTTGCACGGCAGCACCTCGTTGAGCTGCGCCAGGCTGTAACCCTTCTCGCGGATGTAGAAGTCGCCGATCAGCGCTTTAATAGCCTCGCGCGCGTACCCCAGCGTGTATTTGCGCCCAACCGGCAGACCGTCGAGGATCTCGAGCAGGTTGTCGTCGCTGATGGCCAGCGCTTCCTCAAAGGATTTGCCGCGCAGCAGGTGCGCTGTCACCGTGGCGCAGCCGATGGCGGCCAGGCAGCCGTGGCTGCGGAAGCCAACCTCCTCAAAACGCTCGGTCTCGGGGTTGATGCGTGCGAACAGCTGCATCTGCACGGTGCCGCGCTTTTCGCGCCCTACGCTGGCAAAAGCGTTGGCGCCATCCGGGATGCCGCCGTTGTCAGCCGTGGCGATAAGCGCCAGCGTGGTCTCGGAATATTCGGTGATGGGTGCGTCGCTTTCGATTTGGTACATGTCGGGTGTGCGCAGAAACGGCGTGTCCTCGGTCAGGTGGGGTCTGGGCATGGTCTCTCCTTTAACGATGCCGTACGGTGTGGTTTCAAAGCGCCCGGGCTAGGCAGGCGAGAGCGGTGCGCCCCGCGCCGCCCGCCCGGGCTTAAAGGGCTGCCGTCCCCTTACGGGTTCATGCCGCGCTCAACGCCGTAAAATTCGGCGAGCGCCTTGGCCTGGGGGTCGGTAAGGTATAAATCAGAGTAGTAAAAGTGCTGGTTGTGCGTGGTAACGGTGAGCTTGATGTCCGGAAACGAGCCAGCGTCCTGCGCGTGCTTGAACAGCTCGCGCACCTTGCCGCGTGTCCACAGAAACGGCGGGTTCATAAAGCTCGTCTCGTCCATGGGGCGCGGGTAGATCTTGGATTCGTCGCGCACCAGGCTCACGAACGTGGCCATGTCGTCGTCCTCGGCGTTGAGGAACAGGATCTGCGCGTAGTTGTTGGCCAGCAACGCTTCGGAGTACAGGTAGGTGGCCTTTTTACCGTAGCGCAGCACGATGTCCGGCACTGCGAGCTCGGGCAGCGCGTCGTCCGGGTCGAGCTCGACACCCTCCAGCTCCACCTCGAGCGGTTTTGGCGCCTGCACGCGGCCCACGTGCGTGTCACCCGTGCCGTGGTCGTGCTCCTCCAGGTAGTCGAGAACCGCTTCCTCAAACGCGGCGGCGCTCATGCCGGCCGGCGCGAAGGCGCGCTTGGCCCAGCGGCTGGGGGTGGTGAGCTTGCCTTCGTAGGAGCGCTGGCGAATGTCGGTGAGCACAGCGTCGAGCGCGCGGATGAAGGCGTTGCGGCGGTGGATCTCCTCGAGCTCCTCGGGGGTTGGCGCCGGCGCGGCGTCGGCAGCCACCGTCTCACCTTCAGCGTCTTCAGCGCCCGCGGCGCCCGCCGCGCCCTCATCGCGCTTTTCGGTATCCTCAGCGGCGTCCGCGCCGCGCGCCGGGCGATCGTCTTCGCGGGGAATAGGCATGCCTGCTCCTTTCGCGGTGGATTTTTCTCGCAGCGTGCAAAATCACACGTTACTATAGTACAGATCAATGCCCGATACCCTGTTGCAGGTGATGTCTTCCGGCGGCAGGTGACCCGAGAGGATGCCCGTGGAGCCCGTCGCCCACACCGATGCCCAGACGCCGCGCGCCGACGGTGGCATGCCGCCGTTTTCGCTGGCGACGTACCGCGTGCTCATACCGAGCGTGCTGGGGTTGGCGTTTGCTACGGCGGCGGTGTCAACCGTGGTTCAGGCCGCGCACTGGTCCACGGGCATCTCGGCCGACGGTGGGGCAACCATGATCGTCTCCTGCCTGGTGATGGTCGCGCTGTTCGTCTCCACGCTGTTCGTGAAGCGCTACTCAAAGCGCTTCGTGTCGACAAGCACCTTTCTCGCCGTGCATGTGGCCGGGGTGTGCTCGCTCGGCTTGGCCGTTGCGCGCTTTGCGGTGGCGGACATGCCGCAGCTCGCGGTGCTTGCCCTGGGCGTTGGCGTGACGGTTGGCAGCACGTGGCTGCAGTTTTACTGGCTGCGCAAGCTGCGCGGCGTGTCTGCCCAAGCCGCGGTGATAGTGGTGTTCTGCGCGCTGGGGCTCTCGGAGCTTCTTACGTTTGCGCTGAGCCTGGCCGGCCCCGCCTCCGCGCTGGGTGCGTTTGCGGCGGTGGTGCTCTGCTTCGCGCAGTTCGCCGCGATCCGCGTCTCCCGCGCCGCAGACGTGCCGAGCGACCACTTTCCCGGCGTGTCCCAAAGCTACTTCGGCACCGACCCCGAGCATTTCTCAAACACCAGCTTTCTGGTGGTCGCCGCCATGGGAATCTGGCTCATCTCCATTCCTTTGGGCATGGGGCGCGGCTTCCCGCAAGGCGAGGCGGTGGGTATGAGCTTCGTGCCCCGCTTTTTGGTGCTCGTTTTCACGTTGGTGGTTTCAGCGCTGTGGGTGCGCTATGGCCTGCGCTCGCGCATGAGCGCCATCACCACGAGCATCTGGGTTGCCATGGAGTCCCTGATTGCGCTTGGCACGGTGTTCTTCGCTATCTGGCCGGCCACGGTGAGCATGGGCGCGTCGTTCGTGATGACTGCAGCGCTCGTGCTCAACGCCTTTGCGTGGTACCTCACCATCGCGTTCATCAGCTTCGGCTGGCGCGATCCGTTCTACTACACCAGCGCCGCTTGGATCGCGGTGAACCTGCTCACCGTTGCGGGGATGAAGGTCGACCTGCTCATCACGCAGGTGTTTCCCTCCAACACCCCGGTCATCATCTCCATCATGAGTTTCTTCACGCTGCTCGGCGCTCAGCTGGTGTTTACGCGCCTGCTCTCAAGTCCCAGCCAGCAGCGTGAGGAGCGCGAGCGCGCCGAGGCGGCTGCCGACGCCGCCCGCGCGGCCGACGCGCAGCAGGCCGCGGCCGCAGGTGACACTGCCGCGTCCGAGCAGCCGCCCGCGCCGCTCACGCTCGACGCCATCCGCCGCGTGCCGCTCATGGGCGTGCTCGCTATCGCCGAGCCCAAAGACGTTCCCATGGTGAGCACCACGCCCGACTCGCGCATAGCCTCGGCGGTTATCGCCATGGGGCAGCGCTTCGGCCTCACCGGCCGCGAGGTCGAGGTCATCACCCTCTACGCGCTCGGCCACACCCAGCAGCGCGTGAGCGAGGAGCTGCAGCTGTCCACCAGCACGGTGCACACCCACATCAAGCATGTGTACGAGAAGACCGACTTGCACTCCCGCCAGGAGATCCTGGACTACATCAACGAATACGAAAGCTAGAGAAGCGCCCGCCCGCCATGGTGGCGGCCGCCGACGGCGGGTGCGTGCGGTATCGCCGCCCGCTCATCCGCACCCATCCTACGGCAGAGCAAAGCAGGCGGGCGGCGCCTCGGATCCGCAGGGGTCCGGCCGCCGCCGGCTCTCACGGCGTCGCTCCGCCAACCTGTTCACGCGCCTGCCGGGCGCGCTTTACCCGTATGCCGAATTTATCCGCTAGAGCCCTGCCCGCTTGGGTAGGGTGAGAAGCAAGGCGCCTTGCCGGCGCGCGCTCATGCGCTTATCGCCCGCCAGCGCCTGGATTGGGTTATGCGCCGGAGCGTGCCTGCGCCCCGGCTTTTATCAAGCACGGTGCGCGTATGGCGCGCAGCCGCATTTGGGGCATGCCATGCGCCTCCGTCTACTCAAGGAGGTAGCCATGGGTGCGCCTGAAACCGCCAAAGTGAGGAACGTCGTCTTGGTTGGCCAGGGAGGGGTAGGAAAGACCTCCCTGGCAGAAGCGATGCTGCATCTTTCAGGCAAAACCGCCCGCTTGGGAGGTCACGCGGGCACCAAGCCGACGCTCGACTACGATTCCGAGGAGGTCAAGCGCGGCGTTTCTATCTCGACCTCCATCGCGCCGATCGACTGGAAGGGCTACCGCATCAACGTGCTGGACGCCCCCTGCTACCCCGACTTCATCGGCGACGCCTACGCCGCCATGGCCGTAAGCGAGACGGCGCTCTTTGTGGTGGACGCCGCCGAGGGCCCGCAGCCCACCACCGTCAAGCTCTGGTATGCCGCCGAGGACCTGCGCCTGGCGCGCGCCGTGTTCGTTAACCGCATCGACAAGGAAAACGCTGACTACGCCACCACCATGGCGCAGCTGCGCGACCGCTTCGGCATGCGCCTGGGCGCCGTGACCCTGCCGTGGGGCACCGGCGAGGACTTCAAGGGCATCATCGACATCGTGCGCATGAAGGCGCGCCAGTGCGAGGGCACCAAGCAGACCGAGTACGACATCCCCGACGAGTACGCCGACCAAGCCGCCGAGGCGCGCGAGACCCTGGTCGAGCTCGTGGCCGAGGCTGACGACGAGCTGATGGAGAAGTACCTGGAGGGCGAGGACCTCACCCAGGACGAGGTCGAGAGCCTGCTTTCCAAGGCTATCGCCCAGCGCCTGTTCGTGCCGGTGTTCGCGGGCAGCTGCACGCGCGAGCAGGGCGTGAACTCCGTGATGGACGACATCGTCACCTACTTCCCCGCCCCCACCGACTACGGCGAGATGCCGCTCGTCGACGGCGAGACCCTCAAGATCTCCTCGGACGACGAGCGCCCGGTGGCGTTCGTCTTCAAGACCCTGAACGACCCGCAGACCGGCCGCATCAGCTTCCTCAAGGTGCTTACCGGCACCCTCACCCCCGGCATCGAGCTCACCAACGCCCGCACCCGCAAAGGCGAGCGGCTGGCGCACCTCTACGTCATGTGCGGCCGCGACACCACCGAGGTGGGCAAGGCCGAGGCCGGCGATATTATCGTGACCACCAAGATCGCCGCTGAGACGGGCGACACCCTCTCGGTCTCCGGCAAGGTTGAGGCTGCGGCCTTCCAGTTCCCCAACAGCCAGTACCGCATCGCCATCGAGGCCGAGAACCGCGGCGACGAGGAGAAGCTCTACACCTTTATCGAGCGCGCCTGCGACGCCGACCCCACCATGAAGATCAGCCGCGACGAGGAGACCGGCCAGACCATCATCTCGGCGGTGGGCGAGGCGCAGGTGAGCGTGCTGCTCAACCGCTTGGAGGAGCACACCAAGGTAAAGGCGCACAGCGTGCCGATCAAGATCCCGTATCGCGAGACCATCCGCCGCGTGGCCAGCGCCCAGGGTCGCCACAAGAAGCAGACCGGCGGCGCCGGGCAGTTCGGCGACTGCTACCTGCGCGTCGAGCCGCTGATGGACGGCACCGAGTACGAGTTTGTTGACGAGGTGGTGGGCGGCCGTATCCCGCGCGCGCTCATCCCGGCGGTCGACAAGGGCGTGCAGGAGACCATGAAGCACGGCGTTATTGCTGGCTTCCCGCTCACGGGCATCCGCGTAGCGTGCTACGACGGCTCGTACCACCCGGTCGACTCCAACGAGATGGCCTTCCGCGCCGCCGCGCGCATCGCGCTGACCAAGGCCTGCGCCGACGCCAGCCCGGTGGTTCTCGAGCCGATGGAGAACATCACCGTCACCATCCCCGAGAGCTACGCTGGCGCCGTGATGGGCGACGTCTCCGCCAGCCGCGGCCGCGTGACCGGCATGGACACCGACGCTCGCGGCAACACGGTGGTCACCGCCACCGTGCCGTACGCCGAGCTGACCGACTACGCCACGCGCCTGCGCAGCATCTCGCGCGGCACGGGCGATTTCACCATGGAGCCGGCTGGCTACGAGCAGGTGCCACACGACGTGCAGGACCGCCTGGTGAAGGAGTACCAGGAGGCGCGCGAGAAGGGCAACAAGTAATAGGCGGTCGCGGTAGCGGGCGAGAGGCCTGCTGAGCGGTTGCGTTGCTCGCGGGCGGCGATGCTAACAGCCGCCAAGAGAGATACCTGCCGAGAGGGTGCCCGTTGGTGCCCTCTCGCGTTATGCGCCGTGCCCGTCCTACCCCGAATTTCAGCCAAAGGGGGCACTGTCCAGCTTGTAATATGTAATCTATCTAAAAGCAAATGACGGAGCTGAAAAACCGCGTACCGCGTCCGCGCGGCTGGGTATCATACAAAAAGCGGCGCAGGATCAGCCCGGCCGCTTCCTATATATGCGTGTTTCTCAAGAGAGAGGACCCGAGCACATGCTGAACGCCATCGAGGTTAGCCCCAAGGTCTGGTGGGTTGGCGGCATCGACTGGAACGAGCGCTCGTTCCACGGCTACACTACGGAGAAGGGCATCACCTACAACGCCTATCTCATCATGGACGAGAAGATCACCCTTATCGACACGGCCAAGGCCACCTTTGCCGATGAGTTCATCGAGCGTATCAGCGAGGTTGTGGATCCTGCCAAGATCGACGTGGTCATCGCCAACCATGTTGAGATGGATCACTCCGGCAGCCTGCCGCGCATCAAGCAGGTCTGCCCCAACGCCACCATCTACGCCAGTGCGCCGCAGGGCGTGGCCGGCATCAAGGCGCACTTCGGCATCGACTGCGTGGGCGTCAAGACCGGCGATACCCTGAACATCGGCGAGCGCACCCTGCACTTTGTGCAGACCACCATGGTGCACTGGCCTGACAACATGGTGACCTACTCCGACAAGGACGGCATCCTCTTCTCCAACGACGCTTTTGGCCAGCACTTTGCCTCCACCAAGCGCTTTGACGACGAGAACGACCTGTGCGAGGTCTTCAAGCAGGCCAAGAAGTACTACGCCAACATCGTGTGGCCCTACGGCATGCAGGCCCACAAGGCGCTCGAGGCGTGCGGCGGGCTTGACATCAAGCTCATCTGCCCGAGCCACGGTGTGATTTGGCGCAGCCACATCGCCGAGATCCTCGAGAAGTACGAGGCCTGGACCACCTACCAGACCGAGGAGAAGGCCGTGGTGGTGTACGACAGCATGTGGCACTCCACCGAGGCTATGGCCCGCGAGATCGTGGATGCCTTCATCAAGGAGGGCATCTCCGCGCAGCTGCTCGACGTGAAGGATAACCACATCTCCGACATCATGCTCGCCGCGTGCGACGCCCGCTACATTGCGGTTGGATCGCCCACGCTGAACTCCAACATGATGCCCACCGTGGCAAGCTTCCTTACCTACTTCCGCGGCCTTTCGCCCAAGAACAGCCAGCGCATCGGCATTGCGTTCGGCTCGTACGGCTGGAGCCCGCTTGGCCCCAAGCAGGTTGAGGAGCAGATGAAGAACATCGGCTTCGAGATGCCGCTGCCGGTGATCACCCAGCAGTGGATCCCGAGCAAGGAGCGTCTGTCCGAGATCCAGGCCCAGGTGGTCAAGGTCATCGAGGACACCCGCGCGTAAGCTACCCTGTTCCAGGTACAGTCCAAGCCCCTTTGGGCGATAAGAACGCGTGAGAGGCGCTGCAGCCGGATATGGCTGCGGCGCCTTTTGTATATGCATGGGTTCGGGGGTTGAGTAGGAAAGGGACGTAGGGGAAGGTGTTGCAGATAGCACAGCTTGCATAAAGGCAGCCATGCATAGAGATATACACGAAGATGTTTAGGGGGAAAGCCTGCATAAGAGCGGCCGAGCAAGGTGAATTGAGATGTGGGCGCGTAACTTCAAAGATCGGAGATGTGAAGATCCCGTGAACCCCCGCCCGCCCCCTTGCGCGCCCCGGGGGCGGCTGGCAATATATCTCCCTGCCG
>CALUOP010000014.1 GCA_944322305.1 uncultured Coriobacteriaceae bacterium | reverse complement strand
GCTCGGGCCGGACTGCGCGGCGGGCGCCGCCTCGAAGATGCGGCGGCCGGCCGCCGACCGGGGCGGCTGGGCGCGCGCGTGCCGGAGGCGGGCCGACGCGACAGAGCCCGGGGGGCCGGCAAGCGGCCCGTCGTCGCCAGCTGCGCCGCCGCGCGCGAGACGGCGCGCCGGGTGTGGGCGACAGCGGGGGTGGCCGCGGCGCAGCGCCCCACCGGAAAAGAGGGGGCCCGACCCCGGGGCCCGCCGCGCTCGGGGCCGTTGGGGGGCCGCTCGGGCCCGCTTTTTGGGCAGCGGGGGCGCCGCCGCGCCCGCCTCAGAGGCTTTCGGCCGGGGCCCCCGGCCGCAGCGACGAGATGCGCGGCCGGAGAGGCCGCGCGCGGACATTGGAATGCCGAACGCGCGTCGAACGGACACGCCCTCAAGCGGCGGAGGCCCCGGGTGAGGATAGGTGGGCCCGACCGCTCGCGGCGGCTCCGCGAGCGGTCGGGCCGGTTTCGCCTCTTGACAATGTTCAGCTCATATTAAAGCGGGGCTGCCGCACCGCGCGCGCCCTCAGGCAGCGCCCGTCACGGCAGCCCCGTCCAACGCACGCCGCGTGCAACCCGCTACAGCGCGAGCCCCTTGGCGCGCTCGATGCGTGCGAGGCAGTCGGCCTTTCCCACAAGCTGCATGGTCTCGCCAAGCGGCGGGCTCACCATCACGCCGCACACCGCCACGCGCACCGCTTGGAACACCGCGCGCTTCTTGAGGTCGAGCGCCTCGGGCAGCGGCTCGAGCGCGGCGTCGATCTTCTCGGCCGTCCAGTCGTCGTCTGCAATCGCGCCCAGCGCCGAGGCGGCGGCGTCGAGCACCGCGCGCATACCCTCCTTGGCCAGGCCCTTCTTCACGCTCTTCTCATCGTACTCAAGGGTGTCGGCGGTCTTGAAGATCATGCCGCACACGCCTGCCACCTGGCCGAGCATCTTCACGCGGGGCTTGACGATGCTCGCGAGCAAAAGCATGTCGGAGCAGGAGATGGCGTCGGCGCTCTCCACGAGCCCGGCCTCCTCCAGCTCGGGCGTGAGCACGCGGTCGGCGAACTCGGCGTCCGACATGCGGTTCAGGTACTCGGCGTTCATCCAGTCGAGCTTCTTGGGGTCGAAGGTCGCCGGATTCTTGGAGATGCGCTCAAGCGAGAACTGGCTCGCAAGCACGTCGCGCGGGATCACGGTGGTCTCGCCGTCGAGCGACCAGCCGAGCAGCGCCAGGTAATTCACGAAGGCGTCCGAAAGGTAGCCGGCGTCGCGGTACTCCTCCACGGAGGTTGCGCCGTGGCGCTTGGAGAGCTTCTTGCCGTCCGCGCCCAGGATCATGGAGATGTGGGCGAAGGTGGGCGTGGGCGCGCCCAGGGCCTCGTAGACGATAACCTGGCGCGGGGTGTTGGAGAGGTGGTCGTCGCCGCGGATCACGTGGGTGATGCCCATGGCGGCGTCGTCCACCACGGTGGCGAAGTTGTAGGTCGGCGTGCCGTCCGAGCGGAAGATCACGAAGTCGTCCAGCTCCTTGGCGTCGAAGACCACCCGCCCGTGCACCGCGTCCTCAACCACCACGTCGCCGCGGTCCTCGGGCACCTTGATGCGCAGGGTGTAGGGCTCGCCGGCCTCCATGCGCTTGCGCGCCTCGTCGACCGGGATGCTGCGGCAGCGGCGCTGGTAGCCCTGGAAGGGATCCTTGCGCTCCTTGGCAGCCTGACGGTCGGCCTCAAGCTGCTCGGGGGTGCAGAAGCACGGGTAAGCCTTGCCCTCGGCCAGGAGCTTCTCGGCCGCCTGGCGGTACAGGTCCATGCGCTCGGTCTGCGCGTAGGGGCCGCACGGGCCGCCGACCTCCGGGCCCTCATCCCAGTCGAGCCCCAGCCAGCGCATGGCGCGCAGGATCACCTGGGTGTTCTCCTCGGTGGAGCGGGTGGGGTCGGTATCGTCGATGCGCAGGATGAAGGCGCCGCCGTTAGCGCGGGCGAAAGCCCAGTTGTAGATCGCCGTGCGCGCGCCGCCGATGTGCAGGCGACCCGTCGGCGAGGGGGCGAAGCGAACGCGAACCGAAGAAGCCATGAGCTCTCCTTGACAACGTAAGGGTGATAAGCGCATGCATTATACCGTGCGAGCGCAGCCCCGCCCAACATCCAAGCAGCACGTTCATCAAAAGCCAGCGCGAGGCCCACGGCTCCTTCCTTTAAGCTGCATGGCGTACAGAGCAAAGCCGTGCAGGCGGGCCTCTGGGTACGCCCTGGCACGACACCTGCGCCAGCGCACGAACCTTGCTGTGCAATTTTTCGAGCTATGAACGATTGGCAAGGAGGTCTGGCGCACGGAAAGCCGGCTGAGAGCCATAATATGCATAAGCCTACAATTGATCCTGGCGGAACGCGAAGTGGTATTCATTTTCACCTACGGGCTCAGTGAGCACCGCACCGAAAATCGTTCATAGCTACAATATTTGCACACGTGCTTCAGTTCCAGGCCCACGTGCCGCTGCCGCAAGAAACCGCGGCCACCTTGTTATGACATCCGCTCGATCCGCAGCGTGCACACCGCGTCCCCCGCCAAGATGCTGCCGAGAAGCTCCACGCAGAAGCGCTCAGATGCCCAGAGTTCATGCATGACCATGAGCACGCTTTGTCGCGAGCACGTGCAAAACGCGGGGTCGCGCGCGTAGCCCGCCGCACACAGGGGGCAGGAGCATTCCTCAAACATCAACTCCCACCGCCGGCCCGGTTCCAGCACCGCGGTGCGGACGCCCTCTGCGGCACCCAGCGCATGGAAGAACGCGTCGAGATCGCCGCACGCCTCCTCGAAGACTGCGCCGTACCACTCCAGCGGACCCTGTGCCAAGCAGCTCTGCGCGCAAAAGCGGAACACCCGCTCGCGCTCGGGCTTGCCCAAGGCCGACATACCCCGTCTGAAGCCGTCGAACCAAAAACCGAGACTGCCGCCCGCCCGCTCCGCCACGGTGTCCTCCCCTCGCGCGAGTCCTGCCCATCTCCCGCGTACCCGTCAAGAAAGCAAAACCCGCAGAGGCGAACGGTCAAACTTGCCCGACGGTACGCACCTGCCCGCTCAACGGCGCACCCCCGATCCGCACCGCGCAATACGCGCAAAACGGGTAAAACGCTAGCAAGCTAGACGCGCTCGCGCCTGGAGCCAAGACGCCCTCGCCCCTGCCCGGGTCGAGGGCAACCATCTCCACGCACCCAACCGAGCGCGACCGTGAGAAAGGATCCCCATGCCCGTCATCAAGACCCACGCCTCGACGCCCATCCCCGAAGACGCCCGCGCCGCCCTCAAGACCGCGTACGGCAAGGCCATCAGCGCCGTGCCCGGCAAGTCAGAGGGCTGGCTCATGTGCCTGTTCGAAGAGAGCGAGCCGATCTACTTCGGCGGCGACGACTCCCAGCCCAGCGCGCTCGTCGAGGTGAGCGTGTACGCGCGCGGCGAGGTGCCGGCACGCGCTTGGCAAGAGCTCACCGAGCAGATCACGCCGGCGGTCTCAGAGGAGCTGGGGATCGATCCCGCGCGGATCTACATCTCCTACGCCTCCACGCCCAACTTCGGCTGGAACGGCAGCAACTTCTAGCGCTGCGCCCCGCGCGGCAGCGGCGCGGCAAACAGACGAGAACGGCAACGCATCCGCCGTATTGGCAACGGGCCCGCGCCAACGCGCGGGCCCGTTCCCTTCTCACACTCTTCTCGCTCCGAAATCCGAGCAGCGGACGTGCAAGGTGCCCTTACTCCTGCGCAGCCTCCTCGCCAACCGCGCGCTCTGCCATGCGGGCGCGGTCGCGTTCCAGGATGGGCGCCAGGAACTGCCCGGTGTAGCTCTGCTTGCAGCGCGCCACCTGCTCGGGCGTGCCGGCAACCACCACGCGGCCGCCGCCCGTGCCGCCCTCGGGGCCCATGTCGATGATGCGGTCGGCCACCTTGATCACGTCGAGGTTGTGCTCGATCACCAGCACGGTGTTACCGGCGTCTACCAGGCGCTGCAACACGTCGATAAGCTGGCGCACGTCCTCGAAGTGCAGGCCGGTGGTGGGCTCGTCCAAGATGTAGAACGTCTTGCCCGTCTGCTTGCGGTGCAGCTCCTTGGCGAGCTTCACGCGCTGCGCCTCGCCGCCCGAAAGCGTGGTGGCCGGCTGCCCCAGGCGCACGTAGCCCAGGCCGACGTCGTAGAGCGTCTGGAGCTTGCGCTTGATCTGCGGGATGTTGCCGAAGAAGGCCAGCGCCTCGGTCACGCTCATGTCGAGCACGTCCGAGATGGTCTTGCCGCGGTAGGTGACCTCCAAGGTCTCGCGGTTGTAGCGCTTGCCGTGGCACACCTCGCACGGCACGTAGATGTCGGGCAGGAAGTGCATCTCGATCTTGATCTGGCCGTCACCCTTGCAGGCCTCGCAGCGCCCGCCGGGCACGTTGAAGCTGAAGCGCCCCGGGCTGTAGCCGCGCGCCTTGGCCTCGGGGGTGCTGGCGAACAGCGCCCGCAGGTCGTCCCACAACCCGATGTAGGTGGCAGGGTTGGAGCGCGGCGTGCGGCCGATGGGGCTCTGGTCTATGTCAATCACCTTGTCGATAAGCTCAAGACCCGTGATCTTCTTGTACGAACCCACCGGGCGCGCCGAATGGTGCACGGCGTTGGTGAGCGCCGGCGCCAGCGTGTCGGTCACCAGGCTCGACTTGCCCGAGCCCGACACGCCCGTTACCACGGTGAAGGTGCCGAGCTCGACCGAGGCCTTCACCCGGTGCAGGTTGTTGGTGGTCACGCCCTCGATCGTGATGGCGCCGCGGTTGGGCTTGCGGCGTTCGGCAGGCAGGCGCACCATGCGCGCGCCCGTGAGGTACTGGCCGGTCAGCGAGTCAGGGCAGGCCATGATCTGATCAGGCGTGCCCGCGGCCACCACCTCGCCGCCGTACTCGCCCGCGCCCGGCCCCATGTCCACCACGAAGTCGGCCGCGCGGATGGTGTCCTCGTCGTGCTCCACCACGATCACGGTGTTGCCGAGGTCGCGCAGGCGCTTGAGCGTAGCGACGAGCCGCTCGTTGTCGCGTTGGTGCAGGCCGATGGAGGGCTCGTCCAAAATGTAGAGGACGCCCATGAGGCCCGCGCCGATCTGGGTTGCCAGGCGGATGCGCTGCGCCTCGCCGCCCGAGAGCGTGGCGGAGGCGCGGTCGAGCGTGAGGTAGTCGAGACCCACGTTCACCAGGAAGTTCAGACGCGCCACGATCTCCTTCACGATGGCGGCGCCGATGGCCTTCTCGCGCTCGGTGAGCTCAAGCGCCTGGAAGAACGCCAGGCTCTCGCGCGTGCTCATGCAGCACACCTCGTGGATGGACTTGCCGCCCACCGTGACGGCCAGCATCTCCGGGCGCAGGCGCGCGCCGTGGCACGACCGGCACGGCTCCTCGCGGATGTAGCGCTCCAGGCGCGCCTTGGTGTTCTCGTTGGTGGTCTCGATGTAGCGCTCGTACAGGATGTTGCGCACGCCGGAGAACTTGGTGAACCAGTGGGTGTCGCGCCCGTCCTGGGTGTGATAGTCCACGCGGATCTTCTTGTCGCCCAGACCGTCGAGAAACGCCTTGCGCACGCGCGGCGGCAGGTCCTTCCACGGGGTGGCGGGATCCACCTTAAGATGGCGGGCCAGCGCCGCGAAGATCTGCGGGTAGTAGTTTGAGCGGCCGAAGAAGCTGCCGAACACCCCGTCGGCCACCGAGAGGTTCGGATCCTCGATCAGCGCCTCGGCGTCCACGACCTTCTTGAAGCCCAGGCCGTCGCACTCCGGGCAGGCGCCGTACGGGGCGTTGAACGAGAAGTCGCGCGGCTGCAGCTCGTCGATGGAGTGGCCGTGCACCGGGCACGAGAGCGCGAGCGAGTACTCCAAAAGGTCGCCCTCGGCGCCCTCGGGCGCGTCGCGGTCGGGCAGCAGGTACACGCCCACGTTGCCCTGGGCGAGCTTGGTGGCCTGCTCAACCGCCTCGGCGATGCGGCCAAGCGAGGTCTCGCGGATCACGATGCGGTCGACCACGACCTCGATGGTGTGCTTGAACTTCTTGTCGAGCGTGATCTCGTCGTCTAAGCTGCGCACCTCGCCGTCGACGCGCACGCGCGAGAAGCCCTCGGCCCGCAGGTCGTCCAGGAGCTTCTCGTAGCTGCCCTTGCGCCCGCGCACCACCGGCGCCAGCACGAAGGCGCGCCGCCCGGCGCCGGCTTCCAAGATCTTGTCGGCAACCTGGTCGGTGGTTTGCTTCTCGATCACGCGGCCGCACTCCGGGCAGTGCGGGATGCCCACGCGCGCGTACAGCAGGCGCAGGTAGTCGTAGATCTCGGTGACCGTGCCCACCGTGGAGCGCGGGTTCTTGGACGTGGTCTTCTGGTCGATGGAGACCGCCGGGCTGAGGCCGTCGATGCTGTCCAGGTCGGGTTTGTCCATCTGCCCCAGAAACTGGCGCGCGTAGCTGGAGAGGCTCTCCACATAGCGGCGCTGGCCCTCGGCGAAGATCGTGTCGAAGGCGAGGCTCGACTTCCCCGAGCCCGAAAGGCCGGTGATCACCACGAGCTTGTCGCGCGGGATCTCGAGGTCAACGTCGCGCAGGTTGTGCTCGCGCGCGCCGCGGATAACGATCTGGGAATCTGACATGCGCTTCTCCCCTGATAGTTTCTGTGTCAGCTTCCCAGTCTACCAAAAGAGCGGCGCGGCGCACCCTCAGAACACGAACAAATGTTTTGGTTCTTTTTGTGACGAGCCTACCGGGTTTTCAGGCCGGCCCGCTTACGCTCGCACGTCCCAACCGAGCGCCGGGCAAAAGCAGTCCCCGCGGCCTCAAGCCAAAGAGGCGATGAGGGCCTCGGCGCAGCGGATGCCGTCGGTGGCCGCGCTCATGATGCCGCCGGCGTACCCGGCGCCCTCGCCGCACGGGTACAGACCCGCCGCGCCGAGCGCCTGCAGCGTCTCGCGGTCGCGCAGCACCGTCACCGGCGAGCTCGAGCGGGTCTCCACGCCGGTAAGCACGGCGTCGCGCGCGGTGTAGCCGTGGATGCGCCGCTCAAAGCGCGGGATCCCCTCCCGCAGCGTCTCGATCACGTGCGCAGGCAGAAGGCCGTCCATCTCGCTCCACGTGACGCCGCGCGGATAGGTGGGGCGAACGCCGCCCGGCCCCGCGCTCGGCCGGCGGGCGAGAAAGTCCCCAAGAAGCTGCGCCGGCGCGCGGTAGCCCCCGCCACCTGCCGCGAAGGCCGCCTGCTCGCAGTGGCGCTGCAGGGCCACGCCGGCCAGCGGGTCGTCCCCGGGCAGGTCCTCCGGCACCACGTTGACGAGCAGCGCCGCGTTGGCGTTCTCGCCTGCGCGCGCGTACAGGCTCGCGCCGTTCACCACCACGCCGCCGGGCTCGGACGCCGCAGCCACCACCTGCCCGCCCGGGCACATGCAAAACGAGAAGACGCTCCTCCCGTTCGGGAGGTGCGCCACCAGCTTGTAGGAAGCCGCACCGAGCGCCGGGTGACCCGCCGCGCGACCGTAGAGCGCCCGGTCGATCGCCGCTTGGCGATGCTCGATGCGCACGCCCATGGCGAAGGTCTTGCGCGCCAGCTCAAAGCCTCCGTCGGCGAGCATGGAGAACACGTCGCGCGCCGAATGCCCGCAGGCGAGCACCACCCGGTCGGCGGCTATGCGCTCTTCGCGCCCATCGGACTCGACCACCACGCCGCGCACGCGCCCCGCGGCGCGCTCGACGCGCGTCATGCGGCAGCGGAAGCGCACCTCGCCGCCCAGCTCGCGGATACGCGCGGCGATGTTGTCGACCACGGCGGGAAGCACGTCCGAGCCGATGTGCGGCTTGGAGTCCATGAGGATCTCGCGCGGGGCGCCGGCCGACGCAAAGGTCTCCAGGATGAGGCGGTGCGCCGGGTTCTTGGTGCCGGTGGTGAGCTTGCCGTCCGAGAAGGTCCCGGCGCCGCCCAGCCCGAACTGTATGTTGCTCTCGGGATCAAGCTCGCCGGTAGCGTCGAAGCGCGCGCATGCGGCGGTTCGACGCTGCGCACCGTCGCCGCGCTCGATCAGCAGCGGCTCCAGGCCGGCGTGCGCGAGCGCAAGCGCGCAGAACAGGCCCGCGCAGCCAGCCCCCACCACCACGGGGCGCCGCGCCGGACGCGCGCCAAGCGGGGCGGGAAACGCCGGGGCGTCCGCCTCCACGAAGCGCAGGTGGGCGCGCACGCGCTCGGGCGCAGCGTCGAAGAGCGCGTCCTCGTCGGCCGAGGTGAAGCGCACCGTGCAGATGAAGTGCACGTTGTCGCGCTTGCGGGCGTCCACCGCGCGGCGGCGCACATGGAGGCGCTCCAGCGCCGCCTCGTCGCAGCCCAGCATCTTGGCTACCGAGCGACGCAGCGCCCGCAGCATGCGCTTCTCGTCCGCGCCGTTATCCAGCGCCAACCGCACCTCGGAAAGCTCGAGCATAGCCCTCTCCTCGTCCCGCCGCCTTGCCGTTCCTATCCGTTCCGCGCCGCCGCTGCGGCAGCCGCGCCCGCGCGCATGCCGGTGAGCCACGCCCACGCAAGGTTGAAGCCGCCGCAGTCGGCGTCCATGTCAAGCGCCTCGCCCACCGCGAAGAATCCCGGCAGGTCACGCGCCTCAAGCGTCGCGGGGTCGAAGGCTTCCAACGCAAGGCCGCCGCGCGTCACCTGCGCAGAAGCCGTCTCAGCCAAGCCCGTCACCTCGAACGAGAAGCACGTGAGGGTGCGCGCCAGGCGGCCGACAAGCTCGCGATCCCCGCCGGCCGCGCCCGCGCGCTCCCACACCGCCTCGCCGAGCGGACGGGCAAGCAACCCGTCGAACCACCGCGCGTCCCGCGGCTCCCCCAAAAGCTCCGCACGCCGCGCCAGCATCGCGCGCGCCGCGTCCTCTCCCGCCAGCTCGGGAAGCAGGTCGACTTCGAGCGCGTCTCCCGGCTCGCAGCGCCGGGAGAGGTTGAACGCGCAGATGCCCGAGACGCCGTAGCGCCGGAAGAGCACCTCGCCGACCTCGCGGGCCACCGGCTCCCCCGCGCGCCGCAAGGTCAGCGCGGCGTCCGCCCGCAGGCCGTCGAGCCTGTCCAGCGCGCCGTCCGCGCACCGGCACGCCACCGGGCAGAGCACCGGGCTCTCAGGCGCAAGCGGCAGGCCCGTCCACGCAGCCCAGACCCCCGCGCCGCCGCCGGTTGCGGCAACCACCGCCGCCGCTGAGAAGCCCACGCGCGCATGGCGCGCCTCCTCCACCCGCCGGCGGTACCTGCGCTCGGTCTCGCCCGCCCGACGGCGCACGGGGCGCTCGGGCGCCCACGCGTCAACCAGCCACCGCCGCGACGCAGCGTCGCGCCGAGCTCCGCGCACCTCGTGAGCGCACCGCAAGCGCACGCCCGCGCGCTCGCACGCGCCCATCAGGGCGTCGCGCACGGACTCGGCGCGTTTCGAGCGCGGGTACACCCAACCGCCCGTTGACGTCGTAACCAGGCCAACGCCCTCCCAAAAGCGGGCGATCCGCTCCTCAGGGGCGTTGCCCAGCACCGCGGCGGCAAACGCCGGATAACGGTAACGCCCCGGGTCGAGGCTCTCGTTGGTGAGGTTGCAGCGTCCGTTCCCGGTGGCGAGGACCTTGCGCGCACAGGCCACGTCGCCCTCGAGCACCGCGACCTGCGCGCCTGCGCGCGCGGCGGCAAGGGCGCAGGCAAGCCCCGCCGCCCCGCCGCCCGCCACGATCACGTCTGCCGCGGTGTCTGCGCGCGCCATGTCAGCACCCAACCCGTCTAGCACTCGTCAGGCGTAACGTCCACCATCTTCACCGGCGCCTCGTGGCAAGCGGTGGCAGCAGCCACGTCGGCGGCGGTGGCGCCGGCGTCCTCGGGAATCTCCACGCGATGGCTGCTTGCCGGGATCTTCTCGCATGCGGCAACGGCGTCGGGCAGCAGGCCCTCCGGCACGTCGTCCTCGAAGGTGCCGCCGTCGCAGGCGGCGGCCAGCGCAGGGTCGATCCCCAGGCGCCCCAGAACCTTCACGCCGTACTCGGCGGTCACGCCCTCGAGCTTGCTCGCGCCGAAGACCTCGATCTTCTTGCCGCAGTCCGGACAGGTGACATAGCTCATGTTCTCGACCACGCCGAGCACGGGCACGTCCATCTTCTCGGCCATGTTCACAGCCTTGGCCACGATCATGGAGACGAGGTCCTGCGGGCTCGTAACGACCACGATGCCGTCAACCGGCAGCGACTGGAACACGGTGAGCGCCACGTCGCCGGTGCCGGGAGGCATGTCCACCAGCAGGTAATCCAAGGGACCCCAGGCGGTGTCGCTCCAGAACTGGCGGATGGCGCCGGCGATAACCGGGCCGCGCCAGATCACGGGGTCGGTCTCGTTGGCAAGCAGCAGGTTGGACGACATGACCTTGGTGCCCTTGCCCGAGACGTTGGGAAGGATGAGCTTGCCCAGACCCGTGGCGTGCTGCCCGCTCATGCCGAACATCTTGGGGATAGACGGCCCGGTGATGTCGGCGTCCAAGATGCCCACGGTGTTGCCGCGCCGTTGAAGCTCGGCCGCAAGGATGCCCGTCACCATGGACTTCCCCACGCCGCCCTTGCCCGAAAGCACGGCGATGATACGCCGAACGTCGGAGAGCTTGTTCTCCTCAAACTGCATAGATGCGTCCATATCCATCCTTACTCCGCAAACCAAACATGCCGCCTATTGTAGCGCGCCCCGCAAACCAAGAGAAACATGCGCCACGTCCAAGCCCCCCCGGACCCCGAGAACATCTGCATAGGACGCCGGGCGGAGCTATGTACCGCGTCAACTCACGCAGCGCACCGGAAAGAAAAGGCCCTCTCCGGACCCCGAGAACACCCGCGCAGGGCCGGCGGAACCGCTGTTCTCGTCCGCCTACTTGTTGAGGTCGATGGTGTTGATCGTCTCAACCAGCTCGTTGAAAACCTTCTGCTCGCCCATGCCGGTCAGGAAGGCCATGCCGCTGAAGGTGGGGATGCCGAAGTCCACGTCGGTCTTCACCACCGGCATGACGATGTCGGCAGCGCCGCGCTTCACGTAATCCTCGACCTTGGAGAGCTCGACGGCCTTCAGGATCGCCGGGACGCCCTTCTCGTCGAGCATCTTCTGAACCTTGGCGGCCACCGTGGCCGAAGTCGCGATGCCGGATGCGCACGCCACCAGAATGCTAACCATGTTTACTCCTCATAACCGTTGCGCCTGTGGCGCATTTTCCAGGTTGTACCAGGCACAGTCTAGCACGCGCACCCGTTGGCGCGGCCCGGCTTCCGCACAATCATGCAAAATGCCTGCCGATGCAGGCAAGAAGCGTCTCGGGGGTGTGCTGCGCACGCAGGTCGGCCACGGCGCCCTCGTCAAAGAACAGCCCCATGAGCTGCTGGAGCACCGCCACCTGTCCGTCGTCGCGCTTCACGCCCAGGTTGAACACGAACTCGGCCTCAACCGTCTGGTCCGGGTCGGCCATGGAGCGAAACGCCACCGGACGCTGCGGACGCACCACCGCGATGTAGGGGCGCTCCACAAACGCCGGGTCCACGTGCGGAATCGCAACCGCGCATGCCGCGAAGGCAAGGCCGGTGGGAAACGCCTCCTCGCGCGCGTCGAGCGCGGCGCGCCACCCTTTTGCCACAAAGCCGCCCGCCACGAGCGCGCGCTCGAGCAGATCAAAGGTCTCGGCGCGGCTCGCCACCGGCGCATCCAGAAACACCAGCTCGGGACGGAACAGTCCCAGATCCTCCTGAGCCATGCCCGCCTCCCTTCCTTGAGAACAAAAAACATCCCGCATGCCTCAAGCATACGGGATGTCCTGCAACGTGCCTAGCGAAAAAGCAGGCTCAGCGCCGCTTGGGTTTAAGCGGCGGCGCTCTCCAGATCCTTGACCCAGCGCTCGCGGCGGGCGCGGCGGGCAGGCGCCACGCCGGTCAGGCGCACAGCGCCGTAAAGGAAGCCCAGGCCGGCCAGGAAGAGCTCGAGCGCGCTCAAAGCCTGGGTACCGGCGTCACCGGCGAAGTTGAAGAGGTTCACGAACGAGACGATGAAGATCGCCGCGGCGAGCACCAGCACCGCCGACCACACGCCCGCGCGCTTGCGGTCGATCTCGAGGGCGATGAACATCACGTAGAACGACAGGAACACGCCGACGACCGCCCAGGTCTGCGAGACCACGGTGAAGTCATACGGGAAGAAGAGCTCCCAGAAGCCCACCACGAACATGATGAGCGCCATGACGGGCTCCACGAAGCCCAGCACCCAAGTGGACTTGGAAACGACCGAGCCGATGAACGCAAGCGCGCCGAACACGATGAGGAACCACGGCAGCTGCTCGATCGTGCCCTCGAGGCCGTTGGTGGGCGTGATCATGAACATGCCCGTGCCGCCCTGGGCGGGCGTCACGTACACGTAAAACGAGAGGAACAGCGAGAACACGGCCATCACTGCCAAGCCCCACTTCACGCGCAAAAGCCTCCGTACGATAAGATCCTTCATGGCATCTCCCCTGTTGCGGTATCTTCCAGACGCCGCGCCGCTCCTGCGCGAAGCATTGCCGACGAATGTGCAGTAACGATGAAAATATACCCTTACTGCCGGTGAGACGCAAGGTTTCCGCAGCAAAACGGGGCCGTTTGCCCATCTGCGAAGCAACCCCGCCAAGTTATTCTCAACCGGCAATAATCGTATGCAGGGCATGTCTTAGGGCTGGGCGCCCCGCGTCGGCAGTGCCTGCGCCGCACGCAGAAGCACCTCAGTGCTTGACGTTGCCGCGCGGCTTGCGGCGCCTGCCGCCTCCGTAAGCCGAGCCCTTGCGGGCGTCCTTCTTGAGCCGGGCGATAACCTCGTCCTCGCTCGACCCCTCCACAGCCGCGCGCAGGTGCACCAACCGGTCGCGCAGCAACGCGGCCTGCTCGAAGTCCATCGCCGCCGAGGCTGCCCGCATGTCCTCCTCGAGCCCCTGCATCACGCGCACCAGCTCCTCGCGCGGCAGCTGCGCAAGCTCGCGCGCCAGCGACTCCGAGGCGGCTGCGCGCTCCTCGTCCCCCACCGGCTCGTAGAACGCCCCGTGGCCCAGGCTGTCCCCGCGCGAGCGCTTCTTATCGCCCAAGGTCTCGTCGGCCTCGGAGATGAAGCTCGAGATGTCGTTGATGGCCTTGCGCACCGTTCGCGGCTCGATGCCGTGCTCCTCGTTGAACCGCATCTGGATGGCGCGGCGCCTGAGCGTCTCGTCTATGGCCTCGCGCATGGAGTCGGTCACCACGTCGGCGTACATGATCACGTGGCCGTCGGCGTTGCGGGCTGCGCGGCCGATCGTCTGGATGAGCGAGCGGCGGTTGCGCAGGAACCCCTCTTTGTCGGCGTCCAAGATCGCCACCAGCGAGACCTCGGGCAAGTCGAGGCCCTCGCGCAGCAGGTTGATGCCCACGAGCACGTCGATCTTGCCCTGGCGCAGGTCGCGCAGGATCTCCACGCGGTCCATCGTGGCCGTGTCGGAGTGCATGTAGTTCACCTTCACGCCCGCGTCGAGCAGATGGTCGGTGAGGTCCTCGGCCATGCGCTTGGTGAGCGTCGTCACCAGCACGCGTTCGTGGCGCGCCGTCCGCTGCTGGATCTCGTCGAGCAGGTCGTCGATCTGGCCGCGCACAGGGCGCACGTCGATGCTCGGGTCGAGAAGGCCGGTGGGGCGGATGATCTGCTCCACGTTGTTCTGGCTCACGCGCAGCTCGTAGTCGCCCGGCGTGGCGGAGACGTAGATGAACTGCGGGATGCGCGCCTCGAACTCGTCGAAGCGCAGAGGGCGGTTGTCGAGCGCGCTCGGCAGGCGGAAGCCGTGCTCCACCAGGGTCACCTTGCGCGAGCGGTCGCCCTCGTGCATACCGCGGATCTGCGGCACCGTGACGTGGCTCTCGTCGATGATACACAGCATGTCGTCGGGGAAGTAGTCGATGAGCGTGTAGGGGGGCTCGCCGGGCTTGCGACCGTCCAGGTGGCGCGAGTAGTTCTCGATGCCGTTGCAATAGCCCATCGTCTCGAGCATCTCCAGGTCGTAGCTCGTGCGCTGAGCCAGACGCTGCGCCTCCAAGAGCTTGTCCTCGGCCTTGAGCTCGGCCACGCGCCTCTGAAGCTCCTCGTTGATGGTGTCGAGCGCCGCGGTCACCTTTGGCTTCTCGGTCACGTAGTGCGAGGCCGGCCACACGGGGACGGCCTCGTACTCGCGCAGGATCTCGCCGGTCACCTCGTCTATCTCGGCGATAAGCTCCACCTCGTCGCCGAAGAACTCGAAGCGCAGGGGGTGCTCGGCGTACGGCGGCCACACGTCCACCACGTCGCCGCGCACGCGGAACGTGCCGCGCGCGAGGTCGAAGTCGTTGCGGTCGTACTGGATGTCGATAAGCGCGTGGATGAAGTCGTCGCGCTCGAGCGGCACCTTCTTGTCCACATTGGGGGCCAAGCCCGCATAGTCCTCGGGGCTGCCGATGCCGTAGATGCACGACACGCTCGCCACCACGATGACGTCGCGGCGGGACAGCAGCATCGCGGTCGCCTGATGGCGGAGCTTCTCGACCTCCTCGTTGATGGAGGCGTCCTTCTCGATGTAGGTGTCGCTTGAGGGCACGTATGCCTCGGGCTGATAGTAGTCGTAGTAGGAGACGAAGTACACCACCGCGTTGTGCGGGAAGAACTCCTTGAGCTCGCTGGCAAGCTGCGCGGCGAGGGTCTTGTTGGGCGCCATCACCAGCGTGGGCTTGCCCAGCGCCTCGATGGTCTTAGCCATGGTGTACGTCTTGCCCGAGCCGGTGACGCCCAAAAGCACCTGGTAGCGATCGCCCGCCCGCACGCCGTCGACCAGCGACGCGATGGCCTGCGGCTGGTCGCCTGCCGGATCATACGGCGAAACAACCTCGAAGCTCACCGGGTCACCCTCAACGCCAAACCGCCGCAGCTCGCCGCCAACGCGCGTGCCAGCTTCCTTAGCCATGTCTACCCGCCTCTCGCCAACGCCACCGGCGTATACCCGGTGTCCATCGGACGTGCCTCGCTACAGAAAAAGGGAGCGCCGCTGTGGCGCTCCCCCTACTCTAACGCAAATCGATCGGCATACAGCTCTTGATACCGAGAGCGTGCGTTCTGCACCCGCACCAGATACGCTTGCGTTTCCGGATAGGTGATGGCGTTGTGCAGAAGGCCTCCCTCGCCCACCCAGTCTTCCACGTTGGAAAGCCCTGCGTTGTAAGCCGCAACAGCGCGCTCAGTGCTGCCGTTGAAGTACCTGAGCAGGTAGCTCAGGTACGCCGTGCCGAACTCGATGTTCGTGGCAGGGTCCGAGAGGTTCTCCGGGTCGTACGAGGCGCCGTCGACCAACCCCTTGCGAACCATGTCGCGCGCCGTCTCGGGCATCAGCTGCATCACCCCCGTAGCCCCGCGGTGCGACTCGGCGTTGGCGTTCCAGCCAGACTCCGCCTCGATCACCGCGCACACCAGAAACGGGTCGACCTCATGACGGGCGCTTGAGCTTGCGACAGCTTCCTCGTAATGCAAGGGGTACAACCACCGCAGCAGCTCAGACGGCGCAAAGGAGTAGACCCAGGCGATAAGGGCAAAGATAAGCAAGGCCAAAAGCGGTATGACGCGGAACCACCTGAAAAACCGTACGGGGCTCATCGCGGTCGCCTCATATCGCTCAAGCCGCGATCCGCCAGCCACGCATCGAGCTCCCGGAACAGCCCGTCGTCTGCCGCAGTGTTGTCAATAACCGTAGTGGCCAAGGCCTGCAGCTCCTCCTCAGACGGTTGCCGAGAAGCACGTGCGTCAAAGTCGTCAGCAGACATCCCGCGCGCGATCGCACGCTCTCGGCGCAGCTCCAGCGGTGCCGTGACGGCGAGAACCTCGTCAGCCATGTTGAACGCTTCGACAAAATCCGCCGCAACGGATATTTCTACTACGGAAAGCACAGGCGCGGCGTACCCCGCCGTGCAAAACGGCGTGACGAGCATGTCGCTCAGGCGCTGCATCAACACGGGGTGAACGATGTTGTTCAAGCGTGCGGTATCTTCAGGAGTGGCAAAGGCGCGCGCCGCCAATACGCCAGTGCGCACCTCCCCGTCAGCGTTTAAGACATCCCAGCCAAACTCCTCGGCCAGGCGCTGAACGATCTCAGAACCCGGTTGGTAAAGGTCTTTGGCCATTTGGTCCAGATCTATGCGAAAAGCCCCGCGAGACTCAAGGTATCGCGAGGCCGTGGACTTACCTGAAGCTATGTTGCCAATGATAAAAACAGTGTACATAAAAAGAAGCGCTCCCAACTAAACGGGGAACGCCGCCTACCGGTCGGCGACGCCCTGCCCTCCCGCCGCCTGGCGCGGCAGTACTCTCGGCGCGGGGGC
>CALUOP010000013.1 GCA_944322305.1 uncultured Coriobacteriaceae bacterium | reverse complement strand
GGCTACATGAGCCCCGTCGAGTTCAGGAAGGCGGGGCTGATCCTGTCGAAACCGTCCAAATAAGTGTAGCCAATCCAACACGATACGGGACCGCAGGAGGCAGCTCGGGCTGGCCGCCCGGGCCCGTCCAAGAAAACGTCCACACCCCCTTATCAGCTCCCAGCTGATACAAAAGGCATGCGGAACCTTGCAGCTGATACAGCGTGGATGCACCGCGGCAATGCTCGGCCGCACAACTGCGCCGCGCGTAACCCTTACTCGCGTTGCGCCGCTCGCCCGCAGGCCTTCCTCGCACTGCGCTGCTTGCCCGCAATCCCTGCTGCCTCATCTTTACGTTTGCTATTATCTCCTGCAGCGACCTTGCGCTTGCCAATCTTTCCTGTATCGGCCTTGTGCCTGCATATGTTTCCTCGCAAAACGCTTCGCTAGCGTTTTCTTCCTCTAACGAGCTTTTTTGGCCCCTAGAACAACAAGGAATACAAGCACAGCGATTAACGAGGGAAGCTTTTGCCAGCGAAACGTCCCGAGAGGACACGTTTACCAGCGCAACTCCCTAGGAGCATGCACTTACAAGCGGAGCGACGCACGCCGCTGGACGCCGCGGGCAACGCTGGCGGCGACCGCTGAGACAACCCTCTCCGCTATGCCTGAGCCCGCGGAGCTCGACGGCGGGCAACCTGGTGCACGGCAAACGCGACGAGCACGCTCGCTACCAGCGAGAACACCGCGCCGACCAAACCGGCGTAACCCATACCGATACCGCCTACCACGGCACCGCCCACCGCCGTGCCGAACGCGATGCCGATGTTGAAGCTCATAGGCTCAAGCGAGGTGGCCAGCGTCAGCGCCGTGGGGTAGTCGCGCGCGGCGGTGTCCATGAACATGGCGACGCACGGGGTGGAGACCAGGTACATGGAAAGCCCGACGGCCATCACCAGCACGAGCGCCGGCACCGTAGCCGCGCCCACCGCGAAAAGCCCGGCCAAAAGCGCCGCCTGCAGCACAAACGTGCCGATAAGCGCGCGCATCCCCAGGCGCGTCTCGATAAGGCCGGAAAGCAGATTGGAGATGAGACACATCACGCCGTAGCCCATGAGCGCCATGCTGGTTTGGGCAGAGGTCAGGCCCAAGATGTTTTCGAGGTAGGGCGACACGTAGGCGTAAAACACGTACACCGACCCCACGCCGAACACGAAGATGGCGACGCCGGCGAGCACGCGCACGTCGCCGAGCATCTTGAGCTGCTCGCCCACCGTGGCGGTAACGTCGCCTTTGCCCTCGCGCGGGAGCGCCGCCACCAGCGCCACGCTCACGATCAGCGTGAGCGCAAACGCCGCGACGATGGCCGCATGCCAGTTAAGCGCGTCGGCGATCATCTTGCCCAGCGACGTAGCCAGCACCATGGCCACCGAAAACGCCGCGTACACCACCGAGATCACCATGGACACGTGCTTTGCCGGCACGAGCTCGGGAATGTAGGTGACGCCCACGGCAAGGATGGCGCCCGAAACTGCGCCGATGACCACGCGGGCGGCGAGCAGCGCCTCGAACGAGCCGGCAAGCACCGCCATCAGGTTGCCCACGTTGAGCACCACCGCGTACGCAACGAGCAGGTGAAAGCGGCGGAAGCGCCCCGTAGTGAGCGCAAGCACCGGCGTGAGCACGGCATAGGCAACCGAGAAGAAGCTGATGAGCTGGCCGGCCTGCGAGAGGCTGACGCCCAAGGCGTCTGCGATCTCGGGCTCGATGCCGATAACCACGAACTCCGAGCACCCAAGCGCGAATCCCAGCGCCACCAGCAACGCGATGCACAGCCGCGGGGACGCCGTGAAACCGCGCCCCGCCCGCTCCGCTGCCTGACGACCACCCTTCCTCAACGCACCCGCCTGCTCCCGCACCTGCGCCATACACTCTCCCCGTACTCGCGCTCCCGATTCGCTCGGGCCACCCACCAGTATACGGGCGGTGCGCACGAGTGCGCCCACCAGACTTCATACGAAAAAGTTCCGCACCCGAGTGGCCAACAGACGACTCGCACGGGGCGGGCGGAACGCTGTGTCGCTCCGCTAATACAGCGGCAACTCGCCGGTGAGAGGATCGATCTGCGCGGGGTACAGCGGCTCGAAGGCCAGGCAGGTGTAGGTAGGCTCGCCGTGGAACTCGGTGTGGCCGGCGTCGCGCACAAGCGCCACGATGAAGCCTCGCTCGCGTCCGGCGGCGGCCAGGTCGAGCAGCTCTTGCTCGGAGTCAACGTACACGCAGATCTTGGCCACGCCCTCGTCGAACCATGCCTGCAGCGGAGAAACCGCGGGCTCGTCGGCAGCCTCCGGGTCTTTGTCCTGCGCGGCGGGCTCGTTTTTGGATGACAAACGCGCCGCCGACGCACCGAAACGCGAGGCGCGAGCAGCTTGGGCGGCGCGTTGGTCGTCCATCATGCTGCGGCCGAACATCCCCATCGCAAGATAGGCGAGCGGGCTTGCGGACTTGGGCTGCTCGGACTCGCCCGAGGCGACGCCCTGGCCGGCTGCGGCGTCGGTCCCCTCCGGCTCGGCCAGACGCACCCAGCCGTCCTCAACGCGCACGTCGTTCAAACGGCCGTCGCGCACCAGCGCCTCGAGCACGGCCTCGACGCACGCGTGCCCGGACTGCGCCGCGATCTTGCCCTTGCGCATTTTGAGGTCGCGCCGCACCACGATAACCTGCTTTGCCTTGTAATGGCCCTTCATCTCGGCCCCTCTCGCTTCGTTTTGCCTCGCTTATTGTAGCGAAGCGCGTCCAACCTTGCGTCGGAGTACAGCGAGCCACCCGCTTTTCACCGGCCGATCACCCGACCTTGTGCAAACCTCGCGGTTAAAGTGCACAAGCCGTCCGGCTCCGTGTGTAGCCGGTATCGACGCACCTCGTTTACCTGCGCATATTTCAGTAAGACAAGCCCCTCTACTCGAAGGGCCGTGAAGCATGTGCACTTTAACTGCGAGGTTTGCACGTACGGGCGCCACGGCCCTAAAAATGGCGCGCCCGCATGCCGCAAGCGGCGCGCACCGCAGGCGCCGCACACCCCCACCCCATGGAACCTGCTCACACGAGTTGTCGACGCGCGGCACCTCGACCTGGCGGCAATCGCCGCGGCAAGCGCCCGCATGTCCTAGTCCGCGCGCGCCTCGTCCTCGTAGCGAGCGATCTCGGCCATGAACACTTCGCCGTAACGCGCAAGCTTCTTCTCGCCCACGCCGGGCACCGCCAGAAACTCCTCGTCGGAGGCAGGGCGCCGACGGCACATGGCGCGCAGCGCCGCGTCGGAAAAAACCACGTACGGCGGCACTTGCGCCTCGTCGGCAAGCTCCTTGCGCAGCACGCGCAAGCGCTCAAACAAATCCGCGTCAACGCCTGGACGGTTGCGCTTGGCGTCGTCGGCCATCAGCGCGTCCACGCGTTCGCGCGCCGCTCGGGCGGCAGCGCCCGCGCTACGGCGCTGCGAGCGCTTGAGCGCAAAGGCGAACCCCGCCTGCTGCGCCTCGTCCGCACGCGGCCCCAACCCCACCGTGGGGTACCGCCCGTCCGAAACGGCCAGATACCCGCGGCCCGCCAGCTTGTCCATCACCGCGCGCACCTGCGCCGCCGACTCGTGCACCGTGGCGTAGCTGGAAAGCTCGTCCAAGTGGGCGCGCAACACCTGCTCGCTCTCCGAACCGCGCAGCACCTCCACCACGCGCGTCTTGCCAAAGCGCCCGCCCATCTCGGCCACGCACCGCACGATAGCCTGCGCAAGCGGCGTCACGTCAACCTCTTCAAAGTCGCCCAGGCAGTTCGAGCAGTTGCCGCAGCGGTAGCCGCTCCCGCCAGCCGGCGCCGCCGCGTCCGCAACGGCTGGGGCGCCAGGAAACGCGGGGGATCCGTCTGCCCCGCGGGCGCCGTAGCTGTTGTTCTTCTTCTCCGCCGCCGCGCCCTCGCCCGCAGCCCCGGCGCCGCCGGAAGCCGACGCGTCAACGTCTTCGCCGAAGTAGCGCAGCATGTAGCCGCGCAGGCAGCCGGCCGTGCGGCAGTAGCCCTCCATGAGCTTGAGCAGCCGGTAGCGGTTGGCGCGCGCCTGGGCCAGCTGCTCCTCGGTCAGCGCGTCGGCCTCCTCGCCGGGTGCGGCGCCGGCACCGCCGTGGGCCTCGGTCTGGTCTATGAGGTAGCGACGAATGGCCAGGTCGTGGCCGTTCCACAGCAGGATGCACTGAGCCGGCTCGCCGTCGCGCCCGGCGCGGCCCGCCTCCTGGTAGTACGCCTCGATGCTTTCGGGCAGGTTGTAGTGGATCACGTAACGCACGTTGGACTTGTCGATGCCCATGCCGAACGCGTTGGTGGCCACCATGACCGGACAGTCGTCGGCCACGAACGCCTGCTGCATGGCCGCGCGCTCGGCGGCGGGCAGCCCGGCGTGGTAGCGGGCGGCGCGCACGCCCTCGCGGCACAGCTCCGCCCACAGGCCGTCCACCGCCTTGCGCGTCGAGCAGTACACGATACCCGACTCGCTGGGGTGCTGGCGCACATAGGCGAGCACGCGCGCGGTCTTGGCGTGGTCGCCAAGCTCCTCAACGCCAAAGTACAGGTTCGGCCGATCAAAGCCCGTGACCAGGGAAAACGGATCGCGCAGGGCGAGGATCTCGGCGATGTCCTGGCGCACGCGCGCGGTGGCCGTAGCCGTGAAGGCCGCCATCACGGGGCGCCGCGGCAGCTGGGCGATAAACGCCGCGATGGCGGTGTACGACGGACGGAAGTCCTGGCCCCACTGGCTCACGCAGTGGGCCTCGTCCACGGCCACCAAGGGAATGCGCACCGCGGAGGCAAACGCCTGGAAGCGCGGGTCTTGCAGACGTTCGGGGGCAACGTACATGATCTGGTACCAGCCGCGCCGCGCGCGTTCGAGCACCACGTCTTGCTGGCGGGGCGTGAGCGTTGAGTTGAAGTACGCCGGGCGGGCGCCGGCCTCTTTGAGCGCGCGGACCTGGTCGCCCATGAGCGAGACGAGCGGGGAGATGACGAGCGTGAGCGTGGCGGGGGCGGCGGGCTGCGCGGGCGCGGGCGGCGGGGTTTGCACTTGTGGCGCGGGCTGCGCGGGCTGCGTGGGCTGCGTGGGCTGCGCCGGCTGGGTTTGCGAAAGCTCCCACAGGTTGTGCGGCGGATAAGAAGAGCGGACTGCCACGGCGCACGCTTGGCCGCTGCCATCCCCATCGGCCTCCTGCGCGCCCGCTTGCACGCCTGCCGCCTCCTCAGCCAGCGCGAGCGCCGGGACCTGGTAGCAGACCGACTTGCCCGCGCCCGTTGGCATGACGCCCAGGACGTCGCGCCCGGCGAGGATAGCCCGCACCAGCGACTCTTGGCCAGGGCGGAAGGCGTCGTAGCCAAAGTAGCGCTTCAGTATGTCGAGCGGGTCTGCCTGCATGCGTCCTCCTTCGTGCCCCTGCGGCAACGCCGCACGCCGGTGCGTCGCACCCGTGGCGACACCGCACCCCGTGGCGGTGCGCCAGTGGCGATACCGCCCTTGGCTGGCGCGCTGGCAGCGGCACCGCCCGCAGCGCCGCAGGGTCTCTCTGTTGGGGACATTCTACCGCCGCGCACGGACACCGCCGTAGAAGACGGGCGCGCAGGTGGCACTGCCGACGGGACGAAGCGCTCGATGAGGAGAGTGCAGCGGTGCGTTGCCCACGCTTTTGTCACCCAAGGAGAGCGGTTGGTCGCCGTCTCGGCGTGGCTAGAGCGGTTGGTCGCTGTTTCGACATCCCCAGGGCAGTTAGTCGCTGTTTCGACATCCCCGATCCGGTTAGACGCTCGCACGACACGCAGCGGGCTGATTTTCGGAAATAAGCTGCCGTCAGTGCGACCAACTGGAAGTTAGACGACAAAAGCGCGTTCAACCGAAGCCCTACCTGACGGCATCGCGACCAACCGGCGCCTCGATGCCATCCAAGCGGGCAAACGAGCACGCGGAGAAAAGCTTGGGCGACAAGTTCGCGGACAACCGCAGCTTAGGCGTCGGGCCAGCGGGCAACTGCAGCTTGGGCGTCGGGCCAGCGACCAACCGCGGGCTACCTGTCGGACCAGTGACCAACCGCTGCCCGCCCTGCGCGCCAAGGTTACGAAATCGCGCACGCTGTGCATCCCAACCGGCGCGACGCCTATCATGAGAGGCGCACGCAACCGTCGCCGGCAGCACGTGCTCAGCGCAGCCGGCGCTTCTCGCCAAACCGCCCTAGAAAGGCTCTGCCATGACCTCGCCCGCCGTTACGATCCGCGTCGCCACGCCCGCCGACGTCGAAGCACTCCTCGCCATCTACGCGCCCTACGTTGAGAACACGGCCATCACGTTTGAGTACGAGCCGCCCACGCTCGAGGAGTTCCGCTCGCGCCTGCGCCGCACGCTCGAGCGCCTCCCCTACCTGGTAGCGGAGATACCGCAGGCAGACGGCGCGCCCGCCATCGCAGGCTACGTGTACGCCAGCCCCTTCAAGAACCGCCCGGCCTACGACTGGGCCGTGGAAACCTCCATCTACGTTGACGCTGCGCGCCGCCGCGGAGGCGTGGGTCGCGCGCTGCACAACGCCCTGGAGGCCTGCCTGGCGGCGCAGGGCATCCTCAACATGGAGGCTTGCATAGCCATGCCGCCCAACGATCAGGACGAGGAGCGCCTCACCTGCGACAGCGCCCGCTTCCACGCGCGCCTGGGCTACCGGCTGGCGGGGCGCTTCATGCAGTGCGGACTCAAGTACGGCCGCTGGTACGACATGATCTGGATGGAGAAGATCATCGGCACCCACGCGCCCGACGCAGCGCAGCCGCGCCCCTTCCCCGAGCTCACGGCCGAGGAGCTGGCCGCCTGCGGCGTGCGCATGTAGGAGATGTCCCAACGTCGGAACGAGATATGTTTGGCGCATGTTCCCGCGGCCATGACATCGCGAAAGACAATGCTGGGTGACCAGGCCCGCACACGCCCCGCCCCGGCTTTCTAGGTGCCGCAGATTGGCCTGAAAGAGGAGGGCATTGGCCTTTTGCAGGTAATGCCCTACAAGAATAATGCGACCGTGCCCAAGCCAACGTCAGCGAGGGCGCCTGAGGCGCCCGGAATTGCCGCGAAGGAGGAGCGAAGCGTGCTTTGCACGTGAGCGACGAATGAACGGCAAGGCCGGGTGCCTCAGACGGCCGCAGCGTCGGGCGGTCCGGCTGCGGCACGCAGCCGGAACCTTAGTCGTCGTCGCCGGAAGGACCCAACGCCGCCAGCACAGCCAGACTCACGGACACCAGGTGGTCCATGCCCCCGCGCACCGGGAAGCTGAACTTGTGGCTGCGCGGGTAGTTGAGCGCCCCGCACTTGCGGCGCAGCTCGCCGGCCGTGGCGCTCCCCACGTCGATGCCCTGATACACCACGCGCCCCTGCGTGAGCGCGATGCTCTCGACCCCCAGGCGCTCGGCGCGGATGCGCAGGCGCGCGCGGTCGAACAGGTTGCGCCCGGCCTGCGGCAGCTCGCCGTAGCTCTCCTCGCACTCCTGCTGCGCCTCGTCCACCTGGGCAAGCTCGGTGGCACTGGCGAGCTTGCGGTACACCAGCACGCGCTTGTCGACCTCGGGCAGGTACTGCTCGTCCAGGTAAAAGTCGGCCGGCAGGTTGATGGTGACCGCGGCCTGCTCGAGCGAGGCGGTGTCGTCGCCGCGCGCCTCGGCCACGGCCTGGCCCAGCATCTGCGTGAACAGGTCGAAGCCCACGTTGGACAGGTTGCCGTGCTGCTCGGCGCCCACCAGCGAGCCGGCGCCGCGGATCTCCAAGTCGCGCATGGCGATGCGCATGCCGCTGCCCAGCTCCTGGAACTCGGTGAGGGCCGTGAGGCGCTCGGTGGCCTCCGGCGTGAGCGGCAGCTCGCCGGGGAACATGAAGTACGCGTACGCCTGCGTGGCGCTGCGGCCCACGCGCCCCTTGAGCTGGTAGAGCTGCGCCAGGCCCAGGCGCTGCGAGTCCTCGATGATGAGCGTGTTGGTATGCGGGTTGTCGATGCCGCTCTCGATGATGGTGGTGGCCACCAGCACGTCGATGCGCCCCATCGCGAAGTCCACCATCACGTCCTCCACCTCGCGCGGGCTCATCTTGCCGTGCGCGATGCCCACGCGCGCCTCGGGCACGGCCTCGTGCACGCGCTCCTCGGCGTCCTCGATGGTCTTCACGCGGTTGGACACGTAGTACACCTGCCCCCCGCGGCCCATCTCCAGGCGGATCGCGGCGCTCACCACGTCGGGGTCGTACTCCCCCACGTGCACCTCGACCGGGCGGCGGCCGGTGGGCGGCGTGGTGATGAGGCTCATGTCGCGCACGCCCGAGATCGCCATCTGCATGGTGCGCGGGATGGGCGTGGCCGACAGCGTGAGCACGTCGATCTGCTCGCGCAGGTTCTTGAGCTGCTCTTTGTGCTGCACGCCGAAGCGCTGCTCCTCGTCGATGATGACCAGACCCAGGTTGGCCGGGTTCACGTCGGACGAGAGGAGCCGGTGCGTGCCCACCAGCACCTTGACCTCGCCGGAGGCGAAGGCCTTGAGCGCACGGCGCTGCTGGGCGGGCGTGCGGAAGCGGCTCATGACCTCGACCTCGATGTCGAAGGGGGCGAAACGGTTGAAGAACGTCTCGTAGTGCTGCTGCGCCAAGATGGTGGTGGGGCACAGCACCATGACCTGGCGGCCGGAGTCCACGCACTTGAACGCCGCGCGCAGGGCCACCTCGGTTTTGCCGAAACCCACGTCGCCGCAGAGCAGGCGGTCCATCGGGCGGCCCGACTCCATGTCGGCCTTGATGTCGGCGATGGCGGCCAGCTGGTCATGCGTTGGCTCGTAGGGGAAGCTCGCCTCCATGTCGTGCTGGGCGGGCGTGTCAGGCCCGCAGGCGTAGCCCTGGATGGAGGAGCGCCGCGTGTACAGGTCGACCAGGTCGAACGCCAGCTTCTTGGCGCTTTTGCGCGCCTTGTTGGTGGCGCGCGTCCAGTCGGCAGTGTTGAGGCGCGTCAGGCGCGGGTTCGAGCCGTCGGGACCCACGTAGCGCGTGATGCGGTCCACCTGCTCGAGCGGCACGTAGAGCTTGTCGCCCCCGGCGTACTCCAGCAAGAAGTAGTCGCGCTCGCGGCCGTCGACCTCTTGACGCACGATGTCCGAGAACAGCGCGATGCCGTGCACGGCGTGGACCACGTAGTCGCCGGGCTTGAAGGGGAAGGTGATCTCGGTTACGTCGACCTGGCGGCGGCGCACGCGGTTGCGGCGGGCGTCCAGACGGGCGTTGAGGTCGTTGACCGAGAAGATCGCCAGGTGCGCCGCGGGCACCACCACGCCGCCGGGAATGGGCGCGTCCACAAAGGTGACGCGGCCGCCGGGCAGGCTCGGCGGGGTGGCGCGGGCGCCCTCGGCGGTGAGGAGATCGGCGTTCTCGGGGTCGGCGGCGAGCGACGCGTCGAAGGGGATGCCCTCGTCGGTGAAGGTGAGCTCCATGCTCTCGCGCGCGCCGCGGTCCGGCATGGCGAACAGCACGGCGTAGCGAGCGCTCACCACCTCGTGCATGCGGTTGACGAAGCGGTTGTCCGAACCGGCGAGCGCGGGCTGCTCGACCTTGAGCTCGGCGGTGGTGGTGCCGCCGGCGCGGATGATGGAGACGTAGTTCACGCGCTGTTGCCGGCCGAAGTCGAGCTCCTGCGGGCGCACGTACAGGCCGTCCAGGCGCGCCACGCCGGCCTCGGCTGCGCGGGCGCCCAGGTCTTCGTAGGCGCGCGTGCAGTCGTCGAACAGAGACCGGGGCTCGGCCAGGATCACAAGCGCGCCGGGGTTGAGGTGCGCCAGCGGCGTGGCCGTGCCGCCGTAGAGCACCGGCAGCCAGCGGTCGAGCTCGGGTGTGGCCACGCGCGCGTTGGCGAGCTCGAGAAGCGCGGCGAGTTCGGTGTCCTCTTGGGCGGGCTGGTAGATGGCCAGGCGCAGGTTGTGCAGCGTCTCGTCGGTGAGGGCGAGCTCGCGGCACGGGGCGATGCGGATCTCCTCGACGTCGCCGATGGTCTGGCCAGTGGAGCCCACCATGCGGCGGATGCGGTCGATCTCGTCGCCGAAGAACTCCAGGCGCACCGGCGCGGCCTCCTGGGCGGGGAACACGTCCACCGTGTCGCCGTGCACGCGGAACAGCCCGGCGCGGTCCGCGGCGTCCGAAGAGGTGTAGCCCATGGCGACCAAGCGGCGCGGCACGTCCTCAAAGGGGATCTCGTCACCGATGACAAACGCCTGGCTTTTGAAGTAAGGCTGGCCCGCCGGCGGAACGCAGCGCAGCAGCGCGCGGGCCGAGGCAACCATGACGCAGTTCTCGCCCGCGTTGAGGCGCTCCAAGGCCGCACAGCGCGCTGCTACCACCGCGGCGTCGGGCTCAACGTCCTTCCAGGGGTAGTCGCGGCGCTCGGGGTAGCGGGCCACATGCTCCACGCCCAGGTAGGACGCGAGCGAACGCGCCGCGCGGTCGGCCGCCTCCTCGCCCGAGACGATGTAGACCGTGGGCCGCGGGTCGCGCGCGAACTGCGCGGCGGCCATGAGCGTGCGGGCGCTCTGCGCCACGGCCAGCGTGACGTCCTCCCCGCGGGCAAGCGCCGCCTCGAGCGTGCGCAGGGCGTCGGTTTTGTAAAGCCGTCCGGCAATGCGGTGAATGAGCATGGGCTACCTATCTGTGAGCGGCGCGGGGAGCCGCGGCGGTGGAGCGCGCGGCGGCGCCAGCGGTTGCAGGCATACGATTTTGCGCATAACGCAGCCCCGTTTCCGGAGCCCGCCGTGCCCATCAAGTATAAAAGTCCGCGCGGACACAGGGCGCGCCCGCCACAGAAAAAGCCCGCCGGCCTGCATGGACCAGCGGGCAGAAACGATGTGCGACAATGCAGGGAAGATGCCCGGCGGCGCGTCCAGCCGTGCTTGTCGGGACTGCGAGGGCGCGGGGGTGCGGGGCCGCAGGAGGCGGCTCGGGCTGGCCGCCTGCGCCCGTCCAAGAAAACGTCCGCACCTCAATGGAGCCAATTTCCGCATGCGTTTCGCGTCGGCCGGAAGATTCCGCAGGTATTTTGCATCAACTAAGAAGTTGCGCATGCATCTTGTATCAGCTGCGAGCCTATTTTGGGCTCCAGCCGACACAGAATGCATGCGGAAACTCGCTGCTGACACAAGTTGCATGCGGAACATGCCCGCGCACGCCGGCGCAACGCTGGCGCAACCGCCGCGCCGGCCACTAACGCCCCTACGCCACCAGGTCGATGCGCCAGGTAGCAAACGCGCAGATGACGCCCAGCGCCGCAAGCACGATCACGCCCGACAGGTCGGCAAGCTTGCCGCCGAGCGAGCGTTCGCTGCGCCATGCGGCGAACTCACCCGCGGGCACCACGCGCTTCCATATGCGCCACAGCAGCACCGCGCAGCCGATCACGCCCACGATGTTCTGCAGCAGCAGCTCCCCGCAGACAAGGCCGATGAGGTTCGCCACGGCGTACCCACCGTCACCTGCCCGGTAATGGCTGTGGACAAAGCGCAGGAGCCACGCCGCAAGCGGTTGGCACATAGCCGCCACAAAGGCGACGGTAATAGCGGGGTCGGCAGCAAACGCATCTTGCAGCCCATCAAGCGAGCCGCCGCCCATCAGCCACAGGTATGCCACCATCGCCACCGGCACCACTACAAGGATGACCTCGACCACGGTGAAGAAGCGCGCCGTGCGCCGTTCGTATGCGCTTTCAGGGCGCGCAACCGCCGACTTGCCGGAACCGCTCTCCCGCAGAGCCGCCCCCCCCAGCGCCCGCCGCGGCATCCCGCAGCGCCAACGGATCCTTCGCCGTTCCTCGCGCCGCCTCGGCCGCCCGCCTACCGCGCTTTTTGCCCATGTCGCTAACTCCTTCAGTATCTCAAGGCGCGGTTGTGCAACCTGCGCCCATGCTTCATGTCACCACGTCAAACATCTGCGCGCCTGGCGCGCCAACTGCCCTCGCGCAGCCGCTCAAACGTTTGACGTGGCGGCACGGCCGGATCCAAGCCCCCGGCGCCAAAGCCGGGACTGACCCTCACCGTCCCCCATCGCTTGCAACGGGAGGGGCGCGGGCGGCCGCTCAAACGCGCAGCCGCCCGCATCCGCTCAACGACGCTTAGTGCAGCTCAGGCCAGTAGTCCTTGTTGGCCTCGATAAGGTCATCCAGGATCTGCTTGGCGACCTTGGCGCTCGGCACCGTGGCGGAAAGCGAAAGCGCCTGCCACAGCTTCTGGTAGCTGTGCTCAACCCACGCCTGAACCACGAGCTTCTCAACGGAAACCTGCTGCTCGAGCATGCCCTTCTGCCACTGCGGGACCTTGCCCTGGCAGATCTTCTCGTAGCCGTTCTTGCCCACGATGCAGGGCACCTCGACCATGGCGGTCGGGTCGAAGTTGGACACCGCGCCGTCGTTCGGGACGATGAGCAGGAAGCGCTCCAGCGTGTTCTCGGCAAGCGCGCAGGCCAGGTCAACGATGTAGGTGGCGTGCGCGTCGGCCTCGAAGCCGCAGTCCTTGGCGGTGCCCTTCTCGATCACCTCGCGGCACGCGCCGAACACGCGCTTCTCGCGCCCGTCCATAACCTCGTTGGCACGGGTGTAGTTGGGATCGGAGGTCTCAACCACGTAGTCCGGGAAGATGTAATACTTGAGGTAGGTGTTGGGGATGGTCTCGGGATCGAGCGCGTAGACGTCCTTGGCCTTGCCGAAGGTGTGGATCCAGGACTCGTCGATGTGCTGCTCCTGGCCGGCCTCATGGCTGATGCCGTCAAGGTAGCCGTTCTTGGCCATGTGCTCCTTGATCTGGGGCATCAGGTCGTTGCCGTCCTTGTCGTAGATCTTGGTGAACCAGCCGTAGTGGTTCAGACCGTAGTAGCTGTACTGCAGCTCGCGACGGTCCTTGATGCCGCACATGACGGCCATCTTGTCCATCAGGTCGATGGGCATGTCGCAGATGTTGATGATCTTGGAGTTCGGGCGCAGCACGCGGCAGGCCTCGGCCACGATGGCGGCCGGGTTGGAGTAGTTGAGCATCCAGGCGTCCGGGCTCCACTTCTCCATGTAGTCGAGAATCTCGATGACGCCGCCGATGGAGCGCATGCCGTACGCGATGCCGCCAGGCCCGCAGGTCTCCTGGCCGAGCACGCCGTACTTCAGCGGGATCTTCTCGTCCTTCTCGCGCATGGCGTACTTGCCGACGCGGATGTGCGCCAGCACGAAGTCGATGCCGGTGAAGGCGATCTCGGGATCGGTGGTGTAGTTGAACTCGATCTCGGGGGCGTTCTCCTTGAAGTAGATCTCGCAGGCCTTGGCCACGATCTCCTGACGCTCGGCGTCGTTGTCGTAGAAGGTGATCTTGTTGACGGGGAAGCGGTCGTGCTCCTCAAGCAGCATAAGCGCGATGCCGGGGGTGAAGGTGGAACCGCCACCGGCGATAGTGACTGCATAGGACTTCTTGGACATGTTTCCTCCTTTTGACGGATGGCTTGGACACAAGCGAACGAATGGGTTGGTTGGGGACGTGGGTTGGTTGGGGACGTGTTCGTTTCAACCCCTTTTGCAGGGTGTGCGGGACACGCGTGGCGCATGCCTCGCGCGCGGTGTTACAGCAGCTCTTCGAAGCGGTCGCGAACCTTGGGAACCTTGAGGCCGATGATGACCTGCATGGCCTTGCCGTTCTTGGCGATGCCGCTGGTGCCAACGGACTTGAAGTCGATGTCCTCGGCCACCTTGGTCTCGTCCTTAACGTTGACGCGCAGGCGGGTTACGCAGTTGGTGACGTCCACGATGTTGTCCGCGCCGCCGAGAAGCTCGAGCACCGCCGCGGCCGTAACCGCGTAGGGGTCGTCGGCCGCCGCGCCCTCAAGCGCCACCGTCTCGCCGTTCTGGCGGGCGCGGTACTCGGCCTTGCTGCCGAACTTGATCTCGACGTCGTCCTCGCGGCCCGGGGTCTTGAAGTCGAACTTCACGATGAGGAAGCGGAACACGAAGAAGTAGATCGCGGTGAACGCCAGGCCGATCACCAGGGCCGTGAGGTACGTCATCCAGTGGTTGGCCATCAGCGGGATAAGGTTCAGCGAACTGATCTCGATGAGGCCGCCGGAGAACACGCCCACGACGCCGAAGGCGTTCATGACCGTGGCAAGCGTAGCGGCCAGCGCCGCGTGCACCACGAACAGCGGCGGTGCCACGAACAGGAAGGTGAACTCAATGGGCTCGGTTACGCCGCATACGATGGCGGTGAGGGTGATCGGGATCAGGAGACCCTTGAGCTCCTCGCGCTTCTCGGGCTTGGCGGTGGCGTAGAAGGCCAGCGCGATGCCCGGGCAGCCGAAGATCTTGGACCAGCAGGAGCAGGTGTAAGCCGCGTAGGGAGCAAGCTCCTTGATGGGTGCAGTGGACGCGGCGATCTCGGGCAGCTGCTTGGCAAAGGCCGCGTAGATGCCGCCGGCAACCACGGCGTTGTCATAGTAGAACGGGCTGTAGAGCAGGTGGTGCAGGCCGAACGGGATAAGCGCGCGCTCGAGGAAGGCGAAGATCCACACGCCCACCAGGCCGGCGTTGGCCACGAACACCTGGAAGGCGCGGATACCGTCCTGCACATGCGGCCAGATCAGGCAGGCGAGAAGCGCGGTCGGCAGCATCACGAAGAAGCCGATCATGTACACGAAGGTAGAGCCGGAGAACACGCCTACCCATTCGGGCAGCTCGGTCTCGTAGAACTTGTTGTGCAGCGCGATCACGATGCCCGAGATCATCAGCGCGCCGATCATGCCCATGTCGAGCGTCTTGATGCTGGCGACCATGGCCAGGCCGCTGGAGCCGCCGACCTCGGCGGAGAAGTCAACGCCGAAGAAGCCGCCCCACTGCGAGAGCATGGTGTTCACGAAGTAGTTGAACGTGAGGTAGCACACGAGCACTTCCATGCAGCAGCGCGCGTTCTGCTTCTTGGCCAAGCCGATGGGCAGCGACACCGCGAAGAGCAGCGGAAGCTGGTTGAAGACCGTCCAGCCGCCCTGCAGGATGACGTTCCACACGCCGTACCACATGGTATCCGGCGCGGCCAGCGGGCCAAAGATCACCTCGGTGGTAAAGAGCGTGCCCAGGCCGATCACCACGCCCGCAAAGGCGAAGAGCAGCACCGGCGTGAACATCGCTCCGCCGAACTTTTGGATCTTCTGCATCATGGCAAGTAATCCCCTTTCCCCTCTTGCGCGTCCGCACGCGGCGATACGTGCGGGTGCGCAACAACGTGCGAGCTATCTACGACCGCCAACCCCCTGCGCGGCGCCTCGTCAGGGTGGCTAGCATGTTCGTACAAGTTGCTCGCCCGTATAATACGGTGTACTTGTTCGTACATGTTTATGGAATGAGAACGGCACGGCGAACGGTTGGTTTTCGGCGGCAAACGGTTTGGCTGGGGCTCTCTTGGGCAGGGACGCTTGAACCTGACCCGTTGAGCGCGGGCAAACAGCCGCTCGCCAGGACGGGACACCTTGGAATTCTGGAAAAGGCCGGGCTTTGCCAATGCGCGCGGAAAGGCAGCATTACAATGTGTGAGTTCGTGTAGGCTTTCCGCGCGGGACGCACTTCTCGCGCCGCATATCAGCACAAGGTTCCGCCATGCCCAAAGCAGTGTTTCAGACCATCTACCACGACCTCAAGCAAAAGATCGAGAACGGCACCTACCCCTACCAGTCGTTTCTCCCGTCGGAGGCCGAACTCACGCAGGCTTACGGCTGCTCGCGCAGCTCGGTGCGGCGCGCGCTCTCGGTGCTCGCCACCGACGGCTACGTGCAGAGCCAGCAGGGCAAGGGCGTCCGCGTGATCCGCAACCCGGCGCTTATCGACGCAAGCGGCTACAACGGCCTGGAGACCTTCAACGAGCTGGCCGAGCGCTGCGGCTTCACGCCGGCGACGCACGTGCTGGTGTTCGAGGAGGTCGAGGCTGACGAGGCCCTGGCCGACGTCACCGGGTTTGCGGCCGGCAGCAAGCTCACCCACATCCTGCGCTCGCGCTCGGCCGACGGCACGGTCATCTCAACCGACGAGAGCTACTACCTCTCCGACGAGGTGCCGGGCCTCAGCCCCGCCGACGTTGAGAACTCCGTGTACGCCTACCTGGAGGGTACGCTGGGGATGAAGATCGGCACGAGCAAGCGCACCATCACCGTTGACGTTGCCACCGAGGCCGACAAGCGCATCATGGACCTTGACGGCTTCAACGCCGTGGGCATCATGCGCTCGCACACCTTCGACGCCGACGGTGTGATGATCGAGTACACCGAGAGCCGCCAGCGCCCCGGGTTCTTCTCGTACCACGAGACGGCCATACGCCCTTCGGCGCTTGCGTAAGCGCGAGAAGCACCGAAGGCGGGCGCGGGCCTTCCGGAGCGCGACCGGCACGCCCGCGCCCGCCTTTGTCTTTACGCTGGTATCATGGCTGAGACGTCAACGTCCAGACGCATGGAGGATGCTTATGCCACGCGAGAGCAACGCGGTGAAACGGGAGCGCGCCGTTGAGGTGTGCCGCCGCCTTGAGGAGCGTTACGGACCGGTTGAGTGCTTCTTGGACCACGCCAACCCGTTTAGACTCGTGATCTCGGTGCTGCTCTCCGCGCAGACCACCGACGCCCAGGTGAACAAGGTGACGCCCGAGCTCTTCCGCCGCTGGCCCACGCCCGAGGCCATGGCCGGCGCTACCCCGGCAGAGATCGCTGAGGTCATCCGCTCGCTGGGGTTCTACAAGACCAAGGCCGTGCACTGCGTTGAGTGCGCGCAGATGATCGTGTCCGACTTCGGCGGAGAAGTGCCGCACACCATGGCCGAGCTCACGAAGCTGCCCGGCGTAGGACGCAAAACGGCCAACATCGTGATGAACGTGGGCTTCGGCATCGTGGAGGGCATCGCGGTGGACACGCATGTGAACCGCATCGCCCACCGGCTGCGGCTCTCGCCCAAAACGCACGAGAAGGAGCCGCTCAAAACCGAGCAGGACCTGTTGAAGATCATCCCCCGGGAGCTGTGGGCGCCGGTGAACCACCAGTGGATCTCCTTCGGGCGCGAGATCTGCACCGCGCGCAGCCCCAAGTGCGGCGAGTGCCCGCTGGCGGACCTGTGCCCGAGCGTGCGAATGAGCTAGAAAGAGAAGCGCAAGAGGTGGTAGCTGCGGCGTTGTAAGCGCGCGCGAGGGCGGCGCATGATTACCCAGGAATGGGACATCGATAGAAGCGCATGGGCCCCAGACGGACCTGCCGAAGGTTTCCTCCTACCTTGGCGAGGCGGCCCCCTGCGCTTCAACCACTGCGGCGACAAGCGCGTCAACGTCGTAGTCCTTGAGCTCCGAGCTCACGCAAGCCAACGCGCGGCCGGCGGCAAAGGTCACGCCGAACGCCGCGAGCTGCGGAGCCGGCTTTTGCTGCCACGAGACGCACGCCCCTTCGCGCGCCACCAGCTCGGCGCCGGCAGCGTACAGGCGGTCGGCGAGCTCCATCGCCAGGCGCTGGTTGTCCGACGCACCGTACCGCGTGCCAAACGAGCGCGCGCCCGCGCCGGTTGAGCCGGCACGCAGCGGATCGTCCTCGGCCCAGGTGTCCGTTACGGCCAGACCGCACTCCTCGCCCAAGTAGCGCGCCACATGGCGGGCCGCGGGTGCCACCGCCGCCTCAACCGCAGCCGAAAGCCAGCCGCCCGAGGTTCCCACACCGCCCAGATCCTTCACCTGCACGGCGAAGCACTGCCCGCCGGCAAAGAGCCCGGCCGCATGGGCGATGTCCACCACGTCGGCCAAGCGCATCTCGCCCTTGCCGCGAAACCCGGGAAACCGGTCGGCCGTGTCAAGCGGAAAGGAGAACTCGCTGCCGGCAGGCGACCCCGTGCCATCAACGGCCGTCACCACGACGGCGCACTTGCACGCCGTGAGGTCGGACACGGCCTCGGGGTCAAAAGCGGTGTGGCTCAGAAAGGACACCGCGGAAGGAAAGCGATACCGCCCCTCCAGGTAGCGGCGCACAGCGGAAGCAAAACCGTCATCCGCACAGCGGACATCCCCCACGCATATGACGGCAAGTTCCATAAGCTTTACGCCTCTCTGTGCTGCACAGTATGCGCTGATTGTACCATGCGCCACCGGCAGGCTGGAGACGCGCCGGCAATTGCCAGTCAGCGTTCACTGCATGTAAACGCTTAGGCAACATCCGCGTTGGCAAGGTCCTTCCTCACCAAGTTGCGCAGATAGCTCGAACGCGAAAGCCCCAAGCTCTCCGCTCGCCGGTCCATAACCTCTATGATCGTTGCCGTGTCCTTGTAGGTTATCGAGCGCATCTCCTCGCCCAGCAGCAGCGGACGCCCCACCAGCACCGGTCCCGCCGGCTCGCCTGGCACTTTCCCCGCTTCCCAAGGGGCGGCCATGCGCTCGATATCCTCTTCGCTGTACCCAAACAGCTCTTCCAGCTCCGCTGCGGTCTTCACGGCTACCTCCTCTTCAGCATGCCGAGCTCGCGCAAAACCTTTGCCGTTGGAGGAGCGCTTGCGTGAAACACCAAGACTCCGTTTCTGACTCGGACCCCCACCATCTCCGCAACAACTCCTTGGCGCGTAACCCCAACCGCCACGATCTCAACGTCTCCCGACACCATGCGCGCCCGCATCCTCACGTAGTTCACCCAGGCAAAGCGAATCTCCGCCTCCGTAAGCCCATGCTTAAACGCATGCGGGTGCACCTAGATTTCCTCCATCCTTCCTCCCTTATCGTAAGACGAAAATATATGCAGGTCAATCGCTTAAAAAGGGAGATCTGTCGGCAGGATCTGCGCCAAGAACGACAAAACATGGGAAAGCGCTTCTCGCATGAGCGGACCCAGCTCCTCGGGCGAGGCGCCGTTTAAGATGCACGTGAGCGCATAGGCAACGAGAAACACCGCAAACAGCGCAACCGGCGTGAGAAGCACTACCGCCACAACGCGCGCAACCGCCTTCCAACGGGAGCTGCGACGCTGCGCAGCCGCATAGGCGCGCTCTGCGGCGTAGGCATCTGGCATGTTCGTTGGCAGCTGGGCGCCCAGTCCGCTGTTTGCCGGAGCGATGGTGCACGTGGCATCCGGCGGCTGAATGCCAGCCGGACGCGCCCCTCCCCCGGCAAAGGAGGGCTCCGCAGAAACGGAGGCCCCTTGGGCACACATGGCCGGCGCAGGTGGCGTCGCCGCCGGGCCTGGTGCATGCTGCCCACCCTCAAGGCGCGCCTGCTGTTGGTGCATGCGCGCCTGCTGCTGCCACAGGCGCTGAGCCTCGGCCTGCTGCGCCGCGCTGGCAGCACGCAGGGCCTCTATCTCACGCTGTTGCTCGCGCGTCAGACGCTCGGTCACGTCGCGCGGCGTTTCAATGAAAAGGTCCATGACTCGTCCTTCGCCGGACGAGACGCGGGAGAGGAGTTTCCCCAGCTTGCCGCAGCGTGCAGGCGCCGTCAACGTTAGCGTTACGAACCGTGCGCAAGCGACACAACGCCCACAATCAGCAAACGTTTACCCGCCAAAAGCGCAGCCAACCTGCCATTGGGGACGGGTACACATGGCACACGCTGCGCGCCCCGTCATCGGCACCCGTCCCCCATGGCAACTGCCCATCACCCGCGCTTGGTGAGCGCTATGCCGCACTCCTCGCCTAAAAACGCCGCCACGTGCTCGCACAGCGGCTCAACCGCTGCGGCAACGCGCGGCGTCAGCTCGCAGCGCAGCTCGCTCGGACTTGCGTTCTCAACCTGCACGCCGAAGCAGCGCGCACGGCACGTGGCGCCCAAAAAGCGTGCCGAGGCAAGCACGTCGGCAAAGCGCACTTCGTGCAGCGAGAGCATCTCGGACGGCGCGGCACCCTGCATGTCCTCCGGGTCAAACGAGAACAGCGTGCCCGGCTCCGCGTCCGTGCCGTCCACCGCGTCAACCACCACCGCCAGATCGCAGGCTTTAAGGTCGGGCAGGATGGCGTAGCCCATCACGCCGCAGTCGAGCACCTCGACGTTTTCCGGGAGCTCGTAGCCCTCGCGCAGACAGCGCGCCACCGCCGGCCCGAAGCCGTCGTCCATCAGAAGGTCGTTGCCCACGCAGATGATGTTGACGCGCATGGTCCCTCCCACTGCCGACGACGCCGCACGCCCCGTCATGAAAGACGATATGAGCTGAACATTGGGGCCCCTCCCCCTGTCGCGGCTCCGTGGGTCGGGCGACGACGGTCGTACCACCAACCGTGGCCGCGCGCCGCATGCGGCGGAGGAGGGGCTCCATGTCCAATTATGTCACAGCCATCGGCCTCGACGCCCGCGCCCGGAGCATCAGGGCGCGCGCCCTGAACCCGACGACCGGCGAGGCCGAGCGGGCCTCGTCCGGCTACGACCCGGCGGCGGCCGCCGAGCGGGCGCCC
>CALUOP010000012.1 GCA_944322305.1 uncultured Coriobacteriaceae bacterium | reverse complement strand
TTTCGTCTTGCGTTTCAATCTGGGCTTAGGTTATGCGCACTCGCCCAACAAGAACTTCCACGCGGGCATGACCTCGACGCGCACCCCGTCGCGCTCGACCGTTTCCTCTTCCTCCTTGGTTACGACGACGAGGCGCTTTGCCGAGCCGTCCATCTGTGAGAGCCGCACGAGGTTGCCGACCTCGCGTTCGCGCGCCTCGCCTGCGATCGAGTGGGCAGCTTGGACGGCGAGCCCCGCTTCGGGGATGTAGAAGTCGACGTCAATGCCGGTTTTCGATGACTTTATGTAACGCAAGCTCTCGCCAAAGCGGTCAAACAGCGCGACGGCCATCTCGTTTTCCAGCAGCGCGGTTTCCCGATCGAAGAGGAACAGGTTCAGCAGGCCGTTGTCCGAGAAACAGTACTTGGGCGAGCCTTCTCGCTCCACGAACTTTGCCGTTGCGTTGGTGATGCTGAACAGCAGGTAAGCCTCTTGGGCGTAGCCTATGTACGCGATCACGGTGTCTTTCGAGATGCCGTACCCGATGTTTCTCAGCGTGTTGTGGAGCGTGGAGAACGAGGCCTCGTTGCGGACGGTCCCGGCGACCTTCTTCATCAGGACGCGCAGCGCGTCTACGTTGCGCATGTTGTGGCGCGCGGCGATGTCCCCCAGCAGCACCTTTTGATAGACGTTCTCCACGTAATCGCGCGGAGAGGAGAAGCGCAAAGACTCAGGGAAGCCTCCCTGCCGGTAGAAGGTGTCGAAGCAATGCGAGATGCGTCCGATTTCCCGCGTGGTGTACAAGGCGCCGCCCGTGTGTGCCTGCCCCCGGCGTCGAGGTACTCGTCAAAGCGGTAGGGTGTCACGTGCAGGGGGAAGTACCTGCCGCCCAGCGTCGAGGAGATCTGGCTGCTGAGCTCGCTTTGGGTGAGCAGGATGTCCTGGAAGTCGGCAGGCGTGAAGTCCGCCAAACGCTCGTCTTCGAAGTTGATGTAGATGATGCGCTTGAGCAGCTCTCAGTTCATGGATGCTCCAACTCATATCTGCCTTTTTTACTCTCGTGATTTAGAGAAGGGCTCTGTCCAAGACGGGCGGAACTCTTTGACGTGCTTATGATGAAAGGATCTGTCAGGCCCTTCGTTGTCGGTTCATTCTGATAATCGAACGTTTCACCTACCGCCGGAGACTGCTGCTGGAATCGGACACGGAAGTCCACATGTGTTCTTCTCCCAAACGTCGGCTCGCGCTGTAATGAGATTGTCAGCAACCCGACCGAACAGGAGGACACATGAACACGGACAAGGCTTATGCGGAGCAGCTTGCTGCGGAGTATGCGCCCAAGGACACCAGCAAGGTGATCGCGCTCAGGAAGCTCGACCGCCGGGCAAAGCTCCCGGCCGCCATCTTCACGTACACATTCGGCGTCATTGCGGCGCTCGTCATGGGTGTGGGGATGTGTCTCTCGATGGGCGTGATCGGCGGGGGCAGCGCGCTCATGGCTGGAATCGGCGTGGTCGTGGGCATTTTCGGCCTCGTTATGGCGGGTGAGAACTACCCGATTTATCGCCGCATCCTCAAGGACGGCAGGCGGCGCTATGCGGCCGACATCGTGCGCCTCGCGTCGCAGGTCGCGGAGTAGGGCGGCATGGGGCTGTCCCGCAGGGCATCAGGGCTCCTCGGTCGTCTCGCGCGGCGTCGCTCCATGATAGCGGCGGTCATCGGTGCCGGCCCCCGTCGCACGTCGCCGGTCGCCGCCGGCAGCCTCGCGGCCAACGCCGCCTATGCCGCGTGGAACCTCGCGCTCGGCGTGGGCGGCGCGTCCGCATGGCTCGTCACCATGGGCTGCTACTATGCCGTGCTTGCAGTCGTGCGTTTCTGCTGCGTGTTCAGGGGGCTGGTGCGCGACTCTGCCGAGTCCGAACGGCTCGAGCGTGCCGTCGGGGGAGTCTTGGCTGCACTCGCGATGGTTCTGAGCGGCATGGTGGTGCTCACGGTGCATGGCGGCGTGGATGCCGGCGGCAATCAGATCGTGGTAATCTCGCAAGCGACATACACGTTTCTCGCCTTCGCGCAGGCGATCCATGCGTTCGCGCGCCGCCGTGGGGGCGAGCCTGATTCGAGCTGCCGGCAGGGCCGAGAGGGTCGTGCCGTAGGGGGTCTCATGGCGCAACGAAACAGCAGGTACTCCGAGACTGCCGAGCTCATGGACGAGGCATTTCTCGACCTTCTGGGCGAGAAGGACCTCGAGTTCGTGACGGCCAAGGACGTCTGCTCCCGCGCCGGGGTGAGCCGATCGACGTTCTACCTGCACTACGAGTCGATTGCTGAGCTCATCGAGGAGAGCGTGCGGCTCGTCTTCTCGCGGTTCCGCGATCATTTCGGCGCGTCCCGCGAGCAGGTGACCTTCGAGCGGCTGGCAGCTGCTCCGGCCGAGGATCTCTACATGGTTACCTCCGAGTATCTTGGTCCCTACCTTGAGTTCGTGCGGCTGGCTGGAATACATGCATGGTCACCGTGCAGTTTCCCAGAATAATGCGCCGTCACAGCGCATTGTTACCGGTTGCGACGCGCCGCCTCCGCGGTGGGCCGGGTTCCGCGCAACCGTTCCCTGGCCTGCGGTTGACGCCGTCCCGGTATAGTCAACCAACGCTCCTTTGATTCAACCGATGTTCGATTTCATACTGTATGTCAGAAACCGGCTTCAAGGCTTGAAAGCGCACGCGCGGAGGCCACGCGCGTGCTTGGCAAAAGGAGCACACATGGATGCAACGGTAAACATCGGGAGGACGATTGCGCGGGAGCGTCGCCGGCGCGGCCTTACGCAAGAGGCACTCGCCGAGCACCTAGGCGTTTCAAAAGCAGCGGTTTCCAAGTGGGAGCTTGCGCAAAGCTTGCCGGACGTAGCCTTGCTGCCGCGAATCGCGGCGTTTTTCTCGCTGTCGCTGGACGAGCTCTTCGATTACCGGGCACAGCTGAGCGAGGCCGAGTCGGCGGCGCTGTATGCGCAGGTGTACGCAGAGGCGGAGAGCAACCTGCCGGCGGCGTACGCGCATCTGCGCCGGCTCGTGGCCGAGCATTACGCCGACGCGAACCTGCTGGTACTGCTGGCGTCGCTGCTCACCATGTGGGCCGCCGGTTATGCAAGTCCCTTCAAGGCCGGTGCGGCGTGTCCAGACGATGAGCCGGTGCCTGCTGGGAACGAGGCGGCTCCGAGGGGCGCGGAACCAGCGGAGGCTGACGCCGACGCCATGCCTGACGCGGAAACGCTGCGCAAGGAGGCGCTGGCGCTGCTCGACCACGTGATCGAGCAGGCGGACAGCCCGGCGCTGGTGTTTTACGCCCAGCAGCAGAAAGCGACGACGCTCTTCCAAAGCGGTGACCCCGCAGGTGCCATCGCGCTGCTCGAACCGCTGGTGCAGCGGCAAAACGCCAGCGCGGCAACGATGATGCTGGCCTCGGCGTATCGCCAGGTCGGGCACGAGGATAACGCATGGCGGCTGCTGCAGTTAGAGCGCCTGCAGGCGGCAGGGTTTGTCCTCTCGGCGCTGACGCAGGAGGTTGGCATGACTGAGGATGCCGGCTATGCGCGCCGCGCGGCGGCCGCCGGGATGGCGCTGCACGAGGCATTTGATATGGAGGCGGCGAGTCCTCACTACAATCTTGTCATGACGCTGGAGCTGGCTGGCGCGCTGCGCCGTGCGGGCGACAGGGACGGTGCGCTGGATGCGCTTGCCCGCGCGGTTGAGCTGGCGGAACGCCTCGATGCGCCCGATGCGGCGGCGCGCCCCATGCCGCTTTTTGACCGCGTGGCGGACCTGCTCGACCCAGCGGGCGCGGGCGAGGGTTGGGCCGCGCACAAGGCGCGCCAGGAAAACGAAATGTGCGCCCGCATGCAGCGGGCGGTTGCCGAGCAGCTGGCTGACCCCGCATGGTTCGATTTCGCTGGTGCCGATCCGCGTTACTGTGAGCTTGTCTGCCGGGCGGAGCGGTTGTTGAGCAAAGGGACGATCGGCTTTGAAGGGTGATCGAGGCGTTTTGCTTGCCACCCAGTTCACTCGCGCACGCTGCGGGCGTCGGGACAGCTCGGCAAAGACGGGCCTGTGGCACATGCCGTGCAAGCTGAGTGCGAGCCTCTCGTGCGGGCCGGCGTTACATCAACCGTGATGCAGGTTTTTTTGGTCTGTTTTGTGCCTGAGATAAAAATGGATGTTGTTTTGCGAGGGTCTCTAAAGTACACCGCACATTCTGTCTGATAAAACCGCAGGTCAGAGCGTTGCCGTTTTTTCGTATACTTGGCAGGCTCGGGCAAAACAACATCCAAAATCCGACGAGGGCCCGCAGCGGGCTATTTTGCCGCGATTTCGTGCTGTAAGCGCTTGGGCAGCTTGGCAAAAACCAAGGCGTAGCTCATGTCGCACAGGCTGAGCACGAGCCTCTCGGGCAGGTTGGCGTCCAAATCGACCGATATCCACGTGCGCCCGTCGGAGTAGTAGGCGGGGAGAACGGTCTCGGGCCATTCGGCGCGCAGCTCGCGGATGCGGTCGGGGTCGCATTTGAGCGAGAGCAGGTGACGCCCGGCGTAGGGCGCCTTTGCGTCGGGCCCTGCGGTGAACTCGCAGGCAAACTGCTTGCCGCCCACCCAGTACACCATCCAGCCCCACTTCTCGTGCAGCGCCTTGGTGGCTCCGGGGTGCGCAAGCAGCCGTGCGTCGATGCGATCGAGGTTCATGAGGGCTCCCTCCGCGTCACGTTCCTTTCTCTATTGCTTATATTCAAGCCCAGCGCATACATCAAATGGGCGCGAACTTCAAAATTCATCATGGGGCGTCGCCTGTTCTGCAGAGCAGTTGGAACCCAAACGAAGATCGAGAGAAACGCGTGTCACAGCGCTCCGGTAAGCGTCGCGTTCATGAAGGTGGCGTTCTCAACGGTGGCAACCACGGGGTCGCAGAAGCGCCATTCCGCCGTATCCCGGTGGGTGATAAGCGCGCGGTTCAGCAGCTCGGCAATGTCAGTCTCGTTCAGAACGTCCCGTAGTTCGCGTGCGGTGGGCGAGAGGCACAATCGTGCGGCCCATCCCACGGCCGGTGCTAGGCCAGCGCGTGCTCCAGCGCGAGCAGCGCTCGCTTGCGCTCAACGCCGCCGGCGTAGCCGGTGAGGTTGCCGCTGGCCCCCAGCACGCGGTGGCAGGGCACGATGATGGAAACGGGGTTGCGTCCGACCGCCGATCCAACGGCGCGCGGCGAGGTGCGCGTCCCAAAGCGCCGCTCGTACGCTTGCGCGAGCGCGCCGTAGGTTGTTGTGCTACCGGGCTCAATCTCAAGCAGGAGGCGCCATATGCGCTGCTGGTACGGCGTGCCTTGCAGATGCAGCGGTGGCACGTTGCCGGGGTTCTCGCCTGCAAAATAGGCGTCAAGCCAAACGCGCGCCGCGTCAAGCGTGTGCCGCGCGATGGCGTTGTGCGCGCCGACACGCGGCTCAAAGCGTCGCCGCGCGGAGCCGAGCTCCCCAAAATGTTGCTGCCCGTCAAACCACAAGCCGGCAAGCCCTTGCTCATCCGCAGCGAGCGTAATGCCGCCAAGCGGCGAGGCGTATGCGCTGGTAATCACATCCATGGGGCTGCTCCTTTACGCAGGGGAACTTACAGGGCGAACCCGTGGTCCTCTGCGAACTCGCGGCAGAAGTTCTCAAGCAGGGGAAAGTCGTCTGCAACAGCGCTCCAGACGATCGACCGATCGAGTTTCCCATAGTCATGAGTGAAGATGTTCCGCATGCCGTGGATTGCCCTCCAAGGAATATGCGGATATGCGCGCTTTGTCTCATCCGACATGTTGCCGGCCTCTTCCGCAGCACGGAGGATGCACATGAAAATGGCGTCGGCATTTATGCGACCCTGAACGGATTCATCCGCAACAAACGCATCACGGGTGAGGCCGAGCACCTTGATACGCTCACACGTTTCGCCTATTACACGGTAAAGCTCCGCCACGCGGCCGTCGTCAGTGCTCTTGGCGCTCATACAGCGTTACCCCTTCGAGCTGGATCGCCTGGGCAAAAGCGTCATCGCCCAGGTCGTGGCGCGAAACAATGTCAACGGGCTTTCCCGTCGCATCTTGCACATCTTGGGAGAATTCGGACAGACCGAGCAGCGAGAGCGCCCCTTCGTCGTATTCAACGCGCAGGTCAACGTCGCTCTCGGGCCGCGCCTCTCCCCGCGCGTAGGAGCCAAACAGCACAACTCTAGAGATGCCCGGTTTGCGAGAAGCACAGCGTGTAACCGCGGAGGCGATCTCTTGCAGCGAAAGGACGCCAGCGTCGGTGTCCGGCCGTGCGTTTTTGCCAGTGGGGGCTGCAGATATTACAAAGGGGATGCGCCGTTCGCGCACGGTTTGACGCGCAAAGAGGTTGATAGCGGTCGAGACGCTCATGCCGACCTCTTCGCAAAACGCTGCGAAAGCTGCTTTTGTTTCGCTGTCCATGCGAACGCTCAGTATAGACTGCGCCATATCCATCACCTCTGTATGACATTGTAAAGCAAAATGCTATATAGCCCTGACTTTGGTAAGGCGATGATTCGCAAAAACTTCTACAATTGCGTCTACGGCAAAAGCGGCGGGCACAGGGGCTCGCCGCTTGCGATGGGGTGCCTAAGCGCACCGCGTTAGAACGTGACGGTTTTGGGCTCAGCAGTGAACGAGCTGAACGTTGCGGTGGCGTTTTCCAGCGCAAAGACCTCGCAGTTGCCGTCGTCGGCTGCGTACATGCCCTGCAGCTTGGGGTGGTCGTCCAACACGGCTTGGCGTGCCTCTGTGCTGTCTACCTCGTGCGCGTCGGCGGCCACGCGCAGCCACGAACCGTCGTCGCCCAAAGCGCACAGCTCAACGCGCGGGTGGGCGTGCATCTGGCGCGACACCGTCTTCTTCTTGCCGGTCTGGATAAGGAGCTTGCCCTCGAACTTGGTGGCGGTGCCAAACGGGCGCACCTGCGGGTTGCCGTTCTCGTCAACGGTGGCAAGGAAGTACGTGGGGTGCTTTTTGAGATAGGCGAGAACCTCGTCCATGGCCGGTCCTTTCTCTGCGGCGGAACCTACGGTCTCTCTATACCCATCCGCTTGCGGCGGGTACGCCAAGAGGCGACGTAGCTGCGGGGTATGGCGGCGCGACGAAGTGCGGCCCATGACATGGCCCTGCTGTCGGGTGGTCTCGCCCGTTCTCCCGCTTGGTACCTGCTTATTGTCCGCCGGTGCTCGCGTCCGCACCGCCAAGTCGGGCGAGAAGAGCATGTTGAAGATGGCAGGTCGGGCATGGTTTCTCTTCGGTAGTCGGCAGCGGCAGTTTTGTCGGGCTGTCCACATGGCTGCCGCCGAGCACCGCACTGTTATCGCGCAGATCTCTCTGCGTTGAGAATGCCGCCGGGCTGAACCGAGGTGACAACGTATAGAAAACCGGGGCGGTAATGCCTTTGCACTCCCGCTCCGCAAAACCTCCGAAGAGGTATTGCGGGATTGAGCCAGTGTGGCAGCTCTGTGACGTGCATAGAGCTCGGGCGGGTTTGTTTGTGCGAGGCTGGTCAGCCGGATGCCAAATGTGTTGGCGCGCGGTCGCCACATATTGTGATGCATCGCCTATACGACGTTGTGTTTGCGTCATTTGGTTTTACAAGGAAATAGGGGAGTTTTAAACGCGGCGCAGCGTGCGCTACCAGCGGTTTGCTTCTACAGTGCAGGTGTCAAAAAAGTACACATTTGCAAGCACCCGCCCGGAGCGCCTGCGTACCGCGCTCAGACGGCGCGAACCACAACATGTGGACTGTGGAAAACGTATTGAGGGCTGTTTAGGGCTTTTATTCGTGTAGAATAGCTGTGCTGAGAGGTGTCTAAAAAGGTGTACCTTTCCAGACACCCCGCTTACGTAAATCGCTTGCGTTTCCGCAGGTAGACGAGCTGCTAAGGGAGGGTGCCCATGGCTGTTGCAGTGGAGAAAAGCACGCGCGCAGGCGCCGGCGCCGCCCTTCCGCTCGGCCTGCCCGCGGGGCGCAGGAGCCCGCGGGGGCGTTTGCGCTGGTATGTGCTGCGCGTGCCCGAGGGCCGCGAGCGGGCCACGTGCGAGAGGCTCCTCAGGGTTCTTCCGCGCGCGGTGCTGGCGGATGCGTTCGCCCTGCGCAAGGAGCGCTGGTTCAAGCGCGGCGGCGTCTGGCGCCTGGACACCGTGCCCGCTTACAGGGGGACGGCGCTCGCGCAGACCTCCGACGTGCGGGCGCTTGCCAAGGCGCTCGCGGGACTCACGTTCCCCGCGGAGCTCGCCGGCGCGTTCGGCGCTTCGTACATGCCGCTTTCCGACGAGGCCGCGGCGTGGCTCGTCGGCGCCGCCGGGCCGGAGCACGTGCTGCGCAACAGCGTGGCCGTGATCGAGGGCGGCGTCCTCCGTGTGGAGCGCGGCCCGCTGGTGGGCCAGGAGGCGCGCGTGAGCAGGGTGGACCGCCACCGCAGGCGCTGCCTGGTGCGCGTCACCGACGCGGACGGCGGCTTCACGGAGTGCATGCCCCTGGACGTGCCGAGGAAGAGCTGACGGCGCCGGCCAGGGCGCAGGTTCTGCAAGCGAAGGTTTACGAGGGTCGGGAGCACGGGTCGGAATGCTGGAAGAGAAGGATTGCCTCCTGCGAAAACGCTGCGGGGGGGGGTCTCGCCGATGAGAAGAGAAGATAGCGCCCCGCTGGCGGGGGAGGTTGCTGCCATTGGGCTCACTGACGCCGAGGCGGTCACGCTGCTGCACGGCGCCGACTCTGGCGTGCGCCCTGTGCCGGGCCGCTACGGCTACCGCGCCGCCAAGCGGGCCTTCGACGTCGTGGCGTCGGGAGCCGCCTTGGCGGTCCTGCTCGTCCCGGGCCTCGCCCTCTCCGCCGCCATCTGCGTGAAGTCCCCGGGCGCCGGCCCGCTCTATAGCCAGCTGCGCGCGGGCCGCGTGCGCGCCGACGGCACCTACCGCTTCTTTCGCATGTGGAAGTTCCGCTCGATGGTGCCGCACGCAGACGAGATGCTTGTGGAGCTCCGGGATCAAAACGAGGCGGACGGCCCGCTGTTCAAGATCAAGGACGACCCGCGCGTCATCCCGGGCTTGGGTCACTTCATCCGCAGGCACTCCATCGACGAGCTCCCGCAGCTGCTGAACGTCTTCACGGGCCAGATGTCCCTCATCGGCCCGCGCCCGGCGCTGCCAAGGGAGGTTGTCCAATACGACGAGCGCGCCATGCGGCGTCTGCGCGTCAAGCCCGGCTGTGGCGGAGCGTGGCAGGCGTCCACGCGCTCGGACTCCTCCTTCGAGGAGATGGTCGACCTCGACCTCGACTACATCGAGAAGAGCTCGCCGGCTCATGACCTCAAGCTCATGTTCTCGACCGTCCGATCCATGCTCGACGGGAAGGGGGCCTACTGATGGCCGAGAAAAACTCACTGCCCAAGCGCGTCGAGGTCATGGGGGTTCCCGTCGACCCGTGGACCATGGCCCAGACGGTCGGGAGGACCAAGGAGCTCGTGGAGTCCGGCGCTTTCGCGCACCTCATCGGCGTGAACGCCGACAAGCTCCTGCAGATGTGCGACGACCCGTGGATGGACGCCTGCGTGAGGCGCTGCGAGGTCGTCAACGCCGACGGCGCCTCGATGGTGATGGCCGCAAGGAGGCTCGGCTCCCCCGTTCCCGAAAGGGTGGCCGGCGTCGACCTGATGGCGGAGCTGTGCGCCCTCGCGGAGCGCGAGGGCTACCGCGTGTTCCTGCTTGGCGCCAAGCGCGAGGTCGTGGAGCGCACGCGGGACGCGCTGCTGGGGGAGTACCCGGGCCTCGACGTCGTCGGCGTCCGCGACGGCTACTTCGGCGAGGGAGAGTTCGACGCCGTGGCCGAGGAGGTGCGCGACAGCGGCGCGCAGGTCACCTTCGTGGGGATCACGAGTCCCAAGAAGGAGCGCCTCATCGAGCGCTTCCGGGAGCTCGGGCTCACGGGCGCCTACGTGGGCGTCGGCGGCAGCTTCGACGTCGTCTCCGGGGCCATACCCCGCGCTCCGATGTGGATGCAGCGGGCTCATTTGGAGTGGCTCTTCCGCATGATGCAGGAGCCCGGCAGGCTCGCCAAGAGGTACGTGGCCGGCAACGCCCGGTTCATGCGGATGCTGCGCGAGGAGGAGAAGAGGATGAAGGGGGAGGCCTCCCGATGAGGAAGAAGGTCATGCTCGTCTTCGGCACGCGCCCGGAGGCCATCAAGATGTGCCCGCTGGTGCTGGAGCTCAAGTCCAGGCCCGAGGAGTTCGACACCGTGGTCGTCGCCACAGGCCAGCACCGCGAGATGCTCGACCAGGTGCTCCGTGTCTTCGGCGTGAGGCCCGACCGCGACCTGCACGTGATGAGGCCGGGCCAGACGCTCTTCGACGTCACCTGCGACGTGCTCTCCGGCCTCAGGAAGGTCATGGAGTACGAGGAGCCCGACGTGGTGCTCGTCCACGGAGACACCACGACCTCGTTCGCGGCGGCTCTGGCGGCCTTCTACCTGCAGATCCCGGTGGGCCACGTTGAGGCCGGCCTGCGCACGAGGAACCTCTACAGCCCGTGGCCCGAGGAGTTCAACCGCCAGGCGGTCGATGTGATCAGCAACTGGTACTTCGCCCCCACGGAGACGAGCAGGAAGAACCTGCTCGAGGAGGCCAAGCCCGCCGAGCGCATCTTCGTCACCGGCAACACCGGCATCGACGCCCTGCGCCACACGGTCAGGGAGGGCTACTCCCACCCCGTGCTGGAGTGGGCCGAGGGTAGCCGCCTCATCCTCGTCACCGCCCACCGCAGGGAGAACCTGGGCGAGCCCATGCACCGCATGTTCCGCGCCATCAGGCGGGTCATGGAGGAGAGGCCCGACACCAAGGCGGTCTACCCGATCCACATGAACCCGCAGGTGCGCAGGGCCGCCCACGAGGAGCTGGACGGCTTCGACCGACTCAGGATCATCGACCCCTTGGAGGTCGTGGACTTCCACAACTTCATGGCCCGAAGCCACCTCATCCTCACCGACTCGGGCGGCATCCAGGAGGAGGCGCCCAGCCTGGGCAAGCCCGTGCTCGTCATGCGCGACACCACCGAGCGCCCCGAGGGCGTGGAGGCCGGCACGCTCAGGCTCGTGGGCACCGAGGAGGGGACTATCTACCGCGAGTTCTCTCGCCTGCTCGACGACCCGGCGGCCTACGAGAAGATGTCCCACGCGTCCAACCCCTACGGCGACGGACACGCGAGCGAGAGGATCGCGGATATCCTCCGACAAGGAGGTGCCAGTGAATAGAATTCATAGCAGACCGCCGAAGGTCGCGATCCTGACCATCCACTTCGGAATCAATCACGGTTCCGTCCTCCAATGCTACGCGCTTTCGAAGACGCTCTGCGAACTGGGGGCCGAGGTCGTGGTTCTGGATTACGTGCCTGCACGGTACAGGGTGTGGAACAACGTCAAGATAAAATACCCGGACAAGAGCCTCCCGTGGAAGCTGGCGTTCCTGTTTGCAAGCTCGGTCATACGCCTTCCCCAGAAGGCGGTCTTCCGCTCCTACCTGAAGGGGCATATCGCTCTGAGCGGCCGGTTCTCCGACTCGGGCGAGCTCTCCGCGGGCTGCCCGCGGGCGGATCTCTACCTTGTGGGCAGCGATCAGGTGTGGAACTCCACCTATAACGGTAGCAAGGACAAGAGCTACTTTCTTGGCTTCGCGCCGGAGGGTGCCACGAGGGCATCCTATGCGGCGAGCATCGGCAAGGACGAGCTGACCGAGGAGGAAGGTTCGGCCATCGCCAAGGGGGTCGCGCCGTTTGCGGGCGTTTCCGTGCGCGAGTCGAAGGCCGCCGAGCAGCTGGCGGAGCACGGCATCGAGGCGCGGGTCGACCTCGATCCGGTGTTCTTCCTTGACCGCGAGCAATGGTGCGAGCTGGCCTCCCGAAAAGTACGGAAGGAGCCGTATGTCCTGGTCTACGTCATCGCGCAGGGATACGATGACATGGTGCGGCAGGCGCGCGAGATAGCGGATATGCTCGGAGCGAGGCTCTATGTCCTCTCGGTCAGGCCCATCCGCATGCCCGGAGTGGACCGCAACTTCCTGTTCGCGAACCCCTCCGATTTCCTCGCGCTCTTCAGGGACGCTGACTTCGTGGTGTCGAACTCGTTCCACGGAACGGCCTTCTCGATCATCTTCCGAAAACGGTTCCTCACCTTTGCCGCGAAATACAACGCTCGCATCGAGAACATCCTCGCGCTGACCGGCTTGGAGCGGAGACTGGTGACTGGGCGGTTCGACGAGGCCGTGGTTTCGGAGGAGATCGAATACGCGGGTCCGGCGGACGCTATCGCGCGTGGGACGGCGAGCGCGCGTGTTTACCTCCGGGGACTCATCGAGGAGGTGTCGCGATGATTGAATCTGTCGGTTCGTCGTGCACGGGCTGCGGGGCGTGCGTTGCCTCCTGCCCCAAAGCGTGCATATCCATGGAGGGGCGCGAGCTCGGGCATAAGTACCCCGTTGTGGACGGGGACTCCTGCATCAACTGCGGGGCATGTCTTCGCGCGTGCCATGCGGCCAAACCCTTCGAGCGGAGGGCATTCGAAGGGCGCTCATTCGCGGTGCAGGCGAAAGACTGGAAGATCCTTGAGGAATCTTCCTCCGGAGGCGTGTTCTCGCTCCTTGCGGAGAAGGTGCTCGGTGAGGGCGGCGTCGTGTACGGATCGCGATGGAACCGCGGAAGTGGCGCAGCCCATTCGAAGGCGTCATCGCCTGGGGAGCTGGCGGAACTGCGTCGCTCGAAGTACGTCCACAGCGACACCGCGGGGGCCTTTAAGCGTGTCAGGGACGATCTGGCTGCAGGGGGAGAGGTTCTGTTCGTCGGGACGCCCTGCCAAGTCGCAGCTCTGAAGGCGTATCTCGGTTGCGAGCCTGAAAGCCTCGTGACCGTCGACCTTGTTTGCCACGGCGTGCCGTCGGCAGCTTTTTTCGAGGATTATCTCCGATGGTTCGAGGAACGGGCTGGAAAGCCCCTGGTGGAGTACAACTCCCGCGACAAGATGGCGGCTGGCTGGTCCTACCTCGGATCTTTCAGGGTTGGTGCAGAACCGATGTCGACACTGCCGGTCGATGACCCGTATGTGCTCACGTTCAACCAGGGCGCCACGTTCAGGAAGTGCTGCTACGCTTGCCCATACGCTGGATCCAAGCGCGCAGGAGACGTCACGCTCGGGGACTTCTGGGGGGTCGAGCGGCTGCATCTCCCCATCGACCTAGACGGCGGCGTTTCCGTCGCGCTCGCAAGCACGGAGAAGGGGCAGAAGCTCCTCGACCGTGCGTGCGAGGGCCGCGCGTTCATTGAGGAGGTGCGGTTCGAGGAAGCCGCGCGGTCGAACGCCAACCTGACGAAACCGTCCTCCCTGCCAGCCGAGCGCGAAAGGCTTGCTGAAGCCTATGCGTCCGGCGGGTTCACGGCTGTCGCGTCGCTAACGCCGCATCTGTACAAGAGGGAGATTCTGAGGAACCGCATCAAGCGTGCCGTCCCGACGTCGGTCAAGCGTCTCGTCAAAGGAGCGCTCTGATGGCGGCAGCAAAGAAGGTCATGCACGTCACGATGCGATGGGGCTGCGGTGTGGGCGGGGTCAAGCGATTCATCCACAATGCCGTCGAGGCCCTTCCGGAGGGCAAGTACCGCCAGGTCGTCGCCTCCTTGGGCCCTGTCTCCGGTGACGACCAGGGGCTCACGGTGCTCGGGCCGGTTGTCCAGAGCGGAAAGCTCGCCGGGGGGCGCAGCGTGGGGGATATGGTTCGCTTCTTCGAGCGCGAGTTGCCTGACGTTGTCCACATACACTGCAACAACGGTGCCGGGCTGCTCTGCGCGGAGGCGGCGCGCCGCGCGGGTGTTGGCATACGTGTGGTGCACTCGCACAACTCGTCGCTTGGTAGCGACGAGTTGTGGAAGCGCGCGGGCGACGCCACGCTCAAGCTGCTGTACTCAGGCGCGCCGACGGTTCGCGTCGCATGCTCCAAGGTGGCGGGCGACTGGCTTTTCGGGAACAAGCCTTACACGATCATCAGAAACGGCATCGACCTCGACAAGTTCGCGTTTTCCCATGAACAGCGTATGGCGGTGCGAGAAGCGCTCGGCATCCCTGAGGAAGCGTTTGCAATCGGCCTCGTCGGCGCCGGGATACCGGTCAAGAACACGGCGTTCGCCATCGATATTCTGACGCGCCTGCGAGAAGCGGGGCAAGAGGCTCGCCTGGTCCTTCTCGGCGAAGGCGAGGAGTCGGCGATGCTCGCACAGAAGGCCGAAGTGCTCGGCGTCGCGCCATGGACGCACTTCACCGGCACCGTAAGCGATGCATGGCGCTATTACAGCGCCATGGACTGCCTTGTCATGCCGAGCTTCTACGAAGGGCTCCCCATTACCCTTATCGAGGCCCAGGCAAACGGCCTGCCCTGCGTCGTTTCGGACGCTGTCTCTCAGGAAGCGGATATTACCGGGTTGCTCACCTTTCTTCCGCTATCAGCCGCAGTTCAGACGTGGGTGGAGGCGATTCATTTTGCTGTACCCGCGGGAAGCCGGTCAAATGCATCTGAATCTTCCGTATCGAGGTTGCGAAGCGCTGGTTTTTCTATCGGCGACCTGCGGGAGCGGCTTATCGATGTCTATATGAAAGAGGTTCGTTCTTGAGGTTCTCAATTATAATTCCCGTATACAATGTCGAACCCTATCTGTCGGAAACGCTTGGTTCCGTACTCGCTCAGGGCTGTACCGACTACGAAGTTGTCTTAGTCGATGATGGTTCCACGGATGGAAGTCCCGGGCTGTGCGACAGCTTCCGCGATGCCTGCAAGAACACGGTAAAGGTTATCCATCAAAAGAACAAGGGCTTACTGGCCGCCCGGCGCGCGGGAATCGAGATTTCGGAAGGCGACTATGTGGTTTCTCTTGATGGGGACGACCTGCTGCGCAGCGATGCCCTCGAAAAGATCGGCTCTGCTATCGATCTGCAGCGTCCTGATGTCGTCTATTACGATTTCTCGCGCTCTCACGACTTCTCGCCGATTAAGGGTTCGCGACTTTCCGCAAGGACTCGGCTTACACGCGATGAGGCGCAGCAGCTCTTCAGTGAGACGAACCGTATGAACTCGATGTGTCGGAAAGCTGTCTCAAGGCGCTGTGTTGGGTTGGATGCCGATTTCAGCCGCTTCGGGCGTCTCAATATGGGCGAAGATGCAGTGCAGTCGTGTATCGTGTTCGATCGTGCTGAGAGTACTGTCTTCCTCAATGAACCTCTGTATTATTATCGACCTAACGCTGCGAGCATCAGCTCAAATATTACGATTGACTATCTGCGCGACATGCAGAAGGTGCAAGCTGAGCTTTTGAAATATGCGAGGCAATGGGATTCCGCCTGCCCAAAGCTGTGCTGTTACAAAAAAATGACGGCAAGGTGCGTGGAAGAGCTCTGCCATTTCGTACTCCATTACGCATCGGCGAGAAGCTGTGCAGATTCTCTAGAAGTACTTCACAAGGTGTCGAAGTCGGCGCCCCTGGAAGACTGTGATGGGCGGTTTCTCAGAACGTTCGGTCTCCATTCAAGGTTATTGGCCGTGTTGTTGAGGAGGAGCTTGGTAGGACCGGCGTGGGCGCTGGCTCGCATTGGCTCATTTTTCCGTCGGAAATAATCGAAACGGATGGCATATGGTTCCATATCTATTCACATTCGCATTGTCCTCAGGGTTGTTCGAGCTTGGAAGCTTTTTTGAGGGGTCACGCAGCGGGAGGCGTGTGGCATGGCCACTCTATGCTCTTGCCGTCATAGCATTGTGCGTGCTGGCCGGAGCACGCGATGTCACCATCGGCACCGATACTGCTGGCTATGGAGTTTTCATCTATCAGCAGGGGATTTTTTCGAACACTTACGAGGGGTTTAATCATGCCCTTGAAGTCAGTTATTGGGACGTTGCCCCCCTTTTTGCACTGGGTTCCTTTGTTGTGATAAGGCTGTTTCAATCCCAGTTCGCATACTTTTTTGCGATAGAACTTGCCATGTTGGTTCCTGTGTTGCTTGCCGCCCGCAGCGTATCGAAAAATCATCTTGGCTTGGTTATGCTTGCATACATGCTCGTCTTCTTTATTCCTGGGCTCAACATGATGAGGCAATCGGTAGCCATGGGATTTGTGATGCTTGGGATACTTTCTACCATGGGCTCGCGTTATGCTTGCGCTTCTGTTCAGCTTCTAGTTGCTTGCCTGATTCATGCCTCTGCGGTCGTTGGCTTCGCGTTCTGCTTGCTTTGGTTCGTAATGTTCAAGAAGGATGATGCTGGGCTTGAGCCGACTTACCGAAAGTGGTTTCAGCCCATTGTCCTTCTTGTCGTATTTGGCATTATGCTCGGAACAATCTTCTTTCACCAGCTCACCTCTTTCCTAACAAACCTCGAAGGCGTTGGAAGGCTGTTTCTCTATGCCTCGCACGAGGGGGGAAGCGAGTATGGGACGAGTTCGCTCCTTTTCCTATGTCTCATGATAGTAAGTGCCTTCATGCTCCGAACGGGGATAAAGGGGAGATCGAATATCGATGCAACATTCTTCTGTACCTTAATTGCCCTGTCCGTACCGTTTTTCGTACTGAGCGGCATAGACAACACAATTGCACGAATGATGAGCTACTGCACCCTATTCATCGTTCCGTTTATCAGCGCCTGCGTTAAGGATCTAAAAAACACAACGCTAACGACGTTTTCGGGAATCGCAATGCTGACGGCAAGCTGCTGCACTCGCTTCTTCGTCTGCTTCGTATGGCAAGGGTTTAACGCGGCGGTTCCGTATACATCTTCCATCTTGGGAATAGGCTAAAGCTCTTTATTAGGGAAATAGACCAATGAACTCTACAATACCAAAACTAATTCACTATTGCTGGTTTGGGGGAAACCCGCTGGGACCCGAAGAGCTCAAATGCATTGAGTCCTGGAGAAAGTTCTTTCCGGATTACGAGATCATCCGTTGGGATGAATCCAACTTCGATATACGCTGCTGCCCCTATGTTTCTCAGGCTTATGATGCGAAGAAGTGGGCGTTCGTCAGCGACTACGCCCGTTTCGCCATCCTGTACGAACACGGTGGTCTCTATTTCGACACTGATGTCGAAGTGATTCGACCCATGGACGACATCGTTGCAACAGGTCCCTTTATGGGCTTCGAGACGGATGCCGCCGGTTCGGGGAACAACTTCTCCGTCGCCCCCGGGCTTGGCCTTGCGGCCAACCCCGGGCTTGGCCTTTATGAGCTCATCCTTGCCTCTTACGAGGCGGATGAGTTCATAAAAAGTGACGGATCATTTAATCAGACTACCGTTGTCGTTCGAACGACGGATATCCTAAGATCTTGCGGGCTGAGAAACGTGCCCGGCATTCAAGAGGTCGAGGGGGTAACCGTCTACCCGTCTGAATACTTCAACCCAAAAAATCTGTATACAGGGAATATTCGCATAACGGAGAACACTCGAACGATTCATCACTTCAGTATGAGCTGGTTTTCTGAGAGGAAAAGATTTGAATACCAAATCACCTCTTGGGGGATGAGGCGAGGGTTATCGCTTAAGGCGGCTGGTCGCATTGCCTGCATCGCAAGGATCATAAGATTTGCTGATATCAAGCGCGCGAGGTTCGTTGCTAAAAAGTGGTTCGCAAAAGGTAACAGGAAATGAACGCCGCACGACAGGAAAGAGTGATTCACCTAGACGAATCGTCAATCTGCCTGCACAGTGGGAACTTCTAGCATGCAGGTGCCATATGTACTCAAGTCATGGTGACAGCCAATTGTAAAACAAAGAGCGGCAGGGAAACCAATCGGGGCTTCCTTAGGGAAGGTTGTTGAATAGTGAAGCTGAAATTGAAAAGCAGCGAAATCGCGCTTGACGAATCCGATGCGGCCAAATCGAAGAGGAGGCAGCACGGGATACTGATCTCGTACGCGTATACGTTCGGTCAGGTCGTGGTGAACCTCGTGTACGTCCCGCTTCTCCTCTCCACCATAGGCAAGACCGAATACGGGTTGTATCAGACCGTCGGGGCAATCATGTCGTACATCATCTCTGTGAACAGCGTGCTGTCTGCGGGGGTTGGACGATATTACAGCAAGTACAAGGCCGAACACGACGAGAGCATGATGGAGAGAACCCTTGCCATCGCGAAGCGGCTCTACTGGGTGATATCCGCCGTCGCCGTCGCCGTCGTGCTTCTGCTCATCCCACTCACGAGGGCTGCCTATTCCGCATCATTTTCGGAGTCGCAGTTAGACGAGTGCTCCGTCATGCTCGTCATCCTCGCCCTTAACATGGTCGTTACCTTCAACAATACCGTGAACATCGCGGCGATCAATGCGCACGAGAGGTTCGTCTTCCTAAAGGGAACTCAGCTCCTCACGCTCGTGCTGCAGCCGGTCCTCATCATCCTCGTCGGCCAAGCCTTTCCGAGCGCGGTGACGATTACGGTGGTCGTGCTTGCGATGAACATAGTCTGTTCTCTGCTCCAGAGGGTATACGCCAAAAGGCGCCTAGGCGTGCGCGACGTGTTCCGTGGCTGGGACCGGAAACTCCTGAGGGGGCTGTTTGGCTTCTCGGCCACTGTGGTCTTGGTCACCGTTGCTGACCAGATATTCTGGAACTCCGGGAAGCTCCTCGTTGGCTATTTCGCGGGGGCCGATCTCGTCGCGGTGTACGGCGTCGGCTCCCAGATATACAACGCTTACATGGCGGCGGGCTTGGCGATAAGCGGAGTCTTCTTCCAGCGCGTTTCCGAGCTCGTCCATGCGAGACACGACATTTCGGCCGTTTCGGAGCTGTTCGTCCGTGTGGGTAGAGTGTCGTTTGCCGTTCTGTTTCTCATCCTCGGTGGGTTTCTCATCCTCGGCCCCGACTTCATCGGACTCTGGGCTGGGCCTGGGTTCGAAGACTCGTATTGGGTCGCGCTGGCGATCATGGTGCCGATGACCGTCGATCTGATTCAGAACTTAGGCATCACGGTACTCCAGGTGATGGACAGGTACTCCTTCAGAGGGTTCATCTACCTCTGCTTGTCCCTGATGAACCTTGCGGTCTCTTTCATCGCCATCCCCCGCTGGGGAATCGTCGGCGCCGCCGTCTCCAGCGGGGTGTGCATGTTCGTCGGCAACGGGATTGTCATGAACTGGTACTACGCATCAAAAGTGGGACTTGATATCAAAGCATTCTGGCGCTCCGTTGCACGCTGCTTCATACCCCTCGCTGCAGTGGTGTTGCTTGCGGGCGTTGCCCGTCTGGCGCTTCCGATTGAAACTCTCTCCTGGCCCTGTCTAATCGCTTTCGGGGCCGGCTTTATAGTCCTGTATGCCGTGGTCTATTGGAAAGCATCGGCGACGGAGTGGGAGCGTGGGGAGATTCGCTCTCTCTTTTTGGGGCGGTAGGGGATGTTCTGGCTATACGAGATTCACGGCCGTGCGACAGGGCTTTCATGGGTGGTGTGTCGGTTGTCGAGCACCTTCGCAGGATGTCGTTTCGGCAGAACGGGAAGCTATCGAAGTGTCTACGTATGTCGGGCTTGTGATATTGGATTTTGAAAAGGCGAGAGCGCACTGCGCGCTTGCGGAAAGAAGGGGACGGCGGATCATGGAAGCCACCCGTACGCTAGTCTACATATGCAATTACGCCGCTAACTACAAGGGCAACTTCATCCGAAGTATATGCTCCCTCGCGAGGAGGTGGAAGGGTCGGCAGCTCCTGGTGCTGCCGAGCACCGCGCGCGAAAAGGGTTGGGCATCGAAGATCCATGAGGTTGACGTGGTGTTCTGCGACTTCGATCGAAAGACTCTCAATGCGCTTGCTGGTCGCCTTCTGGACGTCTTCGGCCCGGACGCCATCATCTATATGCACTTCATGGGAAGCAATGATCCACTTCCGTTTTGCAGACTGTTCAGAACGGTTGTGGTGCACTATCACATGACTGTAGTCCTTCCGAAGACCTTGGTCGGAAAGCTGAAAAGGGTACTGAAGAGAGCGTTGTTCCGCCTAGCGTACCGAGACCTCTACTTAATTGGTGTGTCTTCTCCTGTCTGCGATTCGCTTGCGAGACTCTATTCGAGTTCACAGATCATATGTATTCCAAACGCAATAGATTTTTCGAGGTACGCAGGCCTTGAGGACAGCCTGGAACCTTCACATATAAAGGGTGCTGTGAATGCACTACTTTTCGGGTCGGATTTCTACAGAAAAGGTGCTGACACGGCGATAGAAGCGATTGACATCCTCCGCCTGCTCGGTAGGGACGTTCGCTTGACCATCGCCACGCACGACGTTGCCTCATGCGGGAAGCTGGTGGAAAAGTTGAGGGGAAAGGTGCCAGACTGGGTGACCATCGTTCCGGTGCGCGAGGACGTCGCATCCCTGTACGCCGCCGCTGACATCTTCCTTTCACCGTCGAGGTCGGAGGCCTTCGGGTACGCTGTTCTTGAGGCAGCGTACTGCGGCTGTGTCGTCGTTGCGAGCGACGTTCCAGGGCAGAACTCTTTGAGAGGCGTTCCGGGCTTGACCTGGGTTCCTGCGGAGAATCCCGATGCGCTTGCTGATGGCATAGACGATGCTTTGGATAGGCTGCGAACCAAAACGAAGCCAGAAAAGACGCAAAGATATCTAGAGGAGCACTACGGAATCGACCGCTGGGTCAAAGAGGAGATGGCTTTTCTGCGGGGAATCTAGGGATAGAAAACGGTTCGTGCGAGTGACGGGAGCTTTCCAGCCGCTCCCTACAAGCAGGTTAAGCCCCTGGGGAGTGTCTCCTTGTAAATAGAGTTGAAGGGTTTCTCCCGATGTTCACGTTAGCGGCGTATCGGCAGTCGCTGTCAAGATATCGCGAAACCTGCATTCTAGGGAGCCCGGTTTTCGTTCAGATCAGTGCATGCAGGGCGTGGGGGCATAGGGGGGGGTTGAAAGCTAGCGGGCCTTCTTACGGGACCGGGGCTGTTGGGATTTCCTTGGCAGAGAATAATAATAGATTGAAAGGAAGAGAATAGGAGAATGTCAACAAGCCAATCGTTTCCGCTCCTCGACATTGCAAAGGTCATCATGGCTTTTCTGGTGGTCGAGATACACACTAAGCCATTCAACGACATCGGGTCGGTTGCCATCACACAGGTTGCAGCCGCCGTCGACTGCGTTGCCGTGCCGTTCTTTTTCATCGCGTCGGGCTTCCTATGTTTTAGGGGCCTTGTGCCGCTTGAGGTCAAAGACCGCTCCTCCGCAGCGGCGGGTCGGGTGCGTAGCACGATTCACAAGCAACTGTCGCTTTATGTGATCTGGACGGTGCTGCTTTTGCCTCTCGCGCTATTTGGGGCGAGTCTGAGGGGATGGAACGCGTTTGAGACCGTCCTTCGCATCGCGAGGGGCGTGGTGTTTATCGGGGAGAACGACTTCACTTGGCCCCTGTGGTACCTGCTGGCGAGCGTGGTGGCGTTTGCGCTGATCTACATTCTGCTGCGGGGGGGGGTGGCGTCCAGGACGATCCTTGCTCTGTCGACACTGGCGCTCTTCCTTGGCTACGCCATAGAGGTCGCGCTCGGGTGGGAGGGAGCGCCAGCGCCGATTGCGCTCTTGGCTGACCTGTATGGCGCCGTCTTTGTCACGGTCCGCAACGGTGTTTTCGAGGGGTTCTTCTATGTCGCGGTCGGGATGTACATTGGCTTCGGATGGGGTAGGCACCCTCAGCCGCGTCTTTGGTCAACGACCGCCTGCTTGGTTGCCGGCCTAGCGGGCTGCGTCTTGATAAGCTCAAATGCCCACCTACCGTTCTGCGTGATGTTCGCGATCGCGCTCTTTTTTCTTTGTATCAGGCGCGTTGGAGATGCCGCCCATCCGTGGGCGCGCAAGGCGAGCACCGTGGTGTATCTTGTGCATATGGTTTTTGCTGTACTCTTCGTCTACGGCATTTGCGGCTACAGCGAAATCAGCTTTTTTGAGGCGCCTGTTTCGCATGTGGCACTGTACGTTTTCGTGGTTGGCTGCTCCTTGCTGACTGCGGCAATTGTTATTCCGCTTGGGCGAAGGTTCCCGGTGGTGAAGACTGTCTTTGGGAATTGACGGTTGCCATCCAAAACGGGTATGCTGCAACCGGACGTAAAAACCTTTCAAGGTTTTGTAAGGGCGGGATCCACTGGGTCTCGCTCTAGTTTTATGTAGGGGTTGGCGGCTAGATTCTTGAGCACTTTTAACCTATTGAAGAAAGGGCGCTGTTCGAGCGGACGTTATCGAGGGTGAGCGCCTGAAAATAGACTCGTTAAAGTTCTCGGATGGGAGGGTTCGGTGACCGATCCACATTTCCATTCTCAGGCAAATGGCTTTACCGGAAATGCCAGTTATGACAGGTTAAACTGCAATACCGACCTCATGGATTCTGATCGGCGGTCCCGGGAGGAAAGGGCTGACGCTCTTGACGAGATGCGTGACATTGCCGCCAGGGAAGGGTTCTACGACAATAATGACGCGGTGTCGGAGTATTTGAGAGACGTCGGGTGAGTTGCCTGGTCAGGGGTCTCGTCGACGCCAACGTGCTCGTGACGGCGTGGGGCCGGGTGCGTACTAACGATAAAACCGCAGCGTATCGGTTTTAAAGGTGTCTTTCCATGCGGTACAGATGCGCCCGTGGTTATACGCGATGAAGTTGGCGAGTTTCCGAAGCTCTTTAGCGGAGAGGTTGCTCCCATTGCTCGCGAGGACACAGCCGCCATCTTCAGTCAGCCAAAACTTTGTCGCATGTTCCGTCGGCCTGCGAACGGCAACATGAACATGAACGGGCTCCCCGGGCTCATTCATCCAGAAGAACAGGACATATCTCCCCAGCGTAAGGATCGTAGGCATCAGGCGGCCTTCCATCCGCTTTCGGGATCGCTGGCAAACTCAAAAATGAGGGGCGCATTATCGCGCAGGAACGATTCGAGCTTTTCGAGGTCGCTCGGAGAGAAGCCGTCCACATCGAACCACCGGTATGCCGGCATGAGGCAGCGCGCGGTGTCGAAGCCCCAGTCGCGCGGACGCTCAACGATGACCTCAACGGTTTGATCGTCGCGGATGTCGCCGTAGGCGATGACCGTCTCGTCGGGGAATTGGACATAAGGGCGAACCACGGCTACCTCCACTGCTTGCTTTGCAACTTTGCTCATTGTACCCACAAAGGTGTTTGCGGCTACATGGATGCTTGACGTTCTGCTCACGCTTGCCGACGGGGAGGGCTCTTGCACCGCTTGGCCTGAGTGCCCTGCGTCCCGATGACTTCCTCACGGAGCGTTGCTTCAGAATCCATGATGTTCGCTCCGCGCTGTCAGCTTTTGTGGCGGTGCCGGCGTGAAAGCCGCGAAGCCCACGGTGGCTGGATCGTGAAACACCCATCACGCTTTCGTCAATCGTCGCACGATTTGCGTACGATTCCAAGAATCGTACTGAGACGATTAGTACGAATACGGCAATCGTCTTATAGCTGTACGAGCAAATCGACCGGGCGCTCGCTCTGTGCGTGTGCTTGGTGCCTCGCTCGATGAGGTATGGGCGCACAGGACTCCAGGAATGGGCGCTTCCGCCTCGTTTTTGCTATGCTTCAGGCGCAACTCTTGGGCCAGTCCCTTTCGTCCCCAAAGGAACCGCTTGCCTACCGCTCTCCCGCCTCAAGCGGGATCACCAGCGTAGCCACGGCGCCCGCAACAGCCCCGTCCGCTCCATGGCGGTTGGCGAGCTCAAGCGTGCCGCCGCAGTTCTCGGCCACCTCGGCCGATACGGCCAAACCTATACCGTAGTGCGGCTCACCCGCGCCGGCGGAGGTACGGGCGGCATCGTCGGTGAAGAAGCGCTCGCGGCCGTGCTCAAGCGCGGCGGGTGAGAAGCCCGGCCCGTCGTCCGCCACCTCAACTACCAGGGCGCCTTCACCAATCGTGCACGAAAGACGCACGGCGCTGCGTGCATGGTCTGCCGCGTTGGCAACCAGGTTCATAGCTGCCCGCGTCACCGCGTCGCGGTCGAGAAGCGCATCCGCCGCCTCGGCCACCGCAGGGTCAACGTCATCCGTGAAGGCAAGCCCCCGCGCGCGGACAAGCGCGGTCGCCTCATCAGCGATCCGCGTGCACAGCTCGCCGGGCGCAACCGATGCCTTTGCGCCCACGTGCCCGCCGCGCGATGCTTCGATAAGCAAGCGCACATAGCCGTCCAAGCGCTCGGTACCGGCTGCGATGTCGCGTGCCGCATCGGCAAGCTCGCCCCGCGCCGCAGCGGTGAGGTTCTCGTCCTCCGGTGCTTCGGCAAGCTCCTCAGAAACGTAGTCAGCGTTGGCACGGATCACCGTGAGCGGCGTTTTGAGGTCGTGGGCCAGGGCGGCCACCTGGTCGCGCTGGGCGCGTTCGGCGCGCCACCGGGCCTCCAGTGAATCCTTGAGCGAGCCGCGCATCCGCTCCATGGCGGCTAACACCTCGTTTACCTCGCGCACGTTGCTCGTGTCCACCGCAAAGTCGAGCTCCTCGCGTCCCACGAGCTCGGCCACGCTCAGCAGCGGGGAGATCTTGCGGCGTATCACGCGCCCGGCGCGGTGCGTCACCGCCGCAATAACCGCCACGCTGGCAAGCGCGCCGCCCACGAGCATGACGTCCTGCGGGTTGGGCAAGGTGTCGCGCAGCGTGCGGTTTGCGAACTCGGGCAGGTAGCGGCAGGTAAGGATACACCTGCTGCCGTCTGCCAGCGTAAACGCTATGTAGGTGGTGCCGCCGCGGCCCACCATCTGGGCTTCGCCGGGCTGCGCGTCGGCGCTCCCGCCAAAAAGCTCGGCGTCGGCAACCTCGCGCGCTTGCTCCGCGCGGGCCTCGTCCATGTCGGTGGCACGGGTCGAGCCGTCCGCCTCGAGCACCAGGTAGCGATAGGCGCTTGGCACGTCCTCGGCATTGAAGGCGCCCTGCGCAGCGAGCGTCTCGGCTACGGCGTCGGCATTGGCCGGCCCCCAGTTGGCGGCATACACCGCTCCCGTGTTGATGCCTGCGGACAGGCCGGAAAACGCTGCAACCCATGCAAGCGCTATCCCCACCAGCGCGTAAAAGAAGTAGCGGGCGATAACCGCGGCAAGCGGTATGCCGTGCCGGGCTGCCGGCGCGGGGCGCTTCCGCCTCAGCGGGCATCCAGGCTTTTCGTCCGCAGCGCCGCCGTCCGTTGCCCGGTTGCTCTCGCTTGCCGCACGCGCCTGCGCGCCGGCGTCCCGGCGCGTTACGCCTGCCATTTGTACCCCATGCCCCACACCGTTGCGATGGGCTCTGCCCCCGCCGCGGCGATCTTTTTGCGCGCGCGGCTTACCTGCATGGAGATTGCTGCGTCGTCAACCTCGGCGTTCCATCCCAGCACCGCCTCGCGGATCTGCGCGCGGCTGAACACCTGGCCGGGGTGGCGGGCTAAAAACGCGCAGATCTCGTACTCGGTGGGGGTGAGGGCAACGGGTGCGCCGTTTACCGCAAGCTCGCATGCCGTCAGGTTCAGGCGCACGGGTCCAAAGGAAAGCGCGTGGGTGTGCTCGCGCCGCTCGCGCCTGAGGTGCGCCGCCACCTTGGCGCGCAGCTCGGCGGCGCCGAAGGGCTTGCGAATGTAGTCGTCCGCGCCGAGCCCCAGCCCGGTTACGGCGTCCTCCTCGGCCACCTTGGAGGTGAGGAAGAGGATGGGGCCGTCAAAGGCGGGGCGCAGGCGCCGTACGAGCTCGAAGCCGTCCATACCAGGCATCATGACGTCGGTGAGGATCAGGTCGCAGCGTGCAAGGTCGAGCTCAAGGGCGTCTTGTGGCCGGGTAACACCCGTTACCTGGTGTCCGTCGCGCTTGAGCACGCGGGCAAGAACTGCGAGAATCGCCTCTTCGTCGTCTATGCAAAGGATGCGCGCCATGGCGTAGCTGACCTTCTCTCGTTTTGCTACCTCGGCCATGATACCGGGAAAGCCTAACAAAACGATAACGGCGCGGCGGGGTCAGTGCTGGCGGCGGGCAGGCTTGGTCTATGCTGCCGGATTCAGAGGGTCGGCAACGGCGGGGGAGTCTTGATAGAGCTTCCACGGGTCGAGGTCGATGCAGCGGGTTTCATCTCGATTGCCGGCGATGTCCCAAGCAACGGTGTTGTTGAGGACGGTTAGGCGTTCGCAAAAAACGGCGTCGTCCGCAAGGGCATCGAAGACCCCGCCACGCTTGATCAGGGGCTGCACGTTGACATGACGTATGGAGCCATCGGAGAAGTAAGCATATACGGTTTTCCCGGGGCCGGGAACGGCTTGAACAACAACAGGCTGGTAGTCCATGATAGCTGGCATACCATCACGCTCCCGCATCGTCAGATGGTTCGTTGGTTTGATTCTACCCCGTTGCTTTGCTTCGGCGAATAGTGCAGAGCCGGCAGCGGGCAGCATGGACGGATTGGGCGAGCCGCTGCCGATGCCGTGCGCCTACTCCGGTCCTGGTGTTCGGAGAGCCTCGAGCGCTGCGGTTGGCACGTTGGCTTCGGCTACGTGATGGTAGCGCACGCCGGTGCCGCCTTTCGCCTCGATCTCGAGCAAGCCTGTGCCGTCCGCTTTAGCCCCGAAGAAGATGAGCTGAAGCTCGCGGGTGGCGCCGCGGGCATCGGCGCCAACTACGTGGTACACGTAGTTGGCGCCTGCGCCGGTGGCGTCGGTGTAAGTCTCGGCGTAGCTTTCCGCCGCAGGCGCGTGGACGTACATCAACACCGTGGGGTTGGGCAGCAGCCGGTCCGCAACGGATCTGAGCGCAGGGCCCCAGCCGCTACCGTGCAGCGCCTGCGTCGCGCCGACAACACACGCGCCCAGGGCGAGAAGCACAAGGACGTGGGGAATCCGGCGTGTATTACGCATCGGTCCTCCCGTCTTCGAAGCGGCAGAACCACCAGGCGAGCGCGGCCACGGCAACAAGGCTGAGCACGGCGCAGGGCACCGCACACGCAGCGGCGGCGCTCTTGACTGATGCCACCTGGGCGGCGCTGCGGGCGGCGGCGATGGCACCCTCGATGCCGAGGGAGGCGAGGCGCGCCGCCCAGGAAAACGGCAGGAAGCCGAGTACGCCGGCCGGCGCCGCGCCTGTGAGCTCGCCGGTCATGAGGCCGTGGGCAAGCCCGCCTACCGAGAAGAACGCCAGAAGCAACCCTGCCGCGCCTACGCCGATGGCGACGTTTCGGCCGAAGCGCAAGGCCAGCCAAAGCGCGAGCGCATAGAGCGTCAGACTGCCGGCAAGCGCGCCCATCCCGGCGGCAAGCAGCGTAAGGGGGCTTACGGTCAGGCGCCCGACGCCGGCAAGGATGGCGCCGAACACCCCGAAGGCGAGCGCCAGCGCAAGCGCGCCCGAGATCACGAGCGCCGCGAGCTTGGCCAAGACAGCCGTGGCGCGGTGGGGGAGCGCCGTGAGGTTGGCGAGCTGTCCGGCCCGGCGCTCCTCGTCCACCGCCAGTCCGCAGGCGATGCCGGTCATGAGCGGCATCATGGCGCCGAGGAACTGCGCGTAGGCGTCGGCGCCCAGCGCGGTGTCCCACCTTGCCACGGAGAAGTACGCCCCGCAGGCCACGCCGCCTGCAAGGCCGCAGGCAACGTGCGCCGCCAGAAGGGGCGAGCGCGCAAGGCGCAGCAGCTCGGAGCGGAGCGCGCGGGGAAACGTCATGCGCGGCGCGTCAGGAAGGGGCGCGGCAGGCGTGTGCTGCTGCTTGCCCGCGCGCCGCAGATGGCGAGCAGGCGCGGGTGTGGTGCGCCGCCGCAAGGGGTTCCGCATGCCGCTCACCTCTCTTCCGAGCGCGAGAACCACGCGGCTGTTGCCGCCGTGAGCGCAACAAAGGCGAGCGCGCACACGGCAAGGCCGCCTACGGTGAGTGCGCCGTTGGCGGCAAGCGCGCCGCCCAGCGCCGTGTCGGCCGCAAGGGGCTCGCCGCTCGGCAGCACGGGGATGAACGAGGTGGGCAGCACCATGGAGGCGCTCGGCGGGAACAGCTGCGGCAGCGGTATGAGCGACCAGGCAAAGCCGCCTACCAGCTGCGCGGCGAGCGGCGCGAAGATGCCGGCGAGCATGCCGGCCCGCGTGGTGAGGAAAAGCCCGACGGGGATCATCCATGCGGCGGTGACGGTGTTCACCGCCGCGCAGGCGAGCATGGTGAGCGTGCCGGGCAGGGTGAGGCCCTGCGCGGAAAAGGCGGAGCCCGCCAGGTAGATGCCGAAGACGATCAGGTTGGCCCCGGCTGAGAGCGTAAGGCACCACAGTGCCTTGGCCCACCAAGCGCGGGCGAGCGGCACGCCCTGGCCCAGGAGCGCGCGCATCTTGAGGCGCGCGTCCGCCTGCGCCACGCACGCCGAAACCAGCGCGAGCGTCACCGGCAGAAACAGCGCGTACCAGTAGTTCCACGCGCTGAACGACTGGTGGCCGGCGTAGGGCATCGCGCCCAGGATCGGCATGGGCAGCGCCATGACAACGGCAAGGCGCACCGGGGCTGCCCGCCGCGCCTTGAGTACCTCGGCGGCAAAGGCCGCCCGCAGGGTGCCGGGGCGCCTGCGGGGCGCCGCGCTTGCCACACGCGGGGTGCTGTGCGTGCCCGTTTCCGGTCGCCCGGCGGCGCGTGCGCCGCCGTCCCTGCCCAAGCTTCGGGCTGCGTCCTCGGCACCGCGGGCGCTTACGCTTATCGCCTTACACATGCTCGCCATGGCGCTCACCTCCCGCGCGGACCTGGTCGCGGCTGCGGCGGCACACGTCCATGAAGAGCTGCTCGAGGTTCTCGCCCGTGTGCAGGCGATTCTCGTAGGCTAGGCGGCCGCGGGTGATGATGCCCACGGAGTCTGCCATCTGCTGCACCTCGGAGAGGATGTGCGAGCTCACGAGCACGGTGATGCCTTGGGCGGCGAAGCTGCGGATGAGGTCGCGCAGCTCCTCGATGCCCAGAGGGTCGAGCCCGTTGGTGGGCTCGTCCAGCACCAGCAGCCGCGGATGGGCGAGAAGCGCCAGCGCGATCCCCAGGCGCTGCTTCATGCCGAGCGAGAAGCGCCCGGCGCGCTTGGTGCCGGTGTTGGCGAGGTCGACGATCGAGAGCACCTCGTCGATGCGGCGCTCGGGCAGGCCCAGCAGCGTGGTGCGCACGCGCAGGTTCTCGCGCGCGGTGAGGTTGGGGTACAGCGGCGGCTCCTCTATGAGCGAGCCGGTTGCGTAGAGGTCCTCGCGGCACCACGGGCGGCCGTCGAAGAGGATCTCGCCGCCGCTTGGCCGCAGCATGCCGCAGAGCATCTTGAGCGTGGTGGACTTGCCGGCGCCGTTGGGGCCGAGCAGGGCGTACACCTCGCCGGGTTTGAGGTGCAGGCTCACGTCGGCCACGGCGGTCTGGGCGTTGCTGCCCCGGCCGAAGCGCTTGGTGAGCCCGCGCGTTTCGAGCGTGAAGGTCATGGGCGTCCTTTCTCGTTGCGGCGGGCGGGTGCCGCGCCGCGTTTGGGAACGCCTTCTATGCTCGGGCCAAGGTGTAACGAGGGGTTAACGGGCGGAGTTTTGGGCGGAGTTTTTTGAGGCCCGCCGACAGGCTGAGCCGCCCGCCCGCGCGCTGCCTACAGGTCGGCGGCGGTAACGATCTCCTGGGGGATCATGCGCGCGCCGTCCAAGAGCGCGCGCAGGTATGCCGCCTCCTTGTCCTTGAGGTGGGGCTCCAGCAGCGCAAGGCCCTCGGCGGGATCCTCGGTCTGGTCGGTGGGCTTGTTGTCCAGCGGGTTGGGGAAGCGCTTCATGGCGCGCTTGAGCATGAGGCGGTAGGCGGGAGCAAAGGGCCTCACTTCCAGCGGCACAGCCGACGACGCCGCGTCGCGCGCCACGGCGGCGAGGATCGCCAGCCCCGCGCGGTCGAGGTCGCCCCAGTACAGGATGCGCACCCGCTCGGCGGCGAGCGTCAGCGCAAGGTCGGAAAGCTGGTGCGACCCCATCGCCAGGTGGCCGTTGCCAAACACTGCGCCGTCCACGCGCTTGCCCAGGATGCGCGTGCGCTTCTCGGCGAACAGCGCGTCGCGGATGTTGGCCCACGGGTCGAGGTTCTCCGAGAGCACCAGGCGCGGGTGACGGCGCCGGCGGGGAACGAAGGAGAGCAGGTCGGTCTTCGCCACGTGCCGGGTGCGCACCAGGTCGGCCACGCCCATCAGGCGCAGGAGCTTGCGGCCCTCGGAGTCCAGGGCTAGGAACTTCTCGTCCCCGAAGACGCGGTAGGAGAGCTCGCGCGTGGTGAGCGTGCCGTCCCCGATGGTGAGGGAGCGCTCCATGGCGGCGCTCAGCATGCCGAGCTCGCGCTCGTAGTCAACAAAGGCGTCGGGCGTGCTGAGCAGGTAGCCGTTGATCCACAGGCGCGGGTCGAGGTCGATGATGCGCCGGCGCACCGCCGTGAGCTCGGGCGTCTGCTTGCGGATGGTGGTTGCGCGCGCAAGGGGGTGCGGGCGGCGCGGGCCCTCGCTGCGCTTCGGGGTGTCGGCGGCGGAGTTGGAGGGGGCGGCCGCGTCGGCGCGCGCGTCTCCGGGGTCGCTTTGCGCGGCGGTGCCGTCGCCGCCCGCTTTGGGCTCGACGCCGCCTGTGTCCGCGTCCGGCAGCGCGATGCGGTAGGCCTCGCCGCCGGCCGGCGTCAAAACCCCGGCCTCTGCCAGGGCGGTCAGCGCATCCTTGCCCACGCTGTAGCGCTTGAGTACCTCGCGCACGTCTGCGGCGGGCGTGGGGTTCTTGCGCAGGCGCACCAGGCCGCTGGCGATGCCGCTGGCCTTTGAGCGGTGCGCGGCGGGCAGGGCGGCAGCGAGTGTTTTGGCAAGCGCGACGGCGGCGCGCTGCTCTGCTTGGGAGAACTTCTTGGGCATACCTGCTCCTCAACGGTTGCGTAAACGGGTCGCTAGGGGCTGCCAAGAGGGCGGATGCCCCCTGGCGGCGTGTGCGCCGCCTGCTCTGGGCGCCCACCAAAAAGCGGGCCCAGCAGTTTTAGGCCAGCTCCACTACGGCGTAGGGGTCGCCGCGTTCATCGCACAGCGCCGCCACGGTGCGGTCGGGCTCCTGGACAAGGTGCGGGTAGATGGTGTCGCCGAGCACGGCGGCGCGGCGGTAGTCTATGCAGGCGCGGTGCGGCAGCGTCTCGCGCGGCAGCAGGTCGAGCACCAGCTGCACGTACTGGCAGTTGTTCACGTGCTCGTTGGTGTCTATGAGCCCGCGCGTCACCGTGATGGGCGGGCGCGCCTCAAGCGCGGCGGGCAGCGCCACGCGTCGCTTTTCCGCAGGCATCTCGAGCGGCTCGTGCGTGCCGTAGGGGGCAACGTGCGCAGGCTCGGGGCGGCAGGGCCGCCCGTTCTCCAGGTTGAGCAGCACCCACGACGAGCTCGCCCGCGCGATAAGCGCCGGGAGCGTCATGAGGCCGCGGTGGCCCACCTCGCTGTAGCGCACGTACTCGGGGTATTCGAACACGGTGAGGTCTTGTGCGAGGTCGAGGGTGAGCTGGGCGGCTGGCATGGCGTCTCCTTCGGTGCCGGTGAATGCTCAGCACTGTACACCATCGGCGGACGAGAAGGGCGGGGCGTCCGCGCTTTCAGTGCCAACGACACGTTCGGCGCGGCTGCCCCGCCCGGTGAAAATGCCCCGCCGGCCTGGCGGGCGCTTCTCGCCCTTCTTTGCGCGGGCTTGCCCTGGCGCGTTACGCCAGCTGGTGCTTCATCCAGAAGAAGCCCCACGCGGGAACGTCCACGCTCGCCACCTGCGAGGTCACGCCGGTCAGCATGTTGGTGTAGGCGTCCGGGCTGGGCATCCACAGGGTCTTGGCGTCGTCGCTCATGTTGAAGACGGCGTGCATCTCCTCGCCGCCTGCGCGCCGCACGATCCACAGCACGGAGGTGTCGCTGTAGTCCTTGGTGTACACCTCGGCGTCGGCGTCGAAGATCGCCTCGTCGCGGCGGATCTGCTCGAGCTTCTCCAGCGCCGTGAAGATGCGCTCCTGCACCGTGCCGGGCTTGTCGATGTTGTCCACGAGGTTCCAGTCGAACGCGCCGCGGTGGATGTAGCGGGAGTCCTCGACCTTCTCGGGGTCGTCCTTGTAGGTGTAGTTGTTCACCTGGCCGACCTCGTCGCCGCTGTAGACGATGGGCAGGCCGGACTGGCTGAGCATGTAGGCGTGCAGCATGACGTCCTTGCGGATGGCGGTGTCCATCTTGGCGTCGTCGCCCTCGAAGCCGGCCGCCTCGATGCCGCACATGGAGGCCGTGGTGGCGCAGAAGCGGGCGTCGCCGGTCACGGGGTCGGCGTTGTAGAGCTCGCCGCGGCTCACGCTGCCGGGCACGTAGCCCTGGAAGTAGTCGTTCAGGTACTTCTTGTGCGGAACCTCTTCCATGCCCCACTGCTTGAGGACGGGGTAGTCCAGGCCCCAACCGATGTCGTCGTGGCAGCGCAGGTAGTTCAGGAAGGTGTACGCGCGCGGCAGGCTGCACACGGCGTCGAGCTGCTGGCGCAGCAGGCGCACGTCGTGCGTGGCCACGGTGTGCCAGGTGGTGGCCATGGTGGTCACGTTGTAGAGCATGTGGCACTCGGGCTTCTCGACGGTGCCGAAGTAGGGCACCACCTCCACGGGCGCCATCACGACCTCGCCGAGCAGCACGATGCCCGGGCACACGATCTCGCCGATCATGCGCATCATGCGCACGATGGTGTGGACCTGCGGGAGGTTGCGGCAGTTGGTGCCGAGCTGCTTCCAGATGTAGGGCACCGCGTCGATGCGGATGATGTCCATGCCCTGGTTGGCCAGGAACAGGAAGTTGTACATCATCTCGTTGAACACGCGCGGGTTGCGGTAGTTGAGGTCCCACTGGTAGGGGTAGAACTGCGTCATCACGCTCTGCCCCAGCTCGGGCAGGTAGGTGAAGTGCCCCGGCGCGGTGGTGGGGAAGACCTGCGGCACGTCGCGCGTGTACTGCTCGATAACCGCGGGGTTCGACTCAAAGAAGTAGCGGCTCATATACTCGCCCTCGCCGGCGCGGGCGCGGCGGGCCCACTCGTGGTCCTCGGAGGTGTGGTTCATCACGAAGTCCATGCACAGGCTGATGCCGCGCTCGTGGCACTTGGCGGCGAGGTGTGCCAGGTCCTCCATGGTGCCGAGCTCGGGCTTGACGCGGCGGAAGTCCTTCACGGCGTAGCCGCCGTCGGAGCGGCTCTTGTCGGACGGGGTGTCCAAAAACGGCATGAGGTGCAGGTAGTTGACGTTGCAGCGCTCGAGATAGGGGAGCTTCTCCTCAACGCCTTTGATGGTGCCGGCGAAGTTGTCGATGTACATCTGCATGCCGAGCATCTTGCGGTCGCGGTACCAGGCGCCGGCCGCCTCGCGCTCGGCGTCGAGGGCGCGCAGGCTTTCGTTGCGCGCGTCGTAGTAGGCCTTCATCTGGTCGACAAGCTCGGCGAACATGTCGCTGTTGTCGTAGAGCTCCATGTAGAGCCAGCGCAGCTCGTCGTGGTGGCGGGCGAGACGGTCGGCGAAGACTTTGTCAGCGGCTTCCCGGGCGGCCTGCGCGGCGGCCGCGGCGGCCTTGGCCTTCTCCTGCGCCTTTTTCTCCTGCGCCTTTGCCTTGGCGGCAGGGGCCTTCTTCGCTGCGGCGGGCTTGGCCGCGGGGGCCTTCTTCGCCGTGGTGCTCGCTGCGGGCTTGGTGGTTGAGGACGGGGCGGCGGTCTTCTCTGCGGGCTGGGCGGCGGCCTTCTTTGTCGGTTGCTTCTTTGCGGCGGGCTTGGCCGCAGCCTTGGCCGCAGGCTTTGCGGCGGGTTTAGCTGCGGGCTTTGCGGCGGGCTTGCTCGAGGCGGCTGCCTCGGTTGCGGGTTTGGAGGACGTGTTCTTCTGCGCCATGCGGGTTCCTTCCCCCTTGCGGTGGTACAAACACCTCCATTTTATGCTGCAAAGCTGCCGTGCGAGCAAACAAAAACGCTGGTAAATGGGCAAAAATGCCCATTTATACCACCATGCGTGAAAGAGGCTGCACCAGGGATAAAAAACATGTGCTCGCGCTTTCATATCGCGCTGCGTCGCGCCGTTCAGCCCCGGTGCGCGGCCGGTCGCCTTCCGCTTGCCCGCGCTCTTCTCGCCCGGCGCTTCTCGCGCAACCTTACCGAAGTGTCACCTAAACGTAAGGGGGAGGCGATGGTGCCGCGCGCATGTTCTGGGGAGAATGGGGGAGAACAACGCGCCGCAGGGCGCAGGGAGGGTAACCCATGCAACTGATCGAACGCTTTCTTTCCGGCTACAGCGCAAACTTCCGCGCGGCGCTGGCGATGTGGCCGCTCGCCTCGTTTGCGCTCACGCTGCCGATCCTCGCGTACCTCTACCACCGCGACGGGCGCCTCAAGGCGGCTTCCGTGGTCTCAACGTACCTGGCGGTGCTCTACGTGCTGGGGCTCGGGTGCTTCACGCTGTACCCGCTGCCCAGCGGCACCTCCGGGCTCGGCATCACCTACGGGGTCCCGTGGCAGCTCAACCCGCTTGCGCCGCTGGCCGACTTTGCGCGCGAGGGGATCTCCACCGTGCCGCAGATCGCCTTCAACGTGGTGTTCTTCGTGCCGCTCGGCTTCATCGCGGGGCGCCTGCTGCGCTGGGGCTTCGCGCGGTCGGTGGCCCTGGGGCTCGCGGCGTCGTTTTGCATCGAGGCGGCGCAGGGCACGGGGCTCTTCGGCATCTACCCGTACCCCTACCGCACCGCCGACGTGGACGACCTTGTCTACAACACGGTCGGCGCGGCCCTGGGCTGGTGGTGCGCGGCGGCGCTCGGGCGCGTGCTGCCGCCCGGCGCGCTTGCGCAGGAGGGCGAGGTCACCCATGCGCCGGGCTTTGTACGCCGGTGCGTGGCGTTTTGGCTTGACATGCTCGCGGTGGGGCTCGTGTGCTTGGTGGTGTGCGGCGCCGGATCGCTTGCGCTGTGGGGCCTGCCGGGGGCCGAGGGGCTGCGGCAGAGCCCGTGGATGCTCTACGTCCTTGCCGCGGTGTTCGTCGTGGTCGAGGGTGTGGTGCCCTGGAGGTGCGGCGGCTCTACGCCCGGGGGCGCCTTTGTGCGTATGAGCTGCGAGACCCGCCCGCGCACCGGCGCGCGCCGGCTGGCGTTCTTCGCGGCGCGCCTCGCGGTGATCGGCGGCGCCTGCCTGTGCTTCCCGTTTGCGGCCCCGCTTCTGGCGCTTTTCTACCTCGTTGCGCGCAAGATGCCCTATGACTTCATCTGAGGCGTTCCCGCCGGCGCATACCGCCGCCGCGCGCTACTATAAGCGTGGCGGTTCGGTTGATCCTGCGCGCACGCGCGGAGGGGAGGGGCCATGACGCCGATTGCGAAGGTGCTCCTGGGCGGGGAGCTTGACGTGCAGGTGCTTCAAGGTGCGGCGCGCTCAACCCTCATGCTGGTCGACAGCCCGCTGCGCCAGTACTCCTCGTTTACGCTGCGCCTGATCGCCGCAACGGTGATCGCCACGGCGGGCGTCGCCGCGGACTCGTCAACCACCATCATCGGCGCCATGCTCGTGGCGCCGCTCATGTCGCCGATGCTGGGGACGGCGCTGGCCACGGTGCTTGGCCGGCCCAAGGCTGCCGTCCGCACGCTGGCGATCACGGTTTTTGGCATGGCGCTCGTGGTGGCGGTGTCGGCGGGCGTGACGGCGCTTATCCCCGTGGCGGTCGACATGGAGACCAACACCCAGGTGCTCGCCCGCGTCTCGCCGCGGCTGGTCGACCTTGTCATCGCGCTGGCCTCGGGCTTTGTGGCGGCGCTTGCCTCGCTGCGCAGCGACATCCCCGACGCCGTGCCGGGCGTGGCCATCTCGGCCTCCATCGTGCCGCCGCTGTGCGTGGTGGGCGCGGCGCTCTACGAGGGCGCGCTCGAGGCGGCCCTCGGCGCGTTTCTGCTCTTCCTCGCCAACTTCATCGCCATCCAAGTCATGGGCAGCGCGGTGTACCTGCTTATGGGGCTGGGCGCCAAGCACTTCTCTACCGTGGGCGACCATGCGCGGGTGCTGTGGTACGCGCTGGTGGCGGCCGGCGCCGTGGTGGTGTGCGTTTTGCTGTTCAACACCAGCATGGACATCGTGCACTCCGCCGAGCGCGAGCGGCTCGTGCAGGACACAGCCGTCTCCTGGCTCGAGAACACCGACTACCGCGTAGTGAGCCTCGACATCACCGACGACGACCTGTACGTGCAGATCGCCGGCACCGGCACGCGCCCCTCCGTGCGCTCCCTGAACAGCGAGCTTCTCGACCGCGGCGTCGATCTTGCGAGCGTGTCGCTTTCCGTGGTGGACGAGAAGCGCGTGGAGAACGACTGAGGCGGGGTCTGCGGGCGGTGCGGGCGCGTGGGGAGGGGTCAGCGAGCGGTGCGGGGGAGAAGTGCCGTTTACGCATCTCTTTGCGGTCAAGTTAATGCGGCATAACCGTTGCTTCTCGCAAACCCGCTGGTAGACGACGTGCCTTTTGAGGGTGTTATGCAAAAGCCTTGCGAGAAGATATGCGTAACCGGCAGAGTGACCGGCACCATGACCGGCGGCGAGAAGATATGCGTAACCGGCAGCGTGACCGGCGACGTAACCGGCACAAGCGCCGCTTACTGGCCGGCCGGCAGCTTGCAGACGTCGACCCACGCAACGGGCGCGGCGTAGCGCTCGAGCTCGGCGATGGCAAGGCCGGATGGCGCTGTTGGCGCTGCCGCAGGCGGGGTAGACCGTGTCGAAGCGCTTGAGGCTCTCGTCCAGGTACACGTCGCAGCCGTCGTTCACGGCGAAGGGGCACACGCCGCCCACCGCGTGTCCGATAAGCGCCTCGGCGTCGTCGGCCCTGAGCATCTTGGCCTTGGTGTGGAAGGTCGCCTTGAACTTGGGGTTGTCGATGCGCGCGTCGCCGGCGGCAACGACAAGCGCCACGCGGTCGCCTGCGTAAAACGAGAGCGTCTTGGCGATGCGCGCCGGCTCGCACCCCACCGCCTGCGCCGCCAGCTCAACCGTGGCGCTCGACGTGTCGAACTCCAAGATGCGCATCTCCATACCCTGCGCGCGGAAAAACGCGCGCACCTTCTCGATAGCCATGAGGCAGCCCTCTCTTGTTGCCCGCCGCTAGCGCTTGTCGGCCAGGAAGAACAGCGCCATGGTGCCGGGGCCGGAGTGCGCGCCGATGACGGGGTCCACGTAGTTGATGCGGATGTCGGAGACGCCGAGCTCGGCGCGGATGAGGTCGGCCAGGTACTCGGCCTCGTCCAGGCAGTCGCCGTGGGTGATGAAGATCGGCTCCTCGATGGGGCGCTCGACGCTCGCGGCCATGTGCTTCACGAGCGCCTTGAGCGACTTCTTGCGCCCGCGGACCTTCTCCAGCGGGATGAGGTGCCCCTCGTTGTCCACGTGCATGACGGGCTTGATGTTGAGCATGGTGCCCGCCCAGGCGCTCGTGCGGCTCACGCGGCCGCCGCGGAACAGGAACATGAGGTCGTCGACGGTGAACCAGTGAGCGAGGTGGAGCTTGCGCTCCTCGACCCAGCGGGCAACCTCCTCGATCGGCTCGCCCGCCTGCGCCTTCTTGGCGGCGTGGTACACGAGCAGGCCCTCGCCGCCGGAGGCCGCCAGCGTGTCGACGCAGATGAGCGTGCGCTCGGGGTACTCGGCCGCCAGCTGCTTGCAGAGCAGGTCGGTCGCCTCGAAGGTCCCCGAGAGGCCGCTGGAAAAGCCCAGGTACAGCACGTCGTTGCCGCGGTCGAGGATGCTGCGGATCGTCACCTCGGACTCGGCGAGGTTGGGCAGCGAGGTTTTGATGACCTTGCCCTCGCGCATCATCATGTAGAACTGCTTGAGGTCGGTGACCTGCCCCTTGAGGTAGCTGCGGCGCTCTTTCCCGTCGACCATGAAGGTGAGCGGCAGGATGTGGAGCCCCAGCTCGTCGATGGTGGTCTCGGTGAGGTTGCAGCAGGAGTCGGTGACGATTTCGTAGCCCATGGGCGCGCTCCTTTGCACTTGGGAAAAGATTGCACGGTCTGACTATACCCCAGGCCTCGGCGCGCAGGTGGCGGCACGCCGAGTTTTTGCATGCGCGCGGCCCTCCTTTTGGGCGAGAAGCGCTGGCGCGGGGTTGGCGGGGCGGCGGGTGCCTTGCGATGCCGGCGGACCGGGGTGCGGCGGCATGCGGTGCGTGTACGCCGCGCAGCGTCCGGCGGTGCCGCGGCCACCGTGCCTTCCAACCGGCGCGATCTTGGCGCGCAACCCGCCGCGACCTTGGCGGAGCAGGGGCCCTGCCTGCCCAGCGGTTGCTTCTCGCCGGCAAACGGCGCAGGCCCTTGGCACATATCCAACCGCAGTCCCGCCAAACCTATGCATGATAGCCCCGCGGCGCGGAGGTGGGCCCGAGCTCGCCGAGCGGTTCTCTTTGTAGCCTGAAAGGTAAGGAAAAGCCCGGGGGACACGGCCCAGGGCGCAGCAAAGGAGGATACGCACATGGTGGTAGGACAGCAAGACGCGCTGCGCGAGGGGCGCCGGGTACAGGACGCGCCGGGCCAAGGGGCGGCGCCCGCCCGGGGGATGAGCCTGCTCGTGCCCCGCAACCGGCTCATGCGCCAGCTCGAGGTCGCGGGAGGCGAGGCGGGCACGGTGTTTCTCTGCGCGCCGTTCGGCTTCGGCAAGACCGCCGCGCTGCTCGAGCTCGTCATGCAGGTGCGCCAAGATGACAAGCGCGCTTCCGCGCGCCTGATCGACGCGCGCGGCCTGACGGCCGCCGAGTTCCTGCAGCAGATGGACCTGGCCTCCCGCGAGCTCGAGCCCTCGGCGCGGCCGCTCGTGGCGGTGGACAACGTGCCCAACTACAGCAAGAAGCGCTGCGTGCAGGTGGTGTCCGAGCTCAGGCGGATGCGGGCCGCCGGGTTCGAGGTGGTGCTGTCGTGCACGCCCGGCTCCGACGCGCTCATGCGCTCCATGGGCGACGCGGCCAAGATCGGGGCCCAGGCGTTCAAGGTGCAGACGCGCGAGTACGCCGACTGGGCCCGGGCGCTTGCCATATCGCCGCAGATAGACATGTACGGCTACACCCAGGGGATCCCGGCGTTCGTGGCGGCGCTGCGCGGGCTCACCGAGCGGCCACAGGACTCCGTGGCGCTCGACCGCGAGGTCACGGCGGTGTACCGCGCGGTGGTGGCCGACCCGCCGCGCGGCGGGTCCGGGCGCCTGATGCGGGCGATGGTGCTCGCGCGCCGGGGGAGCTTCGCCATGCTCGAGCGCGGCGGCATCCGCGTGCGGGAGGAGGACGTGCGCCGCATCGCGGTGTCTTACCCGGTCTTCGGGCTCGACGCGGGGCGGGGGAGCTTCTCGTGCGTGAGGATGCGCGGCTCAACCTACGAGCAGCTCGCGCGCCTGATCGCCTCCAAAGAGCCGGTGCTCGCCGCGCGCGTCGCCCGGGCGCTCATGGCGCAGGGGCGCACCGACGACGCCGTGTGGATCGCCACCAGCGTGCTCGACCGTTCGGAGGCCGCCGCGCTCATCGCGCGCTTCCCCGTGCAGGTGTGCCTGGACGGCCACGGGGAGGCGGTGCGCGCGTTGCACGGCGACCTGACGGCGCTCAACCGCCGCCCCGGCGGCCGCCTTGCGCCCGGGAAGGACGAGGCGCGCCCGGTGGAGCTCGGGCTGGCGCTTGCGGCCTACGTGGCCAACCTGCTCACCGGCAACCGGCGCGCGGCCCGGGCGCTCTCCGTGGAGCTGGCCTCCCGCGCCGACGAGGTGACGCGCGAGGTGAGCGCGGATGACTGGGATGCGGCGCTCGCGTGCCGCGAGCTGCTGGACCCGGGCAGCGCCGCAGAGCTTCCGCGGGTCAGTTTCGCGCAGAAGGGCGACCCCTCGGCGCGCACCGTGCAGCTGAGGCTGCACCTGCGCGCCCGCGAGGCGCTGCGCGACGGCTCCTTTGCCCAGGTGGCGCCCGAGCTGCGCGAGTACGCGGTCGAGAACGGCAATGCGCTCGACATCCCCGCGCTGCTCGTGCGCCTGGATCTGATGCTCGCCGGCGCCTTCGCCGCGCGCGACGACGGCCTGGACGCGTCTGGTGACCAGGTGGCGGAGGAGGCCCAGGCGCTTGAGCATGGCAAGATGCTCGGGCTTTCGGCCTGGGCGCGGCTCGTGCTCGCGGTGCGCGCCATGGTGCGGGGCGCGGCGCCGGTGGACGACGGGGTCATGAGCGAGGCGGCGGCCGCGGCGGTGCGCGCCGCAGACGGGCCCTTCCAGCTGTTCGCCACCGTGGCGCACGGGTGGAACGACCTGCTGCGCGCGCAGACGGTGAGCGCCCAGTTCCGCGCGCAGCAGGTCCTGCGCCTTTCCGGCGAGAACGGCGGCGTGCTCGCGCGCTGGGCGGCCCTGCTTGACGGCGTGGCCGCGCTGCGGTCGTCCTCGCTCGTGTCGCTCCGGGCCGAGGCCGACCGCGCCGACCTCGACGCCGAGGAGGTCGACGGCTTCGCCGCGTGGCGCGTCGCCCTCGTGCTGTCCGCCGTCCGCTCAGACGCCGAGCTCTCCGCGTGGTTCTCGCGTCATCGGAAGGCCATGCTCGCCCCGGCGCTCAAGGCGGTGGCCCGGCTGGCGCTTGCCTGCGCGGGCGAGGCCGCCGGGGCGCTGCGGCGCCTGTTGCCGCCTGGCTACGAGGCCGGCGGTGCCGCGCTGCGCACCGAGCGCCCGGCGCTTGCCGCCTCCCCGGTTGACGAGCTCGGCCTGGGGCAGGTGGAGATCAGGCTGCTCGGCGGTTTTTGCGCCGAGAAGAACGGCCACGTGCTGGCGGGCGACGCCTGGCGCCGCCGCCGGGCCGACGCGCTCGCGGCGCGCCTGGCGCTGTGCCTGGGCACCTTCGTCGACCGCCGGGTGATCGCCTCCGAGATGTGGCCGCAAAGCGACGCGCGCCATGCCCGCGAGAACCTCTACATGACGCTCTCGTCGCTGCGCCGCGCGCTCGGGCAGGCCACGGGAGGCCCGACCTACGTGATCGCCCAGGGTGACGGCATCGCCTTGAACCCCGAGTTCGTCACCACCGACGTGGCGCGCTTCAACGCGCTGGCGCGCGACGTGCTCGTGCACCGCGCCGAGCTGCCCCTGCCCCAGCTTTTGGAGACCTGCCTGAAGCTCGAGGAGCTGTACGCCGGCGCCCTGTACGAGCCGAGCCGCGGCGTGCTGGGCTTTTTCGAGCGCACGCGCAAGACGCTGCGCACCAAGTTCCTCGACTGCATGGTGACCGGCGCGTCCGCGGCGCTCGAGGACGGCCAGCTGCCCGTGGCCTCGTGGCTTGTCCAGGCGGCGCTGGCCCAGCGCCCCTTCCGCGAGGACGTGGTGCGCTGCGCCCTGCGCGTTTACGGAAGGCAGGGCCGCCGCAGCGAGGCGGTAGCGCTGTTCGAGGAGCACGCGCGCCTGCTCGCCTGCGAAACCGGCGCGGCGCCCGAGCAGGCGACGCGGGAGCTCTACGAGGCGGTGGTGACCGGGGCCGCGTTCCCGGCGTGAGGCGCCGCCGCCGCGCCCTTCTCGCCGTACCCGTCTGCGCGGAAATGTGCTACCCTGTTGGCCAACGCGTTGACGGAGAGGGCAGGGCCCTGAAGTCGCGGCGAAGAGAGGGAGGGTCACGGGCTGCAAGCCCTCCTGCCGAGACGGGCTTTGCGTTCACTCCCGAGCAGCGACCTGAACGGCGGGCCTCCCGCTGAGTAGGGAAGCCGCCGGCCCGGGCGATATCGGGCGAAAAGAGGGCGCGCGGGGCAGACATCCCGCCCGCCAAGCAAGGTGGTACCGCGGTCAACAGCCGTCCTTGGGAGCTCGCAGGGGCTTCCGAGGGCGGCTTTTTTCATGGGAAGGATGAGGCATGAGTCTTATCGATGAGCTGGCACAGCTCGAAGGCGAGGCGCGCGCGCTGATCGAGGGCGCCGACACCGCCGACAAGATCGAGGCGGCGCGCGTGGCGCTGCTCGGGCGCAAGGGTTCGCTGACCAACGCGATGCGCATGATGGGCAAGATCTCCCCGGAGGAGCGCCCCGCCGTGGGCAAGCGCGCCAACGAGCTGCGCCGCATGATCGAGACGATGCTCGAGCAGAGCGCGAGCTCGGTGCGTGCCCAGGCCATGGAGAGCCTGATGGCCACCGAGGCCGTTGACGTGACGCTGCCCGGTGTGCGCCCCGCGCTCGGCCACCAGCACCTGATCTCGGCGATCATCGAGGAGATGGAGGACGTGTTCTGCGGCATGGGCTACACCGTTGAGCCCGGCCGCCAGGTGGAGACGACCTACTACAACTTCACCGCGCTCAACGCCCCGGAGGACCACCCCAGCCGCTCGGCCCGCGACACCTTCTACGTGGTGGACAACGCCGCCGGCACCGCCGAGCACGCTGAGAAGCATGCCCGCGGCGAGTCCGACATCCTGCTGCGCACGCAGACCTCCGGCCAGCAGGTGCACGCCCTCGAGCGCGGCGAGCTGCCCATCTACATGATCTCGCCGGGCACCGTCTACCGCCCCGACACGCCGGACGCCTGCCACCTGCCGCAGTTCAACCAGGTGGAGGGCCTCGTGGTCGACGAGGGTATCACCTTCGGCGACCTCAAGGGCACGCTCGACACCTTCATCCGCGCCATGTTCGGCCAGGACCGCAAGACGCGCTACCGCCCGCACTTCTTCCCGTTCACCGAGCCTAGCTGCGAGGTTGACGTCTCGTGCAACGTCTGCCACGGCGAGGGCTGCAGCTTCTGCAAGCACACCGGCTGGATCGAGATCCTGGGCTGCGGCATGGTCGACCCCAACGTGCTCGAGATGAGCGGCGTCGACTCCGAGCGCTACACCGGCTTCGCCTTCGGCATTGGCGTCGAGCGCGTGGCCGCGCTGCGCTACGACCTGCCCGACCTGCGCGCCCTCATGACCGGCGACATGCGCTTCCTCGCCCAGTTCTAACCTTATATAAGAGAGAGGAGGAGCCGCCATGCGCGTCTCCTACAAATGGCTTAAAACCATGGTGGATGTGCCCGACGACCCGCAGGAGCTGGTGACCGAGCTCATCCGCACCGGCACCGAGGTCGAGGGCGTCGAGGCCGTCGGCCAGTCGCTCAACCACGTGGTGACCGGCAAGGTCCTCACCAAGGAGCCCCACCCCGACTCCGACCACATGTGGGTCACCACGGTGGACGTGGGCGCGGCCAACTTAGGGCAGGACGGCAGCCCCGAGCCGCTTCAGATCGTGTGCGGCGCGCAGAACTTCAACGCCGGCGACCACATCGTGGTGGCCATGGTGGGCGCCGAGCTGCCCGGCGGGGTCAAGATCAAGAAGGCCAAGCTGCGCGGCGTGGCCTCCTGCGGCATGAACTGCTCGGCCCGCGAGCTGGGGCTCGGCTCTGACCACTCCGGCATCATGATCCTGCCCGAGGACGCGCCGGTGGGCGTGCCCTTCGCGCAGTACGCCGACCTCGCCGACACGGTGCTCGACTGCGAGATCACCCCCAACCGCCCGGATTGCCTGTCGATGGTGGGCATGGCGCGCGAGGTGGGCGCGGTGCTCGGCCGCGACACCCACGTGGAGCTTCCCGCCATCGCCTGCGAGCAGGGCGCGCCCGCCGCTGAGGCCGTGACGGTGGAGATCGCCGACGAGGGCCTGTGCGACCGCTACGTGATGCGCGTGGTGCGCAACGTGAAGGTGGGTCCCTCGCCCGACTGGATGGTCGAGCGCCTGGCCGCGGCCGGCGTGCGCAGCATCAACAACGTGGTGGACATCACCAACTACGTGATGATGCTCACCGGCCAGCCGCTCCACGCCTTCGACATGGCCGCGTTCGAGGCCGACGAGAAGGGCCAGCGCCACGTGGTGGTGCGCGCCGCTCATGAGGGCGAGCAGTTCACCACCCTCGACGGCAAGGAGCGCACGCTCTCGGCCGGCATGGGCCTCATCACCGACGCGGGGCGCCCGGTGGCGCTCGCCGGCGTGATGGGCGGCCTCAACTCCGAGATCGAGGACGACTCCACCGACGTGCTTATCGAGAGCGCCTGCTTCAACGCGGGCCGCACCTCGCACACGAGCCGCGATCTCGACCTCATTTCCGAGGCGTCGCTGCGCTTCGAGCGCCAGGTCGACGTCGCCGGCTGCGTGGAGGTCGCCAACGTCACCGCCGCCCTCATCGAGGAGCTCGCCGGCGGCGAGGTGGCGCCCGGCTACGTCGAGGTGTACCCTGCGCCCGTTGAGCCCGCCCGCATCGAGCTGCGCCTTGCGCGCGTGGACGCGCTCTGCGGCGCCAAGATCGACCCGGCCTTCACCCGGCAGGCGCTCGAGCGCCTGGGCTGCGTCGTTGCCGAGGCCGGCGACGGCGTGCTCGCCGTGACCGCTCCCACCTTCCGCCCCGACCTGGTGCGCGAGGTCGACCTCATCGAGGAGGTCCTGCGCCTGTGGGGCATGGACCGCGTCGAGGCTACCATCCCGGCGGCCAAAAACCACGTGGGCGGCCTCACGCCCGAGCAGCGCCTCGTCCGCAAGATCGGGCGCATCCTGCGCGCGTGCGGCCTGAACGAGACCACCACCTACGGCTTCGCGGCTCCCGGCGACCTTGAGAAGATCGGCATGTCCGAGGAGGGCCGCGGCGTCCCGGTCAAGCTCATGCGCCCGCTGGTGGCAGAGCAGTCCGAGATGCGCCGCTCGCTTTTGCCGGGGCTGCTGCAGTCGGTGAACTACAACGAGGACCACGGCAACGCCAACATCCAGCTCTACGAGATGGGTACGCTGTTCTTCGGCCGTCCGGGCAAGAGCCAGCCCAAGGAGCGCCGCTCGGTGGCCGCCGTGCTTACCGGCGCCTGGGGCGACGTCACCTGCAACCAGAAGTACGCGCCGCTGCGCTTCTTCGACGGCAAGGGCATCGTCGAGGAGCTTCTCGCCCAGCTGCGCGTTGAGAAGGTGCGCTTCCGCCCGTGCGACCCGGACGCCTACGGCTTTTTGCAGCCCGGCCGCGCCGCCGAGGTGCTCGCCGGCGGCACGGTGCTCGGCTGGGTGGGTGAGATCCATCCCCAGGCCCGCGACGCCTTCGGCATCAAGCTGCCGGTGACGGCGTTTGAGCTCGACCTCGAGGCGCTGCTGCGCGCCGCCCGCCCGCAGGACGCCTACCACGCGTTCTCCGCTTACCCGCCGGTGGAGGTCGACCTGGCCATCGTGGTGGACGAGGACGTGACGTGCGAGACGCTCGAGCAGCGCCTGCGCTCGGCCGGCGGCAAGCTTCTCTCCGAGGTGCGCCTGTTCGACGTGTACCGCGACGAGCAGCGCGTGGGCGTCGGCAAGAAGTCCATGGCCTTTGCGCTGACCTACCGCGCCGACGACCACACCCTCACCTCCGCCGAGGTTGAGAAGGTGCATCAGAAGCTCGTGACCAAGGTGTGCAAGGCTGTGGGCGGCGAAGTCCGTAGCTAGTAGGTGACGGCGCGCCCCGGCACCCGACCTTGCCCCTCGCTCATCGTGCATCAAGGTAGGTGCATGTACTCTTCGTTCGGGGTAATCTCGGGCGCCTGGACGTGCCTTTTGGTTTCGGGGCCGGGGCGGTTTGTGGCCGCTTAGCCTCTATGCGCAGCTCCCACCCCTGCGCCGCCCAGGGCGTTCCTCGCGGCGCGCGATTGCCGCGGTTGCGGTACCTAACTCATTTTGCGAGAAAGGCGTGCGGCTCATGCCCAGCTGGAACATACACATGGCCGAGACGGCGCGGCTGCTTGAGACCTCGGGGGCGCAGGCCCTGGGCGTGCGCGACCCCAACCTGTTCCTCTTCGGCAACCTGGTGCCCGACATCTACGTGGGCTACATGGTGCCCGACGTGGACCGCAAGCTGCCGTACCGCGAGACGCACTTCGCGGGCGCGGGCGCCATTCCCTGTCCGCGCGACGACGAGTTCTGGGACCGCTACGTGGTGGCGGCCGACCGCCGCGGCGAGGATCCCGGCGACCTGGTGCTGGGCGTGTGGGCGCATCTGGCGGCCGACAACATGTGGAACTCGCGCGTGCGGCGCTTCATCGCGGCGCGCGGCATCCCGGCGGGGGAGCGCACCCGCGTGCGCAAGCAGACCGACTTCGACACGTTCGGCCACCTGCTGCCGGTGCCCGCCGCGCCGCACGCCTCCGAGGCGCTGTACCGCGCGGCCGAGTCCTTCCCGCAGTACCCCGTCGACCGGGCAACGGTTGACAAGGCGCTGGCTGCGGCCGAGAAGATCGCGCGCGACAACGTACCCGCCGCCCCGGCCAGGCTCTCTTACACGCTTCTCGACCAGAAGTTTTTCGACGACGTGTACCGCGACGTGCTGGCGCACACCGAGAGCCGCCTGGCGGAGCGCGCCCGGGTGTTGGCGCGCCGCCGCTGACCGATTGCGGGCGTCCGCCTGCCTGCGCAAGGCGTATCCTGCTAGGTGTATCAGTGTCCATCGATCAGCAGGAGGATCGATTTACATGGTTGACGTTATGAAACTGCTTGATGAGTGGGTTGAGAACGTAACGGATCCGACGCTCGCCGCCGAGTTGGCCGAGATGAAGGAGAAGAACGACTCCGACGCCATCACCGACGCCTTCTTCCAGGATCTCGAGTTCGGGACCGCGGGTCTGCGCGGCACGCTGGGTGCCGGCACCAACCGCATGAACATCTACACCGTCGGCCGCGCCAGCCAGGGCTTCGCCGACTACCTGGTGGCCAACTTCGAGAACCCCACCGTCGCCATCGCGCGCGACAGCCGCAACAACGGCGAGCTGTTCGTGAAGACCGCCGCCGCCATCTTCGCCGCCAACGGCGTGACCGCCTACGTGTACCCGCGCATCTCGCCGGTCCCCACCCTTTCGTGGGCCGTGCGCGACCTCAAGTGCTCCGGCGGCGTGTGCGTCACCGCCTCGCACAACCCGGCGCAGTACAACGGCTACAAGGCCTACGGCCCCGACGGCTGCCAGATCACCTCTGAGGCCGCTGCCGCCATCTCCGCCTCCATCGCCGAGACCCCCATGTTCGGCGGCGCCAAGACCATGGACTTCGACGAGGCTGTCGAGAAGGGCCTCATCAAGTGGATCGGCGACGACTGCCTCGAGCGCTACTACGACGCCGTGGTTTCCAAGTCGGTCAACAACCTCTCCGAGGACGAGATCGCCCAGGCGCCCCTCAAGCTCGTCTACACCCCGCTCAACGGCACCGGCCTGATCCCGGTCACCACCGTCCTCAACAAGGTGGGCGTCACCGACATCACCATCGTGCCCGAGCAGAAGGATCCGGACGGCAACTTCCCCACCTGCCCGTACCCGAACCCCGAGATCCGCGAGGCCATGCAGAAGGGCATCGACCTGTGCGAGGAGGTTCACCCCGACCTGCTGCTCGCCACGGACCCCGACGCCGACCGCGTGGGTGTTGCCTGCAAGGACGGCGACGACTACACGCTGCTCACCGGCAACGAGATGGGCGTGCTGCTGCTCGACTACATCTGCAAGATGCGTGCCGAGCGCGGCGAGGACCTGAAGACCAAGGTCGCCGTCACCACCATCGTGTCCTCCTCCATGGTTGACCCGCTGGCCGAGAAGTACGGCTTCGAGCTGCGTCGCTGCCTCACCGGCTTCAAGTACATCGGCGACATCATTACCAGCCTGTCCGACGCGGGCGAGGTCGACCGCTTCATCTTCGGCTTCGAGGAGTCCTACGGCTACCTCTCCGGCGACCACGTGCGCGACAAGGACGCCGTGAACGCCTCCATGCTCATCTGCCAGATGGCCCAGTACTACAAGCTCAAGGGCATGAACCTGGTCCAGGCCATGCGCGCGCTGTACGAGGAGCTCGGCTACTACCTGAACAAGACGATCTCTCTCAGCTACCCCGGCGCCGACGGTTCCGCCAAGATGGCAGGCATCATGGCAGGGCTCCGCGCCGAGGCTCCGACCGAGCTCGCCGGCACCGCGGTCGAAAAGGTCGTGGACTACGGCGAGGGCGTCAACAGGCTGCCCAAGGCCAACGTCATCGAGTTCGATCTCGCCACGGGCGACAAGATCATCATCCGCCCGTCCGGCACCGAGCCCAAGATCAAGGCGTACCTGTTCGCCAAGGGCGCAACCAAGGATGAGGCCGAGGCCGTCCTGGTTGAGCTGGAGAAGGCTGCGCGCGAGGTGCTCGCGTAAGCGCTAAGCGCTGGAAGTCGCGCGGTTGCGGCCGTGCGGATACGGGAGCCCCGGACATTGTGCTGTCCGGGGCTCCCCGCATAAAAAGAGGGGGCAAGCGCCTAGAGGGAGAAGCGTTCGGATGTTAAGGGGAAGCGCCCCCGGCCGCAGCCCCCGCTCCCCGAGATGTGAAGATCCCGTGAACCCCCGCCCGCCCCCTTGCGCGCCCCGGGGGCGGCTGGCAATA
>CALUOP010000011.1 GCA_944322305.1 uncultured Coriobacteriaceae bacterium | reverse complement strand
GGCTACATGAGCCCCGTCGAGTTCAGGAAGGCGGGGCTGATCCTGTCGAAACCGTCCAAATAAGTGTAGCCAATCCATCCGCCAGGGGAGGGGTGCGGATGGCAGCGCGTGCGGCAGCGCCCGCCTTCGGCGCGTCTCCCAGCGGCAGGTCTGGCCGGTATCTTTCCGTGGTGCCGCCGGCGCTTGCCGCCCTGCCGCTGCCACGCAAAAGGCGCCGCTTACAGAAGAGCGCCCGCGCGCCCGCAGAGCGGCCACTATACTGTCGCTTACCGGTATACCTGTGCGCCTGGATGCGCGCATATCGCTATCAGAAGGAGAAGCCATGGCAAAGTACTGCATCGGCATCGACGTGGGCGGCACCTCGGTCAAGTGCGGGCTGTTCACCACCGAAGGCGAGCTCGAGGAGAAATGGTCAGTGGCCACCAACACCGACAACGGCGGGGCCAACATCCTGCCCGACGTGGCGCGCGCCCTGGATGCCAAGCTGGCCGAGCTCGGTATCGACAAGGCCGACGTGGCCGGTGCCGGCTTGGGCGTGCCGGGCCCGGTTGACGCCGACGGCGTGGTGCCGGTGGCCGTGAACCTGCACTGGGGCCGCAAGGACGTGGCCAGCGAGTTCAGCGAGCTCAGCGGCCTCACCTCCGCCGTGGGCAACGACGCCAACGTGGCCGCCCTCGGCGAGATGTGGCGCGGCGGCGGCGAGGGCTACCGCAACGTGGTCATGGTCACGCTCGGCACGGGCGTGGGCGGCGGCATCATCGTCGACGGCAAGATGATCGCGGGCGCCCACGGCGCCGGCGGCGAGATCGGCCACTTCAACGTGAACCCGCACGAGACCATCAAGTGCAACTGCGGCAACGCCGGCTGCCTTGAGCAGTACACCTCGGCCACCGGCATCGTGCGCCTGGCCAACGAGGAGCTCGCCGCCTCGGACGACCCCTCGGCCCTGCGCGGCGAGGAGGTCACCTCCAAAAACGTGTGGGACGCTTACAAGGACGGCGACGCCCTTGCCGCCCGCGTGGTTGAGAAGTTCGCGCGCTACCTGGGCCGCGCGCTCGGCATCATCGCCTCCACCGTCGACCCGGACGTCTTCATCATCGGCGGCGGCGTTTCCAACGCCGGCGACCCGCTCATCGACGCGGTAACCGCGGTCTACCGCGAGATGGCCTTCTCTTCGTGCAAAGACACGCCGATCGTGCTCGCCAAGATCGGCAACGACGCCGGCATCTACGGCGCGGCCAAGCTCGCGCTCGACGCCGCGCAGGCGTAAACGAGGGCAGAAGGGCGGCTTGTTACGGTACCTGCTGTTTTGCACGGCGGCACCGGGCGGGCCGCCCGCTCGTGAACTTTGCGTAATGGGGCTGAAACCTTGCATTTGCCCCTTGCAATCGCTAGCGATTCAACGTAATCTAGCAAACGCGTGAATATCCTTCGCGCAGTGTATCTATCGGCCCCCGAGGTGTTTGGTTTTGGTGGGTGCGGCGAGGTGCGCCTTGCGGCACGCATCTGCAGGTTCAAGCAATCGGGGCCCCGTATCTGGAAGGGGTCCACCTTTGAGTGAGATTCAGAACGCGTCCATCTTTTCGCTAGAGGATGTCAGCGACGCCGAGATGGACAGCCTCATCGACGGCACGATGACCGAGTTCGACGAGGGCGACCTGGTTACCGGCACGGTCGTTAAGATCGAGCGCGACGAGGTGCTGCTTGACATCGGGTTCAAGAGCGAGGGCGTCATCCCCGTTCGCGAGCTCTCCATCCGCAAGGATGCCAACCCTGCAGATATCGTCAACCTGGGCGACACCATCGAGGCTCTCGTGCTCCAGAAGGAGGACAAGGACGGCCGTCTCATCCTCTCCAAGAAGCGCGCCGAGTACGAGCGCGCCTGGAACCGTATCGAGGAGAAGTTCAACTCCGGCGAGAACGTCGAGGGCGAGGTTATCGAGGTCGTCAAGGGCGGTCTCATCCTCGACATCGGCCTGCGCGGCTTCCTGCCCGCCTCCCTGGTTGACCTTCGCCGCGTGAAGGATCTCTCTGCCTACCTGGGCACCACCATCGAGGCTCGCGTCATCGAGATGGATCGCAATCGCAACAACGTGGTGCTTTCCCGCCGCGTGGTGCTCGAGGAGTCCCGCAAGGCCGAGCGTCAGGAGATCCTCTCCAAGCTCAAGGCCGGCATGCGCCTCAAGGGCACCGTTTCCTCCATCGTGGACTTCGGCGCCTTCGTGGATCTGGGCGGCATCGACGGCCTCATCCACATCTCCGAGCTCTCCTGGAACCATGTCAACCATCCGTCCGAGGTTGTCAAGGTGGGCCAGGAGGTCGAGGTCGAGGTGCTCGACGTCGATCTGAATCGCGAGCGCATCTCGCTGGGTCTCAAGCAGACCACCGAGGATCCGTGGCGTTCGCTCGTCAAGAAGTACCCGGTCGGGGCCATCGTCGAGGGCACCGTCACCAAGCTCGTCCCGTTCGGCGCGTTCGTTGACCTGGGCGAGGGCATCGAGGGCCTGGTTCACATCTCCGAGATGGCCAACAAGCACGTTGACCAGCCGAGCCAGGTTACCCACGTGGGTGCCAAGGTGCAGGTCAAGGTCATGGAGATCGACCTCGACCGTCGCCGCATCTCCCTGTCGATGAAGTCGGCCGCCGAGACCCTCGGCACCGAGATCGAGGTTGCGCCGCTGCCCGAGAAGGCCGAGAAGAAGGACGCCGAGTAACGGCATCGCTTCCCAAGCGCACAAAAGCCTGCAAAGCGCTCCGTCCGCCTAAGCGGTCGGAGCGCTTTTCTCGTATCGAGCGCGTGGCGGCGCTGCGCGGGCGGCGCGCTGCACAGGACCCGCTCCGTTTGCCGGCCGCTCGTTGCCGGGTGTGTTTCTCGCGCCAACCTTTCGGCTGTTCTGGTGGTTCGGCCAGGGCGGAGGAGACTATACTGGTGAGCGTACGGGCAGTCCGTCGGGCGCACGCGCGCCTGTGACCCAAGGAGGAAGCGCATGGCAGTATCCGCACCGGTCGACGCGACCAAGACCATCGCGTGGGCAGCGCTCAAGAAGCACTACGACGAGCTCACCGCCCAGGGCATCAGCCTCAAAGACTGGTTCGCCCAGGACGACAAGCGCGTCGAGAAGCTTACCTTCGACGTGAACGACCTTCGCTTCGACCTATCCAAGAACCTGGTGGACGACGAGACCCTGAAGCTTCTCGTTGACCTGGCCCGCGAGGTCAAGCTCGAAGAGCGCCGCGCCGACATGTTCTCCGGCGTGCACATCAACACCACCGAGGACCGCGCGGTGCTGCACACCGCCCTGCGCCGCCCCGAGTCCGAGAAGGGCACCGTCTTCGACGGCGATCAGGACTGCGTGGCCGACGTGCGCCACGAGCTCGACCGCATGTACGCCTTCGCCGAGAAGGTGCGCTCGGGCGAGTGGAAGGGCGTCACCGGCAAGCGCATCGAGCACCTCATCTCCATCGGCATCGGCGGCTCCGACCTCGGCCCCGTGATGGTGTACGAGGCGCTCAAGCCCTACGCCGACGCCGGCATCGACTGCCGCTACATCTCCAACATCGACCCGAACGACATGGCCGAGAAGGTTAAGGGCCTCGACCCGGAGACCACGCTGGTGATCATCGTCTCCAAGACCTTCACCACCCTCGAGACCCTCACCAACGCCCGCGAGGTCAAGACGTGGATGCTCGAGCAGCTGTACGCCCAGGGCGCCATCGACGGCTCCGACGAGCAGAACGCCGAGGCCATCGCCAAGCACTTCGTGGCCGTTTCCACCGCGCTTGCCTTGGTTGAGGAGTTCGGCATCGACCCCGAGAACGCCTTCGGCTTCTGGAACTGGGTCGGCGGTCGGTACTCCGTCGACTCCGCCGTGGGCCTGTCGCTCATCGTGGTCTTCGGCCCGGAGCGCTTCGAGGAGTTCCTCAAGGGCTTCTACGCCATGGACCGCTACTTCGAGAACACCCCGCTCGAGCGCAACGCCGTGGCGCTGATGGGCCTTGTCAACGTGTGGTACGCCGACTTCTTCGGCGCCGAGACCCACGCGGTGCTGCCCTACAACCAGTACCTGCACCGCTTCCCGGCCTACCTGCAGCAGCTCACCATGGAGTCCAACGGCAAGCACGTGCGCTGGGACGGCTCCGAGATCACCTGCGGCACCGGCGAGATCTTCTGGGGCGAGCCCGGCACCAACGGCCAGCACGCCTTCTACCAGCTCATCCACCAGGGCACCAAGATGGTCCCGGCGGACTTCATCGCCTTCGTGAACACCCCCAACCCCGCCAAGGACGGCGACCAGGACGTGCACGAGCTGTTCCTGGGCAACTTCCTGGCGCAGACCAAGGCGCTGGCCTTCGGCAAGACGGCCGACGAGGTGCGCGCCGAGGGCACGCCCGAGCAGATTGTTCCGGCGCGCTGCTTCGCGGGCAACCGTCCCACCACGTCCATCTTCGGCGAGGCGCTCACGCCCTTCTCGCTCGGCGAGCTTATCGCGCTCTACGAGCACATCACCTTCGTCGAGGGTACGGTCTGGGGCATCGACTCCTACGACCAGTGGGGCGTTGAGCTGGGCAAGCAGCTCGCCAAGCAGATTACCCCTGCCTTCCACGACGACGAGGCCCTGGCTGCTCAGGACGCTTCCACGCAGTCGCTCATCCAGTACTACCGCCTGCACCGCAAGTAAGCGCACGCGCCCTTGCCGAACGTACGCGCAGACGAAGGCCCCGCACCCGCGGGGCCTTTTTTCATGCGCCAAATGAGGCCGTGCTTAATTTGGCGCATTTCGTAAGACGGTTTTTGCCCGAGCGGTTCTCGCGATCTCTTCCGTGCAGAAAAAATGAATGAGTATAACTAGCATATTGTGGCGTGTACGGGGTATGCTGTGCTAAGCTGGCAGGCGATATCCGGTGCGGCTGGCGAGCGCCGCAGGCGCTCATCGGGTATAGTAGATGCCGCGAAAAAAGCGGGCGCACGCCGCCCGATCATCGTTTTGGAAGGGGAGAGCACGTGCTTGAACTGAAGAACGTGTCATACACGGTCAAGGCGGGGCAGGACTCCTATGACGACCGCGACCACGATATTATCCGCGACCTCTCGCTGACCGTGGAGCCGGGCAAGCTCATCGTCATCACCGGCCCCAACGGCGGCGGCAAGTCCACGCTGTCCAAGCTCATCATGGGCATCGAGCAGCCCACGGGCGGCACCATCACCTTCGACGGTACCGACATCACCCACCTGCCCATCGACGAGCGTGCGCGCCTGGGGATCGGCTACGGCTTCCAGCAGCCCGCGCGCTTCACGGGCATGAAGGTCGCCAAGCTCATCCGCATCGCCTCGGGCGAGAAGCGCATGAGCTCGGCCGCGTGCAACAAGTACCTCTCGGCCGTGGGGCTGTGCTCGGCCAACTACCTGGACCGCGACGTTGACAAGTCGCTTTCCGGCGGCGAGCTCAAGCGCATCGAGATCGCCTCGATCTTGGCGCGCAACCCCAAGCTCGCCATCTTCGACGAGCCGGAGGCCGGCATCGACCTGTGGAGCTTCGACAAGCTCACGGCCACCTTCGAGGAGCTGCACAAGACCCAGCCCGACCACACGATCCTGATCATCTCGCACCAGGAGCGCATCATGCAGATGGCCGACGAGATCATCGTGATCAAGGACGGCGAGGTGACCCGCCGCGGCACGCGCGACGAGATCTACCCCACGCTCATGTTCAGCAAGAACCAAGATCCCGCCTGCGCCTTCACGCGCACGGCGGAGGCTGTGTCGTACTAAGGAGGCCGTCTCATGGCTGAGAATACCGCTGTCGCGCCGGCTCAGGTCGGCTCCGAGCTCGACCTCGACGCCATCTCGCGCGAGATGCTCGAGGTTATCGCCGACATGCACGGCGAGACCGAGGGCGCCGTCAACATCCGCAAGAACGGGTGCCTGGCGTGCCGCACCAACTCCGACCACGTGACCATCACGAGCAAGACCGACAACCCCGGCATCGACATCCGCGTCGACGCGGGTTGCAAGAACGAGCACGTGCACATCCCGGTCGTGGTGACCGAGGAGGGCGTGCACGACGTGGTCTACAACGACTTCTTCATCGGCGCGGGCGCCGACGTCTACATCGTGGCCGGCTGCGGCATCCACAACGGCGGCGACAAGGACGCCGAGCACGACGGCATCCACCGCTTCTTCCTGGAGCCCGGCAGCCACGTGGTCTATGTTGAGAAGCACTACGGCGAGGGCGAGGGCACCGGCGCGCGCATCCTGAACCCCACCACCGAGGTGCACCTGGGCGAGGGCGCCTCCATGGAGATGGAGATGGTGCAGATCAAGGGCGTCTCGAGCACCGTGCGCAAGACCACCGGCACGCTCGAGGCCGACGCCAAGCTCGTCATCACCGAGAAGCTCATGACGCACGGCGAGCAGCATGCAACGAGCGACCTGGACTTCGAGATGGTGGGCGACGGCGCCACGGTGCGCGTGATCTCCCGCTCGGTGGCTCGCGGCAACTCCGTGCAGGTGTTCCATCCCAACGTGACCGGTGCGGCCGCCTGCCGCGGCCACGTGCAGTGCGACTCCATCATCATGGACAACGCGCGCGTGACGAGCATCCCGGCCATCGACGCCAAGTCCACCGAGGCGCAGCTGGTGCACGAGGCCGCCATCGGCAAGATCGCCGGCGAGGCCATCGTGAAGCTCATGACGCTGGGCCTCACCGAGGAGGAGGCCGAGGAGCAGATCTTGGAGGACTTCCTCTCCTAAGCGATCGACATCGCGTGCTTGCGCCAAATTAGGCCGTGCCTAATTTGGCGCACCCTTTGGGAAAGCATCGCACAACTGACAAGGACGGCCTGTTTCGGGTTCTTTTGTCAGCTGTGCGATGCTTTTCCTATGCGCAGCTCTCCACGTGCGCCAATTTAGACCTGGCCTCATTTGGCGCATTTCGTCTTACGGGGCGAGGCGGTTGGCTGTCCTTCTCGTTTCTCACCACTTACCGAGCAGACGGGGTGCTCGCCCGATCTTCAGCGATTCTTTAGTTTCCAAACGGCTAAGCTGGCCATAATGAAACCGATAAGACAGCAGATGGTGGCGTCTCAGCGTGGCGCGGCGCGTCACAGCGCAGCGCGCAGGTGGTGCGGGCAAGCGCGGCGCAGACGCTGCCGGCAGGAAAGGAGTACGACCATGCATGTTACGAACCGATCCCGCCGCTTGATGGCCGCATGCGCCGCCGCATGCCTGGCGCTCACCGTGGGGCTGGCCGGCTGCCAGCAGGCTTCGGACAGCGACGCGCGCGTCGACGAGCTTGAGCAGCAGGTAGAGGATCTGCAGAAGCAGTTGGACGAGAAGAGCTCCGCGACCGGCGGCTCGGCGCAGGACTCCGGCAGCGCAGGCGCCTCGGGCGGCACCGCGGGCGCGACCGCCCAGACCGACGAGGCGCTTTCCTCCGAGCTCGCGGCGACCTACCCCGAGCTGGCCGATTTCGAGGCGCGCGCGGCAGAGCTCGAGGCTGCCTGCCAAGACGTGCAGGTCTCCGACGACCGCAACGCCAACTACCAGACGTTCATCGGCGTAAAGCAGCAGATCGACGCGCTTGAGCACGAGATGGACACCTACGACGAGAACCAAGAGCTCGCTGCCAAGAACGGCACGCTTGCCTACGACGACTACATGCGCATCGAGCGGGCGATCGACTACCTGGACGACCGGCTGAGCTACGCCAAGGACGGCATGGAGCTCACCCTCGGCATCGACGACTAGATCTGGCAACGCTCCGGGGCGGGTTTGCGCTTCCCGACTCGGCACCTCGCGCCCCGCATGGATCCCCGTGCGGGGCGCACTTGTTTCCGGGCGCGCGCTCGCCGTATCATGAAAGGCGTTTGACTGCAGAGAAGGGATACCCGTGACTGACGACCTCGCGTTTCTCGCCCGCCCGGTGGCGCTTTTCGACTTTGACGGCACGCTGGTGGACACCGGCCCCATCGTGATGCGCACGGCCGCCGCGGTTCTCAGCGCGCGCGGTTACGCGCCCGAAGAGCTGGCCGACCTGAGCTGCCTGATCGGCCCGCCGCTGGTGGAGGGCTTCCGCGACAACTTCCGCATGACCCAGCGCGAGGCCGAAGAGGCCACCGCCGAGTACCGCCGCATCTTCGACCAAGCGGGCCCGAGCGACTACCCGCCCATGCCCGGCGCGCTCGAGCTGCTCGATACGCTGCGCGCCCGCGGTCGCGCCGTGGCCGTTGCCACCTCGCGCCTGGAGACGGGCGCGCGCAAGCTTGCGGCCGACGTGGGCGTCCTGCCGCGGATCGACGCGCTTGCCGGCGTGGTTCCCGGCGTCCGCGCCACCAAGGCCGACTCCATCGCCGACGCGCTGAAGATGCTCGGCCGCGCGCCCGGGGAGGCCTTCATGGTGGGCGACCGCCATCACGACGTGGAGGGCGCCGCCGCGCTGGGGGTCCCGTGCGTGGGCGTGTACTCCGGCGCCGCCAAGACCGGCGAGCTCGAGGGCGCGGGCGCGGCGCTTACCGTGGGCGGCTTGCCCGAGCTTCTCGACCTGGTGCGGCAGAGGCTGTAGCGCGGCGGACGAGAAGGGCGCGTCCGGCCGACGTCGGCGCTTGTCGCCCGGCTGATCCGGGCGGGGCCTCGCGCCGCCCGCCCGACCCGCAGCGACGCCCCGCGGCAGCGTCCCGCGCGAAACCGTGTCCGCGCGATCGTGCATAATAGGTACCGACCTTGCAAGGCGGCTTTGACCGCCAACCAACAGATAGGAGCAACCATGATCGATCCCGAGCTCAACCAGCGCGTTGACGCCTATGTCGACGAGGTCTGGGAGGACGTGGTGGCAGACATCGCCGCCGTGGTGAGCCATCCTTCCGTGGCCGACAGCGCCGCCGCCGAGCCCGGCGCGCCGTTTGGGCCCGAGGTCCGCGCCGCGCTCGACTGCACGCTCGGCATCGCCGAGAAGCTCGGCTACCAGATCTCGGACGACGAGGGTTACGTGGGCATGGCCGACATCCCCGGTGCCGACGACACGCAGATCGCCACCATCGCGCACGTGGACGTGGTGCCCGCGGGTGCCGGCTGGGCCACCGACCCCTTCCATATGGAGCGTCGCGAGGGCTGGCTGCTCGGCCGCGGCGTCATCGACGACAAGGGCCCGGCGATCCTTTCGCTCTACGCCGGCGCGTACTTCCTGAAGCACGGCATCACGCCGCGCCACAGCTTCCGCGCGCTGATCGGCTGCGACGAGGAGGTGGGCATGACCGACGTCCACCATTATCTTGAGAACCACGCCGACCCGGCCTTCCTGTTCACCCCCGACGCGGAGTTCCCGGTCTGCAACGCCGAGAAGGGCCTGTTCGACATGGGCTTCGCAAGCCCGGTCATCGAGGGCGGCAACGTGGTGTCCTTCGAGGGGGGCACCGTCACCAACGCCGTTCCCGGCTCCGCGGTGATGGAGGTCAAGGCCGACGCCGCGACCCTGCCCGCCGCCGAGCGGATCACCGTCGAGGACGCGGGCGGCGGCGTGGCGCGCCTCACCGCCGCGGGTGTCGGCGGGCACGCCTCGGTACCCGAGGGCACGGTGAACGCCATCGGCCTGCTCGTTGCCTACGCGCGCGAGAACAACCTGCTTGCCCCGTCTGAGCGAGACTATTTCGAGCTGCTCGCCACCATTCACGCCGACACGGCGGGCCGCGCCATGGGCGTCGCCACCGAAAGCGAGGCCTTCGGGCCGCTCACCTGCATTGGCGGCACCATGCGCAAGGAGGACGGCCGCTTCGTGCAGACGATCGACATCCGCTTCCCCGACAGCACCTCCGTCGCCGAGCTTGCCGACAAGCTCACGGCGCTGGCCGAGAAGCACGGCGCCGAGGCGCGCATCGGCATGACCAAGCCGCCGTTCTCGGTCTCGGCCGACTTCCCGGCGGTGCAGGCGCTGCTCGCCACCTACAACGAGGTGACCGGCAAGCAGGCCAAGCTCTTCGCCATGGGCGGCGGCACCTACGCCCGCAACTTCAAGTGCGCCACGAGCTTCGGGCCCGAGGAGGCCGACCTCGAGCTGCCGGCGTGGGCCGGCACCATGCACGGCCCCAACGAGGCGGCCAGCGAGGAGCTGCTGCGCCGCGCGCTCAAGATGTACGTCATCGCGCTCACGCGCCTCATGGAGCTCGACTACCAGGAGTAAGGCGCCCGCGCTCAAGAAAGGCAAGGCCGGCATGGCGATTCTCATAGGCTGCGACAGCATGGGGCTCGAGTACCCCACGCGCCACGTGTTCGACGCGGTCACCCTCGGCGTGAACGAGGGCGACCGCATAGGCATCGTGGGCCGCAACGGCGACGGCAAGTCGTCGCTTCTGGGCGTGCTCGCGCGCACCGTGGAGCCCGACCAGGGGCGCGTCACGTGGCGGCGCGACTTGGCAGTGGGCGTGCTGGGGCAGACGGACGCCCTGGACCCCGCGCGCTCGGTGGGCGAGAACGTGGTGGGCGGCATGCCGGAGTACGAGTGGGCGGCCAGCGCCCGCATCCGCGGCATCATCGCCGGGCTCATCGCCGACGTGCCGTGGGACGCGCCGGTGGGCACGCTCTCGGGCGGCCAGCGTCGCCGGGTCGACCTGGCGCGCCTGCTCATCGGCACCTGGGACGTGCTCATGCTCGACGAGCCCACCAACCACCTGGACGTGCGCGCCATCGCCTGGCTCGCGCGGCACCTCAAGAGCCGCTGGCAGCCCGGCCAGGGCGCGCTTCTGGTGGTGACGCACGACCGCTGGTTCTTGGACGAGGTCTGCGAGCACATGTGGGAGGTGCACGACGGGCGGGTGGAGCCCTTCGAGGGCGGGTACTCCGCCTACATCTTGCAGCGCGTCGAGCGCGACCGGCAGGCCGCGGTGGCCGAGCAGCGCCGCCAGAACATGATCCGCAAGGAGCTCGCGTGGCTTTCGCGCGGGGCGCAGGCGCGCTCCACCAAGGCCAAGTTCCGCGTGGACGCCGCGCGCGAGCTTATCGCCGACGAGCCGCCGGTGAGAAACACCCTCGAGCTCAAGCGCCTGGCCGTGGCGCGCCTGGGCAAGCAGGTGATCGACCTGGAGAACGTGTCGGTCTCCTTTGACGCGCCCGCGGCTTCGGGCGTCGGCGCGGCGGCGGGCGCAGAGGGTGCGGCGCCGGCGGGGGAGCGCGCGCCGCGCGAGGTGCTGCGCGACATCACGTGGCTCATCGGCCCGGGGGACCGCTTCGGCGTTCTGGGCGAGAACGGCGCGGGCAAGTCAACGCTGCTCAGCGTGCTGGAGGGCGTGCTTGCGCCCACGCGCGGGCGGGTCAAGATCGGTCAGACGGTCAAGTTCGGCACGCTGTCGCAGCAGCTTACCGAGCTCGCACCGGTGATGGACGACACCCTGCGCGAGATTCTCTCGCGCTACAAGCGCACCTACGTGGTGGATGGCAAGGAGACGAGCCCCGAAAAGCTCCTCGAGCGCCTGGGCTTCACGCGCGAGCAGCTGCTCTCGCGCGTGCGCGACCTCTCGGGTGGGCAGCGCCGCCGCCTGCAGCTTCTGCTCACCATCTTGGCCGAGCCCAACGTGCTCATCTTGGACGAGCCCGGCAACGACCTGGACACCGATATGCTCGCCATCGTGGAGGACCTACTCGACGGCTGGCCGGGCACCCTCATCCTGGTGAGCCACGACCGCTACCTCATGGAGCGCGTGACCGACCACCAGTACGCGCTGATAGACGGGCACCTGCGCCACGTGCCCGGCGGGGTTGACGAGTACCTGCGCCTGCTGGACGAGCGCGACGCCGCTGCGCGGGATGCGGCGGCGGGTAAGAAGAGCGACAGCGCGGGCCCGCGCACGGCTCCTGGGACCGCCGGCGCCCCCGCGGGCTCTGGCGGCGCGGCGGGTGCGAGCGGCGCAGGCGCTTCTCGGCCGCAGCTTTCGCGGCAGGAGGAGTACCGGCTGAAGAAGCAGCTGGCGTCGGTTGAGCGCAAGATGCAGACGCAGCGCGGTCGCCTAGAGGCGGCGCGTGCCGAGCTGGCCGCGGCCGACCCCACCAACTACCAGGCGCTGGAAGACGGCCAGGCCAAGGTCGACGCAGCGCAGGAGGCGCTCGACGAGCTCGAAACCGAGTGGCTTGAGCTGTCGGAAACCCTGGAGGGCTAGCCGCAGGCGGCGACGGCGATGCCGTCTCAAACCCGCCTGCCCATTTCGACTGCTCCGGCCGTTCCAGCCGCGTTGCGTTGCCCCTAGCCCGTTCGCCTGTCCCAGCCGCACCTCGCTGCCAGCGCCCTGCCTGCTTGCCCACACCCGCGATAGCGGAGCTTCCTGTTGGCCGCAGTTGTGGCCCGCAATTCGTCTGCTTAGCCGCGTCCGCAACACTTAAGCGTCGGTTTTGCCCGCGGTTGCGACATCCAGGCTTCAATTGTCCGCGACCAGGACATCTAAGCTTCTGGTTAATTGCAGCAGCGGCTCGCAGTCCATTCGCTTGCCCGCGGTAATGTCATCTAAGCTTCGGTTGCCCGCGCTCGCGACGGCTAAGCGCCCCGTTGCTCGCGACAACGTCATCTAAGCTTCCAGTTGATCGCGATAACGACAGGTAAATCCCTTTTGGTCGCTTACACTGCATCTAACTCCCGAATTTCCGGGAGTTGCGTGCGGTCCGAGCGACCAACCGTTCCCGCAACGACAAAAGCGCGACCAACCGCACCCTTGCAGGTCGCTTGGACGACCAAGCGCCCTTCCTGGTGTCGAAATAACATCCGACGAAATGGCGTCAAATCGAGGCGATGCGAGCGTTTCCGTGTGAGGGGGGCAGCCTGGCTGGCGGGTGGGATGCGTGGCAAAACGGCAAGCGGCTGCGCACGTAGAAGGCGCTCCGAAACAAGCCTGCTGTGGCATACTGAGGTTTGGCAGGCGCCAGCGTCAACGCCAAGTTCTGCGCGTCCGTGTGGATGGCGCCGCAGCAAGGCCGGCCTGCGCTGGGCGGGCTGCACCGCGAAGTCCGCGGCGGAGGTGTCTGCCGGCCAACTGATCGAAGGGGATGGTAAGGCGTATGCGCTTCTCGCCAAAAGAGCTGCATGTTATCGGAGCGCTCGGGTTTTGCGGGTTGGTTTCAGCGGCGGACAACTGGTTCGTCTCGCCGGCGCTGCCCTCGATCGCCCAGACGCTTTCCGTGCTGCCGTCTGCGGCCGCCATCGTGCTCACGGCGTACCTGGTTCCTTACGGCGCGCTGCAGCCGGTGTGCGGTTCGCTCGGCGACCGGTTCGGCCGCCTGCGCCTTCTGCGCGTTATCGTGCTGGGGCTTGCGGTGGGCACGTTCGCCTGCTCGGCGGTGCCGACGTTGCCGGCGCTCGTGGCGGCGCGTATCCTCACGGGATGCTTCGCAGCGGGCATTATCTCGGTCTCTCAGGCTTTCGTGGGCGACACGGTGGGCGCAGCCAGGCGCGCGGGCGCCGTGGGCATCCTCATGGGGATCACGTTCACCGGCCAAGGGCTCTCGGCGGGGCTCGGCGGCATCCTCACCGACGTGGTGGGGTGGCGCGCGGCGTTTGCCTCGTTCGGCGCGCTGGCGCTCGTGGCCTGGGCGCTTTTGTGGACGCTGCGCGAGCCTGCGCACGCCGCGGGCGAGAAAGACGGGGCGGGGCAAGCGTCTCCCAACCCTTGCCCGCGCGCTTCCAAGGCCGCCGGTCGCTCGCTTTCCCCGGCGGCTCCGGTGACGTTTTTGCGCAACGCGGCGCGGGTGTTTTTCGGCCCCGGCAGGGCGGTGTTCCTGCTTGCCTGCACCACCGGCGTGCTGTTCTTGGGCGTCTACGGTCTCATGGGCACCTTCCTTTCGGAGCGGTGCGGGCTCAGCGCCACGCAAGCGGGTTTGGTGATGATGCTCTACGGCGTGTTCTGCTTGGTTGGCGGCGCGCTTTCCGGTAGCCTGGGCGCCCGTCGCGGGCTTAGCGGCGTGATCGCGGCAGGCGAGGTTTCCGGCGTGTGCGCGGCGCTTGCCCTGGTGCTCGTGGCGCTGACGGGATGGTGGCAGCCGGCGCTTGCGGCGGCGGCGTGCCTGGGGCTCGGGTACATCCTCGTGCAGCCCACGCTCGTCTCGCTTTCCATGGACGCCGACCCCGCGCAGGCGGGCCTCTGCACGGGGCTCGTGGGCTTCGGCGTTTTCGCGGGCGGCGGCGTGGGCAGCACGCTGGGCGGCGCGCTTCTCGCCGTTGCCGGCTATCCCGCGCTGTGGGTTGTTGCCGCAGCCCTGCTGGCGTGCCAGCTGGCCGTAAGCGTGCGGGTGCTGCGCGGCCGATAAGCGCGCGGCGAGCTGCGGCAGCCGGGCGGCCAAGCAGCGCCGCCGCGCCGGCTTTGCCGCTCGGCCGCTGCTCCGTTGGCGCTCCAGCCTCCTCGGCGGCGTCAAGCCGGCTGTCCTTCTAGACGCTGTGCCGCGCAGGTGCCGACCTAGCTCCCAGCGCGTTACGCGCGCGCCGGCAGCAGGGTGGCCAACCCGTACGTTTCGGCGCTCGGCGCTAGCGCGGGGACAACGAAGCGCTTCCACAGCGCCATGCGCCTGCGCCGGTAGCGCCGCGCCAGCTCGGGTGAGAGTCGGGGCTTCAGCTTGCCCAGGGTGCGTCGCATGCGTTCGGCCTGCGCCTCAACCGCGTCGAAGCTCCTCAGCTGCTCTGCGCGAACGCGCACGTAGGTTGCCTGCCGGGGGAGCAGCGCGTGCTCCCAAGCGGTTGCGCCCGCGCATCTTGGGCCTGCGCGCGCAACGGGCAGGCCTGCCTCTGCGCAGTCGATAAGAACCAAGCGCGCGGGCTGCCCGCGGTCTTCTCGGGCGATAAGCACGTCAGGCACGCAGGATGCGTAGCGCGCAGGCTCGGTGGCGCCCCCGCGCAGAGGGAGTGTGAGCTCGGCGTCGAACCTCGCTTGCCCCAGGCCGTAGCCGCCGAAGCGCGGGGGCAGCGAAAACAGCATGGCGAGCCCCATGGCGAGGGGCGTGCGCGCCCCGCCCGCAACGAGGGACGCTGCTCGCTGAGCGCGCCGGCTACCGGGCGCGCAGACGGCTGCTGCGCAGCGCTCAAGGTGCGCGGGCTGGCAGAGCGCGCGCCGCCCCGCCCGCTCGCACCAACCGCGCCTCTGAGGGGAGAACCGGCTGCAGAGGGCGTAGGCCAGCGCGATGGCGCCCTGGTCGTCAAGCTGCGTGCACGCCTGCGCAAAGGCAAGCGGGGGAGCGCAAAGCCCCACGCCGCGTCCCAAGCTCAAAAACATCCCGTTCCCTTGCGCGCTTTGCTGCAGGTGGACGAGCGTGTTGGGGCAGTGCCGCCGCGCGTTGCTGGCGCTGACCAGCACGTCGAGCGGTCGCGCGGGCGAAGGGCGGATGCTGAGGGCGTTGCAGGCGCGGAGCAGAGCCGCCGCGGTAGGCGGGCAGGCGGGAGCGCCCGTGCCGGCGGGGTACGGCTTCGCCCAGCCGCTGGCGACAGGGTCTTGCCGTGAGAGCAGCCACTCTACGGCGGTGGTATGTGAGATGCAGATGTCCATGGCACAAAGATCGCCCTTCGCGTACCGGTGCGTCTCGGAAAACCGGAGGGGTGGCACCGTCTTAGGTGGGATACCGGTTGGGTGGGCGCGGGTTTTGCGCCAAGATGCCCGGCGGCAAACGGCAGGCCGTGCCCTGCGAGCGGCCTCGGAGCTTCTCGCACCAAGACGTTGCTGGTTGCGCGCCAAGACGCTGCGGGCTCTGTGGCGCCGAGTGGGGGTAGGGCCGCGCGCGGCGCCAAACAAGGCTGTGCGAGCGGCCTGGCGGCGCCAAGCAGGAGCGCGCAGGGCAGCCGCACAGCGCAAAGCAGAGCCCACAGGGTGGCGCCGAGCGCCGAGCAGGCCGCAAGCTGGCGCGTACCGCAGGCCCGCGGCCGGCCCCGACGCACCGGAGCCGCCCTGTGCCGCTTTCTTTCACGCCGGTAACAAACGCCGGCGCGCTGGCCGCAGGTACGCGCCTGTGGTACAGTGCGGCGAACGTAAACCTCGCCGCTCGGTTGGGCCGCGCGCCGGCCCAACCACGCGTGCGGGGCGGTGACACCTGCGGTAAGGAGCGGAAGCGATGTTTCGCAGCATGAGAAGGAAGCGTCAGCAGCTGGCACACGAAGAAGCGGTTGAGATCCTTCGCGCGGGCACCTCGGGCGTGCTTGCGCTGGCGGGCGACGACGGATACCCGTACGCGGTGCCGATGAGCTACGTTTACGCTGACGGCAAGCTGTACTTCCACAGCGCCCGTGCAGGGCACAAGGTGGACGCGGTTGCGCGCTCGCCCAAGGCGTCGTTTTGCGTGATCGCCCAAGACGACGTGCTGCCAGAGCGCTTCACCACGCTGTTCCGCAGCGTTATCGCCTTCGGAACTATTCGCGTGCTGGAGGACGAGGCCGAGAAGCGCGCCGCCATCGAGCTTCTCGCCCGTCGGTATTCCCCCAACGAGTCCGCTGAGAGCGTGGACGCCGAGATCGGCTCGTTTTGGAACGCCCTGTGCCTGCTGGAGCTCACGATAGAGCACCTCACCGGCAAGGAGGCCAAAGAGCTCATGATGGCGCGGAGCTGACGACGCGCGAACACCCCGCCATAGGGGACGGGTACGGATGGCAGATGACGCCAGCGCCGCCGTCGCGCGCACCCGTGACACGCGCGATCGCCCGTGCCTGCGGCGGCCGCCCCTTGGCCACCGGCTCCCCGTCGCATCCCTCCCCGGCGCATCCAGTTGTGGAGCAAATGTGTAAGACATGGCTAACTCAGATCTTGTCGTTGCGTCTCTCCAATAGTTCGCTATAGTTAACTTAACGACAGGCGCTGACGGCGATGAACTACAAAACAGCTTCTGTCAGGCGATATGCATCCCTCCCCTCTGTGCGTATCCCAACGGTGCTAGAAGGGCCCGCCCCGCAAGGAGGCGGGCCCTTCGCTGTGCGGCGGAACGTTGCGCGCCGCCGCGGCACGCAACCGCGCGCCACGCGTTTTCCAAACGGTTTCAACTCGGTAACACCCCTTGCAAGCTGGGCGCATCAGCGTAAGGTAAAGAGAAACACTCACCCAACAACGCAAATGTAAGGGAAATGTAAGGCCCCATCACGCCTTTGTAAGGCATCGCTGCTCACCCGCGGCGTCTGCCGCAGCGCGCCCTATGATGCTCTGCGGTTCTAAGGGAGGGTGCGTGCCCGGGCGATAAGCGCTCGGGAGAACGGTCTCCCAGATGTCTTTTCGAAGGGAGAACCATGCAGGGTTTCGATATCTCTCGACGTTCGTTCATCGGCGCGTTCGGTGCTGCTGCGGCCGCCGGCCTGGGCCTGGCGGGCTGCGGTGGCCAGCAGGCTGCCACCGAGGGCGGCTCGGCTGCCGCTGGCAGCACGCTCTCCGGCTCCATCTCCTGCTCCGGCGCCACCTCGTTCCAGCCCCTCGTTGAGGCCGCTGCGAACGAATTCATGGACGCCAACCCCGACGTGTCCATCTCCATCTCCGCCGGCGGCTCTGGCCAGGGCCTCTCCGACATCAAGGACGGCAAGGTGCAGATCGGCCGCTCCGACGTCTTCGCCGAGACCAAGCTCGATGCTGCCGACGTCGAGAAGCTCGTCGACAACCAGGTTGCCATCGTGGGCATGGGCCCGATCGTGAACCCGAGCGTGGACATCGACGACATCTCCACCGAGCAGCTCAAGGGCATCTTCACCGGCGAGATCACCGACTGGTCCGAGGTGGGCGGCAGCGCCGGCACCATCCAGGTCATCAACCGCAAGGCCGGCTCCGGCACCCGCGCCACCTTCGAGGACGCCGTGCTGGCGGGCGCTACCGTGCCGGACACCTTCAAGCCCGTTGCGGAGGAGGATTCCTCGGGCACCGTGGTGGACAAGGTCTCCCAGACCGAGGGCGCCATCTCCTACGTGGCCTTCAACTACTTCGATGACTCCAAGTTCAAGGCCCTCTCCGTTGACGGCGTCGAGCCCACGCAGGAGAACGTCGAGTCCGGCGACTTCAACATCTGGTCCTACGAGCACATGTACACCACCTCCGACGCCGACGAGGTCACCAAGGCCTTCATCGAGTACATGCTCTCCGACGACGTCCAGGCCAACCTCGTGCCCGAGGAGGGCTTCATCCCGCTGACCGACATGCAGGTCAAGAAGGACGCCGAGGGCAACGTAACGGCCGCGTAAGGCTGCTGCGCACATAGGTTGCTCTGCGGGGCATCCCGTCACATGGCGATGGGATGCCCCTTTTCGAGAAAGGCTGCGACATGGCAAAGCTCATGCCAAAGCGCTCCTTGGAAAACGTCGGCCTCACGGTCACGGGCCTGTGCATCGCGCTGGTAGCGCTCGTGGTCGTCACCCTCATCGTGATGGTGGCCCAGCAGGGCCTGGCCACGTTTCTCCAAGACGGCGTTGACTTCTGGTCGTTCATCTCGGGCGGTAACTGGATCCCCGAGGACGGCCGCTTCGGGGCCCTGCCCCTCATCGTGGGCTCCTTTTCGGTGACCCTGCTCTCCACGGTCTTCGCACTGCCGGTGGCCCTCGGCTCGGCCATCTTCGTGGTTGAGGTTGCCCCCGGCTTCGGCCGCCGCGTCTTCCAGCCGCTGGTCGAGCTTCTGGTGGGCATCCCGTCGGTCGTCTACGGCGTCTTGGGCCTCTCGGTCGTCAACGCCGCGATGCGCGCCATCTTCGGCGAGGCCGCCGGCACCGGCGCCGGCATCCTGTCGGGCGCCATCGTGCTCGCCGTGATGATCCTTCCCACGGTGACCACGCTCTCCATCGACGCGCTCGACGCGGTGCCCAACGAGTACCGCGAGGGCTCCTACGCGCTGGGGTGCACGCGCTGGCAGACCGTGTGGCACGTGGTGCTCAAAAGCGCCCTGCCCTCGCTCATGACCGCGGTTATCCTCGGCATGACGCGCGCCTTCGGCGAGACGCTCGCCGTCCAGATGGTCATCGGCGGCGTGGAGCGCTCCATGCCCACCGGCCTGCTCGACCCGGCGGCCACGCTCACCACGGCGCTGACCTCGGGCCTCTCCAACGCCACCACCGGCTCGGTGCAGTACCACGCGCTGTGGTCGCTCGGCCTGCTGCTGCTCGCGATGTCTCTGGTGTTCATCGCCGTAATCCACCTCATCGGCAAGAAGGGGGCGAAGAAGCGTGGCTAACCGCAACCTCGACGCGCACGTCAAGCGCATCGGCCTGCAGAACAAGATCGCCACGGGCATCCTCACCTGCATCGTGGGCTTCGTGCTCGTGCTGCTCGCCGCCATCGTCGTCTACATCCTGGTTCAGGGCGCGGGCAAGGCGCTCTCCCCGGGCTTCCTCACCAACCCCTCCACCGACGACGTGGCCCCGGGCATCCTCTACCAGCTGTTCGACTCGTTCTACATGCTCCTCATCACGCTCGTGATCTCGGTGCCCATCTCGCTGGGCGCGGCCATCTTCCTGGTGGAGTACGCGCCTGACAACTGGATCACCTCCGCGGCGTCCACGGCCATCGAGACCCTCTCGAGCCTGCCGTCGATCGTGGTGGGCATGTTCGGCTCGCTGTTCTTCGTGGTGACGCTCGGCTGGGGCATCTCCATCATCGCCGGCGCGCTGGCGCTGACCATGTTCAACATCCCGATCCTGGTCCGCACCATCCAGCAGGCGCTCGAGGACGTGCCGCGCAGCCAGCATGACGCGGCGCTGGCCATGGGCCTCACGCGCTGGGAGACCACCGTCAACGTGATGCTCCCGGCGGCCATGCCCGCCATCGTCACGGGCATCGTGATCTCGGCCGGCCGCGTGTTCGGCGAGGCCGCCGCGCTGATCTTCACCTCGGGCTCGGCCGCTGCGCGCCTGAACTTCGCCAGCACCAACCTCGCCAGCCCCACCAACCCCTTCAACATCTTCCGCCCCGCCGAGACGCTCGCCGTCCACATCTGGAAGCTCAAGATGGAGCCGACCCCCGGCAACGACGAGATCGTCTGGGGCACCGCCGCCGTGCTTCTGGTGTGCGTGCTGCTCTTCAACGTGCTCGCGCGCGTGCTCGGCAAGTTCCTTGCAAGGAGGCTGACCGCCGAATGAGCGACACCACGCAAAACGAGGCCCTGCTCACCACGCGCAACGTCACGGTGACCTACGACCTCACGCACGAGGCGCTGCACAAGACCGACCTCACGTTCAAGGGCGGCGAGGTCACGGCGCTCATCGGCCCGTCGGGCTGCGGCAAGTCCACGTTCCTGCGGTGCCTGAACCTCATGAACCGCGAGATCCCCAAGTGCCGCGTGGGCGGCGAGATCTTCTACCACGGCCGCAACATCAACACCAAGACCGAGAACCTCTTCGAGCTGCGCAAGTCCATCGGCATGGTCTTCCAGCAGCCCACGCCCTTCCGCAAGTCCATCCGCGAGAACATCCTGTTCGCGCCCAAGAAGCACGGGCGGCTCCACGGCAAGGACGAGGAGGACGAGCTGGTGGAGACCTCGCTCAAGCAGGCAGCGCTCTGGGACGAGGTGAAGGACAAGCTCAAGCAGTCCGCCCACGCGCTTTCCGGCGGCCAGCAGCAGCGCCTGTGCATCGCGCGCACGCTCGCCATGAAGCCCGACGTGATCCTCTACGACGAGCCCTGCTCGGCGCTTGACCCTATCTCCACCTTCACGATCGAGGAGACCATCCGCTCCATCGCGGAGGCGGGGGCGGGCATCTGCCAGATCATCGTGACGCACAACATGGAGCAGGCCGGCCGCGTGTCCGACCGCACCGCCTTCTTCTACATGGGCGACATGGTGGAGACCGGCACCACCCAGCAGATCTTCTCGGCCCCCAAGGACCAGCGGCTCTCCGACTACCTGACGGGTAGGTTCGGCTGATGGAGGAACGTATGCAGAACAACGACACGACGTCGGCCCGCAGGGTCGAGGGCGCGGGGGTGGACCACCGCGTGATCGAGGGCGTGCCCTCGGCGCTTTCCATCCGTGACTTCAACCTGTGGTACGGCGACTTCCAAGCGCTCAAGCACATCACGCTCGAGATCCCCAAGAACCGCGCCACGGCCTTCATCGGCCCGTCGGGCTGCGGCAAGTCCACGCTGCTGCGCACGTTCAACCGCATGTGCGACTTCGTGGAGTCCGTGCGCACGGAGGGCACCATCGAGTTCGACGGCCGCGACATCTTCAAGACCGACCCCAACGCCCTGCGCGTGTACGTGGGCATGGTCTTCCAGCATCCGAACCCCTTCCCCATGAGCATCCGCGACAACATCCTCTACGGCCCCAAGCGCATGGGCAAGCTCAGCCGCGCAGAGGCCGACGAGATTGTGGAGCGCTGCCTGACGCGCGCAGCCCTCTGGGACGAGGTGAAGGACAAGCTCGACCACTCCGGCCTGAGCCTTTCCGGCGGCCAGCAGCAGCGCCTCTGCATCGCCCGCGCGCTTGCCACCGACCCCTCGGTGCTTCTGATGGACGAGCCCACGAGCGCCCTCGACCCCATCTCCACCGGCGTGGTCGAGGAGCTCATGCAGCAGCTCTCCGAGGACCACACTGTGGTGGTGGTGACGCACAACATGCAGCAGGCAACGCGCGTGGCCGACAAGACCGCCTTCTTCTATCTGGGCGAGCTCGTGGAGGCCGGCCCCACCAAGGAGATCTTCAGCCACCCCAAGGAGAAACTTACCAACGACTATCTGACGGGAAGGTTCAGCTAATGCCTACCACACGTTCTGAGTTCCTGAAGCAGCTCGACGAGGTGCAGTCCTACATCGACCGCCTCTCCGACAAGACCGCCGCCGACATCCGCACGCTCGACCTGGCGCTCAAGGGCGACGAGGGCGCGGCCACCGGCGTCATCGCCGGCCGCAAGGCCGAGCGTCGCCTGCGCGAGGCCATCGAGTCCACCTGCCTGGACATCATGCTGCTGCAGCAGCCGCTCATCGCCGGCGACCTGCGCTTCGTCTCCGGCGCCTTCCGCGTGGTCTCCGACCTCACCCACATCGACGAGATGACCCGCGACGTCGCCTACCTCTCGCAGACCATCCCGGCCGAGGCCCTCGCCAACCTGCGCGACGACTTCAGCCGCGCCGCCGAGCACGTGGCCCGCATGGTCGAGCGCTCGGTCCAGGCGTTCCGCGAGCAGGACACCGATCTTGCCAACGCCGTCTTCGCCATGGACGACAAGGTCGACGCCATGTACGCCGACGCCGAGCAGACCGTGGTCAAGCTCATCCGCGAGGCCGAGCACGGCGCCCGGCACCTGCCCGAGCTCCTCATGGTGGCCAAGTACTTCGAGCGCATGGCCGACGACGCCGAGCGCATCGCCAACTGGGCTGTGTTCCGCGTAACCGGCGTGCATGATGTACACTCGCAGCAGACGGTGATTGAGAAAAGCGAGACGGCGGGGGAGTGAACCTGACCGGTGGTTTACTACGTTGAGGACGACACGAACATCCGCGAGCTGACGCTGTACGCGCTTGAGCAGGCGGGCATCGACGCGGAGGGCATGGCGAGCGACGCGGAGTTCCGCGCCGCCTGCGCCCGCCGCACGCCCGACGCGGTGCTGCTCGACATCATGCTGCCCGACACCGACGGGCTGGCCATCTTGAAGCGCATGCGCAAGACGCCGGGGCTCGCCGCCGTGCCGGTGATGATGATCACAGCCAAGGACGGCGAGCTCGACACCGTGACGGCGCTCGACGCCGGGGCCGACGACTACCTCACCAAGCCCTTCGGCATGATGGAGATGGTCAGCCGCGTGCGCGCCCTGCTGCGTCGTGCGCGCATCCACACGGCCCGGCGCGACACGGTCTTCACTGAAGGGCCGCTCACGGTGGATACCGCCCGGCGCGAGGTGAGCTGCGCGGGCGCCGAGGTGAACCTCACGATGCGCGAGTTCGACCTGCTGGCGTTTCTCATCCAGAGCCCGGGCGTGGTGTTCACGCGCGAGGAGCTCTTGCAGCGGGTGTGGGGTTGGGACTTCGACGGCGGCAGCCGCACGGTGGACGTGCACGTGCAGACCGTGCGCCAAAAGCTCAAGGACCACGCCGACATGATCGAGACGGTGCGCGGGGTGGGCTACCGCCTGCGGCGCGCCGAGAAGGTGCGGTAAGGTATCGTTCTCAGCAGGGCGGGCGCTTGCGTCCGCCCTTTGGCGTTTGGAAAGGAGCGCGCCCATGGCCCAGCAGCCCTCGCTGTTCAAGCGGCTCTTCGTGACCATCGCCGCCACCGCCACGGCGGTTGCGGTGGCGATGCTGGTCTTCTCCGCCTGCATCTTCCAGTACGCGGCCGTCTCGGACGCGCACGAGATGCTCGCGCAGGAGGCCAAGGTGTTCTCGGCGTCGCTCTCGGGCGCGGCTGACCCGGTGGCCGCGCTTGAGGACTACGACCTGGACAGCGTGCGCATGACGCTGGTGGCACCCGACGGCGAGGTGCTCTTCGACACCGACGCAGACGCAACCGACCTGGAGAACCACGCCGAGCGCCCGGAGATCGAGCAGGCTCAGCGCACCGGCGCCGGCTCGTCCGAGCGCTCGAGCGAGACGGTGGGCGCCGTGAGCATCTACGAGGCCAACCGCCTGGAAGACGGCAGCGTGGTGCGGCTTTCCGTCGAGCTTTCCAACGCGCTGGGGATCATCTTCAACGACGCGTGGATCCTGCTGCTGGTGGGGGCGGGCATCGTGGCGGCGAGCTGGGTTGCGGCCCGCGTGGCGGCGCGGCGCCTGGTGCAGCCGATCCTGGCCATCGACCCGGCCAACCCCGAGGCCTCGGCCTCGTATGCCGAGATGACCCCGCTCATCGGCAAGATCTCCTCCCAGCAAGCCGAGCTCGCCCGACAGCTTGAGGAGCTCAAGGGCGCCGATGCCATGCGCCGCGAGTTCACGGCCAACGTGACCCACGAGCTCAAGACCCCGCTTGCCAGCGTCTCCGGCGCGGCCGAGCTCATCCGCGAGGGACTGGTGCGGCCCGAGGACGTGCGCAACTTCGCCGGGCGCATCTACGACGAGGCGCAGCGCCTGACCGCGCTGGTCAACGACATCCTCATCCTCTCCAAGATGGACGAGTCCGAGCGCTCGCGCGACCGCTCGTTCCTGGGCGAGGAGGAGCCGGTCGACCTCATGGGCATCGCCGCCGACGTGGCCGACCGCCTGGCGAGCTCGGCCAAGAAGCGCCAGGTGACCATCGGGGTCGAGGGCGAGCCGGTGATCGTGCAGGGCCTGCCGCGCCTGCTCGACGAGCTGGTGTACAACCTGTGCGACAACGCCATCCGCTACAACAAGCCCGGCGGCAGCGTGCTCATCACGCTGTGGCGCGAGGAGGGGCAAGCGGTGCTCTCGGTGGCCGACACCGGCATCGGCATCCCCGAGGAGAGCCAGGCCAAGGTGTTCGAGCGCTTCTACCGCGTGGACCCCAGCCGCACGCGCGAAAGCGGCGGCACGGGGCTGGGCCTGGCCATCGTGAAGCACGCGGTGGTGTTCCACAAGGCCGAGCTCGAGCTGTCGAGCAAGCTGGGGGAGGGCACCACCATCACGGTGAAGTTCCCTGCGCCCCGGCAGGTCTTACCGTCGGTGGGCGCCTAGGATACGCCCCGGGCAACGCGGGTCTTCGCAGATCCAACGCGCCTTTCTCGCCTTGGCGGAGCAATTCGTACGCTGGGAAAAGTCAAGGCTTACGTTGCCGGTTTTTTCGGCTATAGTGAAGGTGTTCCGCTCCCAGCGGATCAACTGGGTGAACCGTCAAGTGTTTTTTGGGAGCCCACACACTCGCGTTCAGTACAGGCATCCTTCGTTGGTAAGGAAGCTGGAACAGGCGATGAGGGCGCCCACCTGTTGAGGGTGGGTTCATTTACGTGAAGCTGGGGGCGGGCTTTTTGTGCGCGGGGTTTCCTTTGCGCGGGCCCGTGCTATACTCCTTCACCATGAGTAACTTAAAGGTACAGTTCATAAAATTCGCCGGTGTGGGCATCGTCGCCTTCGTCATCGACTTCCTGGTGATGGTCTTCCTTCACGAGGTCGTGGGGCTGAGCGAGGTGCTGAGCGCCACCTTCTCGTTCATCGTCTCGGTGGTGTTCAACTACTTCGCGAGCATGCACTACGTGTTCTCGCACAAAGACGACATGAGCCGCAAGCGCGAGTTTTTCATCTTCGTCGTGCTGTCGGCTATCGGCCTTGCCCTGACCGACCTGCTCATGTGGCTCGGCACCGATCTGCTGGGGTTCGACTACCGCCTGGTCAAGGTTGTCGCCACCGCCATCGTGACCCTCTACAACTTCATCACGCGCAAGATCTTCCTCGACGCCGGCGACAAGTAGGGAAAACCAGCCTGCTGCCTGCGCTTTTTCGCGCAGGGACCTCTTGGGCGCGCGTTCAGCGTTGTCGCAGCGGTTTAGCCGTGGCGTGTTTTCGGGCGCGGCGCTCGCGCGTTGCCCTCGCTATCGAGTATCATGTCCTAGATCAAAAAGGGGCGCCTTGCGGCGCTCGGGGCATTTTCGGGACGAGGTTCGATGGGCTTCACGGTGACGCACATATACTTGGCGCTCACGGCGTTCGTCGTCACGTTTCTCATGACGCCGGTGGCCAAGCGCATCGCGCTCAAGCTCAACGCTGTCGACTACCCCTCCGCCCGCCGCATCAACAAGCGCCCGGTGCCGCGCATGGGGGGCATCGCCCTGTTCTGCGGGCTGGCCGCCGCTCTCGTGGTGCAGTACGTGGGCACCGTGTGTTTCGGGTGGCCGCCGGAGCTTATCCCGCACCCGAGCATGAACATCAGCTACCCCGGGCTTGCCGCGGCGGTGGGGATCGTGTTCGCCACCGGTGCGATCGACGACGTGTTCCAGCTCGCGCCTAAGGCCAAGCTGGCCGGGCAGGTGGCGGCCGCCTCGGTTGCGGTGGCGAGCGGCCTTTCGATCTCGCACATCGTGAACCCCTTCATCGCGGGCAGCGAGATCGAGCTGGGTTGGATCGCGTATCCCATCACGGTGTTCTACCTGGTGGCCTTCAGCAACATCATCAACCTCATCGACGGTCTCGACGGCCTCGCCACGGGCATCTCCGCCATCGCGGCGCTTTCCATGTACAACTACGCGCTGCTGTTCGGCCGCGTGGACGCCGCCGCGCTCTCCATTGCGCTGGCGGCCGCGTGCCTTGCGTTTCTGCGCTACAACTTCCACCCGGCGAGCATCTTTTTGGGTGACTCCGGCGCGTTGATGCTGGGCTTTCTGCTCGGCGTGATCTCGCTGCTCAACGTGAGCCGCACCGCCGCGCTGACCTCGCTGCTCGTGCCGCTCATCGTTGCCGGCGTGCCCATCATCGACACGTTCTCGGCCATCGTGCGCCGCAAGCGCGCCCACGTGGGCATGGACGTCGCCGACAAGGGCCACATCCACCACCGTCTCATCCAAGAGGGGTACAACCAGCGCCAGGCCGTGCTGCTCATCTACTGCTGGTGCATCCTGCTGGCGATCGGTGCGGCGGTGATCACGCAGGTCTCGTTGGCGGCGCGCGTGGTGATCTTCATCCTGCTGGCAGTGCTCTCGCTGGCGGTGGCGCTGCATCTGCACCTGTTCGAGCCGGTGCTGCGGCACCATTACAACCCTAAGACCCGTCGCGACGAGATCGTGACGCCGGACGACCCCGCCTTTGCCGAGGAGGAGCGCGCCGCGCACGAAGCGCACGAGAAGCGTCGCCGCGACCTGGCCGAGAAGCTCCCCGGCGACCACGCCGGCACCCCGTCCGGCAAGCACTTCCGCCCCCGCGACTAGCGCCACGCGAACCACGATTTCGGCATACCTGCGCGTGACGCTGGGGCCGTTCGCGCCTGGGCAACGTTTACCCGGGGCTGAAGCCCGGGATCTTCCCCGCCGCCCCCGCGGTTCCCCGCGAGCTTATCGTCCAGCTCCCCGTGTAGTATGATGGGGCGCGACGCAATCGACAGGAGGAACCCATGCCCAACGTTGGCAGTTACGAGGCCAGTCTCAAGCGCAGCGACGAGATCTACGCCGACCTGGCCGTTCATCCCGAGAAATATCGCATGCTCACCGGCGACCGCCCGACGGGGCGCCTGCACCTGGGCCACTACTTCGGCACGTTGAAGGGCCGCGTGGAGCTGCAGGACCTGGGCGTTAACACGGCTATCCTCATTGCCGACTACCAGGTCATCACCGATCGCGACACCACCGAGCACATCCAGGACAACGTGTACAACATGGTCATGGACTACCTGGCGTGCGGCATCGACCCGGACAAGACCATGATCTACGCGCACTCCGCGGTGCCTGCCTGCAACCAGCTCATGCTGCCGTTCCTCTCGCTCGTGTCCGAGGCCGAGCTGCAGCGTAACCCCACGGTCAAGGCCGAGATGGAGGCGTCGGGCCACGAGCTCACGGGGCTTCTGCTGACCTACCCGGTGCATCAGGCGTGCGACATCCTGTTCTGCAAGGGCAACGTGGTGCCGGTGGGGCGCGACCAGCTGCCGCATATCGAGCTCACTCGCCTCATCGCTCGTCGCTTCAACAACCGCTACGGCCACGTGTTCCCCGAGGTGGACGCGCTGCTTTCGGAGACGCCGCTGCTGCCGGGGCTCGACGGCCGCAAGATGAGCAAGAGCTACGGCAACGCGATTTCGATCAGCATGACGCCCGAGGAGACGGCAAAGCGCATCAAGAAGAGCCAGACCGACTCCGAGCGCATGATCACCTTCGATCCCGAGAACCGTCCGGGCGTGAGCGGTCTGCTGTCCACCGCCGCTATCTGTACGGGCCGTGCGCCTGAGGAGATCGCCGCCGAGATCGGCATGGGCGGCTCGGGCCAGCTTAAAAAGTACGTGACCGAGGCAGTGAACGGCTACTTCGAGCCCATTCGCGAGCGCCGTCACCAGTTTGAGAACGATCTCGGGTACGTGAAGGACGTGCTGGCCGAGGGCAACCGCCGCGCCAACGAAATTGCCGAGGCTACGCTCGCCGAGGTGCGCGAGGCCATGGGCATGGTCTACTAACCCAGTCGACGCCGGCCGCCCTGTCCCGATGCGCCAGATTAGGCCGTGCCTAATCTGGCGCATTTCGTAAGACGGAACGGCGGGAATGGGGTAGGTTTCCCACCCTCCCCGAAAATGGATGTGGTTTTAGAGGGGCGTCTCGAGTAGAGGCGCCCCGTCTCTTACGAAAGGCGCAGGTAGATCGACTGACACCCGGCCGGCATACTCGCCGCACCCGCGCGAAACGACATCCATTTTTCGTGTGCCGGGTTCGCCGCGGCCGTACGCCAAACTAGGCCGTACCTGGTTTGGCGCATTTCGTCTTACGGCCGAGGCGCCGGCCCCGCGGCCGTTTGCGGACCCGGCTCTCGGGGGTCGGGTTGGCCGCGGGTTCGGCGTCCAGGGACCGGCTGGCCTCCCAAGCCGCGCGCAACCCCCCCCGGAAATCCGGGAGTTGCACGCTGCCCCTTCGGCTGCGCCAAATGGTGCCCAGCTTACCGTGGCGCGGCCTGCAGCCGCACGTGGCAGATGCGTCGTGCTCGCATTTTCTTCCTTGCAGAACGGCCTGCGAGCAAAACTTTTCCCGTACAGGTCGAAAACGGCTTCTGAGAGGAAGCTGTTACCAGTAGAGCGTTATTAGATGCGGGAAATACAAGCGCAGGCGCACCATGTCGGCATCACGCGTTGCTACAGCGCGAGCTCCATGAGGTGCGAGGCGTGGCGCAGGCCGCCGCCTACGGTGAGGTCGAATTCGCCAAGGTCAACAAAGCCGCAGGTGCGGTAGAGCGCGACAGCCGGCGCGTTGTTGGAGAACACGTCGAGGCGCAGCGCGCGGGCGCCGCGCTCGCGCGCCGTTTGCGCTGCGGCGGCGAGCATCTGCTTGGCGACGCCGCGGCCACGGGCGGTGGGGGAGACGCAAAGCAGGTGGATAACCGCCACCTCCTCAGGTGCGGCGGCAACCGGCCACGGGGCCAGCGGGTATTCGGCGCCCTGTACGTTGTTGAGCACCAAAGCGCCCAGGATGGTGCGGTCGGCCGGCGCGTCGTTGCAGGGGTTCTCCTGCTGGGAGGCGTTTGCGCCGGCAGCGTGAGCGGCGGGCATGCCCGTCACGTCCGCGTCGTTTTCGCCCAGCGCTATAAGCACGTTGCCGGCAGCGGTTTCGCGCACCAATCCTTCGCGGGTAGGGTGCAGGCCCCATTTCCACCAGATGTCGAGCGGGGTGTTTTGCATGGCGGCAATGGCAGCATGGTAAAGGGTCTCGACGGCGCTTAGATCGCTTACGCAGGCAGGGATAACAACCACAGCGGACCACTTCTCCCATGGCGCTGAGCGGCTTCTCTACGGGAAGCGTCGCTTCATATGAAAAAGCCCCGCAGGTGGCGGGGCTTGCACATCAAATGGTGGAGATGAAGGGAATCGAACCCTCGGCCTCTGCCATGCGACGGCAGCGCTCTCCCAGCTGAGCTACATCCCCAAGTGACAAGAGCAAAGTATGCCGAAACGCCCCTCGTTTGTCAACGGCATTCTCAAAAATATCTCCGCCGCGCGCGGGTTCCTGCGGTTGGGAGTCTGGAAATGCGTGCGTTGGTATCTCGATCCCAGGCGGGCGCCGTGACAGCGCGGTCTGGCGGCTCGGTTGGTTGCTGCGTCGTTGTCCCGTCTAGGGGTTTGTCGCCGCAGTGTCGCCGTGCCCAGCGGTTGATTGCGACGACGACGTTTTGTCGCACAGCTGTTGGTAGCGTCGCCGTGCCCATCAGTCGGCCGCGACGGCGACGTCATGTTCCCGGTTTGTCTCACGCGGCGCATCCAACGCGCCTGTTTCACCCAAGGTGGCTGCTGTTTAGGCGGGCAACCTGGCCTCCGTTTGGGTGGCCAACCGCGACCGGCATGCCGTTCTCGCGGTCAGCTGTCCGCCCGCCGCCTCGCGCGGTTGTGGGACAATGCGGTACGGCGGTGCGCGACCACGCGACTCCGCGGAAGGGAAGGAACTCGCCATGCCTCACAAGCTCTTGATCGGCAGCGCGCCCACGTCCTGCGCGCTGTGCCCGCGCCTTTGCGGCGCCAACCGCGCGGCGGGCCAGCGCGGCGTGTGCGGCGCAACGGACAAGCTGCGCCTGGCGCGTGCGGCACTGCACTTTTGGGAGGAGCCGCCCATCTCCGGCGAGCGCGGCTCGGGCACGGTCTTTTTCAGCGGCTGCCCGCTCAAGTGCGTCTACTGCCAGAACCACGAGATCTCAACCGGCAACTTCGGCCTCGAGGTGCCGCCCGCGCGCCTGACCCAGATCATGCTGGAGCTCCAAGCCCAAGGCGCCAACAACATCAACCTGGTCACGGCCACCCACTACGCCCACCTGCTGCCCGACGCGCTGGCGGCGGCGCGCTCGGCCGGCCTTTCCATCCCGGTCGTGTACAACACAAGCGGCTACGAACGTCCGGAGGCCGTCCGCGAGCTCGGCGACCTTGTGGACGTGTGGCTCACCGACTTCAAGTACGCCGACGCTGCGCTCGCCCAGGAGCTCTCCCACGTGAGCGACTACCCGGCTCAGGCCGCCCGCGCGCTTGCCGCCATGGCCGCCGAGATCGAGCGCCGCGGCGGGGTGCGCTACGTGCCCGAGCAGAACGCACCGGGCGAGAAGGGTGCTCCCGTCGAGCAGAACGCGCCGGGCGAGCAAAACGTGCCCTCGCCCGAGCCCGGCTGCATGACGCAGGGGCTCATCGTCCGTCACCTGGTTCTGCCGGGCCACGCCGACGACTCGTGCCGCGTGCTCGACCTGGTCTGGGACACGGTGGGCGACGTGCCCATATCGGTCATGAACCAGTACACCCCCAACGCGGCCATGCGCGCGTCCGGCGGCGAGCTTTCCCGCGCCGTGACAGGCGAGGAGTACGAGCGCGTGCTCGACCACGCCGACGACCTGGGCTTCACGCAGATGTTTTGGCAAGAGGGGGGAGCGGTCGACGAAAGCTTCACCCCGCCGTTCGACACCACGGGCGTCCTCGCGTCGGCCGCTTCGTAACGGCGGCGTTTCCGCCGGGATATGCGGGTATACTGGTTCCCAAACGATCAGCCGTCGAAAGGCTTGGTATGTCAGACGATAACAACGCGCCCCTGAGCGCCGAGGAGCGCGCGGAGCTTGAAGAGCTGCGCGCCGAGAAGAAGCGTCGCGAGGCCGAGGAGCAGGCTCGCCGCGACCGCGCGGAGCTGGAGGCCCTGCGCGCCGAGCAGGCGGCGGCCGAGAAGCACGCGGCGAAGGCCCCGGCTCCGGCGGCCCCCACGTTGGCAGCTCCCGCCGCCGCAGCCCCCGCGCCGACACCCACCCCCGAGCCCGCCCCGCGCAAGAGCCGCGAGGAGATGAGCTTCGGCGAGCGCATGGTGGCCACGCCCGAGCTCAAGGAGGGCGAGGAGATCCCGGGCATGCCGCCCGCGCAGAAGATCCTCATCGGCCTCGCGCTCGTGGCGGTTATCGCCTTCGGCATCTACATCGTTTTGCAGTAGCGGCGCCCCAGCGGCGCATCTCGCCCGGCGCCGAGGGCTCCGGGCGCAACCCCGTGCCCCGCCGATCGCCGAGCGGCGGGACCCAACGCAAAGAAGGTACCATGGCACTCACCGATCCAACGCGCCCCACCGACGTGGCGCTGCTCACCGACCTGTACGAGATCACGATGGCCCAAGGCTTCTGGGAAACCGGCAAGGTCGAGGAGGAAGGCTGCTTCACCGCCTTCTACCGCGACCACCCCTTCGGCAGCGGCTACGCGGTTGCCTGCGGCGCTTCCGACCTGCCCGAGCTGGTCGAGAACTTTCGCTTCACCGAGGAGGACGTGGCCTATCTGGCGAGCCTTAAGGCCCCGGCCGGCGGCGCGCTGTTCAAGCCGGGCTTTCTAGAGTACCTGCGCAGTTTCCGCTGCCACGTGGACGTTGACGCCGTACCCGAGGGCGAGCTCGTGTTCCCGCGCGAGCCCATGGTGCGCGTGACCGGCCCCGTGCTCGAGTGCCAGCTGCTGGAGACGGCGCTGCTCAACACCATCGGCTTCCAAACGCTCGTGGCCACCAAGACGGCCCGCGTGATCCAGGCCGCCCAGGGCCGCCCGGTGGCGGAGTTCGGCCTGCGCCGCGCCCAGGGCCCCGACGGCGGCATGGCTGTGGCCCGCGCCAGCTACGTGGCGGGCTGCTCCAGCACCTCCAACGTGCTGGCGGGCCGCAAGTACGGCATCCCGGTCTTCGGCACGCACGCGCACAGCTGGGTCATGAGCTTCCCCACGGAGCTCGAGGCGTTCCGCGCCTTCGCGGCCTCGAGCCCCAAGAACTGCACCCTGCTCATCGACACCTACGACGTGCGGCAGGGTGTCGAGAACGCCATCACGGTGGCCAAGGAGATGGAGGAGCGCGGCGAGCGTCTGGCGGCCATCCGCATCGACTCCGGCGACCTGGCTCGCCTCTCCAAGTACGTGCGCCGGCGCTTCGACCAGGAGGGCCTGCCCTACGTGAAGATCTCCATCTCCAACGACCTGGACGAGTACACCATCCAGAGCCTGCTCAACCAGGGCGCGCCGATCGACTCCTTCGGCGTGGGCACCAAGCTTGCCACCTGCTACGACCAGCCGGCGCTGGGCTGCGTCTACAAGCTCTCCGCCCGCAGGGACGCGCCCGACCTGCCGTGGACGCCCACCATGAAGCTCTCCGAGCAGCCCTACAAGCGCACCATCCCCGGCGTGCAGCGCCTGCGCCGCTTCTTCGACCCGGCCGGCATGCCGCTGGGCGACATGATCTACGACCCCGAACTCGCCGACTGCGCGGGCACCGTGCTGGTGGACGTCGAGGACCCTGCGCGCGAGGAGGACACCGAGGGCGTGGAGTTCCGCGAGCTTCTGCAGCCCATCGTGCGCGACGGGCGCGCGTGCGCCCCGCGCGAGCCGCTCGAGACCGCGCGCGAGCGCTGCGCGGCGGCCCTCGACGCGCTCGACCCGGCGGTGAAGCGCTTCCTGAACCCGCAGGCCTACCTGGTGGGCATGGAGAAGGGCTTGGCCGAGACGCGCGAGCGTCTGGTGCGCGAGAGCCTGAGCACCCAGAAGGCCTCCAACCACTGGCATTAGCGCGAGCGCTGCCGCCGGGGCGAGGCCGGCGGGCGCGGAGGCTCGGCCCGGACAATCCTGCCGGCGCGCAGGGTGCGCCCCGGCCGGTGGGCCTACGCTCCGCGCCGCACGGCCCGCGCCGCTCCAAGCGGCAGGCTCTTGTCGCACAGAAGCACCTTGACGGGGCGGCCCTGCGGGGCCGCTCCTGCTATGATGGGAGCCAAGGCTAACGCACGAGGGCAGGAGCTCGTCATGAGGACCATGGTAGTGAAGATCGGCTCGTCCACGCTGGTAGACGGCACGGGGCAGCCCGACCGCGCGTATCTGGCGCAGCTGGCCAGCCAGGCGGCGGCCCTGCGCGAGCAGGGCTGGCAGCTCGTGGTGGTGAGCTCGGGCGCCATCGCCTGCGGCCTGCCGCGCCTGGGGCTCAAGCGCCGCCCGCGCGACATGCCGACCCTGCAGGCGGCCGCCTCGGTGGGCCAGGCCGCGCTCGTCACCGCCTACGACGAGGCCTTCTCGGCCGAGGGGCTCACGGCCTCGCTCGTGCTGCTCACCAGAAACGACACCGCGCACCGCTCGGCCTACCTGCACGCGCGCGACACCCTCACACGCCTGCTCTCCCTGGGCGTCACGCCCGTGGTGAACGAGAACGACACGGTGTCGGTCGAGCAGATCCGCTTCGGCGACAACGACACCTTGGGCGCGCTGGTTTCCTGTCTGGTGGGGGCCGACCTGTGCGTGATCCTCTCGGACATCGACGGGCTCTACACCGCCAACCCCGGCACCGACCCCGACGCCCGGCTGCTGCCGGAGGTGCGCCGCATCGACCGCGCCATCGTGGACGCCGCCGGCGACGCCACCTCGGGCGTGGGCACGGGCGGCATGATCACCAAGATCCGCGCCGCGCGCGTGCTCATGTGCGCGGGCATCCCCACCGTGGTCTGCGACGGGCGCGAGCAGGACCAGCTCACGCGCCTTGCGGCGGGCGAGGAGATCGGCACGCGCTTCGTGCCGCCGGCCGCGCGTCGCGAGATCGCCCCGCGCAAGCTGTGGATCGCGCTGGGCGACACGGTGCACGGCACCCTCACCGTGGACGGCGGCGCGGCCGACGCGCTGGCCAACCGCGGCTCGTCGCTTCTGGCCGTGGGCGTCACGCGCGTGGAGGGCGCCTTCGAGCGCGGCGACGTGGTGAACATCGCCGACGAGGACGGCTTCGTGATCGCCCGCGGGCGCGTGGGCGCCTCCTCCGACGAGCTGTTCTTGGCCGCCGGCCGCAGCCAGGCCGAGATCGAGGGCAACCGCCTGCTATCCGGCCTCGCCGGCCACCCGGCCGTCCACCGCGACGAGATGATCGTGTTCGTGTAAGCGCTTGCCTGCCGTCGCATCGCGCCGCCGGCCTCTCACACCGCAACGAAAGGAACCATCATGGCCGATACCGTATCTGTGCGCGAGCTGGCGCAGCGGGCCAAGGAGGCCTCGCGCGTGCTCGCCACCTTCTCCAACGAGCAGCGCGTGAGCGCGCTGGCCGCCATGGCCGCCGCGCTGCGCGCCCACGCGCCCGAGGTGCTCGCCGCCAACGCCGCCGACATGGAGGCGGCCCGCGCCAAGGGCACCGACGCGGGGCTTCTCGACCGCCTGTACCTGGACGAGAGCCGCGTGGAAGACATGGCCGCCGGCATCGAGTCCCTGGCCGCGCTGCCCGACGCCGTGGGCCGCGTGCTCGAGGAGCGCGAGATCGCCTGCGGGCTTCACCTGCAGCGCGTGAGCGTGCCTTTGGGCGTGGTGGCCATGATCTACGAGGCGCGCCCCAACGTGACCTCCGACGCCGCGGCCATCTGCATCCGCACCGGCAACGCCTGCCTGCTGCGCGGCGGCTCGCTGGCGCAGCGCTCGTGCGTGGCCATCGCCCACGTGCTCGCCGCGGCCGCCGAGGAAGCCGGCTGCCCGGCGGGCTCCGTCGCCATCATCGAGACCACCGACCGCGCTGCCACCGACGAGCTCATGAGCCTGCACGGCCTGGTTGACGTGCTCATCCCGCGCGGCGGCGCCGGGCTCATCCGCCACTGCGTGGAGCACGCCCGCGTGCCGGTCATCGAGACGGGCACCGGCAACTGCCACGTGTACGTGCACGAGTCGGCCGACTTTGCCAAGGCGCGCGCCATCATCGTCAACGCCAAGACCCAGCGCGTGGGCGTGTGCAACGCCTGCGAGTCGGTTTTGGTGGACGAGAAGATCGCGCCGGACTTCCTGCCGCTCATGCTTTCCGACCTGGCCGACCACGGCGTGAAGGTGCACGGCGACGCCCAGACGCTCGCTGCGGCCGTTGTCGCCAGCGAGGCCCGCGCCGCGGCTGCCGCCGAGGCCGGCGAGCCCGCCCCCGCGCCGGTGGACGCGGTGCCCGCCACCGAGGAGGACTGGGGCCGCGAGTACCTGGCGCTTGAGATCTCGGTCAAGTGCGTGAGCGGCGTGGACGAGGCGGTGGCACACGTCAACCGCTACGGCACCGGCCACTCCGAGGCCATCGTGGCCGAGGATCGGGAGGCGTGCGAGAGGTTCCTGGCCGGGGTGGACGCGGCGGCGGTCTACGCCAACGCGAGCACGCGCTTCACCGACGGCGGGCAGTTCGGGCTGGGCGCCGAGATCGGCATCTCCACGCAGAAGCTGCACGTGCGCGGGCCCTTCGCGGCCGAGGCGCTCACGAGCTCCAAGTACGTGATCCGCGGGGAGGGGCAGACGCGCCCGTAGGCAGGTTCATACGTGCAGGGCGTGGCGCCCCTGCCATTCGCCATTGGGGACGGGTACGGCAGTCGCATCCGCATCGCGCAAAAACTGAGGTTCTCGGCGCGATTCTTTTAAGCGCCGCCGAAGGTTGCGGCTCCGGTTGCTGGGCGGCCTGCCCGCGCGGTTGTGCCAGAATGGGTGCGTACGAACCACCGCAACGGAGGAGGAAGCCATGCCCACGCTCAACGCCGGCATCGCGCGCGAGGACGCGCTCGCGCTGCTCAAAGCGCACAACACCGACCCGTTCCACATCACCCACGGCGAGACGGTTGAGGGCGTGATGCGCTACTACGCCCGCGAGCTCGACCCGGACAACGAGGAGTTCTGGGGCGTGGTGGGGTTGCTCCACGACCTGGACTGGGAGGAGCACGCGGACGACCCCGCGCGCCACACGCTCTACGCCGAGCCGCTGCTCAAAGAGGCGGGCGGCACGCCGGAGCTTATCCGCGCCATCCAGAGCCACGCGAGCTCGGTGAACCCGGAGCTGCCGGCGCCCGAGCTCGAGATGGAGAAGGTGCTCTACGCCACCGACGAGCTCACCGGGCTTATCGGCGCGGCGGTGGTCATGCGCCCGAGCAAGAGCGTGATGGACTTCACGGTGAAGTCGCTCAAGAAGAAGTTCAAAGACAAGAGCTTCGCCGCCGGCTGCAGCCGCGATGTCATCCGCGCCGGCGCCGACATGCTCGGCTGGGATGTGAACGAGCTCTTCGACCGCACGATCAAGGCCATGCAGAGCTTCGCGCCCGACAAGGACAGCTTCCCTGCGGCGTAAGGCGCGTCTGCCGGCATCGACGGCGCAGGCAAGCACGGGGCGCGTCGGCTCAGGAATCGTCCGGGGCCGGCGCGCCCTGCTCTGAGCGGCGTGAATGCCCCTGCGAGCGGCGAAGCGAATTTCGTGTCCGCACGGCGTTATATAATGGGCGGCGTACAAACGCACGGCTCGCCGCAGCGGGCCACTCTGATAGGACACCCGCATGTCGTCTCTCGCAACCAGCCACCGGTGGCAGGTGGTTCCCGCAAACCCATCCCTAGAAAACGAGCTATCCTGCGCCCTCGGCGTGGCGCCGCTGGTGGCGCGCGTCATGGTGGCGCACGGCATCTCCTCGGTCGAGGAGGCGCGCCGCTTCCTCACGCCTTCGCTCGAGCGCGACTGGGAGGACCCGCTCATCATCCCCGGCCTCGGCGAGGTGGCCGACCGTGTCGGGCGCGCGCTTGACGCAGGCGAGCAGATCGCCGTCTTCGGCGACTTCGACGTGGACGGCATCACCTCGACCTGCCTGCTCACCGAGGCCCTGCTCGAGCTCGGCGGCCGGGTGCGCCCCTTCATCCCGCGCCGCTTCGACGAGGGCTACGGCCTGTCAAAAGAGGCGCTCGACCGTGTGATAGCCGCCTGCCGGCCCTCGCTCGTCATTACGGTCGACAACGGCATCGCCGCCAAGAACGACACCGCCTACCTGCTCTCCCAGGGCATCGACGTGGTGGTGACCGACCACCACGAGCCGGCCGACCTGGTGCCCCAGGGCATCCCGGTGGCCGACCCCAAGCTCGACGCCGCGAGCCCCAGCCGCGAGCTCGCCGGCGCGGGCGTGGCCCTCAAGCTCGTGCACGAGCTCGGGCGCCGCCGCGGCGAGCCTAACCTGTGGCGCCGCTTCACCGAGGTGGCGGCGCTCGGCACCGTGTCCGACATGATGACCCTCACACCCGAGAACCGCGCGCTCGTGGCCGACGGCATCCGCATGATGCGCGCAAGCCAGCGCCCCGGCTTCGTGGCGCTCGCCGCCGTCACCGGCACCGATCTTTCGCAGGTCTCGGCCGACAGCCTGTCGTTCTCGCTTATCCCGCGCCTGAACGCCGCCGGCCGCATGACCGACCCGGCGCTCGCGCTCGACCTCCTGCTGGCGCGCGACCCGGCCAAGGCCGGCAAGCTCGCCGCCCAGCTCGAGGAGATCAACCAGGAACGCCGCCGCATCGAGGCCGAGCTCACCGACGAGGCCATGGCGCTCGCCGAGCAGACCTACGCCGGCGGGCGCGTGGTGCTCGTGGGCGGCCAGGGCTGGCACGAGGGCGTGAAGGGCATCGTCGCCTCGCGCCTGGTGAACCGCTACCACGTGCCGGCGCTGCTGTTCTCGATCGTCGACGGCGTGGCCCACGGCTCGGGCCGCTCGGTGGGGCGGGTCAACCTGTTCGAGGCGGTCGAGCAGTGCTCCGACGTGCTCATGCGCTTCGGCGGGCACGCCGGCGCGGTGGGCGTCACCTGCGCGGCCGACAAGCTCGACGAGCTGCGCGCGCGGCTCGAGGAGGCGCTCGCCGCCGTGCCCGCGGAGGACTTCGAGGACACCGGCGAGGTGGCGGGCGTGGTGGCGCTCGGCGAGCTGGACACGCCCACCGTGGAGAGCATGGCGGTGCTCGAGCCCTACGGCCAGGGCAACAAGGTGCCGCTTCTGGCGGCCACCGGCGTTACCATGACCGACCGCGTGCCGGTGGGTAAAACCGGCGACCACCTGCGCTTTTTAGCCACCGACGGGCGCACGAGCGTGCCGGCCATCATGTTCCGCGTGCCTGACATCTCCCGCGTGGCCTCCTACGACGGCGCGGTCGACCTGGTCTTCGAGGCGGTGGCCGAGCACTGGCAGGGCCGCGTGAAGACCAAGCTCATGGTGAAGGACATCCTGCTGCGCGACGGCCTTACGCGCGACGGCCGCCCCCAGGCGCTCGCCGCGGCGCCCGACCCCGAGCTCATGGAGGAGCTGGGCGCGCAGGAGGAGGCCTGCCTCACCTGCCCAGTTGCGCCGCCGGCCCTCTCGGCTGAGGCCGCCCGCGCCCGCGCCGAGCTCGCCGCGCTGCCCGAGCCCGCCCTGACCGAGCGCCTGACGCGCCTCTTCATCGGCGACGGCTCGCTGCACCCTGCGCAGGCCTCCGCCCTTAAGGCGCTCGCCGCCGGGCAGAACGTGCTCTGCGTCATGGCCACGGGGCGCGGCAAGTCGCTCATCTTCCACATCCACGCCACGTGCGAGGCGCTGACGCGCGGGCGCGCGAGCGTCTTCGTCTACCCGCTGCGCGCGCTCGTGGCCGACCAGGCCCTCCACCTGGAGGCCGACCTCGCCAAGATCGGGCTTGTCGCCCGCGTGCTCACCGGCGAGTCCGACCAAGACCGCCGCGACGAGGTCTTCGCCGCGCTCGCCTCCGGCTCGGTTGACATCGTACTCACCACGCCGGAGTTTCTCGCTATCCACGCTGACCGCTTCGCCGCCGCCGGGCGCGTGGGCTTCGTGGTGGTAGACGAGGCGCACCACGCCGCCCAGGCCAAGGGCGGGCACCGCACCGCCTACGCCGAGATGCCCCGCGTGCTCGAGGAGCTCGGGCACCCGCGCGTGCTGGCCGTCACCGCCACCGCGGCCCCTGACGCCGCCTCGGAGATCTGCCGGCTGCTCGCCGTCGACACGGTCGTCACCGACGCCTCCTGCCGCGAGAACCTAGAGGTGGTGGACGAGCGCGACCTCGCCTGCCGCGAGAACCGCCTGGTGTCCCTTGTCGCCACGGGGCAGAAGTGCGTGGTGTACGTGAACTCCCGCGAGCAGTCCGTCTCGCTCACGCGGATGCTGCGCAAGCGCGTGCCCGAGCTGGGCAGCCGCATCGCCTTTTACAACGCCGGCCTCACGCGCGAGGTCCGCGGCGATGTCGAGGGGGCCTTCCGCTCGGGCGAGCTCACCTGCATCGTCTCGACCTCGGCCTTCGGCGAGGGCGTGAACCTGCCCGACATCCGCCATGTGGTGCTCTACCACATGCCCTTCGGCGCGGTGGAGTTCAACCAGATGAGCGGGCGGGCCGGCCGCGACGGGGCGCCCGCGCAGATCCACCTCCTGTACTCCTCGCGCGACGCCCGCATCAACGAGCGCCTGCTCACCGGGGCGGCGCCCGAGCGCGCCGAGCTGGTGACGCTGTACCGGGCGCTGCAGACCATGTGGCGCCGGCACCGCTGCGAGACGGGGGAGGAGAGCTTCTCGGCCACCGACCGCGACATCGCGAGCATGTGCCTGGCCATAGACATGCGCACCCCCGTGGCCGAGCAGGCGGTGTCCTCGGGGCTGGCGATTTTCACCGAGCTAGGTTTCGCGCATGTTACGGGAGCAGGAGAAATGCGCCGCATCGCGATGGCGGAGCACCCCGGGCGGGTAGAACTTGAGGCGTCGATACGCTATCTTGAAGGGATGCGCGCCCGCCGCGCGTTCGACGCGTTCAAAACGTGGGCGCTCAGCGCTTCGGCGGCCGACATGCTCGCGCGCATCAACCGGCCCATCACGCCGGACGCGCAGGACGGGTCCAAGTAGGGAGGCTTGAGCGCTATGGCGGAGAAAAACCAGGAGAAGGCGTCGCGCAACGTTAAGGGCCAGCTGTTCCCGTTCTCCGCGATGCACCACTACACCCGCGCGGAGGACGTCCCGGCCGAGATCGCGGCGGAGACCTACCCCATCCTCTATGAGGTCTGCCTGCGCTACATGTCGCCCGAGGACTGCGCGCGCGTGGAGCGCGCCTACTGCTTCGCGGCCGAGAAGCACAGCTGCCAGCGTCGCCGCTCCGGCGAGCTCTACATCAACCACCCCGTGGAGGTGGCCACCATCCTGGCCGACCTCTCCATGGACTCCGACGTGGTGTGCGCCGCGCTGCTGCACGACACGGTGGAGGACACCGACACCTCGCTGGGCGATGTGGCCCGCGAGTTCGGCGACACGGTGGCCGAGCTGGTGGACGGTGTGACCAAGCTCACCAACATCCAGGTCGCCTCGATGGACGAGAAGCAGGCGCTGAACCTGCGCAAGATGTTTCTGGCCATGTCCAAGGACATCCGCGTGGTTATCATCAAGCTGGCCGACCGCCTGCACAACATGCGCACGCTCGCGGCCCTGCCGCCCGACCGGCGCCTGTTCAAGGCGCGCGAGACCATGGACGTCTACGCGCCTCTGGCCGACCGCCTGGGCATCTCCTCCATCAAGTGGGAGCTCGAGGACCTCTCGTTTTTCTACCTCGAGCCCGAGAACTACCAGCGCATCTCGCGCATGGTGGCCGAGAGCCGCGAGGCGCGCGAGCGCTACCTCGAGGAGACTATCAAGACGCTCTCCGACGAGCTGGAGAGCGTGGGGCTCACGGGCTTCTCCATCAGCGGCAGGCCCAAGCACTACTGGAGCATCTACCAGAAGATGAAGCGCAAGGGCAAGGAGTTCTCCGAGATCTTCGACCTCATCGCCCTGCGCGTGATCACCCAGAGCGTGCGCGACTGCTACAGCGTGCTCGGCGCGGTGCACAGCCTGTGGCACCCCATGCCCGGGCGCTTCAAGGACTACATCGCCACGCCCAAGCTCAACAACTACCAGAGTCTCCACACCACGGTGATCGGCCCGGCGGCGCGCCCGCTCGAGATCCAGATCCGCACGCACGAGATGCACGAGCAGGCCGAGTACGGCATCGCGGCGCACTGGCTCTACAAGAAGTCGGGCGGCTCGAGCGCGCGCAAGTCCACCGACGCCCAGCGCTTGGACGAGCAGATCAACATGCTCAAGCGCTCGCTGGACTGGGCGGCCGCCGACGACTTCGACGACCCCAAGGAGTTCCTGCACTCGCTGAAGGTTGACCTCTACGACAGCGAGATCTTCGTGTTCACGCCCAAGGGCGAGGTCATGAGCCTGCGCGCCGGGTCGACCCCGCTCGACTTCGCCTACGCGGTGCACACCGAGGTGGGCAACCACTGCGTGGGCGCCAAGGTCAACGGCGTGGTGGCGCCGCTCACCCACGAGCTTGCCATGGGCGACCGCGTGGAGATCCTCACCAACAAGAACGCCAAGCCCTCGCGTGACTGGCTCGACATCGTCAAGACCCCCTCGGCGCGCTCCAAGATCCGCCGCTACTTCACGGCGGTCACCAAAAACGACGACGCCGCGGCAGGCCGCGACCAGCTCGCCCGCGAGCTGCGCAAGCGCGGCTACGGCATCTCCACCCAGCGCTCCACCCGCGCCCTTGCCCAGGTGGCCGAGAAGCTCAAGTTCAAGCAGCTGGAGGACCTTTTCGCCGCCATCGGCTCGGGCAAGGTCACGGCCAAGCAGGTGGCCAACAAGACGCAGGCCATCCTCGACCCGGCGCCCGCGCAGATCGCCGGTGCCGGCGGGGCGCCGCTGGCGAGCTTCGGGGTGCACGAGCACCCGCGCGGCTCCAACCGCAAGCCGCGCCGCCGCTCGAGCTCCGGCGTGGTGGTGAAAGGCGCCACGGACGACGTGCTGGTGCGTCTGGCGCACTGCTGCAATCCCGTGGCGGGCGACGACATCGTGGGCTTCGTGACGCGCGGCCGCGGTGTGAGCGTGCACCGGGCCGACTGCCCCAACGTGAAGGGCCTCATGGAGAACCCCGAGCGCATGATCGCGGTGGAGTGGGACACCAGCTCGGATGCCCTGTTCCAGGTGGAGATCGTGGTGGAGGGGCTCGACCGCATCGGCATGCTGGTGGACGTGAGCAAAACCATCGCCGACGCGGCGGGCAACATCCTGTCGTCGTCCACGAGCGTGGACCGCGACGGCATCGCCGAGCTGCGCTTTCTGGTGGAGATCTCCGACGCCTCGGCGCTCGACCCGCTGCTCGCGGCGGTGACGCGCGTGCCGAGCGTCTACGACGCGCGGCGCCTCATGCCCGGCGAGGGCGCCACGTCCAAGCGCCGGCGGTAAGCGCGGGGGCGGGGCTGCGCTGGCGTTGCCGGCGGGCGGAGGTGTCTGCGGGGGGCGTTTTTGGCGTCTGCGGCCAGCGACGGCGTCCCGCTTTTCTCGTTGTGCGTGCTCCTCGTTTGCTTGGCGCAATGACGCTGGAGCGATGTTGGCGAGCTTGTGTAGAGCGGCGCGTCTTGCCTGCCGCGTTTGACTGCTTTTTCGATGAAAGGACGTATCTCATGCAGCTTGACCTGACGCCTGGCGGCCAGCTTGCCATTGACGTGGTGAACACCTGTCCGCTTCAGACCAACACCTACCTGGCCGTGTCGGCGGGGGAGGCCGTGGTGGTGGATCCCGGCGGCGAGGGTGCCGAGGTTTACGCTTACCTGGCCGAGAAGCACCCCGGCGTGCGGCTTGCGGCGGTGATCTCTACTCACGGCCACGGCGACCATGTTGGCGGCGTGGAGGGCGTGCTCGACGCGTGCGAGAAGGCATGCGGTGTACGGCCGCCATACCTCATCTCCGAGACGGACGCGGAGCGCGCCCAGAGCGCGCGGGCCAACAGCTCGCACAGCTTCGGGTACGACGCCGACGCGCCGGCGCCCGACCGGATGCTGCACGAGGGCGACACCGTGACGTTTGGCGAGGTGACGCTGCAGGTTGTCGAGACGCCCGGCCACACGCCCGGCGGCGTCGTGCTGTTTTGCGCGTGCGCGGCGGGGCACGTGGCCTTTGTGGGCGACACGCTCTTCCCGGGTTCCGCCGGCCGCACCGACCTCGCCGGCGGCGACGCCGACGCGCTGCTGGCCTCGCTGGGCAAGCTCGCGCGGTTGCTGCCGGCCGACACGCTCTGCCTGGTGGGCCACGGTCCCTCGACCGTGATGGAGCGCGAGCTGGCCGCCAACCCCTACCTAGCCGAAGCGCGCGCTCGCGGGCTGTAGAGAAGCGCGGAGCGCGCGTCGCCTGGTGTCAGCGACGAAACGCCGGGCGCCGCACGCCGGCGCGCTGGAGCGCCCGGCGCCGTACGGCGCGACGTCGGAATGCCGGGCGCCGCACGCCGGATGCCGGCGCGCTGGGCTTCGCCCCATCCTTCGCGAGACCCTTTGCATCTGTCGAGTGTTTTGCGCAGAAATGAGCCCAGAGGTGTCATGCTCGTTGCATCTGCCGAGAGAAACATGCAACCTCCCGGGCGCCTGCGCGTTCTTCTCGACAGGTGCAGGGGTCCGCGCGTATTATTCGGCAGTTCCCAAAGGCTGCGCTTTTTACCCAGCAGATCCAGCGAGGTCGCACTCAAAACATCCTTTCGTGCGTATTCTTCTCGGCAGGTGCAAAGCGCCTGTGCGCCGGGCAGCTTACCTGTCATGTTTACTCGGCAGATACGAGCTACTCACGCTCGGAGGCGCGCCGCCGCCACATTCCTCTCGGCAGATGCACACGCTGCGGCTATCCCGCTCGGCGGCCCTTTGCGTCTGTCGAGTGTTTTGCGCAGAAACGGCCAGAAGACCCTCATGTTTGCTGCGTCTGCCGAGAGAAACGCGCAGCCCCTCGGGTACCTGCGCGTTTTACTCGGCAAGTGCAGGTCGGGTGATCCGACGGCAGACGACGAGCGCGCGCCCACGGGCTGTAGGGGGAGCGCGATCCCGCTGCAGCGGGCGCCGGCGACAGATCTTGCCGGCCCTGTCCGCCTTGCGCTCATCCGGCATCGCTTTCCGCCCCACGCCCCGTCCTGTGGAATCGGCGCGCAGCGTTTTGCGTGGTCAGCGCATGCGCGTATAATGGCTCAGGCTATGATTTCAGGCGCATGTCGGCGCATTCCGCAAGGAGGTGCGGCATCGCGCGCGGAGGAGAAGGGTTTTTCATGGCAACCATCAGCACGGCAGAGTTCAAAAACGGCATCGGCCTGGAGATCAAGGGCAAGTACTACACCCTGGTCGAGTTCCAGCACGTCAAGCCCGGCAAGGGCGGCGCCTTCGTCCGCTACAAGATCAAGGACCTGCGCACCGGCCGCGTCAACGAGCTCACCTGCAACGCCGGCAGCAAGTTCGAGCAGATCGAGATGCGCACCCGTGAGATGCAGTACCTCTACAACGACGGTGACCTGTTCTACTTCATGGACAACGACACGTACGAGCAGATCGAGGTGCCGGCCAGCATGATCGGCGACAACGCCAAGTTCATGAAGGAGACCGACGTCTGCCAGCTCATGTACGCCAACGGCGAGCTGCTCGGCGTGAACCCGCCCATGTTCATCGAGGTGGAGATCACCGAGACCGAGCCTGGCTTCAAGGGCGACACCGTCCAGGGTTCCACCAAGCCCGCCACCGTTGAGACCGGCGCCGTCATCCAGGTGCCGATGTACCTCAACGTCGGCGACCGCGTGAAGGTCGACACCCGCGACGGCAAGTTCGTCCAGCGCGTCTAGGCTTTTCGCCGCACCGCGCCGGCAGGCGAGAAGAGCCGCAGCTGCCCGCGGTTGGCCGCGGTTCCGACCTTTAGCGACTGGTTGACCGCGATTTCGAACGACAAAGAGCTGCGTTGATCGCTTTTGCGACTGCTTGCATCATGTTAGTCGCTCCTACGACCGCCAATTCGCGTTTATCCGCGAGTTGGCGGTCTTTTTTGCGACTAACCGTTTTCCACATGCGATAACAACGACTAACTGAACCTCTCTGTGCGAATAAGCGGGAAACCGGATCCTTCCATGCGATAAGGGCGGTTAACCTAAGCGTCCGCGCCGACGCAGCGTTTGCTTCCGCGCCTCTCTTTGACATAACAGCGGTCAATCGGGCATTCTTGTGCGGCGGGTGCGCCTATCCGAGCTCTTCCATGCGATAAGGGCGGTTAACCGGAGGGGTGCTCTTGCTGCGCAGGGGTCGCCACCTACCGCTCGCCCGCGCGGCCCGCCCGCCGGGGCGACCCGTCCCCCGCCCGCCGCCCGCCCCCTGGTCAAACGTTTTGTCAAGCGCAGGTTTTGCCGCCGCCGGCCGCGACCGTTCGCGGAAACGATGCGGCCTACCGCAAGCCCGCGGGCAGGCTCGCCGTCCGCATGGAGTATATTGGAAGGCAGTCTGGTTCAGGTCGCCCGCGCGGCTTGGAAAAACAACTACACGAGAGGAGGCAGGTCTATGGCTGGACTCCGCATCATGGACACCACCATCCGCGATGGTCAGCAGTCGCTTTGGGCGACGCGCATGACCACGGCAGAGATGTTGCCCATCTTGCCTAAAATGGACGAGGTAGGCTATTGGGCAATCGAAGCATGGGGTGGTGCCACGTTCGACTCGTGCCTGCGCTTCTTGGACGAGGATCCTTGGGAGCGCCTGCGCCTCATCAAAGAGCGCTGCCCCAACACCCCGCTCGCCATGCTCGTCCGCGGTCAGAACCTGGTTGGCTACAAGCACTACTCCACGTCGGTGGTCGAGAAGTTCATCGAGCGCGCGCATGCCAACGGCATCGACGTCTTCCGCGTGTTCGACGCCCTGAACGACATCGACAACATCCGCGACTGCGCGGCCGCCATCAAGAAGGTCGGCGCCCACTTCGAGCCGGCCATCTCCTACACCCGAAGCCCGGTCCACACGCTCGACAGCTATATCCGCTACGCCCGCCAGCTCGCCGAGCTCGGCGCCGACAGCATCTGCATCAAGGACATGGCCGGCCTGCTTGTGCCCTACCGCGCCGCCCAGCTCGTCAGCGCCCTGCGCACGGAGATCGGCCTGCCGGTGCACATGCACTGCCACTTCATAGGCGGCATGGCCAGCACCAACTACCTGCGCGGCGCCGAAGAGGGCGCCGAGATCGTCGACTGCGCCCACGCGCCGCTGGCCTTCGGCAACTCCCAGCCCGCCGTTGAGATGACGGTCTCCTCCTTCCAGAACTCGCCGTTCGACACCGGGCTCGACCTCGACCTGCTCTTCGAGATCGCCGACTACTGGGACGGCGTGCGCAAGCGCGGCCACCATCAGCGCGGCATCACCACGCTCACCCACATGCGCATCTACAAGCACCAGATCCCCGGCGGCATGATGAGCAACCTGGTGGGCCAGCTCGACCTGCAGAACATGCACGACCGCCTGCCCGAGGTCGTGGCCGAGATCCCGCGCGTGCGCAAGGAAGTGGGCTATCCGCCGCTGGTGACCCCCATGAGCCAGATCGTGGGCACCCAGGCCGTCATGAACGTGCTCACCGGCAAGCGCTGGGGCATCGTCTCCAAGGAGATGCGCGACTACCTCATGGGCGCCTACGGCAAGACCCCCGCGCCCATCTCCGAGGAGGTGCGCGAGAAGGTCCTGGGCAAGGTCGACGTGGCCAAGCTCCAGGAGGAGATGAAGAGCGCCCACCTGCAGTCCTACGACGAGGCCGCGGCCGAGATCGGCGACCTGGCGCAGAGCGAGGAGGACGTCCTCAGCTACGCGCTGTTCCCCAACGAAGCCCGCGCCCTGCTGGAGAAGCGCGCCGCCGGCACGCTGCACGACATCACCCAAGACATCAACACCCCTGCCGAGAACGCAGACAACAACGAGGAGGAACTTGAAATGAACGTCGATCAGATCCGCGAGCTCATCGAGGCCCTTGACGGCAGCTCCGTCGCCGAGGTCACCATCAAGGAGGGCGACGCCGAGGTTGCCATCCGCAAGCCCGTCGCCGCCGCGCCCGCCCCGGTTGCCGTAGCCGCCCCGGCCCCTGCGCCTGCCCCTGCCCCGGCTCCGGCTCCCGTTGCCGCCCCGGCCCCTGCCGCCGCCCCTGCTCCGGCCGCTGCCCCGGCAGCCCCCGCCGCCACCGAGCGTCCGGCTTCCTGGAAGGCCGTGGAGTGCCCCATGGTCGGCACCTTCTACCAGGCTCCCGCGCCCGACGCCGACCCCTTCGTGAAGCTGGGCGACAAGGTCTCCGTGGGCCAGACGCTGTGCATCGTCGAGGCCATGAAGCTCATGAACGAGATCACCGCCGAGGAGGCCGGTGTCATCCGCGAGATCTGCGGCGTTGACGGCGAGCCCGTCGAGTTCGGCGAGCCCCTGTTCTACTACGAGCCCGTGGCGTAGGAGGCGCGCCATGCTGAAGAAGGTTCTTATCGCCAACCGCGGCGAGATCGCGCTGCGCGTTGTGCGCGCCTGCAAGGATCTGGGCATCACCTCGTGCGTGGCCTACTCCACGGCCGACGCCGAGACCACCGCGGTGCTCGAGGCCGACGACAAGGTCTGCATCGGGCCGGCGCCCTCGGCCAAGTCCTACCTGGACATCGCCCGCATCATCGGCGCCGCCACGAGCAAGGGCTGCGAGGCCGTGCACCCCGGCTACGGCTTCCTCTCCGAGAACGCCGAGCTGGCGCGCGCCTGCGCCGACAACGGCCTGGTCTTCATCGGCCCCGGCCCCGAGGTCATCGAGAAGATGGGCGAGAAGTCCAACGCCAAGCAGACCATGAAGGCCGCGGGCGTTCCCACCGTGCCGGGCTCAGACGGCCCGGTCGACACGGTGGAGGACGCCGCCAAGTTCGCCGACGAGGTGGGCTACCCCGTCCTCATCAAGGCGAGCGCCGGCGGCGGCGGCAAGGGCATGCGCGAGGTGCATGACCCGGCCGACCTGGAGCACGAGTACAACGCCGCCCGCTCCGAGGCCCGCGTGGCCTTCGGCAACGACGAGGTGTACCTCGAGAAGCTCATCCTGCGCCCGCGCCACGTGGAGGTGCAGGTTATGGCCGACAACTTCGGTCACGCCGCGGCCGTGTGCGAGCGTGACTGCTCGGTGCAGCGCCGCCACCAGAAACTCTGCGAGGAGGCCCCGAGCCCCGCGCTCACCCCGGAGCTGCGCCGCAAGATGTGCGAGACCGCGGTCAAGGCCGTGCGCGCCACCGGCTACACCAACGCCGGCACCATCGAGTTTCTGCTCGACGAGGACGGCAGCTTCTACTTCATGGAGATGAACACCCGCATCCAGGTGGAGCATCCCGTGACCGAGGAGATCACCCGCACCGACCTGGTGTGCGAGCAGCTGCGCATCGCCTCCGGCGAGTCGATGACCATCCCCGACGGTGGCATCGACACGCCCGACGGCCACGCCTTCGAGTTCCGCATCAACGCCGAGGACCCGGAGCACGCGTTCCGCCCCTGCCCCGGCACCATCACCAAGCTGCGGCTTCCCGGCGGCCCCGGCGTGCGCGTGGACACCCACGTGTACGAGGGCTACAAGATCCCGCCGACCTACGACTCGCTGGTGGCCAAGCTCATCGTGTGGGGCCCCACGCGCGAGAAGGCGCTCGCCCGCGCCCGCCGCGCGCTGGACGAGTTCCAGATCGAGGGCATCAAGACCACGCTGCCGTTCCACCGCGCCGTGGTGCGCGAGCCCGACTACGCGGCCGGCATCGTCTACACCGACTTCATCCCCACGCACATGCCGGAGTACCTGGCGTAAGGCAACGGGAGATGCAAGGGCACCTTCGGGTGCCCTTGCATCGTTTGGGCGTTCACGGTAAGCTGAGATGTTCGTTCACGAGCTGTTAGGAGAGTGTCTCATGGCTCAGGAAATCAGGATCGACGGCCTCGGCATCTCGCAAGGGGTTATCGCCGCCATCGTCTCACGCGCCGCCGAGAGCGTGGACGGCGTCGCCACCGTCGGCGTGAAGGATCTCGCCACCAACCTGGTGAGCATGATGCTCACCGCGCGCACCGCGCAGCAGGAGCCGGCGGTTGTGGCAGAGGTCGAGAACGACGCGCTGAAGCTTACCGTGCGCCTGGTGGTGTTTTTCGGCTATCCCTTCAAGAAGCTGGCCGCCGCTGTGCGCGAGGCGATCGCCGAGGCGATCGACGCCCAGGTGGGCGTCAAGGTTGCCGAGATCGACATCTGCATCGACGGACTCGTCTTCCCCAAGGAGTAGCCTTGAGTTTACATGTTGAACGCGGCCGCACGCTGGCCCGCAGCCAGGCCCTGCAGCTCTTGTTCCAGGCCGAGGTTTTGGGCCAGACGGTGGACGAGGTGCTGGCGGGCGACTACCTGCTGTCCAAGGGCCCGCTCGACCCTTACGCGGTTGAGCTGGCGCGCGGCTGCTACCAGGAGCGCGACGTCATCGACGCGCGGCTGGCTGCTGCCTCGGAGAACTGGCGCTTGGAGCGCATGCCCGGCACCGACCGCAACCTGTTGCGCCTGGCGGTGTACGAGATGACGAGCGTGGAGGACCTGCCGAGCGTGGCAGTGGCCATCAACGAGGCCGTTGAGATCGCCAAGGCCTACGGCACCGACGAGAGCGCCCGCTTCGTCAACGGCGTGCTCGGCCGCATCGCGCGCGACACCACTGGCAGCAGCGTTGCGGCGGTGGAGGAGGCGTCTGCCCAGGCGGCGGCCGAGGCTGTGGCTGAGGCTTCCGATGCGGAGCCCGTGGTGCTCGACGAGACCGAGGCGTAAGGCATGGCGGTCGAGACCAAGAACATCCGCCACTTCGAGGACATCACCGAGCGCTTGGACGAGATCATCTCGACGGTGCGCTCCAAGGACACCTCGCTGGAGCGCTCGCTCGACCTGTTCGACGAGGCCATCGAGCTTGGATCCAAGGCTGTGGAGCTTGTGGACACCATGGAGTTCAGCCCGGCCGAGGAGGCGCGCTTAAACGGCGAGCAGGCGGCCGACGAGAACGCGGAGGCCGCCGGTGCGCCCGATACCGGTGCGCCCGACGCCCCGGCAGCTCAAGACCAGGCTGCCGAGAACAACGCGTAACGCGCGCAGGCACGCCTGCGACACGTGCGGCAACGGCGCGGCATGGAGCCCTGGCTTCGTGCCGCGCCGTTTTGCTGCGTGCGGCGGAAGCGCTTCTCGGACGTGGCGCGGATGTTGTATGCGAGAATAACGGAAGGGTTCGAACAGGCGGGCGGCGCTCACTCGCGCCGTCTGCGCCGTGCAAAGGGGAGGGGTGCCGCATGAGGCGCGTGCGTTTGGATGCCGAGCTGGTGGCGCAGGGGCTGTGCCCCACGCAAGACGACGCGGTGCGCTGCGTGATGGCAGGGCTCGTGTCCTCGGGCGGCGAGCGCTTCTCGTCCCCCGGCACGCAGGTGAAGCCCGGGCTGCCCCTGCACGTGAAGGGGCGGGCGCCGTACGTGAGCCGCGGCGGGGTCAAGCTCGCCGGTGCGCTCGACGCCTTCGGCGTCGATCCGGCGAGGCTTTCGTGTTTGGACATCGGGTGCTCCTCGGGCGGCTTCACCGACTGCCTGCTCAAGCGCGGGGCTGCGCACGTGGTCTCGGTTGACGTGGGGCGTGCGCAGTTCGACTGGAGCCTGCGCAACGACAACCGCGTGACCCTGCTCGAGCGCACCAACATCTGCGACCTACCGGCGCTGGGGTACCGCGCGCGGTTCAGCCTGGCCGTGTGCGACGTGTCGTTCACGAGCATTCACACCATCCTGCCGGCCACGCTCGAGGCGCTGGACGGCGCGGGCCGCTTCCTCACGCTGGTGAAGCCGCAGTTCGAGGCGCCGGCCGACCAGGTGGGCGCCGGCGGCATCGTGCGCGACCCGGCCGTGCACCGCCAGGTGCTTCTCGACGTCATCGGGCTGTTTGCCGCGTCCGGGCTCGTGCCGCGCGGGGTGTGTGCCTCTCCCATTACGGGTACAAAGGGCAACAGGGAGTTTTTCCTGCTGGGCGAGCGCTGCGCGTGCGCGCCCGACGAGACGGAGCGCGCGGCGGCGAGCTGCCGCGCCGAGGCCGTGCGCATAACGGACGGGGATACGCGATGAACGTGCTGCTGGTGGTGAACTGCTCCCGCATCGAGGCGGTGCAGGACGCGCTCATGCTCGAGACCTGGCTCAAGCGCCAGGGCTACGACGTGGCGTGGGCGCCTGACATGCGCGCCGGGGACAGCGCCGACGCCGCGGCTCCGGCCGGCGTGGGGCCGGGTCTTGCCGCCGCCCCGACCCTTGACGCGGCGACGCTTGAGACGGCCGAGCTGGTGATCTCGCTCGGCGGCGACGGCACGCTTCTGCGCGCGGCCCGCATCGTGGGCACGCGCGGCATTCCCATCCTCGGGCTCTCCTACGGTCACCTGGGCTTTCTCACCGCGGCCAATCCGGCCGACGTGAACATCTTGGAAGTGGTGGCCGACGCGCTTGCCGGCGAGATGCACGTGAGCCGCCGCGCCACGCTCTCGGCCGACATCGTCCCCGTGGGGGCGTGCGGCCCCGCGGCGGACGTGATGCGCGTTCCCGCCGTCCCGGCGGCCGAGAAGCGCCCGAGCGTCGCGGTTGCCGGCGCCGCCGCGTCTGGGGCCGGCGAGCCCCCGCAGCCGCTTACCGTCTTTGCCCTGAACGACCTCGCCCTTACGCGCGGCGCGCTGGGCGAGATGATCGAGGTGGAGATCACCGTGTCCGGCCACCGCATCGACAAGCTGCGCGGCGACGGCATCGTGGTCTCAACCGCCACGGGCTCCACCGGCTACGCGCTTTCGGCCGGCGGCCCCATCGTGAGCCCCGACTACACCGGCATGGTGTGCGTGCCCATAGCCCCGCACACCATCCAGGCGCGTGCGTTTCTCACCTCGCCCTCCGACGTGGTTGAGCTGGCGCTCGACTACGACCGCCCGACCCACGCCTCGGTGCAGGTGGACGGCCAGGTGCTCGAGTGCCCGGGCGACATAGCGCGCGTGGTGGTGCGGCGCGGCCCGGGCGACGTGTTGCTGTTGGATTACGGCCCCGAGAGCTTCTACTCCTCGGTGTCCCGCGTGTTCTACGGAGTGCGGCGCGATGATTGATGAGATCCAGGTAGAGAACGTGGCGCTTATCGCCCAGGCAACGCTCACGCCGGGGCGCGGCCTCACCGTGCTGACCGGCGAGACCGGCGCGGGCAAGACGGCTTTGCTCTCGGCGCTGAAGCTTCTGATGGGCGAGCGCGCCGAGGCCGGCCAGGTGCGCGAAGGGGAGGACCATCTCTGCGTTGAGGGCCGCGTGTACGAGGGGCCGGATGACGCCGAGGGCATCGCCGTGCGCCGGCGCGTGGGTGCCGACGGGCGCAGCCGCGTGAGCATCAACGGACACGTGGCGAGCGTGCGCGAGCTGGCCGAGCGCGTGGGCGCCACCATCGACTTGTGCGGTCAGCACGAGCACCAGCGCCTGCTTGCCGCTGCCAACCATGTGGCGATGATCGACTCCTGGGCGGCCGAGAAGGTCGGGCCGGCGCTCGATGAGTACCGCGGAAAGCTTGCTGCGGCGCGTGCTGCGGCCCGCGAGCTTGAGCGCGTGCTGGAGGCGGCGCGCACCAAGGGAGCCAAGGTCGAGGAGGCTCGCTTTGCGCTGGAGCGCATCGGCGAGGTTGACCCGCAGCCCGGCGAGGTGGAGGAGCTCGAGGAGACGCTTCCGCGCGCCGAACACGCCGAGGCGCTCGTCTCATGCGCCTACAGCGCCCACGAGGCGCTTTCAGCCGAGGGCGGGGCGCTCGACGGCGTGAACAGCGCCATCGCGGAGCTGGCACGCATGCGCACGGTCGACGCCAAGCTGGGAGAGTTCGCCGACAACCTTGCCGAGGCCGCCATCGTCATGGAGGACGCCGCGGCCGACCTGCGCAGCTACCAGGAGGCGGTGGACTTCGACCCGGCGGAGCTTGCGCAGATGCAGGAGCGGCTCTCGGCGCTGCGGGGGCTCATGCGCAGCTTCGGCCCGCGCATGGAGGACGTGTTCGCCGCGCGCGACGCCGCAAGCGAGCTGCTTTCCGTGGTGGACGACGCCTCCGAGCGCGAGAAGCGCGCCCGCGCCGCCGTTGACGCCGCCGAGGCGGAGCTTGCGAAGGCGGCCAAGGCGCTCGACCGCGCGCGCAACAACGCGGCGCCGGCGTTTTGCCGGGCCGTGTCGCGCCAGATGGTGCGGCTCGAGATGGGCAGCGCCGAGCTGGTGTGGAGCGCCAAGCCCCTGCCGCGCGAGAAGTGGACCGTCGAGGGCCCCAGCGCCTGCGAGCTTTTGTACCGCTCGGGCTCGGGCCTGACGCCGCGGCCGCTGAAAAAGATCGCCTCGGGCGGCGAGCTTTCGCGCGTGATGCTTGCCGTGAAGGTGGTGCTGGGCGAGGCCGACGCGGCCGACACCTTGGTGTTCGACGAGGTGGATGCCGGCGTGGGCGGGGCCACGGCGCGCTCGCTCGCTGCGGTGCTGGCCGACTTGGCGCGCACCCACCAGGTCATCGTGGTGACGCACCTGGCGCAGGTGGCGGTGGCCGCCGCGACCCACTATGTGGTGACGCGCAGCAAAGACGAGCGCCCGGTGACCGTGCTTTCCGAGGTGACGGGCGATGAGCGCGTGGCCGAGGTGGCGCGCATGCTTTCGGGCGAGCAGTCCGAGGCGAGCCTGGAGCACGCGCGCATGCTGCTTGCGGAGTGGGAGCGGTAGCAGCCGGCGGGGCTGCGGCGCGTCTCGCGCGCCGTCCGCGCGTTCTTCTCGACAGGCGTGGCCCTGCGATTCGTATGGCGCAATGTCCTAGCTAGCGCTGCGCGTTTTCTCGGCAGGCGTGGCCTTGCGGATTGTGTGGCAATGCGCCCCGGCTCGCGTCGCGCTTTTCTCTCGACAGGTGCGGAGAGCCTGAGGGTTTTTCGCCGTTTTCTGCACGGTTTGCTCGGCAGATACAAAATCCTGGGCGCTACAGGCGCTCCGTCAGCTGCATCTGTCGAGAAAAACATGCCCTAGGCATTCCGCGAGCTGCACCTGCCGAGAAAAATGCGCCCAGAGCAAGCCGGGTATGTGATGTTCCTCGTACCTGCCAAGTAGTTTGCGCAAGCGCCGTTTGCGTACTGGGCCCTTTGTTGCCAGCCCCTTGCACCTGTCGAATGCTTTGCGCGCCCCTCCGTCTGGCTGCCACTCTGAGCGCCTGTCCGCAGCGGGCGTTCTCATCCGGCGCGGTTTCTCGCCGTCGACGTTGCGGTGCTGTGCGGCCGAACGCAGCGGGCGTTTTGGTCCCGCCCGCCGGTCCCAGCTGGTGTAACGCTCCCGCGTTTGCCGCACATGACGCCTTCGTCCTCCACGCGGTGCCACCAAGGTGTTTCTCGGGAGCAGGCATGCGCCCTGGGGCCTTGTGCTACAACCGTGTGGAATTGCGGGTGGGGCCTCCTCTTTTGCTATAGTGTGGAATGCGCTACCATAGTGCAAACTATTGCTGCGGCGCCTTGTGCCGCAGCGGGTTGGGTCGGAAGGAGTGAGCATGGCAGGTTGCGATCGTTCTGCGTTGCGTGCGCAGCGCGCTGGTTCCGTGCGCTCTCTGTCGACTGGCACCGCGCTGGTTGAGGGTCGTGCCAGCGCCGTTGCTTACCCCGTAAAAAGTGTGACTGGGGGGGCAGCTCGTTTGATCCGTATGGATCGGACGCTGCTGAACCGCTAACCGTTTTCTTACAACGCAATATCCAGGCAGATGATCGTGCGGCGCTTGCGTATGCGCAGGGGAGTGCTGTGTCCGCTCGTCCCGGCGCTAACGCTCACCCCGCAGGCGCTGCGCCAGACGGCTCGCGTCCGCTGAGTCCGCGCCTGCTCATGTGCGCCGTTGCCGTGCGCGCCGGGCACGAGGATGCTGTTGCACGCCGCGTCATGCGTGCGGCCGAGGGTGCCGCTACGTGTGCGTACGCCCTGCGGCGCGCCGCGTTCAAGCGCGAGGGCGGCGTGTGGCGCCAGGTGAACGAGGTGCTGTTCCCCGGCTACGTGCTGGTAGAAACCGCCGACCCCGATCTTCTCGAGAAAAACCTGCAGGTGCTTGCCCGCTCGGTGCAGCTGGTGCGCGGGGCGGGCGAGGCCGTTGCCACGCTTGAGCCGCAGGAAGCTGCGCTTATCCGCCAGCTGGGTGGCCCGGCGCATGCGGTGGAAGCTTCGGTGGGGTGCATCGTGGACGGGCGACTGCGGGTGAGCGCCGGCCCGCTGAAGGGCCTTGAGCAGTTGGTGCGCAAGGTGGACAGGCACCGCCGGGCTGCGTATCTGAATCCGGCGGCCTTCGGCGTGCTCACCGGCACCGGAGCCTGCGCGGCGGGCGAGAACAGCCCGGCGTGCCCAGTGCCGCCACGTCCCTCCATAGCGGCTCAGCGCCGTGCGCGCTCGTCGACAGCCCTCAGCGCCCAAAAGCCTGTGCGTCCGCGTATGCCGCGCGTAGCGCTTGAGGTGGTGAGCAAGACGTAGGTGCTCTGCTCGCCAGCTGCCATGGGCGGAGCTCAAACCCCGAGCAGGGGAGTGTGGCCCCTTGGCAGACGGCATGTACGCGTCAGCTTTTTGCGCGCAGTCCAACGGATAGGGCCCAGGTCTTTCGTTGGTTTGCGCGCAGCAAGCTGAAAGCGGTCGGCGGTGGCAAGTCCGTAGGCCGTCCGCACTCTTGCTGAGCCCGCTTGGCGGGCGAGGATCATACCCCAATTGTCGGGGCAGCGCCGCGAGCGTGTGTCGATGAGCTGGGGGAATGCATACGCGCTGGAGATCTGGCCACAGGCCGGTATGGCGAAGCCTTAAAGCGCCGCGAGCAAGCGGCATGGCGGAGCCATATGAAAGCATCCAAGGGCTCAGGATCGAGCCTTTTTACGTGGCGTCGTAGCGTACCCGCCCCAGCGCGTTTGCGTTCCCCCAGCTTTGTTGTGTGGCAGACGCGAAGGGCGGTGAGGCCGATGTGGTACGTGGTTCAGGTGATAAAAGGGCGCGAGGACGCCATGGCGCGGCTCATCAGCCGCGTGGTTGGCTCGGACGTGCTGCAGGAGTGCTTCTGCCCGCGCTATGCCACCGAGATGAAGGTGCGCGGCAGCTGGGTTCCCTGCGAGCGGATGCTCTTCCCGGGATACCTCATCGCCGTGACCGACAAGCCCGAGGAGCTTGAGCGGCACCTGGTGGCGCTTCCGGAGTTTGCCCGCGTGCTTTCCATGGGCGAGAAGTTCGTGCCGCTGGCTGCCGAGGAGGTTGACCTCATCGGCGGGTTTACCAAGCCGGGGCAGCGCTGCGTACCCATGAGCAAGGGCCACATCGAGGAGTTCGAAGACGGCGACCGCATCGTGGTGACGCGCGGGCCGCTGAAGAGCCACGAGGCCATGATCACGCGGGTGAACCGTCGCAAGAGCGTGGCGTATCTGTGCATCAACTTCTGCGGGCGCCCGGTAGAGACGCGCGTGGGCCTAGGCCTTTTGCAGCGCGTTCCCCGCGAGGGCAAGCGCCCGGCGTACAGCGATCTGGCGCGTCCGGTGGCGGCAACGGCGTAACGGGTTTGATCCATGGTTGCAATCGATCAAAGGGTCGGCATGAACGAGAAACAACAAAAGCCACGGGGTCAGCTTGACCCCGCACGTGGGGCCACGGGGATTGCCGCAGGTGGGACAGAGGGGACTGGCTCGTCCTGTACCGCCGAAGGCGGAACGGGCACGCCTGTCCCCGCCGTCACACCGGCCAGGACCGGCGGATCCCCCTCGGACACCCTGGACCTCACCGGCATAGGCGCGGTGGACGCCGCGGCCGCAGCCGGGGTGGAGACTGAGCCCGGCGACTACGCCTTCGTGGAGCCCGGCAGCGAGCGGGGCCCGCGGGTGGTGGCCGCGGCGCCGGAGCCCCTGCTGGACCGGCGCCTCTACCGCGCCGCCAAGCGCCTCTTCGACATAGCGTTCTCCGGGGCCGTGGTGGCCGTGGGCCTGGTCCCCGGGGCGCTGCTCTGCCTCGCGATCCGCCTGGAGTCCCCGGGCTGCCCCATCTACGTCCAGCAGCGTGTCGGCAGGATAACGAGGAGGGGAGAGGTGAGGACCTTCCCCATGCTCAAGTTCCGGAGCATGTACAGAGACGCGGACGAGCGGCTCGAGGAGCTCAGGGCCAAGAACGAGGCGGACGGCCCTCTCTTCAAGATCAAGGACGACCCCAGGGTGACCAAGATCGGGAAGTTCATCCGCAAGCACTCCATAGACGAGTTCCCGCAGTGGATTGGCTACACTTATTTGGACGGTTTCGACAGGATCAGCCCCGCCTTCCTGAACTCGACGGGGCTCATGTAGCC
>CALUOP010000010.1 GCA_944322305.1 uncultured Coriobacteriaceae bacterium | reverse complement strand
AAAACGCCGGGGCATCGCTGCCCCGGCGCGTACGTTCCTGGTGGGTCATCAGGGGTTCGGCGCCCGCCTTCGGCGGCCGCGCCGCTCGTCGGGCTCCGCCCTCCTCGCGCGCTCGCGGCCGGACGCTCCGCGTCCGGGCAGCGCTCGCGCCCCCAGCGGGGTTCGAACCCCGCGCCGGTTACCCAAAACGCCGGGGCATCGCTGCCCCGGCGCGTACGTTCCTGGTGGGTCATCAGGGGTTCGAACCCTGGGCCTTGGGATTAAAAGTCCCCTGCTCTGCCAACTGAGCTAATGACCCGCGTAATGCATTGTAGCGGTTAGCGCCCCGCTTGGCAAAGCCCAGACGCTACTCCCACGCCCACTGGCCGTTCACGAACACGGGCACCTCCACGCCGTCGGCGCGCACGCCCACCACGCTGAGGTCGTCCGTGCCGATCATGAAGTCCACGTGCGTGTGGCTCTTGTTCACGCCGCGCTCGAGCAGCTCGTCGGCCTCCATGTCGTAGCCGCCCTCGTAGCACTCCGGAAAGCCCATCCCCAGCGCCAGGTGGCAGCTGGCGTTCTCATCGTACAGCGTGTCGTAAAACAGGATGCCGCTCTCGCGGATCGGCGTGTTCTTGCTGATAAGCGCCACCTCGCCCAGCCGGCGCGCGCCCTCGTCGGTTGCCAGGATCTGCTCGAGCGTCTCCTTGCCCACCTCGGCGTCGTAGTCAACCACCGCGCCGTCCTCAAAGCGCAGCCAAAAGCGGTCCACCTTGTTGCCGTGGTGGATAAGCGGCAGCGCAGAGTGTACTACGCCGTCCACGCGACGGCAGTCCGGCGAGGTGAAGACCTCCTCGGTGGGGATGTTCGGGAAAAACGCGCGCCCCTCGGGCGTCTCGGTGCGCCCGCCGTCCCACAGGTGCCGGTCGGTGAGCCCCACCGTGAGATCCGTTCCGTTGGACGCCGTGTAGCGCAGGTGATCGAAGTGGTTCTCGTTCAGCAGGCGCAGGTTCTTCTCGAACGTGGCGTTGTGCAGGTCCCAGTCGGCCTCGGGGTCCTCGCCCATGGCGCGCGCCGTGACGAGAATCGCCTTCCACAGGCGGTACACCGCCACTTCGTCCGGCTCGCCGGGAAAGACCTCGCGCGCCCACGCCGCCACCGGCGCACCGGCTATGCACCACGGGTTGATGTTGAAGTCGAGCCCGCGGCGGAACGCCTTGCACTGGCTGTTGCGCGCCAGCGAGGCCGCCATGGGCTTGGCCGGATCGATGCCGGCAAGCGCCGCCGGATCGGAGCCCTCCACAAAGATGAAGCACGCGCCGTCCTCGGCCAGGCTGTCGTACATCAGGCGCTGCCACGCGGGCACCGTGCGGAACCAGTCGATATCCACGTGCTCGTAAGTGGTACGCGCCACCTCGTCGTCGTTCCAGATCACCGTCACGTGACGCGCGCCGGCCTCGTAGGCCTTGCGCACCAGCAGCCGTGCGAACGCCGCCGTCTCCACCGGCGCGCTCACCACTACCTCCTGCCCGGGCTGCACGTTGACGCCCTGGCGCACCACGAGCGCAGCGTACTTCTCGATATGAGGCGCAAGGGCCTTCATGCCAACACGGGCCTCCTCGCAAGTCAGCGCGGCTGTGATCATGACGCTCCTTTCACACGGCAGCGCCCCCGCAAAGCGCAGGGGCGCCGTAACCATCTACCTGTTCCACTGTACCCAAAAGCCTCGCGCCCAAAACTCGTCATGCGGCGTGCGGCGAGCTCGGCCTTCGGCAAGGTAGCGGAAACGTTGAAAAAAGCGCGCCTCGGGGGTTCCGGAGGCGCGCTTCAAGGCAACTTACTTACTCAGCGGCAGGAGCCGCAGCGCTTAGATGCTCGCGACGGCAGCGTTGAAGTCGGACTTCAGCCAGTTGAGGTCGATGCTGGCAACGTTGTCGAAGTTGACCTGCCAGTCGTTCATCACGCGGCCGATGGCAGTGCAGGGCACGCCGGCGCCGCGCAGGCGGACGATAAGCTCGTCCTCGCAGCCCAGCGCAACGGACGCGAGGATGCGCAGCGGGGCCTTCTCGGCATCCGCGGGCTCGGCGGTCAGGTTGCCGTCGAAGACGACGAACGCGCCCTTGTCGCCGGTGTTGGCGCACTCGCATACGGCGCGGGCAACCGACTTGTCGCAGTTGCGCACGGAACGCACCAGGCCGGCGTCAACGGCGCCGCGGGCGATGGCGTCCACCGAGGAGTTGCTCTCGTAGGTAGCCTCGACCGTGGCGTCCGGGTTGCCGATCAGCACGATAAGGTCGTCGGCCTCAACAAAGCCGATGGGCAGGTCGTTGTAGCCGTCGATGGGCTTGATCTCGGGCTTCGGGGCCGGCTTGGGCTTGGAAGCGGCAACCTTCTTGGGCGCGGGCTCGGGAGCCTTGGCTGGCTCGGCCTTGGGGGCCTCAGCAGCCTTCTCGACCTTGGCGGCGGCCGGCTTGGCCTCAGGCTTCTCCTCGGCCTTCACCGCCGGCTTGGGCTCGGCCTTCTTGGCAGGCTCAGCCTTCTCAACGGGCTCGGCGGCCTTGGGCGCAGCGGTCTTAGCGGCAGCCTTGGGAGCGGCCTTCTTTGCCGGCGCCTTCTTGGCGGGCGCGGCCTTGGGCGCAGCGGTCTTCTCCTCCGCCGGAGCCTCCGTGGCAGGCTCAGCCTTGGCAGCGGCCTTGGGCTCGGCGGCCTTCTTGGTCGTAGTCTTGGTCGCAGCCTTGGCGGCGGGCTTCGCGGCGGCCTTGGCAGCGGCCTTGGTTGCGGCGGCCTTGGCGGCCGGCTTCGCAGCGGGCTTCTCCTCCGCCTTCACCGCGGACTTGGCGGCAGCGGCCTTCGGGGCAGCCTTGGCAGCGGGCTTTTCGGCAGCGGCCTTGGGCTCGGCAGCCGGCTTAGCGGTGGCATCAGCCTTGGCGGCCATGGTCTTGGCGGCAGCGGCCTTGGTAGCCGGAGCCTTCGCGGCGGCCTTGGCAGCCGTGCTCTTGGTAGCGGTCTTGGTTGCCGCGGTCTTTGCAGCCGGCTTGGCCGCGGGTGCGTCCTTCGCCGCGGCAGCAGTCTTGGCGGCAGCCGGCTTGGCGGCGGCGGCGGCAGTCGCCGCCGGAGCAGCAGCGGCCTTCGCAGCCGGTGCGGCTTTCTCAGCAGTCGGGGCCTTGGCAGCGACGACAGGCTTGGTCTCCTCAGCAGCAACCGGCTTGGCGGCCGGAGCCTTTGCAGCTGCGGTGATCTTTGCAGCGGAGGCCTTCGCCCTGCTCGCGGCAGTCGTGGTCTTCTTCCTCGTGGCCATACGCTATCCCTTCTCCTTCAGGCCGCGCACGGCGGCCGCATCGCGTGACCAACGCCGGACGCGCCCCCGCGCGCCCGGCCCAAGTTCTCAGAACCGTCGGACTTGTGGCCCCGGCGGCATTCCCTCATCTTACCCGCGCTTTTTCTTCTTTTCGCGCTTCGCGGCGCTCTCTTCGGCCGCACGTTGCAAAATCGCATCCATACGGCTGTCGGACATGCCCTCAACGGTGGCGCGCACCTCGTTGCGGATCGGTCGGATGCGCACGAAGTCAAAGATCAGGCCGCCGATAAGGCCCGCGTAGGCAAGCGCCACGCACACCAGCATGCCGATCTCCATAAACGACCCCGTAACGCCCGCGCTCACCAGCGTGATCATGAGCAGCGCCAGCACGAAGCCCGCGCCGGCGGCGCCCAAGAAGCACCAGTACGCCTTGCGGCGCGACTGGTACTGCGGCTGCTGCTTGAGCAGGTAGTTCACGCACGTCTCGATGCGATCCTCGAGCTCGCGGCGCTCGGCGCGGCGGGCGCGCTTCTCTTCCTTGGAAAGGCCGGCCAGGGACTCGCCCTGCTCGATCTTCTTGCGGCGGTCTTTGGACGACGCGGGAACCACGCGCACCGAGCTGGCGGCGGCGCGGGCGGGTTTGGCGCTGGACGCCGATTTGCGCGCCATGCCCGTGCGCTCGGTACCAGGCTGATTGCGCTTGTTCATAGGACTGCGTTGACTCACTTAGCCCTGCTCCTTCATGGACGTGAACTTGCTTGCGGTGATGATCTCGTACGCCTCGCGGTAGCGCGCGGACGTGCCCTCGATGACCTCGGCGGGCAGGTGCGGCGGCTCGCCGGTCATATCCCAGTTGGCGCGCAGCCAGTCGCGCACGTACTGCTTGTCGTAGCTCGGCTGGACCTTGCCCTCCTCGTAGGAGTCGGCCGGCCAGAAGCGGCTGGAGTCCGGCGTGAGGCACTCGTCGATGAGGGTGACCTTGCCGTCGATGATGCCGAACTCGAACTTGGTGTCGGCGATGATGATGCCGCGGGTGGCGGCGTACTCGGCCGCGGCGGTGTAGATCTCGAGCGAGAGGTCGCGCAGCTGGCGGGCAATGTCCTCGCCCACGATCTCAACGCAGCGCTCGTAGGAGATGTTCTCGTCGTGATCGCCGATGGCAGCCTTGGTGGACGGCGTGAAGATGGGCTCGGGCAGCTTGGAGGCCTCGGTGAGCCCGGCGGGCAGGTGGATGCCGCACACGGTGCCGTTCTCGTCGTAGGTCTTCTTGCCCGAGCCGGTGAGGTAGCCGCGCACGATGCACTCCACCGGGATGGTCTGGGCCTTCTTCACCAGCATGGAGCGGCCGGCCAGGTAGGCGCGGTACGGCGCGAACTCCTCCGGATAGTCGGCCGGGTCGATGGAGACGAGGTGGTTGGGCACCAGGTCGGCGAACTTGTCGAACCAAAACGCCGAGATGCGGTTCAGGACCTCGCCCTTGTAGGGGATCTCGTCGGGCAGGATGAAGTCGTAGGCAGAGATGCGGTCGGTCGCCACCATGAGCAGGTTGTCACCCGCGTCGTAGATGTCGCGCACCTTGCCCTGGGAGTCAGGGCGAATCTCGTCAAGCGCCACGTTGGTCAGCTCCTTCGTTGTGTTGCCGCACGCGCGGGGCACGCTCGCGCGTCTTGGGGACTAATGCTCGATTGTAGACGATGAGGGCGCGTCGTTGTGCTCACGCGGCAGATGAATCGTAAAAGTAGTACCGTGGCCCAGCTCGGACTCCACCGCGATGAAGCCGTGATGGCGCTCCACGATCATCTTGGTCACCGCCAGGCCCACGCCCAGGCCGCCGGCCTCGCGCGCGCGGCTGGCGTCGGCGCGCCAGAAGCGCCCGAACACGCGCGACAGGTCCTCCTTGGCGATGCCGATGCCGGTGTCCTTGACCGACACGGTGACGTAGCGTCGGTCGCCGCCCACGCTCACCACCACCCAGCCGCCCTCGGGCGTGTAGCGCATGGCGTTGGAGAGCAGGTTGATGACCGCCTGGGTGACCATGTCGGGGTCGGCCGGCACCATGGCATCGTGCCCGGCGGTTTCGTCCGAGAAGCGCAGGCGCAGGTCGCGGGTGGAGAAGAGCGGCTGCTGGGTCTCCACGATGTTGCGCACGAAGGGCACCATCTCCACGTCCTCGATCTTGAGCGGCGCGGTGCGGTTCTCCATGCGCGACAGGTCGAGCATCTGCTGCACCAGGCGTGACAGGCGGCGCGTCTCGGAGGCCACCGTCTCCAGGTGGTCGTAGTCGGCCTCGTAGATGCCGTCCTGCATGGCCTCCACCGTGGCGAGCATGGCCTGCAGCGGCGTACGCAGCTCGTGCGCCACGTCGGAGGTGAGCCGGCGCTCGTGCTTGAGGTTCTTCTCCATAGACTCGGCCATCTCGTCGAAGGTCTCGCCCAGCTGGTCTATCTCGTCGTCGCCCTTAAGGCCGGTGCGGGCCGAGAGGTCGCCGTCGCGGATCTGCTTGGCGGTTGAGGTGATGCGGCGGATGGGGTTGGTGAGCGCGCGCGAGAAGATGAGGCCCATGATCACCGCGATGGCGATGGCGATAACCGCCGCCAAGGCCATGGCCTGGAAGGTGCTCTCGCGGAAGGCCGTGTCGGTCTTGGTGAGCAGCACGTCGCTGCCGAGGACCCACATGCGGATGGTGCCGATCTCCGTGCCGTCGGAGGTGACGATGGGCAGCGAAACCGCGCCCTCGGCGTCGGTGGGGGCGGTGGAGAGCACGCCGTGCGCCACCGGGGCGCCGCCGTGAACATCATCGCTGCCCTCGGCCATGAGCGAGGCGGCGATGTTGGTGTCGTCATAGATAACCACGCCGTCCTCGTTCACCACCTGGATCCCCAGGTCCTCCGAGATGAGCTCGGAGTCGGCGGTCGAGGAGAGCAAGTCGCTGGTCCAGCGGCCACCCGCGTCCTCGTAGCCCGCAGCCAGGCGCTCAGCCGTGACCTTGGCGATGTCCTCCACGTTGGCACGGGTGTAGGCGGTGAACACGCCGCTCCACACCACCGAGATCACCACCACGAGCACGAGCACCGTCATGAGCGCGGTGAGCGCGAAGAACAGCGTCATGCGCGAGGCATAGCTCACCGGCGGCCGCACGTCCGAGCGCGGGGTGTTCCACCGGGCGCGAGAGCTCTTCTCATCCCCGGAGGGCTTGTGTCTTTGATCGAGAACCAGGCGTGCAGGCAGCATGGGCACCAACCTTCCAACTAGGGCACCCCTGTATCGTATCCCATCGCCCGGACAAACGCCGCGAGCCTGTCAAACGTACCCGTCCCCCATGGCGAAATCTGCCACAGGGGACGGGTACGTTCAGCGCGATCGGTAGTGCGAAGCACAGCGGGCCCGGCGCCCTTACTGCTTGTCGGCCTTCTTCTCGGGGGCCTCGAAGCGGTAGCCCACGCCGTGCACGGTGTAAAGCCACTTGGGATGGCGCGGGTCGTCGCCCAGCTTGGCGCGGAGGTTCTTCACGTGCGAGTCGATCGTGCGCTCGTAGCCCTCGAAGTCGTAGCCCAGAACCTTCTCCACCAGCTCCATGCGGGTGTACACGCGGCCCGGATGGCGAGCCAGGGTGGTCAGCAGCTTGAACTCGGAGGCCGTGAGGTCGACCTCCTTGCCCTCGACCAGGATCTTGTGACCCGAGATGTCGATCACCAGGTCGGAGAAGTCGAGAACCTCGACCTGCGGCTCGTCTGCCATGTGGGTGCGGCGCAGCAGCGCGCGCACGCGGGCCACCAGCTCGCGGGGGCTGAACGGCTTGATGAGGTAGTCGTCCGCGCCGAGCTCAAGGCCGATGATGCGGTCCTCGACCTCGCCCTTGGCGGTGAGCATGATGATCGGCACGTCCGAGGTGTCGCGGATGGCGCGGCACACGCGCTCGCCGGAGAGCTTGGGCAGCATGAGATCCAAGATGATGAGGTCGAACGGGTGCTTCTCGAACTCCTCAACGGCCGACTGGCCGTCGCCCACGCCTACCACGTAATAGCCCTCGCGCTCAAGATACGCCGCAACGGCGTCGCGAATGGCCTTCTCGTCCTCAACCAACAGAATCTTACGTGCATCCGAAGCCATGAGCGGCCTCCCTCGCTGTCTGCTCACCCAATAATACTATCTACGCCCGGGCACATTTTAGCGCAACGCAACGCGCAGCTCCGCCAGGCCCGGGAACCCTCTACGCAAGCGGTGAGGCGCCGCGCGCAAACGGCGTCACCGAACCGCGACATGCCTCAAGACGCGCCGCGGCGCTTCTGCTCTTGTTCCCGTTTAGGCCCAAAGCTAAACCGTGCGCGGCTGCCGCCTAAACGCCTGGAGAAGGCGCCGGGGCAAGGCGCCGCCCGGATGCACCCGCCGGGCCGAGAGACCGGCGCCGAGGGCAGGGTGCACGGCGTGCGCCGGGCGTACGCGCCCCGGATACGTCAGCAGAGGCCGAGCGCAGCCTGGGCGGCTGTTGCAACGGCCGCGAGGTCGCGTGCGTCGGGATGCGCAAGGGCCGCGTCGAAGTTATCGATCATGGCCTGGATACGCGCGTCGCCGGGCTTCTCGGCCAGCATGGCCTCGTACCGGGTGCGCACGTTCGGCGTCATCTTGCCCTGGCACATGGCGCCACCCAGGTACACGGCGCTTGCCGGCAGCTGCGCGCGCACCGTGTCCAGGATGCGGTCGAAGTACTCCGGCGCTCCGCCAAAGCCCGCCGTGCCGAACAGGAACACGCGCTTGCCGCCCAGCTGGGCGAGAAGCTCCGCTGTATCGGGCGGGCAGGTGCCCTTGTCGCACCAAAAACCTACCAGCGCGGTGTCGGCCTGCGGCAAGGCGGCTGCGGCCTCAGGCCCCGCAGAGCCGTTGTAGACGCAGGTTGCGCCCTCCCGGCCCGCCAACGCCGCGGCCAAGGCGTCGGCCAGCTGGCGCGTATTGCCCGTTTTGCTGCTCGTTGCGATCAGGTACTGCATGGTGTCCTCTCTCTCCCGGGCCGGGCGAGGCCGGCCTGCTGCGTTTCCCTATGCCCTGGGCTTGTACCCGTTTGCGCTGGGACCGTGCTTGTTGGCGGCACTCCTGCGCTAGTCAGTTGCGTCGTTATCGTTGTGAGGCGCAAACGCTCCCGCGTGGGCATGCTTGCCTGGGGTTTCGTGCCCGGGCTGGCGTTTGCTGCCGGCAAGGCGGGCCTTGCGCCTCGGGCGATCCTTGCGCTTTGACCTGCGGCTGCGCCTGGTTGCACCGCCGAACGCAAGCCAGCCGCGCCGATGGAAAAACGCAATCTCAAGCGCCGCCACGACCACGCAAAGGGTCACCGCGAACGGGTAGCCCCACGGCGCGTCGATAAGCACCATGTGCGGGAAGTTCATACCGTACCACCCGGTGATGAACGTGAGCGGCATGGCGATGGTGGCCACCACGGTGAGCCACTGCATCACGTTGTTCTGCCGCACGTCGATACTCTCTTGGTACAGGCTGTGCACCTGCAGGCTGTAATCTTGCAGCGACTCAAGCCGCGTGGACAGGCGATCGAGCTGGCGCGAGAGCATCCGCAGCTGCGCACGGTCGCCCGGGGCAACAACGCTGCCGCCCTTCTCGGCCAGCAGGTCTGTCAGGTCGGACATGCCCTGGTAAAAGGCGTCAAGCCCCAGCATGCGACGCGTGTCGGCCATCATCATGGCGCGGTTCACGCGCGTGCACCCCTCCAAGATCTGCTCCTCCAGCCGCTCGATGTCGTCGCGCACCATCGAGAGCTTGGCAGGATGGTCGCGCAGCTGCGCGCTGAGCAGGGCGCAGAGCACGGCAGCCGGCGTTTCTACCGCGGTCTTCTCGGCGGCCAGGTGCTTGAGGAACGTGGGGCACAGCCCGCTGGCATCCACCAGCGCAAGCGTGCGCGCCGTGAGGACAAAGGCAAAGCGCCGGGCACCCGCGGCACGCTGCGCGCCGGGCGACATCACCACCGCGCCCGCCGCCTCGGCCTCGCCGCACTCCACAAAGGGGATGGCGGCGTGCGGCAGCTGGCGCAGCACCTCCGCACCCAAGGGCGAGAAGCTGCAGGCAGCGGCCTCGTCGGGCGAGAAGAGCTCGACGGCGCAGACTCCGGAGGCAACGTCGGGCGCAGGTGCCGACGCCGCTGCCGACGGATCGCCGGAGCGCACGGAGCCGCTCTTCTCGCCCTCAACCAAAACGCCGCCGCGCAGCTCCCATCGCATGCCCATGCCGCCCTCCTTCCGCTTGGCCCCTTTGTACCCGTTTCCGCACGGTCGCCGTATGCACCCCATGACGCCGTGCGCATGCGCCAAATTAGGCCGTGCTTTATTTGGCGCATGCGGCTAGTGCGCGGGACTCGGGGCAACGTAGCGCAACCGCAACCTGCGAAACCTATAGCGCAGCGGCCTTGGCCCACGGCTTGATCTTCTTGAGCTCGGGCTCAAGCCGACGCCGAGCCATTTCGGTGTCGTACGCCACCTGCGCTCGCAACCAATACCCATCGCTCAGGCCAAAGAAGCGGCATAAGCGCAAATCCGTGTCGGCCGTAACGGCGCGGCGTCCCAGCACGATCTGGCCGATGCGTTGCGCGGGTATACCCGTCTCTTTTGCAAGGCGGTATTGGGAAATGCCCAGAGGCTCGAGAAACTCCTCTTTGAGCAGCTCGCCGGGCGTAACCGGATCGAGCCGGACGCTTTCTGCGTCACGGCCCTCAGTGGTAGTCGACGATCTCAACATCCTCAGCGCCTCCCTCCGTCCAGCTGAAGCACAGCCGGTACTGATCGTTGATGCGGATGCTATGTTGACCTGCGCGATCGCCTTTCAGCGCTTCGAGCCTGTTGCCGGGAGGAACGCGCAGGTCTGCGAGCTCCCCCGCAACCTGCAGTTTCCGCAGCTTCCTCAAGGCGACGCGCTCAAACGCACGAAAGCGATTGACGCGGTAGCCCTCGGCCAAGCGGTGCGTGTCCTCATCCTTAAACGACACGATTATAGTAACTCCTTGCGTTATTATCGTCAAACGTTACTACCATCATTTACAACTCGCGTATAGTATATTTTATATTGTATATAATGATTGATGCCTGCGGCGGCCGATCACGCCCCTCCCGACCTGCGCCCCGTGAGGCCGTGCGCAAGTTGGCACAGACGCCGAGTACAATGGGACGTATTACGGGACAGGAGGGGCACCATGGCAGAAGAGCGCAGCAACGACACGCTGGCACGGATACGCCAAGAGCTTGAGCAGCTTGCCGACCCGGCGTACCGCACGTTCCAGGCCAAGCTGGTGCCCACGGTGGACCCCGCGCGCATCCTTGGCGTGCGCACGCCGGCCCTGCGCTCGTATGCCAAGCGCTTGCTGCGCGAGCGGCCCGGTGACGCTCAGGCGTTTCTCGCCGCTTCCCCGCACGAGACATACGACGAGATGAACCTCCACGGCGAGCTTATCGGACGCATGAGCCGCACGCCTGAACAGGCCTTTGGGCTGCTCGACGCCTTTCTTCCCTGGGTGGACAACTGGGCCACCTGCGACCTTGTCCGCGTGCCCGCCTTTGCGCGCGACCTGCCTGCCGTGCTCGAGAAGATCCGCGGCTGGATCGGCGCCGAGCCCGAGTACACCGTGCGCTTCGGCGTGGTGCAGCTGATGACGCTGTTTTTAGATGACGCGTTCGACCCCGAGCAGCTGCAGTGGGTGGCGGCCATCGGCCGGCCGGAGTACTACGTCAACATGGCGCGTGCGTGGTACTTCTCGTTTGCGCTGGTAAAACAGCCGGCGGCAACACTGCCGCTTTTTGAGCAGCGCCCCGTCGCGCTGGACGCCTGGACGCACAACAAGGCGCTTCAAAAGGCGCGCGAGAGCCGCCGCGTCACGCCTGAGCAGAAGGCTTACCTGCAGTCGCTCAAGGTTAACCGCGGCGCTGGCACCCCAGCTCCGGTTGATCGCGATTCCGGCAGGTAATTCTCGTTTAACCGCTCTGACGTCACGCAACTCCTGGATTTCCCGGAGTTGGGTGCCGTTTGCGCGACCAAATGCCCCGACGATGACGAAGCAGCGATCAACCAAGCGCTTAGATGCCACGTTGGCGACCAACCGGAGGTGGCCCCTGCCCTGCAGGTCGTCTTGGCGACCAACCACTCCCCGCCATCCCCCTCTGCCGTCCAACGAGCGCAGCTAACCGCCAGCGGTGCAAAGGGGCAGGAGACCCCGCGCCGCGCGCGTGTCGCGGTTGACCGCGAGGCGAGCCGTCTCGAGCGGTTCGCTTTGTGCCGCGTGCGCGCGTGTCGCGAGGTCTCCTGCGACGCATCCCAAAACAAAGTCCCCTGTCCCTTTGCACCGTTGCCGTGCAATTTTTTTTTGAATTCTTTTCAAAAATGTCGGTAGAGCGCATAGAAACCGGGTATCTCCGCAGAATTGGGGAAATACGCCAAACCCCGTATTGATTAATCGCAAGGGGGACCCATGGAAACCGTCGTGCGCATCTTTGTCCGTGACCTCAAACGCGTCCTGCGCAATCCCGCAGCCGTCCTCGTCACCATCGGCGTGTGCATCATTCCCTCGCTCTACGCCTGGATCAACATCCGCGCCAACTGGAACCCCTACGAGAACACCTCCACCGTTCCGGTCGCCGTCGTCATCGAGGACACGGGTGCCGACATCCCGGACATGGGGCATGTCAACGCCGGCGACATGGTCCGCCAGCGTCTGGAGGAAAACGACCAGCTCAACTGGATATTCGACAACAGCAAGCAACAAGCCATCGATAGCGTCCGCGACGGCAGCGCCTTTGCCGCCTTCATCATCCCGAGCGACTTCACCTCCACGCTCTCGGGCGTGCTTGACGGCCACGCACAGTCGGCCCACATCGACTACTACGTGAACGAGAAGGAAAACGCCATCGCCCCAAAGGTGACCGACACGGGCGCCACGACGCTCGAGAGCCAGATCTCGAGCGAGTTCGTCCGCGTCGTGGGAGAAGTGGCGAGCGAGAAGCTCAAGAGCGCCTCGGGCGAGGCGCTCGACACCGCGCGCAACGGCATTGACAGCACCGCGAGCACCCTGCGCAAGGCGGCCTCGCAGGCCTCCGAGCTCGCCGACGGCCTCGCAGACATGGATGCCGCCATTGCCGCCTCACGCAACGCCATCGCAGATGCGCGCAGCTCGCTTTCGAGCGCCTCAACCCAGGCAAGCACGCTCGCCGGCAACCTCGATCACGCGCTCGAGCGCGCCAAGAGCATGCGCGGTGACGCCCGCACCCTGGCGAGCGACCTGTCCGGCGCCCTCTCTGACGCCAGCGGCACGCTCGCCGACCTGTCATCGAACGCCGCCTACGACATCGGCGCCATCACCGGTGACATCGGCTGGGCCCAGGGCACCATCGACAACGCCGTCGCGGCTGTGCGCTCGCTCGACGGCACCGTGCAGACCTTCAAAATCTCTCTCGAGTCCGTACGCACGTCCATCCTCGAGCTTCCCGCCGCAGACGGCGAGCAGGAAACCATCCGCAACGACATCGTCAGCGATCTCGATACCGAAATCTCGGTGCTCGTCACGCTCACCGACGGCCAAAAGGAGCAGCTCGATCAGCTGCAGAGCGTCTCGGACGCCATCAAGGCGGACGCCGATGCCGTGCGCGGCCTCTCTGCCTCGGTAAACGATGCCGTGCAAAGCGGCGCTCGCAGCCTGAGCGACCTGCAGTCGGGTCTCGCCGACGATGCCTCAGGTGACATCTCTTCCGCGCTCAACGACTTCGCCGACGCCGGAAGCCACCTCACGGGCACGCTGGAGGCCATCGGCCCGGCGACCGACCAGGCGAACGCGCTGCTCGCTGAGCTCGACAGCCTGCTCGCGCAGACCGTCACCCTGGCAGACGACACGGCCGAGACCCTCCGCGTCGCAGGCGAGCAGATCGGCAGCATGGCGGACGACATCGACGCCCTCTCGAGCGCGCAGGCCTTTGCGGAGCTGGACAAGGTCGCCCAGCTCGACCCCGCGCATATGGGCAGCTACCTGAGCGCGCCCATCACGATGGAGAACCACCCGGTCTTCCCCGTGGAGAACTACGGCTCAGGCGTCGCCCCGTTCTACACGAACCTCGCCCTGTGGGTGGGCGGCTTTGTCCTCGTCGCCATCTTCAAGCTTGAAGTGGATCCCGAGGGCGTGGGCACGTTCCAGCCCTGGCAGGGCTTTCTCGGCCGGTGGCTTCTGCTCGCCATGCTCGGCCAAGTGCAGGCAATCATCTGCTGCACCGGCGACATCGTGCTCGGCATCCAATGCGTCTCGCCCGTGGCCTACGTGGCGGCGGGCATGGTCGCCTCGCTCGTCTACGTCCTCATCGTCTATGCGCTCGCCATCTCCTTCAAGCACATCGGCAAGGCCCTCGGCGTGCTGCTCGTGGTGCTCCAGATCCCGGGCGCGGCGGGCACCTACCCCATCGAGATGATGCCCGGCTTCTTCCAGGCGCTCCATCCCTGGCTTCCCTTCACCTACGGCATCGACGCCATGCGCGAGGCGGTGGCTGGCTTCTACGACGGCGCCTACGCAGCGAACCTGGGGGTGCTCCTGCTGTTCTGCATACCCGCGCTCGTCATCGGCATCGGCGCCCGCCGCCGCCTCGTTAGCGTGAACGCGCTGTTCGACCGCAGGCTCGCCGAGACCGACCTCATGATTGCCGAGCACGTGGGAGCAGATGCCGCCCTTGCGGATCCAAGCCGCACGGCGCTTGTTTCTGGCGTGCTGGACGACCCCGCTCGCGCCGAGCGCATCGAACGCGCCTATCCCGTTCTCGTGCATCGCGGAATCGTCGCGCTCGCGTGCGAGGCCGTGCTGCTCGTGGTGCTCCAGTTCGTCCTGGCGGACCCGCTGCCGCTGCTGATCTGCTGGATCGTCGCGCTCACGGCAACCTGCACCTACCTCATCGTCGTGGAGTTCCTGCATGCGCGCGCCCAGCGCACCCTCGCCGCCGCGCCCGCGCGGCATCGTCCCGCTCACGCCGCGGACCCCACTGCCGCAAGCGCTCCCACCGGCTCCGAAAGGTTCTGATGACCATGCATCGCCTTCTGTCCTTTATCCGCCGCGACGCGCGGCACGCCTACGCCAACGCCGTGAGCATCGTCGTCATGGTCGGTATTCTCGTGGTGCCGTCGTTCTACGCGTGGTTTAACATCGCTGGAAGCTGGGACCCCTACAGCAACACGAAGAACCTCAAGGTCGCCCTTGTAAACGAGGACGCAGGTTACGAAAGCGACCTCGTGCCCCTGAAGCTCAACCTTGGCGACGAGGTCGTCTCCACCCTTCTGGAGTCCAGCTCGATCGGCTACGAGCCCGTCGCGCGTGACGAAGCGGAATCCGGCCTTGCCGCCGGCTCCTACTACGCCGCCCTCATCATCCCCAAGGACTTCTCCTCCTGCTTGCTCAGCGGCCTGGGCGGAGAGGCGCGTCAGGCGAAGGTCACGTTCATGCAGAACCAGAAGACGAACGCCATCGCCGAGATCGTGACGAACGAGGCGTCCTCCTCCATCCAGGAGGATATCGACACAGGCTTCGCCAAAGCCGTTACCGACGTGGGAACAGGCGCTCTGAAGCAGCTTTCCAGCATGCTCGACGACGGGCAGCTCGCGACCGTCGCGCGTGCCATGGAGTCCGCGCTCGACGGAAGCGCGCAGACCCTCTCGAGCACCGCCAGCAGCGTTCAGGCGGCAGGCGACCTCGTCGGGTCCGCCCAGCGCCTGCTCGATGCGAGCCCTACGTCGCTTTCTGCCCTGACCGACACCGAGGGCGGCCTCGCCGCCGCCCTGCGCGACGGCGCCAACGGCGTGCGCGGGCTCGACGGCACGCTCAAGAACACCACCGCCTCCGTAAAGGGCGCGCTTGACGCCGGGGCTGCGAGCCTGGACGGCGTGAGCGATGCGATCGGCAGCGCCATGGAAACCGCTGGCGGGCACATCGAACGCTTGACGTCGGCCCTCACAACTGTTGACAGCACCATCCAACAGCGGCTCGACGCGCTGCGCACCGTCGCCGACAGCCTGAATGGCCAAGACACGCTCGTTAAGCAGATGGAAAGCCACTACCAGGTCGGCTCAGCCGGGTACACGAAGATCCACGAGGTCAGCCTGACCATCGACGGGCTCTCGGACCGCGTCGACCTTGCTATCAAAGAGCTCGAGAACCTCTCGGCGGGCATCGAGGGCACCGTCGGCGACCTTGAGCAGGGGCGCACCGATGCCGAAGGCGCGCAAGCCGAGCTCACCCAAATGGTCGCCGACGCGCAAAGCGCGCTCAGCACCGCCGGCGACTCGCTCAGCACCTCACTCGACAGCTCGCTTACAGACCTCGCCAGCACCTTACAGGCCACCGCGAACGGTGCGGACACCGCGCTTCAGGACCTCGAGCAGACCGGTGCCGCCGTGGCCGCCGCCACCCAAGCGGCAAGCGGCAACATGGACGGAATGCACGCCACGCTCGGCCATACGGCTGAGAACCTCGAGAGCGCCGCGACGCGCATCAGCGAGCTGCAGGGCGAGCTGTCCGACGCCCTCGATTCGTCCGACATGGACCAGGTGCGCACGATTCTTCTGACCTCGCCGGCAGAGCTCGGCGCCTTTATGGCCGAGCCCGTGAGCATCGAGCGCCACGCGGTCTTCCCCGTCGAGAACAACGGATCCGCCATGGCACCCTTCTACACGACGCTCGCCATCTGGATCGGCGGGGTGGTCCTCGCCGCGCTCATCAAGGCGACGCCGAGCGCACGGGCGCTTCGGGAGACGGGATGCACGGTGACGCAGGCCTACCTCGGGCGCCTGGCGCTCTTCTGCGGCACCGGCATCATACAGGCGGCCATCATCTGCATCGGCGACGTCGGCTACCTCGGCGTGCAATGCGCCCACCCGGGGCTCTTCCTGCTCGCCGGGTGCCTCGCGTCCGTCGTGTTCATCAGCATCATCTTTGCGTTGACCTCGTCGTTCGGCGACATCGGCAAGGCGGTCGCCGTTGTCCTCATGGTCGTGCAAGTGGCCGGCGCCGGCGGAACGTTTCCCGCCCAGATGCTGCCCCCGGTGTTCCAGATGATCTACGAGTGGCTGCCCTTCGTGCATGCGGAGGGTGCCATGCGCGCAGCGCTCTTCGGTGTCTACAACGGCGACTTCTGGGTTCAGCTGGCCATTCTCGCCGCTTACGCCGTGCCCGCGCTCGCGCTCGGCCTGCTGCTGCGCCGCCCGACGGCGCACGCCGTCAAGCGCTTCGAGGAAGCCCTCGAATCGACACGGGTGATGTAGATGGCGGGCGAGGTGCGGCGCAGGGTCGCCGCATCTCGTCCGAGCAGCCCGTGCGCAGGCAGGAAATTTGGCCGCCCGCCACAAAGCCCCTGTCCCTTTGTGGCGGTACCGCGGGGCAAAGCCCCTTTCCCTCGCGCGTCCCGCGCGGCCCTTCTTCCACACCACGGGCCGTGCGGGACACACGAGGGAAAGGGGCGACCATCCCAAAGGTCACGGGCTGCGGCGAGATCGAGGAGATCGAGCGGGGCAAAGTCTACAGGATCAGGCACCATCTGGGTAAGGACCCCGCCACGGGGAAGTACATCCGCTCCCCGAAGAGGACGGTGCACGGCACCAAGTCGGACGCGAGGCGGGCGCTCGAGGAGTACCGCCGCGAGCTGGAGAGCGGGTTCGCCAACCCCGAGGTAACGGTGCCCGAGCTCGGGTGGAGGTGGCACGAGCAGCGCAAGCTCCTCAAGAGCCTCTCGCCGCTCACGCACAAGACCGACGCGTGCGAGCTCAAGAAGGCGGGACGCTGGTTCGGCGGGATCCTCGTCTCGGACCTCTCGCTCTCGCTGCTCAACATGGTCTACGCGGACCTGCGCGAGGAGCACGGCATGTCGCAGCGCGGCGTCCACAAGCTCAACGCCGTCATGAGCCAGGTGATGGGCCTCGCCGTGAAGGAGCACCTGACCGAGCACAACCCCTGCCGCGACGTCGAGGTCTCGCGCCCGCGCTCAGCTGAGAGGACCCCGCTCACGCTCGAGGAGGCGATCTCGCTCTGCCAGGCGCTCCACGACAACGAACTCGACGGCAGGCGCGTCGCCATCTGGCTCGCGCTCGCGACCGGTGTGAGGCGCGGCGAGGCGCTACGCGGACTTCGACAACATGCGGGTGTTCATCAAGTACCAGTACACCAAGGACAAGACGCTGCGCGAGACCAAGAACCGCCGGTCGCGCTGGATCGCGATCGACGACGGGACGGCGCGGTACCTGCGCGCCTGGAAAGCCGTGAATTTACCCCGATTTCGTTGACACCCTCTACGCCGCCGAAGCGGCCTCCTGCGCATGCCTCGCCTCGAACTCCTCGGGGCTGAGGTTGCCGAGCGCGGAGTGGATCCGCACCCTGTTGTAGAAGCACTCGATGTAGTCGAATATCTCCAATGCCGCCTGATCCCGCGTCTCGAACGTGCGGGCGTGCACGCACTCCGCCTTGACGAGCCCCATGAGCGACTCCATCGCCGCGTTGTCCCACGGGCTCGCGATCGAGCCCATCGACGGCCTGATGCCGGTCTCGCGCATCGTCTTGCCGATCAGGAGCGAGACGTACTGGCTCCCGTGGTCGCTATGGTGGATGCAGCCTCCGGGCGGCCTGCGCCTCACGATCGCCATCCTCAGCGCGTCGTCGGCGAGCTCGGCCGTCATGCGGGCCGACATCGACCAGCCGACGATCTTCCTGGACCAGATGTCCATCACGACCGCCAGGTAGAGCCACCCCTGGTGCGTGCGCACGTAGGTGATGTCGGCGAACCAGGCCCTGTTCGGGCCGTCCGCGCTGAAGTCTCGCCGCACGAGGTCGGGCGCCGAGTTGGTCTGCGGCGCTGCCTGCTTGGCCTCGCCCTTGGGGCGCTTGGCGCAGCCGCGCGTCGTGCCGGCCCAGCCGTTCTCGCGCATGATGCGCGCCACGCGCTTGCGCGACGTGCGCTCTCCGCGCCGGCGCAGCTCCGCGAAGACCTTCGGGGCGCCGTAGATGCGGCGGCTCGCCTCGTAGACCCCGGAGATCTCGCCGGCGAGCTCGGCGTCGCGCAGGTCGCGCCCGCTCGGCCCGCGCGAGCGCCACGCGTAGTAGCCCTGCCTGGTGACGCCGAGCGCCGAGCACATCTCCGACACGCTCCAGCGCCCCTCGCTGAGCAGGATGAAAGAGAACCTCGCCTCCTTCGCCTCGGCGCCTACAGCTGCCTGCTGGCGAAGAAGGCGCTCGCTTTTAAAAGTATCTCGTTCTCCCTCTTGAGCCGCTCGTTCTCGCGCCTGAGCCGCCGCAGGTCCTCGGCCATCTGGAAGGGGTTCGCCTCGGCGTCGGGCGCCGCGGCCGAGGCCCTTCTGACCCAGTCGGCGAGGCTCGACGGGTCGACGCCGATCTCGCGCGCGACCTCCGCGCAGGTGGTTCCCCTCTCGTTGTACAGCTGCACGGCGCGCCGCTTGAACTCCGCCGTGTACTTCGGGCACGGTTTTCCCATGATCCGCCTCCGTTCCCCCGCAACGGCAATGGTGCCGAAACGGGACTCGACCTGTCAACGGATCTGGGGCAGATTCAGATTCAAATTCAGGCCGCCGCGGGCCCGCGGCGGCCCTTCCCGTCTCCTCCATGGGGCACCTCCTGGAATCCGATGCTCTTCGGGGGCGTCCCGTGCAACGCAGGGTCGCCCCGTCTCGGTTCGATTTATATGGTCCGGGAGGCGGGCGGACAAGCGGGGAGGGGGAGCTTTGAGTCCGTAGGGCATCCTAGGGAACCGACTCACGGAACGCGCACGGCGGCGCTGGCTCGGCGGCCGCGGCCGCCCCCGTGCAGCGCCGTTATCCCCCGCGCCCCCAGACGCAACCGCGCATGCTGGAGATTCCCCCCTCATTCTCCCCGCGCGCCCGTCCTGGGGAAGCCCGGGGAGGGGGTCGGGGAGGTCTCCGCGCAGGCGGCGCCGAAGAGCTCCATCAACTCGCGTGGATGCGAAAAAGAAAAAGGTCAGAGACAAAAAACGCCTCTGACCTGGACTTTTGGTCGCGGGAGGAGGATTTGAACCTCCGGCCTCCGGGTTATGAGCCCGGCGAGCTACCAGACTGCTCCATCCCGCACTGTATGTAAGCGCCTTCGCGCAAGAAAGCATATTACGACGCTCACTCCGCAAACGCAAGCATGCCTTCCAGCTACTCCTGTGAGTTCAAACTTTCTCCACACTCGCACCGCATCAAGATGCCAGGCCTCCCCACGAGCGTCCACCGCGCCCTTACGCGCTGATACGTATTCAAACCGTCCACACCAACGCGGTATGATAAGCGCAGCGCCCGCTCTGCGGGCAAAACCCTACCGGAAACGAGCAAACCATGTGCCAGACCGTCTCCCCTATCACGCATGTCGAACCCGGCGCTCAGGCAGAGCCCCGCTGCAGCCCTGCCGACGGCACGCCTGCACCGACCAGCCAACGCGCTGTCACCATCGACGAGATCGTGGAGCACTTCGGCACGCTGCGCAGCGTGCTGCAGCGCTGGCACGAGGCGTACCGCCGCATGCACGGCGGTCCCGCGGGCGACCCGTCGCGCGGGCAGGGACGCGCGCTCGCGCTTCTCAACATGCAGGGCGAGATGCGCCAGCGCGACATGGGCTTCATCCTGAACATCCGCCCGCAATCGCTGGGCGAGGTGCTGGCCAAGCTCGAGCGCTCGGGTCTCATCACACGCCGCACCTCGGAGAAGGACCGCCGCGTGCTGCTGGTGAGCATCACCGAGAAGGGCCGTGCCTGCGTGCGCAGTTGCAAGCCGCCCTTCCCCGATGTGGACCTTTCCGACGAGGAGCTGGAGCAGTTCAGCAGCATGCTCGAGCGCATCATCCGCGCGTTTGAAGGCGACACCGCGCGGCTCAACAGCGCGCAGCCCCGCACCGGGGGCGAGACCGGCCTAGAAGATACGCCGCGCAGCTAGCGCCAAGCACAGAACGCCCAACTGAACGCAAACGGCCGCTAGCGCAAAGCCAGCGGCCGCCTCTGGCATAAGGGACGGGGAGACCTGCCATCCGTACCCGTCCCCCATGGCAGGCCAGAGCCCGGCGCTACTTGTCCTTACGCTCGCGGGACTCGAGAGCCTCCTTGAGCGCTTCGATGTCGCTCTGCGTGCGCTTGGCTTTGCGGGCCAGCAGCAGCACGAACACAAAGAGCACGAGCCAGATGCCCACGTAGGCGCCGATCACGTACGGGGCAGCGGGCAGAACGGTTGAGTACACCTCGGCGAGAATAGCATCCATCGTAAGCACTCCTTACTGTGCGGAGGAATCGTCGGAAGGGGAAGCGGGGTCGGCTTCCGAGCACGCGGCGTTCTGGTCGGCCGCGGCAGAGCCAGCGGCAGCGGCGCCCGCGCGATCGGGGGCGACAGGGGCCGCAGGGGATCCGTTATCGCTCTGGGAGCCGTAGCTGGGGTTCTTCTCCCCCGTCACCTTGCCGGCAGCGGCCATCAGGCGGTCGCGCGCGGCGTCAGCGGCAGCGGCTGCCCGGGCAGCGTCGCGCTCTTCCAGGCGCTCCTTGAGGTCCTCCACCACCTGCGCGGACTCGTTGATGGCCAGCGCGATGCGGTAGAGCGCGAAGGCCACCATGAGCATGCCGAACAGACCAAGCAAAAACGGAATGAGCATCTTGGGCGGCAGGCCCGAATCGGTGCGAAACACCACCGGGTGGATGGAGCTGGGGATGAGGCGCGTCACCAAGAAGGAGATGGGCGCGTCGATGAACGCCACGATGCCGAACACCGCGGCGAAGGTGGCGCGGCGCTCGGGGTCGTCGATGGCGTTGCGCAGGATGAAGTAGCCGATCACCAGCAGCATGAGGATGAAGTACGTGGTGAGGCGCGGCTCCCACACCCACCAGCGGCCCCACTCGAAGCGGGTCCACAGGTCGCCGGAGACCATGGTGGCCAGGATGAAGACCAGCGCGACGGTGGTGGCGATGCGGGCGCGCAGGTCGTAGCGGCGGTCCTTGGTCATGAGGAAGCGCACGCCGTAGAACGCCGTGAAGAACATGGCGGCGAACGACGTGACGGCAACCGGCACGTGCAGGTAGAAGATCTTCTGCGTGAGCAGAAGCTTGGTGGTGACCACCTGGCCGGCGATAACCACCGGCTCCGAGAGCTCGGCACCCTGCACAAACGGCGCGACGGTGAACGTGAGTATGATGTCGGCCGCCGTGAGCAGCGCGCCCAGCACCAGAAGCACCGGAGCGAGCCGGTCGGCGAGGCTGGTCTTTTTAGCGAGCGGGGGCAACGGCGTCTCCTTCCTTCGGGCGCATCCGCGCGCCCGGGTAGGTTGCGTGGCGTTCGGGGCTATTGTAACCGAACGCACGGACAACCATAGAGCCTCCGGCGCGGGCGCACTCCCCTCTTGCAGGCGATGTGGGGGCAAATTAGGAGGAAATGCGCGTCAGCGGGCGCGCCGGGCAAGAGCCGCGGAGGAATTGGCCTCAAAACAGATCGGGCAGCGCTGTGCCGTGCTATAGAGAGAACAGGTGCTCGTAAAGCGCCTTGTCCAAGCGTGGAGAAGCCCCGCGCGCCGGTTTTGTACTTTTTTGCGCTTGCACGCTTGTCTGCCGCCGTTTACCCGCGGAGACGCCTCACTCCAGACTTGCTTGCGCACTCTCTTGCGCCCGATCTTCTCGCAGCCATTTGTCAAAGGTTGAAAGCGACACCTTGAGACGCGCCGCCGCCTGTGCTCGGGTTATCTCCCCTGCTAAATAGCCTTGTCGAGCCGCTCCGTACGCCGCGGGGCGCCGCTTGCACGGCCGGCCGAACCGCACGCCGCGCGCCTTGGCGGCGGCGATTCCCTCGGCTTGGCGCTGATGGATGCTCTCGCGCTCCACCTGCGCCACATAAGAAAGAAGCTGCAGCACGATGTCGGAGATGAGCGCGCCGGTCACGCCGTCGCGGCCGTTGCGCGTGTCCAGCAGCGGCATGTCGAGCACCACCACCTCGATGCGGCGGTCCCGCGTGATGATGCGCCATTGGTCGAGAATCTCGTCGTAGTTGCGGCCGAACCGGTCGATGGACTTCACCACCAGCACGTCGCCGCGCCTGAGCGTGTCGACCATGCGCCGCCACTCCGGACGTGCGAAGTCCTTGCCTGACGCCTTGTCGGCGAAGATGTTCTCGCGCTTCACGCCGAACGCCGCAAGCGCGTCCAGCTGCCGGTCCAGGTTCTGCTCGCGCGTGCTCACCCGCGCGTAGCCGTACGTTGTGCCCGCCATGAATGCCTCCTCGTATGGCCGCCCTTATCGCCCTGGCCTGCGCTTCCTCCGCGCAGGTCAAGACGCCTGAAATGAGGGTAAGAAGGCTGCCGGCGGGCGAGCTTAGAATGGGGGTGTATGCGTGGGTGGGTACGACCCATGGGGACGTATCGCGTGTCAGACCGAGGAGATCTTTATTGTGTTGTTTGACAGGTGGGCCAGAACGGGCATAATGGCCTGAGATAAAAAGCCCTCACGGGTTTTGTAAGGCGGGGTCACGCAAGCGGTTCCGCCTAATTTTTTGCGCATGCGAGCTATGTGATTAGGGACGCTGGGCAAAGGGTGCGGCGAATTGGCCATCGGGGTGTTTCGCGAGCTGTTGGTTGGTCGTTGAAACGACCTGCAGGCCTTCGGCCAGGTGCCTAGATGCCTTGTGGGCCGCCGGTTGGTCGCTGAAACGACGTCGCGGGATCGGTTGGTCGCCTCGGCGACGGCTAAATCCCAGAAATCCGGGAGTTGCATGCGGTTTTGGCGGCTAAACGAGAATTACATGCTGGGATCGCGATCAACCGGGGGCTTAGCTGCCGGCGGCGCGGGCAACCGGGCAGCTCCTCCGATGCTTACCTGCTGTTATCGCGGGTAAGCGGGGCTTACGTGACGTTGTGGCGGCAAACCTGCGAGTCTGCTGCTCCAGTTGGTCGCGAGAATGGCTTGCAAGAAGCAGACGCCGGCTCGGTTGGTCGCACTTTTGTCGTTGCCGAAGCTTAGATGACACCCTCGCGGGTAAGCGGCTGACGTTCTCGGCACTTATGCGTCGCCGAAGCGACCAACCGGCCAGTCCTTTGGCGCTTGCGCACTGTTGGCACGGGTAACCGAGGCTTGTGTGACATTCTCGCGGGTAAGCGGGCGGCTCCTTGGCGCTTACATGTTGTCAGCGCGACCAACCGCCGGCCAGCGCCACCCGCCGCGCCGCCCCATAGCGTCGCCCGCCCGCGCCATCGCGCCGCCGGCCAGCGCTACCTGCCGTGCCGGATCGCGCCGACCCGCACTGGCGCCCGCCTGCTCGGCCTGCTACGCGCTCACCACGAACTCGTACAGGCCCCAGGCGGCGGCTATCATGATCACGTCGTAGCAGCCGGCGATGGCGCACGAGGTCCAAAACGTGGCCATGGTGCCCTCCACGCCCAGAAACGCCGTGCTCGTAGCCGAAACACAGGCGTAGAGCAGCGGAAACACCACGGGGATGAACAGGATGGCCAGCAGCACGTCCTTGCCGCGGGTGTTTATCGTCATGGTGGAGAGCAGCGTGCCCACGCCGGCCACGCCCACCGTGCCCACCGCCAGCGGCAGCACGATGAGCGGCGTCGTTGCCGCAAGCTCCGCCCCGGAGAGGAAGAACACAAAGAACAGCGGCACCACCACTACCTCAACGGCAGCCAGGAAGATGAGGTTCGAGGTGGCTTTGGCCAAAAAGATCAGCGCGCGATCCATCGGCGCCAGAAGGATGCCCTCCAGGCAGCCCGACTCGGTCTCGTGCGCAAAGCTGCGGTTGAGCCCCAGCATGCTCGTGAAGACAATAAGCGCCCACAAAAGCCCGCCCGCGAAGCTCACCACTTGGAGCCGGTCGCCCACCTGGGCCAGCGCCGCGCCGTACACGGTGAGCACCAACAGCGCGTACACCCCCATGGACACCAGCATCTCACGCGTGCGCAGCTCCTGCCGCACATCCTTGGCGAGCAGCGCCTTGTACTGGGCAAATCCCGATACCGTGTGATCCTTGCGCGCCATCAGCTCACCCCCATGCCGACCGTGGCCAGGTACAGGTCGCGGAACGCCGCGCGGTCGATCCGGTCCTTCTCGGCCATCACCACCACCTGGCCGCGGGCCAGCACCAGCGCGTGCGTGCACATGTCGAAGCCCTTCTCGAGGTCGTGGCTCACCATGATGAAGGTGCGCCCCTGCCGCACGCGGCCGATAAGCTCGTCGAAAAGCTCCACCGCATGCGGGTCCAATCCCGAGTAGGGCTCGTCCAGCAGCACGAGCTCGGGGTCGTTCACCAGCGCGCGGGCGATGGAGAGGCGCTGCTGCATGCCGCGCGAGAACGTGCGCGCCGCGTCGTTGCGCCGGTGGTCGAGCTCCACGATGCGCAGCAGCTCGCGGATACGCGCGCGGTCGGGCTTGCCGCCGTACAGGGCCGAGAAGAACTCCAGGTTCTCGGCTGCCGTGAGGTCGCCGTAGAGCATGGACTTGTGCGAGATGAGCCCGATGCAGCTGCGCAGGCGCTCAGGCTCTTCGAGCGCGTCGACCCCCAGCAGCCGCACGCTGCCGCGCGTGGGGCGCGCCAGCGTGGCAAGGATGCGCAGCAGCGTGGTCTTGCCCGCGCCGTTGGGGCCGAAGATGGAGAGAAACGCGCCTGCCGGCAGCGTGAAGCTGGCGCCGTCAAGCGCGCGGCGGTCGCCGAACTGCTTAACGAGGCCCGCCACCTCCACCGCGGGGGCAGGGGCGGCAGGTGCCGCGGGGGATACGGCGGCACCCGCGGCCGCCGTAGCAGCGTTCTTCTCTCCCCGGCGAAGCATTTAGCGGCCGCCCTTCTTCTTGCGCGAGGCCTTGCCGGCAGAAGCGGGAGCGGCAGCCTCGGCAGCGGCCTCGGCGCCCTCGGCCAGCGCGCGCTCGTCGGCAGAGATGAGCGGGGTGGCGCGGCGCGGGAGGAACGCCAGCGCGATGCCCGCCACGCAGATGCCCGCGCCCACCCAGTTGGCCAGGATGAGCGGGTTGATCTTGACGTTCACGGCCAGGGTGCCGTCGGCGTTGGTGCCCTGGAAGGCCACGAACAGGTCTTCCTGCGGGAAGGTGAGCACGTCGGCGTGCAGCGTCTGCTGCTGGGTGGTGGCGCTCACCTCCATGGAGGTGCTGAGGGTGCCCAGGTCGTGCGCGCCGTCGGCGGTGCGCACGGCCAGGTCGACCTGCATCACGGAGTTGTCCTGCTCGGTGAAGTACTGGCTGACGTCGGTCACCTCGAGCTCGTAGCCGGCCAGCTCAAAGGTGTCGCCGGGCTCGGAGGACACGTTGAAGGTCTGGTCCTGCACGTACATGCTGGAGCCCACCAGGCCCACCAGCACCACGGCCACGCCCAGGTGCGTGAGGTAGCCGCCCGCCTGCGCCGGCGAGTAGCGGAACAGGTGCGCCAGCGCGGTGAGGACGCCCTCGCCCTTGTTGCGGCGGCGCGCCGCGATGCCGCGCACCAGCACGTAGCCCGAGGTGGTAAAGAGCAGCGCCGCCACGGCGAAGGCCACCACCGTCAGCGCGAAGTAGTACGCCTTGGGGCCCTGCTCGGTGAGGGTGGTGGCCGCCGTGCCGCCGGCAGCCACAATGGCGTCGTGCTCGGGCACGAACTTAACCACGAAGAGCACCATCAGCGCCACGAACACCACGGCGCCGGAGATGGCGGGCACGCGGATGTTGCGGGCAAAGGCGGCGGGCTCGGTCTTGCGCCAGCCCAGCAGCGGGCACACGGCCATGAGCGCGCAGAACAGCGTGCCGATGGGGCGGGCCACCGCGTTGTAGGCGCCAGCCGAGACCACCGCGCCGCCCAGCGGCAGAAACGCCGGCAGCGAGCTGGAGAGCGTAAGGTAGGCCACCACCACGGCCGCCACCACCATGACCAGGTTGGTGAGGAAGTAGGCGCCGTTCTTGCTGGCCAGGCTCTCGATGTCGTCCTCGTCGTCAAACGAGCCGTTGCGGTAGAGCAGGCCGATGAGGAAGGCCAGCCCCGCCAGCACCATGATGGCCAAAAACAGGTAGGTGGACACCGCGTCCTCGGCAAAGGCGTGCACCGACTGCACCAGGCCCGAGCGGGTGATGAACGTGCCGAGCACCACGAAGATGAAGGTGATCGTGGCCGCAAACAGGCTCCAGCGCTTGAAGCAGCCGCGCTTGCGGTACACCGTGAAGCTGTGGATCATGGCCACCGCCGTGAGCCAGCTCATGAGGCTGGCGTTCTCCACGGCGTCCCACGCCCAGAAGCCGCCCCAGCCGAGTACCACGTAGGCCCACACGGCGCCGAGCGCCATGCCGATGGTGAGGAAGATGAACGAGAACACCGCCACGCGGTCGCAGAGCTCAACCCAGCGCGCGGAGAGGTCGCCGGTGATGAGGGCGGCCATGGCGTAGGCAAACGGCACCGTGCAGCCGGCGTAACCGATGAAGGTCGCCGGCGGATGCAGCACCATGGCCCAGTGCAGAAGCAGCGGGTTCATGCCGGCGCCCTTGCCAGCCGCGGTGAGCGTGCCGTCGGCGTTGAGGTACTGGGACGCCGTGGCCATGAAGACGTTGTTGGCCTCGGAGAAGACCATGGTGGCCGTGAACAGGGCCACCACCAGCTGCATCACGCCCAGCGCCACCGAGCTGAGGTCGTCGGTGGCGTGCATGCGGCGCACCGCCACCGCGCAGGAGAAGACCGAGATGAGCCAGGTCCAGAACAGAAGCGAGCCCTGGCGGCCGGCCCACACGCCCGAGACGCGATACAGCCAGGCAAGGCCGCTCGAGTCCTGCGGGAAGTTGGAGACCACGTAGGCCAGGCTGTAGTTCTCGGTCATGAAGCACACGAGAACCACGCCGATGCAAAACGTCAGCAAAAGCGTGGTGACAAGCACGCCGATGTAGCCGGCGTTCACCACCGACTCGCTGCGCTTCTTGGTGCCGCCGATCAGCGCCACCGCGCTCACCAGCGCAGCGATAAGCGCGATGACCTGCGCGCCGTTTCCTAACAAGCTCATAGATGTTCCCCTTTTTGGATCCTGCGCGCGCCGAGGCGAAGGCGCCCGGCGCGTTGTTGCCGCATAGACAAGCCCGGGGCGGGCACCTGCCGCGTCCCGGGCCCCGAAGCCGCTACGCCTGCGTTACCGCCTCGTCGATGGCGGGCTGCTCGGAGGCCTTGAAGGTGCCGTCGGCCTGCAGCGCGCCGGAGACGACTACCGCGGTGCCGTCGGTCACGGCCTCGTCCAGGCCGCCGTCCCACACCACGTTGATCTGGGCGCCCTGGCTCTCGAGCGTGAAGCGATACGGCGCGTCGGCGGTGTTTATCTCGCCGGACACGTAGCCGCAGACCTTGGTCTGCTCGCCGGTCAGGGAGTCGGCCTGGTCGGTGAGGCCCTTCACCGTGAGCGACCCCTCGGCGCTCTCGTACTTGGAGGGGCACTTGGTCACCAGGTCGGTGCAGGCCAGGTTGTCCGCGCCGTCGACGGTGCCCGTGCAGATGGCCACCACGCCCGAGCCGAAGGTGGCCGGCAGCGCGCCCTCGTAGCTCACCGTGAGCTCTTGGGACGGGTCGTTCTCGTCGGCGATGGCAAAGGTGGCCGCGGCGCCGTCGTTGGTGAGCGAGTCGGCCACCACCGAGCCCGACACCTGCACCTTCTTGCCGTCGTAGCCGCCGCCCAGCACGTCGCCGATGGAAAGCGACGCCGCCGAGCCGCCCGAGCCCGCCACGGCGATGATCACGAGCATCGCGATGACGATGATGCCGCCAACTACGATGAGGCGGCTTTTTGCCTTCTTGTTCATGTGCGATTCCTCCGCCCGCAGCAGGAGATCTTCTCGCCCGCGCCGCGCGCCGGAACGTGCCCGCGCGCGATGCCGAAGCCTTAAAGGAACCTGCTGGATAGGTCGCTGTCCTGCGTCTTCGTACCGGCAAGTAGTATACAATGCGGGCAGAAAGAAACCCACCGGGGGAGCGATTTTGCGCACCGGGCCATCGCCTGCGCAGCAGCTTGGCGGCGGGCCGCGCGCCCGCCTTGGCTGACGCCCCTTGGCCGGCCCGCTCCGGCGCCGCCCCCGTGGCCTGCCCGAAGGAGAACCATGCTGCTGGCAGTAGACATCGGCAACACGCAAACCGCGCTTGGCCTGTTTGAGGGCGAGAAGCTCGTGCAGAGCTGGCGCATGCCGACCGACCACAGCTTCACCGCCGACGAGATCCACGTGCGCCTGCACGGGTACTTCCACATGTACGGGCTCGACCTTGCGCAGGTAGACGCACTGGCGCTGGCCGGCGTGGTGCCGCAGCTGGCACGGGCGTGGGGCGGCGTGGCCACGCGCCTGGCACCCGAGTCCACCGTGGTCGTGGGGCCTGAGACCCGCGACGTGGTTGCCATCGACGCGCCCAACCCCAACGAGGCCGGCGCCGACCGCGTGGCCAACGCCGTGGCGGCCGTGAAGTACTACGGCGCGCCGGCTGTGGTGGTTGACTTCGGCACCGCCACCAACATCGACGTGATCAACGAGGCCGGCGCCTACATCGGCGGGGCCATCGCGCCGGGCATCAAGATCTCGCTCGGGGCGCTCACGCAGCGCGCGGCCAAGCTCGCAAGCATCGCGCTCGCCGCGCCGCCGCACGCCATCGGGCGCACCACCGTGGAGGCGGTGCAGTCGGGCACGGTGGTAGGCGCGGCCGCCATGGCCGAGGGCCTTGTGCGGCGCATCAAGACCGAGCTCGGCGCGCCGGAGGCCGTGGTTATCGCCACGGGCGGGCTGGCCAGCGTGGTGGCAGGCTCCACCGACGTGTTCGACGTAGTAGACAAGCAGCTCACCCTGAAGGGCATCTGCGAGATTTACCGGCGGATGCAGGCGCGGTAAAAGCAGCCGCCCCGCCGTGCGCCAAATTAAGCACGGCCTAATTTGGCGCACGGCGGGGCGGCTTTGCGGTTGCGCGGCGTTACACCTCGCGCAGGCTCACCATCTCGGCGGAGTAGGTCTTCTCCTCCCCCGTGCCGAGCTTCACGATGGCGCGGCCCCAGGCGTCGATGCCCACGAAGTAGCCCACGGCCAGCTCGGTGCCGTTGGGCGAGAGCACGCTCACCGGTTTGCCCAGCATGGGGATGTTGTCGGTGTACGAGGTGAGCACGGGGCCCAGCGGACCGGCGGCGCCCAAGCCGGCTTTGATGGCGCGCTCCCAGCGCGAGACGCGCGCCAGGACGGCGTCGCGCACAGCTGCGGCAACGGTGTCGCGCTCGGGCAGGGCGCGGCCCTCGGGCAGGGCCTCGGCCAGCGAGATGGGGTCGAGCGCGGGCACGCCGTCGCGGGCGAGCTTGTCGTCGTGCTCGAGCTGGCGGCGCACCGAGGCGGCGGCGTCCATGGCGGCCTGCACCTCGGGCGAGGCGACCGGAGCGTCCTCGGGCGCGATGAGGTTCACGCCGATGCCGGCCACCGCGAAGGCGCCCTTGTCGGACGAGCGGCCCTCTACCAGGATGCCGGCGAGCTTGCGGTTGAAGTTGGAGCCGTGGGGCGTCACGATGCTGCGCGGCACCGAGACGATGTCGTTGGGCCACTTGATGCCCACGCGCCCGGAAAGACCCAAGCCCTCGAGGGCATCGAGCACACCCAGGCCCGTCACGGCGGGCAGGCCCATGATCATCTGCATGGGGACCGCGGGGCGCAGCACGATGGAGATGTACAGGCTCCCCATGGGCGAGCGCCACGAGTGGCCCCGGCGCCCGCGGCCGGCCGTCTGCACATCGGCGCACACCGCCCAACCGTGCTCGGCCCCGGCGCGCGCAGCGTCGACGGCGATGTCGTTGGTGGAGGTCACCACGCCCTCCCGCAGCAGGGTGGTTCCGGCGGTATCGAAGCTCTCGACGTTGAACATGCGGTCACATCCCCATTCAAAGCCCAGGTGGGCCCGCGTGAGCCCATGCGGCGGCCCGTGTACACGTGCTAAAAACTATACCCGAGCAGCTCATGCGCGGACGGCGGTGCCGCAAACCCGCCGGCAAACGGACGTGCCCCGTCGCTGGCCGGGCGCGATCCGCGGTTGGCTGCGGGCGTAGCGCCCGCGCGCGGGGGCGGGTACCAGACTTGCGGCAGGAATTATCGGAAGTATGTTGTGACGCCCGCGCGCGGGCGCGGGCGCGCTGGCGAACGAACGGCAGTGACCGGGCGGCAGCGCCGGTTAACCGCGATGCCCCGCATTAGGCACGGCCCAAATCGGCGCACGGCCGTGGCGAACCCGGCATGCGAGAAAATGGATGTTGTTTTGCACGGGTGCGCTGAGTAGCCCGCCAGGAGCCAATCAATCTACCTGCGCTTTCCTTGCGGCTCGGTACGCCTCTACTCGAGGAACCCCTCTAAAACCACATCCATTTTGCGCAGGATAGGAAAAGCCGCCCCATCCGCCCGTTTCGTCTTACGAAATGCGCCAAACTAGGCACGGCCTAATCTGGCGCAAGCAGGAAAGAGAACGGGATAGAGCGGCCAGTCAGCGAGGGCGCCCCTTGCGGAGCAGGTCGGCCCGCGCGAAGAGCGCATGCGCCTTACGGCGATGCGCGATGAGCGAGGGCCGAGGTGCCCGCTAGGGGCGACCGCAGCGTCGGGCTAGAGGCTGCCGAGCTCGCCCACCACGTGGCCCACGCGCTCTTCGGGCGGAAGCACGTCCACGCCCTCGAAGCGCAAAAAGCGCGCCGGGTCGTGCACGATGTCCTCCAGCGGGATGAGCACGAAGTCGCGCTCGCCCAGCTTGGGGTGCGGCAGGCGAAGCTTGTTGCCCCCGTGCACCTCGCCCTCCATCCACAGCAGGTCGCAGTCGATCACGCGCGGACCGTTGGGCTTGGCGCCCTCGCGCACGCGGCCCACCTCCTGCTCCACCTTCATGATCTCGTCGAGCAGAACCGTGGGCGCAAGCTCGGTCTTGATCTCGATCGCGGCGTTGGCAAACGCCTGCTGGTCGAGCTCGTAAGCCGGCTCGCTCTCGTAGATGCGCGAGCAATGCGTCACGCAGGTAAGCGGGATCTGGGCGATAAGGTCGCGCGCGGTGCGGATGTTCTGCAGGCGGTCGCCCATGTTGGATCCCAGGGCGACAAACGCGCGGCGCGGCTGCTCGTGCGCCACCGACCAGTAGCCGGCGAGAAACTCCGCGAACCCGGCCGCGTTGTGCACGCGCACGATGTTGGCACCCTGCTCGAGCGCGGCAAGGCACACGCCGAACGTTGCAGCGTCGCGCTCGCGCGCCTCGGCGATGCCCGAAACGGTGCCCACGAAGCGCTTACGCGAAACCGCGCACATGAGCGGGTAACCCAGCGAGGCCATCTTGGCAGTGGAGCGCTGGATCACGATGTCCTCCTCGGCCGTCTTGCCGAAGCCGGCGCCCGGGTCCAGGCAGATGCGCTCGGGGCGCACGCCGGCGCGCGTGAGCGTGCGCGCCTGGTCGGAGAGAAAGCCCATGACGCGGCGCATGATGGGGCCGGAGTCCGGCAGGGTGAAGCGCCTGAGCGAGGCAGGGCTCATGGGCGTGGCGTTCATCAGCGCGGCGAGCTTGTCGCCCGAGGTGGCGGCAGAAGAAGCAGCGTCCGCAGCCGGCTTGGAGGCGGTGCCGCCGGCAGAGGCGCCCGCAGGCCCCGCGGGCTTCCCGGCCGTCTTGGCGGCCTGGGCCTTCTCGGCCGCGCGGGCGGCAGCGGAACCGTTGGGCTCGTCGAAGAGCTGGCCCTGCAGGAAGCTCAGGGGCCCGCGCTTGCCGGGGGCGGCCTGCTTGGCGCGCTCGGCGGCGGCAGCGCGCTCGGCCGCAAGCGCCGCAGCCGAGGTGTCCAGCGTCACGGCGGTGTGCGCCCGGCGCGGCTCGGCTACGCCGCCGGAGTGCACCACGATAAGCCCGCAGTTGTTGCAGGTCTCGCCCGAGACGAACTCCACCATCTCGGGGTCGGTGAAGCCGGTGACGTCGTTCACGATGGAGGCGCCCAGGCGCACGCAGGCCTTGGCAACCTCCACGTTGCGCGTGTCGATCGAGACGATGGCGCCGTGCTTCACCAGCTCGCGCACCACCGGGATCACGCGCTCGGCCTCCACGTCGGGGTTGACGGGCGTGAAGCCAGGGCGAGTGGACTCGCCGCCCACGTCGATGATGTCGGCGCCGGCGTCGAGCATGGCCAGGCCCGCCGCGATGGCGGCCTTGGTGTCCAAGTGCTCGCCGCCGTCGGAGAACGAGTCGGGCGTGACGTTTAAGATACCCATGATGCGCGGGCGATCAAACGTGAGCTCGTACGCGCCGCAGCGCCATGTCTTGGTGTCGTAAGCCATGCGAGAGTAACCCCTTTCGCGACGCCGGCGGGCGGCAGGCGCCTATCACACGCGGGCCGACGCCGAACCGAACCGGATTGCGCGCACCCGACCGGCCCAGCGCCGCCGCGCTGTACAGCTCCCCCTATTGTACCGACCCGGGCGGGCGATAAGCGCCGGACGCCGCGCGTTCACCCGAAACGACCATCCGGCGCCAGACGCGCGGCAGGCAACGGGCCCGCCGGCCGGCGCCGCGCGCGGCAGGCAACGGGCCCGCCAAGCGGCGCCCAACGCGCGCGACCCGCAACCCCGCGGGCGCCGGCGACGGCCCCGTCCCCTACAGCTCGATCTCGAGCTCCACCGGGCAGTGGTCCGACCCGAAGATGTCGTCGCGGATGCGCGCGCTCACGATGCGGTCGCGCGCGACGTCGCTCACCAGGAAGTAGTCGATGCGCCAGCCTGCGTTGTTCTTGCGCGCGTTGAAGCGGTAGCTCCACCAGCTGTACGCGCCCGTCTCGTCCGGGTGCAAAAAGCGGAACGTGTCGGTAAAGCCGGCCTCCAGAAGCTCGGTGAACCCACTGCGCTCCTCGTCCGAGAAGCCCGCGTTGCCGCGGTTGCTCTTGGGGTTCTTGAGGTCGATCTCGTTGTGCGCCACGTTGAAGTCGCCGCAGGTCACCACCGGCTTGCCCTCGGCCTCCAGCCCTTTCAGGAACACGCGGTAGGCGCGATCCCACACCATGCGCGTGTCGATGCGCGCCAGCTCGTTCTGCGCGTTGGGCGTGTACACGTCAACGAACCAGAACGTGGGGAACTCCAGCGCGCACACGCGCCCCTCGGTCACGGCGACGCCCAGAAGCTCGGCCTCGTCCGAGTCCGCGGCGATGCCGGCCGCCTCGAGCACCGCCGGCTCGAGCAGCGCCTCGGCGTTGCGCACGGACAGCGGCTCCTCGCGCGTGAAGACGGCCGTGCCCGAGTACCCCTTGCGCTCGGCGTAGCTCCACACCTGGTGGTAGCCCGGCAGCTCAAGCGCCACCTGGCCCTCCTGCAGCTTGGTTTCCTGGATGCCCAAGATGTCGGCGTCCAGCTCCTCGGCCACCTCGGTGAAGCTCGGGGTCTTCTTCAGCACGGCGCGCAGGCCGTTGACGTTCCACGACGCAAACTTGTACAGGCGGGGCTCAGGCATAAGGCGCTCCTCAGGTAGTGCCGCGCAAAGCGGCTGGAATACGGGTTGCGCAGCGTTACGCAACGTGCTCGTAGGCGAAGCCCTTACGATAAAGCGCCTCGAGTGCGATGTCTATGCTTAGATGTTGGGAATCATCTTGGTAAAGCATCTTGATGACAAGACCGTAGAACCTGCTGAGTTCGGGCATGGTGCTCCTCTCGTTAGTTGATGCCACTATACCCCGCACGGTCTCGTCCCAAAAACGCAGGAAAGGCGGTATTACCATGGCAACTCCCATCACCGACGCGCGCGAGGCGCAAGCGACGCTGCGCGACCTGTTCAGCCGCTACGGGGCGGGGCGACCGGGCGCGCAACCCGGCGAAGCCGGCTCCGGGCGGGCGGTCTTCTTCGGCGGCGCCGGCGTCTCAACCGCCAGCGGCATTCCCGATTTCCGCAGTGTGGACGGGCTGTACCACCAGCGCTTCGACTACCCGCCCGAGACCATGCTCTCCCACGAGTTCTACGTGGAACACCCCGCCGAGTTCTTCCGGTTCTACCGCGAGAAGATGATCGCCCCGGATGCGCGGCCCAACCGCTGCCACCAGAAGCTGGCCGAGCTGGAGGCTGCCGGGCTTCTCGGCGCGGTGGTGACGCAAAACATCGACGGGCTGCACCAAGCCGCCGGCAGCCAGCGCGTCTTCGAGCTGCACGGCTCCACGCACCGCAACGTATGCCAGCGCTGCGGGGCGGTCTACCCGGCCTCGTGGGTGCTTGAGCAGGGCAGGTGGGCGGCCGAGCAGGGCGGCGACGGCGTGCCGGTGTGCGAGAAGTGCGGTGGCCGCGTGAAGCCCGACGTGGTGCTGTACGGCGAAAACCTGGATGAGCGCACCCTCATGGGCGCCGTTGCCGCCATCGCCGCGGCCGACCTGCTCGTGGTGGGCGGTACCTCGCTCGTGGTGTACCCCGCCGCCGGCCTCATCCGCTCCTTCCAAGGCGAGAAGCTCGTGATCGTGAACCGCGACCCCACGCCGCAGGACAGCTCGGCCGACGTGCTCATCAGCTGCGACATCGCGCAGGCGTTCGACTTCTAGGCGGCGGGCGCCGGTCGGCCGGGGAAGCGCCGGCCCGCCGCCGGGGGCACACGTGGACGGCAGGCCGCCCCGCCCGCCATCCACACCCGCCCCCGGAGACATCCCCAGAGGCAGTCCCCAAACGGCACCTTCGCGCCCCGGCAAGCTGCCGCTCCCTTCTTGGACGCTCCGTTCAACAACTGCCGGCGTTACAATCAGCGCGCATATGGGTATGGTGGCTAAAGCGCGGCAACCCAAGGGCATCCCAGCGCGAGCCGCAGCCCGTTTACAGAGAGGACCTTTGCCATGTGGGCTTACGAAAGCACGTTCTACCAGTTCTACCCCCTGGGCCTTGTGGGAGCGCCCACCTACGCCCCGGCCGTGGGCGACACCGCCGCCGAAGAGGCCGAGGCCTCCCGCCACCGCCTCTCCAAGCTGGCTGGCTGGGCCCCGTACCTGCGCGAGCTCGGCATCGGCTCCATCATCTTGAACCCGGTGTTCTCCTCTACCTGGCACGGCTACGACACGCGCGACCTGCGCCGCATCGACTGCCGCCTGGGCACCAACGAGGACTTCGTCGAGATCGTGCGCGAGCTTCACGCCCACGGCGTGCGCATCCTTCTGGACGCCGTGTTCAACCACGTGGGCCGCGACTTCTGGGCGTTCCGCGACGTGCGCGAGAAGAAGTGGGACAGCCCCTACAAAGACTGGTTCAACATAAACTTCGACGGCGACACGCACTTTGGCGACGGCTTTTGGTACGAGGGCTGGGAGGGCAACCAGGACCTGGTGAAGCTCAACCTCAAGAACCCCGCCGTGGTTGACTACCTGCTGGACTCCGTGCGCATGTGGCGGCGCGAGCTGGGCGTTGACGGCCTGCGCCTAGACGTGGCCTACAGCCTTGACCACGACTTCCTGCGCCGCCTGCGCGCGCTCGCCAACGAGCTTTCGGCCGAGCCGGCTCCCGCCGTCACGCAGGAGGCCGTGGCCCGCGCCGAGGAGCGCGCCCGCAAAGGCGCACCCGCGCACGACCTGGTTGAGGCCGAGGCGCTGCTCACCGACCGCACGTTCTTCCTGCTGGGTGAGACGCTCCACGGCGACTACAACCAGATCATGAACGACGAGATGCTGCACTCCTGCACCAACTACGAGTGCTACAAGGGCCTGTACTCCAGCTTCAACAGCATGAACCTGTTCGAGATCGCCCACTCGCTCAACCGCCAGTTCGGCCCCGAGCAGTGGTGCCTCTACCGCGGCAAGCACCTGCTGGCCTTCTCGGACAACCACGACGTGACGCGCCTGGCCAGCATCCTCACCAACAAGCGCCACCTGGTGCCCGCCTACGGCCTGCTCTTCGGCATGCCGGGGATCCCGTGCCTGTACTACGGCAGCGAGTGGGGCCAGACCGGCCAGAAGGGCCAGGGCCACGACGCCGACATGCAGCTGCGCCCCGCCCTCGACGCGCCGGCGCGCTCTGCTTTGGTGGAAGAAAAGCATCAGATTGCGCGCCACGCGGGGGCAACTGATCCCCATGCGCCCCTGGGCGCCCTGTCGAGCGAGATCGCCCACCTGGACCTGGGCGAGCTCATGGCAAACGGCCCGGACGCGCTGACCGCGCTTGTGGCGCGCCTGGCCGAGGTGCGCGCCGACTCGCGCGCGCTGGCCTACGGCGACTACCACAACGTGAACATCCAGAACAAGCAGCTGCTGTTCGAGCGCGTGGCCGAGGCCGACGGCGAGCACCCGCGCGAGCGCGTGCTGGTAGCCGTGAACGCCGATGACGCGCCGCACACCTTCTACGACGGCACGCTGAACTGCTGGTTCGAGGACATGCTGGCCGAGGGGCCCGCAGGCGCGGCGGCGCGGCAGCTTTCCGGCAGCTTGGAGGTGCCGCCGCTTTCGGTGGTGTGGCTGCGCGAGGTGCCCGCCGGATGGGTGCGCCCCGGGTGCGAGGACACGGCGGCAGCGAGCGATACCGAAGCTGCCGATACGGCCGAGAACACCGAGGCTGAGAGCGTGACGGCGGATGCCGGCGCCGCGCGCGCCGAGGCGGCGGGCCCAGCCTCTTGCGCACCCGTCGAAGCAGAAGCAACCGAGGCCGCCGCAGACGCCCCCGCCGAGCCTGAAGCTGCCACGCAGCCCGAGCCTGAGCAGGGATCCGAGTCCGAAGCCCAGCTGCTGTACCTGGCCACCAGCGCCGAAGGGCCCGCAGACACATCGGCCCGCATCCAAACGTGGTGCACCGGCGCCCTCAATGGTTACGGCATGAACCAGGCCCACGCGCTGGGTCACGCGCTGCGATTCGCAAACGCCCAGGTAAGCGCCTGCGTGTGCGCGCCGACCCCGCAGGCCATCGAGACGCTCAAAGACGCCATGCTCGAGCTTGCACGGTTTGACTACGACTATGATTGCGTGGATGCGCTCGACACGGGCCGCAGCTTGGACCAGGGCGCCAGCGTGCTGGGCGCGCTTGTCCGCCGCCTCAACGACGCCGAGGGCCGCAGCGTGCTGGCCGTGTGCGACCCCGACGTTGCCCGCGCCCTGACCAACGTGGTCCCGCACGAGGGCGAGATCCCCCAGCCCGCCAACGGCATGCTCTACACCTTCGCCCACCGCAACGGAGCGCTGACCCTGCAAAGCGTCGCGCGCTTCTAGCCTGCGCGCAACACCTCCCCCGCACGCAACGACGCCCCGACGGCCGAAGCCGCCGGGGCGTCGTCGTATCTGGGTAAAAGCCGCTTACGCAAACCCAGCCTTACGCCCTCAGCTCGGGCAGCAGCTCCTCGAGCGTGCGCGCCAGCCCGTTCTCGGCGTTGGAGAAGCGCGTTACATGCGCGGCGGCCTGCTTGACCTCGTCCGGGGCGTTGGCCATCGCGTAGCTTTCGGGCACGGCGGCGAGCATGTCGATGTCGTTGCGCCCGTCGCCAAACGCCACAGCCTCGGACGGGTCCACGCCAAAGTGCCGGCACACAACCTGCACGCCCTCGGCCTTGGACGCCTTGCCGCTCATGATCTCGCAGAGGATGGGCGAGGAGCGCACGACCGCCAGCTGCGGATAGGCCTGCGCCACGCGCTTCTCGGCCGCCTCGATCTCCGCAGGCTCGCCCATGAGCAGGAACTTATGGATGCCCACCTGGCTGAACGCGTCGCGCAGGCGCGCGGTCTCGGCCTTGAGGGTGGTGATGCGCTCCTCGTTTTGGATGCGCGGATCCCGGTCGTCGTCGCAGATCCAGGTGTGGTAGCCGTACGCCGAGCAGGTGAGCCCGGGCAGCTCGCGGTCCAAGAAGCGCTTGATCTCGCAGGCGGTGTCGATGTCGATGGGGCGGCTCAGGAGCTTGCGACCCTGCTCGTCCAGCACGTACGCGCCGCTATAGCACACCAGCGGGCCGGAAAACCCCATCGCGCGCTGAATGGTGGTGAGGCCCTCGGGCATGCGCGCCGACACCAACACCAAAGGAATGCCCAGCCGGGCCAAGCCCTGCACGGTGGCGCACGCCTCGGGGATCACCCGGTGCTCCGCGTCGAGCAGCGTGCCGTCCACGTCGGTGAATACGATGCGAATCCGCTTGCCGTTTACCTCTTCCACAGCAGCCCCCTTCCTTTACAGCCGCCTCCCGGCGGCCGTTGCCCCGCGCACCCGCGCGTTCGTTGCCCAGCCGATCCCGTGCCCGCTGGGCAACGAACGCGCGACCATGCGCGCTTCCCGCCCTTGGAGGAAGACGGGAAGCGCGCATGGTCGCAGGCGCAGCCCTCACGCGTGGTCGCGCCCCGACGACGACCCCGCGCCGGTGCCCTTGCCGCGCGGCCGCAGCAGCTCCTGCACGTCCACCCCGGCCGCGGTGAGCATGGCCTCGACGTTGCGCTTGCCGCGGGCAACGCCCACCGTGAGCGCAACGGACGCCGGCACGCCCGCCACCAGGCAGACCACCGCGGCTGCCACGGCCGGCGCCGCACCGGCGTTGGCACCCCACAGGCCCAGTACGAAACCCAGGGCAACCAGCGAGTACGCCAGACGCTTCCACGTACCCAGGTGCGCGAGGGCGCCGGATTGCATGCGCGCTTCCCGCACGAGGTCGTCGCGCGTCCAGTTGGTGGTGTCGATGGGCTTGAGCATGGGTTCCTCCTTGGGGTGGGGTGCGACCAACCCTGACCGTACCGCGCCGGGCGGCATGCGCGCAAACGCATGGCCCAAGCGCTTTCCCGGCGCCGCGCGACGCACCTAAGCTGCACGCCGCCGGGCGGCGGCCGCAGCGCTTCTCAACCGCGCTGCGGCCGCGCCAACGTGCCTACCTACGCCGTGGGAGCGGCGATGGTGGCGGCGCCGAAGAAGCCAACGGCGGCGCCGATGAAGGCGATGACCAACAGGATCAGCATGGTGACGATGGGGCTGACCTTCTTCTTGGCCATGAGCCACCAGCAGAAGATCGTGAAGATGAGCGGCAGGAGCTTGGGGTAGATGCCGTCAAGCGTGCCCTGCAGGGTGCCGCCGCCCGGCAGCGTGAGCGCCGTGGAGATGGACACCCAGGTGGCCGCAACCGCGCCGATGACCATGGTGCCCACCATCACGATGGCGTCGCGCAGCGCCGTGGCGTTGGGGCCGACCAGGGCCTCAACCGCCGCACCGCCCAGGTCGTAGCCGCGGAAGTAGGCGAAGCGCATGCCGAAGTACGCGAGCAGGTTCCACACCACGATGTAGAAGATCGGGCCCAGAACCGAGCCGCCCTCGGAAAGCCCCATGGCGATGCCGAGCAGAATCGGGATGAGCGTGCCGACGATAAGCGAGTCGCCGATGCCGGCGAGCGGGCCCATGAGGCCGGCGCGGATGCCGTTGATGGTCTCGTCGTCAATGGCCTCGCCGTTGGCGCGCGCCTCCTCGAGGCCCACCGTGACACCCACGATCATGGAGCCGATCTGGGGCTCGGTGTTGAAGAACGCCGAGTAGGTCTGCAGCGCCTTGGTCTGGTCGTCCTTCTTCTCGTAGAGGTCCTCCACGATGGGGAGCATGGAGACCAGGTAGCCGAAGGTCTGCATGTGCTCCTGCGAGAAGCAGGTCAGGTTGCCGTAATACCAGTTGCGGAAGGATTTGGCCAGAGCCTTCTTGGATACTTTCTTGCTGTACTCAGCCATGATTAGATGTCCTCCTCGTCTTCATCGTCATCTGCGGCGTTAAGCGCGCCGGCGGTGCCCACGCGGTCGAGCTTGGACTTCATCGTGGAGATCTGGAAGTTGATCAGCGCGAAGAAGCAGGCGATGGCCGAGCAGGCAATGAGGTTGCAGCCCATGACGGCGGCGAGGGTGAAACCGAAGAAGAACGTCAGGAAGTCGGTGGGCTTGGCGATAACCTGCTTGAGCAGGATGGCGATACCGACGCAGGGAAGCAGCGAGCCGACAGCGAAGAGCGTCTTCATGGGCAGGCCGTCCATGGGCAGGGCGTTCATGATGATGTCCACCATACCCTGGCCGAAGTACACGATCACGAACGTGGGGATGAAGGAGCAGATGATGTGAGAGATCCACGGCAGCACCATGTCGACCAGGTAGAGCTTGTGGGTCTCACCCTTCTCGAGCGCCTTCCAGCCGATGCTCTGCCACACCAGGTTGATGGTGGCGGTGCCGTAGAAGAGGATGGCGCCGATGGTGCCGCAGGTGGCGCCGAGCGTGGTGGCGAGCGCAGCGGCGTCGGCGCTCGACGGGTCGAGGCCCTGGGCGTTGATCGCCATCATGGAGAGCGGGATGCCGATGTAGCAGGCCGCGCGGACGTCGGCGGAAACGGTTCCGCCCGGGGTCACCAGCGCGATGTAGACCACCTGGATGGCCATGCCCACGATGATGCCGAGGGTGACGTCGCCCAAGATGAGGCCCACCACGAGGCCGGCGACGAGCGGGCGCCCGAGCGTGTAGTTGCCGAGCGACGTGCCGCCCATGCCAGGCATAGACGCCAGGCAGGCGAACAGGCCGAGCAGCGCCGCCTGGAAAACGTTGACTGTCATACGAACCACCTTTCAACAAGCCGTGCCCTGCCGTTCAGGGCGCATGCAACTGTTCTTCTCGCCCGGCGACGCGCCTGCGCGCTCGGCAGCGGCGCCGGGCGAGGGAAACCAAACTGGTAGAGGTTAGAAGCCGAACTGCCCGCGGAACTTGTCCCACGTGCCGATACCCTTGTCGGGCAGCAGGCGGAAGTCGACCGTGTAGCCGGCCTTGGCGATGTCCTCGATCGCCCGGGCCTCCTCTTGGGTGATGGACTGGTTGTTGCCGAGCTTGACGGCGCCGGGACGGTCGTTGCAGGGGCCCACCACGACGGTCTTGACGTCGCTCGGCACGAAGCCGAAGTCAACCAGGATCTCACGCATGTCCAGCGGGTTCTTGGTGATGAGGAAGTAGCGGCTCTTGCTGGCGAGCACCGTGTCGGCCTTCTCCTTGAAGTGCTCCTTGGTCCACACGAAGGTCTTCTTCTCCGGCGCGGCGCTCTTGTAGGCGCTCTTGAGCACCGGGTTGGTGGCCGCGGCGTCGTTGACGGCGATGATGCCGTCGCAGGGCCACTCAACCGCCCAGCGGGTAACCGTCTGGCCGTGGATCATGCGGTCGTCGATACGTACGAAGCTGATCATTGCGTTTCCTTTCCCTTGTGCGCCCGCACGGCGCGTTGCATGCTTGGAGCTCCCGCTGAATATGCGCAAGCGCCGGCGGCTTGCGGGAGGCAAATGGCTGTGTCAGGCCGCCGGCGCGTGCAACCGTTAGAGGTCTTCCTCATCCTCGTCGCCCGCCGGGGCGAACTCGAGGATGCGCACGCCGTCGCGTGCCTCGCTGACGAGGGTGTTGGCGACGTCGGCGAGATCCGCTCCGTCAAGCTGCATCGCAGCCGTCATGGCCATGGGCAGGTTCACGCCGCCCAGCACCGCCGCGTGGGCGAGAAGCCCGCGCTCCTGCAGCACGTTGGCCGCGTTGGTGAGGGGCGAGCCGCCCACGATGTCGCCGAGGAGCAGCACCTCGTCGTCCGCGCCGACGACCGAGACGGTCTCGCGGAAACGCTCGACGAACTGCTCGGCGCTCATGCCGTCCTCGAGGCTCGCGCTGAGGATGCGAGGGTTCTCCCCCGCGAGCATCTTCAGCACGCTGTGCACGCCTTGGGCGAGCGTTCCGTGGCTTACCAGCACCAGATACCGCATGTCTTGCCTTCCTTTCCGCGCGGCGTGACACGTGCCGCGCAACCTCTTCCCAGGAGGCGAGCACGCAGACGCTTTTGCTTGCGTTCTCTGAGGTTGAGCTCTTAAAGCCCGCGCCGCGTCTGCGTAATTCGCTTTCTTGGGTCTTGCTGAAATAATTATTACTATTAACTAGTTTGTTTGGGGAGATTTGCCGGTGAACGGTCGACCGTTATCCGTTAATGGTATCAACTATTCTGTAATTACCTGTGAACGGTATGTTTTTACCTGTGAACGGCAACTGTTTTCCGGCCGTGGAAACAAAATACCTGATAAACGAAATGTGCGAAGCAATCAGTATTAACTATTTTGTTATGCATCTTTCACGTGCTTCTCGCACGGCGCCGCACAGCGCGCCATGGCGGCCCTTGAAACCATAGCTGAAAGTTAATAAGCGCAACAGTTATGGGCGGCACAGCGGACGGACGGCGTCGCAGAACATGCGCAGGCGCAGCGCCCGCGCGTCTCGGCTGCCGCCCTGGCCTGCCTACCGCTTGCGGCGCCCGCGCTTCTTGCCGCCGCTCACCACGTCCTCGCGGTCGTACGTGATGCTGTAGGCCTTCTCCAAAACAGTAACGAGCTCGGCCGCGCTGTCGGATCCCAGCGCGCTGAGCTGCGCCGCCACCGCCGCCACGCTGCTCTCGCCCTGATGCTTGGCGTGCTCTACGCCGGACTCCGTAGCGCTGACGAGCACCTTGCGGCGGTCGCTCTCGTCATGCCGGCGGGAGACGTAGCCCTTTGACACCAGCGAGTCCAAGATGCGCGTCATGCGGGGGCGCGTATACCCGAGCTTGTCGGCCAAGGCGGACGGGTTCATCTCCTCGCCCGTGTCCGAGAGGTACTGCAGCACAGGCGCCTCGCCTACCGCAAGAGAGCGCGCCGTGCCCAGCGAGCCCTTGGCGAGCCCCTGCGAGTACACGATGAGCTTGCGTGCCGCTTCCTCGTAATCCACTGTTCCACTCCCTGCGCACATACCGTCCCTGCGCCCTCGGCGACGCTTGGCAATCAGGATACCCGACAGGCGCGCGCATAGTACGCCGCCGAAATAATTAACCCCTTAATTTTAACCACAGTCAGTCGTTTCACATGGGCGAAAATTCGTCCAGCATCCGCGCCTGGCCCGTTAGCACCCGCGCTTCTCGGCGAAGGTAGCCCAGAACGTGGGGATGCACAGGTCGTGCAAGCGCCCTTCGGCGTCGGTGTCCTCGTAGCAGTCTACCAGCGCAAACCCGGCGCGCAGCTGGCCGCGAACCTGGTCTTCCAGCGTGTGGGAAAACTGGTAGCCGTCCTCGGCCACGTCCAAGCGCTCCAGGTCCGCGGGGTTGCGCAGCGGGTTAAACGGCAGCCCGCCCACCACGCGCTCGCACGCGTCGTCGAGCACGTAGCCAAAGCCGTTGTCCAAACCCGCCAGCAGGCGGCCGCCGGGCTTGAGCACGCGGTAGCATTCGAGCCACACCGGCAACACATGCTCAACGTAGCAGTTGGAAACCGGATGGCAGATGAGGTCGAAGGCCTCGTCGGCAAAGGGCAGCGGCTTGGTCATGTCGGCGCGGACGATCTCGATCTCGTAGCCCTCGCGCTCGGCCACGCGGCGCTCGGACTCAAGCTGGCGCGGCGAGTAGTCCAAGATGGTGCACCGAGCGCCCATGGCAGCGAACACCGGCATCTGCTGGCCGCCGCCCGAGGCCAAGCCGAGCACGCGCTTGCCGCGCATGTCGGGAAAATACCAGGTACGCGGCATGAACTTGGTCGGCGTGAGGCGGATGCGCCAGTCGCCGGCGCAGGCGCGGGCGTACTCCTCGTGGTCGATGGGGGTGCCCCACACCCAGCCGTGGTCAACCCAGCCGTCGATGGTCCGCGCGTTGGCAGCCGTGTAGTCTATCTCGTCCCTGCGCTCCATGCGCTGCGTCCCCCTCCTCGTGCGGCCCCGGCGCGCAAGGTGCCCGCTGGCTCCGGACACCTGCCGGGGCGTGCTCCGCCCGCGCGTTCAAACCCTCGCGCGCGCGCTACCTGCGGCGCTTCTCCGACGGGTACTGCGCGTGCGGGTCCTCGTCCAAAAGGCCGTCCTTCTCCATCACGTGATGCTGCGCGATGCCCACAATGGCCACACCAATGAGCAGCACGATCACGCCCGGGCCGAGGACGATGGCTTGCGGCTCCCCTGCATCGGACGCAGCCTCCGCGTCGTCAGAGGTCGCCGCCTCGCTGTCTGCCGCCGCGCCCTCCATGGCGGTCGTGTCGGCTGCGTCGCCCGCAGAGCCTTGCGCCTCGCTAGCGTATGCGCTCACCGGAACACCGGCCAGGGCGCCCGCCACCAAAAGGCAGACACATGCCCACAGGGCCAGGATCCGCATCTTTAGTTGCTTCATGCGCCCTCCTCCTCACGCTGAGGCACCTGCGAGAAAAACCGCAGCGCACGCGGCAGCTCTTCTCGCGCGGCGCTTCTCGCCCATGCGCCGGCCCTTCTCGCCCGCAAGACCTCAGTATACGGGAAACGCCCCACTGCGCACCACGCGCCGCCCCGCGCGGCAACACCGCGCAGCAAAAAGGCCGGCCCCGAGGGACCGGCCTTGCACAGAGCGTTGTTGCGAGACGCACGCAGCTTACAGTGCGAAGTCGCCGCCGACGAGCTTGGAGACCGAGCGCTCCTCGTACACGGCGGAGATGGCCTCGGCAAACTCCTGCGCCACGGAGAGCGTCTTGATCTTGCCGCCCTCCTCAACCGGGATGGAGTCGGTGACCAGGCACTCCACGATGGGGGCGTCGTTCAGGCGCTCGATCGCCGGGCCGGAGAAGATGGCGTGGGTGGCGCACACGTAGATGTCGCCGGCGCCCATCTTCTTGAGCTCGCGCACGCTGGCGCACAGGGTACCTGCGGTGTCGATCATGTCGTCGTTGATGATGCAGGTCTTGCCCTTGATGTCGCCGATGATGCCCATGACCTCGGCCGCGTTGTGGCGCGGACGGCCCTTGTGGGCGATGGCCAGCGAGCAGCCCAGCATGTCGGAGAGCTTCTTGGCGGCCTTGGCGCGGCCCACGTCGGGGGAGACCACCACGAGGTTGTCCGTGTCGAAGTTCATGTTGTTGTAGTACTCGCCGAACAGCGGCAGGGCGGAGAGGTGGTTCACCGGGATGTCGAAGAAGCCCTGGATCTGGCCCTGGTGCAGGTCGAGCGTGATGACGCGGTCAACGCCGGAGCGCTCGATGAGGTTGGCCACCAGACGAGCGGTGATGGGCTCGCGCGGGGAGGCCTTGCGATCCTGGCGCGCATAGCCGTAGTGGCTGATAACGGCGGTCACGGTGCGGGCGGAGGCGCGCTTGGCCGCGTCGGTGGCGATGAGCAGCTCCATGAGCGCGTCGTTCACATCGCCGCAGATGGACTGCACGAAGAACACGTCGGCGCCGCGGACGGACTCGTCGAAGCGCGCGTAGATCTCGCCGTTGGCGAACTTCTCGAGCGCCAGGCCGGAGAGCTCCACGCCGAGGATCTTGGCGATCTTCTCGGCCAGCGGACGGTTGGCGTTGCCCGAATACAGCCTCAGGCTCTTGTACATGCGTACCGGATTCTGCGGGTCCTTCTCGTTAGTGGGCATCCCTGTTACTCCTTCGTGTTCTGGGCGTGCTTCCGGGCCGTGTAACCTTCGATGATAGCCTGCTGACTGCGCTCGATGGCGAGCGCGCCGTCAGGAACATCCCTGGTGATGCAGCTGCTGGCGCCGGTCACGACGTCAGAGCCAATGGTAACGGGCGCCACCATCATGGTGTCAGAGCCGATGAAGGTGCGGTCGCCGATGACGGTCTTGTTCTTCTCGCGCCCGTTGTAGTTGCAGGTGATGGAGCCGCCGCCGATGTTGACGCCCTCGCCGATGGTTGCGTCGCCCATGTAGGAGAGGTGCGGCACCTTGGAGCCGCGGCCAACCGTGGACTTCTTGATCTCCACGTGCGTGCCCACCTTGGAGCCCTGCATGAGGTGCGCGCCGCCGCGCAGGTAGCAGCGCGGGCCGCAGGTGACGTCGTCGTCGATCGTGACGTCCTCGCCGATGGTCTCGTCCATGACCACGCGGTTGCCGCAGGTGACGTTGGTGAGGCGGGTGAACGGGCCCACGGTGCATTCCTCGCCCACCGTGGTGGCGCCCATGAGCATGCACGACGGCAGGATCACGGTGTCGCGGCCGATGGCAACCTCCGGCCCGATCCAGGTGCTCGCCGGGTCCATGATGGTGACGCCGGCGGCCATGTGGCGCGCGTTGATGCGGTCGCGCGCGAGGGCCGTGAGCTCCGCCAGCTGCGCGCGGCTGTTCACGCCCAGCGCCTCGCGCCAGTCTTTGCAGGTGAAGACCGTGGTGGCCATGCCTGCGCGGGCGAGAATCTCGGGCATGTCGGTGAGGTAGTACTCGCCCTGAGCGTTCTCGGCGGAAAGCTCGCCGATGTGCGCGGCCAGCGCGGCGCCGTCGAAGGCGTAGCAGCCGGCGTTGCAGATGGTGATGGCCGCCTCCTCGGGCGTGCAGTCCTTCTGCTCCACCACGCGGACAAGCTCGCCGGCCTCGTTGGTGACCACGCGGCCGTAGCCGGTGGGATCGGGCAGGTCAACGGCCAGGATGGCACAGGCGGCCTTGCCCCCCTCAACGCTCTCGGCGAAGGTGCGGACGGTATCGGCCTCGATCAGCGGCAGGTCGCCGTTCAAGACCACCACGGGGCCCTCGGCGATGCCGGCGGCCTCCAGCGCAACCTTCACGGCGTGGCCGGTGCCCAGCCGCTCGGTCTGCTCCACGCATTCAACACCCGAAATGCCCTCGAGCAGCGCGCGAACCTCGTCGGCGTGGCTGCCCACTACGGTGACCACGCGGTCGCACCCGGCGGCGCGCGCGGCGTCGACCACCCAGCGCACCATGGGCTTTCCCAGCACCTGGTGCGAGACCTTGGCGTGGCCAGACTTCATGCGGGTGCCCTCACCCGCAGCCAACACGATGGCGGTGACGTGCATTGAGTCCCCCTTGCAGTCTCTCGGACTTTAAGGCGCCGCCTTGGCATGCGGCGCAGCCTTCTCAATTCTAACGCACCGCCTTACCGGCAGCTGACACGAGCGCAGATCCGCCCGAGAATGCACAGAACGGGCGGCATCGTGGCGCTGCGGCCCGGGGCTGGGCGAAAAGGACCGGGGGTTGGACGCGAAGCGCAAGGTCCTTCTCGCCCAAGCGCTGCGGCCGGGCGAGAATGGTGCAGAACGTACCCGTCCCCAACCAACCCATCCGGCAAAGCGAGGGCGGCACGCCCCAAACGGTGCAGAACGGAACCGTCCCCAACGAACCCGTTTCGGCGGCGGGCATCGCCTCAGAGAGGGGATCTCGGGGGCGCACCTCCCCTTCAACAGGCATTGGCAGGTGCCTTATTTATACCGTTTGACCTGCTCAAACAATCATCTGAAGAAATCACAAAAAAGTTGTTGTTTTTTGCGTACGGAGGGGTACTATACCGCTCCGTACGCGGCAGCTTTCGCGAGGCGCCGCGTACGGCGGTACGCGCGGCGTGCTCGCGACACGCCCTGCGGACGGTTGGTTTTTCATGCGACCGGGCACCAGCTAGCCCGGAGCGTGGGAAAGGAGAGGTTTCCATGGGAAGCCGCGCAGGCTCGCCGCTTGAGAAGAAGGCGGCAGCCGGTGTGCCCGCTGCGGCGGGAATCGCGGAGCAGGCGCGCGACGACGCGCAAGACGACCTGCTCGACTCACTGAGACGTCAACCTGTTGACAACGCATTGGAGAAGCTCGGGTCTGCCCGGGGCGGCCTCAGCGCCGACGAGGCGGCCGCGCGCCAGGGGCGCTACGGCAAGAACCTCATCGAAAGCGCCAAGAAGCGCTCCCCCATCCTGGCGTTTCTCTCCAACTTCACGCACCTCATGGCCGTGCTGCTGTGGGTGGCGGGCATCATCGCCTTCGCGGCGGGCCTGCCCGAGCTCGGCTGCGCCGTGTGGCTCGTGAACATCATCAACGGCGTGTTCAGCTTCTGGCAGGAGGCGCGCGCCAGCCAGGCCACCGAGGCCCTGAAGAAGATGTTGCCCGCCTACACCACGGTGATCCGCGGCGGCAAGGAGGAGAAGATCCTGGCCGAGGACCTGGTCCCGGGCGACATCATGGTGCTCGCCGAGGGCGACAAGATCTCGGCCGACGCCCGCGTGATCCAGAGCTCGGACCTGCAGGTGAACCAGTCCACCCTGAACGGCGAGTCCAACCCCTCGCGCAAGACGGCCGACGCCGTGCTGGAGGAGGGCCTCTCGCCCGCCGAGATCCCCAACCTGGTCTTTGCCGGCACGAGCGTGTCGGAGGGCAACGGCCGCGCCGTGGTCATGCGCATCGGCATGGCCACCGAGTTCGGCAAGATCGCCAGCCTCACCCAGAACATGGAGGAGGCCGAAAGCCCGCTCACCCGCGAGCTCAACCGCCTCACCAAGCAGGTCACGGTCTTCGCCATGTGCATGGGCCTCATCTTCTTGGCGCTGTCGTTCTTCGTGGTGAAGGAGCCCTTTGCCCAGAGCTTCATCTTCGCACTGGGCATGGTGGTGGCCTTTATCCCCGAGGGCCTGCTGCCCACCGTGACGCTTTCCCTGGCCATGGCCGTGCAGCGCATGAGCAAGCGCAACGCCTTGGTGAAGAAGCTCAACTCCGTTGAGGCCCTGGGCTCCACCAGCGTGATCTGCACCGACAAGACCGGCACGCTCACCCAAAACGAGATGACCGTGAACCACCTGTGGACGGCCGCGCGCGAGTACGAGGTCACCGGCGTGGGTTACGCGCCTGAGGGCGCCATCGAGTCCGAGGGCCGCAGCTGGCGCGCCGTGGACGACCCCGACCTGGAGCTTCTGCTGGCCGGCGGCGCCCTGTGCGGCAACGCCCGCCTGCGCGCCCCCGAGGAGGACGGCGCGCGCTGGGAGGTGTACGGCGACCCCACCGAGGCCTGCCTGCTCGTCTCTGCGCAGAAAGGCGGCATGGAGCCCGCCGAGGCCGAGAAGCGCATGCCGCGCGTGAAGGAGCTCCCGTTTGAGAGCCGCCGCAAGCGCATGACCACCGTGCACGAGCTGGAGGACGCGCTCGACGGCGCGCGCCGCGTGGCCTTTGTGAAGGGCGCCCCCAACGAGGTGCTGCGCCTCTCGGAGAAGATCCGCATGAACGGCGAGGTCGTCCCCCTGACCGACGAGCTGCGCGCCCAGATCACCGCCGCCAACGACGGCTACGCCGCAGACGGCCTGCGCGTGCTTGCCGTAGCCTACCGCGCGCTGGGCAAAGACGCCCAGGCCGAGGGGCTGCCCGGCGCCATGAGCGACTACACCCCCGACAACGTTGAGTGCCACCTCACCTTCGTGGGCCTTGAGGTTATGGCCGATCCGCCGCGCCCCGAAGTGGCTGCCGCGGTGGCCGAGTGCCACCGCGCCGGTATCCGCATCGTCATGATCACCGGCGACTACGGCCTCACCGCCGCGAGCATCGCCCGCCGCCTGCGCATCGTGGAGGGCGACGACTTCAGCGTGGTGTCGGGCTTCGAGCTCGCCCACATGGACGACGCCGAGCTCAAAGAGAAGCTCGCCGGCCAGGTGGTGTTCGCCCGCATGGCTCCCGAGCAGAAGCTCCGCGTGGTCACTGCCCTGCAGGAGATGGGCGAGATCGTGGCCGTTACCGGCGACGGCGTGAACGACGCGCCGGCGCTCAAGAAGGCCGACATCGGCGTGGCCATGGGCATCACCGGCACCGACGTGGCCAAGGAGGCGGCCGACATGATCCTCACGGACGACAACTTCGCCTCCATCGTCGCCGCCATCGAAGAAGGCCGCGCCGTGTACAGCAACATCCGCAAGTTCCTGCTGTACATCCTGAACTCCAACGCGCCCGAGGCCGTGCCCAACGCGGTGTACCTGCTCTCCGCCGGCACCGTGCCGCTGCCGCTGACCACCATGCAGATCCTCACCATCGACCTGGGCACCGACATGCTGCCGGCCCTGGGCCTGGGCACCGAGCCGCCCGAGAGCACCATCATGGACCAGCCCCCGCGCGACCCCAACGAGCGCCTGCTCAACAAGCGCGTGCTGGTGAAGGCCTTCCTGTGGTACGGCCTCATGGGCTCCATCGCCGCCATGGTGGGCTACTTCCTCGTGAACGTGCTCGCGGGCTGGGTGCCCGGCGCGCCGCTGGCGGGCCTGGGCAACGACGCCGACCCCGTCTACGTGCAGGCAACCACCATGACGCTGGCCGGCATCGTGTTCGCGCAGATCGGCCAGGTCATGAACTGCCGCACCGAGCGCACCTCCGTCTTCAAGGTGGGGCTCTTCTCCAACCGCCGCATCGTGGTGGGCATCGTGTTCGAGATCGCGCTTATCGTGTTCCTCACCGTGTTCCCGCCGCTGCAGGGTGTGTTCCACACCGCGCCGCTCGGCTGGCAGGATTACGTGTTCCTCTGCTGCATCCCGCCGGTGGTTGTCGCCATCGAGGAGGCCCGCAAGGCGTGGCTGCGCCGCCGCTTTGCGCGCCAGCAGGCCCTCAAGAGCGCGCGTTAGCGCTCGGGGCAAGGTTCGGCGCGGGGCAACCCGCGCGCAAGGCACATCCCCCGGGGCAGGAACCCGGAGCTTCTCTGAGAGGAGAGCATCATGAACGTAATCGTAGTAGGCGTTGGCTTCATGGGCGCGGGGCTCGCGCAGCGGCTGTGCCGCCAGGGCTTCAGCGTAACCGCGGTCGATCACAGCCAGGAGGCGCTCGACGCGCTGGGCGCAGGCTTCACCGGCGCGCGCGTGCTCGGCGTGGGCTTCGACCGCGACGTGCTGGAGAGGGCCGGCATCGAGCGGGCCAGCGCCGTGGTGAGCTGCATGGGCTCGGACGAGGCCAACATCGTGGTGGCCCATGTGGCCCGCAGCGCCTTCCGCGTGCCGCGCGTCATCGCGCGCCTGCACGACCTCTCCAAGGCCGAGACGTACCGGCGCCTGAGCATCCAAACCGTCTCGCCCAACGCGTGGGGCGTCTCGCGCATCTGCGAACTCCTCACCTACCAGCAGCTTGACGGCGTGTACGAGCTGGGCTCCGGCGAGGTGCAGCTTGTGCGCGCCGACGTGCCGGCGCTGCTCGACGGCGCCACCGTGCGTGAGCTCACCGCGGTGGGCGAGGTGCAGGTCACGGCCGTGTCGCGCGGCAACGAGACGTTCATCCCCACGCAGGGCACGGTGCTTGCCGACGGCGACATCGTGTATGCCGCCGTGGCCTCAACGGCAAGCCGCAAGTTCAAGCAGATGTTCGGGATCGAGGGGTAGGCGGTTTCCATGCAGATCATCATCGTGGGCGGCGGCAAGATCGGCGGCCATCTGGCCTCGCAGCTTATCGCCGACGGCAACGCGGTAGCGGTTATCGAGCGCAGGGCCGACGTGGCAGCCCGCCTGGCGCAGGCGTGCCCCGAAGCCGACGTGGTGGAGGGTTCGGCAAGCGACCCGCAGGTGCTCGAGCGCGCCGGCGTGCACATGGCCGACGTGGTGGCCATCGTCACGGGCAGCGACGAGGTGAACCTCGTGGCGGCGATGCTCGCCAAGATGGAGTTCTCGGTGCCGCGCGTGATCGCGCGCGTGAACAACCCCGCCAACGCTTGGATGTTCACGCCGGCCAACGGCGTCGACGTGGGCGTGAACCAAGCCGAGCTTATCGGCCGGTTCATTTTGGAGGGCATGAACCTGCGCGACGTGTACACCCTCATGAAGCTCGGACGCGACGAGCACTGCATCGTGCAGGCCGCTGTGCGCGCCGGCTCGCGCGTGGACGGCGCCAAGCTGCGCAACATCGACTTCCCCGCGCAAACCATCGTAGTAGCCGTGGAGCGCGGCGGCGAGATCACCGTGCCCAACGGCGAAACGGTGCTGGCCGCAGGCGACGAGGCCGTGCTCTTCACGAGCCAGGAGGGCCGCAACGGCATCCGGAGGCTTTTCTCCTAACCGGAAACGGACGGGCAAGTTAGCTTGTCCCACACGGGGCCGCTCTTTTAGAGCGGCCCTTTTTTCATGACGAGAAGAACCCCTTGCAGAGCTCGGTAAAGGCGGCGAGGGGCGCAGCTGGCCAGCTGCTCTTGCGCACGAACAGCTGGCTGGTCATGCGCACGGGCGGGGCGTCCACGTCGAGCAGCTCGAGCGTGCCGGCGGCAAGCGATGCCGCAACCGAGAACCGCGGCAGAAACGAGCAGCCCACACCGCGCTCGGCCAGGTGCACCAGGGTCTCGGTGTTGCCGGCCTCCACGATGGGGGCGAGCTCGCAGTCCTCCTCGGCCAGCAGGCGGTCGAGCGCCAAGCGGTAGCTCTCGCCGCGCTCGGTGAGCACGAACGGCATCTGAACCAGGTCGCGCAGGGCAAGCGGCGGATGCGCATCCGGCCCCGCGGCGTCGGAACCAGCCGTGCCCGCAGGCCGGCGCATCCCCGGCGGGGCCACGAACACGATCTCCTCCTCGCGCAGCACGGTGCGCGCAAGGCCCGCGGCGCTGAACTTCTCCTCCATGGTGACGACCACGTCCAGGCTGCCGTCGCGCAGGCCTGCCACCAGCTGGTCGCGCCGCGCGGTGCGCACCACCAGTTCAACGCGCGGGCAGCGCGCATGAAAGCGCACCAAAAGCTCGGGCAGCAGCGCGGTGGAGACCGATTCGACGGTACCGATGCGCAGCGTGCCGGTTGCCTGCTCGGGCGCGGACGGGTCCGCCGCCTGCACCGACGCCGCAGCTTGGTCGGCCGCCGCCAGCACCTCGCGGGCGCGCAGGGCAAACGTGCGGCCCTGCTCGGTGAGCACCGCGCCGCGCGGGACGCGGTCGAGCAGGCGCACGCCCAGCTCGCGCTCGAGCTGCTGAACCTGCATGGTCACGGCCGACTGCGAGTAGCCGAGCTTCTCGGCCGCGCGCGAGAAGCTGCCGAGCTCGGCCACCTTGATGAACGTCTCGATGGTGCGCAGCTCCACGGGGCCTCCTCCCCTGCGCCAATCTAGGCCGGGCCTAATCTGGCGCATCTGGTATCAGTATTTTTAATCGTACTAACATATCTATGAATTGTACATATACTCGCTGGTCTGGCACCATACAAACCGGAAGGAACAACCGCGCCGCCGGGCGCGCAGACCAGAGGAGGCCCCGTATGTACACCCGCGAAACTTCGATGGAGCAGGATGTCGAGCGCGCCGCCGTGCGCTTCGTGTGCGACCTGTTCGAGCGCAACCGCACGCTCTCCTCGGGCCCGGTGATCAACGAGCCCACCGCCGCCGCGCTCGACGAGATCGAGCACCGCGGCATCCCCGCCGAGGGCCGCGAGCTCGAGGACGTGGTCGCCGAGATGGAGCACGACATCATCGGCTACGGCTACAACGCCGACCACGCGCGCTTCATGGGCTTCGTGCCCGGACCCACCTCGGCCATCAGCTGGCTGGGCGACATGATCGCCGCCGGCTACAACCGCCACGCCGGCAGCGTGGCCAACTACCCCGCCGGCCACGCGGTTGAGAAGGGCCTCATCGGCTGGCTGTGCGCCAAGGCCGGCTTCCCGGCCGAGACCGCCAGCGGCACCTTCGTCTCCGGCGGCTCCATGGCCAACTTCACCGCGCTTATCGCCGCCCGCGACACTATCTTGGACGAGGAGGACTGGGGCCGCGCCGTGGCCTACGTGTCCGACCAGACGCACTCCTCCAACGCCAAGGCCCTGCGCATGATCGGCGTCACCGACGCGCGCATCCGCATCATCCCCACCGACGGCGCGTACCGCATGAAGACCGACGAGCTCGCAAGCGCCATCGCCGCCGACCGCGCCGCAGGCCTGGCGCCGTTCGTGGTGATCGCCTCGGCCGGCACCACCAACACCGGATCGGTTGACCCGCTGCGCGAGATCGCCGCGGTGTGCCGCGCCGAGGGCCTGTGGATGCACGTGGACGGCGCCTTTGGCGCAAGCGTGCTGCTAACCCGGTACCGCGACATGCTGGACGGCGTGGAGCTGGCCGACTCGCTTTCCTGGGACGCGCACAAGTGGCTGTTCCAGACGTACTCGTGCAGCATGCTGCTGGTACGTGACGAGCACACCCTGCTCAAGAGCTTCAGCGCGCACCCCGAGTACCTGAAGGACCTTGAGGACGACGCCGACCTGGTGAACCCCTGGGACCTGGGACCCGAGCTCACGCGTCCGGCGCGCGGCCTGAAGCTCTGGTTCACCCTGCAGGTCATGGGCGAGAAGGGCATGGCCGACTGCATCGAGCACGGCTTCACGCTGGCGCGGTGGGCTGAGGACGAGCTGCGCCAGACGCCGGACGCCGAAGTGGTGGCGCCGGCGCAGATGGCCATGGTGAACTTCCGCTTTGCACCCGAGGGCCTGAGCGAGGAGGAGTTGGACGAGCTCAACCTGCGCGTGAGCCGCTGCATGCTCGAAAGCGGCTACGCCGGCGTGTTCACCACCGAGCTCGGCGGCAAGAAGGTGCTGCGCATCTGCGCCATCCACCCGCGCACGTCCGAGGACGAGATGCGCGAGACGGTGCGCCGCCTGGCGGCCTACGCGCGCGAGGAGGCCGCGGCGATGCGGGCGTAACGGGCGCATGCGCCAAATTAAGCACGGCCCAATTTGGCGCATCCCGTATCATGGGACAAGACAACCTGTCCCAACCGTCCCCGAGGAGGATGCGCATGCCCGCACCTGCCAAGCCGAAGCCCGTCCGCATGATCGTGGGGCTGGGAAACCCCGGCGCCGAGTACGCCGAGACGCGCCACAACGCCGGCTTTGCCTGCGTCGACGCGCTGGCCGCGCGCCTGGGCGTCTCGTACTGGAAGAACCAAGCGGGGTCAGAGGTGGCGCGTGTGCGCATGCGCGGGGTCGACGGCCCGTGCGAGGTGCTGCTGGCAAAGCCGCAGGCGTTCATGAACGTGTCCGGCGGCCCGGTGGCCAAGCTGGCGGCCGCCGAGCGCGTAAAGCCGGCGGAGATCCTCGTGGTGCACGACGAGCTCGACCTCGAGCCCGGCGCGGTGCGGGCCAAGTTCGGCGGCGGCCTCAACGCTCACAACGGACTGCGCTCGCTTTCCGACAAGCTCAAGACGCGCGACTTCGGGCGCGTGCGCTGCGGCATCGGCCGGCCTCCGGGACGCATGGACGTGGCCACCTACGTGCTCAAGCAGATGAAGGGCTCCGAGCTGGAGAGCTTCCGCCTCATGGCCGAGGATGCCGCCGATCTGTGCGAGCGCGCCGTGGCCGAAGGGCTCGGGCGGCTGCTGTAGGCCGAGAAGGACGACCGGCCCTGAGAAGGACGACCAGCAACAGGGGCGGGTACCCGCGGAGGAGCGCGCGGCGTCTGCCATGGGTACCCGTCCCCAATGACATGCCATAGGTACCCGTCCCCAATGACATGCCATAGGTACCCGTCCCCAATGACAGCCCTTGGCAGACGGAAAACCTCCCGTCCCCCGCGCTGCAACGCAGCCGGGCAACGGGAGGTTTTTTCTCAAGCAAGGAGCGTTTTTGGGCCCGGCGCCAGCCCTGAGGACCAGCGCCCCGCAGCGCTTACTTCTCGCCCAGCAGGGTCTCCTTGATGGACGCCGCGGCCTTCTTGCCGGCGCCCATGGCCAGGATCACCGTGGCGGCGCCGGTTACGATGTCGCCGCCGGCCCACACGCGCGGGTTGCTCGTGCGGCCGTTCTCGTCGGTGTCGATGTAGCCCCACTTGTTGGGCTCCACGCCGCACGCCAGCTCGGCGAAGGGGTTGGCCTTGGTGCCGATGGCGGTGATCGCCACGTCGCAGGGGATCTCGATCTCGGCCCCCTCGATAGGCACCGGACGGCGGCGGCCCGAGTCGTCGGGCTCGCCAAGCTCGCACTGCTGCAGGCGGATGGCACTCACGAAGCCGTCCTCACCCGCGGTGAACGCGATGGGCGCCACGAGCTCCAAGAACTCGACGCCCTCCTCCTTGGCGTGGTGGATCTCGGCGCGGCGCGCGGGCATCTCGGCCTCGGTGCGGCGGTACGCCAAGGTGACCTTCTCGGCCCCCAGGCGCAGCGCGGTGCGCGCGGCGTCCATGGCAACGTTGCCGCCGCCGAAGACCACCACGTTCTTGCCGTGGCGCACCGGCGTGTCATAGGCGGGGAACTCGTAGGCGTGCATGAGGTTAGAGCGCGTAAGGTACTCGTTGGCGGTGTACACGCCGGGGAGGTTCTCGCCCGGCACGTTGAGAAACCGCGGCAGGCCCGCGCCCACCGCCAGGTACAGGGCGTCGTAGCCCAGCTCGTCGAAGAACTCGTCGGCCGAGTACAGGCGGCCGGCCACGGCGTTGTACTCAAAGTGCACGCCGAGCTGCTCCAGGCCCTCGATCTCGCGCTTGACGATGGTCTTGGGCAGGCGGAACTCCGGGATGCCGTAGGTCAGCACGCCGCCGCCGGTGAAGAACGCCTCGTACACGGTGACGTCGAAGCCCTCGCGCGCCAGCTCGCCGGCGCAGGCGATACCGCTGGGGCCCGAACCGATAACCGCGACCTTCTTGCCGTTCTTGGGCTTGCACACCGGGGCCTTGCCCACCTCGGGCGCCATGTCGCCCACGAAGCGCTCCAGCTGGCCGATGGCCACCGGCTCGCCCTTGCGGCCGAGCACGCACTTGCCCTCGCACTGACTCTCCTGCGGGCACACGCGGCCGCACACGGAGGGCAGGAGGTTGTCGCCCTTCACGGTCTCGAGCGCGCCGGCCCAGTCCTCGGCGCGGATCTGCTCCAGGAACTGCGGGATGTGCACGCCCACCGGGCAGCCCTCCATGCACAGGGGCTTCTTGCAGTCCAGGCAGCGGTTGGCCTCGGCAACGGCGTCGGCGACGGTGTAGCCGGTGTCGACGGGGCGGAAGTCACGCGCGCGCTCGGCGGCGGGCTCCTCGTTGGCCGGCGTGCGCGGCGCGCCGATGTTGGGGCGGTACTTGGGCGCGGCGCTCGCAGCGGCCGCGGAACCGGTTACTTCCTGTGGCATGGGCAGTCCTCCTCTTCGTGCAGGTGCGCCATGGCCTCGGCCTCCTGCGTGCGGTACGTGGCCTGGCGGGCGGCGAGGTCGTTCCAGTCGACCTGGGTGGCGTCGAAGTCCGGCCCGTCAACGCAAGCGAACTTGGTCTGGCCGCCTACCTCGACGCGGCAGCAGCCGCACATGCCGGTGCCGTCCACCATGATGGGGTTCAGGCTGGCGGTGATCGGCACGTTGTGCTTCTCGCAGGTGAGGGCCGAGAACTTCATCATGGGCACGGGGCCCACGGCAAAGGCGCGGTCGATCTCGCCGGCGGCGCACAGGCGCTCGAGCGGCAGGGTCACCACGCCCTTCTCGCCCTCGGAGCCGTCGTCGGTGGTGATGTAGAGACCCTTGAGCGGCAGCTCGCGGAACTGCTCGGTGAGGATGAGCAGGTCGGCGGTGCGGGCGCCCATGATGACCGAGACCTCGGCGCCGCGGCGGCACAGCTCGCGCGCCACCGGGTAGGCGATGGCCAGGCCCACGCCGCCGCCGATGACGACCCAGCGGCCGGGGCCCATCTCGGTGGGCTGGCCCAGCGGGCCGGTGACGTCCTTGAGGTAGTCGCCCTCGTTCAGCTGGGAGAGCAGCGTGGTGGTCTTGCCGATTACCATGAAGATGAACTCGATCCAACCCTCTTCGCGGTTCCAGTCGGCGAAGGTAAAGGGCACGCGCTCGCCGGTTTCGTCCGCGCGCACCATGAGGAACTGGCCTGCCTGCGCTTTCTTGGCCATCTGCGGGGCATGGATTCGGAACTTGAAGACCTTTTCCGAATACTGCTCCTTATGGAGGATTTGGTACATAGAACCCCTCTCGCTACGTGCCGCATGACACGGTTCGGGCACAACTCTTTTACTATACCCCCTGCATCGGGGGCGCGGGAGCGAGGCAGCGGTTTTGGGGGCGGGGCCGGCGCGGGCGGTCGATCTCGCGGGCGTAAGCGCGCGCGAACTCCGTCCAGCCCTCGTAGCCCAGCTGCTTGGCAAAGCGCACGAGCGTGGCCTTGGAGGTGAACGCCTCGCGTGCGATGTCAGCCATGGTGAGACCTTCGAACCGGACGGCCTGCTCTATCAGGAATGTGCCGATAGTACGGCGGGAGTCATCGCGCGCGCACGCAAGCTTCTCAATGCGCTGGGAGATAAGCATGAAAGGCCTCCTTTGCGGGGGTGCGGCCCCATTGTACGCGCCGGCTGTGCGCCCTACGGGCAAAATGGATGTTGTTTGAGCGGGGTGCGCCGAGTACAGCGGGCCTCTGTCGGCGTAAAACCGCAGCTCAGAGGTCTGGCCGTTTGCCCGTATACTTTGCTGGGGGCCGCAAAACAACATCCATTTTTGCGCAGGTACCCTGAACGCGATTCCGAGGACCCCAAATGCAACGTCGAGAACCAAGGTAAAACGTTTTGTCAGATAGTGGGCGGCTTGGCTTGCCCCATCCCCTACGGGCTTACGCTGCGCGGGCCACGCTGCCAGCCGTTCCCCGCTTTGATCGCGTGCGCCGATCCGAAACCGTGGGCGCTCGCTTGGCCGCCGTCCCGACATCCAAGCGCGCGGTTGCCCGCTGTTTCTGCATCGAGGCCCGTTGGTCGCCGCTTTGTCATCCAAGCCTGCGGTTACACGTTGTTCCGACGTGTAACCGCAGGCTAGGAGCTCAAAGCGCAGGTAATTCTCGAAATGGAGTGCGTTACGTGCTGTTCTCGCGACCAACCACGCTGAGCGTGACAGGATCGCGACCAACTGAACGCCTCCGCGACGAAGCAGCAAACGCCTTCGCAACAAAACAGCGGTTAATGACGCGGTCGGACAGCACGGTCGGACGCAAGAGATAACCCTCCGCGCTCCACAGTGCCACGCGCCGAGGTCCCGCCGGGGTCGTTAAGCAAACGATAAGCGCTTGGATCGGCGGCGCGGCCGGCGATGCTGGTAAAATGCAGCTGTCTATGTTGCACGAGCGGAGGAACCGCCGCATGAACGAACCAGAGCCTCGCACCACCTTCCCTACAACGCCGGACGAGCCCGCACGCGCCGACCTCGCACCGAGCGCGGCCGAAGAACGCGCCACCCAAAAGGACACCGCTCCCGACGGCGTGCAACCCGCGCAGGACTCCTCGCCAGACCCCGCCGACGGCAACGACGCGCCACCCGACATCTCCGACGCCGCGCAGGACACCCAGCCCGACGGCGCACAACCTGCGCAGGACTCCTTGCCAGGCACCGCCGACGCCGCGCAGGACACCGAGGCCGCCGACAACAACGCGGCGACCGACGCCGCGCAGGGTTCCGCCCCTGCCGACACCGACACCGATCCCGACCCCGCCGACGACGCCATTGACGAAACCGCCGTCGACGCACTTCTCCACCAGGTAAAGGTGGCCGCCGGCGTCGAAGATGACGAGCCCGAAGAAGGCGACACGGCCTCCGGCGACACCGACGTCTCCGATGCAGACGCAGGCAACGCCACCCCCGGCGTCACCGCGCCGGTCCCCGTGGCGCCCGGCCGCGTCATCAGCGTGGACACCGACGAGGTGCGCCGCGTGCTCGAGCAGAGCCGGGCCACCGCGTACGCCACCGAAACACAGCGCCGCGAAACGCTGCTGCGCCAGCAAAGCGACGAGAAGCGCAACCGCACCATAGCCACCGCGCTGGCGCTGGTTTTGGTGCTCGCGCTGGCCGGCTTTGCCGCATACACCGCCTGGAGCGTAGTGAGCAACCAGCAGTCGCAAGCCGCCTGGGACGAGGCGCACGAGCCTGTTTCGACAACGCTTTCCGTTGCGATGCCGCAGCTAGACGGCGTAACGCAGGGCTCGCGCATCCCCGTGAGCGTGCGCGGCGCCGACCTGGACGGCAACGCGGTGGACGAAACGCGCTACATGAACTGGGACGGCACGGGTCTCGAGCTGGTGCAGGGCAGCTACAGCCTCTCGATCCCGGCGTCGCCCATCGGGTCCGACGGCACGCTGTTCCAGGTGCCCGGCGACGTGCTCAGCGTCGAGGTGACGCGCGATCAGCCCGACCTCACCAGCGCGGGTACCCTGACGTTTGGCGAGATACCGGCGGCCGACGTAACGGACGAGCAGATCAGCGCGGCCAAGCAGTACGCCGCGAGCGACGGCGCGGACACCACCGAGGCGACGCTCGAGCTGGCGGCGCTTGCCGAGTCCAAGCGCGACGCCGCCGTGGCCCAGCAGCGCGCCGACCAAGAGGCGCAGGCAGCCGCCGAGCGCGCCCAGTACCTGGTAAGCTGCGACCTCTACGAGTTTGAGCTGCCGGAATACTGGCGCGGCAAGGTCACCGTGCGGCAGGACGGCACCACGGCCATCGTGTACCCCACCGGCTCGCCCAACCGCCTGTGCACCGTGTTCGTGCGGCCGGCGTCGGAATCCAGCGCGGGCGACGTCGGCAACAGCCTGATCTACCAGACGCCGCTGGCCAACGGCGACATGCTCGTGGTGTGGGCGCCGCGGTGGGGTTACCTGGTTGCCGAGGCCGAGAAAAACGGCACGGCGGCCGAGAAGGGCTACACCGCCGAGATGGCGCAAACGCTGGTGGACCTGCAAAGCGGCGGCACGCAGACCTACGCCGCTGTGAAAGCCGACGTTGACGCGCACGGCAGCGACGCGGACAGCATCTTCGCGGTGGACGACTTCCTCAACGAAACGCTGGTGCCCTCGATCGAACTCAAGCAGCCCGAGCGACGAAGGGCGGCATGCGCCAAATTAGGCTGTGCTTAATTTGGCGCATCTGCGGCTGGCGGATCCGGAAAAGCGACGCGTGCGCCAATCTAGGCACGGCCTAATTTGGTGCATCGTCAACGCATGCTGCGCCGCACGCTACCAGGTCAGCGGCAGAACCACCACGTTCATCACCACCGTGACGGCAGCGATCCCCGCCACGAGGAACAACGCAGCCTGCCCAAGGAGCTTCAGGCTGCTGGCAGGCCACGGTAGCTGCGGAAACCTTTGACGCAAGCGCCGCTTGTCGAGCAAGGCCACAAACAGCATCGTGAACAGCACCGCCAGGTACGCAAGGTACTCCATGACGAGGAACCACACGGGATAGCCTGCGTCTTGCTCGTTGGGATGCACGACCGCCTGCACGCAACCGGCCACAAACAGCAGGTAAAACAGGACGAGCAGCACGTTCCACACGCGGCCGACCCACGTGGGCACCCGGGCGAGAAGCTCGTTGCCGCGCTCAGCCGCCGTTGCCCGCAACCGCTGCAGCGCGCCAGGCGAACGCAGGGTTTCTCGCCCAGACGCGGCAGCGCGTGGACCCGGCACAGAGGGTGTGCGGCGCGGTTCCGCCACAGGTTTTGGTTCTGTGACGACCTCCGGCGCCATCCCGGCACCCGACGCCCCGGCCGGCGCGTCCGCTCCCCGCCGCGATGACGCCCCCGCCTCATCAACACCGCGAGAACCACGCGGCCGAGCGCCGGGGGCACGCCCCTGCGCAAAAGCGTCCGCAGCGTCCGGCCCACCTGCCGCCAACGCGTGACACGCCTCCCCAAACGCCGCAGCCAGCGCACGGGCCGAAGGGTACCGGTTCGCCGGGTCAAACGCCGCCGCGCGCACGATCACCTGTCGCAGGGGCTCGGGCACCGCCGGGTCCGTGTAGGCCAGCTCGCGGTCGGACGGCGCCGGCACCCGGCCGGTCAGACAGAACCACAGCACCAGCCCCAGCGCATACACGTCGGAGCGGATGTCGGTCTGGCCAAACCCGTACTGCTCGGGCGGCGCGTAGTCGGCTGTGCCAAAATGCACCGTGTCCGTGGATGCGCCGCTTCTGTACGACCGCGCGATGCCGAAGTCGATAAGCACCGGCACGCCGGCAGGCGTCACCACCACGTTCTCGGGCTTGATGTCGCGATGGATCAACGGCGTCGGCAGACCCTCGTGCAGCTCCGACACCGCGTCGCAGAGCTGCTGGAACACGCGGAGCGTAAGGGCCAGGCGCGGCGGTGCGGTATCGTCTGCAGAAAGCCGCGCGCCGCCGCCTTGGGCGAGAAGCGCCTGCGCCAGCGCGGCAGCCTCGCCCGCATCGGAGCCGTGCGCCGTGCCGGCCTCGTGTTTGCTGACGCCCACACCCGCGCTGCCGGCGCCGGCTGCCGACGCGCCGACGCCCTTCTCGTCCGAACCGCTATCGCAGCAACGCACCAGCTCAGCTAGGGTAACACCGCGCACGTACTCCATCAGCACCACAAAGGCGTCGCCCTCGCGGCGCGCAACCTCCACGCGCGGCACGTGCTGAAAACGCCGACCCTCCTGCTGGGCCCGCAGCAGCACGCCGTACGCCGACCCCAAACCCGACGCCGCCACAAAGCGCTTGCGCACCAACGTGCCCAATGCCGCTCCGTTGGCGCCGGTGTAGCGCACGAGCTCGGTGGTCTCGTGCGGCGAAGCCTTGAGAAGCTTGACCACGTGCAGGTTCTCGTCGCGTCGAAGCGCTGCCAGAAAGCCGTCCAGCTCGGAGGAAAGCTCGGCGGAGGCTGCCTTCTCAGATGCGGCGCCTTGCACCGCGGAGGCAGCCTGTGCCGGCGGGACGATCCGCGCCGCGGGGGCAGCATGCTCCAACCGAGCCGCCGCGAGGGCCGCCTCTCCAGCGGCGGCCGCCGTTGCAGGACTACCGCTCGCCGCGCGGCCGTCCTTCTCCGCCGCCGCGCCCTTCTCGCCCGCCGAACCAACGGGCACCCCGCCTGCGTTCGACGCAGAAAAGTCAACCGCCCCGCGCACGTGCGGCGAAGCGGCTGACTCGTCCTGCGATTGGTTGTCGGCCCGTATGCTCATGGTGCCTATCGTAGCAGATGCGCCGCGGCTTAACGCGGGCCCCGGGGCGCTGCGCCCGCCTTGCGGTGCAGCTGCGGCGAGCCCCCGGGCAAGCGACGCGCTAGCAAATGGTGTCTTCACCCAAGCGGTAAAGCTCCTCGTTCACGCTGCGCAGCGAGCTGCCCTTGTCGATGCAAAAGATGATGATGGCGTCGCGCCGGTCCTTGCAGTACAGCTGGTTGGCGCCGGCGGCTTGCAAGAGGCGGTTGGTCTCGCGCAACGTGCAGCCCAGCGCGAAAGCCAGCTGCAGCACCTTGTTGCGGCTGGCGTGGCGCTGACCGGTGAAAATCTGGTAGCCGAAGGTTTCGTTGAGGTTGGCCTCGCGCACCACATGCACGCGGGCCAGGCCCTTTTCCTCCAGCAGCTGGTTGAGGTAGGCCGAAAGCGTGCGCGCGTGATCCGGCAGGTCGGCCTCGTCGAGAAACGCCTCCGGGCTCGGCGCGGCGAGCAGCTCGTCCAGCAGCTCTTCGGTAAGGCGCTCCTGGCTGGCGGGGGCGTTGTTGTCGTTGAGCGCGTTGCTCATCGCGGTTCCTTTCGTGATGCGAAGCGCCCGCCATGAAACACCGCGAGCGCATCGGGCACCGTTTCCGTAAGCGCTAGCTAGGCCAAAACCCAAGTTGCCGCCGGATCGTCGCTCAGCGCGTTACCAAAATACAGAACACCGGCAATATCGCCCTCAAAATACACGTTGCCGCTAACCGAGCCGCCTGCTGCAAGATCGCCATAGCCAAGCGCGCCCGTCTCGCTTCCGTCCGACGTTCCGTAGTACGTGTTGTCCCGGCGCGCGCCGCTGACATCCTCGCCCTTCCAATCGTACTCGTTAAAGCTCACCGACTCGCTGCCGCCATTGGTATACGTCACATGCACGCACGTGACAGCCGTGCCGTCAAAGTTGGTCAAGCCGGTCGCCACCGAATCAACCGAAACGGTAAGACCGTTGTCCAGCGTGGCGGCCGTACCCACAGAAAGGTTGGTAGCGTTCGCATCGCTCGCTTGGTCGGCAGCCTGATCATCAGAAGCTTGGTCGGCATGGTCGGATTCGCTGGTTGAGGTCACCGCCGGGCCGCTCGTCGCATCGTCGATCGCAGCGGAATACATGCTCTGCGTGGCAAGCACCATCACGATGGCGACAACGTTAAGGGCCAGCGCGATAAACGCCAGCGGCTTGTTGCGCTTCTTACCGCGCAGCACGCCTACCAGCCCGACGACCGCCACAACCACGCCAACGAGCGCCAAGATAAACGAACCGTTGTTGATGATCGGCATGAACGACGTAAGCACCGCGATCGCGCCGAGCACCGTGCCGACGATCGCAGCTACCGAAAGCGGCTTTTGCTCTGAGTAACCCATACATATCCTCTCGACGTTTTGTAGGTACGTTGCACCCAGTATCGGCATTTAGGAGATGGATTTCATTAGCTCGCAGCTAATTGAGCCCTTGGCAACCCTTAAGAATGCTACACAACAAGCAACGTCTCCCAAGTAGGTGCGGGTATCGAAGTGAATTCGAAACGACCCCCGCAGCGGCTTACTACGCTCCGAGCAGAATTATTCCTACCGAAATTCGTACCACCCCAAGCAGCAACCAAATTCGCAAGACGAAGATGCGGCCGTCCGCGAGAACGACATGCAAGCGCCGGTTGGTCGCGAAGGCCGCAGCTAAGCCTTCGGTTGGACGCCCTTATCGCAGGTAGCTTGCATTTGGTCGCGCAGACCGCATGCAACTCCTGGATTTCCGGGAGTTAGGCACCGCCGAAGCGACCAACCGCTCCGGCAATGTCGGAAACGCGACCAACCAAGGCCTTAGCGGACAAGGCCGCAGCCAACCGTGCAGACGACCTTCCCTTACAGAGCACTTCGGCAAACAACGCAAGATCCCTACGGCCATAGAACACGAGCGCCTGCCCCAGTGTCTCACCCGCAGCGTTCGCACCCGCCCCTAATGGCTGCCGCGCATCCCCGTTCGCACGCCATCGTTTCATCACGTGTGAATCGAAAACTCGTTTTTCTCGTCATTTTGAAACGAAAAATGAGGCGCAAACACTCAAACCCAACCGCTCGCCCTGGGGTATCATGGCCACAAGCGTCACGAAGGAGGAGCATGGGCGGCATTCTCACACGCGATGAGCTGAGCTCGATCGTTACGCCGCTTCTTGAGCGGTACGGCCTGCAAGGCGCTTTTGTGTTCGGCTCGTACGCGTGGCGAGGCAACCAGCTCATCCGACATCGACCTGCTTATCGACGGCGGCCCGCACTTCAAGCCCCTCTCCATCTACGCCCTCGGCGAGCATGTACGCGAGTCAACGGGCAAAGACGTCGACATCTTCGAGCTGTCCGAGCTCAGCGACGGCCCGTTCAAGCGCGCCGTACTCGATGAGGCGGTAGCGCTGTGAAGAGAAGCGACACGGCGGGTCGGGTTAACCGCGAGAACGCGCGCAGGGACTGCGGTTGGCCGCGGAAACGTTCGGCAAGGCCTTAGTTAGCCGCAGTTTCGTCATCGCCTGAAGAGTTAACCTCTCAGACGACAGCTAAATCCCGAAAATCCGGAAGTTGCATGCGGCAGGAGAGTCTAACTGAAAACTATCTGCGACAAGGACGTTCAACCGGAGCTTTAGCCGCGATCGCCGCGACCAACTGAGGCCCGCGTGGCGTTCTCGCAGCCAACCGAAGTCCTAGCGGACAAGGCGGCGACCAACCGAGCCGGCCGACGTCCCCTACCCAACGCCTCTGCGGCCAGCCGAAGACCCCTGCGCCGATAGGGTGCGCCATAGGCATCGCAAAGAACTGCGGCACCTGTCCTCAGCAGTCCGCTTGCACCACGTGTACCTACCCAAAATAGCCACGTCCCCGATGGCTGCCGCGCCCCTTCCTCACGCCATCGTTTCATCACGCGTGAATCGAAAGCTTGGTTTTCTTGTCATTTTGAAACGAGAAATGAATCGAAAACGTTTTCTCGTCAAATTGCCAGCTTTTGTGAGAAACAGATTTGCGGTGCAGACGGATTCAGGGCGCGGCGTAACCTATCTGCACGCATAGGGCGCAAGCAAGCTGGTAGACGGCACGGTGGACAGAAACATGGGCTCTGTGCAACGAGCGGAGGCGGAGCAGGCGCGAGGGCAAGATAAACGGTGCCAGAGTTCATTGCGCCGCGGATGCCGCACTTTTTGCGGGCGATCCTTCGGGCAAACAAAGGATGCGCAGCATTGATGTGCCGAAGCGCCGCCGTACTCAGTTGGGAGCAAGAAGTGCAAGCTAGAGCGATAAGAGCAAGCAGAATCGAGACACGCTTATGGTTGGTCGCAGAAGCGTCAGATAAGGGATGGCACCCGGCTCGGTTGGTCACCACTCTGCCCGCCAGGGCCCCGGTTGGTCGCGTTTCCGACATACTTGGAACAGTTAGGAGTCCTGATGACGCGAAATTCTCGAAATCCCGGAAGTTACGTGCGGTTGGAGCGGCTAAATGTATATTACATGCGGTAAAGGCGTTCAACCGGAGGTCTAGCTGCGATAATCGCGAACAACCGAAGCTTGGATGTTGTCCGGGCGACCAAACAAAGCGAGGCTCAGAGCTTACACGTCATTCTCGCGGGCAACTGGAGCCTTTGTTGCGATAGCCGCAACCAGCCGAAACTTGCATGTTGTTATCGCATACAGCGCACTCGCTTGCCTCAGCAGTTGGTCGCGACAATAACCGGTAAAGGGCGGCAACCCCTCCGAAAGACACAGTGGAACACTGGGGGCGGTACACGTCGTCCCTTGCACCTTACCGCTACCGCCGCGGGCGCAGCACCGTGAGCTCGCGCGGAAGCACCTCGACCACCATCGACCGGGCGCTCAGCCGCTCGCCATCCACCTGCACGGGGTACGCGCCCTCCAACGCCAGGGCAACGCGACGCGCGCGCCGCAGGCGCATGCGCTTGATGCCCGTGTGGTGCCCGCCTTTCACCGCGAGAAACACCGCTAACGCCGCCGCCCGCGGAAACGGCCCTTCGGCATAGCACACGTCCAGCAGCCCGTCGGCGGGATCCGCGTCCGGGCACACCCGGAAACCCGAGCCGTACGTGGGCCCGATCTGCATAGCGAACATTAGCGGCAGCAACCGCTGCGCCGGCTCGTCGTCAAAGGCAACCGTAGCCGGATACATGCGATAATCGCGTCCAAACGCCTTGAGCCCGCTAGCCGCATAGAGTGCCGCACCCGTAACGGGCACGGCAGGCTTGAGCTCCTCCACTCCCAGACCAATGGCGGCGTCGAGGCCAAACGCGCACGTCTCGGCAAAGTACGCGACCCCGCCCTCGTGCGTGACACGCCCCACGTCCACCTCCGCGCGCTCCAGCGCAAGCAGAAACGAGAAGTCGCGCCCCTCCCAGTTGGCGTAGCCCAGCGTGCGCGCGTAATCGTTGCCCGACCCGATGGGCACCAGCGCAAGGGCCGGACGCTCGGCGCGCGGAATGCGCATAAGGCCGTTCACCACCTCGTGAATCACGCCGTCACCGCCCAGCGCGCACACGGTGTCAAAACCGCGCGCCTCTGCAGCCAGCTCCACGGCATGCCCGGGACGCTCGGTAAACGTGAGGGTAAACGAGGGGTCGCAGTGCGGACGCGAAGCCGCAGGGGGCGCCACGTCAGGCTGCCCGGCGCTGAGATGCGCAGCGTCAGAGAGCTCGGCGCCGGGATGCGCGGCGACCGGGGACCCCGCACCGGGGCACGAAGCTTGAGCCGCGGGGCCATCGACGCGCGACATAGCTGACTTCTCGCTCGCGCTGTGCAGGTACAGCGAGAGAAAACGCTGCAGACGCTCAGCCGCGGCCGCGCCGTTTCCCGCCTGCGCCTGCGGGTTCGCAATGATGAGCGTCCGCCCAAACTCCGTTGTTCTCGCCCGCGCCATGCGCCCTCCCCCATCATCGACCCCGTCCGCCCCATCATAACAGGGAAAGCCCACATCCCCTTGCCCCTACCGAGAAGAACGGGCGGGAACAACGGCCCTAAGACGCACCCTTACGCCTCAATGCCATAGCGAGCCAACAACGCGCCGTGCTTAACCCCGCAGCGCTGCGCATTAGGCCCTGCCTAGCCGATCCCTATTGTGTTTTCGTGGTTTTCGTTATTTTATCCATTTTCGTTTTTTGTTTTCTTTCGTGAAAATATCTGACGAGGAATGAGGTGAAGCCAGGCACGTGAAACACCGTCACATCGAAAATGGCCGTGCCCGGCGCCCATCTCGCGCGCTCATCCTTGTTGCAACAATATCAGACAATACTATGATGATAATAAGATGTTAGGCAGATAAGGAGGCGCCGATGCTACCCCTTACCATGACGCCCATTTTCCCGGTCACTGCGCTCACCAAAGAACCCAAAGAGGTAAAAGCACGCGCCCAAGAAGGCCCTGTGCGCATCACGGAGAACGGGCGCGGCGCGTACGTGTTCATGAGTGAGAGCGTGTTTGCCGACCTGCTTGAGCAAACACGGCAAGAAGCGCTGTACGAAGCCTACTTGGTCGACCATGTGGGACAGGGCGTGCGCGACATCGAGGAAGGCCGCTACGTGACCTCGCGCGCGGAAATGTTCGCTCAGGCAGCGAAGAGTCGCGCGGACCATGCGTGACATACGCTACGCCGACCGGTTCATCAACGACGTTGCCGAGATTGACTCCCAACGCCTGCTCAACGAGCTTGACAAGCGCCTCGCCGCCATAGAGCGTTTCCCCGAAATGAGTTCGCCCGACGTGAGGCCCTCGCTCACCCAGCAGCTCGGCGCAGGGCTGCGCAAGCTCCCCCTTCCCCCATCCGTCATCGTCTACCGCTACCAGGCCGATCGAGACCTCATAGAGTTTCTCGCCCTGCCGCGCGACAGCAGCGTTACGTAGACGCGCGCGAGTCGCGCCCCTTACGCCTGCCGAGAAGAGCGGGCGAGAACGGGGCGGAGACGCAGGGCTCCTCTGTGTCCGCCGAGAAAAACGTGCAGAGAAAACGGGCTATCTACCTGCGGTTTCGTTACGTTTCCGCAGGTAGACAGCCTGTCAGGCTTACTCGCCAGATGCAAAGCTTGGGCGAGAACAGCAACCCTGCACCGCCCAGCCCGCTGGCCGCTACACGCAACACCGCACCGGAACCAGCGGGCGCCGCAAGCCGGCAAGCGCCCGGCGCACCCAGCCGCCGCCAGCAGTCCACCGCGCCGCGCCCAGTCCGCCGTGTCGCTCCGCGCCCGGCGCGCCTACGCTCCAAGCGCCTTCTCCAGCACGCCCATCAGCGCGTCAACGTCGCTCTTCTCGCACACGAGCGGCGGCAAGAAGCGCAGCGTGGTCGCACCGGTGGCGTTGATAACCGCGCCGCCCTCAAGCGCGCGGGCCACCACGTCGTGGGCGTCGCCCGCCGCCGCGTCCAGCTCGGCGCCGAGCATGAGACCCGCCCCGCGCACCTCGGTCACGTGGGGCAGCTCGGCCAGGCGCTCGCGCATGTAGGCGCCCACCTCGGCCGCACGCTCGTCGTAACGCCCGCGCGTCAGCTCAACCAGCGCAGCCTCGGCCGCCGCCACCGCCAGGCAGCTGCCGCCAAAGGTGGAACCGTGGTCGCCGGGACGGAAGGTGTCGGCGACCTCCTTCTTGGCAACCACCGCGCCGGCCGGCACGCCGCCGGCGATGCCCTTGGCCAGGCTCATGATGTCCGGCACCACGCCGTAGGTTTGGAACGCGAACGGCTTGCCACTGCGGAACACGCCGGTCTGCACCTCGTCGGCCAGCAGCAGCGCCTGGTTGGCGTGCGCCAGCTCCTCCATGCACGCCATGAACTCCGGCGTGAGCGGATGCACGCCGGACTCGCCCTGGATGGGCTCGTACATAACCGCGCAGATCTCGCCGGGGTGCGCCGCAAACAGCGCGCGCAGCTCGTCGCAGTCGTTGGGCGTGCAGGCCACAAATCCGCCCGGCAGCGGACGGAACTCATCCTGCAGCCAATTCTGCATGGTGGCCGCCACCGTCTCCAGCGTGCGACCGTGGAAGCTGCCGCGCAGGGCCACGATGGTGTTGCCGCCGTTTCCGTGGCGCTTGGACCACAGACGCGCCAGCTTCATGGCGCCCTCGTTGGCCTCGGCGCCGCTGTTGGCAAAGAAGGTCTCCCACACCTGCTCGCCACTGCCGGGCGCGGCCGCCTCGGCCACAGCCTGCTCGGCCGCCGCGCGCACCTCGGGCGCAGCGTCGCTGCCCAGCGCGGACACGGCGGCAAGCGCGTCGGCCAGGACCGCGGCGGCCGCCATGTCGTCGTTGGCCAGCTTGGAGATCAGCGCCGCTGTCTCGCCGCGGTGCTCGATGTAGAAGTAGTTGGAAACGTGCAGCAGCCGCCCCACCTGGCGCTCAAGCGCCGCGGTGACAGCCGGGTGCGCATGCCCCAGGCAGCACACGCCGATACCGGCGAGAAAGTCCAGGTACGTGCGGCCGTCGGAGCCCGTCAGCGTCATGCCGCTGCCGCTCACGAACTCCACGTCCGACCGCCCGAACGTGGGCATCACATACGTTTGGTCGAGGTTCTTCTCGATCTCGAAGCTCATACCGTACTCCTTCCGCCCCACAGGGCTCAGACGCGCAGGGCGCTAACGGATCTCGTCGCCGGTCAGGTTCACCATGAGGCGCTCCGCCAGCTTGGTGCCCAGCGGATGCGTGTCGAACTCGTAGGCCTCGGGCGTGGAGTGCACCACGGTGCCGCAGCCCTCGTCGGTCAGCAGCTCGATCAGCAGCGAATGCGGCGTGGTTCCGTTGATGATGTGCGCGCGCAGCACGCCGCCCTCCAGCGCGCGAATGCACGAGTCGATCTTGGGAATCATGCCGCTGGCCAGCGCGCCGTCGGCCACCATCTGCTTGGCCTCCTCGAGCATGAGGTTGGAGATCAGCGACCCCTTGTCCGAGAAGTCCTCGTACAGACCGTCAACGTCGGTCAGGAAGATGATCTTGTGCGCGCCCACGGCCTCGGCGATGTAGCCCGCCGCCGTGTCGGCGTTGACGTTGTAGTAGCCGCCGTCCTCGCCCAGCGCCACCGTGGCCACCACGGGGATGTAGTCGCGGGCGATAAGGTCCTCCAGGTACCCGGTGTTGACTTTGGTGATCTCGCCCACGCGACCGAGTTCGGGGTCAAGCTGCCGGGCGATAAGCGTGCCGGCGTCCGACCCCGACACGCCCACGGCCAGGTTGCCGTGATGGTTCACCGCGGTCACCAAGTCCTGGTTGACCTCGCCCACCAGCACCTGCCGCACCACTTCCATGGCCTCGGGCGTGGTGACGCGCCGGCCGTTTGAGAAGCGCACGTCCATGCGCAGCGCGTCCATCTGCCGGTTGATGGCCTTGCCGCCGCCGTGCACGATGATGGGGTTCATGCCAAAGAGCTTGAGCAGCACGATGTCGCTCATAACGTCCTGCTTGAGCTCGTCGTTCTCCATGGCGGCGCCGCCGTATTTGATAACCACGGTCTTGCCGGTGATGTTCTTGACCCACGGCAGCGTTTCGGCAAGCATCGCCGCCATCTTTGCCGGCTGCGCAAACGGCCGCGTATCGTGCGCGTACTTCACGGTTCCTCCTACTTACTCGCCGCGCCCGCAAAGGGCACGCCCTGTTCCAGCAAAGGGGCTCTTCCGCCTTGCCAAAGGACCTCGCTGGCGTCAGCCCATACCAACCACCAAGCACACAACGCCCGAAAAGAGCCCGTACCCATCCGTGCACCCCGCCCGCAAGGGGCTCGACGGTCGTTCTCTGGCCGAGTTTCTGAGCAAGCCTTTTCACTCGGCGCAGCCGGCGAAAAGAAGCGCGCGAGGCACGAGGCCGGAGAACGACCGCCGAGGCCCCGGACAACTACGTGCGGTAGTCCCCGTTGATGGTGACGTACTCGTGCGTAAGGTCGCAGGTCCAGATGGTAGTGGCGGCCTCGCCGGCGCCGAGGTCCGCGTCGATCACGATCTCGGGCCGCTCGAACCGGCGCAGGGCCTCGTCCTCGTCAAAGGGCACGGTGAGGCCGCGCTCGCATACGAGCAGGTCCATGATCTTGATCGTCACGTCTTCCTGGTTAAAGACCGCGCCCGAGCGCCCCAGTGCGTCGGCGATGCGGCCCCAGTTGCAGTCGTGCCCGTAGATGGCCGTCTTCACCAGCGGCGAGTTGGCCACGGTGCGGGCGGCGAGGTCGGCGTCGGCCTCAGTGGCGGCGCCGGTAACGTTCACGGTCACCAGGCGGCTCGCCCCCTCGCCGTCGGCCGCGATGGCCCGGGCAAGCGCGGTGCACACGCGCAGCACCGCCGCCTCGAGCTCGGCCGCGGCAGGCGTACCGGCCTGGATGGCCGGCGCGTCCGGGGCAGCAACGCCGGAGGCCAGCGCGATGCAGGTGTCGTTGGTGGAGGTGTCGGAGTCAACCGTGACCTTGTTGAAGCTGCGCTTGACGCAGGCGAGAAGCACCTCGTGCAGGGCGGCGGGCTCAACCGGCGCGTCCGTGGCGACAACCGCGATCATGGTGGCCATGTTGGGCATGATCATGCCCGAGCCCTTGCACATGCCGCCCACGTGGAACGTGGCGCCGGCATAGGCGGGGTCCGCGCTCTCATACGCTACGGCAAACTCCTTGGGGCGGGTGTCGGTGGTCATGATCGCGCGCGCGGCGGCCGCTCCGCCCACAACGCCGGTGGCAGCCTCCTCGGCCGTCCACGCGGGGGTGGCGGGCTCGGGGCTGTCGGACGCCCCTGCCCCCTCCTCCGCGCCTGCCGCGCTTGCGCTTGTCGCCGGGTGCTTATCGCCCGCGGCCTGCGCCAGCGCGCTCGCCAGCGCAGGGACGCCCGTCTCAAACGGCGCAAGGTCGAGCTGCTGGCCGATCACGCCCGTAGAGGCCACCAGCACCTGCTCGGACGCGCAGCCCACGGCCTGCGCCACCACCTGGGCGCTCTTCTCGGCCACGGCGAGACCCTGCGCGCCGGTGGCGGCGTTGGCGTTGCCCGAGTTCACTACCACGGCGCGCGCCGTGCCGAAGCACGACCCCGCGCCCAGATGGCTGCGGCTCACCTGCACGGGGGCCGCGCAGAAGCGGTTCTGCGTGAAGGTGCCCGCCGCCGCGCAGGGACCGTCCTCGGCAACGACCAGCGCCATGTCCAAGCGCTGGGGGTTCTTGCGGAAGCCCGCGTGGATACCGCCTGCGGCAAAGCCTCGGACCGCGTCGAGACCGACGCCGGGCATCTCGCTCAGCTCGGGCGTATGCGCGCTGGAATCCGTTGTGCTCATAAGCCGCTCCTATCTTGGTTGGCCGCGCAACCTGCGCGGATACCATGGGTTCTTGCTCGGCTGCATCATACTACGCCGTGCGGACACGATTGACGCCAGGGCGCCGGACCGCGGCAGCCGCAGCGGCCCCGCGCCGCCACTGGCCGCAAACCGGACGCCCGGGCACCGCCCCGCCCCTCTTACACCGGCAGGCCCGCGGTGGGCAGGCCGCAGGTCTCGGGCAGGCCGAGCACGATGTTGGCGCACTGCACCGCCTGGCCCGCCGCGCCCTTGCAGAGGTTGTCGATGGCGCCCACGGCCACCAGCGTGCCCGTGGTACGGTCGACGGCCAAGCCCACCTGCGCCACGTTGCTGCCGGCAACCGAGGCGGTCTTGGGCAGCTGGCCCGCGCCGAGCACCTGCACGAACGGACGGCCGGCGTAGAACGCGCGGTAGCGGTCCACGAGCTCCTCGGCCGCAAGCGTTGCAGCCGCCTCCGCCGTAAGCGGCAGGTACACCGTAGAGAGCAGGCCGCGCTTGAGCGGCGCCAGATGCGGGGTGAAGAGCACCTGGCCCGGGCGGCCGAGGATCTGCGCGATCTCGGGCGTGTGGCGGTGACGCGCCACGTTGTAAGCCTCGAGGTTCTCGTCCGCGCCGCAGTAATGGGTGCGCGCGGTGCAGCCCTTGCCCGCGCCCGTCACGCCCGAGATGGCGTCAACCACGATGGTAGCGTCCGGGGCCACCAGGCCGGCGCGCACGGCCGGAGCCGCGGCAAGCGAGGTTGCCGTTGGGTAGCAGCCGGCGCAGGCAACCAGCACCGCCTCGCCGGCAGCGCGCTTCTCGGCAGCCTGGGCGAGGTCGTCCGCAAAGAGCTCCGGCAGGCCGAAGGCGCGGGCTGCAAGCAGCTCGGGCGATGTGTGCGGCGCGCCGTACCACTGCTCGTACACCGCCGGGTCGGAGAGGCGGTAGTCGGCCGAGAGGTCGATCACGGTCACGCCCGCCGCCAGGAGCTTGGGCGCCTGGGCGAGCGCCGCGGTGTGCGGCACGGCGAGAAACGCGAGGTCGCAGGCGAGCAGCTCCGGATTGTCATGGCGGGTGAAGGCGAGGTCGGTCTGACCGGTGAGGGCAGGGTACATGCCGTCCAGGCGCTGGCCCTCGTCAGCGTTTGACGTGACGACCGCGAGCTCGAACTCCGGATGCTGGAGCACCAGACGCGCAGCCTCGATGCCTGCGTAACCCGCCGCCCCTACGATGCCTACCTTGTACGCCATCTCCGCGCTCCTTCCCTGCGCCGTGCAAGCGCTTCTCGCACGCGCTTATATATAGGTGCTGCCGCCTATCCTACGCCTGTGCCCGCCACGGCGGCGGGCAGCGCATGTTTACGAAACAGACACGTCACCGCATGTGCCGGAAAGCGCAGGTGCGGCCGCCGCGCCACGCGTGCCTCGCACGCGCCACAGCTGCGCGTTGCCGCGCGCCGCGTGCGCAACGCACCGCATCTGCGCCGGTTCATGCAGTGGTTTGTAACAATAGCACTCTGTTAAACATTTTTCTGCATGAAATGGCATTAATTTTGCATTTTAATGAATTTTAACAGGATAAAAATCCTCCTTGAGTCGGACTCAGCATGAGGAAAGGTACCGACGCCAGATCGCCATAGGGGACGGTCGCCGATGGAAGGCACCATACCTTCTGCCATTGGTACCCGTCACCCATGGCAGGTGCTGATAGTAAGTGACCCGCACCGCTTTGCAACAGCTCCGCAACGGCCTTCGGCGCCTGCAGCCCCCTTGCGCAACTCCCCCGATTTGCCCGCGGTATAACAAGCGCAAGCGCTGCGGGCCCCATCGCACCACAAACGCACTCGGGCCCGAGCGCGGCACCGACAGCCGGCGGAAACGCCCAACGAGAGGAGCAACCATGGCAACGGCAGCTGAGCAGCAGGAGCGGTTCGAGCGCGCGCTTACGGAGGAGGACCTCAAGTTCGAGCACGAAGACGACCAGGTAACGTCACTGTGCTTCGGCGGCGGCGACTTCTCTTACCCCCACCTCCGCGTGCTGGTGATCTTCGACGAAGACGGCGAGGGCGTGCACCTGATCTCGACGCGCTTCGTCCAGATCCCCGAAGGGCGCGCCGACGTCGTCATGCGCATCTGCAACGCGTGCAACAAGCGCTTCCGCTGGATCCGCTTCTTCATCGACAACGACGGCGACCTGGTCTGCGACGCGGACGCCGTCATCACCGAGGAATCGTGCGCCAAGGTCTGCACCGAGCTGACCTGGCACATGGCCAGCATCATGGACAGGGCCTACCCCGAGTTCATGAAGGCGCTCTGGGCGTAAAGAGCCGCCAAGGCCTTTGCCCCCGTTAGATCTGGCCCCGGGCGAGAAGCGCGGCACCGCCCACCTCTCGCCCGGCGCCGCAGCGCAGAAAGGAGGGAACCCCCGTGGCCAGCGCAAGAACATCCGTCCGTGCCGCGAAGGAAGCACCGGCGCACGCGCACGCTGCGCCCACGTGCGCCCGGCCGCGCATCAGCGTCTCGCTGGCAGGTGTGCCGCAGCGGTGTGCGGCGTTTGAACGCGGCGTCTGCTACGCGCTTTTGTACGGGGGCGGCGCCGCGCAGACGCTCGAGCACCTGCAGCTGCTGATCGAAGCCGCGGGTTTTGAGGAGGCAACGCTCGCACCGTGGCTGTGGCCCCAAACAGCGCCAAACCAGCTGCGCAAAGAGTTGGAGCAACTCGCCGCCCGCGGCTTCGACGGGGCGGTCGGCGTCTTCACGCATCTGGCCGATGCCGGCGAGGATGCCTTCGCGGCCTTTCTCCTCGCCGCAGCTCAGGTTGCAGCGGATCTTCCGTACCCCGTGCTCGTTGCCGCGCGCACCCCGCCCGACGTCACGGCGGCCGAGACGGCGCGCCTGGCCGCCGCTGCCGGCCTCGTGCCCATCACGCATGTCGGCATCGCAGGCGCTCCGCCGCTCACCGACGGCATGCGCTCCGTGGCGCATCTTGCCGAGACCCACGCCGCACGCAGCCCGAATGCCCCAGGCGCAGAGCCCCTCGCCGCGCCCCGGCGCGCGGCAACCGTACCCGTAGGCTTTGCGCCCAGCGCACCGTAGCCAACCAACGCTCCAGAAAGGAGATGCCCCCGTGACCCGCTACACCCCGCTTCCCTGTGCGGCAGCCGCACGCGTCGCCCTCGGCCCGCAGGAAATCGGCGCCGTTGTCACCCCGGCGCGCCGGCTCAGGCGCCACGCGCCCGCAGGCCTCATCGTCGGCGGCGATCCGGCCCGCGCCGTTGCCAGCTTGCCGCCGGGATGCCACTCCATCACGTACGGACGCAGCGGCGCAGGCAAAACCACCGCGGTGGCGGTACCGTCCCTGTGCGCGACCATAGCGTCGCGCGAGCGCCCGCACCTGCTCGTCGTAGATGTGAAGGAAACGCTGTGGGCGCAGACCGCGGGTTGGGCCGCAGCTTGCGGCTACCGCGTGCGGCGCATCGACCTGCGCTCCGAGCGCACGCCCGACGCCTACAACCCGCTCGACCCGGCGTGGCGCGCTTGGCGCCGCGGCGACAAGAAGCGCTGCGACGAGCTTATCGCCGAGATCACCGACGTGCTGGAGCGCTCCGTTGACGACAAGTCAAACGCGTACTGGCAAAAAGCCGCCAGCCGCCTTTTCCAGGCGCTGTTCATCGGCCTTTGCGACACCTCGGACGACCAGCCCACCTTCGCCGCCATAGCCGAGATCGCCTTCGGCAGCGCAGACACGCAGCACATGTTTATCAACCGAGCGCGCAAGTCGGTGGCCAACCGGCTCGAGCAGGCACTCAACCTGCACTTCTCCAACATCAACAAAACCTGGAACTGCATCTTGGACGTGCTGGACAACATGTGCGCCTTTTACCTGGGATCCGTGGGGCTGGCCGTGGCCGGACGCAGCACCTTTGACCCGGTGGAGAGCCTCCTTGCCGACGAGCCCTGCGCGCTGTACGTAACCGTGCCGGACGACTCGGTTGCCGCCAACGGCTACGTGTCGCTGCTGATCGACAGCGTCTACCGCCGCTATGTGCACGAGTTCGAGCTGCGCGGCCTGGAGGAACGCAAGAGCCGCCCGGTTATGTGCTTCATCGACGAAGCGGCGCGCCTGCCGCGCTGCGGGCTCACCGCCATCATGGCTGCCGGGCGCAGCCGCCGCTTCTACGTGCACCTGTTCATGCAAAGCTACTCGCAGTTCTTGGAGGAGGAGCGCTACTCCAAGGAAGAGGCCGACGTGCTGGTGGAGCAGGCCGAGGTGGCGGTGTACCTCTCGTGCACGTCCGACCGCGTCGGCAGGGATCTGGAGCAGCGGTCAGGCGGAGTGCTCGATGCCTCGTGGACGGGCACGCTCAAGCGCGGCAAGGCGTATGTGGCGCGCGCCGGCTATCCGGTGGTGCGCACGGAGCTGGCACCCATCGCGCGCTACCTCGAGCTCGGCCTCTTTGAGCAGTTGCCGCCGCCCAAGCTTGACGCCGCGCACGCCGAGGAGAAATGCGCGGCCGCCCGCGGGCTCGGCGCCTAAGGACCTGCCGCGGGGGACGGGTGCAGACGGCGGACGCCGCATGCTCTGCCATCGGTACCCGTCCCCCGTGGCAGGTACCCGTCCCCCGTGGCACTATGACGCACGCGGGCCGCCATTGCGCAAGACGTGTCCGCACGAGGATTTATCATGGCGAGAGACACATCCAAGCGGCCGGCGCCGCCGCACAGGGCACGGTGAAGAGAGGAGAGCGCATGCTCGAAGGGGCATCCACCTGGCTGACAGACTTCTTTAACTGGTTGGCGAGCCCCGAGGCCGCCTGCCAGCTTCCACTTGCGGGTTACCTCGCCTGCGGCCTCATCGCCTGCGTGGCGGCAGCATGCGCGAAACGCAAGGTAAGCCTCGTGAGCGCTATGCTCACGCTGGGTGCGCTGGGCATGCTGGGAGGTGCGGTCAACGCACCGTTCAGCGCCCTGTTCTGCTGGGCGCTGGCCGCAGTCTCCGGTGGCGCGCTTATCGCTTGGCATATCCTTGTGCCCGGCGCTTGGCACCGCGACATGCCGCACGGCACCGAGCTCGCCGCTGTGGCCTGCGTGCCCGCCGGCATGTTTCTCTACCTCAACGCGCTCTGCGGGCGCGGTGAGCCCTGTCTGGTGCTGTTCGTGGTGCTCATCCTCTGCGCGTTGAACCTGCTTGCCCGGCGGCTCTGGCCGCAAGCGGGCTTGGCAGGCTACGCCAAAGCCATGGGCGTCTTGGGAAGCCTCTTGGCGCTGCTCGCCGTAAACCCCCTCAGCATCGGCGAGCCCATCTACGCCTACTACCGCTTCCTCTCCGTCGCCGGCGTATACCTCAACACCGGGCTGCTCGCGGTCGTGCCGCTCAGCGCCTCGCTTGCCGCCACCATCGAGCTTCACGCGAACGTGCGCCACCGCCCGTTTGCCCTGTTGGCGCTCATCGCCTGGATCGCGGTGCTCCTGGACTTGACGGGCGGGTTCGAGCTCGTCCCCTGCGTCTACGCGGTGGGGTGCGTGGCGTACCTGCATGCGCGCAGATGGGCGAGAAGCGCATGGATCGGCGTGGGCGCTGTGACCGCTGCGGCCGTTGCCGCGGCGCTGGTCTACTTCAGCGGATCCTTTCCGTGGCGCTACTCCTCCCTGTGGAACGACCGCTACGGCAGCGGCTACGCGTGGTATCTCACGCGTTTGATAACGCAGGATGCGCCGCTGCTGGGCGCAGGCACGTTTGAGGCAGCAACCAAGCTGCTCGAGGCCCAGGGCATCTACGGCGCAAACGGCATAACCACATCCGACCTGATCTTCCCGCTCACCTCCGTCACAGCGGTGTTCGGGCTGGCAGGCACTGCGCTTGCGGCTGCCGCGCTTCTTGCCTTTGCCGTAAGCCTTGCGCGGTGCGTGCACAGCGTCCCGCGGCCGGCGGCAACGGTTGCCGCGGGCACGGGCTCCTTGCTCGTTGCCTACGGCGGCGCTGGCGCATTGGCGTACCTGGGTATCCTCCCCACCACCAGCTACGAGCTGCCGTTTCTGAGCTTCAGCCCAACTGCGATCGCCTTCTCCCTAGGCGGTCTGCTCGTAACCGAGATCATGGTTGCCGGGAGCTCCCCGCGCCCAGACGGCAACGAGCGCGATGCTTTGCCGGTAAGCTACGAGGCTCCGCCGCATCCCGCACTGCGCGCTCTCTTCGACGAGGACAGCGCGGCGAACGCCTTCGTAGCGACGGCAGGCGAACGGGTCGCCCGCATGGCCGACGCAGCGGATGCGGCAGCTGCGCACGCCCTCGCCTGGTTTGAGCGGCGCGTACAGCCCGCTGTTGCGCCGCTGATAGAACGCTGGCATGCCTATATGGGAGTAAACGCAGACGGCGCCGGTGCCGCGGCCAACCACTTTACCTCCCCGGCGCGCGGCGGCGCGGCAGCCGCTGACGCGCGCGGGAGCGGTGGAGAGCGCGAAACCGAGCGCGGCACCTGGTGGTTCTACGCCAGCCAGTCGTGCAGCCCGCTGTTCGAGCCCAACACGGCAACGGAACTCGACCCAACCGGTCCCGAGCCGCAAGGCTCCTACGGCCGCACCCGGCGCGTGGAGGTCGACAGTGAGCCATTCCGCCTCAAGTACGCCTTCGCCTCCCCCGTCGAGCTTACCCGCGACGAGCTGGATCGCTTCTACCCCGTGGTGAACCTGGCAGCCGCCAACCACGCGTGGGACGCCTACGGCGAGGAGTACCGCCGGCTCGTGCGCATAGACGAGAAGCTCGGCGGCGCCGGTCCGTTTGCGCTGCCCTACGCCTTCGGGACGCTGGTGGTCGACTTCGGTGACACAGCGCGCGCCTACCCGGCGTTTTTGATGGAAGAGCTGGAAGGGTACCGCACGCTCGAGGAGCTTATGGAGCAGGGCGTCGTGGCCCCGTGTGCGAGCGCCGCCACCTGCGTGGGCCTGGCGCTGATGGAACCGTTGCGCCAGCTGCGCACGTGCGGCATCGTGCATGCCGATCTTTCGGGGCGCAATATCATGCTGCGCCTGGAGAAGCGCCCCGACGGCGGTTCAACCGTAGCCGGCGCCGCGCTGGTTGACTTCGGCCAAAGCAAGGAGCGCGTTGGCCCCGCCACCAACCTGCGCGAGGGCACCCGCGTCTTCGCCGCGCCCGAGATGGTTGAGCTGAACGAGGAGAACGCGCGGATCTTCGCGCGGCGCGTCGACGGCTCGGCCGACGTGTGGTCGCTCGGCGCGGTGCTGTACTATGTGCGCACCGACGCCTACCCTCCCACCTCGCCCAACCCGCGGACGGCTGTGGAGATCAAGCGAAACGGCCTTACGCTCCGCCGCGAGGAATATGCCGACCCCGGCGACAACGAGCTGCGTGCCGTCATCGAGGGCTGCACCGCGTTCAATCCCGATGACCGCCTGGCCCTCGAGCGAATCGAGGCGCTGCTTGAGCAGGCGTACGAGGTTACGCACGCGGAGGCAGATGAGGACGAGAGCCAAGACGTCGGTCACGCCGGCACCAGCGCGACCGAAAAGAACCCGGGCAGAGAAGAACAGCGTACCGAACGGTACGAGGCGGCAGGAGGGGCGACAAGCAACGGGGGCGCCCGCAGGCCTGAGCCACCTGCCACGGAATAGCGCAGGCGGGTGCTTCCGCGCTTCTCGGGCGCACGGCACCCGCGCGGTGCCCTCCGCCCACCTGCAATCTACGCGCTCACCTCGAACAGGAACGTGTGCCCCTCCTCGCCCACGCGCCAACGGTAGGCTTGACGGCGGTCGAGCCCCATCTGCTCCCATTCGGGCGCCACGCTCACAAGGTCGCCGGGTTTCAGCGTGGCGCCGTCGCCGCCGCGCAGAAACTCCGCCGGACGGCCGTCGGCGTGCACCAACAGCGTGCCGGCCTTGGACCCGGCACCCGAGCCGCCGGTGTCGCGCAGGCGCCATCCGGCGCTGCAGAACGAGATCTCGCAGTGCCGCCGCGATATCCTGCGGTCGCTGTTCGTCTGCACGGCCACGCCGCCGTTCTCGCACGCCCACGCGTCGGCGTCGCGCCCCAGGTACGCCGCGTCACGCGCTGTAAGCAGCCAGCTGTCGTGCAGCCCGTCCCGCACCGCGTACTCAAAGGGCCGCTCGCCCGTTGGCACCACCGCGCGCAAGCGCACCGTGGCCTCAGCCAGCTTGGGCGCCTGGGCCGCACGAGCCGAAGACACTGGCACGCGGCGCGGCGTCGGCGTGGCTTCCAACGCAAACCCAAAGCGGTCGGCATAGTTAACCGCCTCGCTCAGGCACGCCATAACGCACGACGCCATGAGCGCCCGCTGAAGCTCCCTGGCGCGCTCGGGCTCTATGTCGAGCTCCACGCGCTCAAGCTCGGCGAGCATCTGGTCTATACCCGCCCAGAACATAGCGAGGTTGACGTCGAGACCGTCGCGCCTGAGCGCCGCATTCAGCGCCGGGCGAAAAGCAGCCTTGGCCCTCTGTCCCGCACCCGGCTCATCCGCACCTCCGGGAAATCCCGCGCTGTCCTCGCGCAGAAAACCAAGCTTGAGCAGCGCAACAGGGTCGGGGCCGACGACTGTCTGCGACACGTCCCACGCATCCGCCGCGTCCAGCGCGTCCACGTACTCCTGCGCCGCCTGCTCGAGCGTGGCATCGAGCGCGTCGGCCAGCACCGAGCCGCCTTGCAGGCGATGGGTCACCAAGTCGAACAGCGTTGCGTACGGCCGGCCGGAATGGGACCGCAGCATCCGAGCCGCAAGCTCCGGCGCCGGCAGCTTGAGCCGCTTGGAGGTGGTTGCCTTGACGTCGCGCGTGGTACCCACCGACGCGTCGAACGACCCCACGACGTCGCTTTCCGTCAGCGCCGTGCGCACCTGCGCCACCCTCTTGACCAGGAGCCGAAACGCCTCTGCCATGGCAATCCCCTTCCCACCCCCGCAACTTCTCGCTGGCCCCATTCCCCATTGTATGCCAGCGCGCACGCGGTTAAGGGGCTCCGGGATAGGTGCACGGCAAACGGCGCCGCAAGCCGCCCGCACACGTTGCCGCCTCAGCCGGAAGGCCGCACGCCCGGCCGCAGGCCCCGCGCCAAGAACCTGCCACGGGGAGAGAAATGCGGACGGAAGACGCCAAGAGAACACACGCAGGCCGTCTACCTGCGACGTTGCAATAACCCTGCAGGTAGACGGCCTGTTTTATCGGCATGTTCTTCTCGGCAGGCGCACGGCGGCTAACGGCGCGCAGCTCGTCAGCCGCCGGCGAAACCAAAACTGTAAGGCTGAAGCGCCTTACACGTAGAACAGCATGTCGTCGTAGGTCGGGACGGGCCAGTAGTCGCGCGCCACCACGGGCTCCATGTTGTCGACCGCCACGCGCAGCTCCTCCATAGCCGGGATGACCTTGCGCGCGTACCAGTACGCCTGCTGCTGCAGGTCGGTCAGGGCCTGGGCCTCCTCGTGCTCGGCGTCGAGCGCGCCCAGCGCGCGGTTGATCTCGGCCACGCCGTCGAGCAGCGTGTTCAAAAGCGCGCTCTCGCTCTCCATCGGCGCGTCCGGTGCCACGGCGCGCACGGTCGCGATGCCTTTTGCGATCTTGGTGGCATAGGCGCTCACCTGCGGCAGGTAGGTGCGCTCGGCCATGCGCAGCATCGTGCGGACCTCGATGTTCATGCGCTTGACGTACTTCTCGAGCTTGCACTCGTAACGGCTGCGCACCTCGGTCTCGCTGAGGACGTTCATGTCCTCAAAGAGCTCAAGGCTCTTCTCGGAAACAAAGCAGGGCAGCGCGTCGGCGGTGGTGGGCAGGTTGGCCAAGCCGCGGCGCTCGGCCTCCTCGTGCCACTCCTCGGAGTAGCCGTCGCCGCCGAAGAGGATGCGCTGGTGGCCGGTCAGGCTCTGCTTGATGTACTCCAGCGCGCGCTCGCCGAACTCCTCGGCCGGCACGCCCTCCAGCGCGTCGGCGAAGCGCTTGAGCTCCTCGGCCACCGTGGTGTCGAGCACCATGTTGCAGTCGGACGCGTTGACGGCCGAGCCGGGCATGCGGAACTCGAACTTGTTGCCCGTGAAGGCAAAGGGGCTCGTGCGGTTGCGGTCGGAGTTGTCCTGCTGCAGCTTGGGCAGCACGTCGGCGCCGAGGTCGAGCACGCCGTGCTTGGCGTGCACGGAAGCCTTGCCGTCAACGATCTTCTGCACGCACTCGGTGAGCAGGTCGCCCAGGAAGATGGAGATGATGGCCGGCGGCGCCTCGTTGGCGCCCAGGCGATGGTCGTTGCCGCAGGTGGCAACGCTCATGCGCAGGAGCTCCTGATACTCGTCAACCGCGGCGATGATGCAGGAGAGGAACGCCAGGAACTGCAGGTTCTCCTCGGGGGTGTCGCCGGGGTCGAGCAGGTTGGTGTCGTCGGCGGAAAGGGACCAGTTGTTGTGCTTGCCGGAGCCGTTGATGCCCTCGAAGGGCTTCTCGTGCTGCAGGCACACCAGGCCGTAGTGGCTGGCAACGAGGCGCATCTTCTCCATCATGAGGAGGTTCTCGTCAACGGCGCGGTTGGCGTTGGTGAAGACCGGTGCGAGCTCGTGCTGCGCCGGGGCGACCTCGTTGTGCTTGGTCTTGGCGGCAACGCCGATGGACCACAGCTCGTCGTCGAGCTCCTTCATGAACTCGTTGACCGTGGGGCGGATGGCGCCGAAGTAGTGCTCCTCGAGCT
>CALUOP010000009.1 GCA_944322305.1 uncultured Coriobacteriaceae bacterium | reverse complement strand
TCAAGCGCCCCCGCGCCGAGAGTACTGCCGCGCCAGGCGGCGGGAGGGCAGGGCGTCGCCGACCGGTAGGCGGCGTTTCCCGTTTCTGCGGTGGAACGTCCTTATCGTTCACCTTGTAACAAGGCTCCTTTGGGAGCTTTTTTATTGGCGCGAGGTTGCGCTGCTATGCGCGTGCAGGGACCTCTGCTGTTTCTTTGACGATGCGGTAGGCCTCTACCAGCTGCTCAAGGCTCATGCGGGCGTTGGCGGGGCTTGTGGAGGGGAGAGCGACGGCGGGCATACCGACGTGTTTCTCGCATAGGCGATGATAGAGCTGGGCGGCTTTGGCTCCGGTGGTGAAAACAGCCTGGATACTGGCGTGTTCGGTGATGAGGGCAAGGTTGTTGGGCTCGGCGTTGCGTATGCTGGCGTCAGAGGCGCCATGGATCTCACAGCGCGCCAGGACGTCCCACAGGGCGATGCGGTTCTCGAGCAAAAAGGCAACGCGCTGGTCGTTTTCTGTGAGGGCATGGTCGGGGAGGCCCCAGAGACGCTCCATGACCCGCCAGAAGCGGTTGCGGGGATGACCGTAGTAGAAGGCGGCGGCGCGTGAAGCCGGCGAGGGCATGGTGCCGAGTATGAGCACGCGCGCCTGCTCGTTGTACACCGGCGGAATCGTATGGCTTACCAGCTCGCTCATCGGGCGTTTATCCCCTCCTATGTGCGGTATGGTAGTTCGATTGTTCGCGATTATACCTTCGGGTCATAGCGGATCGATGGGTCAAGCTGCTGTTTGCCCGGCTTGCGCGTGACAACTGACGCCGGGGATCGGGCCGCGCGCTCCTTTTGGGCGCGCGGTTCGCAGTATAGTGGGGTGGCGCGCCTGCCAAGGCGCGTACGGACCGAGACGGGGAGGCTGCATGCTGGCGTTTGAGAACGACTACTCCGAAGGGTGCCATCCGCGGATTCTGGAGGCCTTTGCGCGGACGAACCTGCAAAGCGAGCCGGGCTACGGCACCGACTGCTTCTGCTCCGAGGCGACCGAGCGCATCCGGCGCGCCTGCGCGGCGCCCGAGGCCGACGTGGTGTTCCTCACCGGCGGCACGCAGACCAACCAGGTGGTTCTCGACGCGCTGCTCAAGCCCTGGGAGGGCGTGGTCGCCGCCGAGACCGGGCACGTGGCCGTGCACGAGGCGGGCGCCATCGAGGCAACGGGTCACAAGGTGCTCACGCTGCCGCAGCATGACGGCAAGCTGGACGCCGGCGAGCTCGAGGCGTTTCTCGCCGCCTTCTGGGCAGATGAGAACCACGAGCACATGGTGTTCCCCGGCGCGGTGTACGTCTCGCATCCCACCGAGGTGGGCACGCTGTACAGCCTGGCCGAGCTCGAGGCGCTCTCGGCGGTGTGCCGCGCCCGCGCGATCCCGCTGTATCTGGACGGCGCGCGCCTCGGCTATGGCCTGGCCGCGCCCGGGACGGACGTGACGCTGCCGGACGTGGCGCGCCTGTGCGACGCCTTCTACATCGGTGGCACCAAGGTGGGCGCGCTGTGCGGCGAGGCGGTGGTGTTTCCGGCAGGGGCGCCCGCGCACTTCACCACGCAGGTGAAAAGCCACGGGGCCCTGGTGGCCAAGGGGCGCCTTCTGGGCGTGCAGTTCGCCGAGCTGTTCTCGCCGGCGGAGCGCGGTGCGGACGGCGCAGGGGACGGTCTGTGCGCGGCTGAGGACACGCTGTACGGGGCGCTGGGGGCCCATGCGATCCAGATGGCCGAGCGCCTGCGCGCGGTGCTCGCGGCGCACGGCTGCACGTTCTTTCTCGACTCGCCCACCAACCAGCAGTTCGTGGTGCTTGACAACGACGCCTGCGAGCGGCTGCGCAAGCAGGTGCGCGTGAGCTTTTGGGAGCGCGTGGACGAGGGCCATACCGCGGTGCGCTTCGCCACGAGCTGGGCGACGCGCCCCGAGGACATCGAGGCTCTCGACGCCGTGCTGGGCGAGGTCTTGCGCGGGTAGGACCGGGTGCCTTGCCCCGTTGACGCCTCAGCGCGGGCGCTGCAGCACAAGGTAGGTGTTGAGGTTGCCGGCCTTGCCGTCGGCCGAGAAGCGCGCGAGAAGCCGGCAACCCCAGCGCTCGCGCGCGTGGGCGGCGAGCAGGTCTACCTCCCCGGTGCCGAAGTGATGGCAGTAGCGGTACGCGCCCGGCGCGTCCTGCCATCCCAGGAGGTAGTCGTCTTTTTCGAGCTGCAGGGCGGGGAAGGCCGCCCGGGCCTGCGCCGTGGTGGCGCGGGCCTTGGCTGCCAGGCGCTCGCTTTCCATGAAGCGCCAGAGAGACGCGATGACGCAGCCGCCCGGGCGCGTCTTGGCGAGCACGGCGTCGAGAAGCGCTGTGCGCGCCGCAGCGCCCGGTACGTGGTGGAAAAAGCCAAAGGCCACGGCAAGGTCGCAGGCAGGGGCGCTGATCTGCTCGGACAGGGGTACCGCGCCGGCGTTGCCGCTTGCGATGAGGGCGCCCACGATGTCGAGGTGCTGGTAGCTCACGACGAGGTTGGCGGGGGCGCCGGCCGCTGAGGGGCTCTCTGCGGCGGGGGCCTCGGTCTTGCCGTCGGCTTTGGGGGCGCCGCCGCGCGGGGCTCGAGCGGGCTGCGCGTCGGCGGCTAGCGCGTCGGCGTTGTCGACGGCCCAGGTGCGGATGGCGCGCGCAGGCAGCGCCTCGGCCAAGAACCGCTCGTAGCGCAGGTTGCCGCAGGCGAGGTCGAGCACGGTGAGGGGCGCGTCGCTTTGGCCCGCGCGGTTCTCGCCCTTAGGGGAGTCCAAGGCTGGAAGCGCGACGTCAAGGGCGCGCCGCCATCCGTGCCACGGCGCTTGCCGCGTGGCTGAGAAGGATGACGCGTGCGTGCGGTAGAAGCGCGCGGTCATGCGGTTGAGCGTCGTTTGCGTCTGCAGGTCCATGGGGCTTCCTTCGACAGCGGGTCGGCCGCGCGGGCGGTTGCCCGGCGGGGTGCGTCCCGGCAACAGTATAGAGGGCGGGCGCCGGGTGGGAAGGCCGCGGCACCGCGCGCCTCCTCTCCCTAGCGCGGGAGAAAGCATCGCACAGCTGACAAAAACGCCGCGAAACCGACTGGTTTTGTCAGCCGTGCGATGCTTTGCGCGCCCGTTGCCCCTTGCGCGCTTGGGCGGCCGCGCAGCCGGCGCGCTCAAGTATACTGAGATGCTATGGACGAGATTATCGCAGACATACTCGCGCATCTGCGCGCGCACGGGGAGCTGGGCGAGAAGGCGCTGAAGGGCATCCTCCACGCGCGCGACCGGCTGCTGCCGCCCGGCGCGCCGCGCTTCAGCAAGAAGGCCCTGCTGCCCTACTACCTCGGCGTGAAGGCGCACGACCCTGCGCGCTGGGAGCGCTGGGAGGTAGACCCGGCGCTTGAGCGCCGCCTGGTTGCGGCCCTGCGCATGAAGCCGCGCCGCACCGCCTCGGGCGTGGCCACCATTACCGTCATCACCAAGCCCGGGCCCTGCTCGAGCGCCTGCCTGTACTGCCCCAACGACGTGCGCATGCCCAAGAGCTACCTGGCTGACGAGCCCGCCTGCCAGCGCGCCGAGCGCGCCTGCTTCGACCCGTACGTGCAGGTGGCGACGCGCCTGCAGGCGCTGGCGCAGATGGGTCACCCCACCGACAAGGTGGAGCTTATCGTGCTCGGCGGCACGTGGAGCGACTACCCGGAGAGCTACCGCGTCTGGTTTGTGACCGAGCTGTTCCGCGCGCTCAACGAGGGCGTGCGCGCGGACGGGACGTTTGCCCCCGAGGGCGTGGAGGCCCGCCGCGCGCGGTACCGCGCCGCCGGGGTGCTTGCGGACGAGGAGGGGCTGGTCCGGGCAACCGCGCCGGTGCAGGCGCGCGTGGACGCGGGCGCGCTCACCTACAACGAGGCCTGCCGCGCGCTGTACGACAAGAGCCCCGCCTGGCGGCAGGCGGCCTCCTGGCAGCGCGCGAGCTGGGAGGACCTCGCGCGGGCGCAGCGCGCAAACGAGGACGCGCGGCACCGCGTGGTGGGCCTGGTGGTGGAGACGCGCCCCGACCGCGTCACGGCTGCCGACCTCGCGGGCATCCGCCGCCTGGGGTGCACCAAGGTGCAGATGGGCGTGCAGACGCTCGACGCGCGCCTGGTGGCGCTGAACCGCCGCGGCGCCGGCGCGCCCGAGGTGGCGCGCGCCTTCGCGTTGGCGCGGCTCTTCGGGTTCAAGATCCACGCGCACTTCATGGCGAACCTCTTGGGCGCCGAGCCCGCGGGCGACAAGCGCGACTACGCGCGCCTGGTGACCGACCCGGCCTTTTTGCCCGACGAGGTCAAGCTCTACCCCTGCGCCCTCGTGGGCGGCACGGGGCTCGTGGGGGAGTTCGACGCGGGCCGTTGGCGCCCCTACACCGAAGACGAGCTGCTCGACGTGCTGGCTGCCGACGTGCTGGCCACGCCGCCGTACGTGCGCATCTCGCGCATGATCCGCGACATATCGTCGGCTGACATCCTGGCGGGCAACAAGAAGACCAACCTGCGCCAGATGGTCGACCAGCGGCTTGCGGCGCTGGGTGCGCGTCCCGGGCTCGCGGCTGCGGGGGGAGTAGGCGGCGCGGTGGCTTGCCCGGACGGTGCGCGCGGCGCGGCGGCGGATCCCCCTCTTGCCGTGCCGGAGAAGAAGGGCGGGCTTGCTACGGGTGCCGCGGCGGACGCGTCGGCCGCAGGCGCGGCCTTGGCGCCCGGGGGCCAGGAGCGCGCCGCAGGGGCCGCAGGTCCCGCCCGGCCCCTGCGCGTCCAGGAGATCCGCGCGCGCGAGATCGTGCGCGAGCGGGTGGACGTTGACGCGCTGGCGCTTGACGACTGCGTGTACGAGACGAGCGTGTCCACGGAGCACTTCCTGCAGTGGGTGACGGACGAGGGGCGCATCGCGGGGTTCTTGCGGCTGTCGCTGCCGCGTGCCGAGCGCGTGCGCGCGGCCTTGGACGGCGCGGCGGGGGAGCCGAGCGCCGAGGCGGCTGCGGGCGGCGCTGGGGCGGCCGGCGTTGCGGCGGCGCCTGCGCCGGGCGTGGTTGCAACTGCGGTGGGCGGGCGCGCCGACGCCGGTGCGGACGAAGGCGCCGCCGCGCTTTTCGCCCGTCTCGGCCTTCCCGTGCGCCCGGACGAGGCCATGATCCGCGAGGTGCACGTGTACGGCGCGGTGGCGCACCTCAACCAGACGGGCAGCGGCGTGCAGCACCTGGGGCTCGGCCGCCGGCTGGTCGAGCGCGCCTGCGCCGTCGCCCGCGCGGCAGGGTATGCGCGCGTGAACGTGATCAGCTCGGTGGGCACGCGCAACTACTACCGCGGCCTGGGCTTTGCGGACGCAGGGCTGTACCAGCAGCGGGAGCTGTAGCGATACGGCTGGGCGGGTGCTTCTCGCCCAGCGCCGAGGCGGCAAGGAGGAACCATGGGCTTTCCGCGGATAGCAGACCTGCTGCGCCTGCGGCGGCAGGACCGGCACACGGTGCGCACGATGGCGGGCGCGGCGCACGTATACACGGTGGCGGGCACGGACGGCGCGCCGGTGCGCGTGCTCGAGCAGGGAGGCGTGTGGCAGTCGGCCACCTACCTGGACGAGCGCCGCATGGAGCCGGTGTTCGCCTACTACCGCGCCTTCGACCATCTGCTCGAGGCTGCGCTCACGGGCGGTTCGGCGCTGCGGCGCGTGCTGCTGCTGGGTGGCGGGGGCTACGCTTATCCCAAGTACGCCCTCACCACCTATCCCGACCTTGCCATGGACGTGGTGGAGGTCGACCCGGCCGTCGTGGCGGCGGCGCGGGAGTTTTTCTTTTTGGATGAGCTCGAGGCGCAGGTGAACGGTGCGGACGGTGCGGGGGCGGTGCCCGGCGGCGACGCTGCCGGGGGTGCCGCTGCGTCCCGCGGTGCGGCAGCGCCCGCGGGCGAGAAGCGCTTGCCGCGGCGCCGCCTCAACCTGGTGACGGCGGACGGGCGCGCGTTTCTCGACGTTCTTGCCAAGAAGAACTGCGCGGCCGGCGGCGCGGCGCGGCGGGGGAGCGCGGGCGGGTGCGACGCAGGTGGGCGCGACACCGGCGCCTGCGGGCCTGACTGCTACGACGCCGTGGTGAACGACACGTTTTCCGGCGCAGAGCCGGTGCGCGCCTTGGCCACCGTTGAGGCGCTTCAGGCGGCGCGCGCGTGCTTGGCGCCGGGAGGGCTGTACGCGGCGAACATCGTCTCGCGCGACGAGGGCGCCGACCTCGGGTTCCTGCGCGACGCGGCAGCTTCCGCCCAGGAGGTTTTCGCGCACGTGCACGTGATCCCCTGCTCGGACGAGCGCTTCGGCGGCGAGGACAACTACCTGCTCATAGCCACCGACAGCCCCTGCATCTTCAGCGACGCCGTTCCCTTTGGCGAGGAGTTCCTCGGCACTCCGCTACGCGACTGAGGGCGCGGCAGCCGCTGCGGGTCCTGCCGCAGGCAAGCGCGCTGCCCCGACCTCCAGGCAGGCCCTACCTGCTGAACGGGGCTTTGGCGTTGGTGGTGACGCGGGCGAGAAGCTCGGCGAGCTGCGCCTGCTCGGCGGGTTCGAGCCCCTCCAGGCACTGGGTCCGCGCGTCCTCCTCGGCGCGCTCGATGGCCTGCTCAACAGGCTTGGCCTTCTCGGTCAGGCGGATGCGCACCAGCGAGGGGATCGCGCCGTCGTCGGGGGTGCGCCGGGCGCCCGCCGCGGCTGCGGCTCCGGCGTCTGCCCCGGCGTCCATGCCGGCGTCGTCTTCCGTCTCGTCGAGCTTCTCGCTCAGGGCGGTGAGCGCGGCGGTGAGGGTGCCCTGCTTCTCGCGGTCGGCCGCCAAGCGCTTCAGAAAGACCGCGCCGCTGGCGTTGGCGCGCACGAGTCCGCGGCCCGTGAGCTTGGAGAGCACCGAGCCCAGCGCCACCGTGGAGACGTCGGTGAAGTCGGCCGTCTCGGCAAAGCCCGCTGCGCCGCCGGCGTGGTGCACGTACGCCATGACCTGCACGTCCTTGAGCTCCAGGTCAAAGCGGTCGGCCACCGCCTCCAGCGCGCGGTCCTGCAGCTTGCGCGCAAAGTAGGCCCCGGCCCAGGGGTTGCGCTCGGTGCCGGGCGTGAGGTAGGCGCGCACGCGCTCGCGGCCGAGCTTCTTGGTGCTGGGCGCGGCGGGGAAGGCGCCGTCGTCGTGCGCGTAGGCAACGAGGAAGCGGCGGATCTCGCCGTGGCGCCGCGTGTACTCGCGCTCGTCGTAGACGCGGCGGAAGAAGTCGTCGTAGTACTCGATCACGCCGAGCTTCATGTGCACCACGCCAGCCATGCTCAGGCTCTGCTCCACCAACGAGCCCTTGGTCTTCACGTAGTAGTACACCGGCACGGGCAGCGGGTAGACGGAGGTGACGCGCGCCGCGTACTCGAGCACGAAGATGAAGTCCTCGCACCAGCTGAGCGCGGGATCCATGCGCAGGTGGTGCTCCTCTATGATTGCGCGCGAGAAGAGCTTGTTCCACAGCGAGCCGTAATAGTAGTCGGCGGGGTTCTCGATCATGCAGTCGGCGTACTCGGCCGGGGTGATGGGCCGGTCGAGGTCGATGTCGCCTTTGCGTGCCACGCGCGTGCCCACCACGCGGTAGTAGTCGGCGATGACCATGTCGCAGCCGTGCTCGGTCGCGGCGCGGACCATGAGCTTGGTGGCGTCGGGAGCCAGCCAGTCGTCGGCGTCGGCGAACTGCACCCAGGTTCCCCGCGCGGTGTCGAGCCCGCGGTTGCGGGCGGTCGAGACGCCGGCGTTTTGCTGGTGGATCACGCGGACGCGCGGGTCGGCTGTAGCGTATTCGTCGCAGATGGCGGGGCTGTTGTCGGTGGAGCCGTCGTCAACCAAAATGAGCTCGATTGCGCGGTACTCCTGCGCAAGGATGCTCTCGATGCAGCGGCGCAGGCTCTTTGCGGCGTTGTACACCGGCACGATGATGCTTACCTCGGGCGCGGCGCTCGCCGGCGTGTGCTTCTCGTTCATGGGGCCCTTCTGCGGTGGTGCTGGCCGCAGGCGCGTAGGCCCGCGGCGGTTTGCTTGCTCGGGAAAAGTATACCCGTGCGAGAAGATCCGGGCCGGCCACGCCGCGTCGCGGCCAACCTGTAGGGAAGTCGTGCAGCCCGGGCGTTTGCGCCGCGGACGTGCGAGAATAGCAGAGTCACGCAAACGCACCGCCGGCAGGCGCGCGGCGCTCTTCGAGGCGCCGCCGGCCTGCCGCATCCGCCCCGACAAAGGAGAGGCGCATGGCAGAGTTCATTTTCCAGATGTACCAGGCGCGCAAGGCGCACGGCGACAAGGTCATCCTCGACGACGTGTCGCTGAGCTTTTACCCGGGTGCCAAGATCGGCGTGGTGGGCCCCAACGGCATGGGCAAGTCCACGCTGCTCAAGATCATGGCCGGCCTGGAGGAGGTCGACAACGGCGAGGCGCGCCTCACGCCCGGCTACACCGTGGGGATCCTGCAGCAGGAGCCGCCGCTTGACGACGACAAGACCGTGATCGAGAACGTGCGCCAGGCCTTCGGCGACGTGCTGGCCAAGATCGACCGCTTCAACGAGGTCTCGGCCGAGATGGCCAACCCCGACGCCGACTTCGACGCGCTCATGGAGGAGATGGGCCGGCTGCAGGACGAGATCGACACCGCCAACGGCTGGGACCTGGACAGCCAGCTCTCCCAGGCCATGGACGCGCTGCAGTGCCCTGACCCGGACACGCCCGTGAAGGTGCTCTCGGGCGGCGAGCGCCGTCGCGTGGCCCTGTGCAAGCTGCTGCTCGAGGCGCCCGACCTGCTGCTTCTTGACGAGCCCACCAACCACCTGGACGCCGAGTCGGTCCTGTGGCTCGAGCAGTTCCTGACCCGCTACGAGGGCGCGGTGCTCGCCGTCACGCACGACCGCTACTTCCTGGACAACGTCGCCGAGTGGATCTGCGAGGTGGACCGCGGCCAGCTCTTCCCGTACAAGGGCAACTACTCCACGTACCTCGAGACCAAGGCCGCGCGCCTGGAGCGCCAGGGCCAGCGCGAGGCGCGCCTGGCCAAGCGCATCAAGTCCGAGCTCGAGTGGGTGCGCTCCTCGCCTAAGGCCCGCCAGGCAAAGAACAAGGCCCGTCTGGAGCGCTACGAGCAGATGGAGGCCGAGGCGCGCCAGTTTGCCAAGGTGGACTACACCGATATCCGCATTCCCGTGGGCCCGCGCCTGGGCGCCAAGGTCATCGAGGCGGAGCACCTGCACAAGGCGTTCGGCGACCGCGTGCTTATCGACGATCTCAGCTTCACCTTGCCGCGCAACGGCATCGTGGGCGTGATCGGTCCCAACGGCGTGGGCAAAACCACCCTCTTCAAGACCATCGTGGGCCTCGAGCCGCTGGACGGCGGCGAGCTTTCGGTGGGCGAGAGCGTGAAGATCTCCTACGTGGACCAGACGCGCGCCGGCATCGACCCCGACAAGAACGTGTGGGAGGTCGTGTCGGATGGCAACGACTTCATCCGCGTGGGCGAGCAGGAGATCCCCAGCCGCGCCTACGTGGCGAGCTTCGGCTTCAAGGGGTCGGACCAGCAGAAGAAGGCCGGCGTGCTCTCGGGCGGCGAGCGCAACCGACTCAACCTGGCGCTCACCCTGAAGCAGGGCGGCAACCTGCTGCTTCTGGACGAGCCCACCAACGACCTGGACGTCGAGACCCTGGAGAGCCTGGAGAACGCCCTCCTGGAGTTCCCGGGCTGCGCCGTGGTGGTGAGCCACGACCGCTGGTTCCTGGACCGTATCGCCACGCACATGCTGGCATGGGAGGGGACAGACGAGAACCCCGGCGCCTGGTACTGGTTCGAGGGTACGTTCGAGGCGTACCAGAAGAACCGCGTCGAGCGCCTGGGCGAGGAGGCCGCCCGCCCGCACCGCATCCACCGCAAGCTCACGCGCGACTGAGGGCGCATTTGCTAAGATGGACTGACGCGCCCCGCCCGGGGCGCGGTGTTGTGTACGCGAGCGAGAAACGAGTTTCACCATGATCAAGGAGATCGTGAAGGATCAGGAGTTTTTGAGCAAACCCGCCGAGCCGGCCAGCGCCGAGGACGCGCAGGTGGCCGAGGACCTGCGCGACACCATGGCGTCGCTCGAGGGGTGCGCGTGCCTGGCGGCCAACCAGATCGGCTCAACCAAGGCGGTTATCGCCTACGAGGAAGGCGACCGCACGCTGGTGATGTTCAACCCCAAGATCACCGCGGCCATGGCGCCGTTTATGGCCACGGAGGGCTGCCTTTCGCTTGACGAGCCGAGCGAGGTCAAGCGCTTCCAGCTCATCCGCGTGAAGTTCGACGCGCTGGTTGACGGCAAGCTCGTGAGCCGCACCAAGAAGCTCACCGGCTGGACGGCCGAGATCGTGCAGCACGCCATCGACCACTGCGCCGGCAAGCTGGTGTAGCTGCCGCGCGCCCGACCGACGTGGCGAGGGGGTTGCCCATGCGGGCGTTTATCGCGTTAAAGCTCGGCGAGGGGTACAAGGACGACCTCGCCGCGTTGGCGCGGACGCTGTCCGCGCGCGTTGACGGGCGCTTCATGGCACGCGCCACCTACCACGTGACGCTGGCCTTCTTGGGCGAGGTCGACGAGGCCGGGGCGCGCCGCGCCATGGACGCGCTCGACGCTGCCTGTGCGGGCGCGGAGCCCGTTGAGCTGCGCTGCCAGGGGCTGGGCCGCTTCAAGCGCGGGCGCGACGACACGCTCTTTCTGGACGTGGCGCCCGCGCCCGAGCTCGAGGACCTGGCTGCGCGCGTGCGCGCCGAGCTGGGCGCCCGCGGCCTGGCGTACGACGGCAAACCCTTCCGGGCGCACATCACGCTGGCGAGAAGGGCCCGCCTGAGGGGCGTCGACCTGGCCGACCTGCCGTTTCCGCCGGCGGAGCGCGCTGACACGGCGGCGCTTTTCAAAAGCACCCTCACGCCGGAGGGCGCCGTGTACAAGGAGCTCTACGCCGTGCGCCTGGGCGTCGCCGTCCAGGATGGCTCGGGCGGGCCGGGGCGCTTCTCGCCTATGGACGAAGCGTGGGGATAAGCTGCAGGTAACAGTTGGCGTCGACAGGCCAAAGCGGTTAGAATGACCGCGTAGGCAGCATATTCTGAGAACGCGCGCCCCGCTTCGGCGGGGCGCTTTGATGCGGGGCCGGGATGGGGCACCGCGCAGCGGGGAAGGAGCCGGCGGCATGACCGAGTGGTTGGTGCGGCTTTTGGTGAAGGATTACCGGAATACGGCCGAACCGGCGGTGCGTACGCGCTACGGTCAGGTGGCCGGCATGGTCGGCATCGTGTGCAACGTGGCGCTTTGCCTGGCCAAAGGGGCCATCGGGCTCATTGCCGGGTCGGTCTCCATTGTGGCCGACGCCCTCAACAACCTATCCGACGCCGCCAGCAACGTGGTGAGCCTTTTGGGCTTCAAGCTGGCAAGTCGTCCGGCCGACCCCGAGCACCCGTACGGCCACGGTCGCTACGAGTACCTGGCGGGCCTGGTGGTGGCCGCATTGGTGCTCGCCATCGGGATCAACCTGGTCCTCTCCTCGGCCGAGAAGATCATGGAGCCCGAGCCGGTGGAGTTCTCCGCGGCGCTGGTGGCCGTGCTCGCGCTCTCCATCCTGGTGAAGCTCTGGATGGCGGCCTTCAACGGCAACCTGGGCCGCCGGATCGACTCCGACACGCTCAAGGCCACGGCCGTGGACTCGCGCAACGACGTGATCTCCACCGGCGCGGTTCTCGCCTGCTCGGTCGTGTCCGAGTTGACCGGGCTCAACCTGGACGGCTGGGCGGGGCTCGCCGTGGGCGCCTTCATCATCTGGAGCGGAGTGGACCTCTTGGGCGAGACGATCAGCCCTCTTCTGGGGCAGGCGCCGAGCCCGGAGCTGGTGGGGCATATCCGCGAGCGGATTATGAGCTACCCCGGGGTGCTGGGCACGCACGACCTCATGGTGCACGACTACGGCCCGGGCCGGCAGTTCGCGAGCGCGCACGTTGAGATGGCGGCCGAGGCCGACCCCATGGAGAGCCACGACCTTATCGACAATATCGAGCAGGACTTCAAGGAGAAGGACGGGCTTATCGTCACGCTGCACTACGACCCCATTGTGACCGACGACCCGGAGGTCGCCGATATGCGCAACTGGATCAACCAGGCGGTCAAGGTCATCGACGGACGCCTGTCCATCCACGACCTGCGCTGCGTGCCCGGGCCCACGCACACCAACGTGATCTTTGACTGCGTGCGCCCTGCAGATCTGGGCCTTTCCGAGAGCCAGCTCAAGCGTCGCATCACCGACGTCGTGCGCAGCAAGTACCCGCGGGCCGTCTGCAAGATCACCGTGGACAACGACTACGTGAGCTCCGCGCAGTGAGAAGCCGGGCGCAGCGGTGATGCTGCGCCCGGCTTTGGGATAGGGGCCGTGCTTGGGGAGCGCCTCCGCGTTGCGGTCTAATCGGCCAGCACGCTCAGCACCCAGTCGACGTCCGTGGTGGTCTTGAGCTTCTCCACGACGGCGTCGTCCTCGAGGATCTTGCAGATGTTGGCAAGCACCTCCAGGTGCTCCTCGCCGCGTCCGGCGATGCCGAACACCAGGTAGGCCTTCTCGCCGTCAAAGTCGATGCCCTGCGGGTACTGCTGGAACACCACGCCGGTCTTCTTGACGGAGTCCTTGGCGTCGCCCGTGCCGTGCGGGATGGCAACGCCCATTCCCAGGTACACGCTCGTGAGCTTGTCGCGCTCGACCATGGCGTCCACGTAGGGCTCGTCCACGCAGCCGAGCCTCACCAGCAGCTCTCCGGAGGCGCGGATGGCGTCCTCGCGCGGCAGGCGGTCGCAGCCCAGCTGTATGCCCTCGCGCACCAGCGCGATAGCGGGCTTCTTCTCGGCGGGCTCGGGCTCGGGCGCCGGCGCGGCCTTCTCCTTGAGCTCGGACGCCTTGGAGATCTGGGTGAGCGCGGCGTACAGGCTGTCGAGGGCGGGGTCGTCCAGGAAGTTGTCGATGGTCACGAGCTGGGCGTTGGGCGCGCTCTTGCGGGCGCGGTCGGCGAGCACGCGCTGGCAGACCACGATGTCGGCCTCGGGGGGCACGGTGTCCACGCTGGAGTGCTTCACGGTGAGGTCGGGGCGGTCGGCCTTGATGCGGTTGCGGAAGCGGGTGGCGCCCATGGCCGAGGAGCCCATGCCCGCGTCGCAGGCGAAGATCACGAGGCCGTTGGCGGTGTCGGAGATCACGGCGGCCTCGGCGGTGCCCTTCATCTCGCGCATCTGCTCGCTGGCCTGGTCGAGGTCGGCCACGTCCATGGAGCGGACAAGGGGCGTGGCGATGGCGAAGGACACGGCGGCGGCGATGACCACGCCGATGATGTTGGTGACCATGAGGTCTGAGGGCGTCATCGAGAGGAAGGCGATGATCGAGCCCGGGGATGCTGCTGAGGTGAGGCCCGCTCCGGTGAAGCTGAACCATGCGATGGCGCACATGTTGCCGACGATGGGGGCGATGATGACCTTGGGGTTCATGAGGACGTAGGGAAAGTAGATCTCGTGGATGCCGCCGAAGAAGTGGATGATCACCGCGCCGGGGGCGGACTGACGGGTCTTGGCGTCCTTGCAGAAGAAGCAGTAGGCCAGCAGCACGCCCACGCCAGGGCCGGGGTTGGCCTCGAGCATGTACATGATGGAGCGGCCGGTCTCCTCGGCCTGCGCGATGCCGATGGGCGTGAAGATGCCGTGGTTGATCGCGTTGTTGAGGAAGAGCACCTTGGCGGGCTCGATGAAGATGGCGAGCAGCGGCATGAGGCTGTACTGCATGAGGATGGTCACGCCGCCCATGAGGATCGCCAGGATGGTGGTCATGATTGGGCCGATGGCGATGAAGCCGAGCATGGCCAGGAACATGCCCATCAGGCCTACGGAGAAGTTGTCGATGAGCATCTCGAAGCCCGCCGGGGTGCGGGTCTCCATGAACTTGTCGAACTGTTTGATGATCCAGCCCGACAGCGGGCCGATGACCATGGCGCCCATGAGCATGGTGGTGTCGGGCGCGCCGGCGATGCAGCCCATGACGGCGATGGCGCCCACGATGCGGCCGCGGTCGCCGCCGGTGAGATAGCCGCCCTGCGCGGCGATGAGGACGGGGATGAGGTAGGTGAGCATGGGCGAGGCGATGCTGGCGAAGCCCTCGTTGGGGATCCACCCCGTCTCGATAAACAGCGCCGTGAGAAAGCCCCAGGCGATAAAGGCTCCGATGTTGGGCATAACCATGCCGCTTAAGAACTTGCCGAACTTCGACACGCTCTCCTTGATGGACATAGTCACCCTCCCTTCAAGCGCCCGACGGTGCCGAGCGCGCGTAGATGCGAAAATATGATCTTTCGTTTCGACAATACGTATCCTAAAACTGTCGTTTCAAAAATAGTGCAACTTTGCCTCGTCACCTCTTGAACGGTTGCAAAACGCCGGTGAACGGTAGAAATATGCTGTTAAAACAAAAGTTATAATTGTTGTATTGACAATGATTGACCCCTTGCTATGCTGTCAATGGTTTTCGTTTCGACAAGTTTTATTTGAGAACCAACACTTTTAGTCAGGCGCTCGCCTCGCTCGCATCTGTACCTCACGGCAACGGAAGGGCAGTAGGCAACGCGGGCGGGACGGGCAAGGCGCTTGGCGCGCCCTGCCGGGAGGCCAGGGCGCGCCGGGGAGGTGTTGGCAGGAGAAAGGAGGGGCGCCCCATGATCTACACCGTGACGCTCAACCCGGCGCTGGACAAGACGGCGCGCGTGAACGGCTTTGCGATCGACAGCGTGAACCGCGTGGCGGAGTGCCGCCAGGATCCCGGCGGCAAGGGGATCAACGTATCCAAGGTGGTCATCAGTCTGGGCGGCGAGAGCCGCGCGCTGGCCGTGCTGGGAGGCACTACGGGCAAGGCGGTGGCGGCGGCGCTCGAGGGCCTTGCGATCCCGTGCTGGGCCTTCGACGTGCCCGGCGAGACCCGGACCAACCTCAAGATCGTGGATCCCGTGAACGACACCCATACCGACGTGAACGAGCCCGGCCCGCAGGTGACCGAGGACATCCTGGCGAACGTGCTGCGCTACCTCGTGGCGGGCCTGCATGAGGGCGACATCGTGGTGCTCTCCGGCAGCCTGCCTCAGGGCGCCCCGGCGGACACCTACGCGGTGTGGGCGCGCACCTGCGCCGAAGCGGGCGCGCGCGTCTTCCTGGATGCTGACGGGGACGCGCTCAGGGCGGGGCTTGAGGGCAAGCCCTACCTGGTGAAGCCCAACGAGCACGAGCTCGGGCGCCTGGTGGGCCGCACGCTCGGGACGATCAACGAGATCGCCGATGCGGCGCGCGGGCTTATCGACCAGGGAGTCGAGAAGGTCGTGGTCTCGCTCGGCGGCGAGGGCGCGCTGTTCCTGGACGCCGACGGCGCGTGGCGCGCGCGTTCGCCCAAGGTGACCGTGGGATCCACGGTGGGCGCGGGCGACTCGGTGGTGGCGGCGCTTGCCTACGCCCTGGACGAGGGCCTCTCCTTTGAGGACACGGTGCGCCTGAGCATGGCCACCGGCGCGGCCAACGTCATGAGCGAGGGTACCCAGGCGGCGGACCGCGCCACCGTTGACGGCCTTTTCGGCCAGGTCACGTTCGAGAGGATCCGGTAAGGGCGGCGGACATCCCGCGCCGACGGAAAAGACAAAGGGGCGCGTCGCGCCCGCATGAGAAAGGATACGGCAATGAAGGCAAAGGCAGTGCGTCTCCACGCAGCGAACGACTTGCGCATCGACGAGTTCGAGCTCCCGGCGATCAAGGACGACGAGGTTCTCGTCAAAGTGGTGTCCGACAGCATCTGCATGTCCACCTACAAGTGCGCGACCCTGGGCGTGGAGCACAAGCGCGTGCACGAGGACGTGGCCGAGCACCCTGCCATTATGGGGCACGAGTTCGCCGGCGACATCGTCGAGGTGGGGGCCAAGTGGGCCGACCGCTTCAAGCCCGGTATGAAGTTCACCATCCAGCCGGCCCTCAACTACAAGGGCACCATGTGGAGCCCGGGCTACTCCTACGAGTTCTGCGGCGGGGACGCGACCTACTGCATCCTGCCGGCCGAGGTCATGGAGTGCGACTGCCTGCTCGAGTACACCGGCGAGGCGTACTACCAGGCATCGCTCGCCGAGCCCATGAGCTGCTCCATCGGCGCCTTCCACGCGGCCTACCACACCCAGATGGGCGTCTACACCCATGAGATGGGCATCCGCGAGGGCGGCAAGCTCGCCATCGTGGCCGGCGCCGGCCCCATGGGCCTGGGCGCGCTCACCTACGCGCTGCACTGCGACCGCCGTCCCGCGCTCGTGATGGTGGCCGACATCAACCAGGATCGCCTGGACCGCGCCGCCGAGCTCTTCCCGCCGGCGGAGGTCAAGGAGGAGACCGGCGTCGAGCTGGTGTTCGTCAACAACGGCGACTTCGACGACCCGGTGGCGGCCCTGCGCGAGGTCTCCGGCGGCACCGGGTTCGACGACGTGCTCTGCTACGCGCCGGTGGCTCCCGTGGTGACGCTGGCCGACGCCATCATGGGCCGCGACGGCTGCCTGAACTTCTTCGCCGGCCCCACTGACAAGGCGTTCAGCGCTCCCATCAACTTCTACGAGGTTCATTACGGCTCCCATCATGTTATGGGCACCACCGGCGGCAACACCGCCGATGAGATCGAGTCGCTCGAGCTCACCGCCGCCGGCCGCATCGACCCCGCCGTCATGGTGACCCATGTGGGCGGCCTGGACGCGGCGGCCGAGACCACGCTCAACCTGCCCAAGATCCCGGGCGGCAAGAAGCTCATCTACACGCACATCTCCATGCCGCTCACCGCGCTTACCGATCTGCGCGCCAAGGCCGACGAGGACGAGCGCTTTGCGGGGCTTGCCGACATCGTCGAGGCCAACCGCGGCCTGTGGTGCCCGGCGGCCGAGCGCTACCTCCTGGAGAACTGGGCGCAGAACTAAGTCGACGCTGCGGGACGCTGGGGCACGCCGCCTTGCGGATCAAGCGTCGCGCATCGCCATAAGGCGCATGCGCTTCCGCTTTCACCGCAATCCGGCGCACCCAGCGTCCCTCGCTGACTGGGCGCTCTATCCCGGGCGTTTGTGCCAAATTAAGCCGTGCTTAATGCGGCACGCTTGATCATATGAGGCGCTTCGCGCCGGCTGCCTCTTTTTGCCTGGGGCGGCCGGCGCGTTTTCTTTTACAATCGGGAGGTGGAACGATGACTACGGCGGCGTTGCCCCGCGCCTCCGCGCGCGGGCAGAGGAGGACGAGGGCCATGGCGGCGGTCGATGAGCGGCGCGACAAGATCGTGAGGTTGGTCAACGCGGAGGGTAGCGTTTCCTTTGCGCAGATAAAGGCCGCCTTCCCCGAGGTGTCCGATATGACGCTGCGCACCGATCTCAAGGTGCTCGACGCCGACCGCCTCATCGTGCGCGTGCACGGCGGCGCGCGCTCGGTCGAGACGGTGGTGGGCACGGACGGCCTTATCGACAGCCGCTCCACCCGCAACGTCGACGCCAAGGAGCTCATCGCCTCCAAGGCGGCCTCCCTCGTGCGCAACGACACCACGCTGTTCCTGGACTCCGGCAGCACCACGACCGTTCTCGCGCGGTCCTTGCCCGACCAGCGCAACATCGTGTTCACCAACAGCGTGACGTGCGCGGTGGAGCTGGCGCGCCTGGAGCATACGCGCGCCATCCTCATCGGCGGCAACCTCAACCGCTACAGTCTCTCGCTCTACGGGGGCCGCAGCGTCGAGGATGTGCGCCGCCTCAACTTCGACCAGCTCTTCCTGGGCGTCACGAGCTTCCAGAGCTCGTCGGGCTTCATGTGCGGCTCCGACGAGGACGCGGCCCTCAAACGCGCCTGCATCGAGCGCGCCGACCAGACGATCGTGCTCATGGACTCCAGCAAGGTGGGCCGCCGCAGCACCTTCCAGATCTGCGACCTGGACGCAGTGGACATCGTGGTCTCCGACGGCGAGCTGCCCCACGAGTTCCTCCGCGCCTGCGACAACGCCGATGTCAAGGTGCTCTAACGCTGGTTTCGCAGGGCGAGAAGCGCCCGCTTTGACGAGAAATGCCTTGCTGTTCGCACGGCGGGCCGCCCTTTCTTTCCCAACGTTCCCCTGCAAGCAAGAATCGCTTATGGGAAAGAAAGGGCGGCCCGTTTTTCTCGCCTAAGTCGTCCGCCTAGGCGCGCTCGGGGAGGATGCCGTTGCGGTAGGCCGAGAGCAGCTGGCGCAGGTCGGTGATCTGCTCGCGGATGTCGGCGCCGGTGTCGGTGTCGCTCACCATGACCGTGCGGTCGGGGATCTCGAGCTCAACGGTGGTGCTCGCTATGTCGGCGTTCTCGTCGAGCGCCTTCTCCACGGACTCGAAGGGTCGGTGCGCCTTGATGCGCATGCCGTGGCTCGAGTAGATGAGGGTGTAGCCGGCCAAGCCGGTGGTCGCCTGGTAGGCGCGGCAGAAGCCGCCGTCGATCATGAGCAGGCGCCCGTCGGCGCGCACGGGGCCCTCGCCCTCTTTGGCGCGCACCGGCGTATGGCCGTTCACGATATGGCCGTCGGCCGGCAGGTCGAAGGCGCGCAGGATCGACTGGCAGATGCCCGGGTCGCGGGCGAGCTCCCAGTACGGGTTGCGCGGCTCGGCCCAAGCGGCCTTGTCCGCCACGAAGGAGCGCTCGAAGGTCTTGACGGTGCGGCCCGAAAGCGGCGAGGTCCGCCCGCACCACAGGTACCACATCCAGTCCATGTCCGCCTGGGCGCGCGTGCGCCAGGCGCGCCGGGCCACCGTGTCGCAGAAGTCGAAGAGGCAGCGCCCGGCGTGCTGTTCGCCGTCTGAGAGGATGGCGGCGAACGTGCCGTCCTGGTTGAGCGGCACGCAGCCGTGGAACAGCAGGTTGCGGTTGCAGCGCAGGTAGACCGAGCCCTTCTCGTACAGGAACGCGATGTGGCGCTGCAGGCGCGCGTTGCCCCGGAAGGCGGCCACGAGGCTTTCCATGATGCGCGCCTCCTCTTCGCTGAGCTCGTAGGGGCGCGCGGGGTCCACGGTGGGGAAGTCGCAGGTGGCGAGCGCATGCGCCGTCCCGTCGATGACCACGGTCCCCGCATCGCGGTCGACCTTGTCCAGAAGCAGGCGGTCGGCCATGTCGAACTCGGGATGGCGCATGATGATCTGGCCCTCGAGTTTGGCGAGCATCACGTTGATGGCCTTCACGAGCGGGGTGAGGTCCATGGAGGAGATCTCGGCCTCGTCGCGGCGGTAGGTGCGCTCGGCAAAGAGCGCAAGCTCGCGCAGGCCGATGCCGTAGCCGTTCTCCAGCACCTCGAAGTTGTCGTAGCGCAGGTTGTTGCGCAGCACCGTCATGATGCAGGCGGGCTCGCCGGCGGCCGCCCCCATCCACAGGATGTCGTGGTTGCCCCATTGGATGTCGAGCGCGTAGTGGTCCATGAGCACGTCCATGACCTTGTCGGCGTGCGCGCCGCGGTCGTAGATGTCGCCCACGATGTGCAGCCGGTCCACGGCGAGCCGCTTGATGAGCGCGGCCAGCGAGGCGATGAAGTCGTCCGCGGCGCCCGTCTCCAGGACCGACGAGATGATCCGGTCGTGGTAGCGGACGCGGTAGTTCTCCTCGTCGGGGTGGGTGTGCAGCAGCTCGTCGATGATGTAGGCGTACTCGTCGGGCAGCGCCTTGCGCACCTTGGAGCGCGTGTAGCGCGCCGAGAGCCGGCGCGCCACGCGCACGAGCTTGCCCAGCGCGTCCTGGTACCAGGCGGGGGTGTCGGCATGGGACGCGCGCACGCGCTCGAGTTTCTCGCGCGGGTAGTAGATGAGGGTGCAGAGCTCGGCGCGCTCGTCGGGGGAGAGCGCGTCCCCAAAGGCCACGTCGACATGCTCGCGCACCACGCCCGAGCAGTTGTTCACGATGTGCATGAACGCCTCGTACTCGCCGTGGATGTCGCTCATGAAGTGCTCGGTTCCCTTGGGCAGGTTGAGGATGGCCTGCAGGTTGATGATCTCCGAGAAGACCGCCTGCTGGTTGGGGAACGAGCGGGAGAGGAGCCTGAGGTACTTGACGCGTTGCTCGGTGTAACCGGAAGCGAGCATAGGGGTGTCCCTTCGTCGCGACGCGGGTGTGCATGCGCTTTATTATAAGACCGCCCGCCGGCCACTACGGGGGCCGCGCTCATTTGGGCTGCGCTTAATGTGGCACAAGTCCCGTATGCGACGCAGCCGCCGTTTGGCGCGGCCTGCCTGCCATGGGGTGTGGCCCAGCTGCTGTTTGGTGTGGCTCAGTCTCCGTTTGGTGTGGTGCAAAAACGGTCTGGTGTGGTCCAGAAGCGGTTTGGTGTGGTGTGGAAACAGTTTGGTGTGGTTGGCCGCGACGTTTCCCCAGGATACGCTGCGCGGGCGAGAAGAACGGCCACACCAAACAGGAGGCGGACCACACCAAACAGGAAACGGGCCACACCAAACGGAAAGCGGGCCACACCAGATGGGAGGCGGACCGCACCCAAGGGGGGCGGGCTGTGCCTAACGGCGCCGCGGGAGCGCGCGGGCCTGCTCTTTGAGGCGGCGGTTGCGGAGGTTCTCCACGGCGCGCTCCATCCCCAGGGGAACGTAGCCCAGGTTCTGGGTGTCGTCCGGCAGGTAGTCTACGAGGCTCCGGGGAAGCTCGCGCGCCCGGGCGCGGGCCTGCGCGGCCCCCGCATCCGTGAGCGGTCCCGGCGTGGCGCAGATTCCGTAGACGGTGGCGCCGAGGCCGCGCGTGCGCGCCTCGTACTCGGTTTCGGGTAGCTCGGGGTGGTCGGCGCGCGCGTCCTCGGAGGACCAAAGCGCGCGGTAGCCGGCGAGCTCGAAGGTTTTGAGCGAGAACCGCCACAGCGGCAGGCTGTCGGTGCGCAAGGTCACGGTGCCGCCCGGGGCGAGAAGGTCGCGGTAGCCCAGGAGGCGCTCGACGCTCGTGAGGCGCTCATGCGCGTAGTGCGCCTTGGGGTGCGGGGTGGGGAAGTTGAGGGTGAGGGAGGCGAGCTCGCCCGGCGCGAAGAAGCTCCCCAGCCTGTCCGCCCGCCCGGGGACGACAAGTGCGTTGGGTAGACCCTGTTCGCAGATGCGCTGGGCGGCGTAGGCCACGCAGACGGGTTCGGCGTCTATGCCGATGAAGAGCGCCTCCGGTTCGCGCCGCGCGCTTTCCGCGAGGAAGGTCCCTTTTCCGCAGCCCAGGTCCAGGCGCACGGCGCGGAAGCGGTCGGTGGCGGTGGGGGCCGCATCGGCGGGCCCGGTGCCCGTGGCGGCCCTTGCGGCGGTGGGGTCTGCGGGCGCGTCTCTGGGCGCGGGTGCGGGATGCGGTTTGGCAACGGGGCGCGCGCCGTAGATGCTGTTTTTCTCGCCCGCGGAATCAGCGTTGTCGGCCTGCGCCGTATCCGACGCCCCCTCTTTGCGGATATCGCCTCCGAGCGGGAAGCAGGCTTGCGCCCACTGGCCGCGCCAACGGGCCGGATCGGCCTCTATGGCGCGGGCGTAGCGCTCCAGGCGCTCTTCCAGCACGAAGTTCTTCGGCATACGCGCATGCATCTTACCCACGGCGGCTCCTTGTCTTGAGTCTGCTCCCGTATAATAACGGCTGTGAACGTTGGAAAACGGGAGGGAGCGGGCAATGGGCGGATTCTTCGGAGCGGTTTCTAAGCGCGATGTGGTGCTGGACGTGTTCTTCGGGGTGGACTACCACTCGCATTTGGGGACGCGCCGTGCCGGCATGGTGTTCTGCGAGGGTACGGGCGGCTTCCAGAAGGAGATCCACTCCATCGAGAACACGCCGTTCCGCTCCCGGTTCGACAAGGATCTCGAGCGGTTCCACGGCACGAGCGGCATCGGCTGCATCAGCGATACCGACCCGCAGCCGCTGTTGGTGCGCGGGCGCCACGGGACCTTCGCCGTCACCACGGTGGGCATCATCAACAACGCCGACGAGCTCATAGACCGCTACTTTGCCGAGGGCGGGGCGCAGTTCATGGCCATGAGCTCGGGGAAGGTCAACGGCACCGAGTTGGTGGCGGCGCTCATCAACCAGAAGGACGACCTGGTTGAGGGCATCCGCTTTGCGCAGGAGCAGGTCGAGGGGTCGCTCACGCTGCTCGTCATGACCGAGGACGGCGTGGTCTTTGCGGCGCGCGACCGCATGGGGCGCCTGCCGGTCATCATCGGGCGCGACGCCGAGGGGCAGGGCTACTGCGTGTCCTTTGAGAGCTTCGTGTACCACAAGCTGGGCTACGAGGACGCCTACGAGCTGGGGAGCGGCGAGATCGTGCGGATGGACGCCGACGGGTACCGGACGGTTTCCCCGGCGGGGGACCAGATGAAGATCTGCGCGTTTCTGTGGGTGTACTACGGCTACCCCAACTCCAACTACGAGGGCGTGAACGTGGAGGTCATGCGCTACCGCAACGGGCACATCATGGCGCGCGACGAGGCGCTGGCGGGCACCCTGCCCGAGGTCGACTACGTTGCCGGCGTGCCCGACTCCGGCCTGCCGCACGCCATCGGTTACGCAAACGAGTGCGGCGCGACCTTTGCGCGGCCGTTCATCAAGTACACGCCCACGTGGTCGCGCTCGTTCATGCCCACGAGCCAGGAGGTGCGCAACCGCATCGCCGAGATGAAGCAGATCCCCGTGCCGGAGCTCATCCGCGACAAGCGCCTGCTCTTTGTGGACGACTCCATCGTGCGCGGCACGCAGCTGGGCAAGACGGTGAACTTCCTCTACGAGGCCGGCGCGGCCGAGGTCCACATGCGCTCCGCGTGCCCGCCCATCATGTTCAGCTGCAAGTACCTGAGCTTCTCGCGCGGCAAGTCCGACATGGACCTTATCGCCCGCCGCACGGTGCAGGAGCTTGAGGGCGACGAGGGCCAGAAGCACCTGGGCGAGTACGCCGACAGCTCAACCGAGCGCGGCAAGTGCCTGCTCAAGAGCATCTGCGAGGAGCTTGGCTTTGACTCCCTGGGGTACCAGAGCCTTTCGGGCATGCTCGAGGCCATAGGCATCGATCCTGCGAAGGTATGCACGTACTGCTGGGACGGCCGCGAATAGGCGTTCCAGCCAGGGCTCACCGGGCATCTCGGTGCCTGCTCAGACAGTCCTCTTCGCGACGGACATGCCGGAAACGGCATGTCCTGCTCATGCGGAACTCGCGATCACCGAGATGCCCGGTGAGCCTGCTGCAACGTTGTCTTCGCGCAAGGGAGCTCGGGAGAAGGGGAGAGGTCATGAGGGATCGCGCTAAGAATCTTGTCGCCATCGTAGCGGGGAACCTTCTGGTGGCGTTTGCCGTGACGGCGTTTATCGTGCCGCACGGCCTGGTGATGGGCGGCTCCACCGGTATCGCGCTTATCATCACGCACGTGGCGCCGCTGCCGCTGTCGTTGGTGGTGCTTGCGGTGAACGGGGCCCTTTTCCTGCTGGGGGCGGCGCTTCTGGGGCGTGCCTTTGCGGCTTCCACCATTGTGAGCACCATCGCCTACCCGCTGGTCATGTCGGTGCTTGAGGCGCTTCCCTTGGGAGAGCTCGCCCAGGACCACATGCTGGCCGCGGTGTGCGCGGGCGCGCTCATGGGCGCGGGATCGGGCCTTATCCTGCGTGCGGGCGGGTCATCGGGCGGCACGGACGTGATCGCGCTCGTGGCGCACAAGAAGCTGCACGCCAACGTGTCGGCACTGCTCTGGGCCATCGACGGGTGCGTCATTGCCTGCCAGGTGCCATTCTCCAACTCCGAGCAGGTGCTGCTGGGCATCCTCACGCTCTCCCTGCTCACGATCGTGATGAACAAGGTCATGGTGATGGGCCGCTCCACGGTGCAGCTGCTCATCTTCTCCGATAAGTACGAGGAGATCCGCACAGGCATCTTGGCAAAGGACGCCGGCGCCTCCATGGTGCCGATCGAGAAGGGCTATACCCATGCCGAGAGCAAGGCGGTGCTCTGCGTGATCCCGCGCCGCAAGCTCTGGGCCATGCGCGAGATGATCAGCGCGGTGGACCCGCAGGCGTTCTGGGTGATCTCCGAGGTGAGCGAGGTTCGCGAGCGCCTGACGCGGCGCGCGTAGCGGGCCGTGGCGGGGGCTCGAGCAGATTGTGAGACGTTTTGGCGGGTAGGGCAGAGTAGACAGCGGAATATCAAGCCGTCTACCTGCGGTTTCTCGGATGAGATAACGTTGTCTGCTTTGGGTATCCCCGCAAAACGTCTCACAATTTGCATGCGAGCTCCTGAAGCCCCGTCCAGCGGGCATGCGGACGGCGCGCAAGGCGAGAAGCTTTTGCAGCGGCTGGCCGCTTTCCCGGGCAAACGCCACTGCCGCTTTGCGCAAGACGAGTAACATACGCAGGTGGGGCAGGGCGTGCGCGTTCTTCTCGCCTTGCGCGGCGATGCTCCGACATTTCCGCAGGTTCGGCGGCATATGCTGCTTGTTTTACCCATCATGCGCATAAGGGGAAGGCGGGGCGGGAGGGTGGCTGCGCGTTTTACTCGACAAGCGCAAGGGGATGGGCCGCCGGGCCCGTTGCTTCGATGTGCAAGGCGAGAAGAACCTGCACCAGATGCCCAGCGGACGTCAGCTGCTGCGCGCAAGGCGAGTAACTCTTGCAGTAACCTGTTGCTTTCCTGGGCAAACGCCTCGGTTGCGTTGCGCAAGACGAGTAACGTGCGCAGCGGTCCAACGCCTTCCCGGGCAAACGCTGCGGCCATCTTGTGCAAGACAGGTAACATGCGCAAATGAGGGCCGGCTGCGCGTTCTTCTCGTCAAGAGCGCGCGTGAGCTGCCTGCCAGGGGTCCCTTTCCCCTGACGAGCCGTTTATGCCAGGATCGGGTACCGAACGAGTGCGTTTTCAAAATCGGAGACAGCGAAGCCTGAGATTCGCGTCGCGACTTGCCAGGTGCCGGGAAGGGTCGGCTCCGGTCTCTGCGCGTGAGGAGCGAGCGCAGGCGTCGCAGGGCGAGAAGCGCAAAAAAGAGGGCCCGGTCACCGGGCCCTCTGTGCGTTGCGGCGTGTTGCTGCGTTGCAGTGTGTTGCGCGCCAGCGCTGCCGGTGCGGCGTTGGAACCTGCCGCCGGGCGCGCCTAGCTCAGCAGCATGCGGTCGTTGGCGAGCTCGCCGCCGGAGACCTCCTCGAACTTCTGGAGCAGGTCCTTCACGGTGAGGTGGCGCTTCTCCTCGCCGGACACGTCGTAGATGATGTTGCCCTCGTGCATCATGATCAGGCGGTTGCCCATGCGGATGGCGTCGTTCATGTTGTGGGTCACCATCATCGTGGTGAGGTTGTGCTCGCCCACGATCTGCTCGGTGAGCTCGAGCACCTTGGCGGCCGTCTTGGGGTCGAGCGCGGCGGTGTGCTCGTCCAAGAGCAGCAGCTTGGGCTCGGTGAGGGTAGCCATGAGCAGGGTGAGCGCCTGGCGCTGGCCGCCGGAGAGCAGGCCCACCTTGGCGGTGAGGCGCGTCTCGAGACCCAGGCCCAGCTCTTTGAGCTTCTCGGCGTACTCGGCCTTCTCGGCCTTGGTGACGCCCCAGGCGAGCGTGCGCGGCTTGCCGCGGCGCTTGGCCATGGCGAGGTTTTCGGCGATCTGCATGTTGGCGGCAGTGCCCATCATGGGGTCCTGGAACACGCGGCCCAGGTAGCGGGCGCGGCGCGACTCCGAGAGGCGCGAGATGTTCTCGCCGTCGAGCTCGATGGTGCCCGCGTCGATGGGGTAGACGCCGGCCACCATGTTCATGAGGGTGGACTTGCCGGCGCCGTTGCCGCCGATGATGGTGACGAAGTCGCCGCGGTCAAGGTGCAGGTTCACGCCGGTCAGGGCGCGCTTCTCGTTGATGGTGCCGGCGTTGAAGGTCTTGCGGACGTTTTTGAGGGTCAGCATTACTCGGCACCCCCTTCCAGGCGCGATGCGCGCGCGTACGCGCGCCGCAGCTGGTACTTCTCCCACACCACGGGGATGCACAGCGCCAGCGCCACGATGATGGCGGAGAGCAGCTTCATGTCGTTGGCGTCCATGCCCATCTGCAGCACCACGGCGCGGATGAGGAAGTACACCACCGAGCCCACCACGGCGCTGGTAAGCACGCCGCCGAAGGCGTGCGCCTTGGCAAACGGCAGCAGGCGCCACAGGACCTCGCCGATCACGATGGCAGCTAGGCCGATCACGATGGCGCCGGTGCCCATGCCGATGTCGGCGTACTTCTGGCTCTCGCAGATAAGGCCGCCGGAAAGGCCCACCAGGCCGTTGGAGAGCGTGAGCGCGATCATCTTGGTGACCTTGGTGTTCACGCCGAGCGCGCGGACCATGGCCTCGTTGCTGCCGGTGGCGCGGCACGCCGAGCCGATCTCGGTGCCGAAGAACCAGTACAACGCGCAGATGATGACAACGGCCACTGCAACGCCCACGATCATGGCGACGGCGTTGGTGGAAAGCCCCGTGAGGTCGCCCACCGCGCTGAAGATGGTGTCGTTCTTAAGCAGGGGCGTGTTGGACTTGCCCATGATGCGCAGGTTCACCGACCACAGGCCGATCTGCGTCAGGATGCCGGCGAGAATAGCGGGGATCTCGAACACGGTGTGCAGAAGGCCCGTGACAGCGCCGGCCACGCAGCCGGCCACGAGCGCGCCGAAGATCGCCACGGTGGGGTCGGCGCCGCCTACCACGAGCACGGCGCAGACGCAGCCGCCGAGCGCGAAGCTGCCGTCGACCGTGAGGTCGGCGATGTCGAGCAGCTTGTAGGTGATGAACACGCCGAGCACCATGATGCCCCACAGGATGCCCTGGGATACGGCGCTGAGCAAAGCGAGTGCCATCCTACCTCTCCTTTCAAACCAAACGAACCCCGGAGGGAAGGACCCGCCGAGGCTGCAACATATGTGGCTATGCGTTGTGCATACGTGAGGAGAAGTCTAGCACGTCTGTGCGCCGCGTTGCCGTCGCTTGCGCGCATGTAATGCGCCAGAAACGCGCCGGAAGCGCCGGCAGGTGAGCTGGAGGTAGCGAGAAGGCCGGGGCGGTGCGGTTCTGATCTTGGTGTCGGGCAAAATCAGGTTCGCACCGCCCCGGCCCTCATCGCGCACGGGGTTTGGAAGCGCGCCGCGCCTAGGCGCTTACGTCTTCGCCGCCTTCGGCTGCGAGGGCGCTCACGTCGATGCCGAGCATGTCGGCGGTCTCCTGGTTGTAGACCAGGTCGCACTCGTCGGCGCTCATGGTCACGATAGCCATCTCGGCCGGGTCGGCGCCCTCAGTCAGGATCTGCACGGCCATCTCGCCGGCGCGGCGCCCGAGCTCCTCGTAGTTGATGGAGACCGAGGCCAGGCCGCCGTTCTCGACCATGCCGACCTCGCCGCAGATGGTGGGCAGGTCGTTCTCGTTGGCAACCATGGCCACGGTGGTCATGCCGGCGGCGATGGTGTTGTCGGTGGGGCAGTACACGGCGTCGTAGGTGCCCACCATGCTCTCGACCACCTGCTGGATCTCGTTGGAGCTCGAGACGGTGACGCGCTCGTGGCCGATGCCGAGCTTGTCGAGCTCCGCCTCGGCCATCTCCACCTGGATCACGGAGTTGCTTTCGGCCGTGCAGTAGAGCAGCGCCACGTTCTTGGCGTCGGGCAGCAGCTGCTGGAGCAGGTCGATCTGATCGGCCACCGGGTTCATGTCCGAGGTGCCGGTGAGGTTGCCGCCGGGGGCGTCGTTGTCGTCCACCAGGCCGGAGGCGGCGAAGTCGGTGATGGCGGTGCCCACGATGGGGATGTCGGAGGTGGCGCCGGCAACGGCCTGCGCGGCCGGGGTGCCGATGGCCAGGATAAGGTCGCAGCCGTCGTTCACGAGGGTCTGCGCGATGGTCTGGCAGGCCGACTGGTCGTTCTGGGCGTTTTGCTGCTCGATGTCGCAGTCGATGCCGGAGTCCTCGACGGCGGCCACGAAGCCGGTGTTGGCGGCGTCGAGCGCGGTGTGCTCGGTGAGCTGCAGCACGCCGATCTTGTAGGTCTTGTCGCTGGCGGCCGCAGCGGAGCCGGTGCCTTCCTCGGCGTTGCTGCAGCCGGCGAGAACGGCGGTGCCGGCGGCGGCAGCCGAGGCGAGCAGGACGGAGCGGCGGGAGACGGGTTGGTTGATGCGTGCCATGGTAAAACCTCCTCAGCGGGGACGGGCCCCGCAGGATCGATGCCGGGGGAGCTTGCGCCCCGGAGCGTTTCTGTGGTTAGACGATCGTGGCGTCCTCGAGCCCTGAGACGTCGATGCCCAGCTCGTCGGCCGTCGCCTGGTTGACGATGAGCGAGCACTCGTCGCTCGAGAGGTACTCGATGGGCATGGTGGCGGGGTCGGCGTCGTTCTCGAGGATCTCGACGGCCATCTCGCCGGCCTTGTAGCCCAGGTCGTAGTAGTTGATGGAGTAGGAGGCCAGGCCGCCGTCCTCGACCATGGTGTCGCAGCCCACGATGACGGGCAGGCCGTTCTCGTTGGCCACCATGGCGACGGTGCTCATGCCGGCGGCGATGGTGTTGTCGGTGGGGGCGTAGATGGCGTCGGCCTTGCCGGCGATGCTCTCGACCACCTGCTGAATCTCGTTGGAGCTCGAGACGGTGTAGCGCTCGTGGGCCAGGCCCGCGGCGTCGAGCGCCTCCTCGGCCATCTGGATCTGAACCGCGGAGTTGGCCTCGGCGCTGCAGTAGAGCAGGGCAACGGTCTTGGCGTCGGGCAGCAGCTGCTGGAGCAGGTCGATCTGGTCGGCGACGGGGGTGAGGTCGGAGGAGCCGGTCACGTTGCCGCCGGGCTCGTCGTTGGACTCCACCAGGCCGCTCTCGGCGTAGTCGGTGATGGCCGAGCCCACGATGGGGATGTCGGAGGTGGCGGCGGCCACGGCCTGCGCCGCCGGCGTGCCGATGGCGAAGATCAGGTCGTCGCCATCGTTCACGAGCTTTGCAGCGATGGTCTGGCAGGTGGACTGGTCGTTCTGGGCGTTCTGCTGGTCGATGCAGTCCTCGGGGATGCCGGCGTCTTTGAGCGCGGCGACGAAGCCCTCGTTGGCCTGGTCGAGCGCGCCGTGCTCGGTGAGCTGCAGCACGCCGATCTTGTAGGTGCCGCTCGCAGCGGCCGATCCGGAGCCGCTGCCGGCGTCCTCGGCGCTGTCTGCGCCCTCGTTGCTGCAGCCCGCGAGCGCCACGGAGCCCGTAAACGCGAGGGAGGCGATGAGGCTGCGGCGGGTAATGACAGGTGTGCTCATGGTTACCTCCGATGAGTCGTGACGTGCAGGCCAGTCGGGCGCATGTCGGTAAACGGGAAACCCGGCGCGGCCGTGCCCGGGCGCTTCTCGCCTGGTGCGGGGCCGGGGCGTCGCTCGGGCGGCGGGCTTGCACGGGGCTCGTGCCCAAGGCGACATGCGATACATAATAATCACGGTTTCTCCATAGGCGCGCGGCAAGTTTGCCAACGGTGCGCTCGTTACGAGTTGTTAACGAAATCGGGTCGCGTCCGCGCGCGGCGGCATAATGAGACACCTATACCCCTGCGCCCCGGCCGCCGTATCGGCGCGGCCGGGGCGGTGTGCCAAGGCTGCAGGTAAGGAGGGGCCATGGTCAACGTGCACCCGATGGACGAGGGCTACGCCGGCTTTTGCCGCGACGAGTCACGCACGCAGGGCAGCGCGGCGAGCATCTCGTTTCCCGTGAGCGAGGACGAGGTGCGCGCGCTTATGCGGCAGATGAGCGCCGCGGGCACGCCGGTGACGGTGCAAGGCACCCGCACCGGCTTGGCGGCCGGCGCGGTGCCCGCGGGCGGGCATGTGATGAACCTTGCGCACATGGACCGCGTGCTGGGGATGCGGGTGGCTCCCGGCCCGGACGGCGCCGCGGTCTTCTGCGTGCGCCTGCAGCCGGGCGTGGTGCTGGCCAACCTGCGCAAGTACTTGGCCGACAAGAGCATGCCCACCGCCGGGTGGGACGCCGAGAGCCTGCAGACGTGGGGCGAGCTTTGCGAGGGGACCGAGCAGATCTTCCCCACGGATCCCACCGAGGCCTCTGCCACGCTCGGCGGCATCGTGGCGTGCAACGCCTCCGGCGCGCGCAGCTACCGCTACGGGCCGGCGCGCCCGCACATCCGGGCGTTGCGCGTGGTGCTCGCCTCCGGCGAGACGCTGGCGCTTGAGCGCGGCGCGCGGGTGGCGCGCGGGCGCGGGGCGGAGCGGACGCTTGCGCTTGAGACCGAGCAGGGCCGCCGCATGGACCTGGCACTCCCGTCCTACGAGATGCCGCGCACCAAGAACGCCTCGGGTTACTACATAGAGGACGGCATGGACGCCGTGGATCTGTTCGTGGGCTCGGACGGCACGCTGGGCGTTGTGACCGAGATAGAGGTCGAGCTTGTGTCGGCGCCCGCCGTGGTGTGGGCGGTGAGCTGCTTTTTTACCGCGGAGTCCCAGGCGCTCGACTTCGTGGTTGCCGCCCGCCCGGAGCTTGGGTGCGCGCTGGCGTTCGAGTACTTCGACGGGGCGGCGCTGGGGATCCTGCGGCACCAGAAGGCGGCGGGCGCGGGCTTTGCGTCCCTGCCCGACGTGGATCCGGCCGCCGCGGCGTGCGTGTTCGTCGAGCTGGGCTGCGCGGACGAGTCCGAGGCGCTTGCCGCTCTTGAGCGCGTGGCGGCGCTTATCGCCCGGGTGGGCGGCAGCGAGGACGCCACGTGGGTTGCCCGCACCGACGTGGACCGTGAGCGGCTGCGGTTTTTCCGCCACGCGGTGCCCGAGAGCGTGAACATGCTCATAGACGAGCGGCGCCGCACCGACCCCGCCATCACTAAGCTGGGCTCGGACATGGCGGTGCCCGACGACCGCCTGCACGACGTGATGGCGCTCTACCGCGAAACGCTCGCCGAGGCGGGGCTCGAAAGCGCCACCTGGGGCCACATCGGCAACAACCACCTGCACGTGAACGTGCTGCCGCGCAACGCTGCCGACCACGCCCGCGGCAAGGAGCTGTTCTGCTGCTGGGCGCGCGCGGTCACAGACATGGGCGGCGCGGTGTCGGCGGAGCATGGCGTGGGCAAGATCAAGCGCGACTTCTTGGCCGTTATGTACGGCGAGGGGCACCTGCGCGAGATGGCGCGGCTCAAGTGCCAGCTGGATCCGCAGGGGCTGCTCGGGCGGGGGAACCTCTTCTCGGCCGAGCTTTTGGACGAGGAACGCGCGGCTTGTGCGGCCGCGGCGGGCGAGAAGGGCTGCGCGCTCGACGCGGCAGCCGCGGGCAGCCCCGCAGGCGCCAGCCCGCACGCCGCAGGGGAGGTGGCGTGAGATGCACGTGGTGGTTTGCGTGAAGGCGGTGCCCTCTACCACGGAGGTGCGCATGGACACGGTGACCCACACCATCGTGCGAGACGGGCGCCAAGCGGTGATCAACCCCTTTGACACCGCGGCGCTGGAGCTTGCCCTGCGCATCAAGGATGCCGCGGGCGAAAAGGGCGCGCCGGCCGAGCCGGTTTCGGTGAGCGTGCTCTCCATGGGGATCCCGGACACGGAGCGGCTGCTGCGCGACGCCCTCTCCCGCGGGGCGGACGCGGCGGTGCTGCTTTCGGACCGGGCCTTTGCCGGGGCGGACACCCTGGCGACCTCCTACGCGCTTGCCTGCGGGCTTGCGCAGATGCCGCCGGCCGACCTGGTGCTGTGCGGCAAGATGGCCGTGGACGGCGACACGGCGCAGATCGGCCCGGAGATCGCGGGCGCCCTGGGCGTGCCCTGCGTGACGGACGTGCGCGAGCTCGCGGAGGTGGGCGCGGGGCGCGTGCGGGTGTGGCGCGGCTGCGAGGGCGGAACCGAGCTTGCCGAGGCGCCGCTGCCGGCGGTGCTGACGGTTGCCAAGGAGGCGGCCGACCTGCGCATGCCCTCTATCGCGGGCGTGCGCTTCGGCGAGCGGGCGCGCGTGCGCGTATTGGACGCCCCCGCAGCCGGGGCCGACCCCGCGCGCTGCGGCCTGGCAGGCTCGCCCACGCAGGTGGTGCGCTCCTTCGTGCCGCAGCGCACGAGCGTGGCGGTGCGGGTTGAGGGGACGGTGGCCGAGCAGGCCGCGCAGGTGGCGGATCTTATCGAGGGGATGACGCTATGAGCGGGCTGGTTGTTGACGCGGCGCGCTGCGTTGGTTGCCGCCGCTGCGAGAAGGCCTGCGCCACGGCGGGCATCGTGGTGGAGGGGCGCCTGGCGCGCGTGACGGAAGGGTGCGTGCTGTGCGGGGCCTGCGTGGAGGCGTGCCCGGTGGGCGCGCTGCATATCGAGAAAGGCGCGGCGGCGGATGCCGCCGACCTGGCCGCCTGGCAGGGCGTGTGGGTCTTCTGCGAGCAGGACGCGGGCGCGGTGCTGCCCGTGGTCTTTGAGCTGGTGGCCAAGGCGCGCGAGCTGGCGGCGGCGCGCGGCTGCGCGGTGACGGCGGTGCTGGGCACGGGCGCGGACGATGTCGCCCTCGGTGCGGGCGGCCCGGCGGACGCTGCGTGCGCGCGCCTGCTTGCCGGCGGTGCGGACGCGGTGCTGCTCTGCCGTGACGAGCGCTTGGCCCAGCGCGACGCCGAGCCGTACGCGGCGTGGCTTGCCGAGCTGGCGCGCGAGCGCAAGCCCGAGATCATCCTGTGCGGCGCCACGCCCTTCGGGCGCGAGCTCGCGCCGGGCGTGGCCGTGCGCCTGCAGACGGGGCTCACGGCCGACTGCACCGTGCTCGAGATCGACCCCGCCACGGGCTTGCTGCAGCAGACGCGCCCGGCCTTTGGCGGCAACCTCATGGCCACGATCGCGTGCCCGGCGCACCGCCCCCAGATGGCCACCGTGCGCCCCGGGGTGTTTGCGGGGCTGGTTGGCGCAGGTGGCGCGGGGGATGCGGACGGCCTTGCGGCGCCCGTGGTAGAGGATCTTCTCGCCCGGGTGAGCGAGGTTGCGCTTGATCCCCGGGCGACCTCGCACGTGCGGGTGCTCGAGCGGCGCTTGCTTGCCGAGGGCGCCTCCATTGCCGAGGCACCCGTGCTGGTGGTTGCCGGTCGCGGCATTGGATCCAAGAAGAACCTGGCGCTCGTGCGGCGGCTGGCCGAGCTCTTAGGCGGCGAGGTGGGGTGCACGCGCCCGCTCGTTGAGATGGGCTGGCTTGCATACCGCCACCAGGTGGGGCAGACCGGCGTGTCGGTGGCGCCCAAGCTCCTTGTTGCGCTCGGCGTGTCAGGCGCGATCCAGCACTTGGCCGGCATTGGCGGCGCGCAGACCGTCATCGCGGTGAACGAGGACCCGGAGGCGCCCATCATGGCCGCCGCCACCTACGCCGTGCAGGCCGACTGCGTGGCCTTTGCCCAAGAGCTCACCACCCGGCTGGAAGGCTAGTTGCGCCCGCCCATCTAAAAGCGTCGCACGGCTGACAAAAGCCGCCTGGATTCAGCGCGTTTTGTCGGCTGTGCGATGGAACGGTTGGTCGGGTGATGCGGGGCAAGCGGGGCGGGGCTGGCCGCGGCTGTTTTATCCGGCCAGCGCGGAGGCGCACGGCGCTTCGGGTTCGCTTGCCTGCGCGCCTTCTTTGGGCTCGACGCGGAGTGCGAGGCCGAGTGCGTCGAGCACGCGTTCAACGGTGGAGAACTGCGGGTTGCCTGCGGCGCTGAGGGAGCGGTACAGGCTTTCGCGAGAAAGGCCGGTTGTTTTGGCGATCTTGCCGAGGCTTTTGGCGCGCGCCACGTCGCCGAGGGCGTCTACGAACGTTTGCCGGTCGCCCAGCTCGAGCGCCGCATTAAGGTAAGCGGCTGCATCCTGGGGCGTTTCGAGGTAATCTACCGGATCCCATTTAGTGAGCTTCACGATGCTGACCTTCCCTCCATGCTTTTGCCAGACGCTTCGCGGCGGCGATGTCGCGCGTTTGCGTGGACTTGTCTCCACCGACAAGCAGCAAGACAACGCTTCGCACGCCAACAGCCAGGTAGACCCGCAGGCCTGGCCCGGCGTGGATGCGCTGCTCAACAACGCCACCACCCACGCGTTTCCAGTCGCCGCAATACGGGCCATGCGCGCGTATGCGGGCAAGATGCGCATTGACGCGCCCGCGTGCTGCGCTGTCTTTGATGCCGCGGAGCCACTGTCCGAACCGCTCGGTCTGCAACAGCTCGTACATCTTTCCCCCTTTATTGTAGCTTATAAGCTACATATGCGACGAGGAAAGATGAGCGGGCAGAGCAACTTGCGTGCTTGGATTTTGTGGGTGCGGGTAGTGCTTGCATTACGGACGGCGTGTTGGTTGGGCCTGCGAAAGCTCATGGGTGCTCCTTCCCTTCGGATGCGCGCATCCTAGCAAGAAGGTGCCCAACACTTCTCCAACCGGTAACCTGCGCGGTCTATCTACGCGCTGCTGCGGAGTTTGCGCAGCGCAAAAGGAGGGTGAGAAAGCCCGGCAAGCGGTTGCTTTTATCGGTGGACGGCTTGCTTAACAACATGCGAAGACGCGGATAAGCCTGTCTAAAAGCGTCGCACAGCTGACAGAAACTGCCTGGATTCAGCGCGTTTTGTCAGCTGTGCGATGGAACGGTTGATCGGGCGAAGCGGAGCAGGCGGGGCGGGGCTTGGCGCGGGAAGCGGCCCCGCCCGATGGGTTAGAAGAGCTCCATGTGCTTGGTGGGGCAGCTTGCGGCGCCGTTTTCCACCGTGACGGTGTGGAAATGCTCGGGCACGTCGATCGCGCGGGTATAGCCGTCGTCGTCGTAAAGGGTGTAGGCGGCCGTCTCGCCTGCGCCCACGTTGGCAAGCACGCGCAGGTGGGTGAAGTCCATGTCGCGCGTGGTCTGCGCCGGCTGGGCCAGCGGCACCAGGTGGCCGGGACGGATGAAGATCGCGAGCTCGTTAAGCGCCAGGTCAACCCAGTGGTCGCCGGCGGCGAGATCGGCTACGTCGTAGTCGTCAAGCGCCCGGAAGCGCACCATGCGCATGGGTTCGGGCAGGTACACGTAACGTCCGCGCGCGTTTTGCTCCACCACCGGCGCGATCATGATCGACTCGCCAACCATGAGCTGGTCTTCCACGCGTTCTGTGCGGCCGTTGTCGCCGTAGACGAAGGAGAGCGGCTTGAAGTACAGGTCGCCAGCCAGCGCAGCTTTCACGAACTCGCTGTACAGGTAGGGGATGAGCGCGTAGCGCAGCTCGACGATGCGGCGCATGGTGTCGGTGCACGTGAAGCAGTCGAGCTCCTGGGCGCGCGGGCTGGCGGAGTGGTTGCGCATGAGCGGCACGAACGCGGCGAACTCGAGCCAACGTACCATGAGCTCCTCGTCGGTGTCGGAGCCGAAGCCGCCCAGGTCGGAGCCGGTGTAGAGGAACCCGCACATCTGGATGTTGGGCATCTGGCACACCGCGAGCCGAAGGTGCGACCACCACGCCATGTTGTCGCCGGTCCAGATGCCGCTTACGCGGTGCATGCCGATCATCGAGGAGCGCGAGAACAGCAGGATGCGCTTGTCGGGCGAGAGGCGTTCGAAGGCCTCGCCGGCGGCGCGGGAGAGGTTGTAGCCGTAGAGGTTGTGCACCTTGTCGTGCCGCACGCGCCGCCCGTTCACGGTGTGGTAGAAGAGGCGGTAGTCGGCGGGGTTGTTGGAGAGCGCGCCGAAGGCGTCCTTCATGGCGAAGTAGGTGGTGAGGTCGAGCTCGCCGTTCCGCAGCTCGTCAACCAGGGCATACGCCTCGGCGAGGCGCTCCTCCGTGTAGAAGATGGACGGCTCGTTCATGTCGTTCCAGAAGCCGTCGATGCCGCGGTCGAGAAGCGCCCGGTACTGCTCGCCGAACCACCGGCGGTTGTCGGGGTCGAGCACGTCGACGAAGTGGCAGTGCCCCGGCCACACGCCGCAGACGAAGTCCTCGCCTTTCTCGTCTTTGCAGAAGCGGTTTTGGGCGACGCCCTCGTCGTAGACGCGGTAGCCGGGCTTGACCTTGATGCCGGCGTCGATGATGGGCACGAGGTGGACGCCCTGCGCGCGCATCTCGCTTACGAGCTGGTCGAAGTGGGGGAAGCGCTCGGGGCTTACGGTGAAGCTCTCGTAGTCGTCCATGTAGTCGATGTCCATGTACAGGGCGTCGAGCGGGATGCGCGCGGTGCGGTAGCGCTCGGCAACGTCTCGGAAGTCCTCCTCGGTGCGGTAGCCCCAGCGGCTCTGCTGGTAGCCGAAGGCCCACTTGGGCGGGATGTAGCTTTGGCCGATGAGCTGGCGGAACTGGCGCACCACGTCGGCAGGGTCGGCGCCCTCGATGAGGTAGAGGTCGGCGTCAGGGTCGTCGAGGGTTATGACGAGCTCGTCGCGGCGGGTCTCGCCCACGTCGAAGGTGACGATGCCGGCGCAGTCGACGAAGGCGCCGAAGGTGCGCCCGCCGCGCGCCGTGTCGTGCACCACGAGGAAGTTGTGCGCCGAGTACAGGCTGCGCCGATCCTCGGTGTGCAGGTCGTTGTCCATGCAGCGGGAGGTGTAGACGGCGTTGCGCTTGTTGATGCCGCCCATCTGCTCGCCGAGGCCGTAGACGATGTCGGCCTCGCGCAGGGGACAGGTGAAGAAGAGCTTGTCGGCCTGCTTGTTTGCGGCGGGGCCGGCCTCGCCGCGGCTGGGGTTGACGGCCTCGCCGCCGGGTTTTTCTTGTTCCGACGCTGTTACGGGCTCGCCGGGCAGATGGACGGCGAGGTGGCGCACGGGGCCCGTGGCGGGGTCCGGCTTGCGCGGGACGGTGTCGGTTTCGATGGGGGTGCCAAAGCGGTAACGCGTGATCACGGTGCCTCCGTTTCCAACGGCGATGCGTTGCGGACAACTTGTTTGCACATGGTTTCTTTGTACCACGTTGGCTGGCGGGGCGTGGTCGCAACAAGGGTGGTTAACCTGACAATTTGCAAGATGTTTTGCGTGTGTGGCGGCGTGCGCCGGTCGGGTGTTGGGGAGCGGCGCGGGGGCCTGCGCAGCGCCCGCGCCGCGCGGACCGGGCGGGCGCCGCGGTTTGGCTGCGATGCAGAAAGCCCCGCGAGCCGTGGGGCCCGCGGGGCTTGCGGTGCAGCAGCGCTTGGCGCGGCGGTTAGAACTCGGCGTTGCCCACCGTGCGCGGGTGCGGCAGGACGTCGCGGATGTTGGCCACGCCGGTGAGGTACATCACGAGGCGCTCGAAGCCCAGGCCGAAGCCGGCGTGCTTGCAGGTGCCGTAGCGGCGCAGGTCCAGGTAGTAGCGGTACTGCTCGGCGTCCATGCCGAGCTCGGCGATGCGGCGCTCGAGCACGTCCAGGCGCTCCTCGCGCTGGGAGCCGCCCACGATCTCGCCGATGCCCGGCACCAGGCAGTCGGCGGCGGCCACGGTCTTGCCGTCGTCGTTGAGCCGCATGTAGAAGGCCTTGATCTCGGCGGGGTAGTCGGTCACGAAGGTGGGGCGGCGGAAGTGCTGCTCGGTGAGGAAGCGCTCGTGCTCGGTTTGCAGGTCGATGCCCCAGCTCACGGGGTAGTCGAACGTGTGGCCCGCGGCCACGGCCTTCTCGAGGATCTCGATGGCCTCGGTGTAGGTGACGCGGGCGAAGTCGGAGCTTGCCACGTGCTCCAGGCGCTCGACGAGGCCCTTGTCCACGAAGCGGTTGAGCATGTCGAGCTCGTCGGGGCAGCGCTCCATCACGTCGCGGATCACGTGCTTGAGCATGTCCTCGGCGAGGTCCATGTCGTCGTCAAGGTCGGCGAAGGCGATCTCGGGCTCGATCATCCAGAACTCGGCGGCGTGGCGCGTGGTGTTGGAGTTCTCGGCGCGGAAGGTGGGGCCGAAGGTGTACACGTCGCCGAAGGCCATGGCGAAGTTCTCGGCGTTGAGCTGGCCCGACACGGTGAGCGAGGCGGGCTTGCCGAAGAAGTCCTGGCTGTAGTCGACGCGCCCGTCGGCGGTGCGCGGCGGGTTGTCGATGTCGAGCGTGGTGACGTGGAACATCTCGCCGGCGCCCTCGCAGTCCGAGGTGGTGATGATGGGGGTGTTCACGTACACGAAGCCGCGGCCCTGGAAGAAGCTGTGGATGGCGGCGGCCGCTACCGAGCGGATGCGGAACACGGCGCGGAACAGGTTCGTGCGCGGGCGCAGGTGCTGCTGGGTGCGCAGGAACTCAACGGTGGCGCGCTTCTTCTGCAGCGGGTAGTCGGGGGCGCTGGGGCCCTCGACCTCGACGGCCTCGGCGGTGAGCTCGAAGGGCTGCTTGGCCTCGGGGGTGAGCTTGAGGGTGCCGGTGCAGACCAGCGCGGCGGAAACGTTCTGGTGGGCGATCTCGTCGTAGTTGGGCAGGCTCTCGCGGTTCATGACCACCTGCAGGTCGCGGAAGCAGCTGCCGTCGTTGACGGTGACGAAGCCGAAGTTCTTCATGTCGCGGATCGACTTGACCCAGCCGGCAACGGTGACGGTGCTGCCGCCGAGCGCTTCGGCGTCGGCGTAGAGCTGCGCGATCTTGGTGCGGTTCATCTAAGCGTCCTTTCACAGGCGGGCACGGCGCGCCCCGCCCATCTTTTGAGCGAAATTGAACGTGCACCATGATAGCAGGACGCGCGGGTACCGACCGCCTTCTTGGGAGCGCTTGGGTGCCTGCGCGGCGCTTCGGGGCTGGTGGAGAAGCACGCGGAGGTGGAAAAAACCTCATTTTTGTGCACGCGCGTTGCGGGAAGGCGGGAAGCGGCTCGTTTTGTGCAGAATGGGAGCTGAGGCAACTGAAAGGGGCGCGCATGAAGACGGAGAAAGACCTGAGGCGGATGCTGGCGGGCATGGATCGGCGCGGGTATCCGGCGCTCAAGAGCCTGCGGGGCAGCTACCGGCTTGACGGTTTTACGCTCACCGTTGACCACGTGCAGGGCGATCCGTTTGCGGCGCCTTCCAAGCTGAGCGTGTTCGTGCCGGCGCGGGGCGGCGCGTCCGATGCGCTGCCTGGCGAGGAGGGCGGGCAGGGCGCGAGCCCCGGCGCGAACCTCAGGGCTCGCGCCGGCTCGATCCCCAGCTTTCCGCCCGAGCTTTTTTCCACGCCGGAGCGCCGCTGCGCGCTCGAAGACCTGCTCATACGCCGTTTTTGCCGCGAGGCCGCGCAGGTGAGCTTCAAGGTGGGTGGCTCGGGCAAAAGCGGCCTTGTCGCCACGAGCCGCCCTGGCCCGGAGGTGCTGCCGCGCAGCGCTTGCACGGTGGGGCCGCGTGGAGTGACGCTGCGCTTCGAGGCGGGGTTTCCCGCGCACGGCCGCACGGTTGACGCCGCGGCGCTTGAGCGCATGCTGTGCGAGCTCGTGCCGCGCTGCGTCTGCCGCGCGCTCGCGGCCGACGCTGGAGCGCTGGCCGCGGCGCGCCAAGCGGCCGACCTTGCGGACGACCAGGCGGCGGCTCGCGCGGAGCTGGCGTGCCGCGGGTTGGTGGCCTTCGTGGCGGACGGCGCGGTGCTCCCGCGCCAAAGCGGCGTCTCGGCGCGCCCGCTCGCCGGTGCCAAGCCCTTCCGCGCGCCCGAGCGCTTGCGCGTTGTGCTTGACCTGCCGCATCGCGGACCCACCCCGGGCATGGGCGTGCCCTGCGGCGTCACGCTCATCGTGGGCGGGGGATACCACGGCAAGTCCACGCTGCTCAAGGCGCTGCAGGAGGGCGTGTACAACCACGTGGCGGGCGACGGCCGCGAGCTCGTGGTGACCGACGCGGCAGCCGTGAAGCTGCGCGCCGAGGACGGGCGGCCGGTGCGCGGCACCGACATCTCGCTGTTCATCAACAACCTGCCCGACGGGCGCGACACGCGGCGCTTCTCAACCGCCGACGCCAGCGGCTCGACCTCGCAGGCGGCCGGTGCTGTGGAGGCCCTGGAGGCTGGTTGCCGCACGCTGCTCATAGACGAGGACACTTCGGCCACCAACTTCATGGTGCGCGACGCGCTGATGGAAGAGGTCGTGGCTGCCGACCACGAGCCCATCACGCCCTTTGTCGAGCGCGTGCGCGACCTGTGGGAGCGCGCCGGCGTGAGCAGCGTCATCGTGGTGGGAAGCTCCGGGGCGTTTTTCCCGGCGGCCGACACGGTGGTTCAGATGGACCGCTACGAGGCCTTGGACGTTACCGACCGCGTGCGGGAGGTGTGCGCCGCGCACGGAGCTGCGTTGCCGGTGCGGGCGGCGGGCTTTGCCGTGCCGGCGGGCGGCAAGCGCCTCGTCCTCAGCGTCGGCGGGGTGGCCGGTGCCTCCGGCCGCCGTGCGTGCGATAAGCGCCGCGGCCGCGACGATGCGCGCGGCACCCGGTTGAAGGTGCGCGCGCAGGGGCTTGACGAGCTCAGCGTGGGCACGGGCTCTGCTGATGTGCGGCTGGTAGAGCAGCTGGTGGATCCCGAGCAGGTGGCGGCGCTGGCGCAGATGGTGCGCAAGCTCGCCCAAGACGGGGCGCTGGACGGCTCGCGCACGGTTTCGGAGGCAGTCGATGCGTTGTATGCCGAGCTCGCCGAGCGTGGGTGGCAGGCGCTTTCCGCGCATGGGTACGCCGCCTGCGGCCTTGCGCTTCCGCGCAAGCAGGAGCTCGCCGCCTGCCTTAACCGCTGGCGCACCGAGCGCGGGCGGTAGGCCCGGCCGGCCGGGCGAGAACAGCGGGCGCCGTCGGGCCCTGCGGGTGGCGCGGAGGCCGGCGGCGGCGTTTTTGCACGCGGATCTTGTTAGCGCTGTGCCGTCGGCAGGCCTACCGGCCGCAGAGCGCTTGCCGGATCAACGCGGTGTACGCCGCAACGCCGGTGGGGGTGAGGTGCTGCCCATCGTCTTCCAGGTACTCGCTGTGGCCCTCGCTCGCGCCGTACCAGTCGATGATGCCCACGTTGTCGTTGCTGGCGGCGAAGGCGCGCAGCTTGGCGTTGTTCTGATCCTGCAGGGGAAGCGGGCAGCGGATGGTGACGAAGTAGAGCGGCCGCCCTGCGGCGGCGTCGATGACGGCCTGCACCTGCTCGTCGTAGTTGATCGTGCCGTTGCCGCCCAGCGCCACGACAACCGCCGCGGCGTCGAAGTCGGCCTCGTCGGCGGTGATGGTGTCCTCGCTGCCGTAGAACTGCCGGCCGATCACCGCGTCGACGCGGGCGTAGGGCAGCGCTTCCTGCAGGGCGTCTTGGGCGGTTTCGGTGACGGAGTCGCCGACGATGAGCACGTTGGCGTCGCAGGTGCCTGCGTCCTCGTCAAAGGACCAGGCCTCCCACGGGAGGTTGGCGGGGATCTTCTCGGCCACGGGGCCTGCGGTTTCCGAGGTGCCGTGGCCGCTTGCGTCGGAGGTGGGCGCGGCCTCGGCGGTGAGCTCGGGGCGGAGGGCCTCGGCGCGCTCGCGCGCGATGCCCTCCCAGTTGACCGGCACGAAGGCGAGCGTGACCACGGCCGACGCGCTCAAAGCCGCGGCAAGCGTCAGGTAGTGCGGGCGCGGCAGCAGCGAGCTAAACGCGCGCAGGCGGTCGAGAAGCGGAGAGGGGCTGCGCGCCGGTTCGCCGTCTTGGGTTGCCTGCGCGTCCGGAGCCTCGGCGCCGGTAGCCTGGTCTGCGGCCACGTAGCGCCCCGCGCCGCGTGTGCGCATCTTGGCGAGGGCACGCAGACACGCGGTCGCCCTTGCGTTTGAGGTGCGCTCCTTGCGCGGGGTCTCCGTGCGCTCCTCTTTGCCCACCAGCTGCCGAACCCACGAAACGCTCGGCTTCTCGACGAGACGGTAAAACGCCTCGGCAGCCGCAAGCACGCAGGCAAGCTGCAAAACCGTGCCCCACCAGGGCAGCTCGGTGGTGTTCGCGGCGGGGTTCATGAGGGTGAGCAGCGGGTAATGCACCAGGTAGATGGACAGCGAGCGCGTTCCCAGGTAGGTGAAGGGCGCCCAGCTAAGCACGGCGGCCAGGCCGCTTTCGGGCTGCAGGACGCACAGCGCAAGCAGCGCGCACAGCAGGGCGGCAAGCAGAAAGCCTCCCCGGTAGAGCAGGGCGCTCTCGCCGTTTGCGAGCATGTAGGCCGCGCCGAGAATCACCAGGCACACGCAGCCCACAGAGGTGCTCGAGTCGCTGCCGAGCGCGATGCGCTGCGCAGCTGCGGCAGCCCTGGCAAGGCGCGGGTGCGCGGTGCGCGCGGTGTCGGGGCGCCACGAGCGCACGAGCGGCAGCGCCAGCGCGAGCCCGGCGCCCACGAGCAGCTCGGCCGCGCGCGTGTCGGTGCCGTAATAGACGCGCGCGGTGTTGCCCGCAGGATCGAAGAGCACGGCCATCGCGGCGGTGGAGAGAAGCGCGAGCCCACCGACGCAGCCGACGGCGCGCTCGCGAGTGCTGAGCCCGCGGGCAATGGCGATGAGCATAAGCGGCCATATAAGGTAGAGCTGCATGGTCACGCCCAGAAACCACAGGTGCGTGAGGGGGGAGGGAAGGCCCGCGGCGGCGAAGTAGGGCTCGTCGCGCAGGATGTTCGCCCAATTGCTGTAAAACAGCGCAGAGGGGAGCGCGTCCGCCTGCACCTTGGGCAAAAGGCTCGGGCCCACCAGGTAGGTCCCCAGCGCCGTAAGGGCGATAAGCACCAGGACGGGCGGCACGAGACGCGCCAGGCGCCTGCCGATGAACCCGAGGTACGAGAACGATCCCGTGCGGCTGAGCTCGCGCTCGATGCTGCGGGTGGTGAGGAAGCCGGTGATCACGAAGAAGAGCGTCACGCTCAGAAAGCCGCCGGGAAGGATCTGCGGCCGCGCGTGGTAGAGAACCACGCCGATGACGGCCAGCGCGCGCAGGCCGTCGAGCGCAGGGATGCGTCCCGGGGCGGCCGGCGTGCCTATGCGCCCCACGGCGTGCTGAAGCCACTGGCGGCGGAGAAGGGCGATGGGGCTGCGGCGCTTGACCATGGTGCCGGCGCTGGCATGCGGGCGCCGGCGCAGCTCGACCGGCGCGGGGCGGCTCGGCACGGACGCCTGCCGCTCCGCGCTGCTTGGAGTCGCGCGCGGGCGGCCGGCAGCGCGGCTGCTGGCTTCGGCGCCGCTGCGGGGCGCTGCTCCGGCGTCGCGCGGGTGTGCCGCCGCGCCGCCGCGCACGGCATGCTGCCTGCGGCCGCGCAAAGGCGCTTGCGGCTGGGCGGCCTCGGCGCGCCCGGCGCCCGCCGGACCTTGCCGGCGCGGCGTCGGATGCTCTGCCGTCCTGCGCGCTGCGGCTTGCCCGCGCCGCGCCGTTGCGCGCGGGTGCGGCTGTCCGCCTGCGGGGCGCGCGGCGCGCTCGCTGCGGCGCGGGCCCTCTTGCGCGGGCAGGTCTTTCATCTTCGGCAGGGGCATGGTCTGCTCGAGCGCGGGGCGCGCCCTTCTTGCGTGCGCTTCTGTGCTGACGTGTGTCTCTGCGCCGTCGTCGGCCGTGCTGTGCGGTTGCGGTATGCGGCCGGGATTCGTGATGGGGTGCGTGTTGTTTGCGCTGGTGTCGAGGCACCGGGGCTGGGTCGAGGTCATGGGCGCTCCTCGCTTTCAGGCTCGGCGGCACATTCAGGCTCGGCGGGGCTGTCGGCCCCAGTTGGGTTGCCGGATCCGTGGGCGGCACTTGCTTTGGCCCTGCCCTGCTCGGCCGCGTTGTCCGTTTCGCTCGCCAGCTTCGCGGCGTCTCCTGTTTCCAAGTGCATCTTGAGCTTCTCTACCAGCTCTATATCGGCGGGAAGCCACGCCACGGACGTCAGCTCGTGCGGGGCAAGCCAGCGCAGGCTTGCATGCTCGGAGTCGCGAAGGGGCCCGGGGGCCTTGCGGCACAGGAAGCAGTGCATAGTAAGGTGGAAGGGGTGCTCGGCATCCGGATAGTCATGCTCTACCGTGTGGAACGGTACGAGGTCGCACACCTCGACGCCAAGCTCTTCGCGCGCCTCGCGCACGCAGGCGCCTTCGGGCGTCTCACCGGGCTCGATCTTGCCGCCGGGGAACTCCCAGCCGCCCGCGAACTCGCCGTAGCCGCGCTGTGCGGCCAGCACGCGTTCCTCTTGTACGATGATGGCTGCCGCCACGCGCACGGTTCTCATGTCAAGACCCCTTTGGTTCGGTTGAGCCCATCGTAGCACGCACCGCCGGCGTAGCGCCCGCCACCGCCGGCCGAGGGGCGCTAACGCCCCGTAACGGGGAGGTGAAGATTGGCGGAGCGTGACGAAAGTAAAATTAAAGCGCTACAATCTTTTCAACGGAATATAACGCGCTCTGGTTGCGGGGCGCCAACGAGAAAGGAGCATGTCGCGTCCGTGTTGCCGAAGGGGTTCCTGTGGGGTAACTCTGTCTCCAGCATGCAGTACGACGGGGCTCAGCACGAGGGCGGCAAGGGCCCGAGCGTGTATGAGAACTATGAGGGCGCGTGGGAGGAGGCGGTGGACGGCTACCATCGCTTTCATGAGGACAACGAGCTCATGGCCGAGATGGGCATGAACTGCTACCGCTTCCAGACCTCGTGGTCGCGCATCATGCCCGAGGGCGAGGGGCGGGTGAACCAGGAGGGCCTCGTTTACTACGAGGCGCTCGCCGACGATCTTATCGCCCAAGGCATCGAGCCCATGGCGTGCCTGTATCACTTCGACATGCCGTTGGCGTTGGCTGAGGAGTACGACGGCTTTGCCTCCAAGCATGTGGTGGACGCGTTCGTGGAGTTTGCCAAGGTCGCGATCGACGCGCTTGCGCCCAAGGTCAAGTGGTGGATCACCTTCAACGAGCAGAACCTTTACGGCATCCCTGGCGCATGCCGCATCGCCGGCGCCGCCGACCCTGTGGGCAACGACGAGCCCAAGATCCTGCAGATCGCCCACAACGTGATGGTCGCGCACGCGCGCGTGGTGAACTACCTGCACGAGAACTACCCCGACTGCAAGATCGGCGTCATGTGCGCCTTCACGCCCGTGTACCCGGCTACGAGCGATCCGGCCGACGTCTTGGCTGCTACCGAGGCCGAGCGGTTCAGCGACTGGGTGGTGCTCGACACCGCCGCGCGCGGAGCGTACCCGGTCTACTACACCGCCTATCTGCGCCGCCAGGGCATCGAGCTTGAGATGACGGCCGCCGAGATGGCCGACATCGCCCGCATGAGAAACGACTTCGCCGCGTTCAGCTATTACCGTTCGGACTGCGTGTCGGCTGCCAAGATCCCCGAGGGCACGCCTGCCGTTCACCTGGGCGAGGCCGGCATGGTCAAAAACGAGCACTGCGAGGCCAACGAGTGGGGCTGGCAGATCGATCCGGCGGGCTTCCGCCGCTCGCTCTCCGAGATCTACGAGCGCTGCGGGCTGCCGGCGTTCCCGATCGAGAACGGCATCGGCTGGCGCGAGGAGCTGCCCGCGGACGGCACCATGGTCGAGGACGACTACCGCATCAGCTATCACCGCGACCACATCCAGGCCATGAAAGACGCGGTCGAGAAGGACGGCGTCCAGGTGATGGGCTACCTGGGCTGGGGGCTTATCGACATTCCGGCGTCCAGCGGCACCATTGTCAAGCGCTACGGCGCCGTGTACGTTGACTACGACGCCGAGGGCGAGAAGCACCTGGCGCGCTATCCCAAGAAGAGCTTCGCCTGGTTCAAGAAGGCGTTTGAGAGCAACGGAGAGGATTTGGCGTAACGCCTTAACCGCATGCGCGACGTATGGTGCGCCCTGGCTGCCTGCACGGCCGGGGCGCACCGCTTTTGCGCGGACTCCGCTCGGGTGCGCTGCCTGCTTCATAGCCGTCCCTCCTTCCAGGCGACGGAGCCTGCCGCTTGGCGGTTTGGCGCGCCTGCGGACCGGGGCGCGCCTGCGTGAACCACCGTCCCCGCTCCCACCACACCGTGCGCCGCGCATCGCTGCCGCACCGCCGCTTGAGTGTCACCTCATAGGCCACGACGAGCGTGCCGAACTCCCACCGCCCGAAGCTGCGCAGCTCGCGCGAGGACGTTACGCGGAAGCGCCGTCCGTCTGGCCAAATGATCTCGAGCGGACGCTCTTTCCCAGCCTCGGTAACCTCGGCCACCACGTGCAGGTACGTGCGGGATGACGGAGCGGGGATGCCGTTGGTGCCCGCCAAGCTGTGTCTGACCATCTTGCCCCTTCTCTCTGCAGTGGCTCGCTGCGACGAGCGTACATCTCCGTGCGGACACGAAATTCGAACATGTGTACGTTTCATGGATGCAAGCGGCTCTGCGATGTGGCATAGTTAAACGACGAGAGAGGGAGGATGCCATGAAGCGTATGCGCTGCTTGCTGCGGGGCGGTCTCGGATGGGCTGCGCGCGTGGCCGCGGGTGTTCTTCTCGCCTTGCTCGCCGTGCTGGCGGGGTTTGTTTGGTGGACGATGCCCAGCGGTCGGATGGGCGCGCGCTATCCCATGGCGGCAAGCGCGGTTGATTTTGACGCCGACGGCGTGGACGACTACCGCGACATCGTGCAAGGGGCCCGCGCCGACGCCGAGGCGTGGCCGGTTTACGACAGCGGGTACTACGAGGGCGGCTACCCGCCCGAGGGGCGCGGTGCGTGCACCGACACGGTGTGGCGCGCTTTCGCGCGTGCGGGGTACGATCTCAAGGCCATGGTCGACAGGGACGTCGCGGCAGATCCGCAGGCGTATGCCGGGGTGGTTGACGAGCCCGACCCCAACATAGACTTTCGCCGAGCGGGCGTGCTGGACGTGTTTTTCAGGCGGTATGCGCAGGAGCTGAGCTGCGACGCTGACGCCCTTGACGCATGGCAGGGCGGGGACGTGGTGGTGTTTGGCAACGGTTCCCATATCGGGATCGTGAGCGACCGCCGTGACCGGCGCGGCAAGGCGTTTGTGATCCACAACATGGGTCAGCTCTGGCGTGAGAACGACTATCTGGCATATCCGTTTCGCCAAGAGGTAACAGGCCACTACCGCTTTGACGCCAGCGCAGTACCTGCGGAGGTGCTGGCGGCGTGGCATACCTAGAGCGTTGCGTTTGAGGGGAAGGATGGATGGTATGAAGATCGAGAACGTTCGCGCGTGCGTGTTCACGGGTGCCGGCACGACCATGCAGATCGCGGAGGAGTTTTGCCGAGCTACGGGGATTCCCTATGAGGTCGCCGACATCACGCCGCAGAAACGCGCGGTGCCCGCCTTTGCCCCAGGAGACCTTGCGGTGTTCGCGGTGCCGTCGTACGGTGGCCGTGTTCCGGCGCCGGCGGCAGAGAAGCTCAGGCGCTGCGTGGGCGAGGGCGTGCCCGCCGTGCTTATCGTGAGCTACGGAAACCGCGCGGTGGACGACACGTTCTTGGAGATGGCCGACGTGCTGGGGGAGGGTGGCTTTGTCCCCGTGGCGCTCGGTTCGTTCGTGGCGCACCACTCGCTTATGACCAACGTGGCCGAAGGCCGTCCGGATGCCGACGACCTTGCGGCGGTGCGGGCGTTTGCCGCGCAGGTGGTCGAGAAGCTCGCTCGTGCGGACAGCGCCGAGGCCGCGCGCGTGGCGTCGATCCCCGGCAGCCGGCCCTACCGCACCTTTGGCGGCGTGGTCTTCAAGCCCGAGGCGGACGCCGACGAGTGCACGACCTGCGGCCTGTGCGTACGCTTTTGCCCCACGGGCGCCATCACCTTTGACGACACAACCGCAACGGATGTCGACCGCTGCATCTCGTGTTTTCGTTGCGTGGCAGTGTGCCCAGCCGGTGCGCGCACGATTGGCGGCGGCGAAGCGCTGACAGCCGCCCGTGAGGCCTTTGCGCAGAAGTGCGCCGTCCGCCAAGAGCCTTGGACCTGCCTGTAAGGATCGGGCGCCCGGCTTGGTGCAGGCAGCAAGCCAGGCACATCTATGCGCAAGATCCCACTGGTTTTATAAAATTGAACTCTCCTTTGAACTCTGCCGTGTTATACTGGCGCTTAAATTGAACATACTGCCGAGAGAAACTCGGTGAAGTTCAATTTGCAATGCTTCTGAAATTGAACTTTCAGTGCGGGAGGTGCGACATGGGGGAGACGGCGTTTGCAGAGCGGCTGAGAAGCGCGATGGACACGGCGCACGTGAAGCAGGCCGACCTTATCCGCCGTGCCGCCGCACAGGGCAAGAAGCTGGGAAAAAGCCAGGTGAGCCAGTACGTGAGCGGCAAGACCGTTCCCCGGCGCGACGTGATGCGGCTGCTTGCCAGCCTGCTTGACGTTGACGTTGCATGGCTCGCGGGCAATGCGGACGCGCCTCAGTCGGCCGCTTCGGCTACGGTTCAGCCTCAGTCAGATCCAGTCGCGCGCGCTGTGTCTGCGGCCGCATCAACCCCGCCGGCTCCCGCCGCGCCGCCAGGGCGAGCTTCCGCGCGGCCTGCGGCCGCCTCCACGTCCGCCCGCGCCGCACATGCCGCGGGCGCTTCTCGCCCAACCACCGACACGCAAAGGAGCGCACCCATGCGCCAGTTCACCAAGTCAACCAAGCTCGACAACGTGCTCTACGACGTCCGCGGCCCGGTGGCCGACGAGGCCGCTCGCATGGAGGACGAGGGTCTGCGGATCTTGAAGCTCAACATCGGCAACCCGGCGCCCTTCGGCTTCCGCACCCCCGACGAGGTCATCACCGACATGCGCCAGCAGCTGCCCGACTGCGAGGGCTACTCCGACTCGCGCGGGCTCTTCTCGGCACGCAAGGCCATCATGCAGTACGCGCAGCTCAAGCACCTGCCCAATGTCTCCATGGACGGCATCTACACGGGCAACGGCGTCTCTGAGCTCATCCAGCTGTGCATGAACGCGCTGTTGGACACCGGCGACGAGATCCTCATCCCGAGCCCCGACTACCCGCTGTGGACCGCGTGCGCCACGCTCGCCGGCGGCACCGCCGTGCATTACGTGTGCGACGAGGAGGCCGACTGGAACCCCGACCTGGACGACGTGCGCGCCAAAATCACGCCCAACACCAAGGCCATCGTCATCATCAATCCCAACAACCCCACAGGCGCCGTGTACCCGCGCGAGGTGCTCGAGGAGATCGTGGAGATCGCGCGCGAGAACCAGCTCATGATCTTCTCGGACGAGATCTACGACCGCCTGTGCATGGACGGCGTTGAGCACATCTCTATCGCGAGCCTGGCTCCCGACCTGCCGTGCGTTACGTTCTCAGGCCTTTCCAAGAGCCACATGATCGCGGGCTACCGCATCGGCTGGATGATTCTTTCGGGCAACAAGCGCTGCATGAAGGACTTCATCTACGGCATCAACATGCTCTCCAACATGCGCCTGTGCTCCAACGTGCCGGCGCAGTCCGTCGTGCAGACGGCGCTGGGCGGTTATCAGAGCGTGGAGCGCTACGTTGAGCCCGGCGGCCGCATCTACGAGCAGCGCGAGTACGTGTATAAGGCGCTGAACGCCATCCCCGGCATCACGGCGGTCAAGCCCAAGGCGGCGTTTTACATCTTCCCCAAGATGGACGTGGAGAAGTTCAACATCACCGATGACGAGCAGTTCGCGCTCGACCTGCTGCACGAGAAGCGCATCCTCATCACGCGCGGCGGCGGTTTCAACTGGGCGAAGCCCGACCACTTCCGCATCGTGTACCTGCCGCGCATGGAGGTGCTGCACGAGGCCATGGAGGATCTGGCCGACTTCTTCGCGCACTATCGCCAGTAAGACGAAATGCGCCAGATTAGGCCGTGCTTAATTTGGCGCACAGGCGAGAAAGGGGCCCGGGGCCAAGGGTTCCGAAATCTGATGTCGGGCAGATTTCGGGTTCCTCGGCACCGGGCCCCTCTCGTTAGGGTCGCATTTCTCGTGCGACCGACGTGCTCAGCCCTCGCTGATCTCCTCGAAAAAGCCGACGCGGTAGTTCTTGAAGACGGCTTCGCTCTGCTCCTGCGTGGCGTCGAGGTCGAGGTCGGCCATGATGCCGAAGTCGTGGTCGCCGGCCTCGTCGGAGAAGATCTGGTGCGCGTGCCACACGTGCCCGCCGTCCTCGGCCGGGCGCTTCTCGTCTGTCTCGTCAACCGAGAAGAACGCCGTCGAGCGCGCGTCAGCGTCGGTGAGGATCTCCTCGTGCTCGGCGTGGTAGGCCTCCAGCGCGCGCTTCCAACGGATTTCGGGCATGCCCCAGTCGGCGTCGAGGCTGCCGAGCTCGTCGGTGCGCCCAGCGGCGGCGAGCGTCACGCGGCGCATCAGGGCGTTGCGGACCAAGAGCGTCACGCCGCGGCGGTCGGCCACCACGGCGTCGGCGGCGCTCGGCGGCGCTGCGTCCAAAGCACCCGTCTCGCCGGCAGCCTCCCACTCGTCTACCAGGCTGGAGTCGACGCTTCTCACCACGAAGCCCAGCCAGCTGATGATGTCCTCGAGCTGCTCGTTGCGCTTCTCCAGCGGCACGGTGCGCATCAGCGCGCGGTACGCCTCGGCCAGGTAGCGCAGCAGGATGCCCTCGGACCGCGCGATGCCCAGCCGCTGCACGTATCCCTTGAAGTCAGAAGCGCTCTCCAGCATGTCGCGCAGCACGCTCTTGGGGGAGAGCTCGTAGTCGTTGGCCCAGGGCACCTCGGCGCAGTACCGCTCAAACGCGGCGTCGAGCAGCTCCTCGAGCGGCTTTTCGTAGGTGACGTCCCGGATGCGCTCCAGCCGCTCCTCGTACTCCACGCCGTCGGCCTTCATCTCGGCCATGGCGCGGTCGCGCGCGGCGCGCTCCTGGGCGCGCAGCACCTGCTTGGGGTCCTCCAGCGTGGCCTCCACCATGGAGATGAGGTCGAAGGTGTAGGTCTCGCTCTCGGGGTCCAGCAGCTCGAGGGCGGCGAGCAGAAAGGGGGAGAGCGGTTGGTCCAGCGCGAAGTCCTCCGGCAGGTCCACCGTGAGGGCGTAGTCCTTCTCGGGTGCGGTTCCCGCGGGCGCGTCCGGCGCCGGCGGCACCTCGGTCACCACGACTACGCCCGAGTCGATGAGCGTGGCGAAGATCTCGTCGGCGCGGTCGTTCAGGCGCAGCTTCTCTTCGGGCGTCTGCAGGCTGCGGGCGATAAGCGCCCGGACGCGCTCGCGCGCGTCGCCGCCTTGCTCGACCAGCGAGAGCACCATGGAGTGGGTGATGCGCAGGCGGGGCTTGAGCGTCTCGGGCGCGGCTTCGATGAGGCGCGTGAAGGTCGCCTCGTTCCAGGTGACAAAGCCCTCCGGCGGCTTCTTGCGCTTGATCTTGCGGAGCTTCTTGGGGTCGCCGCCGGCCTTGGCCACGAGCTTGGCGTTCTCGATGTCGTGCTCGGGCGCCTCGGCTATCACCAGGCCCTCGGTGTCGAAGCCGGCGCGCCCGGCGCGCCCGGCGATCTGATGGAACTCGCGCGCCCGCAGGCGGCGCATCTTGTAGCCGTCGTACTTGGTGAGCGCCGTGAGCACCACGGTGTGGATGGGCACGTTGATGCCCACGCCCAGGGTGTCGGTGCCGCAGATCACGGGCAGGAGCCCCTGCTGGGCGAGCTTCTCCACCAGCAGGCGGTAGCGCGGCAGCATGCCGGCGTGGTGCACGCCCACGCCGCAGCCGATGAGGCGCTTCAGGATCTTGCCGAAGGCGGTGGTGAAGCGCGTGCCGCGCGCGGCCTCCTTGATGCGCTCGCGCTGCTCCTTGCTGGCGATGCCGAAGTTGGCGAGCGACTGCGCGCACGAAAGCGCTGCGTCCTGCGAGAAGTGCACGATATACAGCGGCGAGGCGCCTTGGCGCAGCGCGAGCTCGACCGTGCCCTCGATGGCGGTGGTGACGTACTCGAAGGAGAGCGGCACCGGGCGCGGCGCGTCGGTTACCTGGTCGACCGGGGTGCCGGTCTGCTCCTCGAGGGCGGCGGCGATGGCGGTCACGTCGCCCAGCGTGGCGCTCATGAGCATGAACTGCGCGTGCGGCAGCGTCAGCAGCGGCACCTGCCAGGCCCAGCCGCGGTCGGGGTCGGCGAAGTAATGGAACTCGTCCATGGCAACGGCGCCCACGTCGGCCTCGCTGCCTTCGCGCAGGGCCTGGTTGGCCAGGATCTCGGCGGTGCAGCAGATGACGGGGGCGGCGGTGTTTATGTGGGTGTCGCCAGTGACCATCCCGACGTTGTCGCGGCCGAGCACCTCGACCAGGTCGAAGAACTTCTCGGACACCAGCGCCTTGATGGGGGCGGTGTAGTAAGCGCGCTTGCCCTGGGTCATGGCCATGTAGATCATCCCGAGCGCCACGAGCGACTTGCCTGAGCCGGTGGGGGTGCCCAGGATCACGTGGTCGCCTGCGGCAAGGTCCATCAGCGCTTCTTCCTGGTGCGGCCACAGCTCGATGCCGCGCTCCTCGCACCAGCCGAGGAAGCGCTCGAAGGCCTCGTCGGCCGAAAGCCAAGGCTCGGGCGCGGAGCCGTCCTCGGGCTCCCACCACGAGGGGGCAAGCGCGCCAAGCGATCCGGGCGGCGCGGGCTCGGCGCTGCCGGCGGCAAACGAGCTGGCGCGCGCGGCGGGCGCGGTGTCGGTGAGGGATGCATCGGCCATAGGGGCTCCTTTGCGTTGGCGTTTTTCTCGCCCATAGTATATAAGTGCGCGCGGACATAGTTTCGCCGCGCCGCCCGTGCGCCAAATGAGGCCGTGCTTAATTTGGCGCATGTGCAGCCTAGCAGGGGAGCAGCAACGCGTGAGGGAGCCCGGGGCGAGAAGGTTCCGGAATCTGATTTCGGGCAGATTCCGGGTTCTTCTCGCCCCGGGCTCCCTGGTCAGCGCTGCCCGCCGACACCTGCGTGTGGATACCTTGTGCAAATGCAGCTTTCGTGGAGGGTGCCGGCAAAACCCGTTGACGCAGGTTGTCGGCGTGAATATACTGATCAGGTTGCTTTACAGAGCCCCGTGTAATCTCTGTAAAAAACATTCACCAGGAGGAGTCTCGTGATCAACAAGTCGACTCGCTACGCAAAGCCGGGTGAGGTTCAGCGCAACTGGTACCTCATCGACGCTGAGGGTGCTATCCTCGGCCGCCTTGCCACCCAGATCGCCATGATCCTGCGCGGCAAGAACAAGCCCCAGTACACCCCCCACGTTGACACCGGCGATTTCGTGATCGTCATCAACGCCGATAAGGTCCAGCTTACCGGCAACAAGGCGAACACGAAGACCTACTACCATCACACCGGCTACAACGGCGGCCTCAAGGCTGAGACGTTCCGTCAGGCGATGGAGAAGCACCCCGAGCGCGTTATCGAGCGCGCCGTGCGCGGCATGCTCCCCAAGACCACGCTCGGCCGCCAGCAGCTCCGCAAGCTCAAGGTCTACGCAGGCACCGAGCATCCGCATGCTGCCCAGAACCCCGTGAAGATCGAGCTGGAGGCGTAACCCATGGCTGAGAACACCGTTCAGTACCAGGGCACCGGCCGTCGCAAGAACGCCGTTGCTCGCGTCCGCCTCGTCCCCGGCACCGGCCAGGTGACCGTTAACAAGCGCGACGCCAAGTCTTACTTCTGCCGTCAGAACCTGCTGGACGAGGCCCTGGCTCCGTTCAAGGTCACGGACACCGCTGGTTCCTTCGACGTTATCGCCCTGTGCGATGGCGGCGGCCTTTCCGGTCAGGCTGGCGCTCTGCGCCTCGGCATCGCCCGCGCCCTTCTCCAGGCCGGCGACTACCGTGCCGACCTCAAGAAGGCTGGTTTCCTCACTCGCGACGCCCGCGTGGTCGAGCGCAAGAAGTACGGCCTCAAGAAGGCCCGTCGTCGTCCGCAGTTCTCCAAGCGCTAAGCGCCGCTGCGAGTCGCGTATATTTGCTTGTCAAAGAACCCGTCCCCGTGGCGGGTTCTTTTTTGTGACGGCGCAGTTTGCAGGCGGGCGCGCGGGGTGTGCAGCGGCAGGGGACGGGCTATGCTTCCGTTCGTTTCCATGCCTCTGCCCGTTTGCCGCTCGCGCGGCATTCCCGGCCGGATGCCTGCCGGTGCGCACCGCCGGTGGACGTTCTGAGCAAGTTGCCCGCTGGCGCTATGCTTGCGCGCGGCGGGCGCTACAATACTGCGTGGTCTGCTTTTGAGCAGACCAGTTGTTACGTGGGTCGGGAAAGCGGCACCGCCGTTTTATCGCATGACGCGCAAAGGAGTTTTACCTATGAAGTACTTCGGCACCGACGGCTTCCGTGGAGAGGCCAACGTGGGGCTCACGGTTGACCACGCCTTCAAGATCGGCCGCTACGTGGGCTGGTACTACGGCGCGCGGCAGGGCAAGAAGGCGCGCGTGGTCCTGGGCAAGGACACCCGCCGCTCCAGCTACATGTTCGAGTCGGCGCTCACCGCCGGTCTCGTGGCCTCCGGCGCCGACGTGTACATGCTGCACGTCATCCCCACGCCGGGCCTGGCCTATGAGACGCTCGACGGCCGCTTCGACTGCGGCATCATGATCTCGGCCTCCCACAACCCCTACACCGACAACGGCATCAAGCTCGTCAACGGCGACGGCTACAAGATGGACGAGGACGTGCTTGAGCTTATCGAGGCCTACATCGACGGCGAGAGCGAGGTGCCGCTGGCCACCGGCGACGCCATCGGCTCCACGATCGACTACATGCAGGGCCGCAACCGCTACATCGCCCACCTCATCGCCAGCGCCAACTTCTCCCTCCAGGGCGTCAAGATCGGCCTGGACTGCGCAAACGGCGCCGCCTCCTCGGTGGCCAAGCCGGTGTTCGACGCGCTGGGCGCCGACGTCCGCGTGATCAACAACGCGCCCAACGGCCTCAACATCAACGTGGACTGCGGCTCCACCCACATCGACCGTCTGCGCCGCCACGTGGTTGAGCAGGGCCTGGACGTGGGCTTTGCCTACGACGGCGACGCCGACCGCTGCCTGGCGGTGGACGAGCGCGGCAACGTGGTCGACGGCGATCTCATCCTTTACGTGTGCGGCGTGTACCTCAACAAGCACGGTCGCCTCACCGCCGGTACCGTGGTGCCTACCGTTATGAGCAACTACGGCCTGTTCAAGGCGTTCGATCAGGCGCACCTCGCTTACGAGACCACGCAGGTGGGCGATAAGTACGTGTACGCCTGCATGCGCGAGAACGGCTACAGCCTGGGCGGCGAGCAGTCGGGCCACATCATCTTCGGCGACATCGAGTGCACCGGCGACGGCATCATGACCTCGCTGCGCGTGATGGAGGTTATCCGTGCCGAGCGCGAGACGCTCTCGCAGCTGGCGGCGCCGGTGAAGCTGTACCCGCAGGAGCTGGTGAACGTGCGCGTGACCGACAAGGACGCGGCGATGAACGACCCGGCGGTGCTGGCTGCCGCCAAGGAGGCCGGCGAGTTTTTGGGCGACCGCGGTCGCGTGCTCGTGCGCGCCTCCGGCACCGAGCCGCTTGTGCGCACGCTGGCCGAGGCGCCGACCGACGAGCTGTGCCAGCAAGCCAACGCCTTCGTGCTGAAGGCGCTCGAGCCGTACCGCGCCGAGTAAGCGCGCGGGGCGGCGGCGCTAGGACGGGGCGCGCTGCGCGGGCGTGCCCGGCTGCGGGCGACGCGTCCGCCGAGGGCGTCACGTTGCCTTGATCATGTTGCGCCGATGGCGTTGCACCGCATCGTGCTGATTGCGCTTCGAGCGCTCCGGGGCTTCATGCTCCGGAGCGCTTTTTTCTTGGCTGGCGCAGGCGTTTTCTGCGCGCGGGGGGGCTCTGCGCGATCTTCTCGGCAGATGCAGGCGTTTTCTGCACGCGGGACCGCCCCGCTCGTTCTTCCCGGCAGATACAGGAAGGCTGAACCTGCTGGTGGTATGTCGGTGCGTTTGTCTCGGCAGACGCAACGTCGGCAACGCATGCCGCGCTGTTTTGCTGGTTTTTCTCAACAGGTGTGAGGGGGCTGGGGCCACTGACGATGCGTTGGCATGTTCTTCTCGGCAGGTGCGACGTCGGCAGGGATTGTTGCACGATTTCGCCCGGTTTTTCTCGACAGATGCAAGCGTTGGGGGAGTGCGCCGCATGTCGGTTTTGCATCTGCCGAGAAGAGTGTGCAGGGTTGGGCCCAAAAGGCTCAGGTAGACTGCATCTGTCGAGAGAAGCGTGCGCACTGCCGTACCTGTCGAGAGAAATATGCGCACCGTAGCACCTGCCGAGAAAAACGCGCGCCGCTACCCGTGGAAATCGCGCACCGTTACCGCAGGCACCCTTGCCACCGGCGACACGCCGTGCCTCAGCCGTTCGCCGCGTTTTTTCTGTACATTTTCCGCCAACATGTTGCCGTTTAGACCCCTCACATGGAGATTTCGACCGTTCGCGAATTCAACTGGTAGTAACCAGTTGGTTTTCATAAATTCACGTATACTTAACACTGCAGGTGCTAAGGGCGGAGCAGACGCTCCCAGGCAGAAAGAGGGATCATGATCAAGATCATCCGCGTGCGCGACTATGACGACATGAGCCGCAAGGCAGCCAACATCATCGCTGCTCAGGTCGTTCTCAACCCCGAGAGCAAGCTCGGCCTGGCTACCGGCTCCTCGCCGGTGGGCACCTACAAGAACCTGATCGCCGCCAACGAGGCCGGCGACGTGGACTTCTCGCACGTGGTGACCTACAACCTGGACGAGTACCGCGGCCTGCCCCGCACCAACGACCAGAGCTACTACTACTTCATGAACGAGAACCTGTTCGACCACGTGAACATCGACAAGGCCAACACCCACGTGCCGAACGGCGAGAACCCCGACGCTGACGACGAGTGCGCCACCTACGAGGCCGCTGTCCGTGCGCTCGGCGGGATGGACCTGCAGCTTCTGGGCCTCGGCCGCAACGGCCACATCGGCTTCAACGAGCCGGCCGACGACTTCGCCGCCACCACCCACTGCGTCGACCTGACCGAGAGCACTATCGAGGCCAACAAGCGCTTCTTCGCCTCTGCCGACGACGTGCCGCGCCAGGCCTACACCATGGGCATCGGCACCATCATGTGCGCCAAGAAGATCCTCGTGGTCGTCTCCGGCGCTGACAAGGCCGAGGCGCTCAAGGCCGCCGTGTACGGCCCGGTCACCCCGCAGCTGCCCGCCTCCATCCTCCAGTTCCACCAGGATGTTACGATCGTGGCCGACGAGGCTGCGCTCTCCCTTTGCCCGGAGGCCTAAGGTATATACTCTTTCCAAGCGAGAGTTCAGCAGGGTTCGCCGCATCGCGACGGGCCCTTTTCAGTTGCGGCCCGTGGCCGGCAGGTTCGCCAGCCGGCGACGTCGCAACAAGAGAGGGGAGCGCATGCAGTTCTCGAAACGCTTGGACGCCTTTGGCGAGGAGATCTTCGCTTCGTTGAACGACAAGCGCCTGGCCCTGGAGGCCGAGGGGCGCACGATCTACAACCTGTCGGTCGGCACGCCCGACTTCCCGCCGGCGCCGCACATCGTTGACGCGCTCGTCAACGCGGCGCGCAAGCCCGAGATGTGGAAGTACTCCCTGCGCGACCTGCCCGAGCTCAAGCAGGCCGTGTGCGACTACTACGCGCGCCGCTTCGGCGTCGAGGGCATCACGCCCGACATGGTGACGAGCGTGAACGGCACGCAGGAGGGCGTGGGGCTCTTCGCGCTGGCGATGCTCGACGAGGACGACACGGTGCTCGTGCCCGACCCGTGCTACCCCATCTTCCAGGGCGGCGCCTTTATCGCCAAGGCCAAGCCGTACTACTACAAGCTCACCGCCGAGCACGGCTTTCTGCCGCACGTGGCCGACATCCCCGACGAGGTGGCCGACCGCGCCAAGTACATGATCGTGTCGCTGCCGGCCAACCCCGTGGGCAGCGTGGCCACCCCTGGGCTGTACGAGGAGATCATTGCCTTCGCGCGCGCACACGACATTCTCATCGTGCACGACAACGCCTATTCCGACATCATCTACGACGGCGAGCGCGGCGGCAGCTTCCTGGCGCACGAGGGCGCGCTCGAGCAGGGCGTGGAGTTCTTCTCGCTCTCCAAGTCGTTTGACGTGACCGGCGCGCGCGTGGGCTTTCTGGTGGGCCGCGCCGACGTGGTGGCCGCTTTCGCCAAGCTGCGCGGGCAGATGAGCTTCGGAATGTTCTATCCCATCCAGATGGCCGCCATCGCCGCGCTCACCGGTTCGCTTGAGGGCGTGGAGCGCCAGCGGATGCTGTACCAGGAGCGTCGCGACGCGCTGTGCGACGGCCTGGAGGCCATCGGCTGGGAGCGGCCCAACGCGCACGGCACCATGTTCGTGTGGGCCAAGCTGCCCGGCGGCCGCACCGACAGCCTGGCGTTTTGCGAGGAGCTCATGGAGCGTGCCGGCGTGGTGGTGACCCCGGGCGCGAGCTTCGGCCCGAGCGGCGAGGGGTACGTGCGCATGGCGCTCGTGCTGCCGCCCGAGGGGCTGCGCGCCGCCGTGGAGGCGATCCGAGCCGCGGGGATCTAGGCGCCGGAAACGTGTTGCCGCCTTGCCGTGCTCGCGCTCCCGCAGCCGGCAGGCGGCTATGCGGAAAAACTGTTGGAAACCGCAAGCCCCCGCACGCAAGGGGCTATCATAAGGCACGTATGCGCCGACGGGCGGCTGCGGATGGCTGCGCCGCTTCTCGGTGCCTGACGATTGCCATTGCGCGATGCAGGGGAGCCTCTATGCAGTTTACCGAGCGCGAGTTCGTGCCGCTGGTGTTTGGCGGCGACATCAACTCTTACAGCGTGGCCCGCGCGTTTTACGAGCAGTACCAAGTGAAGACCTACGTGTACGGCAAGTACCACACCGGCCCGAGCTTCCGCAGCAAGATCGTTGAGTACACGCCCAACGAGAACATCGACCAAGATGACGAGTTCGTGGCTGCGGTGAGCGCCTTCGCCGCGGCGCACGCCGACAAGAAAGTCTTGCTCATTGGCTGCGGCGACAACTACGTGGCGCTGGCCAGCAAGCACAAGGGCGCGTACCCCTCCAACGTGATCGCGCCCTACATTGATTTCGAGATGATGGACACGTTCCAGCGCAAGGACGAGTTCTACCGTTTCTGCGACAAGCACGCCATCGAACGTCCTGGCACCTTCGTGTATAAGAAGGGCGCCCCGATGGACTTCTCGCTCGACTTCCCCTTCCCGGTTATCCTCAAGCCCTCCGACGGCATCGACTACTGGGCGCATCCGTTTGACACCCAGTTCAAGGTGTACGTCATCGAGGACCGTCCGCAGCTTGAGCGGATCATCGGCGAGGTGTACGCCTCGGGCTACTCCGGCGACCTCATCATCCAAGACATGATCCCGGGCAACGACGAGTACATGCGCGTGCTCACCACGTACTCCGACCGCAACGGCAAGGTCAAGATGATGTGCCTGGGCCACGTGCTTTTGGAGGAGCACTCCCCGCACGCCGGCGGCAACCACGCAGCCATCATCACCGAGCCCGAGCTGGGCGAGCTGGTGCGCATCAAGGAGCTGCTTGAGGACCTGGGTTACGTGGGCTTTGCCAACTTCGACGTCAAGTTCGACCAGCGCGACGGCCGCTTCAAGTTCTTCGACTTCAACACGCGCCAGGGCCGCAGCAACTACTACGTTACGGGTTCGGGCTTAAACGTTGCCAAGTACCTGGTAGAGGATTGGGTGCGCGGCCGCGAGCTGCCGTTTGAGACTCCGCGCAAGCCGCACTTGTGGAGCGTGGTGCCCAAGGGCGTCATCAAACGCTACGTGACCGATCCCAAGAACCGCGCGGACGCACTTGCGCTGTGGCGCGCGGGCGAGGTGGTGAACCCCGTGTTCATGCGCGGCGACAACGGTTTCAACCGCACGCTGCGCATGTGGCACACCTACCTCGGCTATTTCAAGGATTACAAGGAGAACTACCGCCCGTAGAGGCATGCGCGACCTTTCGCGTGGGGCGGATGCGGCACTTGCGTCCCGCATGCGGCAGGCGGTATGGGACGACGCAACGTACAGGGAGGCGGCATGGAACAAGCGCGCAAAAAGCTCGGCGTCATCGGCGGAATGGGGCCGGAGGCCTCGTGCTACTTCTACGACCAGCTCATTGCCGCAACGCAGGCGGCGGGCGACCAAGACCATATCGACACCCTCATCGTCAGCCACGCCTCCATGCCCGACCGCACCCGCGCCATCGTGACAGGCGAGGATCGCGAGCTTATCGCCGCTATGGCTGCTGACGTGCGCCTGCTCGAGGGCTGGGGGGCGGCGCACATCGCCATCCCCTGCAACACCTCTCATTTCTTCTACGACAAGATCCAGGCCGAGACGGCGGTACCCGTAATCCACATGCCGCGCGAAACCGTGCGCTACGCGGTGGCGCACGGTCTGGGCGACACCGCCACGGCGGGCGGCACGCGTCGCATCGGCATCATGGCTACCGACGGAACCATTTCCGCCGGAGTGTACGCGCGCGAGTGCCAAGCGCTCGGCGTTGAGGCGGTGGCGCCTTCGCCTGACCGGCAGCGCGACGTGATGGCGCTGATCTACGACGAGATCAAGGCCGGCAAGCCGGCGAGCGAGGAGCGCTTCGGCCGCGTGCTGGACGAGCTGGTGGGCGAGAAGGGCTGCAGCACGGTTGTCTTGGCGTGCACGGAGCTTTCGGTGTACAAGCGCGACCACGCGGTACCGCCGTGTTGCTTGGACGCGCTCGACGTGCTGGTGCGCGAGTCTGTGCTGCGTTCCGGGGCTGCCTACTGCGGGCCGTTGGCATAGGCGCAGGTTCCCGTTCGGTGCTCTTCGGTGCTGGGTCGATCTTTGCTTGGGGCTCAGCTGCTCCGGGCAAAGACCGGCCCCGCCTGCCGTGCGGCGCACGCTGCGCCTCAGCCGCGGTGGCCGCCTCGGTTGGCCTCGCGGCCCTGGCCGGCGCGGTTGCGGCCCTGCGCCCACGAGCCGCGCGGGAACGCCCCGCCCTTGCCTTTGCCCGCCTTGGGGCGACTGCTGCGCGCGGCGCTCCCGCGCCCCGCCTTCCCGCCGGACGGGCGCGCTTCTTGCCCGCCTGCTCCCTTGCCGTCCCGGCCCGCGCCTTTGCGCGGACGGATCAGGCACTTCGGCCCGTAGCCGATGAGGTCGGTGCGATGCGCGCGTCTGAGCGCTTCAGCCACCAGCTCGTAGTTCTCGGGCTTGCGGTACTGGATAAGCGCGCGCTGCATGGCCTTCTCGTGAGGGCTTTTGGGCACGTAGACCGGCTTCATGGTGCGCGGATCCACGCCGGTGTAGTACATGCAGGTGCTCATGGTGCTCGGGGTGGGGTAGAAGTCCTGCACCTGCTCGGGCATGTAACCAAGGTCGCGGCAGTACTCGGCCAGCTCGACGGCCTCCTTCATGGTGGACCCGGGATGGCTGCTCATGAGGTAGGGCACCAGGTACTGGTCTTTGCCCAGACGCTTGTTGGTGCGGCGGTAGGCGTCGCAGAAGCGGTCGTACACCGCGCGGCTGGGCTTGCCCATAACCGAGAGGACGGCGTCGCTCACGTGCTCGGGCGCCACCTTGAGCTGGCCCGACACATGGTTGGCGCACAGCTCGGTGAGGAAGGTGTCGTCGGGGTCGGCCATGACGTAGTCGAACCGGATGCCGCTGCGCACAAAAACCTTTTTCACGCCGGGCAGCGCGCTCAGCTCGCGCAGCAGCTCCACGTAGTCGGCGTGGCTCACCTCCATCTGGCTGCACACGCCGGGCCACAGGCAGCGCTTGTTGGCGCACGCGCCGCGTTTGAGCTGCGCCTTGCAGGCGGGTTGGCGGAAGTTGGCGGTGGGGCCGCCCACGTCGTGGATGTAGCCCTTGAAGTCGGGCTCGGCGATGATCTGCCTCGCCTCGGCCACGATGCTCTCGTGGCTGCGCACCTGCAGGATGCGTCCCTGGTGGAAGGTCAGCGCGCAGAAGCTGCACTCGCCGAAGCACCCGCGGTTGGAGATCAGGCTCATCTTGACCTCCTTGAGCGCGGGCACGCCGCCGGCCGCCTCGTAGTCGGGGTGGTAGGTGCGCGTGTACGGCAGGGCGTAGACGGCGTCCATCTCGGGGGTGGTGAGCGGGGCGGCGGGCGGGTTCTGCACCACATACACGCTGTGCGGGTAGGCCTCTACCAGCCGGCCGCCGCGGATGGGGTCCATGTTCTGATGTTGCACGTTGAAGCTGCGCGCGTAGGCGAGCTTGTCGGCCTCGAGCTCGTCCCACGAGGGCAGCTCGGTGGCGTCGTAGACATGCTCGAGCGAGCGCGTGCGGTAGCAGGTGCCGGCCACGTAGGTGATCTGGTCAACCGGGAGCCCGGCTGCCAGCGCGTCGGCCACCTCCACCACGGGCTTCTCGCCCATGCCGTAGATCACCAGGTCGGCGCCTGCGTCCAGAAGGATCGAGCGCTTGAGCTTGTCCGACCAGTAGTCGTAGTGCGCCAAGCGCCTGAGGCTCGCCTCGATGCCGCCGAGAATCACCGGCACGTCCTTGTAGGTGCGGCGGATGAGGTTGCCGTACACCACGGCGGCGTGGTCGGGGCGGGCGCGCGCGGCTCCGCCGGGGGTGTAGGCGTCGGTGCGGCGGCGGTGCTTACTCACGCTGTAGTGGTTCACCATGGAGTCCATGTTGCCCGCCGAGACGAGAAACGCCAGACGCGGCTCGCCTAGGGCGGTAACGCTTGCGGGGTCGGTCCAGTCGGGCTGGCAGATCACGCCCACGCGGTAGCCGTGCGCCTCGAGCACGCGCGTGATGATGGCCATGCCGAAGGAGGGGTGGTCAACGTACGCGTCGCCGCACACGTACACGAAGTCGCACTGATCCCAGCCGCGCGCCTCCATGTCGGCGCGCGAGACGGGCAGGAAGGCCTCGCGCGCGATGCCGAGGGCGGTAGGGCCGCAGGGGTCTGCCAGGGGCTTTGTCGTGCGCTGCCCTTCGGCGCCGCGCGGCTTGCCTTCGGTTTTGCTTGAGGCTCCGCTGCGCCGGGCGGCGCGGCCGTCTGAACCTTTCGGATGCTTGTTTGCGTGCGGACGGGGAAGGTGCTGCTTCCCGCTCCCTTTCCGCTTGCGGTTGGTGCTGCCGTTCTGCTGCTTCATGCGGATCCTCGCTCGGGTTAGGGTTTCCCAACCATAATACGCGAGGGTCCGCGGTTTTGCGCGCATCACGGAGCGTCGGTGCGCTGAAGCTTGACGGCCAAGCGCCTCACTTCGTTATGCAGCTGTGCAAATTTACGAGCTATGGACGATTCTGGAGAACCGCTTCTGCCCGGGAGAAAAGTAAATGAATAATCTCTGATAGACATCTGCATGTTTGCAGATCAATATGCATAAAACTACAAGCCAGACGGGCAGTCACGATCTTCGCCAACGACAAATCGTCCATAGCTCGAATATTTGCACAGAAGGCGCAGCCAAAAGGCGCCCGACCCCACGCACGCTGGTCTGCGCCCGCGCCGAGATGCCGTAAAAGCTCTGACGCGCTGCGTTGCTCCTTGTGTCACCACGCTCCAAAGCTACAATACAAACTTATATGTGAGAGTGCTGGAGGGCTGTATGGCGAAACTTGCAAGGCAGCGCGCCGACCTTGCCGACGTGAGGCGCGTCGGCATTCCGCGCGCGCTGATGTATTACCGCTACGGCAGGATGTGGCAGACGTTCTTCTCCGAGCTGGGGCGCGAGGTGGTTATCGATCGCCCGTCTGACCGCGCCACGCTCGAGATCGGCGACAAGCTCTCGGTTGACGAGTGCTGTCTGGCCTCGAAGCTGTTCTTGGGCCACGTGTCCGCGCTCATGGACGAGGGCGTGGACGCCGTGTTCGTGCCGAGCCTCATGGGCTACGGGCGCTTCGAGACGTTCTGCACCAAGTTCCAGGCGCTGCCCGACCTCGCAAAAAACGCCTTTGCGGTGGCCGGCAAGAGCGTGCACGTGATCGCGCTGCGCATAGACGAGCCGCGCGGCACGTCAGAGGAGGACGCTTTCTACGAGCTGGGCGTGCGGTTCGGCGTGACGCGCAAGGAGGCTCGCCATGCCTATCGCGCTGCCGCCGCGGCCCAACGCGCCTACGACGCCGAGATGGCGCGCGAGCAGGAGAGCCTCGTGCGCGTGCTTTCCAAGCTGCCGGCCGAGAAGCGCCCGCTCACCATCCTGGTTGCCGCGCACCCCTACGTGAGCCACGACCCCTTCGTGGGCGGGGTGGTGGAGGACGCGCTGCGCGCCCAGGGCGCCTGCGTGCTTTTCGCCGACGAGACCGATCGCGCCCGGACGCTCAAGAAAAGCTACGAGTTCAGCCACTCCATCCCCTGGATCGTGAACCGTGAGCTCATCGGCTCGATCCTGACGCTCCACGACCGCATCGACGGCATCGTGCTCATGAGCGCCTACCCCTGCGGTCCCGACTCCATGTGCGACGACGCCATAGAGCGCTGCATCCACGGCAAGCCGATCCTCACGCTCACGGTGGACGCCCAAGCGGGAACCGCCGGCGTGGAGACGCGCGTGGAGAGCTTCGTAGACATCCTCTCGTACCAAAAGAAGGGCGGGTACCTCAATGCGTGACACCACCGCCGAACCCGAGCAGAGCGCCGGCGAGCCCCGCGCCAAGAGCCCGGCCGAGGAGCGCGGGCGCATCCTGGTGAGCGACGGCGCCCCGCGGCCGCTGTTCTTCACCGGCAAGCGCCCCAAGCGCGACCGCCACTCTCGCCGGCGCGTGGCGTTTTTCCACTTCCGCTACTACGAGCCGGCTTTCAAGTACTTCACCGAGCAGGTGCTCGACGCCGACTTCGTGCCCACGCCCGCACCCACGCGCGCCACGCTCAAGCGTGGCGAGGAGATGAGCGCCGACTACGTCTGCACGCCGTTCAAGCACATCATCGGCGACTACGCCGCCGCGCTCGACCGCGGCGCCGACGTGCTCGTGCAGGTCACGGGCTTTTGCCGCCTCAACTACTACGGCGAGCTGCAGGAGATGATCCTGCGCAGCGCCGGCTACGACAACTTCCAGATGCTGAACTTCTCGTACGTGGCCACCGGCAAGCTGCGCGACTACGTGTCGTTTTGCAAGAAGGTGGTGAACCCCAACCTGTCGGTTCCCCATGGCGTCAAGGGCGCGCTGGGGGCGTGGCGCATGGTCGAGCACATCGACGCGTTCCGCGATCGCTACCTGGCCAACGCCGGTTTCGAAGCCGAGAAGGGCTCGTTCGCCCGCGTGCGGCGCTCCTTCCTCTCCGACATGAGCGCCGCCACCTCGGTTGCCGAGATCGAGGAGGGCTACCGCCGCGCCGTCGACGCGCTTGACGCCCTCGAGCTGCGCAAGCCCGCCGACCCGGTGCGCGTGGGCATCGTGGGCGAGTACTACACCGCGCAGGACCCGGTGAGCTGCCTCAACCTGGAGGAGAAGCTCATGGGCATGGGCGTGGAGCTTTCCAACGCCATGTCCATCTCGACTTTCAACCTGCACTACAACGCCGAGGCGTCGCAGGCCTACATCTCCGAGTACGCGAGCTACGACATGGGCCCCACCTCCACGTTCAACATCGCCGCGGCCAAGCGCTTCGCCGAGGCGGGCTACGACGGCATCGTGCACATCAAGAGCGCCGGCTGCACGCCCGAGATCGACGTGATGCCGGTGCTGCAGCGGCTTTCCCGCGACTACCGCGTGCCGGTGCTGTTCCTGACCTTCGACACCCAGACCTCCGACGCGGGCCTCGACACCCGCCTGGAGGCGTTCTACGACATGATCGCGATGAGAAAGGTTCGCTCATGAGGGCATATCTCGGCATAGACACCGGCTCCATCTCAACCAAGGGCGTGGTGATCGACGAGAGCAAGAAGATCATCGCCCGCTCCTACCTGTGGACCGAGGGCGACCCGGCGGGAGCGGTGCGCCGCGTGGTGGACGACCTGCGCAGCCAGATCGACCTTGCCGAGGTCGAGGTCATGGCCATCGGCACCACCGGCTCGGCGCGCCGGCTGGTAGGCGCGATGCTCGAGGCGCAGGTGGTGAAAAACGAGATCACCGCCCACGCCGTGGGCACCACCTTCCTGCATCCGGACGTGCGCACGATCCTCGAGATCGGCGGCCAGGACTCCAAGATCATCTGCATCGAGAACGGCATCGCCGTCGACTACGCCATGAACACGCTGTGCGCCGCGGGAACGGGCTCGTTCCTCTCGAGCCAGGCCCACCGCCTGGGCGTCGAGGTCGAGGAGTTCGGCGAGATCGCGCTGACGAGCGACAAGCCCGCCAACATCGCCGCGCGCTGCACCGTGTTCGCCGAGAGCGACCTGGTGCACAAGCTGCAGGTGGGTTACGAGAAGAGGGACGTGATCGCGGGGCTGTGCCGCGCGGTGGCCACCAACTACCTGAACAACGTGGGGCGCGGCAAGAAGATCGAGAGCCCGGTGGTGTTCCAGGGCGGCGTCTCGAAGAACGTGGGCGTGGTGCGCGCCTTTGAGGACGCGCTCGGCGTGCCGGTGCTGGTGGATCCCGACGGGCACCTCATGGGCGCGTTCGGCGCGGCGCTGCTGGCGGCCGACGCGCCGGCGCTGCGCGCAGAGCCGTTCATGTTCGACATCGACCACTTCGAGTTCCGCACGCGCGAAGTGGTCTGCGGCCACTGCGCCAACCACTGCGAGATCGTGTGCGTGTACCGCGACCAGGACCTCATCGACTCGTGGGGGAACCGTTGCGACCGCGGGGCCATTAAGGTCGACGCCGCTGCCCGCTAAGGCTCGCTGGCATTTGCGTGGCCATACGTGCGCTATTGGGGCCTGCCATTGGGGACGGGTACGGATGGCAGACCCGGCACGGCGTCTGCCATCCGTACCCGTCCCCAATGGCAGGCTTTGTCGCTCGGGTTTTCTGGTGCGGGAGGGGTGGTTGCTGCTACACTGGTGGGCGCATAGATCACTGACCTGATGGATGGCGCGCAGGCGCGGGCGGCGCGGCCGGGGAGCCGGCGGCCGCTCAGGGGAATCGGGGTGCAAGTCCCCGGCTATACCAGTAACCGTAACTTCCGCGGTGCGCTGCGGAACAAGTCGGATCGCCTCTCCATCTGCGGGCTCGCGCGGGCGGGCCCGGCGCGGCGCGCATGGCGGCCGGGGTCCTGGAAGAAAGGTGTCCGCATGTTCGGAACCGCATCTGCGCCTAAGAAGCGCACCGCTCTGCTCTCCCTTTTCGTTTGCCTGGTGCTCGCCTTCGCGGTGAGCGGCTGCTCGGGCACCACCGCTGCCACCGACGCCGGCAGCGCGCCCGCCGGCAGCGCCGCCGCGGCGTCTGCCGAGGATGCCAAGATGGCGGTGGCCGTGAAGGTCGACTCCAGCGCGGCCGACGGCAGCGTGGCCTACGACGAGACCGTCGAGCTCGACGAGGGCGCTACGGCCTACGACGCGCTGGTGGCCACGGGCCTTTCGATCAACGCGAGCGACAGCCAGTACGGCAAGTACGTCGAGGGCATCGGGGGCCTGGCCGCCTATGACTTCGGCGACACGAGCGGCTGGATGTTCAGCGTGAACGGCGAGGACGCGCAGGTCTCGTGCGACCAGCTCACGCTCAAGGACGGCGACGCGGTGACCTTCACCTACGTCACCAGCTTCGAGTAACGAGAAGGGTGCGCCCCGCGGCCGTGCGGCTGCGGGGCGCGCCAAAAAAGGGGCGGGTGCGCTTTGCCGCGGCTAAAGCGCACCCGTCCCTTTTTGGCACGGTATGAAAGAGAAGGGGCCGCGCGTGCCCAACGGTTTGCCCAACGTGTTCGCAACCTACCACCCGGCGGTGGCGTTTTGCTACCTCGCCTGCGTCATCGTGCTCGCCATGGCTGCGATGCAGCCGGTGTGCGTGGCGCTTGCGCTGGCAGGCGCCTTGGGCTGCTCATGCGTCACGCGCGGGCCGCGGGCCACGGCGCGCTCGCTTCTCTGGGCGCTGCCCATGGTGGTTCTCGCCCTGGTGCTGAACCCGTTCTTCTCGGCTTCGGGGTCTACCGAGCTTGCGCGCATAGGCTCGCGCGCCATCTACGCCGAGTCGCTGGCGTACGGGGCGTGCTCGGGCGCCATGATGGCGGCGGTGCTGCTGTGGTTTGCAAGCTACGCGGCCCGCATGACGAGCGAGGCCACGCTGGCGCTGTTCGGACGCGCCCTGCCCACGGTTTCGCTCATGGTCTCGCAGGTGCTCAGGCTGGTGCCGCAGTTTGTGACGCGCGGCCGGGCCATCCGCGCCGTCCAGCGCTCGATAAGCGCCGCGGCGCCCAGGGACGCGCGCGCGGCCGCTTCCGACCGGCTGCGCACCGTCTCGGTCCTCATGGGCTGGGGCATGGAGGACGGGCTGGTGCGCGGCGACGCCATGCGCGCCCGCGGCTACGGGTGCGGCGCGCGGCGCACGAGCTATCGGCGCTACCGCCTGACGCGCACAGACGTCGGTGTCCTGGTGGTGATCGCGATGCTGGCGATTGTGAGCGCGCTGGCGCTGTGGCAGCTCGCCGCGCGGTTCTCGTTTTACCCGCGCCTGGCGCTCGACGCGCTTGCGCCGTGGTGGGCCTACGCCCCGTACGCGGCGCTCATGCTGGTACCGGAGGTTTTGGCGGCAAGGGAGTGGTGGCTGTGGCGCGCGAGCAGGTAGTGCGGGTGGCGGGGTACGGCTTTGCCTACCCGTCCGCTGCGGCGGGCGCGCCGGCTCAGGCGGTGCTCGAGGGCGTGGACCTTGCGGTTGAGAAGGGCGCTTTCTGCGTGCTCGCCGGGCCCACGGGGTGCGGCAAGACCACGCTTTTGCGCTCGCTCAAGCCCGAGCTCGCGCCGGTGGGCGAGCGGCGCGGCAGCGTGCGCGTGCTCGGGCGCGCGCTGGTTGAGGGCGGACGCGCGGCAGAGGACGCGGATGCGCGCTGGTCGGCAGCCGAGATCGGCTATGTGATGCAGGACCCCGCGGCGCAGATCGTGTGCGACACGGTGTGGCACGAGTTGGCGTTTGGGCTGGAGAGCCTGGGCGCGGGCGTTGGCGACATGCGCCGGCGCGTGGCCGAGGTTGCGCACTTCTTCGGCATCGAGCCGTGGGTGGGCGCGGGGACCGAGACGCTCTCTGGTGGGCAGAAGCAGCTGGTGAACTTGGCGGCGGTGCTGGCGCTGCGCCCGGGGCTGCTGCTGCTCGACGAGCCGACCGCGCAGCTCGACCCGGTGGCGCGCGAGCAGTTCACCGCGATGCTGGGACGGGTGAACCGGGAGCTGGGGATCACGGTGGTCATGGCCACGCACGCCCCCGAGGAGGTTGAGGGCCTGGCCACGCAGCGCGTCAACCTGGGGCGAGAAGTGCCCCGGGCCCCGCGTGCGGCGGTGGAGAAGCGCCTGCTCGCCCCGCGCTGGGCGCGCTGGGAGCGGGCGTGCGCGGCGGCTGGCGCGCCGGCCGGGCGCGGGCACGCGGGCGCTATGGCGGCGCGCGGTGGGTTGGAGGCGCCTGCGCGGGCGGGCGAAGTGGTCTTGGCCGCGCGCGACGTCTTCTTCCGCTACGACCGCGCGGGTGCCTGGGTGCTGCGCGGGCTTTCGGCCGAGGTGCGCGCAGGCGGCGTGCACGCGTTTGTGGGCGGCAACGGCTGCGGCAAGTCCACGCTGCTGCGCGTGCTCGCCGGCGCGGACAAGCCACAGCGCGGGCGGGTTGACAGCCCGCTCGCCAGCTCGCAGGCGCTGCTGCCGCAAGACCCCAAGGCCCTGCTCGTGTGCGATACGGTTGCCGACGAGCTGGCCGAGTGGCGGGGCCGCTGCGGGTATGCGCCGGCCGACGAGCGCGCCATGCTCGAGCGCTTCGGGTTGGCGGGGCTGGCCGACCACCACCCGTACGACCTTTCCGGCGGGCAGCAGCAGAAGCTGGCGCTTGCCAAGGTGCTGCTCGCCGCGCCGCGGCTGCTGTTTTTGGACGAGCCCACCAAGGGGCTCGACCCTTGCGCCGCCGCCGACGTGGCGCGCGAGCTTACGGGCCTTGCGGACGAGGGGCGCACCGTGGTGCTGGTGACGCACGACCTGGATTTTGCGCTGGCCTGCGCTGACGAGGTCTCGCTGGTCTTTGACGGGGAGGTTGCCTGCACCGAGCCGGCGCCGCGCTTCTTTGCGGGGAGCCTGCTGTACCGCCCGAGCGACTCGGCGCGCCTGTACGGCGCGCTGCTGGCGGGGGAGGACGACGAGAACGAAAAGGACGAGGCTGAGGGCGGCTGCTCCGAGGACGGGGGCGCTGGCGCAGCGGACGGCGCGTCCGGTGCGGCCGGCACGGCTGGCGCAGCGAGTGCGGGGGCGCCGCGTACCGACGGCGGAGCGTCCCGTGCGCGCGTCGACAGCCTGGGAGGGAGGCTGCGCACGCTGAGCCGCGTGTTCGGCGCGGTGCTCGAGGTGCTGGCCGTCGGCGCGGTTCCCGCTGTGCTCGCGTTCTGCGCGGTGACGCGCGTTCAACAGGCGGTCCTGCTCTCGCTGGTGGTGGTGCTTGCGGCCATCGCGCTGTTCTTCTCGCACTACGAGCGGCGCGCCCCGCGTCTGCGCGACGTGATGCCCGCCGTGGTGCTCGCAGCGTGCGCGGCGGCCGGGCGCGTGCTGTTCGCGCCGCTGCCCAACTTCAAGCCGGTGAGCGCTATCGCCATCATGGCCGGCGCGGTCTTTGGGCGGCAGAGCGGCTTTATGGTGGGGGCGCTGGCGGCGCTCGTCTCCAACTTCTTTCTGGGCCAGGGGCCGTGGACGCCCTGGCAGATGTACGCATGGGGGCTCGTGGGCTACCTGGCCGGTGTGCTGGCGCAGGTCGGCGCGTTTCGGGGCGCGTCTGAGAAGGGCGCCGCATCCGGTGTGCCCGGCGTGCTTGGCACGGTTGCCGGCGCGTCCGAGCTTGGAGCCGCAGCGTCCGCTGCCCGCCCCGCGCAGGAATGTGGCCCGCAGGCCGCGCGTGCCGGCGCGGGGGCCTCGGCGCCGAACGCTGGCCGCAGCGTGCGCAGCAGCATGCGCCGCGTGCGATCCGCGATCCGCTCGTTGCTGCGCGCCTGGTTGCTCTACTTGTACGGGTTCCTTTCGGGACCGCTGTACGGGGTGGTGCTCAACCTGTGGAGCATCATCGGGTTCTACCATCCCCAGACGGCGTCCCAGCTGGTCGCCGTGTACGCCGCGGCGCTGCCGTTCGACATCGCGCACGGCGTGGCAACGGTGGCGTTCCTTTTGGTGCTGTACGCGCCGTGGTGCCGCAAGCTCGCCCGCGTCAAGCGCGCCTACGGCCTGCGATGACGCCGGCGTAGCCCGGCTTGGCAAGGCGTGGTGGCAAGATCAGGCAAGGTTTTAAAAGGAACCTGATAGAGATGGTGCGCACAGACGTTTTCCGCGCGCGGGCATCCGGAGTACTATAGGGCGAGAAGATCGTGGCAGCGGTGGCTGAAAACGTCGGGGAGGCGCTATGGGCGACGACGTAAGCAAGAAGGACGCCCTTGAGGCTTCCCAAGATGAACCTCGCAACGCGAGAGACGCCGCCGCTCACGAGGCGGAGCCCGAGTTGGCTGCCGACGGGGCCGAGCAGCGCGGCTGCGCGGATGAGCGCGACCGCGTTGACGCGCACGGCCGTTGTGAGGCCGACGAGGCTGATCGCGGTGAAGCCGACCCATGTGGCTCCGGTGAGACTGGTGCGGCCGTTGATGCGCCCGCCTGTGACGAAGCCGAGGCATCTGTCTGCGATGATGCCGAAGCGCTGCCGACCGCCTCAGAAGAAGCTGCGGCTCCTGCTTCCGTAGCGGTGCTGGGGCCCTCGCTCGCAAGCATCGCCGCCGGGGCCGGCGTAGAGCAGGCCGGTTTTGAAAGCGCCGTTGGCTTAGGCGACGCTTCCCGCATCGTGAGTCTCGGCTCCGGCGTCGGTGCTGACGCCCCGGGCGTGCTTGCGCTTGCCGATGCCCCCGCACCGGATGCTCAAAGCCCCGTCACGGTCGCCGCCTCTCTGACTGAGGAGCCAGCTTCCGAAGCGCCGAACGAGCCGGTCGACCGCGCGTCGGCAGAGCCGGACTCCCGCCTCGCAAGCGACGCTCCGGGGTCCGCCTCTGCTCCCCAGCCTCCGCGGGCATCCTCGGCAGCGCCGCGCGCCGCTCGGTTTATGGCGCGTCTCACCTGGGGCAAGCGCATCGGCTGGTTCCTGCTTTTCCTCGCGCTGCCGTTCATCCTCGTGGGCGCGCAGCTCGCCGGCGCGTTTGCCGCCGCTGCGGGCGCTGGTTTGGCGCTGGCCGCCGGTGCGCGCGAGCTCGCGTCGTACCTGGCCGGCAGCATGTCCTGCGCGCTGGCCGCCGGTCAGATCCTCTCGATCCTGATCGCCCTGCCCTGGTGGCGCTACATCGAGCGCCGCCACCGCGACCCTGCGCGGCGCGCGCAGGTGAGCCGCCGCAACGCAGCGGGCATCCTCGCCTTGGGCGTCGGTTTCCAGTTCGTGCTCGCAGTGGCGCTCACGGCCCTGCTGCCGCTCGTGCCCGACCTCATGAAAAGCTATTCCACCTCGGTAAACGCCGGCGACCTCTCCGACGTTGCCCTGATCCCCATTCTGACCTCGGTTATCGGCGCGCCGATCTCCGAGGAGCTGTTCTGCCGCGGGCTCGGCCTCACGTTTGCCGAGAAGGCCACCGGCAGGTTCTGGGCTGCCAACGTGCTGCAGGCGCTGATGTTCGGCGTGCTTCACGGCAACCTCGTGCAGGGCGCCTATGCGTTCGCCTCCGGGTTGGTGCTGGGCGTGGTGTACCGCCGCTACCGGCGCCTGGGCCCGTGCATCGGACTGCACCTCGCGCTCAACCTCTCGGGGTACCTCGTGGGGGTCGTTCCGCTGTCGCTTGCGGGGTTGCTTGCGGTCGGGGTGCTTCTCGCCTGGGCAGGCTGGCGCGCTGCCGACTTGCCGTGGCGCCCGTCACTTAAAAGTTCTTAAGGCTGCGCCCCTCGCGCGCACGCTGCGCGCCGTTCGGTCATAATGAGGGGCGGTGTGCTCAACGTCGCTGCGCGCCCATGCGCGGCGCGTGGATCGGCCGCGCCTGCCGCAGGCGCGCACGCCGGCCCGGGGCGCCGAGCATGGCGCGTGAGGTGCGGGAAGTCTGGAAGGGAACGGCATGGAAACGCGTATCCTGGTGGTCGACGACGAGAAGGCCATTACCGACCTGGTGGGCATCTACCTCAAAAACGAGGGCTATGCCGTGACGCTTGCCTACACCGGCGCCGACGCTCTGCGCGAGATTCTCGCCCAAGAGTTCGACCTGGCGGTTCTCGACGTGATGCTGCCCGACATCGATGGCTTCGAGCTCCTGCGCTCCATCCGCGCCGACCACACCTATCCTGTCATCATGCTCACCGCGCGCGACTCCCAGACCGACAAGATCGAGGGACTGTCACTTGGCGCAGACGACTACGTGGTGAAGCCCTTCCGCCCGCTCGAGCTTGTGGCGCGCGTAAAAGCGCAGCTCAGGCGCTACACCAGCTACGGCAACCGGGTCAACGGCGAGGACGCGGCGGTCATCTCCATCGACGGGCTGACCATCAACCGCGACTCGCGCCAGGTCACCGTGGACGAGAAGCCCGTGCGCCTCACGCCGCTGGAGTACGCGATCCTGCTGTACCTGGCCGACAGCCGCGGCAAGGTGGTGGCGGTGGAGGACCTGTTCCGCGCGGTGTGGAAAGAGGAGTTTCTGCCGAGCTCCAACAACACGGTTATGGTGCACATCCGCCACCTGCGCGAGAAGCTGGGTGACGACGCTCAGAACCCGCGCTTCATCAAGAACATCTGGGGCGTGGGCTACACCATCGAGGGGTAGGGCGGAGATTCAGCTCGCGCTTGCCGCGCTAACGGTGTTCGCGCTGCGGTTGGCCGCGATGGTGGCGCGCAAGCTCCAGTTGGTTGCGCTAACGGCATCGAGGCCTCCGGTTGATCGCGATAATCGCAGGTAAATCCCGTTTGGTCGTTCGGGCTGCATGCAGCTCCCGGATTTCTGGGAGTTAGCTGCCGTGGGAGCGACTAACTGTTCCGGCAATGTCGAAACGGCGACCAACCAAAGTTCTGCACGACGCTTCCGCGACCAGCCGAAGGGGGAACACCGGCTCTAGCCGTCATTTTCGCGACCAGCCGAGGGCCTGATCGATGTTCTCGCAACCGACCAAAAGCTTGCGCGACTTTTCCGCGGGCAACCGAAGGAGCCGCCTGCCCTGGTCGTAGTTTCCGCGGGCAACCGGCAGGCGCGCGCCGGCGCCGTCAAGCCGCCGTGCCAACTTAAGTAACTCTTTCGGGAATCGTGTCCGCACGCGTTCGTATACTGGTACGCAATCAAGGACGAAGGAGCAGCCCGTGAAGATCAGAAAGCCGCATGTATGGGATGCCGTGCAGCAGACGGATCCGCTGCGCACGCCGGTGAACCCGCTGACCGGTCGGCCGAACGCGCCCGGCTCGCCCGACCCTGCCGATCCTGCGCGCACCATCGAGGTGCGGGCGTATGCGGCGGGGGATAAGAGCACCGGCTACGGCGGCCGCGCGGCGGCCGGCTCCCCGGCATCTTCCGCCGCCCCGTCAGCTCGCTCGGCAAACGCTGCCACAGGCGCGTCCTCACATGCGGCGGGCGCCGGAGCCGCGGGCGCACCCTTCTCGCCCGCGTCGTCCGACGGCTATGCGCCCGATGCCGCCGCCGCGCCGCTTCACCGCGCTGCCGGCCCTGGCCGTGCCGCCGCTCCGGACTGGCTGCGCACGCTGTTCAACAGCCGCCTGGCCGCCTTTGTCGTGCTGCTCGTTTTGACGTTCACGCTTCTGAGCGAGAGCTTCCTGTTGCTGGTGGCGGTGCTGTTCGGCGGTTACGTGCTGATCGACCGCTTCATCGACGTGCGCCACGCCGTCATCATCGGCGGGACCGCCTGGGGGCTCACCATGCTCGCCGGCGGCATGATCTACTCGGCGTTTCCCCTCGTCTACCTTGACATTCGCTGGGTGTTCGTGTTCTTGGGCTTCGTGGTGTGCCTGGCGGTGTGCGGGTTGTTCTTCCTCGCGCGCGACATGTACCGCCGCGGCGTCGCCGACGGCCAGGCCGAGGCCGACTCCGCCATTGCCGAGCACCTGGTGAGCCGCCTCATCGAGAATCCGAACGACTGGAGCGACCTGGACAGCGACTTCTTGGAGGTCGAGGCCGCCCTCAACCGCGTCCGCGCGCGTGAGCGCATGAGCGAGCAGGCGCTGCGCGACGAGTCGCGCCGCAAGGACGACCTGGTGACCTACCTCGCGCACGACCTCAAGACGCCGCTGGCAAGCGTGGTGGGCTACCTCTCGCTGCTCAACGAGGCGCCCGACCTGCCGGCCGAGCAGCGCGTGCGCTTCACGGGCATCGCGCTGGACAAAGCGCACCGCTTGGACGCGCTTATCGAGGAGTTCTTCGACATCACGCGCTTCGACTTCCACGACATCGTGCTCACGCGCGGTTACGTCGACCTGAACCTCATGCTCGCCCAGGTGGCCGAAGAGTTCTATCCCACCCTCGCCGAGCAGCGCAAGACCGTGGAGCTGTCCGTGCCGCTGGGGCTCACCGTGCTGGTCGACGGCGACAAGATGGCCCGCGTGTTCAACAACGTGATGAAAAACGCCATCGCCTACAGCTACGAGGGCACCGCCATCCGCGTTGAGGCCGAGAAGCGCGCCGAGGACCACAGCTGCGTGATCCGCTTCGAGAACCAAGGCGACCCCATCCCTAAGGCCAAGCTGGACGTGATCTTCGAGAAGTTCTACCGTCTGGACGCGGCGCGCGCCACCAACCGCGGCGGCGCGGGGCTGGGCCTGGCCATCGCCAAGGAGATCGTCACTGCGCACGGCGGCACCATCTCGTGCGCGTCCGACGCCGAGCACACGGTGTTCACGATCGTGCTGCCCGAGTAGGGGAGGGCGCCCGCGGCGGCGCACGGCCTGCACCTTGCGTTACCACACGCGGGCGAGCGCCAAGCCCGCCACCTGCGCGGCTCCCGCGGCAACAAGCGCGCCCGCGGCGGCGTTCATGGTGGCGCCGGTGGTTATCACGTCGTCGATAAGCAGGAGGCGCGCGCCGCGCACGTCTCGCACCACCTGGTAGACGCCCTGCGCCTGCGCGAGGCGCCCCGCGCGGCCGGCCTCGCGCTGGTCTGCGCGCCCGCGCTTGGCAAGCGCGTCGGCAAGCGGCAGGCCCACATAGGCGGCAAGCCCGCGCGCCACCGCCTCCATGTGGTCGAACCCGCGGCGGCGAAAGGCCGCGCGCGTTGCCGGCACAAACACGATCGCCTCTGGCACGCAGCCGGCAAGGCGCGTGCCTGCGTCGCGCCACGCGCTGAGGTAGCGCGCCGCCATCATCTCGGCGATTACCTCGGCCAAGCGCCGCTCGCCGCCGTCTTTGTAGCCACGGATGAGGCTGGGGAGCGGCTCTTCGTACGAGGCGCAGGCGAGGCACCAGGCAAGGGCGCTGGGGGCGCCGCGGCATTCGGTGCAGGTGACCGACCCAAAGGGCGCGCCGCACGCAAGGCAGGCCGTTGCCGCGTCGATCCACTCGATGCGCTCCAGGCACTCCGCGCAGATGAGCTCCCCGGGCTTCTCGCAGCCGATGCAGCGCGTGGGGCTCAACAGCTCGAGCGCGGCGTTTCTCAGGCGTGCGCCCAGGCCGCGGGTATCGCCATGGGCGCCTGCGGTGGCCGAAACGCTTGGGTCGCATGCGGTAGATGTCCAGTTGGCGGTGGGTATACCGGCGCCGGTGGGTATCCCGACATCGGTGGGTATCCCGGCGACGGTAGGTGTCTGTTCGGCAGCGGGTATTCGGTTGCAGCTGGATGCGGCGTACATGCGGATCCCTCCCGACATGCGGGACGCGGGAGGAGGATGCGCTCAGTATAGCTGCGGTGCGTTCGGCCCGGTGCGTGCGCTGCCGATATGCGCAAAACGCCTATGGGGCGCCGTCGTTCTCACCCGTGCGGGCAGGCTGGAGGCGACCGAGCGTTTCTCCGCGGGGGCACCTGTTGCGTTTATACGACAGCTCCAGGTAGAGAGCGTGCGGCAGCATTTGCTGCGTGCACGGGGCGGAGGAGCGGACGCTTCCAGGCGAAAAGAGCGTGCGTGCGAGCCTCGTGGCAAGTTCCATGGGCGAAATCACCATCCATGCGAACCACGCGGGCGACAATAACGGCTCATACGAACCAAGCAGGCGAAAACAGCACGTATACGAGCTTCGTGGGCGAAATCACCATTCGTACGGATCTGCCGGGCGAAAACAACGTCCATACGAACCGCGTGGGCGAAAAAGGCATTCATACGACGGGTATGGGCGAAAACAACACTCATACGACAGGCATGGGCGAGAAAAGCAATCATACGACTGGAGTTGCCCGTAGGGGCGGCACTACGGCATGCGCCTCCCCGCTAGCTGGTCGCATTGCGGTATAAAAATACCGTACGAAGGCTTAGCCGACAAAACCGCGTCCGTACGAACGTCCTTTTCGCCCACGCTTGTCGTATGAACGCTCTTTTCGCCCGCGCGCTCTCATACGAGCACCCTTTTCGCCCGCGCGCTCTCATACGAACACCCTTCTCGCCCGCGCGCTCCTGCGTGAACACCCCTTTTCGCCTGCTTGCACCGCGTCGGCATGTCGGCTGACGCGGCCTCTCTGTTCGTTTGTCCAAAACATTCAAGTTCAGGTTTACGGTTAGGCTTCTTCTTGTTATACTGCCGCACGTTCCTCCCAGGTCTGTGGTTGCGAATAGGTGCAAGACGCACGCACGCGGGTACGGTGCCCGTTGACGCGCTCCCTTGCGCGAGGCCTGTTCAATCCCAAGGCAGACGCGGCCGAAAGGGTCCACGTAAGCGACGGCGTGCGCGCCGCGCGATCATGGCGCGTCCTAGGAGTAAGTCGCACCGTCCGTATACCACCTCTGGGGCACGTTGCCCCGCGGGCGAGCGGGTTAGTCGTGAAGGCCGCCGCGGCGGCCCGAGCAAACGCCCCGGTGCGCAAGTGTGGGGGCAAAGACCAGGTCAGCTGGGGGGAACCATATAGCTTTCAACGAGGGGGAGGCTCCATGAAACGTTGGGTCGCGTGCTTTGTCGCCGGGTGCTGCGCGGTGCTCGCGCTGGTTGGGCTCAGCGCCTGCGCGCTTTCCACGCCGCCCCTTTCCGAGAAAACCTCCCAGCCGCGCACCGCGCAGGTCTCTTCTGCCGCGCTGGTCGAGCCCGACACGCTCACCGTCGCGGTGAACACGGCGTCCGCCCCCATGGGCATGCTCGACGCCGGGGGCAACCCGTCGGGCTACACGGCCGACGTTGCCCGTGCCCTTGCCTCCGAGCTGGGACTCTCCGCTTCGGTGGTGAACGCCTCGCCCTCTGACGTTGCCGACGGCACGGCCGACGTGTACCTCGGCGCCGAGGCCGACGCCCTTCCCGACGACACCGTCTCCACCGGCTCCGTCTTCACCGAGGCCACGGGCGTGTTCGCGCGGACGACCGGCGAGGCTGGCGCCGAGGTCTCGGCCGAGAGCCTCTCGGGCGCGCGCATCGCCGTGCAGGACGGCTCGGCCTCCCAGCAGCAGCTCGAGCGCTCAAACGTCACCTACACCGAGATGAGCTGCTCCAACGTGAACGAGTGCCTGTCGGCGCTGGAGTCCGGCCAGGTTGACTACGCCGTGTGCAACGCCAGCGCGGGCGGCTACCTCACCCGCGCCTACGACGACGTGGCGCTTGTCGGCACGCTTGGCGCGCCGTCCGAGGTTGTGGCGGCGGTCGCCGCGGGCAACGCGGAGCTTGCCGAGGCGGTTTCCGGCGCGCTTTCCACCCTCGCGTCCAACGGCGTGCTCGACGCGGTGCGCACCGCCTGGTTCGGCGACCTGCCGACCGACCTTTCGGGCATGGAGGTTGCCGGCGTGGTGATCTCCGAGGAGAGCGACGACGAGGACGCAGCGCTGAGCTCAGACGCCGAGGGCGATGAGGGCACCGGCGCCGCGGGCGGCTCTTCCGCGGACACGGACGCTGCGGGCACCTCCTCAACCGGCGCCGACGGTCTCGACCACTCCGCGCTCAACTCCACGGACACGTTCTTCTAACGACGGCGCCCGCCGCCGGCGCTTCTCGCCCGCACGGGCGTGCCGCGCCCTTATCCAACGTGCGGCCTCCGTATACACCTCGGCCCGACCTTTTCGCTTACCGGACGCACGCCGTATGCCCGCGCTAATTTGGGTACAAGCACAGCAGACGCACGTTGTACTGTCCCCAACAGATTGGAGTGAGCATGGAAATCACGGTCTCTGGGCGTAAAACTACGGTCACCGACGCACTGCGCGCTCATGTTGACGAGAAGATCGGGACGGCCGTCAAGGTCTTTGATATCGAGCCCATGACGGTTGACGTCGTGCTTCGCTACGAGAAGAACCCCTCCATCGCGCAGCCGGCCATCGTGGAAGTCACGGTGCGCTGCCGCGGCTACGTGGTGCGCGTTGCCGAGCACGGCTCCGACATGTACCTGGCCATCGACGCTGCGGCCGACAAGATCGCCCGCCAGCTGCGCAAGTTCAAGACCAAGGTGGTCGACCGGCGCCAGCGCGGCGAGTCTGCCGCCGAGGTGGCCCCCGCCGAGCGCGTCGACGACCTGGCCGAGCTTATCGAGCCGGAGGAAGAGGAGCCCGACGACCTGCTCGTGCGCGAGAAGGTCATCGAGATCGCCCCGATGACCGAGGAGCAGGCCTTGGTTGAGACCGACCTCATCGGGCACGACTTCTACGTCTTCGAGAACTCGCTCACCGGTGTCATCAACGTGATCTATCGCCGTAAGAATGGTGGATATGGCATCATCAAGCCCAAGCTGACCGCGTAGAGCGCGTACAATACGACACAGCTGTGCATGTTGGGCGGCCGCCCTGGTACGGGGCGGCCGCTTTGCACGTTTGTACGGGCGTCGCGGGCTTTCCCGCCGCCCAACGCGAGAGGAGCGAGAATGGCCACCCTTTCCCACACCGCCGAGCCACGCCATGACCATTGCCGCATCGTGATCGACACCTGCGCGGACCTGAACCCCGACGTTGCCGCCACGCTCGATGTGGACGCGCTGAGCTTCCCCTACATCTTGGACGGGGAGGTGCACGACGACGACATGTGGGCCTCCATCACCCCCGAGGACTTCTACGAGCGCCTGCGCTCGGGCGTGCGCGCCTCAACCTCGGCCGTGCCGATCGGCCGCTACCTGGAGTTCTTCGAGAGCTGCGCCGAGGAGGGCACGCCCACGGTGTACCTGTGCTTCCCGGCGGCGCTCTCCTCGAGCTACGACGCCGCGTGCCAGGCGGCCGAGCAGGTGCGCGCAAGCCACCCCGGCTTCGAGCTGTACGTGGTCGACAACTCGCTGCCCTGCGCCGGCGGCGAGCTTATCGCCTTGGAGGCCGTGCACCAGCGCACGGCGGGCCTTACGGCCAAGGAGATCGCCGCGTGGGCCGCAGAGGCCAAAAGCTACGTGCACGGCTACTTCACCCTGGACAACCTGCACTCCCTTGCCGCGGGCGGCCGCATCCCGCCGGCGGCGGCCCAGCTTTCCAGCAAGCTCGACATCAAGGCGCTGCTGTCGTTCGACCTTACCGGGTCGCTCACCCTCACCGGCGTTGCCCGCGGTCGCAAGAAGGCGCTGAAGAACCTGGTCAAGAGCTTCCGCGAGAACTACGACCACGAGGCCGGCCTGCCCATGACCATCGTGTCGGCCGACGCCGAGAAGGACGCCGACTGGCTCGAGGCGGCCATCCGCAAGGAGCCGGGCTGCGCCGACGTCAACATCATCCGCGGCTCGGTGGGCCCCACCATCGGCGCCCACGTGGGCCCGGGCATGGTGGCGGTGCTGTTCTGGGGCAAGAACCGCGCCGAGAAGGTCTCCATGTCCGACCGCATCGCCCGGCGCGTCCGCGGCGAGGCGTAAGGGGAACATCTCGACTCCGGCGGGGCAGCTGCCCCAAGGGGCCGGGGGCGAGAAGAACCCGAAATCCGCCCGATATCGGATTTCGGAACCTTATCGCCCCCGGCCCAGCGAACGGGACCGCGGCCCAAGCGCGCGGAGTTGCGGCCCCGACAGGCTGCAGCCCGCGGGCGAGAAGAACCTCGCCCCGCAAGCGCCGCGCGCTTCTCGCCCGCACGTCACTCTTTCGGTACCCAAGGCGGGGAAGGCCCCGCGTAAGGAGCTAGTTCATGGCACACACCAAGCAGCAGGTCGCTTTCATCGGCACCGGCATCATGGGCGCGCCCATTGCCGGCCACATCATGGACGCCGGCTACGAGCTGACCGTCTATAACCGCACCAAGGCCAAGGCCGAGCCGCTCGTCGAGCGCGGCGCGCGTTGGGCCGACTCCGCCGCCGAGGCGGCCGCCGGCGCCGACGTGGTCTTCACCATGCTGGGCTACCCCGAGGACGTGGAGGAGACCTACCTCACCACCGAGGGGCTTCTGCGCTGCGCCAAGAAGGGCGCCTACCTCATCGACCTCACGACCTCCTCGCCGCAGCTTGCGCGCGACATCGCCGAGTCCGCGCAGGTCATGGGCAAGGTGGCCTTCGACTGCCCGGTGACCGGCGGCCAGTCCGGCGCCGAGGCCGGCACGCTCACCCTCATCGTGGGCGCCACCGAGCGCGACATCGAGCCCGTGCGCCCCATCCTCGAGACCTTCTCGTCCAAGATTTGCTGCTTCGGCGGCGCGGGCAAGGGCCAGGAGGCCAAGCTCGCCAACCAGGTGGCGCTCGCCAGCGCCATGGTGGGCATGGCCGACGCGCTGGCCTTTGCCGAGCAGTGCGGCCTTGACCAGGCTCAGGTGCGCGACCTCATCTGCTCGGGCACCGGCGACTCCGGGGCCATGCGCTCGCTCGCCCCGCTGGCGCTCGACGGCGACTACAAGCCCGGCTTCATGGTCAAGCACTTCCTGAAGGACCTGGGCCTGGCGCTGCAGACCGCCGAGGACAAGGAGATCGCGCTGCCCGGCGCCGAGACCGCCTTCACCCTCTACGACATGCTCGACGCCATCGGCGGCTCCGAGATGGGCACCCAGGGCATCACGCTGCTGTACCAGGAGGAGGCCGACGCGGTGGCGGCCGGGCTTGACTGGTCGCTGTACACGGCCGCCCACGAGGACGACGAGTGCGGCTGCGGCCATGACCACGGCCATGGCGAGGAGTGCGGCTGCGGCCACCATCACGAGGACGACCACGAGTGCACCTGCGGACACGACCGCGCCCACGAGGACGGCTCGTGCTGCCACCATCACGACGCCAGCGAGGAGTAGCGCGTGGAGATAGCGTTTGTCGTGAGCTTCGCGGTGCTCGGCGTGCTGGGCATCCTCATCGGGTTCCGCCTGGGCACCGAGCTGGGCGAGCGCGCCGTCACCGCAGGCGAGTTCTGGGGGATGAACGCGGCGCTTCTCGCAGGCGGCATCGTGCTGGGGGCGCTGATCGGCGCGGCCGGCCTGGTGCTGCTCGAGGCGGTGCCGGTGGGCATCATCGCCGGCGGGCTCACGGGGCTCAAGATGGCCTTCGGCGAGTCCGTGGGCCCGTGGAAGTTCGTGGACCGGTTCTTCAACATCAACAAGGCGCACCAGCGCGCCGCGACGAGCGGGGCGGGGGCTGCGCGCCGGCGCCGCCGCGCCGAGGGCGCAGACGAGCCCGACCTCATCTCGGTGGGCGGCGACGCGCCTAAGACGGCGGACCCCGCGGGCGGCAAGCGCGCTGCGGGCCGTCGCTCGCGCAAGGGATAACGGCGCGCCTGCGGGCGGGGCGCGGGGCTGCGGCTGCGGCTTCCCCGCCGGCAGGCGTCTTCAGGCGGCCCTGAACCTGTCCGAGCCGCCCTTCTCGCATACAGAGGGAAACGCATCAGGGTTACGGAGGGATACATGGCACGTACGGAGGAGCAGATGGACGAGCGCGACGAGCAGGAGCTGGAGCGCGTCGAGCACGACCGCGAGGCGTTGGCGCGCTTGGTGGAGGAGCTCGAGGGGCAGACCCGGCGGAAGCGCCAGTTCGCGGCGCACGTGGTGTACCTGCTGGCCGAGCGCGAGCCCTCGCTTCTGACGGGGTTCGTGGACGAGCTGGTGGACGCGCTGTACCGCCCCGAGGCCCAGACGCGCTGGGAGGTGCTCGACGCGCTGACGCTTCTGGTGCCCGTGAGCCGCGAGGGGCTCGACGGGGCGCTCGACGGCGCCGAGGCGGCGCTGTTCGACGAGGACTCGGCCACGCTGCGCCTGTCGGCCTTCCGCTTCCTGACGGCGTGGGGCGCGTGCGACAAGGACGCGTCGCTTCAGGTGTGGCCGGCCGTGGACGAGGCCGTCCAGTGCTACCACGGCGACTTGGAGTACCGCGACATGCTGGGCTGCCTGCTCGCCTTCGCCGGCGGCGCCATCGACGCGAGCGTGGCCGAGCAGCTTGCCGCGCGGCTTCGTTTCGATGCTGAAAACGGTAAGGGCAACTACTTGAAGGCGCGCTCCGCCGAGATTTACCATCTGTTGGTAGAGCGGTTCGCGCTCGAGAACCCCGAGGCTAAGCGCTCGCGCAAGGCGGGCGGCGAGGAGGACGACGAACAATGACGCACGAGGTGGTGCTCATTCCCGGCGACGGCATCGGTCCCGAGATCACCGGCGCGATGCGCCGCGTGGTCGAGGCGGCGGGCGTCAGCGTTTCCTGGCGCGTGGTCGAGGCCGGCGCCGGCGTGATCGAGCAGTACGGCACGCCGCTGCCCGAGCACGTGCTCGAGGCGGTGCGCGAGGTGGGCGTGGCCATCAAGGGCCCGGTCACCACGCCGGTGGGGACGGGTTTCCGCAGCGTGAACGTGGCGCTGCGCCGCGCCTTCGACCTGTACGCCTGCGTGCGCCCCTGCGTGTCGATGCCCGGCGACGGCTCGCGCTACGAGGGCGTGGACCTCACGGTGATCCGCGAGAACACCGAGGACCTCTACGCCGGCATCGAGTTCGACGCCGGCACACCCGGCGCCGACGCGCTGCGCGAGCTGGTGGCCGCCGAGGGCGCGGGCGCCATCCGCGAGGACGCGGCGATCTCGGTCAAGCCGATCTCGCGCGCAGGGTCGGAGCGCATCGTGCGCTACGCCTTCGAGTACGCGCGGCGCCAGGGCCGCAAGAAGGTCACGGCGGTGCACAAGGCCAACATCATGAAGGCCACCGACGGGCTGTTTCTGCGCGTGGCGCGCGAGGTTGCCGCCGGCTACCCCGACATCGCCTTCGAGGACAAGATCGTGGACGCCACCTGCATGGGGCTGGTGATGCACCCCGAGGACTTCGACGTGCTGGTGCTGCCGAACCTCTACGGCGACATCGTGAGCGACCTCACGGCCGGCCTGGTGGGCGGGCTCGGCATGGCTCCCGGAGCCAACATCGGCACGGACTGCGCTATCTTCGAGCCCACGCACGGCTCGGCGCCCGATATCGCCGGCAAGGACCTGGCCAACCCCACGGCCGAGTTCCTCTCGGCGGCGATGCTGCTGGACCACCTGGGCGAGCGCGAGGCGGCCGACCGCATCCGGTGCGCGGTGCGCGCCACGCTTGCCGCCGGCGAGGTCGTCACCGGCGACGTGAAGCGCGCGCTGACGGGCTCTGCCGAGGGCGCAGCCGGCACGCAGGCCTACGCCGACGCGGTGATCGCCGCGCTGTAGGTTCGGGGCGCAGCCGGGCGTTGTCAGACGCGGGTTGCGCACGCCGCAGGCGGAGCGGCTGGGCCCTTGCGTGGGACGCGCCTGTTCAGGCCTGTTTCACGTATGCGGGCAGGCCGTGGGTTTGCGCGCGCGGCGCGGGCGCATGCGTCACAATAGGTGCGAGGCGCCGCGCGCGGCTTTTGTCGGCGGCGCGGTTTGCACAGGTTTGAGAAGAAGGAGGGCCGCGATGGGCCTTGTGGTTAAGAAGGACGACTTCCGCGACGAGGAGGACCGCGACATCGAGATCATCGAGCGCGGCGCCGGCCCCGACCCGGAGGCAGACAACCCGGTGGAGCTTATCGGCCGCGCGAAGGACCCTGCGGCCGACGCCGAGGCTGCGCACCAGGCCATGCTCGAGCAGGAGGCGCAGCTCAACCGAGCCACCTCCGAGCGGCTGGCGCGCGAGCGGGCGGCAGCGGAAGGCGAGGACGCGGCGGCCGAGAAGGATGCGCACACGGGTGCGCACTTCTCGACGGGCACAGACGACCGGGACGTTCAAGGCAGCGCAGACGAAGGGATGGCCATGGGCGAGGAGAAGAGCCCCGCCCGCGCGGGCGGTTCGGGCAACGGCGGGGGCAACGTGAAGCTGCCGATCGCCATCGCCGCGGTGGTTATCGCCGCCATAGTGTTTGCCATAGGCGGTTACCTGCTGGGTTCCGGCGGCTTTGGCGGCAAGGGCACCGGCACCGCCGCGCTTTCCGAAAGTCAGCTGGACGACGTGGTGGCCACCTACACCTACAACGGCGCGCGCCACGACGTGACGGCGCGCCAGGCCATCGAGACGCAGTACAGCGTCGACAACGTGAAGAACGACGACGGCACCTACGCCGCCCCCTCGGCAGACACGGTGCTGGGCTACGTGCGCACGCAGATCCTGCTTGACGACGCGGCGAGCCGCGGCATCGAGGTCTCCGACGACGACATGGCCTCCTACGCCGAGCAGGCGCTGGGCAGCTCTGATTACGACGCGCTGGCCGAGCAGTACGGCGTGACCACCGACCAGGCCAAGCAGATCGTGCGCGACAACTGCACCCAGCAGAAGCTCTACGAGCAGGTTGTGCCCGACGGCGCCTCCGCAACGGCGCCCGAGGCCCCCGAGGAGCCGGCCGACGGCAACAACGAGACGGTGGACAAGAAGTACGCCGACTACATCATCAACCTGGCCGGCGATGAGTGGGACAGCGAGACCGGCACGTGGGCGAGCGAGGACGGCCCGTACTACCAGGCGCTCTCCGGCGAGGAGTGGAACGCCGACGGCGCCACGTACACGCAGGCGCAGACCGCCTACTACGTGGCCTACCAGCAGTACGCCAGCCAGGCGAGCGAGGGCCAGGAGACCTGGGCCAACTACATCAACAGCCTGTACGCCAACGCCAACGTCGACATCTACGGCGTGTACATCTAAGGCGGCACGGGCCGGGGCGCCGCGTGCATGCGTGCGCAGGTTGCCTGGGTTTACACGGTTTGGGCGAGAAGGGTGGGCGGCTGCTGCGGCGGTCGCCCGCTTTGTTCTGCCGCGGCGCGGGAACGTGCGGCGCGGCGCGCGAGTGAAGGAGCGCGTATGAACGTGGCGATAAGCGCATGCCTGCTGGGAAAGCCCTGCCGGTTCGACGGGGAGGCGCGGCCCAACGCGGCGGTGCAGAGGCTGGCTGCGCGCCTGGGTGCGGGCGTGGTGGGCGTGTGCCCCGAGACGGCGGGCGGCCTTTCTCGCCCGCGACCGCCGGCCGAGCGCGCAGGTGTGCGGGTGCTGGACGCCGCCGGGCACGACGTTAGCGCGGCGTTTGCCACCGGTGCCCGCAAAACCCTGGCGCGCGCCCAGGCGGCGCACGTGCGGCTTGCTATATTGAAGGCCAAGAGTCCGTCGTGCGGCTCCGGCCGCATCTACGACGGCACGTTCTCCGGCCGGCTCGTGCCGGGCTGGGGCGTTGCCGCCGAGCTTATCAGGAAAGAGGGGATACCCGTGGTGAACGAGGAAAAGGTAGCGTATTGCGAGCCGAGCGTGGAGCATCCGGTTGCCATCATGCTGGGCAGCGAGATGGGCGACCTCGCCCAGTGCGTGCGCGTGGTGCGGCGCATCCCGTATACCGACATCGAGGGCTTCCCCGATGACGCGCGCCCGGTTGAGGGCCACGTGTTCGAGGCGCTGGTTGGTACCATCGAGGGCGTGCCGGTGGTGGTGTACCCTGGGCGCATCCATCTGTACCAGGGATTCTCCGAGCTCGAGGTCACGGCGCTCGTGCGCCACGCGCACCGGATCGGCTGCCGCGACGTGATCTTCTCGTGCGGCACCTGCGGGCTCGACGAGGATGTTGCGCCCGGCACCGTCGGGCTTATCGCCGACCACCTCAACCTCACGGGGAGAAACCCGCTGGCATGCCGTACCGTTGGCTCGATGGTCGACACGCCGTTTGTGCCGATGGGCGAGACGTACTCCCCGTACCTGCGTGCCTTCGCGCGCGCGGCGGCCGAGGAGGCGGGCGTTGCGCTTGACGAGGGCGTGTACGCGGCGCTTCTGGGCCCGAGCTATCCGACGCCGGCCGAGGCGGGAATGCTTCGCGCACTGGGCGCGCGGTATGTGGGCATGAGCGCCGTGTGCGAGGTCATCATGGCTCGGGCGTTAGGGATGGAGGTCATGGGGCTCACGCTGGTGACCCACGGGGCCTGCGACGCCGACCTCACACGCGACGAGGTTCTGCGCCGCGCTGCCGACGCCAGCGACCGCGTGGCCCAGGTCCTCATGGGCACCCTGCGCCTGCTGGGCGGTGGAGCGGAGGAGTAACTCTCGCCGGGTACGCCAGCGGCTGAGGGGTAGCTTCCTGCCTCGCGCCCTCTGCGGGCACATTACTCTCGCCAGGTACGCCGCCGGCGTTGGCAGTTGCTCTCGTTTGCGGCGTCTATCGCCCCGCTTGGTCGCGAAAATGTCATCGGTCGAGAAGTTCGCGCATTTCTCTCGGCAGGTGCACCGGTGGCCCCCGGCGGTTGGTCGCCTTTCCGGCGTCTAAGCATAAGTTGCCCGCGGTTGCGACATCGAAGCTCCTACTTGCCCGTTAGTGCGACATCTAGGCTCCCGGTTGGTCGCATATCCGACTGCTAACTTCCGCTTGGTCGCCCGGGCCGCACGCAACTCCCGGATTTCCGGAATTTAGATGCGGTTCGGGCGACTAACTACATCGGCCATGTCGGAACAGCGACCAACCGGACTCGTCTCACTCGGTTGTCCGCGGTTCTGGCATCTACCGCCCCGGTTGTTCGTGAAAACGTCGTCACCCGAGATGCCCGTGCATTTTTTCTCGGCGGGTGTGCCGGTAGGCCCCGTCGGTTGGTCGCGGTTCCGACGCCTACTGCCTTGCTTGGTTGCGAAAACGTCACCACTCACGAAGCCCGCGCGTTTTTCTCGGCAGGTACGGTGCCGGCGCTGGCAGTTGCCCGCGCTTCCGACATTCAGTTGCGGGATAGCCACTCTCTCGTCGCCTGAGCCCCGTTTCACTCCGCGCCGGGTTGGCTCGCGCGGCGCATCCGGGTATGATGGCACCGACAAGGCGCATCGCGCGCATCCGCTTCACGAAAGGCGTTGCCATGATCTACGACGAGCTCTCCCATATCGGCAGGTACCGCGGCCTGTACCCCAATCTCGACGTGCTTATCGACTGGCTAGCCAACAAGAGTGCGGAAGAGCTGGCGGCCCTGCCGCTTGGCCGCAACGAGATCGCCGGCGACGACGTGTACGCCAACGTGATGGAGGCTACCACGCGCAAGCCCGAGGACGCGCACCACGAGACGCACCGCGACTACATGGACGTGCAGATCGACCTTATCGGCCGCGAGGCGTTCAAGACTGCGGCGGGTGCCACTACGCTGGTGCAGACATACGACGAGGCGGGCGACTTCGAGCTGGTAGATGCCGAGCGCTCGCTTGACGGCAACCTGGACGAAGGGCATTTCGCGATCTTTGTGGTGGGGGAGCCGCACATGCCCACGCTGGAGTTCCCGGGCGACGGCCCGCAGCAGGTGAAGAAAGTCTGCTTCAAGGTTCGCGCGTAGCTTAAGGCGGACGCCGCGTATCGCAGGCGCCGCCAAAGGGTGTCCGCAGTTTCGGGACACTCTGTGAAGGCGAGAATCCCGCGAATTGCATCTTGCGCCTCGGCCGCTGAAGCCGTACTATATCTACTTGCCGGCACGGTTACACCGTCCCGCAAGCCAGCATAGCTCAGTTGGTAGAGCACCGCTCTCGTAAAGCGGGGGTCACGAGTTCGAGTCTCGTTGCTGGCTCCATGGCAGAGCAACAGCCCAGACGATATGGCTCGTCTGGGCTGTTTTTCGTTTCAGGGCATCAGCCTCGTCATGGCTCCATGAAGCTTGTATGCGGTTTTGGAGCGGTATGGGCTTATAGGACAAAAAGTGTGTATGGGATTCCTGTATCACTGCAGGTAGATACCTATAAATTGCCTCTTCGAGTTGCATCGTCCCAACTTTTTGCCTGGACAAAAGGTGTGTGTAGGATTTCATATCCTCGCAGGTAGACCATGTTGTTTCTAACAGTGAAGTTGGCCTATCTGCGATGTTGCCATGGGAAATCCCCGCTGCCCTGTTTGCGGCTCCAATATGGTTAAGAACGGGAAAACGAAAGCTGGCAGGACTCGCTTCAGATGTAGGTGCTGCGGCTCGAGCTCGGTGAGGAAGATCGACACCTCTGCCAAGGACCTTAGAACCTTTCTGGCGTGGCTTTTGTCCCGCAAACGTCAATCAGATATGCCGGGGGCCGGCAGGACCTTCAGAAGGAAGTGCGCGCCCTTCTGGGATATATGGCCCATGCCGCCCAAGATAGAGGAGCCGCGAAGCGTCATCTACGTTGACGGCATACACCTCGGAAGAAAGGCCGTCGTGCTCATCGCCTCGGATGAGCGCCATGTACTGGGATGGCACCTATGCCGTGCGGAGAACAGCCGCGGCTGGTCGGCCTTGATGCAGCGCATAGCCGCCCCCGAGGTGGTCGTCTCGGACGGGGGTGACGGCTTTCCGAAGGCGCTCAGGAAGACATGGCCCCGTGCGACATGGCCCCGTGCGCACCACCAGCGCTGCATCTTCCACGCATTCTCTCAGGTCAAGCGCTACACCACCTCGAAGCCCCGCACGCAGGCGGGCGCAGAGCTGTACGGCCTTGCCAAAGCGCTGCTCGGCATCACCACCCTTAAAGAGGCGCAGGGGTGGGCGGAGGCATTCCTTGCGTGGCCCGAGAGGTGGGACGACTTCCTATCGGAGAGGACGAAGACGGAGGAGGGAAGGTACGTCCTCGCGCATGAACGCCTCGTCAAGGCGCGGAGGTCTCTCGCCCGGCTCATCAACGCCGGGACGCTGTTCACCTACCTTGATCCCCGCCTAGAGCACCTCGCCCCTCTCCCGGCCACCAACAACCGTATCGAAGGCGGCACCAACGCGCAGCTCAGAGCCATGCTCAGGGACCATAGGGGACTTTCTATCGAACGCAGGCTCAAGGCGATCTTCTGGTGGTGCTGTATGCACAGCCCGAGCCCCTTGCATGCAGCGGAGATCCTGCGTGCCATGCCGACGGACGGCTCTATCAGAGCTAAATACGAGAGACTCAATCAGCAGGACAAGCTACAAGAAACCATTCCTCAGTGGGGAGATGCCATAGTGTGGTCAGAGCTGCATCGCTCCGAGCCATACCGTATGGACTGGGACTAGCCCATACACACTTTTTGTCCTATGACCCACGATCACCCCATAAAAAGAACATGCGTTCGATATTGCAAGGATCATAACGCTTGTCAACGACCGTCACCTGCGCTCTTGGATCCCGGTGAGCTACGAGCCGTCCCGCGCGTTTTGGCCGCGGTTGCGACACCGTACGTTTTTCTCGACAGATGCAGCGAGGATGAGGGTTTTGAGCCGGTTTCTGCGGGTTCCTCTCGGCAGGTGCAGAGCGGGTTGGGGCGGCGGCTGCCGGCCCGCGCGTTCTTCTCGGCAGTCGCAGGGCGCGGAGCCGTCCCGGGGCCTTCTCGGCAGGTTCTTCTCGACAGATGCGGGAGCGGGGGAGACATCGCGCCCACGCAAGGCGCGCCCGTTTTGCGCCTGCCGAGAAAAGCGCGCAGGCCCTAACGCGTTTCCTGGGGAAACGCCGCGAGCCCCTCGCACCTGCCGGGAAAAACGCGCGGCCCCTGCGGCGACGTCGGAAACGCGGCTAACCGCGGCCGCACCTGTCGAGAAAAACGCGCCGCATCAGGGGTCGTTGCGAAACAGGTACGCGCGCCTTGCGTCTGTCGAGAAAAGCAGGCGTTTTGTGGCGGCGTCGGCGGCGCGGCCTGACGAGCCCCTCGCACCTGCCGAGAAGAACATGCAGCCCCTGCGGCGACGTCGGAAACGCGGCTAACCGCGGCCGCACCTGCCGAGAAAAGCGCGCGGCCCCTGCGACGGCT
>CALUOP010000008.1 GCA_944322305.1 uncultured Coriobacteriaceae bacterium | reverse complement strand
GCCCCTGCGGCGACGTCGGAAACGCGGCTAACCGCGGCCGCACCTGCCGAGAAAAGCGCGCGGCCCCTGCGACGGCTGTCGAAAGCGCGACCAACCGCCGCGCGCCTCCCTCCGCTCGCCTTCAGACCTCCACACGCTTGTCGTACAATAGGCCCGACATTGCACCCGAGCTGCGAAGGAGCCCCCCATGGCCCAGTCACAGACCACTCCCGCTTACGACTACCTCATCGTTGGCGCCGGTCTCACCGGCGCCGTCTTTGCCCACGAGGCCAAGCGCGCCGGCAAGCGCTGCCTGGTCATCGATCGCCGCCCGCATATCGCCGGCAACGTGTACACCGAGAAGGTCGAGGGCATCAACGTCCACAAGTACGGCGCGCACATCTTCCACACCTCGCTGAAGGACGTATGGGACTATGTCAACCGCTTCGCGGAGTTCAACAACTACGTGAACTCGCCGGTGGCCTACTACAAGGGCGAGGTCTACAACATGCCCTTCAACATGAACACCTTCTCCAAGATGTGGCCGGGCGTGGTGACGCCGGCGCAGGCGCGCGCCAAGATCGACGAGCAGATCGCCGCCGAGGGCATCACCGAGCCCAAGAACCTCGAGGAGCAGGCGCTGTCCCTCGTGGGCCGCGACATCTTCGAGAAGCTCGTGAAGGGCTACACCGAGAAGCAGTGGGGCCGCGACTGCAAGGATCTTCCGGCCTCCATCATCAAGCGCCTTCCCGTGCGCCTGACCTACGACAACAACTACTTCAACGACCGTTACCAGGGCATCCCCATGGGCGGCTACACCAAGATGGTGGAGCGCATGCTGGAGGGCACCGAGGTGCGCCTGGGCGTCGAGTACGCCGACCTCGCAGCCGAGCAGCCAAACATCGCCGCGCGCACCGTCTACTGCGGCCCCATCGACGCCTACTTCAACTACAAGCTCGGGCAGCTCGAGTACCGCTCGCTGCGCTTCGAGAGCGAGATCCTGGACGAGGAGAACCACCAGGGCGTGGCCGTGGTGAACTACAACGAGCGCGAGGTGCCCTACACGCGCATCATCGAGCACAAGCACTTCGAGTTCGGGCTGGGCGAGAACGGCGAGCCGCTGCCCAAGACCGTGATCACGCGCGAGTACCCGGCCGACTGGAAGCCCGGCGACGAGCCCTACTACCCGGTGAACGACGAGCGCAACGAGAAGCTCTACCGGGCCTACCGCGAGCTGGCAGACCAGGAGGGCGACGTGGTCTTCGCCGGCCGCCTGGGCGGTTACAAGTACTACGACATGGACAAGGCCATCGCGGCGGCGTTCGACGTGGTGCGCGCCGAGCTGGGCGTGGAGCCCTGCGCGTAAGGGGACGGCGTGAACATCCAGATTTTCGGCACCAAGAAGAGCTTCGACACTAAAAAGGCGCAGCGCTACTTCAAGGAGCGCCGCATCCGCTTTCAGTTTATCGACCTCAAAGAGAAGGAGATGAGCAAAGGCGAGCTTGCGAGCGTGATCCGCGCGGCGGGCGGCATCGAGGCCGTGGTCGACCCCAAGGCCAAGGACCAGGACGCGGTGGCGCTCATCACCTACCTGGCCGACAGCCAGAAGTTCGACAAGCTGCTCGAGAACCAGCAGGTGCTGCGCGAGCCCATCGTCCGCAACGGCCAGAAGGCTACCGTGGGCTATGCGCCCGAGGTGTGGAAGACGTGGGAGTAACCGTGTTTTGCATGATGGGAGGCTTGCAAGCGCCATCGTAAGGCGCGAAGAGCCTCCCGCTTTCGTTAAACCTGTTGTTTTGCGGGGTTCTGCTCAGCACACGAAATAGCCGCAGGTGTTCTACCTGCGGCTATTTTCGTATTACGACGCAGGCTACTGCGCGGGTGCGGCCAAAACAACAGGTTTAACGCAACGAGGCGCTGCGGACGCGCCGACGGGGGGCAAAACCGCCGGTCGCCGCGCCAGCAGGGGCCGAAACCGCCTGCCGGCGCGCCAAACCGCCTGCGCTACGACGCAAACTGGCTCAGATACAGCTCGGCGTAGGCGCCGCCGGCCGCCAGGAGCTCCTCGTGGGTGCCCTGCTCGATGATGGTGCCGTGGTCCATCACCAGGATGAGGTCGGAGTCCACGATGGTGGAGAGCCGGTGCGCGATCACGAAGCTCGTGCGCCCATAGGTGAGGTGCTCCATGGCGCGCACGATGGCCTTCTCGGTGCGCGTGTCCACGCTCGAGGTGGCCTCGTCCAAGATGAGGATCGCCGGGTTCGCCAGAAGCACGCGCGCGATGGTGAGCAGCTGCCGCTGGCCCTGGGAGATGTTCTCCGCGTCGTTCTCGAGCAGCGTGTCGTAGCCGTGGGGCATCGTGCGCACGAAGAAGTCAACCTGCGCGGTCTTCGCGGCTTGGATAACCTCTTCGCGCGTGGCGTCCGGCCGCCCGTAGGCGATGTTCTCGGCGATGGTGCCCTCGCGCAGCCACGCGTCCTGCAGCACCATGCCGAAGTTGCGGCGCAGGTCGGCGCGGCGCATGGCGTGGGTGTCGACCCCGTCGAGCGTGATGCGGCCGCCGTCGATCTCGTAGAAGCGCATCAGCAGGTTGATGAGGGTGGTCTTGCCCGCACCCGTGGCGCCCACGATGGCCACCTTCTGCCCGGGCTTGGCCACGAAGCTCACGTCGCGCATGAGCGGGCGCGCCGGGTCGTAGCCGAAGCGCACGTGCTCGAAGGCCACGCGCCCGCGCACAGGACTCGCGGGCAGCGCCGGCGCGACAGGGTCGGGCTCGATCTCGGGCTCGTCCAAGATGTCGTAGACGCGCTCCACAGCGGCCAGCGCGCTTTGCATGGTGTTCACCGTGAGCGAGAACTGCGTGAGCGGCTCGGCCGCGGTGTTCACGTACTGGAAGAACGCCTGCAGGGTGCCCACCGTGAGCTGCCCGCCGATGAGGAAGCGCACGCCCAGCACCGCCAGGATCACCTGCGAGAGACGCACCAGGCAGCGCACCATGGGCGCCACCACGTTGGTGACGAAGTCGGTGGCGCGCATGCGCTCGGCGAGCTCCTGCGTGGCGGCGTGGATGCGCTCAGAGCTGGCCTGCTCCTGGTTGAACGCCTTGATGACGGTGCGCCCGGAGTAGGCCTCCTCCACGTGCCCGGTGAGGATGCCCACGGCGCGCTGCTGCTCGGCGGCCAGCACGAGCGTCTTTTTGGAGACGGCGCGCGTCATGGCCACGGCCACGGCGGCGAAGGCCAAAAACACGCAGGCCAGCACGTAGTTGTAGCGGAACATCATGATCAGGGCGCCGGTGACCGAGCCTATGGCCGTAAGCAGCGAGAGGATGCCGCGCTGCATGACCTCGGAGACCTTGTCGAGGTCGTTGGTAGCGCGGCTGATGACCTCGCCGGGCTTGCGGCGGTCGTAGAAGGCCAGCGGCAGGCGGTTGAGCTTGTCGGACAGCTCGCGGCGCAGCTTGAGGTTCAGCCGCTCGGCGAAGCTCGCCATGGTGAAGCTCTGGATGGTGTAGAAGATCCACGCCACGGTCCAGATGCCGAGAAACACCATGACCTCGCGGCCGCCCGTCTCCCACGTGACGCGGAAGGTCTCGCCGGCGGCGAAGGCGCGCTGGATGTGGCTCCACAGATAGTCGATCAGATAGGCGCAGTAGGCCGGTGCGGCGATGGAGGCGGCGGTGTAGAGGCAGATGCACGCGACCACCACGGCGAAGCGCCAGTGCTCGCCGGTGGCGGTGCCCCACATGCGGCGGATGACCGCGAGGGTGTCGCGCGGCACCTCGAGCTCGTCGGCGGGGGAGGGGGCGGCGCCGCCGTCGGCGCCCGTCGCGCTCGCGGTGTCTATGGCCTCGGCTGCGGCGCTGGCAGCCTCGATGTTGTCGACCAGGTCCTTCTCAGCCATGGCTATGCGCCTCCCTTCTGCGCGCTGTCTTCTGCGGCAAGGCCCTCCAGCTCCTCGGCCTTGAGCTGCGAGCGGGCGATCTCCTGGTACACCGGGCAGGTGCGCATGAGCTCGTCGTGGGTGCCGAGCCCGGCGATGCAGCCGTCTTTGAGCACGATGATCTGGTCGGCGTTGAGGATGGTGTTGATGCGCTGGGCGATGATGAACACGGCGGCGTCGGCGACCTCCTCGGCCAGCGCCCGCCGCAGGGCGGCGTCGGTCTTGAAGTCGAGCGCGGAGAACGAGTCGTCGAAGATGTAGAGGTCGGCCGGCTTCACAAGTGCCCGCGCGATGGAGAGGCGCTGGCGCTGGCCGCCGGAGAAGTTGGTGCCGCCCTGCGCCACGCGGCTGGCAAGGCCGCCGGGCAGCTCGCGCACGAAGCCCGACTGCGCCACGTCCAGGGCGTGCCACAGCTCCTCGTCGGTGGCGTCGGGCTTGCCGTAGCGCAGGTTCTCGGCGACGGTGCCCGAGAACAGCCACGCCTTCTGCGGCACGTAGGACACGCGCTCGCGCAGGTCGTGCTGGCTTAGGTTGCGCACGTCGGTGCCCAGAAGCGAGACGTGCCCCTCGGAGACGTCGTGGAAGCGCAGGATGAGCTTGGCGATGGTGGACTTGCCCGAGCCCGTCTGCCCGATGATGGCCGTGGTGGTGCCGCGGCGGCAGATGAAGTTCAGCCGGTGCAGCGTGTCCTCGTCGGCGTCGGCGAAGCAGAAGGACGCGCACGAGAAGTGCACCACCGCCTCGCCCTCTTTCTCGGCGCCGCGGCCGGGCTTCTCGGGCAGGGCTGGGTCGGCGATGCTCGGCTCGTGGTCGATCACGGCGCGGCAGCGCTCCAGGCACACCAGGGCGCGCGGCAGCGTGAGCGCGCAGATCTGCGCCATCATGATGAACAGCAGGATGAGCATCGCGTACTCCACGCACGCCGAGATCGAGGCGATCTGCATGGCGTGGACGCCCACGCGGTTGCCGCCGAGCCACAGGATGGCGACCTCGCACAGGTTCATGATGAGGAAGGCCGAGCAGTCCAGCGTGGCGAAAAGCATGTTCACGCGGATGGCGTTTTTGGCGAACGAGGAGAACGCGTCGTCCAGGCGCTCGCGCTCGGCGCGCTCCTTGCCGAAGGCGCGGATCACGCGCACGCCGGTGATGGTCTCGCGCAGGCGCACGTTCATGCGGTCGATGAAGGTCTGCAGCTTCTCGAAGATCGCGGCGGCGCGGCGCACGGTGACAAGCGCGATCACGCCCACCACGGCGATGACGCAGGCGAGCAGCGCCCCCATCTGCGGGTCGATGGAGGAGGCAAGCACGATGCCGATGACCGCGGCGAACGGCACGGGCAGCATCATCTGGATGGTCATGGTGATGGCCTGCTGGATCACGTTCACGTCGCCCAAGGTGCGGGTGATCATGGAGCCGGTGCCGAACTGCTCGAAGCCGGAGCCCGAGAAGGCGAGCGAGGCGTCGTAGACGGCGTTGCGGATGTCGCGCCCCACCTTGGAGGAGAGGTCGGCGCAGAAGTAGTTGCACGCGAAGGCGCCCGCACCCGAGACCACGGCGGCCGCGAGCATGAGCGCACCCTGGCCCATGAGGTAGTCCATGTCGCGCGAGCTCACGCCGTTGTTGATCATGTTGGCCAGGATCGTGGGCACGAGCAGCACGCCGGCCAGGTTCACGGCGAGCGAGACGAGCACCACGGCTGTTTGCAGGCGGTAGGGTTTGAGGAAGCGCAGAAGCGTTCTCATGCGGGATCCTTCCGTCGGTTGCGGGGCCGCCGGGGCCCGTGCGTCGCGCCCCCGGGTTCCGGCCGGTATACGGGTGGCCCGCAGCGCGACGGGTGCCTGCTGCGGGCGATGGCGCGGGCGCGGCTCGGCCGGCCCGCGGGCGGTGGAATTGCTGTGCGGTTCTTCCAGCCTATCAGGTTTTAAAACTTATGCAAGCCGAGGCTGTTTCGATGCAAAACGCAGTTCGGCAAGCGTGCGTGCGGGCCCTGGGTTGCCGTTGGGACGGGCGCGGGCGGCGGGTGCGGATGGCGGGTGCGGGCAGCAGCAGCGGATGGCGGGTGCGGACGGCGGGTGCGGGGTGTCTGCCGCTCGCACCCGCCCCTGGCGGGCCAAGGCCCGCGCCTGCTCTTCTCGCCCTGCGGCGGTTACTGCAGGAACATGTTCTTGAGCCCGAACTCGGCGTGCACGGTGCGCAGCATCAGGTCGGTGTCGTCCAGGCCCAGGTGGCGCTCCTTCTCGTCGGCCTTGAGCGTGCCGCGGCGGCGCGCCCAGTTCTCCAGCGCGGCCGGGCTGGACTCGCGCGGCAGGGTTGCCACCTCGGAGTCCAGGCGGCGGCAGATGTCGCGCGAGTCGATCACGGTGATCTTGCCGGCCTTGCGCGCCTCGGCGTAGCCGTCCAGGTGCAGGGTGAACCACGAGTCCTCGAAGGCGGCGTTGTGCGCCATGTAGGGGTAGGTGGTCATGAGCTTGAGCAGCAGCTTTTGCAGGCCCTTGTTCTCGCGGAAGGGCTCCTCGCCGTCGATCATGTCCCAGGTGATGTGGTGGATGTCGGCCAGCGGCACGCCCTCGGCGCGGTAGCGCTCGGGCAGGCCGCAGAACTCCACGAGCGGCTCGAAGGGCTCGGCGCCCTCCTCCAGGCGCATGAACTCCCAGCCCACGTTGAGGATGTAGCCGCGGTCGGGGTAGCGGTCGGTGGTCTCGATGTCGATGCCCATCACCAGGCCGCGGAGCTTCTGGCTCACGTAGGCCACGCCGAAGGCGTCGCGGTCGCCGCGGGTCTCGCGCATCACGTCGCGGGGCTTGCGGCCCTGCATCACGGCGATGCCGCGGGCGATGTCGTCGTCCGAGAGGCTGCGCGCGAGGCTCGTGCCGTTTACGTTGCGCAGGCGCTGCCAGCCGATCTGGTCGCACAGCTGGCGGTTGCGGTCGGCGAGCTCGAGCACCGTGGAGAAGGAGAAGCCGGGGTTCTTCTCGGCGAAGAACGCGTCTTTGAGGGTGCCGATGGCCTCCTCGTTGGCGTGGCGTTCGGCGTCCATGGCCTGCGGGCCGCTGGCGTAGAGGAGCTCGGGGAAAGAGAAGGCGTTGGCGTGCTCCAACGCTTGGGCAACGTTCATGGGGCCTCCTTTGGGCCGTCGAGCGGGGTTGTCGGGCAAACGGAAAGCGCCGGGCGGCCGTTGCGGCGGCCCCGGCGCGGCTTTGCGCAATGGGATATTGTAGCCGCCCCGCGGCGGGTGGTGCGCGCTTGCAGAGGAAGCGCATAGATTGGGGCGCGAGCGCTTGCGGGGCCGCGTGCCGGGTACAGTTTTGGTACGAACCGCCCCGGTGCCCGGCGCGCGTGCCGGCGCCGCTCACGTATATAAAGGAGGACCGATGGCCAACCTCTTCGACTACCTCGAGCGCGAGCTCGCCCCCTTTGCGGAAAAGCCCTTGAACCCCGTGGACTCGGCGGTGCTCGCGCAGCTCACCATGGTTGACGGCGCGGGCGTGGCGCCGCCCCTGCGCGAGCGGCGCTTTGCCTCGCCGGTGCTCGACGCGCTGGCGAGCCGCCTCGCGCGGATCGGGCAGGCACCCGTGCGCCCGGTCGACCTCTTCCGCGCCGAGCATTGGGCAAGCCGCGGGGAGGGGGCCTTCGAGGGGCTCTCGCCGGCCGACGTGAAGCACGAGCTCGCCTCGCTGGTGGCGAGCCCGCGCTTCCGCGACATCGAGATAAGCGACTACGCCAGCGTGCTGGACGAGCAGCGCAGCATCCAGTTCTCGGCGGTGACCTACGTGAGCCCGGGCAGCTTCGCCTACGTGGCCTACCGCGGCACCGACGTGAGCTTCGCGGGCTGGCGCGAGAACTTCGAGACGGCCTACGCGGCGCCCACCCAAGCGCAGGACATGGCCACCGAGTACCTGGAGCTTGCGGCGCGCCATGTGCCGACGGGCCTGCCGCTTTTTGTGGGCGGGCACTCCAAAGGCGGCAACTACGCGCTGTTCGCGGCGCTGACCTGCGACACGCGCGTGCAGGATCGCATTGCGCGCGTGTACGTGCACGACGCGCCGGGCTTCAAGCGCGGGCTGTTCGGCGCGGCGGACTACGCGCCGCTTCAGGGACGCATCGACAAAACGGTGCCGCAGGACGCGCTCGTGGGGCTTTTGCTCGACTACCCCGGGCCGGTGCGCGCCGTGGCGAGCAGCGAGCACGGCCTCATGCAGCACAGCCTGTTCTCCTGGCAGGTGGACGTGGAGGCGGGCGACTTCGTGGTGCTGCCGGCGGTGAGCGAGTCGGCGCGCTTCACCGGCGAGCTCGTGACCGACTGGATCTCGAGCTACGACGAGGGCGAGGTGGCCGCGATCACGGCGGCGCTGTTCCGCGCCATTGAAGCGTCGGGCGCGCAGGACGCGGCGGACATCCTGCTGGCCGACAGCAAGAAGCTGCTGGCGCTTTTGGGCGAGGCCGCGCGCCAGGCCGACGACAAGACGCGCGCCACGCTGATGCGCGCGGTCTCCGACCTCACGGCGCTGGCGGTGAAGAAGGCAGGCAAGGGGATGATCGCCTCGTGGCGCTTCGGCCGTGCGGCGGGTAAGGAGACGGCTGCCGCGGACGGGGCCGACGCGGGCGATGAGCGCGCGTGCGACAGGGACGCAGGCGGCGATGGTGCGGACGAGCTGGATGGCGGCGCGCGCGGCGCGGGGAAGGATGCCCATGGCGCAAAACGCTGACCGGCTGCTCGGGCGCGAGAAGCGCGACGCGGCGCGCGTGGCACGGGGCGAGCGCCTGCTGAGGTCTGCCCGTCCCGGGCGTGCGCGGCGGTTTCTTGGGACGGCGACGCTGCTTGCCTGCGCGGCGGTGTTTCTTGCCCTGACGGCGCTGGTGGCGCTGGCGGGCGGCGCGCCGCTGGGCGTTGACCGGGCGGCGTGGCAGCTGGCGCAGGGCGCGGGCGCCGCCGCACCGGGGACGGTGCGGATGTGGCGCGCGGTAAGCGTTGCGGGCTCGGGCGCTTTCCTGGCGAGCGCTGCCGGCGCGGTGGCGCTTGGCGGCGCGCTGCTCAGAAGCGCGCCGACCACGCGGCTCGGCGTGGCGCTTCTCGGCAACGTGGCGCTGGTCGAGGTGGTAAACCGCCTGCTCAAAGCGGTGGTGGCTCGCCCGCGGCCTGCGTGGGGCCTGGTGGCCGAGGCGGGCCTCAGCTTCCCTTCCGGCCACGCCATGAACGTGGTTGCGTTTTTCGGTTTCCTGCTGTGGGGCATGTGGCTCATGGGTATGCGCCCTCTGCCGCGCCGCGCCCCGGGTGTGACGGGCGCAGGGCTCGGGGCGCAGGCTCCGCGCGAGGCACTTGCGCGCGCGGCGGGTGCGGGAAGCCGCACCGGGCGCGCAGCGCTCGCCGCGGTTGCGCTGGCGGCCTGCGCGGCGGTGTGCCTTGCCCGCGTGTGCCTGGGCGTGCATTACCTCTCAGACGTGGTCGCAGGGATCTGTGCGGGTGTTCTGTGGTTGGCGCTGTACGTGCGCGCGGTGGGTCTGTGGGTGGCGAGTGGCAAGCTGCGCCGAAGCGGGCGGTAGGGCCGCTTGCGCCGTGTCGTTAATTGCAAGATCCGCGGGTAAAACGTGCTGCCGGCCCGCTGAAAGAGCTCGCCGCGCAAAATGGATGTGGTTTATTGCGTCCCCTCCAAGTAGACGGAGCATGCTGAAAAGAAAACCCGCAGGTAGAGGGCTTGCCCATAAATCGTCTACCTGAGAGGAGACGCCTAAACCACATCCATTTTTGTTTTGTGGCCTGTATGCCGGGCAAACGAGGCGCCCAAGCGCCTCGCCAGGGCAGGTTTGGCGCGTCTTCGCGTACAATGAGGGGCGAAAACGGCGCGCGCGGAAGCGCAGCGCACGGCGTGGGCGGCGCAAAGGGAGGCAGCATGCTCGAACGGTTTTTCAAGGCCCGCGCGAAAAGCGCCGATAAGGAGCCGGTGGACGACGACAAGCTGGTGGCGGCGCTGGATCCCGCAGCCACCTTGCGTGTGCGCCTGCTGTTTTCCGGGCGCGTGCAGGGCGTGGGCTTTCGGTTCATGCAGCAGCAGTTCTCCGATAAGCGCGAGATAACCGGCTGGGTCAAGAACCTCGACGACGGCAACGTGGAGGCCGAGTGGCAGGGCACCGGCGCCAACATTCAGGCCATGGTGGCGGACCTGCACGTGTATTACCGGCAGTTCGGCTATGGCTTTACCGTGGTTGCCTGCGACGAGCTGCCGTTGGTGCCGGACGAGAAGGGCTTCCGCGCCAAGTACTAGGGCCAGCTGAGCAAGCTCCAAGCAAAAACGCCGCCGGCTCCCTGTATTCAGAGGGCCGGCGGCGCTATGGGCGTGTGGCGGCGCCCGGGCGCGCTAGGCGTTGGGGTTGATCAGCTCAAGGGCTTCGAAGGCGCGCGTTTCAGGGTCGAACTCGTACACGGTGATCGCGCAGTTGCCGATGCGGCGGTTGTTGCGCAGACGCTGCTCGGCCTCGGGACCCTGCGCGCGCAGGAACTGCGCCACGGCGGCGCCGTGCGAGGCCATGATCACGCTGTCGTGCCCCGGGCGACTCATAAGCTCGGTCACAGTGGTTACCAAGCGCTCGCGGAAGGCGAGCTCGCCCTCGCCGCCGAAGGGCACGTAAAAATCTCCGTAGGGAAGCGGCGGGTTCGTGTCCTCGGTGAGCCCTTCAAAGGTGCCGAAGTTCCACTCCTTGAGCCCCTTCACGCGCTCGTAGGGCATGGTCTGCCCGGCTTCTTCAAGCACGATCTCCAGCGTGTCGCATGCGCGCTCGGAGGTGGAGGAGTACGCGTGATCAAAGGTAACGCCCTGCTCGCGGAGCCACGCACCCGCGCGACGGGCCTGCTCGATGCCCTCCTCGGTGAGCGGGGAGTCGCACCAGCCCTGTTTGCGGCGCAGCACGTTGAAGAGGGTTTGGCCGTGGCGCATCAGGTACAGCTTGGACATGGGTTTTCCTTTCTTCGGTGTAAGTGGTTGGATGGTCTGGCGGATGCTACCCGCCGGGGATGGTGAGAAGCCTTGTGGGCAGGGGGATTTACGCCTCGCTACCAACGTGCTCGGCGTCCTGCGCGCTCGGATCCACGCTCGCGTTCGCGTCCGCGCCCAGGCGCTCGGCCCGCTCGCGCACATAGCGCTGCGCCTGCGCGGGCATCTCGGACAGGCTTGCGTTTCGCGCCGCCTCGATGCTGCCCGCCGCCACGGCTGTGTCGTAGTACCAGCACTTGTACGCCACGTAGTCCAGGGTCTGCTTGAGCGCTTCCACCTCGGCCTCGACGGCGGCCTTGCGCCGGTAGAAGATGTCGCGCCGCGCGGCAAGGGTATCGTCGCCCTGCACGTACAGGTCAACGAACTGCTTGATCTCCTTGATCGAGAGGCCCGACCGCTTGAGGCACTCGATCATGTGCAGCCATTCCAAGTCGTGCTCGGTGAACACGCGCGCGCCGCTTTGGTTGCGCGCCACAAAGGGCAAAAGCCCCTCCTTGTCGTAGTAGCGCAGCGTCGGCGCGGAGATGCCCAGCCGCGCGGAGACGTCGCCTATGGTGAGTTGCATGTGCGCTCCTCTCGCCTATGCCGCCATTATTGAACTTAGAGTTAACTTCAAGGCAAGTGGCAAGGCGATAAGAGCGCGTGCACACCGCGCGTCCACAATTGCGCGGGCGTACCAGATGCGGCGTTTCTTGGCGACGGGCCCCGCAGCGCCCCTTTTCAGCGCGGCCCCTGGCAAGCGGCTTCAAGCGTTGCACCCTGGCGCCCCTCCAGCCGCACCGCCCCAGCAAGGCGCCCGCTTCTCCACAACGCAAAAAGGCGCGCCCGGGGAGAAAACCCGAGCGCGCCTTACAGAAGCGCGCGGTAAGCGCCGTGCGGGGCGTGGCGCTGCCAGCCAAGGGCGGCTTACTTCTCGTCGATCGGCGGGCGGTAGAAGTTGCCGAAGAAGTTCTCGGTGCGCATCACGTTCACCACCGCGTTGCCGTCCTGCGTGCGGATGAGCTGCATGATGTCGTCAAGCTCGAAGGAGGAGGCCACGGTGTTGATGAGCCAGTAGCGCTGGTGGCTGCGGCCGCCCACGACCTCCATCACCGAGCTGCCGTGCTTGTGCACCACGTTGTAGCTCGCCAGGATCTGGTCGGGCCGCTGCGTGATGATCTGCAGCGTCACGCGCTCGTAGTAGTGGTGGAACATCTCGATGGCCTTGGTGGAGATGAACTGGAAGATGATGGAGTACGCCGCCGCCTCCCAGCCGAACAGCGCGCCGAACACGCACAGCACGCAGCAGTTGCCCGCGAAGATCAGGCCCCAGATGCTCTTGCCCGTCTTGTTGGAGACCATGAGCGAGATGAAGTCGGTGCCCGCGGTGGAGGCGCCGGCGCGCAGCGCCACGGCGATGGCGAAGCCGTACAGGAAGCCGCCGAAGATCACCTGGAGCATCAGGTTGTCCAGGATGGGGTCGAAGTGCAGCACGCGCAGGAAGGTTGACGACAAGAACACCTGCAGCATGGAGAAGACCACGAACCGGCGGCTGATGCTCTTCCAGCAGATGATGGCGACCGGGATGTTGAGCACGATCATGCCCAGCGAGGTGGAGAAGTGCACGCCGAAAAGCCCGGTGATGCGCTCGATCAGGATGGCCAAGCCGGTGAAGCCGCTGGAAAGCAGGTTGGCGGGGTTCACGAACGCCTGGATGGTGTAGGCCTGCAGAAGCGCGGAGATCACCACCGAGACCAGGGTGTAGCAGCGGCGCACGAACGTGGCGCGGCGCAGGGCCTTCAGGCGCTCCAGCTCGGTCTTGAGGTCGATCTTGACCTCGGGCGCGCCGAACCAGCTCTCCTCGCCGGCGCCCATGGTCATGTCGAGTCCGGCCTCCTTCAGCTGTCCGAGCACGGCCTGCTGGCGATGCTCGCGTTCGGCGCGCGCGTGCTCCAGCGCGTGCTCGCGCTCGACGCGGCGCTTCTGCGCCGCCTCAGCTGATTTGTGCTTGTGCGACCGCTTGCGCGGTGCGCTCTCGTGAGTCATGCTCGGTCGCTCCTGGGATTGTGGGGTGAGGTGGAGGTGCCGCAGCCGCGCGTCGAGCACGTGCGCGGCTGCGGGGAGGGGTGCGTTGTCGCAGGCGCTTCTTCGCCGCGGCGGGCTCGGTGCCTTAGAAGCAGGCGCTGGCCTTGAGGTCGGAGATGTCGGTGCCGTCCACGAGGCCCTTGGCCACCAGGCACATGTTCTTCAGGGCCTCGTTGAGGCCGGTGCCGCCCTTCTTGGGGGTGCGGACGATGGTGACCTTGTCCTTGTACTTGGCGATGGCGTCGGTGTTCTCCTGGCTCACCGCGGCGAGGGCGCGGATCTTGCCGGCGGCCTCGATGTCGGAGGCGACGCGGCAGGCCATTTCGGCGTACTCGGCGTAGTTGAAGGTCGGGCCGCACATGACCACGTCGGGGTTGATCTTGTGGCACATGGCCACGAGCTTGCGCGCAACCTCGTCGGGGTTGTCGCCGTAGGTGCCCCAGCCGCAGTAGAGCGTGGCCACGACCTTGCCGCCCACCTGCTTGAGGAGGTTCTCCATCATGACGGCCGGGCCCACGGGCTCCTTCAGGATGCCCAGCGGCAGGTTGCGGTCGTCCTTGGCGCCGAGGCCGGACTGGATCTGGTCGTAGATCATGACGATTTTCATAGCCTATCCTTTCTCGAGGCCCGGGCTGCGGGCCGGTTACCCAAAACGATTCAAGCAGGGGAGAGCAGAGCCGCAGATTGCAGCGTCCGCGCGCAAGCCGTCTCCCCGGCGGCCCTTGCGCTTACTCGTCTGCGCGCGGGGCGGCGCAGACCTTGGTGCCGCCGATGAGGTCGTGCAGGCACCGGTGGTCCTTGCGGACGAGGATCATGATGCAGCTTGCGAGCGTGATCGCGAAGCCCACGTACATCAGCGGATGGACGAAGTTCACGCCCGTGGCGATGGTGAGCATCTGGTGCCAGATGCCGCTGGCGTTGGCCACCACGCCCTCGAGCACGAACACGCCCAGGATCTCGCGGAGCGCCAGGTGCGGGAGGTCTACGGGGCTGCCGTCGGCCATGGTGATGCGGATGCCGCACAGGCGCTTGCCGGGCGTCTGTCCCGGCCAGATGACGAGCGGGATCGCGACGTAGTAGAAGCACGCGCACAAAAGCGCCGCGCAGCCGGTGACGATGCCCCAGGGGGCGGGGAAGTCAACCAGGTACTGGTTGGTGATGTCGCCGGTCAGCTGCGAGGAGGCGATGGAGATGGGCACGGCCATGCACAGCGCGCCCACGTACCAGTCGATGAGGTAGGCGAAGAAGCGCCGCGCCACCCCCGCCGGAACGCCCGCGCGCGAGGCCGCCCGGTCGACGGCGCGCTGCGCCTTGCCGGGGGCTGAGGGCTCGGAGCCTGCGCCTGTCTTTGCCGCGCTGGCGGAAAGGGCCTGCTCGGTGTGGGCGACGTGCTTTTTCTTGCGGTGCTTCTTTGAGCTCATGGTGCTGCTTTCTCTTAGGGTGCGTACCTGCGCGCGGGGCTCCTAGGCGCCATCTGGCGCCTCCGGCCCCGCGCAAACGGCGGGATTTTACCGCGAGAGCAGGTACAGGCTCAACGCGTAGATCTTGGCGTTGGTGACCAGGTCCGCCACGTCCATCCACTCGTTGGGCTGGTGACCGATGCCCTTCTGGCCGGGGAAGGAGGGGCCGAAGGGGACGATGTTGGGCATGAGCTTGGCGTAGGTGCCGCCGGTGGTGGTCACGGGCGCGCCGTCGGCGCCGGTCACGTGCTCGTAGGTGTAGACGAGGGTGCGCACCAGGCGGCAGTCCTTCTCGAAGCGCACCGGGTTGAAGTTGCCGGTGACGGTGAGCTCAAGGCCCTGGGCGTCGGCCACGGCGCCGAGCTTCTCTTCCAGCTCGGCGGCGGTGATGCCGGCCGGGTAGCTGACGGCGAACTCAACGGCCGGGGCGCCGTCAACCTCTGCGAGCTTGTAGTTGCGCACCTCGGTGACGCCGAACTCGGGGTCGGCGCAGTCGATGCCGAAGCGCTCGCCGTTGGGCTTGGCGTTCAGCACGTACTCGTTCATGAACGAGAAGAACCGCTGCTGCAGCGCGGAGGCGTCCTCGCCCGCGGCGGCCTTGGCGGCAAGGCGCACGGCCATGCGGCCGCGCTCGGCGTAGACCACCGGGTACTTGCAGTCGGGGGTGAAGCCCATCACGGGCGCGGGCTCGTGGTCGAGGTAGTAGCGCAGGTCGTTGAAGCCGGTCTCCTCGTTGCAGCCGAAGATGACGCGCACCTCGCGCTTGGGCGAAAGCCCCAGGCGCTTGAGCGCCCACAGGGCGTAGAGGCAGGCGTAGACCGGGCCCTTGTTGTCCAGCACGCCGCGGCTCGTGATGCGGCCGTTCTCCAGGTGCGCGCTGTACGGCGGGACCTTCCAGCCCGTGGAGCCCTCCGGCACCACGTCGAGGTGGCCGAGCGCGCACACGTAGCCGGGCAGCGCCTCCTCGCCCTCGGCGGGCTCGGCGGCCCAGCTGGCGTAGCCCATGTAGCCGTCGAGGTCGCGGGTCTCGAAGCCCAGCGCCGAGGCGCGCTCGAGCGTCTGGTCGAGCGCGGCGCGCACGTCAGCGCCGAAGGGCGCGCCCTCGGCCGGCTCGCCCTGCACGCTCTTCTGGCGCACGATGGCGCGGATGGCCTCGATCATCTCGTCGGCGATCGCGTCGACCTCGTCGAGGATGCGCTTCTCGAGCTCGGGCTCGATGGCGAGAACCTCTTCTTCTGTGCTCATTCGTTGCTCCTTAGGGTTCCAACGCGGTTTCGGGGCCCCGCCGCCGGCGCGGCTGCGCCAAGCCGGCGGCGGGGAAGGGGAGGCGCTACAGCGTGACGGGGGCCAGGCGCGAGGCCATGTACTCCTCGAGCCATTCGGCGCTCGCCACCTCGTGGGTGCAGGTGCCGTCGGGCTGCGGGTGCGTCAGGTACACGCAGGCGGGCTCGTTCTCGGTGGCCACCACGAAGGAGAAGCCCTCGATGTTGCTCGCCGCGCCCCAGCGGCCCTGGCTGTCCATGGCTACGAAGGAGATGTCGCCGGCATGGCCGCGTCGGCGCTTGAGAACCTCGGTGAAGTGCGCGATGGCCTTCTCGCACGCCTGCTGCGGATGCAGGCCCTCGCCCATGAGGCGCACGATCTCGTAACCCACGCAGCCCTTCATGACGTCCTCGCCCAGGCCCGTGGAGGCCGAGCCGCCGGAGGCGGAGTCGGCGTAGAAGCCGGCGCCGGGGATGGAGGAGTCGCCCACGCGGCCGGCGTGCTTCATGAACAGGCCGCTCGTGGAGGTCGCCGCCGTGATCGTGCCGGAGGCGTCGAGGCACACCATGCCCACGGTGTCGTGGCCGCTGGGGTTGGTGCCCTCCTGGTCGATGCCGGCGCGCGCCGGCTCGCCGTCCGCCTCCTTGGCGGGCATCGCGCCACGGGCCGTTTCCTGCTCGGCCTCGGGCTCGCCCAGCTCGCGGGCGGCGTTCGGAAGGCGGCAGCCCTCCTCGGCCACGCGCTTGGCGTAGAAGATCTTGGCGCGGTCGGTCAGCATGTTCTTGCGCTCGAAGCCCTGCTCGTCGGCGAACTTCTCGGCGCCGGCGCCCACCAACAGGTTGTTGGCGTCGCCGGTGGCGAGCGCGCGCGCTACGCTCACGGGGTTGGCGATGTTCTTGGCGGCGCCCACCGCGCCGAACTCCAGCGTGTCGCCGTTCATGAACGACGCGTCGAGCTCGACCTGCATGTCCTCGTTGGGAAGACCGCCGTAGCCCACGGACTTGTAGTAGGGGAAGTCCTCAACCTCGCGCACGGCGCACTCGATCGCGTCGCCGGCGTTCCCGCCCTCGGCAAGCTGGGACGCGGCCTTCTCGACGCCCTCGAGCGCCATCCTCCACGTTGCGACGATGCCCCACATGGCAAACCTCCTCATTCGCCGGTTTTTTTGGGTATGCAACCGTAACGGCGGGTTCCTTTTGGCGCGGGAACCTGCAGAACCCGACGTTACGGGCGCGTAGCCCAAAAAGGGAGGAAAGCGGGAATGGCGGAAGGCAGAGGCGGGATCCTGTGCGGGCTGCGTCCCGCTTTGAGGCGCGGTCAGACCCGATCCCGCCTCTGTCTTGCGCCACGCGCCACCGCCTCAGCAAAGCCGCCCGCTTACCCTCAGGCATTGCCCTTTAGGAAAGCGGGCGGCAATGCGGGACGAAGCTTTGCGCGCACCTCGTTCGGAGCCTTACGCTCCGGAGGCCGGTTCCTTACAGGTCGTCGAACGACAGGTCGTCGAGGTCGATGTCGTCGTCAGCGCTGGTCTCGGCCTCGAGGGCAGCCTGCTCCTCATCGCGCAGGTACTGGTTGTCGATCGTCTTGATGAAGGGCAGGTAGATGAACACGCCCATGATCAGGAGCAGCACCTGCAGCACGCCGCCGACCCAGTTGGTGGCCAGCAGGCCGGAGATGCCCAGCGGCATGGTCCAGGGGACCTGGACGCCGTTGCAGATCGGGACGATGCCCCAGTCCATAGCGAAATAGGAGATGATGATGTTGAGCGTCGGCACCAGGATGAACGGGATGATGATGACCGGGTTCATAACGATGGGCAGGCCGAACACGATGGGCTCGTTGATGTTGAACACGCCGGGGATGAAGGCCAGGCGGGAGAGCTGCTTGATGCGGGCGGACTTGCAGAACAGCACCATGGCGATCAGCAGCGACAGGGTGGAGCCGCAGCCGCCGAAGGTGGCGAACAGGTCCTGAAACTGCTGGCAGATGATGTGGCCCTCGCCCACGCCGGTCTTGAAGAACTCGAGGTTCTCAGCGGCCAGCGTCTGCAGGATGGGGTTGAACACGGCGCCCACGACCGAGCCGCCGTTGATGCCGAAGAACCAGAACGCGTGCAGGAACAGGTACGCCACGATCATGGCGCCGAGCGTGTCGCCCAGGCCCAGCAGCGGGGTCTGCAGGAACGTGAAGACGATGTCGAACACGTTGGTGCCGAACAGGCCGAACACCACGTTGATGATGAAGAAGATGGTCATCGTGACGGTGATCGGGATGAGCGAGGAGAACGACTCGGTGACGGTGGGCGGGACGCCGGCCGGCATCTTGATGACCCAGCCGCGGTTCTTGACCCACGCGTAGGTGGCGGTGGCACCGAAGGCGCAGAAGATGCCCACGAAGATGCCCTTGGCGCCGACCCAGCCCAGCGGGATGCCGGAGAGCGCGACGTCAACGGCCTCGCCGCCGATCTCGGCGGTGCCGGTCACGGTGTAGGGCATGATGAGGAACCATGCCATGAGGGCCGCGGCGGCGGAGAAGACCTTGTCGGTCTTGATCTGGGTGGCGTAGCTGTAGGCGATGCCGAACGTCGCGAAGATGGCCATGATCGTGAACGTGGCGTCAGACGGCTTGGACAGGTAGGTGGCCAGGGTGCCGTCGGCGATCGGGATGCTCGCGATCCACTCGGAGTAGCCGGGGAACGGTAGGTTCGCGATGACGAGGAAGATCGAGCCCGCAATCAGCAGAGGAGTGGAGATCAGAAAGCCGTCGCGGATGGAGATCAGGTACTTGTTCTTGCCGATGGCCTCAGCCAGCGGCATGAGAACCTTTTCGAGCTTTTCGAACACGGGATGCCTCCTTTGACATCGTACGTGTGACGGGTAGATGCAGTGCGCGCGAGATGCTTGGGAGAGGTTACTTCTTGTAGCTCTTCATCAGCTTGATGGCGTACTTGAGCGAGGCCTCGCCGTCCATGAGGCCGTACGCCTGCTGGTCGAGGATGCCCACCGGGATGTCGAAGGTGCCCTCGATGCGCTTCTTGGTGTCCTCGTACTGATGGTGAACCTGCGGGCCGAGCAGGACGCAGGCCGGATGCTCGGTCTCGGCGATCTCGTCGACCTTGCCGATCGGGAAGGCGCGAACCTCTACGGGCAGGTTGTGCGCGTCGCCTACCTGCTGCATGTTCTGAGCGAGCATGCTGGTGGACATGCCCGCGCTGCAGAAGAGGTAGATCTTCTTCTTGTTTGTCATAAGGCCCTTCCTTTCTGCGCAGCCGTGCGGCCGCGCGGTTTTGTTGCCGCACGGGGTGTGGGCCCCGCGCGGGGAGCAGCAAGCCGGGTGGTTAGGCGTTGATGTGGCGGTAGACGTCGATAAGCTCGGTTGCCACGATCTTGAAGCTCTCGGCGCTCATGAGCTGGTCCTCGGCGTGGGTGATGATGAGGGTCATGTTGACCGGGTCGCCGCCGGCCTCGCGCTGGATGAGCTCCGTATGGGCGTCGTGGCCCTTCAGGAACTGCTCGTCGCCGGCCTTCATGAGCTCCTCGGCCTTGTCGAAGTCGCCGGTCTTGGCGGCGGCGACCGCCTCGATGTAGGAGCTTCGCGCCATGCCTACGGCGGCAATGATCTGGAAGCTCGCCTTCTGCAGTTCGTCCATACCTACCTACACTCCTTCCAATTCTTCCAACAGCCGCTCAAAGGTCTGCTCCTGAGAGAGCCGCCGGATTGACTCCTTATGGGTGAAAAGCGCGGTGACGGCGCGGTAAAACGGTTCGAGCTCGGTCGCGGCGTCCTTGGCGACCGAGACGAGGAAGACGGCGGTGACCTCGCGGTCGTCCCACATGACGGGCTCGTCGAGAAGCGCCACCGCCACGAAGGTGGTCTCGCTCACTGCCTCGTAGGGGTGGGGGATGGCAACGTTGCCGCCGAACGAGGTGGGGGCGAGCTCCTCGCGCATGAGCACGAGCTCCTCGAAGTTCTCGGGCAGCTCGTGCACGGCGCGGGCGCGCTCGCACAGAAGGTGGATGACCTCGGTGCGGCTGGCGAGCTTCACGTGCGGGCAGAACAGCTCGCGCGAGAAGCACTTCGTGGCGTCCTCGGCTTCGCCGCGCTCGAGCTTGCTCTGCACGTCCTGGCGCTCGTCGTCGGCGTCCAGGAAGAGCGTGACCTCGATGACCGGGATCGTGACGGCGCGCGTAAGCGGCACGGTGGTGAACACGTAGTCGATGCCGGTGAGGTCGGCGCGGTCGAACTCCGAGGCGTCGCAGGTGGTGACGCTGCCCACGTACTCGCCGAACTCGCGCTGGATGCGGTAGGCTAAAAGCCTTGCCGACCCGGCGCCTGAGGCGCAGACCGCGAGCACGTTCTTCTTGGGCGCCTCGGTCTGGCGGCGGTCGATGGCGAGCGCGAAGGAGAGGGCCAGATAGCCGATCTCGTCTTCGGAGGGGGTGACGTCCTCCGCCTCCATGAGCACGCTCGCGGCGTCGATGGCCATGAACCACGCGAGCGGGAAGCGCGCCTTGATGTCGGCGAGCAGGGGGTTCTCCACCTGCATGTGGTAGCGCAGGCGCACGATGAGCGGCATGATGTGCCGCGCCAGGTTGGTGCGCAGCTCCACGTCGGTGCGGAAGTCGAAGCGGAAGGCCCGCCACACCACGTCGATCATCTCGGCGGCGATGCCCCAGGCCTCGTCGGTGATGACGAGCTGGCTGGAGGGGGCCTCGCCGGAGGCGGCCGCCGCGGCGGCGCTGCCGCCCTCGATGATCTGCTTGCTCGCCAGGTGGATCGCGATGTAGGCGATCTCCTCGCGGGGAAGCGTCACGGTAAAGGCGCGCTCCACGGCGCGGGCGATCTCGGCGGCCACGCGGTACTCGTCGGTCGCCTCGATGCGCGCGATGTTCTCGGGGTCCATGGGCACGTAGCAGCCCTGCTCGATGCGGGCGAGCGCTACGGCGATGTGCACCACGAGGTTCTGGTGGGAGACGGGGTTGATTTTGAAGTCGTTCTCCTCGAGCACCTGCTCCAGGGTATGCTCGATGGCGTCCAGGCGCTCGGCCACCGTGCTCTCGGGGATGCCCTCGTTCACGAGCAGGGTGTCCACGGCCACGTTGGCCAGGCACAGGCGCCGCTCGATCTCGGGGCCGACCACGCGGATGCCGTAGCGCGGGCGCTTCTCGAGCGAAAGGCCGAAGCGCGCGAGCTCGTCTTTGACGCTGCGCAGGTCGTTGGAGATGGTGGAGCGCGAGACGAACAGCATCGAGGCGAGCTCCTCGAGGGTGATCCAGCCCGTGCGCGAGCAGAGGTCCTGCAAGAGGTAGGCGCTGCGCTCCTCCGGGGTGGAGGGGAGGCGGTCGAAGACGTCGAGCTCGCCGGTGCGGGCGAGCCAGCTGTCGAACTCCTCCTGGTTGTCCACGACGAGCGCGTAGCCGCTGAGCGAGCGGCGGTACACGATGCGCGCGCTGCCGCCGAGGGCGGCGTTGGCGCGGTGGAGGCGGTCGCGCATGGCGCGCTTCTTGACGCCGAGGTGCCGCGCGAGCTCGGCAGAGCCCACGCCTTCATGGCGCGTGATGTAGGTGACAAGTTGCTTGTCTTGCACGGCATCCCCTTTCCTTGGCAATAAAAGTACCGTCGCGAGCGGAGCTACTCAACGGAACGAGATGCCGTCTACGCGGCAGCAGGTATGTACGAGACGCGCCGGGTAACGGAAAACCCGGTGCTAGTATGGGGTGTGCGAGAAACGGAAAAGCGTTCATCGGAAAAGTTGAGACCGCTGCGCGGAGGTTGCCGCGCGGTTTCGCGGCGATGTCCGCGCGGTTACGGGAAGGTGGGTGCGCCCGCCCGCGTGGGGCCGAGCGCGCCGGCGCGGCGCGGGGAGGCGCGCTTCTCGCGCGGCGGGTTGTTCTCGCCCCTGTACGTATAGCGAGGCAGAAGAGGCCGCTTGAGCGGCTGTGGCGAAAGGGGAGACGCATGATCAAGGTGAGGGAGTTCTGCGCGGAGAACATGGAGCGCGTGCCGGCTGCCGTCGAGGCCGGGGCGCGGCGCATCGAGCTGTGCGACAACCTGGCGGTGGGTGGCACGAGCCCGAGCTACGGTGTGATCCGCGCGGCGGTTGCCTACACGCGCGCACGCGGCGTGGACGTCATGGCCATGGCGCGCCCGCGCGGCGGCGACTTCGTGTACTCAGAGGACGAGGCGCAGATGATGCTCGACGACATCGCCTGCGCGCGCGGCCTGGGCGTGACGGGCGTGGTCTTCGGCTGCGTGCGCGCAGACGGCGCGGGCACGCTGCGCATCGACCGTGCGCTGACCGAGCGCCTGGTGGCCGCCGCCAAGGGCGAGGGCGCGGGGCTCGCGGCGGGCGCCGACCCGGTGGCGGTGACCTTCCACATGGCCTTTGACGAGCTGGGGCTCGAGGAGCAGAAGGAGGCCATCGACGTGCTGGCCTCGCTCGGCGTCGAGCGCATCCTCACGCACGGCGGCGCGGCGGGCACGCCGATCCTCGGCAACGCCGAGCGGCTGCGCGCGCTGACAGCCTATGCGAACGGGCGGATCCACATCCTTCCCGGCGGCGGCGTGAGCTGGGAGAACGCCGACGAGGTGGCTGCGTGCCTGGGCGTGGAGGAGGTTCACGGCACCAAGATCGTGAAGCTGTGAGGCAGGGTTCCGCCCGTTGCATAAGCCCTCCCGTAAACGGGAATAGGTAGGGCGACAACGACGCGCCGCAGGGTCCTCCTGCGGCGCCTTACGTAAAGGAGGAACCATGGCCTGCACAACCATCTTGGTGGGCAAGCGCGCGAGCTACGACGGGTCGACCATCGTGGCACGCAACGAGGACTCGGGCAACGGGGAGTTCTGCCCCAAGGTCTTCACGGTGGTGAAGCCCGCCGACCAGCCGCGGCATTACAAAAGCGTGCTGAGCCACGTCGAGATCGAGCTGCCGGACGACCCGCTGCAGTACACGAGCGTGCCGAACGCGCTGGACAACGAGGGCGTCTGGGGCGAGGCCGGCTTCAACACCGCGAACGTGGGCATGAGCGCTACCGAGACGCTCACCACCAACGAGCGCGTGCTGGGCGCCGACCCGCTGGTTGAGCTGCGCCCCGCGCAGGGGAAGCCCGGCAAGCCGGGGTACATCCCTGAGGTGCCCGGCGGCATCGGCGAGGAGGACCTGCTCACCGTGGTGCTGCCCTACGTGAGGACGGCGCGCGAGGGCGTGCTGCGCACAGGAGAGCTTCTGGAGCGCTACGGCACCTACGAGATGAACGGCATCGCGTTTTCGGACGTGGACGAGATCTGGTGGCTGGAGACCGTGGGCGGCCACCACTGGATCGCCAAGCGCGTGCCGGACGACAGCTACGTGACGATGCCCAACCAGCTGGGGATCGACCGCTTCGATCTGGCGGACGCCTTGGGCGAGCAGCGCGACCACATGTGCTCGGCCGACCTGCGCTCGTGGATGGCGGCCAACCACTTGGACCTCACGCTGCGCGAAGGCAGCGCGGCGGAGGCCGACGTGTTCAACCCGCGCGGGGCCTTCGGCAGCCACTCCGAGCGCGACCACGTGTACAACACGCCGCGCGCCTGGCACATGCAGCGGTTCCTGAACCCGCACCAGGGCTGGGACGGGCCGCGCGCCGCGCACGGCCCCGAGGACGACGACCTGCCGTGGGCGCAGGTGCCCGAGCGCAAGATCACCATCGAGGACGTGAAGGCCGTGCTCTCCTCGCACTACGAGGGGACGCCCTTCGACCCCTACGACGAGCTGGGCACCCCGGAGCAGCGCCGGCGCTACCGCCCCATCGGCATCAACCGCCAAAGCCAGCTCGCCGTGCTGCAGCTGCGCCCGTACGCGCCGGCCGCGTGCCGCGCCGTGCAGTGGATGGCTTACGGCTCCAACGCCTTCAACACGCTCACGCCGTTTTTCGCCAATGTGGACGAGACGCCGGCCTACCTGGCCAACACCGGCGCGCGTGTGACGACCGAGAGCTTCTACTGGGCCAACCGCGTAATCGCGGCCTTGGCCGACGCGCACTACAAGGACAACGTGAACCACGTCGACCGCTACGTTGAGCGGACGATGGCCGCCGGGCACGCCGCGGTGCGCGCGGCCGACGAGGGCGTGGCGCTGCTGCTGGCCGCAGGCGGGGAGGGCCCGGGCACGGCTGTGGCCAAGGCCGAGGAGCCGGGCGCGCTCGCGCGCACGCGCCGCGCCGGCGGCATCGCCAAGGCTCCGGCTCCCGGGGTGCTGGCGTGCACCGAGGGCGCGGACGCCGCCGCTGCCGCATCGCCGGCGGAGGTGGCGCACGCGGTGGAAGGCATCTTTGCGGGCAACGCGCCGGCGGCCGGCGCCGAGACGGGTGCCGACGGCGCTGCGGAGGCCGAAGACGCTGCCGCGCGGTTCTCGTCTGCCACGCCTGCCTGCACGCCCGAGGCACCGCTGGCCCGCGCGGAGGTGAGCGCCGCGCACGCGCCGATGGGCGACAACCCGGCGGTGCGCTGCGCGCTCGCGCAGGTAAACGAGCGCATCGCCGAGAACCTCAAGGCCGAGACCGAGGATCTTCTGGGCAAGGTGCTCTACACCACGAGCATGCTCATGCGCAACGGCTTTTCCCTGTCCGACCATTAGGCGCTGGGGCTGGTTCGGTTAGAATCGGCGCCCGGCCGAGTCCGGCGGCGCTGGCTTGCCCGCATGACGATGGCGCCCCTCCCGACAGCTCACCGCGTCGGGAGGGGCGCTGTTTTTCTCGCCGCAGCGCTCTTTGCGCGGGATCGCGGGGTCTGTGTCCGCGCGGCATGGTAGGGTTGAGGGGTGGAAACGCCGGGTGGGGAGGAGCGCTATGCAGATAGACGCGCGGGGCAAGACGTGCCCGCAGCCCGTGGTCATGGCGATGAAGGCTCTGAGCGCGCTGGCTGAGAGCGGTGCGGCCGAGCCGCTCGAGGTGCTGGTGAGCGAGCGGGTGGCGGTGGAGAACCTGAGCCGTTTGGCGGCAAGCCGCGGAACCGCTGCGTCTGTGGAGGAGAAGGACGGCTGCTGGCGCGTGTTGTTCTCGGCTGACGCCGCAGGCGGGGAGGCGGGAACCGGGGGTTCAGACGTTGAACCCGGCACTGCGGGGAACCCTGCATGCCCTGCTCCCGCCGTTGCGGACGCCGACGCCGCGGCGGCTGCGCCGACGGCTGAGACGCCGGGGGCCACGGTGCTCGTGGGGCGCAACACGCTCGGCAGCGGCAGCGACGAGCTGGGTGCTGTGCTCATGCGCGGCGTGCTCTACGCGCTGTCCCAGCGCGGCGAGGTGCCGCGCCGCGTCATCTTCTTCAACAGCGGCGCCTACCTCACCAGCGCCGGTTCGGACGTGCTCGAAGACATCCGCGAGCTCGAGCGCCGCGGCACCGAGGTGCTCACGTGCGGCACCTGTCTCGACTACCTGGGCATCAAAGACCAGCTGGCCGTAGGCGGCGTCACCAACCTCTACGCCCTCACCGAGGCCATGATGGAGCCTGGTAAGGTCATCACGCTGTAGGGCAGACGGGCGGGGCGGCTTTGTCCCGCCTGCGTCCGGAAGGGAGGGCGCGTGATCTACCTCAACAACGCGGCAACCTCGGCACGCAAGCCGCCGTGCGTGGTGGAGGCGGTGGCGCGGGCGCTCACCTCGGGCGCCGGCAGCTCGGCGCGCGGCGCGGCCGCGGCCGACCTCGACGCCGCCCGCACGGTTTTCGAGGCCCGCTGCGCGCTCGCCGAGCTCTTCGCGTTCAGCCACCCCGAGCGCGTGGTCTTTTTCGCCAACGCCACACAGGCGCTGAACACCGCCATCTTCGGAACGGTGCGCCCCGGCGACCACGTGGTAGCGACCGCCTACGAGCACAACTCCGTGCTCAGGCCGCTCGCGCTTCTCGAGCGCACGCGGGGCGCGCGCGTCAGCTACGTGCCGGTTGCGCGCTCCGGCGCGATCGCGCTGGAGGATTTCGACCGCCTGATCACCCCGGGCACGCGCCTGGTGGCGGTGTCGCACGCCTCCAACCTCACCGGCGCGGTGCTGCCGGTGGCCGAGGTAGCGCGCATGGCGCACGCGCGCGGCGCGCTCGTGCTGGTGGACGCCGCGCAGACGGCCGGGGCGCTCCCGGTTGAGCTGGACGCGCTCGGAGCTGACCTTGCGGCCTTTACCGGCCACAAGGCGCTTATGGGTCCGCAGGGGACCGGCGGCCTCGCGGTTGCGCCGCAGGTGGAGGTTGAGCCGCTGTTCTGCGGCGGCACGGGGGTGCAGAGCGCGCGGGACCGCCAACCCGACACTTATCCCGAGCACCTGGAGGCGGGCACGGCGAACACGCCGGGCCTCGCGGGCTTGGCTGCCGGGGTGCGCTTCGTGCAAGAGCAGGGCGTCGAGGGGATCCGCGCACGCGAGGAGGCGCTGCGCGCGCGTTTTGTGTCCGGTGTGAGCGCGGTTCCCGGTGTTCGCGTGTACGGCGAAGGGGACGGGATGGGGCACGTTGCCACGGTTGCCCTCAACGTCGGCGACGCGGACTCCGCCCGCGTGGCCGACGCGCTGGCGCAGCGCTGGGGCATCGCCACCCGCGCAGGGCTGCACTGCGCCCCGCGGGCGCACGAGGCCCTGGGCACGCGCGGGCAGGGGGCGGTGCGCTTCTCGCTTGGGTTCTACACGACCGCTGACGAGGTTGACGCGGCGGTGCGCGCGGTGGCGGCCGTGGCGCGCGAGCTGGCGTAAGCAGATCGGGGCCGCCCCGCCCGCGCCCTTTCGTACCCGAGGCGCCCGCGCCGCATGCGGCGAGGGCGCCTCGGCGTGACCCGCAGCTTGTTCGCAGGAGTGGAAACTTCTTGAAGCGCGCGAAGCGCCCCTGCGCCTGTGCCCGCACGCTACAATGGTGGGCGTTTTGCTTGTGCGAGCGGAAGGGACGCGCATGCCCGTCGGTCTTCTCCCCATCATTTACCTTGCCTTTATCAGCTTGGGCCTGCCCGACTCGGCCATCGGGTCGGCATGGCCCACCATGGCGCCCGCGCTGGGTGCGGGCACGTCGTGGGTCGGCGCCGTCACCATGATCATCACGGCGGGCACCATTGTCTCGAGCCTGATGTCGGTGCGGGTGGTGGAGCGTTTCGGCACGGGGCGCGTCACCGTGGCCAGCGTGGCGCTTACCGCGGCGGCGCTGGTGGGCTTTGCGGCGTCGAGCGCGTTTTGGCAGCTCTGCCTGTGGGCCGTGCCCTACGGCCTGGGTGCCGGCGCGGTGGACGCGGCGCTCAACGCCTACGTGGCCCTGCACTATAAGAGCCAGCACATGAGCTGGCTGCACTGCATGTGGGGCGTCGGCGCGAGCGGCGGCCCCATGATCATGGCGGCGTGCCTGGCGGGCGGCTCGTGGAACCTGGGCTTTCTCGTCATCGGCGGCGTGCAGGTTGCCATCGCCGTGGTGCTCACGCTCTCGCTGCCCTTGTGGAAAGAGAGGCGCGTGCTGCACCGCGTCCGTCAAGGGGGCGCTGCGGACGCGTCGGTTGTCAGCCGCCCTGCGCGCTCGCGGCGCGAGCTTCTGCGCATGCCCGGCGTTGCGGCGGTGCTCATCTGCTTCTTCTGTTACAACGCGCTTGAGAGCACCTGCGGCGCGTGGGCAGCCACGTACTGCGTGCAGGCGCGCGGCATCACGGCCGAGACGGCGGCCAGCTGGGCCTCGCTGTTCTATGTGGGCATTACGCTCGGGCGCGCGGTGAGCGGTTTCGTGTCCATGCGCGTGAGCGACCGCAACATGATCCGCCTGGGGCAGGTCGTCGTCGCGGCGGGCCTCGTGCTGGTGCTGCTGCCGGCGGGCAACGCCGCGCTGCTGCCGGGTTTGGTGCTGGTGGGCCTGGGCTGCGCGCCCATCTACCCGGCGGTCATTCACGCTACGCCGGCGCGCTTCGGCGAGGACGTGGCGCTTGAGCTCACGGGTATGCAGATGGCCTTCGCCTATGTGGGGCCGCTGGCCCTCTCGCCGCTGTTCGGTGTGCTCGCGCAGTACGTCGGCGCATGGCTCTATCCGTTTTACCTGGGGGTTCTTTTGCTGGTGATGATCGTGGCAGCGGAGAGGCTCAATCACACGCTCGCTGCGCGCAGGGCGTAGCGGAACGGGGGTGCCCGATGGGGGAGAACGCAAGTGCGAAGGACCTGTCCGGTATGGGTGGCGCAGGCGCGCCGCCGCTGCGCTCGGACGCTCGTGCGCCGCAGCGCCGGCTTGTAGCGTCGTTTGCCAGCACGTTCGACGCGCTTGAGGCCGAGCGGCTTTGCCGCGCGGCCAGCGTGCCCGGGCGCATCATCCCGCTGCCCGCGCAGATACGCGCCGACTGCGGGCTGGCTTGGGTGCTTCCCGCCGAGGACGCAGCGCGCCAAGCCTTTCTGGCGGCGCTGGCCGGGCGCGTTCAGCCCGTCGCGCTGACCGAGCTTGCGCTGTAGGCGCGGCGCCGCCCGGTGGGCGCAGCGGGATTGTGCAAATATTTGAGCTATGGACGATTCATCATATGCTTCTATTTTTAGTGCTGTTTCATAGCGCGAATTCTATGCACGGTGTTTTAAAATCATCTGGTAAAACGAAGAAGAGTATGCAAATTCAACTGGACGCGCGGATGCCCCTCGGTACGAATCGTCCATAGCTCGATTATTTGCACACTGTGGCTTGCAAAACGTGGGCACCGGGCCATCCACGGTTGCACCGCGCGCACGCGGTGCATGCTGGAGAGGGCTCATGCAACGCAACGGGAGGCATCATGAGTGGGGACGTCAAGCTCACCAAGCTGGCATCGTGCGCGGGATGCGGCGCGAAGGTGGGGGCCGGCCAGCTTGCCCAGCTGTTCGAGGGGTTCGCGGCCCCGCGCGATCCCAACCTGCTCGTGGGGTTCGACCACGCCGACGACGCGGCGGTCTACCGCCTGACCGACCGGTTGTCCATCGTTCAGACGGTCGACTTCTTCCCGCCCATGGTGGACGACCCGTTCACGTTCGGGCAGGTGGCTGCTGCCAATGCCCTCTCGGATATCTATGCCATGGGCGGGGTGCCCGTCACCGCGCTGAACGTGATGGCCGTTCCCGAGGACATGCCCGCCAAGGCGGTGCGCGAGATCCTGCGCGGCGGCCTTTCCAAGGTAACCGAGGCGGGCGCGTCGCTGGCGGGCGGCCACAGCATCTACGACGACGAGCCTAAGTACGGCATGGCGGTCACCGGCACGCTCGACCCCGCGCGCATCGTCCGCAACGACGCCGCGCAGGCAGGCGACGTGCTCGTGTACACCAAGCCGCTGGGCATCGGCGTTGCCACCACGGCGCTGAAGGGCGGGGTGGCGACACCCGCGCTCGAACAGGCTGCTGTGCGCGCCATGACCGAGCTCAACCGCTGCGCGTCCGAGGTCATGCGGCGCTTCGCCACCCACGCCTGCACCGACATTACAGGCTTCGGCGTGCTGGGCCACACGCTCGAGATGGCGCAGGGAGCCGGTCTCGCCGCCGAGCTTGACTCGCGCGCTTTCCGCCTGCTGCCGGGGGTGCTCGAGCTTGCGGAAGCGGGCGTGCTGCCGGCGGCGGTGTACCGCAACCGCAGCTTCGCCGAGGCGCACGTTGACCCGGGTGCCACCCCGCTCGCCCTGCAGGACCTGCTCTTTGACCCCCAGACCTCCGGCGGCCTCATGATCGCGGTGGCGCCCGCCGACGCAGACGCCTTGGTCGCGGCGCTCGCGGCAGAAGGCGTGCCCGCGCAGGCGGTGGGCTGCATGCGCCCGTATGCGGCCGCGCAGGCCCAGGCGGGCGAGAAGCGCATCCGCCTCGTGTAGCCTCGCGCCCTGCGGGCGCGCCTCTTGGCCCGCGCCGTTGTCGCCCACTGCGAGCGCCGCACGCCCTCCCTGCGCGCCTCCCTCCCGCCTTTGCGGCCCTTTTTGCGTTTCGCCTTGTAAACCTGCCTGTTTTTGGTTCCCCAGCTGCGTTGCGGCCCTATACAATGGTGGTTCCGCAGCCGCGCCCGACCACCGAGGCCGGTTCGCGCGTCGCGGCGCGAGACGAGGGGAGAGTATATGGAGGGTAACAAGGCAGTGCAGGAGAAGGGGGCGCTGTTCGAGCTGAACGGCAAGCCGTCGTTTGCGGAGGCGTTCCCGCAGGCGATGCAGCACGTGCTGGCCATGCTCGTGGGCAACATCACGCCGCCCATGCTCATCGCGGGCACCTGCGGCCTTTCGGCGGCCGACCAGACCCTGCTCATGCAAGCGGCCATGATCATCGGCGGCATCACCACGCTGCTGCAGCTGTACCCGGTGCTCGGCTTCGGCATGGGGATGCCCAACGTGATGGGCGTGGCGTTCGCCTACATGCCGGTGCTCACGCTCATCGGCGCACAGTACGGCATCGCCGCGATCTTCGGCGCGCAGCTGGTGGCCGGCTTCGCGTCTATCTTCATCGGCATGTTCCTGGGCAAGATCCGCCGGTTCTTCCCGCCCATCGTGTGCGGCACGGTGGTGCTCGCCATCGGCCTCTCGCTGTACGAGACGGCCCTCAACTACTTCGGCGGCGGCTCGGCGGCCCAGGCGGCCGGCACCTTCGGCGCGCCGCAGTTCTGGATCCTGGCGCTGGTGACGCTGGCCATCACGCTGGCGTGCAGCCTGTTCGGCAAGGGCCTCCTCAAGGTTTCCGGCATGATCGTCGGCATCATCGTGGGCTACGCCGTCGCCCTTGCCATGGGCGGCATCGTGGACTTCTCCGACGTGGCAAGCGCGGCGTTCTTCTCCATTCCGACGCCGTTCCACTTCGGGCTTGAGTTCCACCCCGACGCCATCCTCATGATGATCCTCATGTACGTGGTGCAGGCCGTGCAGACCATCGGCGACGTGTCCTCTACCGCCATGGGCGGCTTTGGCCGCGACGCCACCGACAAGGAGCTCGGCGGCGCCATCAAGGGCCAGAGCATCTGCGGCATGATCGGCGCGGTGATCGGCGGCCTGCCCACCGACCCCTATAGCCAGAACGTGGGCCTCATCTGCACCACCAAGGTGGTCGCCAAGCGCGTCTTCGTGATCGTGGGCGCCATCATGCTCGTCGCGGGTGTGTGCCCCAAGCTCATGGCACTTATGGCCACCATCCCGCAGCCGGTGCTCGGCGGCGCCACGGTGACAGTCTTCGCGGCCATCACGCTCTCGGGCATCCAGCTCATCACCGAGCAGCCGCTCAACTACCGCAACCGCATGATCGTGGGCATCGCGCTGGCCCTGGGCGTGGGCATCGAGGCCGTGCCCGACATCCTGCAGTTCATGCCGCAGCTCGCGCAGAACGTGCTGGGCAGCTCGCTCATGGTTGCCTTCCTGGTTGTGTTCGTGCTCAACGCCATCGTGCCCGAGGACGACTCCGAGAACTAGGCATGGTCGGCGCTTGGCGTCCGCACGGCGCGGCATGCCGTGCTGGCCTGCCCTGCGGGCGGGTGTGAAGCGCGCAGGCTCGGGCGATGCAAGCGATACGAACGAGAAGAGCGGGGCCGCTGCCGGGTGCAGCGGCCCCGCCGCGTAGGTAAGGAGGTTGGGATGCGACTGGGGTGCGTGGTGATGGCCTCGGGGGAGGGGCGGCGCTTCTCGGCGGCCGGCGGCGCGGGCAACAAGCTCACGGCGGAGCTTGGCGGCGAGGCTGTGGTGGTGCGCACGGCGCTCTCGGTACCGAGCGCGCTCGCGGGCGGCTTCGAGACGGTGGTCTCCACGCGCTGGCCCCGTGTGGCCGAGCTCTGCGCCGAGCGCGGCTTGGCCTGCATGCTGCACGGCGGCGCGGATCGCGCCGCCTCGGTGCGCGCTGGCCTGACCTTCGGGGCGGCGCGCTGGGACGGCTGCCTGTTTTTGCCCGGCGACCAACCGCTTGTGCGGCCTGCGAGCTTTTACGCGCTGCGCGACGCCTTTGCCGCCGCGCCCGAGGTCCCCGTGCGCCTGGCGCAGGCGGGCGCGCCGGCGAGCCCGGTGCTCTTCCCGCGGCGCCTTTTCGGCGCGCTTATGGCGCTTGAGGGTGCAGACGGCGGGCGCTCGGTCCTAGCGGCCGAGAAGCACGTGGAGCTGGTGGACGCGCAGGCCGCCGAGGAGCTGCTCGACATAGACGTGCCGGCAGACCTAGAGCGTGCGGCGCGCTTGCTGGGGTAGTCCGGCGGGGCAGGTGGGGCCGGCGAAGCGTTTGGCACCGCCTCTCTCGAAGGCGGCGCAAGGGCGCAGCCGGCATGCGACGGGCGCGCCTAGGTTCGCGGTCGGCGCTTTCATGCGATGCGCCACAGGCGCTGCTGCGCCAGGCTGGCGGCGAGCACGGGGACGTGCAGGGCGCGCTGGAGCTCGCACGTGTCCTCGAGGCGCTCGGGCGTGTCCACTTGGTTTACCAGCACGCGCAGGCGCGCGTCCCCTGCGCGGTCGAGCGTTCCGGCGAGCCATTCGGCCATAAGCGCGCGGGCTACCAGGGCAGGCGTTGCCGGCGCACCGGTCTCGCAGCCGGCGAGCTTGCAGAAGATCTCGGGCCGGTGCGCGGCGGCGCGCACCGGCTGGCCGAAGCCGGAGGCTCCCGTCACCGCTGCGACGAGCGTTGCTTCCGCCGGGATGACGGGCTCGTGCGCGGCGTGCGCCTTGAGGGGGAGGCTCCGCGAACCGTCCGCCTCCACCAGCACGTAGTCAACGTTGCGCGCAAGGGCGCAGAAGGGCACCGCGGGTGCCGCGAGTTTGCCCTGTTCGGCGGGGGTGCCGACGCAGACAGCGCGTGCGCTGCCCAGCAGGCGGGAAAGCTCCGCCGGGTCGGCGCCGGTGCAGGAGGGCATGCCGTCAAACGGCGCGATGCGCGTGGAGGTGGCAAGCACCACGGAGGCGCCCTCGGCGCTCAGCTGGTCCGCGAGGGTCCTCAGCAGCGAGGTTTTGCCGCCGCTGCCAATGATCGCCGTAACGCCGGGGCGCAGGCCCAGGGCCTGCGGCAGGAAGGAAAAGGGGATGCTCTCGGTCACGGCGGCTCTTTTCGGTTGGCGGGAGATGCCCGCGGGACGTGTGCCCCCGCATTGTCTCACGGGTACGACGCGCGGGGAAGGCGGGGCGGCTGCGCGTCGGCGATGTGGGGGATCGGCGGCGTTGCACCCCGCTGCGAGGCGCGCTCTTCTCGTCCGCTGCCGCCCGCCGCGCCCCGCAAGGCGCGTTGACGCGCCTTCGGGCGCCTGCGCCGTGAGAGAATAGCCGTAACGTAACCGGAAGGCGCCCGGCTCGTCCGGCGTCGAGGGGAGGGGTCATGCTCGTTGTTATCCGCGGGGCCGGCGACATCGCCACCGGCATTGCCTGCCGCCTTGCCGCCGCCGGCTGCCGGCTCGTGCTCACCGAGGTGGCGCAGCCTACCACGGTGCGCCGCACGGTGGCGTTTTCCGAGGCGGTGCGCCTGGGCGAGGCGGCGGTCGAGGGCGTGACGGCGCGCCTGGCGCGCACGACCGCCGAAGCGGGCGCACTCGCCGAGGCGGGCGCGGTCGCCGTGCTCGTGGATCCCGCGGCGCGTTGCGTCGCGGAGCTTAAGCCCGACGCGCTCGTAGACGCGATTCTCGCCAAGCGCAACACCGGCACGCGCATCACCGACGCGCCGGCGGTTGTCGCCGCAGGCCCCGGCTTTGCGGTGGGGGTCGACTGCCACGCCGTGGTGGAGACCAAGCGCGGGCACAACCTGGGGCGCGTGATCTGGAAGGGTTCGGCGGTCCCCGACACCGGGGTTCCGGGCGTTATCGCCGGCCACGGTGCCGACCGCGTGCTGCGCGCGCCGGCGGCGGGTTTGTTCGAGCCGCTGCGCGCCATCGGGGATGCGGTGTGCGCCGGCGAGGTGGTGGCGCGGGTTGGCGACGTGCCGCTGCCGGCAACGATAGACGGCGTGCTGCGCGGGCTTCTCGCCCCGGGCGTGCCGGTGGAGCCGGGCATGAAGGCGGGCGACATCGACCCGCGCGGCGTGCAGGAGCACTGCTTCACGGTGTCGGACAAGGCCCGCGCGGTGGGTGGCGGCGTGCTGGAGGCGCTGCTCGCGCTGACCGGCGCGCTGCGGTAGTCGGTTGCGGCGCGGGCGGTGGCCGGCCGGTGGGCGGGCGACGCCGGTGACGAGAGGGACGAGCGGGCATACACGGCCCGGGAAGGCGGGTGCGCCATATGGACGAGAAGGTGATCGCGGCGCTTGAGGAGGCGCGCGCGGCGGGCGAGTCGGCCGAGCTCTGCCTGCTGGTGGAGACGCACGGGTCCGCGCCGCGCAAGGCGGGAGCCTGCCTGGCGCTGCGCGCCGACGGCGGCATGGCAGGCACCGTGGGCGGCGGCGCGTTGGAGCGCCTGGTGCTCAAGGAGACGGCGCGCTGCCTTGGGGCGGGCGCCTCGGCGGTGCGCGCCTTTGCGATGGACGGGGCCCGCAGCGCAACCGGCATGGTCTGCGGCGGCGACGCGCGCGTGTGCCTGCTGCACGTTGACCCGGCGGTGGCGGGCGAAGGCGTCCGCGCGCTGGCGCAGGCGCAAGGGGGCGGTGCGGTCTGGCTTGCCGTCGACCTTGCCGACCCCGAGGATCCGGCGGCGGCTGTTCTTGCGCGCGACGCCGACGGCGCTCTGGTAACGCGCCCCTTCACGCTGAGTGCCGAGGAGCGGGCGGCGGCCGCGGCCGCCCGTGCGGAAGGATCGGCGGGCGTGCTTATCGCCCACGAGGGCTTTGACGCGGCGGCGATCACGGCGTGCGAGAAGCCCCAGCTCCTGGGTAGGGTGTTCGTGCTGCCGGTGGTTCCCGAGGGGCGTGTCTTCGTGATAGGGGGCGGGCATGTGGGCGCCGCGCTGGTGCCGGTGCTCGCGGGGCTGGGGTTTGCCGTGACGGTGTGTGACAGCCGTCCCGACGTTGCCCGGCCCGAGCGGTTCCCCGCGGCGGAGCGCGTGGTGTGCGCGCCGTTTGAGCGCCTGGGTGAGCAGGTGCGCATAACCCCGTGCGACTACGTGGTGGTGTGCACGCCGGCGCACGGCTCGGACGTCGCGGTGCTTGCGCAGGCGCTGGGGGCGCGGGCGCGCTACGTGGGCTGTCTCGGCAGCGCAAAGAAAACGGCGCACGTGAAGCGGGTGCTGGCCGAGCGGGGGATCGTGGCCGAGGAGCTCGCGCGCCTGCACATGCCCGTCGGCGTGCCGCTGGGCGACGAGACCCCGGCCGAGATCGCCGTCTCCATCGCCGCCGAGATCATTCGCGAGCGCCGCGGGTACCGCGGGTAGGGGCGGGGAGCGGCGCTCTACTCGGCTGCCGGCTCCCTGCACAGCAAACGGCCCCGGTACCGCATGGGTTCCGGGGCCGCGCAGGTTCCTGGAGCGGGCAACGGGAGTCGAACCCGCCTCATCAGCTTGGAAGGCTGAGGTTCTACCGATGAACTATGCCCGCCTGTGGTCGGGGCGACAGGATTTGAACCTGCGACATCCTGCTCCCAAAGCAGGCGCGCTACCAAGCTGCGCCACGCCCCGACAGCGACAGACACGCATTCCTGCCTGTCTCTCGACCACGCTAGTATACGGGTTTTGCCCCGTTCTGGCAAACCTGCCCCGCACGCCTGAGTGCCCGCGCTTCTCGCCCAAACGGGGGTGTGACGGTTGTGCATACCTATCTTCGCGGGTTTATGCGGCATAACCGTCACCTCTTCTGTTATCGCAGGTAGAAAGGTTGCGGTTATGCATCGGTATGCAAAACGCGGCCGAGAAGGGATGCGCAACCGAAGCGTGCCGGGAGCGCGCTGCTTGCGGTGGGCGAGAAGAGATGCGCAACCGAAGCGTGCCGGGAGCGCTGCCCCGCGCCGGCCGAGAAGAGATGCGTAACCGGCGCATGCCGAGATCGCTGCCCCCGCGCCGCTTGCGGCGGGCGAGAAGAACCGTGCCGCCACACCCGTTGCCTGATTGCGCGCCGCAGGGCCAGGTTTCCGCGTTGCGCCGTCATCTCCACTTCGTTTCTCACCTGTTGCGAAATGATTAAATCGGGCGGGCCGCCACGGCTCGTTCACACGCCATGTCTATCTTTGTTACGTTTTAGAAATCTGCCGTTTACTGAGCGGCAACGCGTTGTCACGAGTGGGAGGACCCTGCATGAGCTACTGCCAGAACGTTATCGACGCGCTCAAAGAGCGTTACGCCGACCAGCCCGAGTTTATCCAGGCCGCGACCGAGGTGCTCGAGACCATCGAGCCCGCCGTCGAGGCGCATCCCGAGTACCAGGAGGCCTCGCTGCTCGAGCGCCTGGTCGAGCCGGAGCGCGTGGTGATGTTCCGCGTGCCGTGGACCGACGACGAGGGCAAGGTGCAGGTCAACCGCGGCTACCGCGTGGAGTTCAACAGCGCCATCGGCCCGTACAAGGGCGGCCTGCGCTTCAACCCCACGGTGACGCTGGGCATGCTCAAGTTCTTGGGCTTCGAGCAGATCTTCAAGAACGCGCTGACCACCCTGCCCATGGGCGGCGGCAAGGGCGGCTCGGACTTCGACCCCAAGGGCAAGTCCAACCGCGAGATCATGGCGTTCTGCCAGAGCTTCATGACCGAGCTCTCGCGCCACATCGGCCCCAACACCGACGTGCCGGCCGGCGACCTGGGCGTGGGCGGCCGCGAGATCGGCTACCTGTTCGGCCAGTACAAGCGCCTGCGCAACGAGTGGTCGGGCGTGCTCACCGGCAAGGGCCTCACCTTCGGCGGCTCGCTGGCGCGCACCGAGGCCACCGGCTACGGCCTGGTGTACTTCGTGGACGAGTACCTCAAGAGCCGCGGCGACTCCTTCGAGGGCAAGAAGGTCGTCGTGCACGGCTCGGGCAACGTGGCCATCTACGCCATCCAGAAGGTGGCCGAGCTCGGTGGCACCGTCGTTGCCTGCTCCGACACCAAGGGCTGGGTCGAGGATCCCGAGGGCATCGACTACCAGGTGCTCGAGGACATCTACAACAAGAAGCGCTCCGGTCACGACAAGGGCGTGAGCCTGGCTCTGTACGTTGACGCGCGACCCGGCGCCACGTGGCACGCCGAGGACGGCCGCGGCGTGTGGCAGCTTCCCTGCGACATCGCGCTGCCCTGCGCCCGCGAGAACACGTTGACGCTCGAGGACGCCGAGGCGCTCGTGGCCAACGGCTGCAAGGTCGTGGGCGAGGGCGCCAACATGCCCACCACGCTTGACGCCACCGCCTACCTTATGGAGCACGGCGTTGCCTTCATGCCCGGCAAGGCGGCCAACGCCGGCGGCGTGCTGGTGTCCGGCCTGGAGATGAGCCAGAACGCCGAGCACCTCTCGTGGACGTTCGAGGAGGTCGACGGCAAGCTCGAGGAGCTCATGCGCGGCATGTTCCACAACGTGGACGACACCGCCCGCACCTACGGCCACGAGGGCAACTTCGTGATGGGCGCCAACATCGCCGGCTTCCTGAAGGTGGCCGACGCCATGATGGCCCAGGGCGTGTGCTAGCGCTTTAAAAATGCCCGGCGTTCGGTACGCCGGATTTCCAAGCTAGGCCGAGAGGGTCGCAGCGCACGCTGCGGCCCCTTTTTCATGCCGCAGATCCCCTGGCGGCGCCTCGGCGCCGAAGGCCGCTGTTGCCATACGGCCCGCTCGCCCCACCTTTTTCGTGCGCGGCGGCGTGCGACCCTTTGCGCCCGCGCGCCCACCCTATACACTGGAAGCATGCAAGCTATCCACCGGGGAGGGAAGATGCTTTCCATTGGAAGGTACGTGCGCGCGGGCAGCGTGCGAGAGGCGTACGAGCTCGTGCAGAAAAACCGGCGCGCCTGCGTGCTCGGCGGCGGCGCTTGGCTCAGGCTGGGGTCCGGCACGATCCCCGTGGCCATCGACTTGGCCGGCCTTGGCCTCGACGCTATCGAGGAGGTCGCGGACGACCCGGTGTTCGGCCGTGCGCTGCGCCTGGGCGCGTACGTGACCCTGCGCCGGGTCGAGACCGACCAGCGCCTCGCAGCCGCCACCGACGGGCTTCTCGCCCGCGCGGTGCGCGACATCGTGGGCGTGCAGTTTCGCAACGTCGCCACCGTGGGCGGCAGCGTCGCCGGGCGCTTCGGCTTCTCGGACGTGTGCTGCGCGCTGCTTGCGCTGGGCGCCCACGTGGAGCTTGTCGGCGCGGGGCGCCTGCCGCTGGAGGCCTTCCTCGCCCAGCCGGGCCGCGTGCGCGACGTGCTCACCCACGTGGTGGTGCCGGCGGGCCCCGTTGCGGCCTCCTACCAGGCCGTGCGCAATCAGTCGACCGACTTCCCGGTGCTGAGCACCTGCGCCGTGTGCGGCGAGGCGGGCGCCTGGCGCGTGGCCGTGGGCGCGCGCCCCGGCCGACCGCGCCTGGTGACGGGTGGAGCTCTTTCCCCACAGCCCGCGCCCGCCGAGGTCGACGCTGCCTGCGCAGCCGCGCAGGCGCTGCCGTTCTCGGGCAACATGTGGGCGAGCGAGCGCTACCGCCGCCACGTGGCCGGCGTGCTCGTGCGCCGCGCCATTGAAAAGGCGGCTTCCGCCGCGGCTGCGAAGGGGGAGAGCCTGTGAACGTAACCGTGACCCTTAACGGCGCGCCCGTTACCGACGACGTGACGCCCGACACCACCCTGTACGAGTTTCTGCGCGCCCACGGCTGCAAGAGCGTGAAGTGCGGCTGCGAGACCACCAACTGCGGCCTGTGCACCGTGTGGCTCGACGACGCGCCGGTGCTTTCCTGCGCGGTGCTCGCCGTGCGCGCGGACGGTCGCTCTGTGACCACGCTGGAGGGCCTGCAGGATCAGTCCGCCCGCTTGGCCCGCTGCCTTGCCGAGCAGGGCGCCGAGCAGTGCGGCTTCTGCTCGCCCGGCCTGGTGATGAACGTGCTCGCCTTCGAGCGCGAGCTTGCCGGCCGCGTGCCCGCAGACGAGGAGATCCGCCGCTTCTTGGCCGGCAACCTCTGCCGCTGCACGGGCTACATGAGCCAGATGCGCGCCATCAAGCGCTATCTTGGCTGTCCCGACCCGGGCGCCTGGCCCGGTGCCGCGGGCGCTTCGGGCCCTGCCGCCGCCGGCACCGCCGCCCGGCCTGCTCCCGTTCCGGTCGCCCCCGCAAAGGAGGTGCCCACCCATGAGCGCTAACGACAAGCACAGCGCGCCCGTCTGCTCGCGCGCGCCGCTCACCAAGCCCGCCGCCGCGCACGCCTACGCCAACGAGGCCTGGCCGGCGACGTCCTCCTTCGAGCTCGCCCAGCAGATCACCCCGGAGCTTGCGCAGGTCTCGCACCCGGTGGTGAAGAAGGACGCCTACGCCCTGCTCGCGGGCAAGCCCCTGTACACCGACGACCTGGCGCCGTCCGACGCGCTTGTGATGAAGATCCTGCGCTCGCCGCACGCCCATGCGCGCATCCGCGCCATCGACACCGCCCGCGCCCTGCGCGTGCCCGGCGTGGTCGCCGTCTTCACGCACGAGGACGTGCCGCACACCCGCTTCACCCTGGCCGGCCAGTCGAACCCCGAGGCCTCGCCCTACGATCGCCTCATCCTGGACGAGGTCGTGCGCTACGTGGGCGACGAGGTGGCCTTCGTGGTGGCCGAGACCAAGCGCGCCGCCGAGCGCGCGTTGCGCCTCATCCGCGTCGACTACGAGGTCCTGCCGGCGGTTCTCGACTTCACGCAGGCCAAGGACAACCCGGTGGTGGTGCACGGCGAGGAGGGTTACGAGGTCAAGGCCGGCTGGATCAACAACGAGCGCCTGCGCAACATCTGCGCCCAGGGCGGCAGCGCCTCAGGCGACCTTGACGCGGCGTTTGCCCAGGCCGAGGTTGTTATCGACCGCACGTACCACACCAAGGCGTGCGCCCAGGCCATGATGGAGACGTTCCAGTCGTACGCCTACGTCGACGTGCACGGGCGCATCGTGTGCGTCTCGTCCACGCAGGTGCCCTTCCACATCCGTCGCCAGATCGCCACGGCGCTCGAGATCGCGCCCTCGCAGGTGCGCGTGGTCAAGCCCCGCATCGGCGGCGGCTTCGGCGCCAAACAGACCGGCTGCGCCGAGACCTTCGTGGCCTTCGCGGCGCAGCGTCTGGGCCGCCCGGTGAAGGTGGTCTACACGCGCGAGGAGACCATGACGGCCTCTAACTCGCGTCACGAGATGCAGATGCACGTGCGCCTGGGCGCCAAGCGCGACGGCACCATCGTGGCGATCGACTTGGACACGCTTTCGAACACCGGTGCCTACGGCGAGCACGGGCCTACCACGGTGGGGCTGTCGGGCCACAAGTCCTTGCCGCTGTACGGGCGGGCGCTGGCCACGCGCTTTGCGTTCACCGTAGTCTACACCAACACCATGCCGGCCGGCGCTTACCGCGGCTACGGCGCCACGCAGGGTCTTTTTGCGCTGGAGAGCGCCGTGAACGAGCTGGCCGACACGCTCGCCATGGACCCGTGCGAGCTGCGCGTGCGCAACCTCACGCGCGAGGGCGAGCTCATGCCCCAGTACGACAACCAGGTGCTCTACTCCACCACGCTCGAGCGCTGCCTGCGCCGCGCGCAGGAGATGATCGGCTGGAACGAGAAGCCGCTCGTGCGCGACATGGGCGACAAGGTGCGCGCGCTGGGGGTGTCGCTGGCCATGCAGGGCTCGTGCATCCTGAACGTGGACATCGGCAGCGTGGACCTGCGCCTAGAGGAGGGCGGCTTTTACGTGCTGTCCATCGGCGCCACCGACATGGGCACCGGCTGCGACACGATCCTGGCGCAGTTTGCGGCCGAGGCGCTCGAGTGCCCGGTGGAGCGCGTGGTGGTGCACGGCGTCGACACCGACGTGAGCCCCTACGACACCGGTTCCTACGCGAGCTCGACCACCTACATCACCGGCGCGGCCACGCTGAAGGCCGCCGAGCAGCTGCGCGGCCAGATGGCCGAGACGGCTGCGGGCTGGTGGGGGGTCGACGCGGCCGACGTGCGCTTCGACGGCGAGCGCGTCTTCGTGCCGGCCGTGCGCGCGGACGGCACGGTGGACGCCGAGGCTGCCCCCGCGCACGAGATGGCGCTTGCGGCCTTCGCCAACAAGTGCGTCTCGGGCGGGCGGGGCGACGCCCTCACGGCGCACGCCGCGCAGTGGTCGGAGTTCTCGCCGCCGCCGTTCATGGCCGGCATCGCCGAGGTTGACGTTGACAAGGCCACCGGCAAGGTCGACGTGGTGGATTACGTGGGCGTGGTTGACTGCGGCACGGTGGTGAACACCAACCTGGCGCGCGTGCAGGCCGAGGGCGGCATCGTCCAAGGCATCGGCATGGCGCTCACCGAGGACGTGCAGTATGACGAGCGCGGCCGCATGCGCACGCGCTCGTTCATGAGCTACAAGCTGCCGTGCCGCCAAGACGTGCCGTCGGTGCGCGTGGACTTCGTGCCGAGCTATGAGAAGACGGGGCCCCTGGGCGCCAAGTCCATCGGCGAGGTGGTCATCAACACACCGAGCCCGGCCATCGCCAGCGCCGTGGCTCACGCTACCGGCCACTACGTGCGCACGCTGCCGATCACGCCGGAAAAGGCCCTCTTCGGCGAGGAGGGCTGATCCGGCCGCGCCACTTTGATACGTGCCTGCGCGTAAGGGGTATGTGCGCAGCGTTTGCCCAGCGCTGCCGAGCGGGCGTCACGGCAGCGCGGACACGCACCATCGCCCCTCCGCACTCTCGGTAGCTGCTTGGGCATGGCCGACAAGGCCATGCCCTTTTTTGCGCCGCGTCTGACCCGTTTTACCTTGGCGAGGCGGTTGGCGTCTGCTGAAACCCGCTCGCCGTCGCTTGGGGCGGGCCTGTGCGCAACCCTTGTGTGCAAATATTCGAGTTATGAACGATTCTGAAGTTCAGCAAAATGAGCGCCTTGATCAAAATGAATAAAAAACGCTAATTATCTGGTAAAACAATAGACCGAATGCATAAAAGAGACGTTCTGAGCGACATCGTTTTTTCAACACGTTATCGAATCGTCCATAGCTCGAATATTTGCACAAATACGCGATGCCTCAAGCGCGCCTAGCACGGTTTGAGGCCGAAACACACGCGCAGCTCGTTTAGCAGGGCAAGCTGTTTTACGGCGGAGCCTTTTGTGCGGTTCTGAAAGCGTTTGCCTGCACGTCGGTAAATCGTCTGCGCAATCGCCTCGAGCGCCTCGACGTTCCTCAGCTGCTCGCCGTTGATGACGATGGTCTGAACGTCCAGCGCGCTCATTCCCGCCGAGCGCCTCTCGTCGTGCAGCCGCGCGCCGCGACCGTCGTGATGCCCGCTGTTGTACTCGAGGTCGATGCGCGCGGCGGGGAGGTAGGCGTCGCATACGGCGTAGGGCATGCCCGATGCCGCCTGCGCCCGCCGCGTAAAGGGGAGCCGATGGTTGAGCCACATGGTGCGGCACCCGAATCCCCCGAGCGAGAACGGCAGATGGTACTGAGCCGCCATGATAGCTTCCATGGGGGAGCGCGCGCCCTCGAGCGCGTAGCGCAACGCGCGGCGGGTCTTCGCGGTGCCGCGCGTCTTTGCAACACGGGCAAGATAGGCGTTGAGCTTGTTGAGCGTAAGGGCCTGCTCTGCCTCGCAGTAGCCGCCCTCTTCCTTTTCTGCCTTGTCCCTGGGCGCTTCAAACATGGTGAACGTGCCGCACAGCTCCATGACCAAGGCGAGCGTTTGGATCAGCGAGTGCGCCTCGGCAAACTGCAGGCAGCAAAGCGCCGGCGAGGCGGTGTAGAGGTCGGCGCGCACGTGAAGCAGCGAGCGCGAGGGGAGCGACGCGGGGGCGACGTGGCAACAGACGCGGGAGCTCCTCCTCCGCTTGCCGGCGGCCGCAACCAGCGCATGCGCCGCCGGGGCGTCGTCACCGACCAGGCCGCTGCATGCGAGGAGATCCCAGTCCAGCGTGCGCGCGCCGGCAGAGCAAGCGCGGAGAGCGTCCTGCTGCTCGGCGGCCTCGACCTCGCGCCACGGCAGGAGGTAGAACCGGCGCCGGGTGAAGCGGATGGCGCGGAGGGCGGTGGTGTGTGACGCAACAAAGCACTTCATGTCTGGAGCCTAGCACGCTTGTGTGCTGCGAGCGACCTGGTTGGCATAAGCGGAAACGGTCGATGTGCGAGGTGTTGGAAATGTGTCAGATCGCCTTAAATAAAACTGAAAATGAGAAGCCTTCAGGTGTGCTGAAACGCGTTCGTGCACGTTTCGTGCAGGATCCGCGAAAACGGTGTGGACGTCTGCGCAGACGCTCCGCCGTTTCACGCAAAGCGGGTAGGCTAACCATGGTGCCGGAGGACACCGGTACCACCTCCCTTTAGAGCGCCCGGATGCTATGGCGAAGCAGCTGCGGCGTTCTTTTTTGTGATGCTTCGCCAACCACGTGCTTTTCCCGTGCATTCGCGCGGGTTTTTGCTATGATTTACAAGCTATGGCCAGTATGCGGGCGTGGCGGAATTGGTAGACGCACCAGGTTTAGGTCCTGGCGGGATTCCCGTGAAGGTTCGAGTCCTTTCGCCCGCACCACAGCCATGCTGCAGCCGTGCCGGCCACCCCAGCGCCAGCGCTGCTCAGGGTCATCACGGCGCATCCGCGCCGTGCCGCACAATGAGGAGGAACGTTGAACATCACCGCTTCTGACGTCCAGGACAGCAAGCTCACCGCCACGGTGACCATTCCCGCCGCAGACGTCGACGCTGCCATCAAGAAGGCGTACAAGGAGGCCGCCTCCAAGTATCGCTTCCAGGGCTTCCGCAAGGGCCGCGCCCCGCGCCCGGTTATCGACGCCGCGCTCGGCAAGGAGTTCGTGCTCGGCCAGGCCACCAACGAGCTGCTCGACAAAAACGAGCCCCTGGTCCTGAACGAGCTGGACATCGTCCCGGTCAAGAACGGTGACGTGAAGGACGTCCAGATCGTCAAGGACGGCGAGGACTACACCTTCCAGATGGAGTACAAGCTCCGCCCCACCGCCGAGCTCAGCTCCTACGATCCCGTTGCGATCGAGATGCCCCCGGCCGAGGCCACCGAGGCCGAGATCAACGCCCAGGTCGACATGCTCATGGGCTACCACACCACCTTCGACGAGGTCGAGGATGACCGCGGCGTCGAGAACGGCGACATCGTGAACGCCGAGATCGAGAACGTGAAGAACGCCGAGGCGCTGGCCAACAAGGGCCGCATGATCTCCGTGGGCTCCGGCAACCTGCCCAAGCCCGTTGACGAGGCGCTCGTGGGCATGAAGAAGGGCGAGACCAAGGAGATCTCCTGGACGCCCGAGACCCCCGAGGGCGAGGAGGCCCCCGAGGCCGCCGTCAAGGTGACCGTCACCTCCATCCGCACCCGCAACGTGCCCGAGCTCACTGACGAGTTCGCCAAGGAGTCCTTCGGCTTCGACGACGTTGCCGCCATGCGCGACGCCATCAAGATCGAGGTCGAGGCTGACAAGAAGGGCAAGCTCCCGCAGCTCAAGGAGAACCGCGCCGTGGCCGAGCTTGCCAAGCGCTTGGAGCTCGAGGAGGTCGACGAGGACTACGCGCAGTCCGTCTTCCAGGAGCTGGGCCAGAACTTCCTGTCCAACCTGGCCGCCCAGGGCATGACGCTCGACGGCTGGCTGCAGGCCTCCGGCATCAACTCCAATCAGTTCATCGAGGACCTGCACCGTCAGGCCGACGACGTTGCCCGCGAGTCCCTGGCGCTCGACGCCCTGGCCCGTCACCTGGACATCCAGGTGTCCGACGAGGACGTTGACAAGGAGTTCGCTGACGCCGGCGTGAAGGACGTCGAGGCCTCTAAGAAGCAGTTCGCCGCCGAGGGCCGCATCCCGGCCGTGCGCGACTCCATCAAGCGCGGCAAGGCCGTTGAGTGGCTCGTTGACAACGCCCAGGTGACCGAGGTTGACGAGTACGCCAAGCGCGCCGAGGAGGCCCAGGCCGAGTAAGGCCGCCCTCCGCTTCGCGCTGAGCGCCCGCGCGGCACCTCTCGGTTAGCCGCGTCACACAATGGGTACAGTCCGTACGGTGCAGCCGCTGCCGGCCAAGGCGCGTCTGCACCGTATTTTGTCTGGCAAGAAAGAGAGGGAGAACCTATGATCCAGCGCAGCACCGCCGCCCTCGTTCCGTACGTTATCGAGCAAACCCCCCGCGGCGAGCGCAGCTACGACATCTACTCGCGCCTGCTCAACGACCGCATCGTCTTCTTGGGCGAGGAGATCAACTCCGTTACGGCCAATCTCGTGATCGCGCAGCTTCTGCATCTGGAGAGCCAGGATTCCGAGAAGGACATCTCGCTGTACATCAACTCGCCCGGCGGCGAGGTATACTCCGGCATGGCCATTCTCGACACCATGAACTTCATCAAGCCCGACGTCTCCACCATCTGCGTGGGCATGGCCGCCTCCATGGCCGCGGTGCTTCTCGCCGCGGGCGCCAAGGGCAAGCGCTTCTGCCTGCCGCACTCCATGTGCATGATCCACCAGCCGTCCGGCGGCGTGCAGGGCCAGCAGACCGAGATCGAGATCGTGGCCGACGAGATCCGCCGCAACCGCGCCACGCTGAACGGCATCCTGGCCGACTGCACCGGCCAGCCCATCGAGAAGGTCCAGGCCGACACCGAGCGCGACCACTACATGACCGCTGAGGAGACGCTCGCCTACGGCATCGTCGACCGCATCATGACCGCGCGCGACGCGGGCAAGGAGAACAGCTAATGGCCGATTACCCCGACTACCCGCGCGACGGCTACCAGGACTTCTCGGATTACTACGACCCGGGCGAGGTGCGCTGCGCGTTTTGCGGTAAGACCCGCGACCAGGTGCGCAAGCTCGTGCGCGGCAACGGCAACATCTTCATCTGCGACGAGTGCGTGGCCGAGTGCGCGAGCATCCTGGAGGAGTCGCTGGCGCAGGATTTCCTCTCCCCGCAGCAGCTGGCCGCCCTGGCCGCGCAGCTCCAGCAGCCCGCCGACCCTGCGCAGGGCGATGAGGGCAAGGCGCGGCAGCGCGAGGACAAGCGCCGCGCCGAGCACGACGCGCGCGCCAAGGCCGCGAGCATCATCACCCGCGTGCCCACCCCGCACGAGATCTACGACGAGCTGTCGCAGTACGTGATGGGCCAGGAGGACGCCAAGCGCGCCATGAGCGTGGCGGTGTACAACCACTACCGGCGCGTGCTTTTGGGCGTGGACGCCAGCGACGACGAGGTGGAGCTCGCCAAGAGCAACATCCTTTTGCTCGGCCCCACCGGCACGGGCAAGACGCTTCTGGCCCAGACGCTCGCGCGCATCCTCGAGGTGCCGTTCGCCATCGCCGACGCCACCGCGCTCACCGAGAGCGGCTACGTGGGCGAGGACGTGGAGAACATCCTGCTCAAGCTCATCACCGCGGCTGACGGCGACATCGACCGCGCGCAGATCGGCATCGTCTACGTGGACGAGATCGACAAGATCGCCCGCAAGGCCGAGAACCTCTCGATCACGCGCGACGTCTCCGGCGAGGGCGTGCAGCAGGCGCTGCTCAAGATCCTCGAGGGAACGGTGGCGCAGGTTCCCCCGCAGGGCGGCCGCAAGCACCCCCAGCAGGAGACCATCTCCATTGACACCACCAACATCCTGTTCATCTGCGGCGGCGCCTTCGTGGGGCTCGACAAGATCGTGGCCGACCGCGTGGGCAACAAGGGGGTGGGCTTCAACTCCGAGATCGCCGGCCCCCTCTCGGCTGACGAGAACGAGCTGCTCAGCCAGGTGCTTCCGCAGGACCTGCACACCTTCGGCATGATCCCGGAGTTCGTGGGCCGCACGCCCATCATCACCGAGACGCGCGCCTTGACCGAGGACGACTTGGTGACGATCCTGACCGAGCCCAAGAACGCCATCGTGAAGCAGTACCAGCGCATGTTCGAGCTCGAGGGCTGCCGCCTCACCTTTGAGGAGGACGCCCTGCGCGCCATCGCCCAGAAGGCCATCGCGCGCAAGACCGGCGCCCGCGGCCTGCGCTCCATCTGCGAGGACGTGCTGCAGCAGACGATGTTCGACCTGCCGAGTGAGCAGGGCGTGGCCGAGGTCGTGGTGACCAAGGCCGCCGTCGAGGGCACCGAGCAGCCAAGGCGCGTGCTCGCCGCGTAAACACGGCCGTTTGCTTCTAACGCATTGCGTCGAAAGGCCCGCTCAGCAGCGGGCCTTTTGCTGTGCTATGCTCGTAGCTTGTATATTCGCCCAAGGGAAGGATCTCCTCATGGAAGAGATGCCCAAGACATATGACCCGCAGGCAACCGAGCCTGCGATCCTTGAGAAGTGGCTCGACGGCGGCTATTACCGGCGTCGCCCCGGCGTGGGCGACTGCACGGTCACCATCCCGCCGCCCAACGTCACCGGCATGCTGCACATGGGACACGCGCTCGACGACTCCATCCAGGACGCCATCGTGCGCCAGGCGCGCATGGCCGGCAAGTCCACGCGCTGGATCCTGGGAACCGACCACGCCGGCATCGCCACCCAGACCAAGGTGGACAAGAAACTCAAGGAGGAGGGCAAGAACCGCCTTGAGATGGGGCGCGAGAAGTTCATCGACGCCTGCTGGGACTGGACGCACGAGTACGGCGGCATCATCCAGAACCAGATCCGCCGCATGGGCTGCTCGGTCGACTTCGAGGGCGAGCGCTTCACCATGGACGACGACTACGCCGAGGCGGTGCGCAAGGTCTTCTGCGACTGGTACCACGACGGGCTCATCTACCGCGGCAAGCGCATCGTGAACTGGTGCCCCAGCTGCACCACGGCCATCTCGGACGACGAGGCCGAGTACCACGAGGAGCACGGACACCTGTGGCACCTGCGCTACCCGCTCACCGAGCCGGTGAACGGCCAAGACTACATCGTGGTGGCCACCACGCGCCCCGAGACCATGCTCGGCGACACCGGCGTGGCCGTCTCGCCGAAGGACCCCGAGAAGGCGGCGTTCGTGGGCAAGACCGTGATGCTGCCCATCGTGAACCGCGAGATCCCCATCTTCGAGGACTGGCACGTGGACGCCGGTTTCGGCTCGGGCTTCGTGAAGGTGACCCCCGCCCACGACCCCAACGACTACGCCATGGGCGAGGCGCACGGCCTTGAGAAGATCAACATCTTCGACGAGCATGCCGTGGTGGTGCCGGGCTACGGCGCGTTCTCCGGCATGACGCGCGACGAGTGCCGCGAGGCCGTGGTGGCGTGGTTCGAGGAGCACGGCCTTCTCGACCACATCGAGGACCACGACCACTCCGTCATGCACTGCTACCGCTGCGACACCACGCTGGAGCCGTGGCTCTCCGAGCAGTGGTTCGTGGCGGTCGACAAGCTGAAGGGCCCGGCCATCGAGGCGGTGACCTCGGGCAAGGTGCGCTTCAACGCCGAGCGCTGGAAGCAGAGCTACCTCACGTGGATGGAGAACCTCAAAGACTGGTGCATCTCGCGCCAGCTGTGGTGGGGCCACCGCATCCCGGTGTTCTACTGCGAGGACTGCGGCTGGGAGGACGCGCTCATGGAGGACGCGCACGTGTGCCCCAAGTGCGGCGGCCACCACGTGCACCAGGACGAGAACGTGCTGGACACCTGGTTCTCCAGCCAGCTGTGGACCTTCGCCACGCAGGGCTGGCCGCAGCACCCCGAGGAGCTTGAGGGCCATCACCCCACCACGGCGCTTGTCACCGCGCGCGACATCATCGCGCTGTGGGTGGCGCGCATGGTCATGAGCTCGGAGTACTTCCTGCACGAGGTGCCCTTCCGCGACGTGGTTATCTACCCCACGATCCTGGCCAAGGACGGCAGCCGCATGAGCAAGTCCAAGGGCAACGGCGTCGACCCGATGGTGCTCATGGACCGCTATGGCGCCGACGCCATGCGCTTCAACCTGCTGAGCCTGTTCACGGCCAACCAGGACGTGAAGTTCGACGCCGACATCGACCCCAAGACGCGCGAGTTTCTGGGCAGCCCCCGCACCGAGCAGGCGCGCGCCTTCGTGACCAAGATCTGGAACGCGAGCCGCTTCCTTCTCATGAACATGGAGGGCTACACCCCCGGAGAGCCGCGCGTTGAGACGCCCGCCGACGCCTGGATGATGAGCCGCCTGGCCAAGACCGTGGCCGCCGTGACGGAGGGCATCCAGAGCTACACCTTCGGCGAGGTGGCGCGCACCATCCAGACCTTCTTCTGGAACGAGGTGTGCGACTGGTACGTCGAGGTCACCAAGTCGCGCCTGCGCGAGCCCGGTGAGCGGCTCCAGGCCCAGCGCAACCTCATCTTCGTGCTGGACACGGCGCTGCGCCTGATGCACCCGCTGATGCCGTTTGTGACCGAGGCCATCTGGGACAACATGCCCGCCAGCTGGCTCGACGTCGACCCCGACACCGGCGAGGCCGCGCGTGCCGAGGCGCTGATGGTGGCCGCCTGGCCGCGTCCGGAGGACTACGCCCGCTTTGTTGACGAGACGGGCGAGAAGTCCTTCGAGCTGGCTTGCGCCGTGGTGACCGACGTGCGCTCCACGCGCGCCCGCTACCGCATCAGCCCCAAGGAGGCGCTGGCGGTGGCCGTGCGCGCCCACAACGACGAGGCGGCGCGCGCCATCGGCTCGATGGGCGAGTTCATCCGCGGCACGGCCAACGTGAGCGAGCTTGCCGTTGACGTTGAGGACGCGGTGGCAAAGCCTGCGGGCTCCATCGCCCTGGCCGGGCCGGACTTCGACGCCTTCGTGGTGGTGGGTGATTTGGTGGATTTCGCTGCCGAGCGCGCCCGCGTGGAGAAGGCCATCGCCAAGGCCGAGAAGGAGCTGGCCGGCGCCGAGCGCACCCTCGCCAACGAGGGCTTCATCGCCAAGGCGGCGCCCGAGGTGGTGGCGGCCAAGCGCGAGCGCGCCGCCGAGCTCGCATCCGACCTCGAGCGCCTGCGCGCGCAGCTGGCCGATTTCAACTAGCTGCGCCAATCTAGGCCGGGCTTAATTTAGCACATTTCGTCTTACGGGCGGGGTGGTCGGGAGGCTGCCCCGCCCGTGTGTGGGAGCTGACTGACTGATATGGACAAACCCGCTTACGCCGTGCCGTTCGCAGTGCCGGCGCTCTCGTACGAGCAGGCGCTGGCCGTCGCATCGGACACGGGCTTCATGGGCAGCACCGAGGGCCCCCTGCTCGAGGTGGTGGTGGCGCTTCTCGACGAGCTGGGGCGCCCGGACGCCGCCTACGACTGCATCCAGGTGGCCGGCACCAACGGCAAGACCTCCACGGTGCGCTTCTGCGCGGGGATCCTGCGCGGCGAGGGGCTTTCCTGCATGCTCTACACCAGCCCGCAGCTCGTGCGCTTCAACGAGCGCATCGAGATCGACGGCGATCCGGTGTCCGACGAGCTCTTTGCCTGGGGCGTTGCGGCGGCAGGGGAGGCCGGCCGCCGGGTGAACGAGCGCCGCGCCGCGGCTGTCGAGCCCGCCTACACGATAAGCGCCTTCGACGTGCTCACGGTGGCGGCGTTTTGCATCGCCGCCCGCGCCCGGGTGGACGTGGCCGTGCTGGAGGTGGGGCTCGGCGGGCGCTGGGACGCCACAAGCGCGGCCAACCCGTGCGTGGTGGGCGTGACCGGCATCGGGCTCGACCACATGAAGATCCTGGGCAACACGCTCGCTGAGATCGCAGCCGAGAAGGCCGCCATCATCAAGCCCGGCCGCCGCGTGGTGCTGGGCGAGGGCACCCACGAGCCGAGCGTGGAGGTCGTCATGCGCGCCCGCTGCGCCGAGGCCGGGGTGGAGCCGTTCTGCTCGGGGCACGAGGTTCTCGCCCGCCCGGCGGCCTTGGGCGACGCGGTGCGCTTTACGGCGCGCGGCGTGCACGGCGCCTACGAGCTCGCGCTGGTGCAGCCGGCGTACCAGGCGCAGAACGCCGCGTGCGCCGTGGCGCTGGCCGAGCAGTACCTGGGCCGCGCGCTGGACGCCGCGCGCCTGCAGGAGAGCCTTGCCGCCACGCCGGTGCCCGGGCGCTTCCAGGTGCTCTCACGCGACCCTCTGGCGATGATCGACGCGTGCCACAATCCCCAGTCGGTCGAGACGTTCACAAGCTGCTTGGACGAGGTGGCGCCGGCGGTGGAGAAGCGCCCGACGCTTCTGTTTGCCGTGCTGGCCGACAAGGACGTGGCCGGCATCGCCGACCTTCTCGCCCGCGCGTTCCCGCGCGCGGTGGCAACGCAGACGGCGGCGGTGCGCGCCCTGCCTGCGCAGGAGGCTGCCGAGCTGCTGCGCGAGCGCGGCCTCGAGCCCGCGGCGGTGTACGCGAGCGTGCCCGAGGCGGTGGCGGCCCTGCGTGCGGCGGGGGAGCCGTTTGTGGCGTGCGGCACCATCACCCTGGCCGGCGAGGTAGCCGGCGTGTGGCGCGAGCAGGCGCTGGCGTAGGGGCCGCTCCGGGCGCGGGGACGGCCGCCCGACGCGGCCGCGGGCGCGGGGGTGGGTGGCCTGCGTGCGAGTGCGGGTGTTGCGGCTGCGTACCCCGCGCTTAGGCGCCGCGCCGATGGTGCCTAAGCGCCGCCGAGCGGTCGCCTTGCCCCTAAATTCGTCAGGTAGCTTGCCGTTGGCGCCGCTGAGCGGCCGTTCGGCGAGGAGGGTGCAGGAACTGTTGGCTGCTGGGTACTACTACACATTACAGAGAAGCGCTGTGTCGCTGGGCGCGTGCCTGCGCGGCGCAGCTCTTCTTTGCAGTACGGCTCGACGCAAGTGAGGAGGCACCATGGCTAAGGCCTACCAGGCGGTTCTGTTTGATATGGACGGGACGCTGTTCGACACGGAGCGTATGTCGTTCGAGGCGTGGGAAGAGGTTGAGCGCGTGTACGGGGTGCATGTGCCCGGCGAGCTGATCCTGCGCTTCACGGGGTCGGCGGTGCCGCGGGCGGCCGAGATCTTGCGCGAGGGCCTTGCCGGCCAGGTTGACGGCCCGGGCCAGCCTACCGTGGACCAGATGATGAGCGAGCACGGTCGCGCCTGGCGCAAGATGCGCGCGAGCCAGCCGGTGCCGCTCAAGGGCGACGACCTGCCGGGCCTGCTCACGGCGCTCAAATCGCGCGGGCTCAAGCTGGCGGTGGCGTCCTCTTCGCAGCGCCCGTTCGTGGAGGAGAACCTCAGGCGCGCAGGGATCTTCTCGTACTTCGACGCGCTGGTGGGCGGCGGCGACATCGCCAATGGTAAGCCGGCGCCGGACATCTACCTCGCGGCCGCCAAGAAGCTCAAGTGCGCTCCCGAGGCGTGCTTGGTGGTTGAGGACTCCGTCACCGGTGCGAAGTCGGGCCGCGCGGCGGGAATGGACGTGGCCTTTATCCCCGACCTGGTGCCGGCCGACGATTACGTTACCTCCGAGTGCACGGTGCTGGAGAAGATCGACCAGGTGGCCAACCTGATCGGGTAGCGGAGCGTGCGCGCGGCGCGGGTTGGCACCTGCGCGCATCTGAGGCGAAAGCGGTGCGGGTGCGCCTGCCGTAGAGGGCGGGTGCGCTTTTGCATGGCTCGGCAAGGGTGCGGCGCCGGCGAAAACCGCTACCCAGCGGCGAAGGCGCCGGGGACGCGCCGTGCCGCGGACAGGCATGAAAACGCCCCTGCTTCCGCGAGCGTTACGCAAGGAGAGCAGGGGCGACGTGTGCGATTCTTATGGGGGCTAGCCCAAGATGCGGTAGCTTACCGTGTCGACGCCCACGCTGATGAAGCCCAGTGCTCGCGCCACGGCGGGCTGCATGTCGATCACGCGGCCGCCGGCGTACGGGCCGCGGTCGCGCACGGTGGCCACGACGCTCTTGCCGCCGTAGCGAATCTCAACCTTGGTGCCCAGCGGCACGCTGAGCATGGCAATGCCCATGGAGGTCTCGGTAACGGGGGAGCCGTCGGCGCACATGCTGCCCATGAGGCCGTCGCCCAAACCGTAGTAGGAGGCTTTGCCGGTGAGCCAGCCACCCTGGCTGGAGGAGCCCGACGATCCGCTGTTGGACGAGCTGGAACCCGAGCTGGAGCCGCCCTGGTTGGAGCTTGAGCTGCCGGAGTTGTTGGAGGTGTTGGAGCCGGAGCTGTTGGAGCTGCTCTGCGAGGAGCCGGACGGCTCGGAGGGAGCGGTTTCGGTGGCGGCGCTGTGCTGCTCGGCCGCGGCCTGCTCGCGCGCGGCCTGCTCGGCTGCGGCGCGCTGGGCTGCCTCTGCGGCCGCCTGGGCCTCGGCGGCGTTCTCGGCGTCAGCTTTCTTCTGCACCTCCGCCGCGGCGCTCTGCACGGAGGCGAGGGCGTCGGAGGCCTTTTGCTGCTCGGTCGCTACCTCGGTCTGCTTGGCGTTGAGGTCGGCCATCTTGGCGTTGAGGTCGTCCTCAACCTCGGAAAGGCGCTGCAGCTCGGCTGTGTGCTCGTCTTGGATGACGGTGAGGTACTTGCTGGACGAGATGAAGTCCTCCATCGAGTCGGCCTGCAGAAGCAGCGACACCAGGTTGGGGGTGTTGCACTGCATCTTGTACAGCTGGGAGGCGGCGTCGGCCGCGCGCTCGCGCTGCGCGGGGATGACGTTCTGCTCGAGGTCGAGAATCTCGTCAGCCACGGAGTTGATCTCCTCCTGCAGGCTGTCGGCCTGCGCAACCGATTCCTGGTAGGTTGCCTCGGCCTCGGAGATCTGCTGCGTGAGCTTGGCGAGCTCAGCCTCGGTGGAGGCGGAGGCTGCCCAAGCTTGGGCAGGCGCAAGAACCGCACTGCCGCTGAGCACGAGGCTCGCGGTGAGCCCGGCGGTGCAGGCGAGGCGCGCGATGGCGCGCACAGCGCGTGGTGACGTAGCGTCGTCGTGATCCAGCATGAAACCATCCAATCAGCGATTGCTCGTTGGAGACAGTATAGCCGAAAAGCTCACCTTAAACTTTAACTTGAAAGTTTTTGGCTAATCGCCACGACTGCTACAAACGCGTGTTGACGCGTGTCCGGCCAGGCGCGCGGGCTGCGGCGGAGTTGGGTACGCAAGGGGAGAGACCCGCGTGCAGGTGAGGGTTGCGAGGGCGTGCGACAATGGTGCCGCCTTGAAGCCTGCGTTCGGGCGGCGGTGCGGGCCGGCGAAGAGCGTGTGGCTCTGTGAGCTGGGTTGGGTGCGCGGGCGAGGGGAGGCGTGCGTACAGGTCGCGGCGGTTGGTCGCGATCTTGTCGTTTGGAAACCAGTTAGCCGCTCCGACGACAGCCAATTCCCAGTTTTCCGGGAATTGGCTGCGGTGTGAGCGACTAACCGCTCCTTAGCTGTCGTAAGTGCGTGTAACTGAAGCCTTATGCGACAAGAGCGCGGGCAACTGCCCGTTACCTGTCATATCAGTGGCCAACCGCCACCCGCGTGATTCTCGTTAGCTGCTATGTTTGCGGCTAAATCGCCGCTATACGACAAAAACGCGGCCAGCCAAACGCTGGGTGACAGGATTGCGGCTAACTGCCGGCTGCGTGGTCTTCACTATCTGTCGTAAGTGCGACCGAACCGTAGCTGCAGGACAGAACCGCGGGAAACTGAACGTTGTGTGACGGAATCGCGGGTAACTGCCGGCCGCGTTGTTCTCGTTAGCTGCCGCGATCGCGGTTAACCCTTGCAGCGGGCGCGAGGTCGCATCCATGCGTGCGCTTGCGTGACAGAACCGCGGGCAACCGGGGCTGCAGCCGGTGTTCGCCCCCGCACCGCGCCTCTCGCCCTGCCGCTTCCGCGGCTGATATGCCGTTTGAGGGAGCCGGGGCGCGACTTCGCGGGGCGATTCGGGTAGGATAGCGCTGTATCTGCAATCGATTTCGGAGTGTGCGGGAGCATCTCGGCATGACGATCAAGGAAATCGCCCAGATGGCGGGCGTCTCGAGCGCGGCGGTGTCGCGCTATCTCAACGGCGGCTACGTGGCGGAAGAGAAGCGCGAGCGCATCCGCGCGGCTATCGACAAAACCGGCTACCGCCCGTCGGCGCAGGCCCGGGCGCTCCGGACCAAGAGCGGCCGGCTCATCGGCGTGGTGGTGCCCAAGATAAGCTCGGAGTCCATCGGGCGCGTGGTGGCCGGCGTCGGGCAGGTGCTGGCGGAGCGCCGCTACCAGATGCTTTTGGCCGACACCGACAACGATCCCGCAAAAGAGCTCGACTACCTGCGTCTTTTCGAGAGCTACCCGGTGGACGGGATCATCTTGGCGGGCACCGTCATGACCGAGGAGCACCACGCGTTTCTAGCCGACGCCAAGGTGCCGGTGGTCGTGGTGGGCCAAAAGGTGGCCGAGACGAGCTGCGTGTTCCACGACGACTACCACGCCGCCTACGAGATGGGCCGCTACCTCGCCGGCCGGGTGCCCGAGGGTGGCGCGGTGGGCTACGTCGGCGTGACGCGCGCCGACGCCGCCGCGGGCGCCGCGCGCGAGGACGGACTGGCGGCGGGCCTTGCCGCAGCCGGCCGCTCGCTCGACAAGAGCCTCGTCGAGCGCGGGGCGTTCACCACGGGCTCGGGTTACCGCGGCGCGATGAACCTGGTTGCGCGCAAGCCCGACATCGCGGTTATCGCCTGTGCGACCGACACCATCGCCGCCGGTGCCATCGAGGCCGTCAACGAGCTGGTCCGCGGGGCGGATGCGGCGGGCGTGCCCTACGAGAGGCCCCTGGTGAGCGGCTTTGGCGACAACCAGCTGCTCCGCGCGGTGACCGGCGGCATTCCCACGGTGCACTTCGGCTACATGACCAGCGGCATCAAGGGCGCCGAGATGCTCATCGACCTGCTGGGCGCCAAGGCCCCCGTGACCTCGCAGGTGCAGCTGGGCTTCCAGGTGGGCGGCATGGAGTAGGGGAGCCCCGCCGTCCGCGCACCACCACCAGGCGCTGCCTGGAGAAGGGGCTGCCGACGTTTTCGGCAGCCCCTTTCGCTCTATGCAAATGTGCGCCGTGTTTTTCTCACCAAAATGTGAAACCGTTTACAGAATAAATTCCGCCGTTTAGGTCAAAAATCTTGGGCCGGACGCTTTACGCCAAACATGAAAACGATTACAGTATGAAATCGAAATCACACCGGAGCACGACGCGAGGCGCACCCAGGTAGCGCCGTCTCCCAGGCACAGGGGAGGGTGCCGGTCTTCGGTGATAGTCCAGGAGAAAGGAGAACAATCCATGGACTATAAGAAGTGTGCGGAGGAGATCCTCGGCCTCGTGGGCGGCAAGGACAACATCGCCTCCGCAGCGCATTGCGCCACGCGCCTGCGCTTGGTCATCGCCGACAACAGCAAGGTCAAGAAGGAGGAGATCGAGAACGTCGACGGCGTCAAGGGCGTTTTCGAGGCTCAGGGCCAGCTGCAGGTGATCCTTGGCACGGGCACCGTCAACAAGGTGTACGACGAGTTCATCGCCATGGCGGGCGTCGAGGCGTCCACCAAGGAGGAGGCAAAGAAGGCCGCCGCCGCGCACCAGAACCCGCTGATGCGCGCCGTCAAGCTCCTCGGCGACGTTTTCGTGCCCATCATCCCGGCCATCGTGGCCTCGGGCCTGCTTCTGGGCATCATGAGCGCGCTCAACTTCATGAACACCAACGGCTTCATCGCCATCGACACCAACAACTTCATCTACAAGATCGCCGACCTCGTCTCCGGCACGTCGTTCACGTTCCTGCAGATCCTCATCGGCTTCTCGGCCGCCAAGGCCTTCGGCGCCAACCCCTACCTCGGCGCGGTTATCGGCATGGTGCTGGTGAACCCGGCGCTGCAGAACGCCAACACCGTGGCCGCCGACGGCGTTGCCCAGTACGTGAGCGTCATCCCCGGTCTCTACAACATCGAGTGGGTGGGCTACCAGGGCCACGTCATCCCCATCGTGGTGGCGGTCTTCATCCTCTCGGTGATCGAGAAGCGCCTGCACAAGATCGTGCCCGAGATGTTCGACCTGTTCGTGACGCCGCTCGTCTCGGTGTTCGTGACCTCGCTCGTGACGCTCGTGCTGGTGGGCCCCATCTTCGTGTGGGCTGAGAACGCCATCCTCGGCGTCATCCAGGCGCTGCTGACCCTGCCCTTCGGCATCGGCAGCTTCATCATCGGCTGCTTCTACGCGCCCACCGTGGTTACCGGCATCCACCAGATGTACACCACCATCGACCTGGGCCAGCTCGCCCAGTACGGCGTGACCTACTGGCTGCCGGTTGCCTCCGCGGCCAACATCGCCCAGGGCGGCGCGGCGCTGGCGGTGGCCGTCAAGACCAAGAGCGCCAAGGTCAAGGGCCTCGCGCTTCCCTCCGGCCTCTCCGCGCTCATGGGCATCACCGAGCCGGCCATCTTCGGCGTGAACCTGCGTTTCGTGAAGCCCTTCATCGCCGGCTGCATCGGCGGCGGCTGCGGCGCGCTGGTGTGCGCCCTCACCGGGCTCGCCGCCTCGGGCACGGGCGTCACGGGCATCTTCGGTCTGCTTCTGTGCCTGTCCCAGCCGGTGCAGTACGTGGTGATGTTCGCCGTTGCCTTCGCGGTCGCCTTCGCCCTCTCGTTCGTGCTCTACGCTGACGAGCAGGACGCGTAAGGCTTCCGGTTGCCCGGCGCAGCGGTTGCTCAGGCCGCTGCGCCTTGCGCCCGCGGGGGCTGTCCGCGAGCCCGCGCGGGTACAACAACGAAAACGGGCCCGCCGGCGTCGGCCGGAGCGCCCTTGGGAAGGGAACCCGATGAACGCAACAAGCAAAGACCTCAAGCTTCTGACCGAGGCGGCCGAGCGCGCGGCCGCCTCGTCCCGCGCCGCCGAGCCCGACCCCTACCGGCTGGGCTTTCACGTGCAGCCGCCCACCGGCTGGCTCAACGACCCCAACGGCCTGTGCCAGAAAGACGGCGTGTTCCACGCGTTTTTCCAGTATGCGCCCTTCAACGCAGACGGCGGGCTCAAGCTCTGGGGCCACGCGGTGAGCCGCGACCTGCTCAGCTGGGAGTACCTGCCCGCGCCGCTTTTCCCCGACCATCCTTTCGACGTGAACGGCGCCTACTCGGGCTCCGCGCTCGTTGAGGACGGCCGCCTCGAGCTGTTCTACACCGGCAACGTCAAACGCGAGGACGGTGACGGCTTCGACTACGTCACCACGGGCCGCGAGGCCGCGGTGATACGCGCCTGCTACAACGAGGCAACCGGCCTGGTCGACACCAAGCGCGTCGTGCTCACCAACACCGACTACCCCGCTGACGACACCCTGCACGTGCGCGACCCCAAGGTGTGGCGCCTTGCCTGCGCCGAGGCCGAGCGCGCCGCGAAGGCGGGCGTGGGGCCCTACCTCATGGTGCTGGGCGCGCGCCGGCGCGGGGACCTGCCCGAGAGCACCGACCAGGGCGGCGACGCCGGCGAGGTGCTGGTGTTCTCCTCGGCCGACAAGCGCGTCTGGACGCTGGCCAACCGCGTGAGCACGCCCAAGCGCTTCGGCTTCATGTGGGAGTGCCCCGACTACTTCGAGCTGCCCGCCGCACCCGCGGTGAAGATCCTCTCCGTGTCGCCGCAGGGGCTTTCCGGTGCGCCGTGGGACGCGCTCAACGTCTACCAGGCAGGCTACTTCACGGTGGCAGGCGACGTGTGGGATGCCGCGCACCCCTGCGCCTTCGGCGACTTTTCCCTTTGGGACGCCGGGTTCGACTTCTACGCGCCGCAGAGCTTCGAGGCCGAGGACGGCCGGCGCATCCTCGTTGCCTGGATGGGCATCCCCGACGAGCCCGCCTACGGCAACGACCCCACGGTTGCGCGCGGCTGGCAGCACGCCCTCACGGTCCCGCGCGAGGTGACCGTGGCGGCGGACGGGTCTGTGCGCACCTGGCCCGTGCGCGAGGTCGAGGCTCTGCGCGGATCGCTTGACGAGGGGGGCGACGTCTTCTCGGCCGAGGGCGAGCCGGCGTGCCTCTTTGATTTGGAGGTGGCGCCGCAGCCGGGCGAGCAGCGCCTGCAGGGTTTCTACGCCCTGGTGGCCGACGAGCTGGAGCTTTCCTACAACCCGGACGCACAGGCCTTCACCTTGCGCTTCACCGACCCGAGCCGCGCCTCGGCCGGCTGCGGGCGCACCGAGCGCACCTGGCCGGTGGGGGAGCTTGAGGACGTGCGCGTGCTGGCGGACACCTCGAGCGTCGAGGTGTTCGTGAACGGCGGCGCGGCGGCCTTCACCACGCGGATCTACCCCAAGCGCGTGAGCGTGAACGTGGAGGCGCCTGGCGCCCGCATCAGCTTCTGGCCTCTCAAGGCGTAAGGCGCCCTGCCCGCGGCTGTTCGGTGCGAGGATCCCGCGCGCTGGCTGCGCGCCGGGTTCTGCGCGCCGGCGCCTGCGTCTCGTGCCGGGCGCGCTTCGTCCGGCGTATACTTGGCTCCGGCAAAAAGAGCGAGAGGAGCCGGCAGATGGACAAGCGCGCAGAGGTATGCGGGGCGGAAGCGGTTGAGCGGGCGCAGCAGATGCTGGCGCGGCTGGACGAAGCCTGCCCCGGCATGTGCTGGTACCTCGAGGAGCCGCTGCGCCTGGGCCGCATGGCTGTGCGCTACGCGGGCGAGGACGGCGTGCTGCTCGAGGTGACGCGCACCGGCGCGCTGTTCGCCGCGCCGGCGGGTAGGGACGCCGCCCGCCGCATGGCGCCCGCTGTGGCGGGCACGCCGGTGGTGGCGCTTGCCGACGCACGCTTTGCGCAGGATCTCATGCCTGGCGGTGCCGTGCACCCCTATCAGATCTGGGTGTACGAGAAGGGCGAGCCCGTGCCGGTTGCCGGCAGCCTTGCCGTCCGCCCGCTTTCCCGCGCCCACGCCGACGTGGTTCTCGAGCGCTATCACCTCATCGAGAAAGCCGATGTGTACGATCACCTGGACCGCGGTTGGATCCTGGGCGGCTTTGACGCCGCCGGCGAGCTCGTGGGCTTCATCGGCGAGCACGACGAGGCCTCCATGGGCATGCTCGAGGTCTTCCCCGAGCACCGCCGCCGCGGCTACGCCTCCGAGCTCGAGGGCGCGCTCATCAACCGCCTGCGCGCGCAGGGCCGCAAGGTGTACTGCCACGTGGCGCTGGACAACGCGGCCTCGCAGGGCCTGCAGCGCAAGTTCGGCCTGCGCCAAGTGCCCGTCACCCAATGCTGGATCAACCCCGAGCCGCGCACGGAGCGCTGATGGACATTCTCATAGCGATGGCCGCCGGCGTGGCGCTGGGACGGCTGGTCGTGCCCGAGCGTCTGCGCCGCGCAAACGAACTCGTGCAGACCACCTGCACCTGCCTGCTCGTCTGCGGCATGGGCTCGACGCTCGCGCTCACGCCCGTCCTCTTCCAAAACCTGGGGTCGTTCGGCTTGCAGAGCCTGGCCTACTGCCTGTGCGCCACGGCTGCCTCGGTTGCGGCGGTCTACGCGCTCACGAGCCGCCTGTTGGGCGCGCGGCGCGCGGTGGCGGCGGCCGCGCCTGCCCGCCGGCCCCTGCGGCAGCTGCCCGGCCGCGTTGCCTCGGCGCTGCGCGAGGAGCCCATGACGCTTGCGGTGCTCGCCGCGCTGGCGGCGGGTCTCGCCGCCGGTGCGTTGTGGCCCGGCAACATGCTTTCGGCCGCGCTTGCCGCAGGCGCCGACGCGGTGCTTTACGCGCTGATGTGCTCGGTGGGGGTGAGCGTGGGCATGCGCCGCGGGCTTCTCGCCAGCTTGCGCGAGCACCACGTCAAGATGCTCGTCATCCCGCTCGGCGTGGTGGCCGGCTCGCTTGCCGGCGGCGCGGCGGCGAGCGCCCTGTGCGGCGACGCGCTGCGCGAGGGCATGGCTGTGGCGAGCGGGCTGGGGTGGTACAGCCTGGCCGGCGTCACCATCGAGGGGCTGGCCGGCGCGCAGATGGGCGTGGTGGCGTTTCTCGCCAACCTGATGCGCGAGCTCGCGAGCTTCGCCCTGATCCCGGTCATCGCGCGCAAGCTCAACTTCTTCGCCTGCATCGGGGCGGCCGCGGCCACGAGCGAGGACACCACCTTGCCGGTGATGATCCGCGTGACCGACGAGCGCACGGTGGTGTTCTCGGTGGTGAACGGGGTGGTGTGCTCGGCGCTCGTGCCGGTGCTCATCGCCGCGCTGCTGGGGTAGGCGAGAAGGGCGGGGCGGCCTGGGACGGTTTTTCTCGCCGGGGATGCCGGTGCCGCCCGTGCGCCTTTTTTCGCCCGCGCACTCTGCCGTTCGCGCGCTCTTCTTGGTTGCTCACCCTGCTGCTCACGTGTCCTTCTCGCCTGCGTCTCCCGCAACGCCTTGCACCCGTTCTCCTCGCCGTTGCCGCCTGGGGTCCGGTCAAAGCGGAAAGAGATAAGCTCAATGCGAGCGCGGCGATACAGCATACTTGAGCTGTGGTAACAGCGCGCGGGTGGGTCCAGCCCCCGCGCTCCGGTAGCGAAAGGGGAGACCATGGCATTTCCGAAGGGCTTTCTGTGGGGCGGCGCTACGGCTGCGAACCAGTTCGAGGGCGCGTGGGACGTTGACGGCAAGGGCGCTTCCGTCTCGGACCACTGCACCAACGGCTCGCACGAGCACCCCAAGCGCGTGACCATCGGGTTCGAGGACGATGCGCTCTACCCGAGCCGCGAGGCTACCGACTTTTACCACCACTACCAGGAGGACATCGCCCTTTACGCCGAGATGGGCTTCAAGGTCTACCGCCTGTCCGTCGCCTGGACGCGCATCTTCCCCACGGGCATGGAGACCGAGCCCAACGAGGCGGGCCTGGCCTTCTACGACAAGGTGTTCGACGAGTGCCGGAAGTACGGCATCGAGCCGCTCGTCACCATCAGCCACTACGAGATGCCCTACGCCCTGGTCGAGAAGTGCAACGGCTGGGAGGGCCGCGAGTGCATCGACCACTTCGTGCGCTACGCCAAGACGCTTTTCGACCGCTACCATGACAAGGTCACCTACTGGCTCACCTTCAACGAGATCAACGGCGCGGCCAACCCCCTGGGGGCCGTGCTCTCTACCGGCACCATCAAGGGTTTCTCCGGTCCCGTTACCGAAGTGCCCGACAAGCCCCAGGAGCGCTTCCAGGGCATGCACAACCAGTTCGTGGCCTCTGCGCTTGCCGTGGTCTACGCGCACGAGAACTATCCCGAGCTCAAGATCGGCGACATGAACATCTTCACGCCGAGCTACCCGCTCACCTGCAACCCGGACGACGAGCTGCTCGCCCAGCGCGAGATGCGCATCAAGAGCTGGTTCTGCTCCGACGTGCAGTGCCGCGGCGCGTACCCCACCTACATCTGGCGCTATTTCAAGGAGAACGGCATCGAGATCAAGATGGAGCCCGGCGACCTCGAGGTGCTGAAGAAGGGCACCGTCGACTTCTACACCTTTAGCTATTACATGAGCAACTGCGTGTCGGCCGAGGAGGGCCACGAGTCCACCGACGGCAACGTGGCGCGCGGCCTCAAGAACCCCTACCTCAAGGCGAGCGACTGGGGCTGGCAGATCGACCCGAAGGGCCTGCGCTGGGCGCTCAACGAGATTTGGGACCGCTACGGTCTGCCCATGATGGTGGTGGAGAACGGCCTGGGCGCCTACGACAAGAAGGAAGAGGACGGCAGCGTTCACGATGGCTACCGCATCGACTACCTGCGCCAGCACATCGAGCAGATGAGCGAGGCCGTTGAGGACGGCGTGAACCTCATCGGCTACACCACCTGGGGCTGCACCGACCTGGTCTCCGCCTCCACCGGCGAGATGGCCAAGCGCTACGGCTTCGTGTTCGTTGACAAGTACGACGACGGCACCGGCACTCTGGCCCGCAGCCGCAAGGACAGCTTCTACTGGTACAAGAAGGTCATCGAGACGAACGGCGAGGACCTGGCGTAAAGACGGGCGCGCGCCTGCGCGGACGCTTGCGGGCGGCAGTGCTGCCGCGAACGGGCCGGCGAGCTGGCATTGGGTGCGGCGCGTCTGCCTGTGCGGACGATGCTGCCGCGAACCGTCGGGCCGGCGCGGGGCTGCGGTGCGTCCGGTTGCTTGGCGTTGTGCCGTATACGCGGCGTGACATGGGGGGCGGGCTTCGGCTCGCCCCTCTTTTCATGCGCCACGCGGAGCTGATGCCGGTTTGGGCCACGCGGCTCTCTGTTGGTTGCGAGTCAAGAAGGGGGCACGCCCAGCTGCCCGCGGGCACGTCGCCTAAGCTCCCAGTTGAACGCCGTTCCGACCTCTAAGGAGCGGTTGGTCGCTCAAACCGCATGCAACTCCCGGATTTCTGGGAGTTAGGTGCGACAAGGGCGACCAACCGCTCCTGCGACGACGAAGTAGCGACCAACCGAACCTCTCCCTGTCGGAACCGCGGCCAACTGGCGCTGCTATCCCACGTTGCCCGCTGCGGCGACATCTATGTATCGCGGCTCTTTCCAGTTGCCCGCCGTTCCGACGTTCAAGGTTTGCGGGTCAGGCTGTTGGTCGCTATCTTGGCGGTTGGGCTCCAAGCTTGGCGCCTGTTGTCCGCGGAAACGACATGCAAGCGGGGGAGCGCGCTTCGTTGGTCGCGGATTTGTCACCTAAGCTCTCGGTTGAACGCTGTTCCGACCTCTAAGGAGCGGTTGGTCGCTCAAACCGCATACAACTCCCGGATTTCCGGGAATTGGGTGCGACAAGGGCGACCAACCGCTCCGGCAACGACGAAATAGCGACCAACCGAGCTTCTCCCTGTCGGAACAGCGACCAACCGGCGCCGTCACTTCGCGTTGCCCGCCGCAGCGGCATCTAAGTACTGTGGTCCTTTCCGGTTGCTCGCGAATTCGGCGCCCAGGCGAAAAGGCTCGTCCGGTTACCCGCCGCTGCGACACGCAAGCGGGGGGTGCGCTCGGTTGCTCGCGGCCGCGTCGTTCAAACCTCGCGCCGCCCAAGCGCCCGGCCTCCCGCGCCCGCATTCCTCGCGCCCCGCTCCTCTCGCCCCCACGTTCTCCCACCGGGGCGCCCTGTGGGGCCGCAGGGCGGTCCGGCGGTGCCGCAGGAAGCCACAGGGCACTCTCAGCTCCCCATTGTCTCCCACCGCATCTCCCACCGCGCCCCACGCGTCGCTGTCCCACACGCTCCCACCGCATCTCCCACTACGTCCCACCGTATCTCCCACCGCGCCCCACGCCCAGCTCAGCACCGCTGCCCCCGCCGCTCTTCTCGCCCGCCCGCACCGTTCCAATAGCAGCGAAACTTGCCGTTTTCGCTGCTTACGCGTGCAAAAAACTCCCCACGCAGTACAATATGTAGTGCTGCTGCAAAATCCTTGCTGCATCCCCGGCAAAGAACCAGAGGTTTCAAACGCCCGTTCGTGGAAACGCCCGATTACGTGCGCTCTTCATGAGTTGGCAACAAACTTCGAAGTCGCCTCACCTTCTAGTTGAGGTTGAAGGATGCCGCAACACGTAGCACCAACACCCCCAATGAACACTACATCTTGTGGTGGCCGGGTCCCGGTGGGAGATCGTGGGGCGAGGTGGTGGGAGGAAAAGTAGGGCTGGGGGAGAAAAAGTCAAAAAAAGGGTCAAGAAAGCAACCCAAAGGGGCTAATATAGAAGCCGTCGACGCGGGGGTGGCTCCCCGAACACGCCTTCCGAGAAGCCTAAGGGGGTGCAGCAGTGAAGTTCTCCGGTACCTACGATCGAAATCTCGACGCAAAGGGCCGACTCTCCCTGCCTGCAACCCTGCGCAAGCAGCTTCCCGAGCGCGTGTTCGTCTTGCCGGCTCCCGATGCCGACGCTCTGTACGTGTTCACTGAGGACGCCTTTGGTGACTGGGTGGATTCGGTGTTCCGCGCCCGTGGGGGCTACGACCCCACCAAGCAGGAGCACATCCTGGTGAGGCGAGCGCTGTACGCTGCGGCAAACACACTTGAAATAGACTCCGCCGCGCGTATCAGCCTCCCGGAGGACGCGCGTACGCAAAAGCACCTCAAGCGCGAGGTCACGGTCGTCGGCAACGAGGACCGCCTCGAGGTTTGGGATCGCGAGACGTACCGCACCTTCAGCCAGGGCACCGCCGACATCCTGGCGAACTTCTTCGCGAACTAGGGGAGAAGCTCAGCTATGGCCGACGCACAGAACACGGAGGGACGCACCTTGACACCTGCATTCGTGCACGAACCTGTCATGCTCGGGGAAGTGCTCCAGAGCCTCGACCTTGCTTGCGGCGACGTGGTGTGCGACTGCACGCTCGGCGGCGCGGGCCACTCGGTCAAGATGGCGGCGCAGATAGGCGCAGACGGTTTGCTCCTGGGGATCGACCAAGACCCCATGGCGCTCGCCGCCGCGTCCGAGCGCCTGGACCGCGAGGCGCCGGAGACCCCGCACAGGCTCCTGAAGGGCAACTTCGGGAACTTGGACGAGCTGCTCTGCCAGGCTGAGGTGCCCGGGGTCGACGCGTTCCTGTTCGACTTAGGGATCTCCAGCCCGCAAGTGGACATCCCGGGACGGGGCTTCTCGTACCACGAGGACGCCCCCTTGGATATGCGCATGAACGACGAGGAAGACACCTTAAACGCAGCCGAGGTCATCAACACCTACACCGAAGCCGACCTCACTCGCGTTCTGCGCACCTACGGCGAGGAGAAGTACGCCGCGCGCATCGCGCGCGAGATCGTGCGCCGCCGCGCCAAAGAGCCCATCGCCACCACCGGCCAGCTCGTGGAGGCTGTCAAGGCGGGCATCCCCGCCGCGGCGCGCCGTCACGGCGGCCATCCGGCCAAGCGGAGCTTCCAAGCCATCCGCATCGAGGTGAACCACGAGCTCGAGGTGCTCGAGCGCGGTCTCGAGGCGGCGGTGCGGTGGCTCAACCCCGGTGGGCGCATCTGCGTCATCTCCTACCACTCGCTGGAGGACCGCATCGTCAAGCGCCTGTTCCAAGACCTGAGCCGCGGGTGCACCTGCCCGCCGGACCTTCCGGCGTGCGTGTGCGGACACGTGCCGGTGCTTAAGGTGGTCACCAAAAAGCCGCTCACCGCCTCAGCCGAGGAGGTCGAGCGCAACCCCCGCGCGCGCTCAGCTAAGACGCGCGTGGCCGAGAAGCTCTAGCACGCCCCGGGACCTGCCGGCCCCGCGGACGCGCCACGGGCCCAAACGCAGGTCAACCATGCTCGAACGCAGCGTAAACGCACAGCCAGGATCGGATGGATACGGGGTTTCATCATGGGCTATCACACTTCAAACGCAGCCGTTGCCTATGATTTCCAAGAGGCGGAGGAGCTGCGGCGCGAGGTAGCGCCGCATGCCCCCGCGCCGCGCTTCGACGTCTACACCGGCGCCGGGCGCCAGGCCGACCAGCTCGTCAGCCCCGCGTTCGTCCACGTGGTCAAGGTGTTCGTGGTGCTCGCCCTCATCTTCGTGGGCGTGGGCATCGCGCGCGTGGCCATCTTCGGCGCCACCAACGCCGCCATGAACGAGACCGCCTCGATCCGCGAGGAGATGGACGCCGCCGTGGAGGAGGGTCGCAACCTCCAGGTGATGCAGTCGGTCTACGGCGCCGACGCCCGCATCAAGAGCATCGCCACCGGCACGCTCGGCATGGTGGAGCCCGAGGACCGCGTGGTTCTCGACGTGTCCGGCTCCTCCGACGCCGCCTCCGCGGACGCCGACGCTGCCCCCGCCTCAAGCGCCACCGAGTAACCCTAAAGGGGACCCTATGGACAGATACGGTCGCGGCGGGCAGGACCGCCGTCCCCTCAACAGCAGAAACAACGCCGAGCGGCGCGGGCACACGGGCTCGCGCCGTTTCTCGCAGCAGGGAGCCGCGGGCCGCGGGGGCCGTGCCGCCCGCCCTGGCCGCGGGAATCGCGGCCCGTGGCTTTTGCACGCCGACATGTCGCACGAGCGCCCGTCGCGCTGGACCGTCGTCATGGCGCTGTTCCTGGTCGTGCTCGCCTTGGGCGTGGTGCGCCTGGTTGACTACGACATCGTGAACGCCGACACCTACCGCGCCCGCGCCGACCAGTACCGCCTGACCGACGCGACGCTCTACGCCAAGCGCGGCACCATCTACGACCGCAACGGCAACATCCTGGCCATGAGCGAGGAGTGCCGCAACGTCTGCGCCCGCCCGGGCCTGGTGAAGGACAAGGACGCGGCGGCCGCGGACATCGCCGATCTCCTCGGCATGAAGGAAAGCGACGTGCACGCCCTCTTGAGCTCAGACGAGCCTTACGTCTACATCAAGCGCCAGGTGGACACCGACGTGGCCCAGCAGATCTCCGACCTCGACATCGACGGCATCGAGTTCGAGCAGGCCATGAAGCGCGTCTACCCCTACGGCAGCCTGGCCTCGCAGGTGCTCGGCGTGGTCAACGCCGACAACGAGGGCATCACCGGCATCGAGCTCCAGTACAACGACATCCTCTCGGGTGAGAACGGCACCCTCAAGCGCGAGCACGCCCTCGACGGGTCCGCCGTCGCCGGCGGCACCTACGAGGAGACGCCCGCCAAGGACGGCACCGACATCGTGCTGACCATCGACGTGAACATCCAGCAGGCCGCCGAGGACGCGCTTGCCCAGGCGGTTGAGAACAGCGAGGCCGAGACAGGGTCGGCGGTGGTGGTCGACCCCGCCACCGGCGAGATCCTCGCAGCCTGCTCCAACCCCACCTACGACCCCTCCGACCTCACCCAGGTCGCCTCCGAGGACATGAACCTGCGCATCGTGACCGACGCCTACGAGCCCGGTTCCACCTTCAAGGTGCTCACGGCCTCCATGGCGCTGGAGTCCGGCGAGTTCACCACCTCCTCGAAGCTTTCGGTGCCCGCGAGCGTCAAGGTGGGCGACGACTACGTGAGCGACGACGACGGTCGCTCCGAGACCATGGACATGACGCTCGCCGAGATCCTGCGCCGCTCCTCCAACGCCGGCGCCGCCTTGGTGGGCCAGGCCGTGGGCGACGACGCGTTCTCGAAGTACCTGGAGAAGTTCGGCATCGGCGCCACCACCGGCATCGACTTCCCCGGCGAGGTTACCGGCCTCGTCACCGCGCGCGAGGACTACACCGGCGCGAGCGTGGGTGCCATGTCGTTTGGCCAGGCGCTCTCGGTGGCGCCCATCCAGATGGCGCGCGCCGTGGCCGCCGTGGCCGACGGCGGCGTGGCGCACACCCCGCACTTCCTGCTCTCCCAGGGCGGTCAGGCCGTTGACTGGTCGGACGGGGACGAGAAGATCATGGGGGAGGACACCGCCGCCGACGTGGCCGAGATGATGCAGGGCGTGGTCGACGACGGCACGGGTCGCTCGGCCGCCATCAGCGGCTACGACGTGGCGGGCAAGACCGGCACCGGCGAGCGCGTGGACCAGGACGGCGGCTACGAGGAGGGCCTGTTCATGAGCTCCTTCATAGGCTTCGCGCCCACCGAGGACGCGCGCGTGCTCGGTTACGTGTGCCTGGACGGCACCCCCTACCACGGCGGCGACTTCGCGGCCCCCGCGTTCAAAACCATCATGGAGACGGCCCTCTCAACCCTGCGCGTAGCCCCCACGCGCACCTCTACCAGCGAGGAATGATTCCGGGGGCGGTCGGTCCGACAAGAACCTGAAATCCGCCCGATATCGGATTTCAGAACCTTGCCGGACCGGCCGCCCAGGTATGCGCTGTCGCTGGTGGTGGTGCGGAAGGGGGCGCGCGAGAGGGAGGAGTGCCGGTAAGAATCTAAGGGCAGCCCGCTGTTAGGTTTCGGAACCGGCTTCGGCTACGTTGCAGGCGCATGAGGGTGTTTTTGGTGTTACGCGGCTCGCGCTGCTGGAGGCGGGCAGGGACACAAGGTTCTCGATTTTGATAACGGGCAAAATCGAGGTTCTTGTGTCCCTGCCCGCCGGGCGCTGGATCGCCGCGTCGCCTGTCTTGTGGTTTCTGGGGGCGGGCGAGTTGCGGGCGGACGGACGCGCTAGAATGATTAGCGTCTGTGTATCCGTGAAGCAGCGCCTCAGAGCAAGGCCTGACATAAGGAGTTGGCACATGATAGAGATCGCGGTCAAGTACCTCGAGGCGGTGACGGGCGCAAAACCGGTGACCGGCAACGCCGACAGGGTGTGCCGCGGCGTGGTGATAGACTCGCGCGCCGTCGCGCAGGATTCGATCTTCGTTGCGTTCCCGGGCGAGAAGGTCAACGGCAACGCCTTCGCCCCGCAGGCCGTCGAGGCCGGCGCCGCGTGCGTGGTCATGACCGAGGAGCCCTCCCGCGCCCTGGTGAGGCTCGCCGACGAGCACGAGTGCGCGCTGTTCACCACCGACGACCCCACGGTCTTCCTGCAGCGCCTGGCGCAGGGCTACCGCGCCCGCATGCACGCCACCGTGGTGGGCATCACCGGCTCGGTGGGCAAGACCACCACCAAGGAGCTCGTGCGCGACCTTCTCGCCAAGCGCTACCGGGTCCACGCCACCGAGGGCAACCACAACAACGAGATCGGCCTGCCGCTGACGATCCTCGCGGCGCCGGCTGACACGCAGATCCTCGTGCTCGAGATGGGCATGGACGCGCCCGGGCAGATTTCCGCCCTCACGCGCGTGGCGCAGCCCACCTACGGCATCATCACCAAGATCGGCACCTCGCACATCGGCCGGCTCGGCTCGCGCGAGAACATCGCCCGCGCCAAGGCCGAGATGCTCGAGGGCATGCCGCCGAGCGCCGAGAACTTCGAGGGGCACCACTCGCGTCTGTTCCTCTCGGGCGAGGACGACTTCACCCCCTTCATCATCGAGAACTACGCCAAGCCCCGCGGCATCGAGGTGGTGCTGTGCGGCATGTCCGGCGACGACGACGTGTCGGCGCGCGACGTCGAGCTCGACGCGGAGAGCCGTGCGAGCTTCACCCTCGAGCTGGCTGACGCCACGCAGGAGCGCGTGACGCTGGGCATCACCGGCGCTCAGGCGGTGCCGGACGCGCTGCTCGCCTGCGCCTGCGCCCGCGAGCTGGGCATCCCCGCCTACGAGATCAAGGAGGCGCTGGCCGCCGCCCGTCCGGCGCACATGCGCCAGGAGCAGCGCGTCACGCCGGCCGGCACCCGCGTCATCGACGACTCGTACAACGCGAGCCCCGACTCCATGGCCGCCGCGCTCGACCTGCTCTGCTCGCTGCCCTGCGAGGGCGACCGCGTCGCCGTGCTCGGCGAGATCGGCGAGCTGGGTGAGGAGGGCCCGCGCCTGCACGCGCTGGTGGGCGCCTACGCCGCCGCCAAGAAGCCCGACCTGCTCGTGTGCGTGGGCGCCGACAACGCCCAGGCCATGGCCGAGGCCGCCCGCACCATGGGGATGGAGCCCGCGCGCATCCGCGTCATCCCGGACGCCGAGCGCTGCGTGCGCCGCCTGCGCGGCGCGCTCGGCCCGCAGGACCTCGTGCTCGTGAAGGGCTCGCGCTTCGTGGGCCTCGACCGCTTTGTGGAAGGAGTCTGCTCCTCATGCTAGGCAACCCTGCTTACCCCACCTACCAAGTGTTTTTGGCCCTCGGCATCGCAGCGGTCGTGGCGCTTTTGCTCATGCCGCTGTGGATCAAGCTCATGAAGCACGAGCACTTCGGCCAGGAGGTGCGCGCCGACGGCCCGCAGCGCCACCTGGTGAAGCAGGGCACGCCCACCATGGGCGGCGCCGTGATCCTCATCGCCCTGGTGGTCTCGTGCCTGGTGATGGCCAAGCCCACCCCGCAGATTTTCCTGGCGGTGGGCGTGACGCTTTGCTGCGGCCTTCTGGGCTTGGTGGACGACCTCACCTCGGTTACGCACGGCCGCTCGCTCGGGCTCACGCCGGCCGCCAAGATGGCGGGCCTCACGGTCATCTGCGTGGCGTTTTGCCTGTGCGCCGTGAACCTGTGCGGGGTTGAGCCGGAGGTGCGCTTCCCGGGCGGCTTCACCATCGACCTGGGCGTGCTGTCCACCTCCATCCCCGTGGGCGACGGCGTCGTCACCATCCCGTGGCTCTACCTCGTCTTCGTGTTTCTGCTGCTCGCCGGCATGTCCAACGCGGTGAACCTCACCGACGGCCTCGACGGCCTGGCCGGCGGCACCTCCATGATGTCGATGCTCGTGATGGCGGCGATCTCGTTTTTGTCGCACGACGCCAACCTCGCCATCTTCTGCGCGGCCTGCGCCGGCGCCTGCATCGGCTTTCTGTGGCACAACTGCTACCCGGCGAGCATCTTCATGGGCGACACCGGGTCGCTCGCGCTCGGCGCGGCGTTCGCCGGCGTGGCCATCCTCACCAACACCGAGGTGATCTCGCTGGTGGTGGGCGGCCTGTTCATCATGGAGGCGCTCTCGGTCATGATCCAGGTCGTGAGCTTCAAGTGCACGGGCAAGCGCGTGTTCCGCATGGCGCCCATCCACCATCACTTCGAGCAGAGCGGCTGGGCCGAGACCAAGGTGGTCATCCGCTTCTGGATCTTGGCGGCCGCGTTCGGCGCCGTGGGTTTGGCACTCTTCTTTCAAATGGGGTAGGTTGACATGGCTTTACCTGACACGTTCTCGCTGCTTGTCCTCGGCCAGGGTAAGACCGGCCTCGACGTGGTGCGCTGGGCGCTCGCCCACAGCGCCGAGGGCTCGCGCCCGCGCGTGAGCTCTATCACCGTGTACGGCGGCGCGGCGTCTGCACCCTCTACTGCCACCGAGGCCCTCGCCGCAGAGGGGGTGCGCTTCGTCTTCGGCACCGACGAGGTCGCCGGCTCCTTCGACGTGTGCGTGGCGAGCCCGGGCATCTCGGAGTTCTCCGACTTCTTCGCCTCGGCCCGCGCGGCGTCCGCCGAGATTTTCGGCGAGCCCGAGCTGGCCTTCCGCGCAAGCCCCGAGCGCTGGGTGGGCATCACCGGCACCAACGGCAAGACCACGGTGACCTCGCTGACGCGTCACCTGCTGGTTGAGGCCGGCATCGCCGCCGACGCCGTGGGCAACATCGGCACCTGCGCCATCTCGCGGGTGGACAAGCGCTCGCCGGGCTCGTGGTTCGTGGCCGAGCTCTCCAGCTACCAGCTCGCCACCACGCGCGAGCTGCACCCGCGCGCCGGCGCGCTGCTCAACATCACCCCCGACCACCTCAAGTGGCACCGCACGCACGAGAACTACGCGGCCGCCAAGATGCGGCTGTTCGCCAACATGGACGCCGGCGACCTGGCGGTGGTGGACATGGACGATGCCGGCGCGGCCGCCCGGGCAGGCGCGATCCGCGCGCGCGGCATCCGCCTGTGCGAGCTCGCGCGCCGCGACACCGGCGCTGCGGACGCGGCCTTCCTCTCCGAGGACGACGTGCTGTTCGTGCGCTTGGCCGGCGAGCTCACCGAGCTCGTCGCCGCCTCCGAGCTCAAGATCAAAGGCGAGCACAACGCCGTGAACGCGCTTGCCGCGGCGGCGGTGGCGCTGTTCGTGGGCGCCGACGCCGAGCTGGTGCGCCAAGGCCTCGTCTCCTTCGCCCCGCTCGAGCACCGCATCGAGCCGGTGGCCGAGGTTGACGGCGTGGCGTACGTGAACGACTCCAAGGCAACCAACACCGACGCCGTGCTGAAGGCGCTCACCGCCTTCCCTGCGGGTCGCGTGGTGCTCCTCGCGGGCGGCACCGACAAGGGCACGCCGCTTGCGGAGTTCGCCGCAGAGGTGGCGAGCCGGGTGCGCGCCGTGGTGTGCTACGGCGAGGCGGGCCCGCGCTTCCTCAAGGCCTTCTCCGAGACCGAGGGCGCCTCCGAGATCGACCTGGCCGCGGCCGACCACATGGCCGACGCGCTTGACGTGGCGCGCTCGATCGCGCATGCGGGCGACACCGTGCTGCTCTCGCCGGCCTGCTCGTCGTTCGACGAGTTCGGCGGGTTCGAGGAGCGCGGCGCGCGCTTCAAGGAGCTCGTCGGCAGGCTCGCTGCCGAGAGCGCCCGCGCGTAGCCCCGGGCTTTCGGCCATATCGAGACAGCAGATCAATCGCAGCACAAAGGAACCAGCGTGGCCCGAACCTCCCAGCACCCCAACCTCATCGAATCGCTTTCCACGGCGCTCGCCGGCGCCCGCCCGTCCGGGCGCGCGGGCGTCTCGTCGTCCGAGCGCCTTATCGGCGGCGTGCCGGCGCGCATCATGCGCCCGCGCCTGGTGTTCATCGCCTGCCTGGTGGCGCTGGTGGGCTTCGGCCTGCTCATGGTCTACTCCGCCTCGGCCATCGAGGCGCTGGCCGACCCCCAGATCGAGGACGCCACCTACTACTTCACGCGCCAGGCCATCTTCATCGCCGTGGGCGCCATCGCCTGCGTGGTGGCGGCCTTCGTCCCGCTGGACACCTGGCTTACCAACAAGACGTGGATCTGCTGGACGGTTGTGCTGCTCTTCCTTGTCGTCACGCCCCTCGTGGGCACCGAGGCCAACGGCGCGCGCCGCTGGATCACCATCCCCTTGCTCGGCCAGCTTCAGCCCTCGGAGTTCGCCAAGGCCACCGTGGTGCTCACGGCGGCCAAGATCTTCTCGGACTACTACGAGGGGACGCGCATCGACACGCCCACCTTCATCAAGCTGCTGGCGGTGTGCGTGGGCGTGCCCGTCGTCTGCATCATGCTCGAGCCCGACATGGGCTCCTCGGTGATCATCGTCACCTCGATCGTGTTCATGTGCTACCTCGCGGGGTTCTCCTACGCCCTGCTCATCGGCGGCCTGGTGATCCTGGGCGCGCTGTTCGTGATCTTCGTGGCCATCGAGCCCTACCGCCTGCAGCGCTTCATGGCCGACCCGTGGCTCGACGAGTACGACACCGGCTACCAGGCCACGCGCGCCATCATGGCGTTCGCCTCGGGCGGCCTGTTCGGCCGGGGCATCGGCAACTCCACCATCAAGTACTCCTACCTGCCCGAGGCCCACAACGACTACATCCTGGCCATCGTCGGCGAGGAGGCGGGCTTCGTCGGGCTCATCGTCTTGTTCGCGGTGTTCACGGCCTTCGCCTTTGCCGGCCTCAAGATCGCCCGGCAGTCGCCCACGCTCCAAGGGCGCCTCATCGCTGCGGGGTGCACCGTGATCTTCATGGTGCAGTTCCTTATCAACGCACTCGGCGTCATCGGCGTGATCCCCATGACGGGCAAGCCGCTGCCCTTCATCAGCGCCGGCGGCTCCTCCATGATCTCGTGCCTCATCCTGTCGGGACTCATTCTGCGCGTCTCCATCGAAAGCAACGTGCGCACCCTCCACGACGCGCGCCGCGAGCGCTTCGAGCTGGTGGATGAGAGCACGGCCGGCCCGGCGCGCCGCCGCTCAGAGCGCTCCGGCTCCTTCACCGTCTACGAGGGCGGTAAGGGTGCGGGCACCGCGAACGCGCCGCGCCCGCGCGGCGCCGGGCGCTCCGGCGGCGGGGAGGGGCGCGCGCCTTGGCGCGGGGACGTCGGCGCCTCGCCGCGCACCGGGGCGGGCCCTGGGCGCGCGGGCGCGCGCGACGGGCGCGGAGCCGCCCGCGCGGGTGGCTACGAGCGCGTGAACCTGGGGCCCGACCCCAGCGAGCGCCTGCGCACCCGCGGGCCGCACGTGCGTCTGGGCGGCGGTTATCGTCCGGCAGACGCCGGCGAGCGCACCCGCTCGCGCCGGGATGGCCAAACGCGGTAGGATAAGGTAGCGGCAGGCGCGGAGGAGCCCTTCCGAGCCTGCGAGGACGATACGGAAAGGGGACGGCATGGCAACCCCTGGGAAAGTGGCTATCGCGGCGGGCGGCACCGCCGGACACGTGAACCCGGCGCTCGCGCTGGCGCAGGAGCTGCGCGACCGCGGCCACGACGTTTGCTTCTACGGCGAGACGCGCCGCCTCGAGGGCAGGCTCGTGCCCGAGGCGGGCTTCGACTTCTTCCCGGTCGAGGTGACCGGCTTCGACCGCTCCCGGCCCTGGACGCTCGTGACGGCGCTTGCGCACCTGCGCCACGAGGAGCGCCGCCTGGCGAAGTACTTCTCGGACACGCCCGCCGCGCGGCCCGATGTAGCCATAGGCTTCGGCGCCTACGTGGAGCTGCCGCTGGTGCGCGCCGCCGCGCGCTTGAAGATCCCGGTGGCCCTGCACGAGCAGAACTCCGTGCCGGGGCTTGCCAACAAGCAGTCGGCGCGCATAGCCTCGCTCATCGCCATTGCGCAGCCGAGCGTGGAGCGCGTCTTCGCGGCCAAGAAGGGGCCTGACACCCGCATCGTCATGACGGGCAACCCCGTGCGCCGCACGGTGCTCGAGGGCAGCCGCGAGCGCGGCCGCGCCAAGCTCGGGGTCCCCGCGTCCGCCACGGTGCTGCTCGTCTTCGGCGGCTCGCTCGGCGCGCGCCACATCAACGAGGCGCTTGCCCGCCTGGCGCCCGAGCTTTTGCGCCGCGAGGAGGTGTGGGTGGTCCACGCCGCGGGCGAGGACGGCTACGAGGCCACGCGGGCCGCGCTCAAGCTGCCCGAGGACCAGCGCGCCCGCTACCTGCTGAGCCCCTACATCGAGGACATGGGCGACATGCTGGCCGCCGCCGACCTGGTGCTCTCCCGCTCGGGGGCCTCGTCGGTTGCCGAGATCGCGGCGCTCGCCGTGCCCTCCATCCTCGTGCCGTATCCGCTGGCCACCGAGGATCACCAGACCACCAACGCGCGCTTCCTCACCGACGCGGGCGCGGCGGTGCTCGTGCCCGACGACGAGCTGGACTCCGCGCGCTTCTCCGACGAGCTTCTGCGCCTGCTCGGCGACGCCTCGGCGCGCCAGCGCATGGCCGCCTGCGCCCGCGGGCTCGGTCAGGCCGAGGCCGCCGCGCGCCTTGCCGACGAAGTTGAGGCTTTGTGCGCCTAGGCGCACGCGGCTGTTTTGCTGTACAGTAATAGGGTTTTGGGTCGGATCACGATACGTACGAGGGACCGCTCGCGTCCCTCCGGCATGGGGGAGCATCCATATGACGGCAGCTTCGGATACCGCGCGCCCGTTCGAGCGCGTTCACTTCATCGGCGTCGGCGGCGCAGGCATGAGCGGCATCGCGCTCGTGCTGCACGAGCGCGGCTACCAGGTGAGCGGCTCGGACCTCAAGACCTCGCGCTACGTGCGCCAGCTCACGCGCGCCGGCGTGGACGTGCGCATCGGGCACCGCGCCGAGACGGTTGACGCCGTGGATCCCGAGGTCGTGGTGATCTCCTCGGCCATTCCCGAGAGCAACCCCGAGCTTGTGCGCGCCCGCGAGAAGGGCATCCCGGTGTGGCCCCGCGCCAAGATGCTGTCGTACCTGGGCCGCGGCCGCGTGACCATCGCGGTGGCGGGCACCCACGGCAAGACTACGACCTCCTCCATGTGCGCCACGATGATCGACCGCATGGGCCTGGAGCCGAGCTTTCTGATCGGCGGCGTGGTCGAGGGCTACGGCACCAACGGTAAGAACGGCGCCGGCAAGTACTTCGTGGCCGAGGCCGACGAGTCCGACAGCTCCTTCCTCTACCTCGATCCCACCGTGGCCGTGGTCACCAACATCGAGGAGGACCACATGGACCACTACTCCTCGCTCGTCGAGATCGAGGAGACCTTCGAGAAGTTCATGAGCCTGGTGGGCGAGGACGGCACCGTGGTGGTGTGCGGCGACAACCCGCGCGTGGCCGAGCTCGCCCGCGCCACGGGCCGCACCGTGGTGACCTACGGCTTCAACGAGGACAACGACGTGGTGTGCGCGGGGCAGGCGCGCCCGCACTCCATCGCGAGCGACTTCACGGTGCGCTTCTCCGACGGCGAGGTGTGCGAGGCGAGCGTCGAGCACAACCCCGGCCGCCACAACATCCTGAACGCCACCGCCTGCCTGGCGGTTGCCCGCGCCCTCGGGCTCGACCTTGCCGAGGCCGCCCGCGCGCTCTCCACCTTCGAGGGGGCGCGCCGCCGCTTCACGCACGTGGGCGACGTGGCCGGCGTCACCGTGGTGGACGACTACGGCCACCATCCCACCGAGATCAAAGCCACGCTCTCGGCCGCCAAGGAGCTCACCTTCGACCGCGTGGTCGTGGTGTTCCAGCCGCACCGCTACTCGCGCCTCCAGGCGCTTCTCGACCAGTTCGCCGACGCCTTCGCCGACGCCGACGAGGTCGTGCTGATCGACGTCTTCTCGGCCGGCGAGATGCCCATCCCCGGCGTCACGAGCAAGCTGCTGGCCGACGCCATCGAGCGCGCGCACCCCGGCAAGCCCGTGCGCTACGTGTCCAACCGCGCGGAGGTGTCCGACGTGCTGAAGGCAACCTGCCGCGCCGGCGATCTGCTCATCACCATGGGCGCCGGCGACGTGACCAACGTCGGCCCCGAGTTCATCGAGGCCTGCCAGGCTTAAAGGCGGCGACGGCGCATGCGCCCCGCGCTGCGGGGAGACGGGAGAGGGCGTTGAGCGCATTCAACGTGATCATGGCGCTTTCGGGCGCTGCCGACATCGACGTGACGGAGGCTGAGCCGCTGCGCCGCCACACCACCTACCGCATCGGGGGGCCGGCGGCGCTGTTCCTCACCTGCCACAGCTACCACGGGTTGCGTCGCGCGGTTGAGATTCTCGAGCACGAGCACATGGAGTGGGTGATCCTGGGCAAGGGGTCCAATCTCCTGGTGTCCGACGAGGGCTACGACGGGGCGGTGATCACGCTGGGGCGGGAGTTCTCGCGCTTCGTGACCGACCCGGAGGCGTGCACCATCTCGGCGGGCGCCGGCGCGCTGCTCTCGCGCGTGGTGAACGAGGCGTATACGCGCGGCCTCACCGGCCTCGAGGCGTGCGTGGGGATCCCCGGCACGCTCGGCGGCGCGGTTTCCATGAACGCCGGCTCGCGCGACGAGTGGATCGGCGCGCGCGTCGACGAGATCCGGGTGTTCTCGCCGGCGGAGAGGCGCCTCAAGCGCTACGGCTACGAGGACATCACCTGGGGCTACCGCCAGACGAGCATCCCGCGCGGCGAGATCGTGCTGGAGGCCAAGCTGCACCTGGAGCCCGAGGACAAGGCCGCCATCAACGCGCGCATGGAGAAGAGCCTGGCCAGGCGGCGGCGCACGCAGCCGGTGGGCGCGCCCTCGTGCGGGTCGGTCTTCCGCAACCCGGCCGGCATGCATGTAGGAAAGATGATCGAGGACTGTGGATTGAAGGGTTTTTCGATCGGCGGGGCGCAGGTGTCGCCGGTTCACGCTAACTTTATCGTGAACACGGGCAACGCGCGCGCCGAGGACGTGGTGCGCGTCATCCAACATGTCCATGCAACGGTAAGGGAAGCGTATGGCGTCGAGCTACAACCAGAAGTCAAGTTCCTCGGCTTCTAGGCAGCCGAAGCCTACCTATCGAAAGGGGAATCGCACCGCGCCGGTGGCCCGTCCGCAGCGGGCGGGCGCGGCGCTGCACGCCGGTGCCGCCGCTCCGCGCCAAGCCGTGCCCCAGCGCATAGGGCTCTCGGCGCACTCGCCCTACGCGCAGCCGGCGGCCAAGAAGCGCCGCGGCGCCGGGGCGGGAGCCGCGGTTCCCGCGCGGAGGTCGGCGGCGCAGCCCAAGCAGCCCAAGCCGCAGATGCGCCCCCGCGCAGCCTCCGGCGGCGCGGGGTCCGCACCCAACCGCCAGGCCGGCGCGCTTGCGCGCCGGCAGCAGGCCAAGTCTTCGCTGCGCGGCGGGCAGCCCGCCGCGCGCCCGACGTCCTCGCAGGGGCGGGCGGTTCCGCGCGGCACCGCCGCGCCGGTGAACCGCGCCGTCCGCCGTCCGCAGGCGCTGCCCTCAGGCGGCGCAGGCGCCGCGCGCGTGCCGGTGGGGGTCAACGTGCCGCGCTCCCAGCCGTCTGACGGCGTGGGCTCCACGCGGTTCGCCGGGGCCCAGCCCTCCGGGCGCGCCGGCTCGACGCACGCCTCCGACGGGCTCATCAAGCGCATCGCCAAGCGCCGCAGCGGCGCCTCGTCCGCCTCGGACGTGTCGGCGGCCCTCAAGCAGCGCCGGCGCGCCGGCAGCGACAGCTCCGGCGCGCGCCGCCCCGCGGGAGGTGGCGGGGCCGCACGCGTCATCGCCATCGTCTTGGGCGTGGTTCTCGCCCTTATCGTCGTAGGCGGGGTGGGCTTCACCTTCGTGGCCAACGCCGGGTTCTTCTCGGCCGACACGGTGAGGCTCGAGGCAACCGAGCACATCACCTCCGACGAGCTCCAAAAGCTGGTCGACCTGCCCGAGGGCACCACGCTGCTCAACGCCGACGCCGAGGCCATAGCCGACCAGCTGCGGCAGAACCCCTGGGTGGAGAGCGTCTCCATCGAGCGGGAGTTCCCGCACACGCTCGTGGTCACGCCGGTCGAGCGCAAGGTCTTCGCGCTGGTCTACATCTCCACGGGCGACATCACCTGGGCGGTCGACCGCTCGGGCACCTGGATCGCCCCGACGGCGCTCGAGGCCGCAGGGGAGACGGACGGCTCGGACGGTGACGCGGCCGCAGACGGGGCCGTTGCTGACGCCGACGGGTTCGGCACCGATGCCGATGCCGATGCCGCGGATGCCAACGACACCGACGGCGCGGCTGCCGCCACGGACGACGGCGGCGCTGCTGACGGATCCGATGCCGACGCAGGTGCAGACGGCGACGCCGGGGACAGCGGCGCGAGCACGGGCTACAACGCGGCCCTTGAGCTTGCCCGGCACCTGGGCGCGGTGCTCGTGACCGATGTGGGTACCGACATCGACCCGCAGAGCGGCTCCACCGTGGCTGACGAGGGCGTGTCCGCCGCGCTGACCTACGCGCGCGGGTTCTCCCAGGAGTTTCTCGAGCAGGTGCGCAGCATCTCGGCCGCCTCGCCGGAGGCGTGCGCGCTCTACCTCGACAACGGCGTGGAGGTTTCGCTGGGGCCCGCCGACAACGTTCAGGACAAGGAAACCGTGGTTGAGAAGATCCTTGCCGAGCGCTCGGGCGTGACCTACATCAACGTGCGCGACCCGGAGAACCCCACCTGGCGCGAGGTCACCATCCAGTAGCGCCGTCCCCGCCCCGCGCTTGCCGCCGTTCATCTGGTAAATCCATAATTTCGGCTCATGAATTTGACGCGGAGTGGTAAGGTGTGCAAACATAACATGATTTACCTCGGGGTTTACTCTGAGGTAGAACTTGAACGTTTGCAGGCTGTGCATAAACGCAGGGTGTTCGGAGGACCAACATGCACGAGGATGAGATCAGCAACTATCTTGCCGTCATCAAAGTCGTCGGTGTCGGCGGCGGTGGCACCAACGCGGTGAACCGCATGATCGAGGAGGGCATTCGCGGCGTCGAGTTCGTCGCCATCAACACCGATGCCCAGGCGCTTGCCATCTCCGACGCTGACATCAAGGTGCACATCGGCACCGACATCACCCGCGGCCTCGGCGCGGGCGCCCAGCCCGAGATCGGCCGCAAGGCGGCCGACGAGAGCCGCGACGACATCAAGGAGGCGCTCGCTGGCGCCGACATGGTGTTCATCACCTGCGGCGAGGGCGGCGGCACCGGTACCGGCGCGGCCCCCATCGTTGCCGACATCGCCATGAACGACGTGGGCGCCCTCACCGTGGCGGTTGTCACCAAGCCGTTCAGCTTCGAGGGCCGCAAGCGCAAGGCCAGCGCCGAGGAGGGCATCAAGGAGCTTTCCGACAGCGTTGACACCCTCATCGTCATCCCCAACGACCGCCTGCTCGACATCGCCGAGAAGAAGACCTCCATGCTCGAGGCCTTCACCATCGCCGACGGCGTGCTTTCGCGCGGCACCCAGGGCATCACCGACCTCATCACCGTGCCGGGCATCATCAACCTCGACTTCGCTGACGTGAAGACGATCATGAGCCATGCCGGCACCGCCATGATGGGCATCGGCTCCGCTTCCGGCGACTCCCGCGCGGTCGACGCCGCGCAGGAGGCCATTTCCAGCCGCCTGCTCGAGAGCTCCATCGACGGCGCGACCCGCGTGCTGCTCTCCATCGCCGGCAACAAGGACCTCGGCCTGCAGGAGATCAACGACGCCGCCGACCTGGTGGCCAACGCCGTGGACCCCGAGGCCAACATCATCTTCGGTACGGTCATCGACGAGTCCCTGGGCGACCAGGTGCGCGTGACCGTCATCGCCACCGGCTTCAACGACAACAACGTGAGCCAGCAGGACGACCTGTTCTCCGCGCCGGCCGCTCCGGCCCCGCGCGGCCAGCACGCCCAGCGCGACTCCCAGCAGCAGCCCAGCCGCAACGCGGGCAGCTCGCAGCTGCCCAACTTCGGCAACGAGCCCTTTGAGCTGCCGGACTTCCTCAAGCGCGGCAACTTCTAAGCCAAGCTGACAGAGCACGCAGCATGATGCGCCAAATTAGGCCGGGCCTAATTTGGCGCATTTCGTCTTGCGCGTGAAAATGGATGTTGTTTTGGAGGGGAGGCGCGAGTAGAGCCGTTTGGTGCCGCAAGGAAAGCGCAGGTAGGAGCTGTGGCGCTTAGTTGGTCTACTCGGTGCACCCGCGTGAAACAACATCCATTTTCGTGCAGCGCGGCAGGTGCGGCCTTGTGCGCCAAATTAAGCACGGCCTAATTTGGCGCATTGGGTACAAGGAGGGGCAAAACGGCGAGCTGGGAGGGCGCTATGAAGCTTAAGCGGTACACCGAAGACGGCGTTACGTTGGTGGGAGGCGAGGGAGCCGGCGTGCGCTTCGGGTTCACCGAGCGCACGGGAGGCGTTTCGCAGCCGCCGTTTGCCTCGCTCAACTTGGGCGCGCACGTGGATGACGACCCAGCCGCCGTTGCCGAGAACCGCCGCCGCGTCCTCAAGGCCCTCGGGGCGGGCGCCTGCGCAGATCGCCTCGTCACCCCCAACCAAGTGCACGGCGACCACGTGGTCACAGTGACGTCGGCCGCGCCCGAGGAGCTTGCCCGGGTGCGCGCCGAGGCGGCTGCCGGCGCTGACGCCGTGGTGTGCGCCGCGCCGGGCGTGCCGGTGATGCTTATGTTCGCCGACTGCGTGCCGGTGGTCATCGTCGCGCCGGGTGCCTTTGCTGTAGCCCACTCCGGCTGGAAGGGCACCTACGCGGGCATCGCCGGCAAAACCGCCCGCGCGCTTTGCGCGGCCGCCGGCTGCGTGCCTGAAGAGCTCGAGGCGTTCATCGGCCCGCATATCCTCGGCAGCGAGTACGAGGTCTCGCAAGAGCTGCTCGACCGCTTCGCCGCGCGCTTCTCGTCTGTCACCGCAGAGCCCGACCGGCTGCTTGACCTGTCGGCGGCCATCGCCGAGTCGCTTGAGGGCGCGGACGTCCCTGCCGCCGCGATCCACGACACCGGCCTTTCCACCCTGAGCCAAACCGACCGGTTCTTCTCGTACCGGGCGGAAGGAGGCGTCACCGGGCGCCACGCCGCGGTGGCGTTCATGCCGTAAGGGCCCATCTGCCGGTCGCCTGCGCGCCTCATTCCGCTCAGGCGGGCCCGCAGGCTCGTGAAGATTGTTTCCGACCTGCTGCCGGGCGCTGTCGCACGGTACAATCCCCGGCGTTCTGGGTACAAGCACCGGTGATTCTGCAACGGATGAGCGCACGTGGGGGCGATGGTATGGAGCACGGGTACGAGGAGCACATGGTTCGGCGCCGCGCCGAGCTGATGGACCGCATGCGCGCGGCGCTGGTGGTGAGCGGCCGCGACATCGATTCTGCCAGGCTCCTGGCGGTTTCCAAAACGGTCGGCGTCGACGAGGTGGTGGCGGCCATGCGCGCCGGCTACACCCTGTTCGGCGAGAACCGCCCCCAGGAGCTCGCGCGCAAGCTCGAGGCGCTCGCGGCGCGCGACGACGTCAGCGCTGGCGCGTACCGCTTCGACATGATCGGCAACCTCCAAACCAACAAGATCAACATGGTGCTCGGTCGCGCGGCGCTCATCCACTCCGTGCGTTCGGCCAAGCTCGCGCGCGCCGTCTCCGACCGCGTGGTGCGCGCCGCCGAGGCTGCGGGCCGGCCCGTGGTGCCTCAGCCGGTGCTCTTCGAGGTGAACGTCTCCGGCGAGGAGAGCAAGTCGGGCTTTGCCCCTGCTGAGCTGCGCGAAAGCCTCGAGGAGCTCGCGGAGATGCCGGGTATCGCGCCCCAGGGTCTCATGACCATGGCGCCGCGGGGCGACGAGTCGGTGGCGCGGCGCACCTTCTGCGGCCTGCGCGAGCTGCGCGACACCTGTGCCGAGCTCTGCCCGGAGCTGGCGCTGCCCGAGCTCTCGATGGGCATGAGCGAGGACTTCGAGGCAGCCCTTGCGGAGGGCTCAACCATCGTGCGACTGGGCCGAGTGGTGTTCGACCCGTTGTTTGCTCTATAATTGCACCTAACCCGTGCCAAACGTACAGGTAACGCACTACGGCAGAGAAGGCGGTTCCCATGGGCTTCTTGGACGATCTGAAAAACAGGCTCCCGTTCAACCACAACGACGACTACGCGTATGACGAGGGCTACGAGGACGAGTACTACGACGAGGAGGATCAGGCCGCCGCGCCGTTCCGCCCCGCCCCTGAGTCGTACAACGACTCGTACGCCTCGGGCGCCAACACCGAGGAGCCGCACTCCATGGGCGTGCTGGGTCAGTCGCCTCGCGGCGAGGCCGAGTCGGTTGCGGTGTACACGCGCTCCGGCCAGCCGGTGGGCGAGATAGACCGCCACGCCTCTACGTTCAACCCGCCCGCCCGCTCTGCCGACGCCTACCGTCCCGGCGCCTACGACACGCCGTCCAGCTATGCCGAGCGCGAGCGCGCTCAGGCCGCCCGCGCCGCCGCGCCGGCCGCCGAGCAGCGCCCCACCGGCGCGGTCGCCAACTCCACCCCGCAGCTCCCGGCCTACATCTTGAAGCCCGAGAGCTACGACGACGTGGAGACGGTGGTGCGTCGCGTGCGCACCAAGCAGCCGGTGGCGCTGGTGTTCGTGAACGTGCGCACCGAGGTTGCCAAGCGCGTGCTCGACTTCAGCTACGGCTTCGCCTGCGGTTCGGGCGCCGGCGTGAAGGAGGTCGGGGACCGCGTCTTCATGGTGCTGCCGCAGGGTTGCGAGGTCAAGGAGTCCGACCTCGCCAAGCTCCGATCCGAGGGTTACCTCCGTCGTTAGGATGATCGATTGACCGCCTATACCTTGATCCAACTCGTTTACAACCTTGCCAACTTCTACAACTTCCTGGTGCTGGTGTACTGCCTCATGACGTGGTTCCCGCTCAAGGAAGGGGGGTTGGCCGCCGACATCTTCATGGCGCTCGACCGCATCTGCGGCCCGTGGCTCAACCTGTTCCGCCGCATCATCCCGCCGATGGGTGGCGTGGATTTCTCGCCCGTTGTTGCTATTATTGCGTTGCAGCTCGTTGTGCGGCTGCTCGTGAATGTTCTGGTCGGTATACTGTAGGCAAAAGGCTCGCTCCCGGCGGGCTTGCCGGGACGGTTCGTCCCACGTTGAAAGGAAAGTCCGATGGCCATTACTCCCGCTGACATCCAAGCGCAGACCTTCTCCGAGGCCAAGCGCGGTTATGATCCCGGCGAGGTCGACGTCTTTCTCGAGCAGCTCGCCAGCGAGGTCGACGCGATGCTCTCCAAGATCGTTGACCTGAAGAACCGTCTGGACGCCTCCGAGCAGCAGCTGGCCGAGGCCAAGCAGCAGCTCGCCCAGGCTCAGGCAGCTCCCGCCCCGGCCCCTGCGCCCGCGCCGGTGAACGAGTACTCCGCGACCGAGCGCCAGATCTCGGCTGCCCTCATCACCGCCCAGCAGTCTGCCGACCGCATCGTGGACGAGGCGCGCGCCAACGCCGAGCGCATCCGCAACGAGGCTGACGCCAAGGCGCGCGAGGTCATCCGCCAGGCGCTGGCCGAGAAGCAAAACGAGATGGACGAGATCGACCGCCTGAAGAGCTCGCGCGAGGAGTTCCGCGCCGAGTACCTCAAGCTCCTGCAGCACTTCATCGACGACGCCCAGAACTCCTTCCCGCAGGATCTGCTGGCCTCCAAGCCCTCCGGCTCCGAGGCTGCCGCCGACAAGCCCGCGCAGGTGGTCGGCTCCGCTTTCGCTGGCGCGCCCGAGGATCCGCAGGCCCATGTGGTGTCCGACCCGCTGACGGCCTCCGACCGCGCCGGCGCCCCGGTTGCCGATCCGTTCGCGCCGTCCCCGACCTTCGACTTCGAGGATCTGGACTAAAAGCGCCGCGCTCGGCCATATGCGTTGAAGCAAGCCCCGCAGAACAGGCTGCGGGGCTTTTTGCGTACGGGGCTCGGGGCGCGCCGCCCGTGTCGCTTGCCGAGCCGCCTTGGCGGGCGACAAGGGCGGCGGCGCCTTGGCGCTGCCCGCGCCGCATGGTGCCTACGGGCACACACCCTTACAGGGCGGTATGGATGAAGGAAAGAGGAGGGGCGCCGCGCGCGGCTGCAAAAAAGCAAAGCGGGCCGGTAAGCCGGGTTCTGTCGAGGACGGCCATTTATCTTGTCTCGGCATTGCTGCCGAGCTCCTCGCACGCTACCCGAGCGCGGACCGGGCCGATCCATCGCGCTCCTATTCGCGCTTGCTCCGCATGGGGTTTGCCCAGCCGCCGCGTCGCCGCGACGCTGGTGGTCTCTTACACCACCGTTTCAGCTTTTCCCTTTACGGGCGCGCAGGCGCCCCGCAGGTGGGAGTCTTCTTTTCTGCGGCACTTTCCGTCGGGTCGCCCCGCCTGGCCGTTAGCCAGCATGCTGCCCTGTGGAGCCCGGACTTTCCTCACGCCGGCGCAAGGCCGGTCGCGCGGCCGTCTGGCCCGCTTCGCTGCCCGGTATTGTAGCATGGGAACGCCTGGCTCCCTCAAAAATAGGCCGTTTATCCCTATCTTGGACGGTAAAGAGCAGGTAAACCCTTGGTAAGCATCTCGTTAAATGGTATCCTATGGGACGGTTTACCGAGCAGAGGGGGTGTGTGCAGCGCATGCAGGCAGTCCAGACGCCCGGCAAACCGGTCTCACAGCTCACAAGACCAATGAAGGTACAGCCGTCGCAAGCGGCTCATGCGGAGAAAGCAGCGAATCGTGGACGTTTCACTTGCTAATTTTGCGCAGCAGATGATCGCGAACCCCATTCTCGCGATTACCGTGCTCCTCACGTTGGGCGTTATCTTCGTGAACGGCTGGACGGACGCCCCCAACGCCATCGCCACCTGCGTCACCACTCGGTGCATGCGCGTGCGGTCGGCCATCGTGATGGCGGCCGTCTTCAACTTCTTGGGCGTACTCATCATGACGCACATCAACGCGTCGGTTGCCTCCACCATCTCCAACATGGTCGATTTCGGCGGCAACACGCAAGAAGCGCTGGTGGCGCTGTGCGCCGCGCTGTTCTCGATCGTGGTCTACAGCGTGGGCGCGTCGGTTTTCGGCATCCCCACCAGCGAGTCCCACAGCCTCATCGCCGGCCTCACCGGCGCGGCGTTCGCGATCCACGGCAACATGAACGCGGTCAACGGCGCAGAGTGGGTCAAGGTCATCTACGGTTTGGTGCTGAGCCTGGTGCTGGGCTTTGCCATCGGTTGGCTGGTGTGCAAGATCGTGAGCTTTGTGTGCGCCGGGCTCGACCGCCGCAGCACCAACGGCTTCTTCAAGTACGCGCAGATTGTGGGCGCGGCGGCTATGAGCTTCATGCACGGTGCGCAGGATGGCCAGAAGTTCATCGGCGTGCTCTTCCTCGGCATGGCGTTCTGCAACGGCCAGTCCAGCGTCGAGGGCATCGTCATTCCGGTGTGGCTCATGCTGCTGTGCTCCACCGTCATGGGCCTGGGCACCAGCGTGGGCGGCGAGAAGATCATCAAGTCCGTGGGCCTCGACATGGTCAAGCTCGAGAAGTACCAGGGATTCTCGGCTGACGCGGCCAGCGCCGCCTGCCTGCTCGGCATGACGCTCACCGGCATCCCCGTTTCCACCACCCATGTGAAGACGAGCGCCATCATGGGCGTGGGCGCGGTCAAGCGCCTGTCCGCCATCAACTTCGGCGTCGTGAAGGACATGGTGCTCACCTGGGTCTTCACCTTCCCGGGCTGCGGCCTCATCAGCTTCCTCATGGCTCAGCTCTTCATGTTCCTGTTCTAATCCGGACGGCTTAATCGTGCGTTTGGCGCGGTGGTGCCGCGCCTGTGAGAAAGGGAAACTTCCATGGCAAAAAAAAGCGACTCCTTCTACTTCGAGAACTTCGCAACGTGTGCGGACTGCGCCTGTCGCGCGGCAGAGTTCTTGGCCGACCTCATGCGCAACTTCGATCCGCAGCGCGTCAAGGAGTCCATCGACGAGATGCACGCCATCGAGCAGGAGGCGGACGAGCAGCATCACGAGATGAGCGACGCGCTCATCACCGCCTTCATCACCCCCCTCGAGCGCGAGGACATCGCCATGCTTTCCGACGGCTTGGACGTGGTGGTGGACCGTATCGAAGGCGTGCTGCACCGCATCTACTTCACCAACATCCCGAGCATTCGCCCGGACGCGCTCGATCTGGTTGACCTTACCGTGCGTGCCTGCAACGAGCTCAAGGCCCTCATCGGCGAGCTCGCGCGCTTCAAGCGCTCCAAGTCGCTGCGCGACCACGTGATCGCCATCAACACCATCGAGGAGGAGGCCGACGGTGTCTACATCGAGGCCATGCGCAACCTTCACACAACGTGCGAGGACGTGCGCGAGATCATTGCGTGGCGCGACGTTTACACCTTCCTCGAGTACTGCGCCGACGCGTGCGAGAGCGTAGCCGCCATCGTGCAGACCACGGTGATGAAGAACAGCTAACGCGCTTCGCGCGGTTGCGCGGACAACACCGAGCGCAAGGGCGCCCCGACGCGGGCGCCTTTTTGCTACCATGGCTCTTACCTGCGGGCAGGCAGCCTGTGCCAGTCTGCCGCACGGTCGAGAAGCGAGGAGGGGCGCGATGGAGGGGTACAACACGCTGCGGGCGGGTGCGGAGGCGCGCGGCGCGTACGAGGACCGCAAAAGCCGGTTCATCGCGCAGCTGACGCACGTGGAGACCGAGCAGGAGGCCAACGCCTTTATCGCCGAGGTGCGCGCGCGGCACTACGACGCCCGCCACAACGTGCCGGCGTGGATCCTCGTCGACGGGCGCGAGCGGCAGTCGGACGACGGGGAGCCCTCGCGCACGAGCGGCATGCCTACGCTCGAGGTGCTGCGCGGCGCGGGCCTGAAGGACGTGTGCTGCGTGGTAACGCGCTACTTCGGCGGCACGCTCCTGGGGCCTGGGGGCCTGGTGCGCGCCTACACGGCCGCCACGCAGGAGGCGGTGGCCAACGCGCGCGCCACCGGCGCCTTCGTGGAGATGACCGAGGTGGTTCCGGTGACGGTGACGGTGCCCTACGCGCGCTACGAGCAGGTGCTGCGCCTGGCCGAGGACGCGGGCGCGCACGTGGCCGACACGGCCTTCGCGGCCGACGTGACGCTTGCGCTGGTGTTTCGCGCCGGCGCCGAGGAAGCGTTTCTCGCCCAGCTCAAGGAGCTTATGAACGGCGGCCAGCCGGCGCAGGTGGGCCCGCGCCGCTTCGCCGAGTTCTAACGGGGTCGCCTGCGCGCTAGGCTAGCGTGAGGCCGTAGCCTGCGAGCGCGTCTTTGAAGGCCCCGACGTTGCCGTCGAAGCGGTACGCGCTCATCCCCACGCGCTCGGCCCCGGCCACGTTGAGGGCGTTGTCGTCCACGAACAGGCACTGCCCGGGGTCAAGCCCATAGCGCTCGCACAGCGCGCGGTAGATGCGCGCGTCGGGCTTCATCACGCGTTCGGCGGCTGAGAACACCACGCCGTCGAAGGCCTCGTAGGCAGGCGAGCGCCCCAGCTGGTCGGCGATGTTCATCCCGGCGTTCGAGAGCACGTACAGCTTGGCGCCGCCGCGCTTGAGCGCGCACGCCACCTCGGCCATGCCGGGGATCGGCTCGGACAGCGCGGTCCAGCCGGCAAGCGCGCGCTCAAGCGCCGGGTGCAGGCGCTCGGGCAAGCGGCTCGATGCGGTGAAGAGGATCGTCTCGTCGTCCACCGCGCCGGCGTCGCGCAGCGGCCACTCGGGGGAGGCGAAGAGCGCGTCGTTGAGCGCGCGGGCGTCCTGGTCGGTTTGGGTGAACGCGCGGCTGAACGCCATGCCGTCAAAGGTCATGAGCACGCCGCCCATGTCGAACACCACGGTGTCTATCTGCGCCATGGCTCCTCCTTACCGCGCGAGCGAGCCCATGGGGTCCCATGGCGCCAGCACGATGGGCTTCATCTCGTAGGCGGCGCGCTCCTCGGCCGTCAGGTACTTCTTGTCGACCACCACCTGGTACACGTAGTCGCTGAACCACGCGTCGCTCATGATGTCGTAGCCCTTCTTGCCGCGGTCGTCGCCCCAGCTGTTCTCCACGCGCCAACGCGTGGGCTTGCCCTCGGCGTCCAGGTTCACGCCTTGGAACACCATCGCGTGGGTCATGAGGCTCTCGCCGAAGGTTAGGCGGTCGGCCTTGCCCATGCCGTGGGCCAGCGGCAGGTTGAACAGGCCGTCAACGTCGACCGCCGCCTGGTCGAGCACGCCGTCATCGCGCAGGAAGTACTGGTCCACGTCGCAGCCGAACCACACCGGCAGCCCGTCTTTGATCTGCGCCGCCGCGGCGCGCTTGAGCGACTCCACGGGCAGGTTCACGTAGCGCACGCCGCCGGCCTCGAGCACGTTGCCCAGGAACTCAACGGTGTAGGAGCGCATAAAGGGCTTGTCCGGGGTGGGGGCGTTGATGAGCGAGACATACGCGTCCAGGTCCATGCCCACGAACTTCTCGAAGAAGGCCTGCGGGGTGTAGGTGCCCGACGCCTTGAGGGCGCCCTTGTCGTCGCGGATGCGGATCTCAAAGCTTTGCGGCGGCTCGCCCAGGCAGATGGCCAGCATGCGGTACACGTCGGCGAGCATGCGTTCCTTGCAGGCGTCGAGCTTGGCGCGCGAGGCGCCCTTCGCCACCGCCTCGCGCAGGTCGCGGGCGCAGGCGCGCAGATAGCGCGTGAGGTACTTGTCCATGTTGGCGGTGTGGGACGACGCGTAGGTCTCGGGCATGGCCTCCTTGGGCACCACGCCGTACTTCTTCACGAGCGCGCGGAACATGTCCCACTGGCCGCCGTCGCCCATGGGGTCGGCGAGCAAGAAGCTCACCTTGCGCGAGCTTGCCTTCTTGTCGGCGGTGGCGATGACGTTTTCCATGAAGAGGTTGGCGCGCTCGTACTTGTCCCAGAACAGGGGGTAGGCCTGGGAGAGCTCGAAGCTCTTGAGGCCGAGCCTTTTCATCACGCGGTAGCGCATGGTGTTCAAGCTGGCGAACATCCAGCAACGGCCCGAGCGCTCCTGGTTGGTGACGGCGCCCTGCTCGAGCTGGACGTCGAAGGTGGTGGTGGCCAGCGCGGCGGCCGCGGGCACGCGCGCGGCGGTGCGGATGTCGGTGGCGGAGACGGCGTGCTGCGCCAGGGCGTTGGCGCGGTCGGCCACGAAGCGCTCGTGGGCGTGCTTGATGCGCTCGGCGGTGATGAGGCGGTTGAGCGGCAAGTCGGTTTTACCGGACATAGGGCTCCCTTCCGGAACGGGTGTGTACACGTGCATTATATGGCTGTGGCGTTTCAAGGTTCTGTCAGAGATGGGGAACCTTTCCGCACGCTGGCGCATGTATAGGGTGAGGAGGTGGTTCAGATGAGGGCGAGACGCAACGAGGAATTCGTAGAGCGGGCGCTCGACGAGTTCGGAGGCCAGGTGTACCGGCTCGCTCTTGGCCAGACGCGTTCGGACGCCGATGCGCAGGACGTGGTGCAGGATGCCTTCATCGCGCTTCTGGGATGCCCTAAGCGCTTTCGCGATCGCGAGCACCTGCGCGCATGGCTCCTGCGCGTGGCGCTCAACCGGTGCCGGGAGCTTGCGCGCTCCGCGTGGCGCCGGTGCGTGCAGACGGTGGGCGACCCGTGTCTGCTTGACGCGGCGAGCGCCGGCTTCCGGAATGAGGATCCGCTGGAAGGGCTTGCGGGAAACCCGGTGTGGGAGGCCCTCGGGCGTCTGCCCGAGAAGCTCCGCGCCGCAGCGCAGCTGCACTACGTGGAGGGGCTTTCGTGCAAGGAGGTTGCCGACGCGCTGGGGGTGCCGGCGACAACGGTGCGCACGCGGCTGTACCGCGCTCGCGCGGCCCTGCGCGCCGAGCTGGCCGGCGAGGCCGATGCGGGCGCGTCGGGCCGTCCCGGGGACGTGCGCGCGGCCGGGGCGGAGGATGTCGAGCGGAGAGGGGCGACTCATGAGACGTGACGACGTGGCGCGCGCGTGCGCGCAGATCAGGCAGGTCGACTTGGGGCCGGACGCGCGCGGGCGCATAGCAGCCGCCGTGCGCCGCGCGGCCCGCGAGCGCAGGGAGGCTTCCCCGCGCGCGGGCAGGGCGGCCGGTACGCGGGGGAGGTGGGCGGCGCTTGCGGCCTGCGCGGTGGCCTTCGCGGTGATTGTCGGCTCCGGGCTTGCGAGGGGCGGCGGTGCGCACGCGTTCACCCTGACGGCGTTTGCCGACGGGGGGTCGCGCGCCTCGGTCGGCTTGGGCAGCGAGTTTTGGCAGGGGGGTTTGTGGAGCTTCTCGGACGGGCTGTTTACAAGTGACGGCACGGGCATCGCGGACACCGGCGTGGCGGAGGGCTTCGCCGTGTCGTTTCCGTTGGACCTCGAGGTGAAGGGCGCGGGGATCAGCCGCGTGCGCTACGCGGTGGCCGAGGGCTCGGCGTACTTTCGCTACGACCCGCATGCGGATCCAGCGACCATGCCCGACGACTTCTCACCGCGTTCCTACAGCATCGAGCCCGGCGAGCTGGATAGACTGCTTCCGCCGTTCAGGGAGGGCGTCGTGTACGTGATGGCCAACGTTGCGGCGGACGCCCCGGGCGTCGCAGAGGCGTGGGGGGCGGCCGTCCAGGGCGGCGGCCTGGGGGCGCAGGAATCCGCGGCGGTGTTTCTCGCCGGCGCGGAGGAGCTGGCCCGCTCGGTGATAGAGGTGACGGTGACCTTTGACGACGGGGCTACCGAGACGCACCGCTACCGCGTGTCTCCGGCTGAGAACTTCCGCGCGGCCATCGAGGCATTTTGCGCAGGCGAGGACGCGGCGAGCATCCCCGACGTGCTCACCATCGAGCAGCTCGACTAGCGCGCGCCATTGCGCGACCCGGCCGGGGACGGCGCGTTGGGGACGGGCGGTGTCATCCCATCCTTCGTCGCTGCGCGAGCAGGGTGGGATGCCTCACAGCACGGCGGTGCCGGCTATGATGGCCACAGGCAGGGTGAACAGGCTCAAAAACGTGCTCACCGCAACGATGCCCGAGGCCAGGCGGTAGTCGGCGCCGAACTTCTCGGAGAACATGGCCGTGACGGAGGCCGCGGGCGTGGAGAGGGTCACGAGCACGGTAAGCTTCACCACCTGCGAGGAGAGCGGCACCACGGCAAGCAGCGCCAGCAGGGCCGCCGGCACCACCACGAGCCTGAGCGCGCAGGTGAGGTAGATGAGCTTGCTTTTGAAGACGCTGCGCAAATCGGCGCTGGCGAGGTAGGACCCCAGCACGATCATCACCAGGAAGGTGTTGGCGTTGGCCACGGTGGTGAGCGCCGCGTCCAGGAACGCCGGCGGGCGGTAGGAGAGGGCAAAGCACGCGAGCCCCACCACCAGCGCGATGACGCAGGGGTTGGCGGCCACACGCCTGAGTGACACGGCGTCGCGGTTGCGCGAGATCAGGTACACGCCGTACGTCCACACCGCGAAGGTGGAGACCGCGTTGCACACGGAGAGGTAGAACACGTACTCCTCGCCAAACGCGCCCTGGATAAGCGGGATGCCCATGAAGCCGCAGTTGCTGAAGATGACGGCGAAGCGCGCGACGTTGCGCTCCCGGTGGAACACGGCGCGCGAGATCGCCGCCGCGCCCGCGAGCGTCACCGCGGTGACGGCCGCGCACAGAAGCGCGTCCACGAGCTTCTCGGGCGTGAACTCGAGCATGAGCGACTGCACGATGACGACGGGGCTGATGACGTAGAGCACGATGTCGGAGAACTGGCTCGTGCCCGCTTGGTCTATGACGCGCTCCTTGCGCAGGCAGAAGCCCACGAGCATGATGGCGGCCATGATGACGATCTGCTGCACCAGCGCGATAACCACGTGCGCGCTCCCTTCCCGCGGCGGGCTCCGAGCCCGGGCGCGCAGACCCCGGCCAGCCCGCCTGCCGTGCGATTTTGCTCCGCTCCATTCTAGCGCCGCGTGCGGGCAGGAAATCTGCGCGGGACCCTGCGGCGCAGCCGAGCTTCGGCCGCCGGCCAAGCGGAAAAACCCGAAAGATCTTGACGGACGTGGCTGGTGCGGACGCAGCCGGTGCGGGCGCGCCGGCTTAAGAGTCGGTCCGCTGCCGTATACTTTGAGAACCAAGCAGCTGACGCGCGGCGAAGCCGGCGGCAGGGCACGGCCGAGGGAGGCTCAGTGACGAGAGCGGGCAACAGGAAGGCGGGGCGCGGTAGCGCTCCGGCGCTGAACGGGCACGTGCCCTCGGCGGGCGCGCTGCGCGTGCTCGCGGCGCTCGAGGCCGCGGGCGCGGAGGCGTGGATCGTCGGCGGCTGGGTCCGCGACGCGCTGATGGACCTGCCCGACCACGACATAGACCTCACCTGCTCGGCGCCGTGGCAAGAGAGCAAGCGCGCGCTCGAGGCCGCCGGCATCGCAGTGGTCGAGTCGGGCGTGAAGTTCGGCGGCATCACGGCGGTGGTGTACCCGGACGCCCCTGCGGGCGAGAAGGGCGGTGCGGACGCGGCCGCACCGGAGCGCATCGAGGTCACCACCTACCGCATCGACGGCTTCTACACCGACGGGCGCCATCCCGACGCGGTGACCTTCGCCCGCACGGTGGAGGAGGACCTCGCCCGGCGCGACTTCACGGTGAACGCCATGGCGTGGCACCCGCGCCGCGGGCTTCTCGACCGGTACGGCGGCGCGGCCGACATCCGCGCCCGCCTCATCCGCGCGGTGGGCAACCCGCGCACGCGCTTTGAGGAGGACGCGCTCAGGATGCTGCGCGCGGTGCGCTTTGCCTGCCGGCTGGGCTTTGCGGTGGAGGAGGGCACGGCCCGCGCGCTCGCCGCGTGCGCCCCGCTGCTCGACCAGGTGGCGCGCGAGCGCGTTGGCTGGGAGCTCGACCGCATCCTGCTGACCGGGCGCGGCGGCGAGGCCATGGCGCGCTACCCCGAGGTGCTGTGCGCCGCGGTGCCCGAGCTTGCGGCCATGCGGGGCTTCGAGCAGCGCACGCCCTACCACTGCTACGACGTGTACGGGCACGTGGCCCGCGTGCTCGCCTGGGCGGGTGGGCATCCGCTTGCGGGCGGGGAGGCTGCGGACGAGGCGCTGGCCGCGCAGGAGCGCTGGCCGCGCGGGGCGAGCGTCGCCGGCGGCGCGAGGAGCGCGGCGGCGGGTTCGGGCACCTCGGTCGCGCCGCCCGACGGCCCTGCCGCAGGTGGGGCACCAGGTGCGGCCGGCGCGTCTGCTCAGGGCGCCCCGGCGCCCGCTCCCTCGCGCTCGCTCATGTGGGCGGCGCTTCTCCACGACATGGGCAAGCCCGTCACCTTCACCGAAGACAACAGCGGCCAAGGGCACTTCTACGGTCATCCCGAGGCCGGCGAGCGCATGGCGCGTACCGTCATGCGGCGCCTGGGGCTGCCCGCCGCGCTTATCCGCGAGGTCTGCCTGCTCGTGCGCTACCACGACACACCGCTTGCGCCGGAGCGCCCAGCGCTGCTTGCCATGGCCGCGCGCCTTGCGGGGGAGGGGCTCGACACGCTGCGCCTCATGGACGAGCTTTTCGACCTGCGCCGTGCCGACGCGCTCAGCAAGGCGCCGCGCTGCTTTGCCTACCTCGAGGACATCGAGCGCATGCGCGCGCTGATGCGCGCGCTCGCAGCCGAAGGGGCGCCGTACCGCACCAAGATGCTTGCGCTCACCGGCTCCGACCTCATCGCCGCCGGCATCGCCCCCGGGCCCGAGCTGGGCCGGCGCCTCGGCGAGCTTCTGGCCGCCGTGATGCGCGGCGAGGTTGCCAACGAGCGCGCGGCGCTTCTCGCCTACGCGCTGGGCGGCGGAAGCGGTGCGGAGCCGCGCGGCTGAGCTTCCCAGCGCGTTTCCCCTCGTCAGGAGCCGCCGGCGTCCCGGCGCAAGGTTTGCGGTGGACGGGGTATAAGGCAGCTCAAGCTACCTGGGAAAGAGGGCCTGAGATGCAACAGGTGCAAACGGGCGCGCAAGGCGCCGCGGAGAACTTCGAGCGCAACCTGGCGGGGATGGTGAGCCTGCTGGCAGGGGGCGAGAAGCGCCCTGGCGAGCGGCGGCTCGGCTTGGAGCTCGAGCGCATCCTGATAGACGCGGACGGCCGCACGGTGCCGTATTCGGGCGAGAAGGGCGTGGCGGCGCTGCTCGCTGTGCTGGCCGAGGACCGCGCGCCGGACGAGCAGGTCATGGTCGACGGGCACCTGATGGGGTTCTCCTACACGGTTGAGACCGCGCTGGGGCCGGTGCCGGTGGCGGTGTCGCTCGAGCCGGCGGCGCAGCTGGAGGTTGCGGCGGGGCCGGCATGCTCGGCCGAGCCGCTGTACCTGGCGGTGCGCGCCTTCGACGCGCAGGTTGCCGCCGCGCTTGAGCGCCTGGGCCTTTCCGCCCGCTTGGTTGCCCGCGGGTACAACCCGGTCGTCTCCGACCCCGGCACGCTCGAGCTCATCCCCAAGAAGCGCTACGCCGACATGGACGCCTACCTGGTGCGGCGCGGCCGGTACGCGCGCGACATGATGCGCGCCACCGCCTCCACGCAGGTCTCGATCGACTACGTTGACGAGCGCGACGCCATGCGCCTGATGCGCGGCGCCACGGTGCTGGGGCCGGTGCTGGCCTTCCTGTTCGACAACGCGCCGCGCTTCCGCGGCGAGCCGACGCCGGGGATGGCGCGCTCGCGCATCTGGCGCGACATGGACCCGGAGCGTTGCGGCACGGTGCCGGGCAGCCTGGCCGCAGCGCCGGACGGGTCGAGCGCCTTCACCTTCGAGCGGTACGCGCGCTGGGTGTCCTCGGTGCGGCCGATCCTGTTCACGGACGCCGCGCACGAGACGCGCTCGACCGGCGAGCTCACCGCTGCCGACCTCATGGCGCAGCGCGTGCTCGAGCCGTCGGAGCTGCTGCACCTGTTCTCGATGGTGTTCCCGAACGTGCGTCTGAAGGGTTTTGTGGAGCTGCGCGAGATGGACGCGCTGCCGCCGCGGCTGGCGGCGGCGTGCGCGAGTTTGGTGGCGGCTGCGGTGTACTGCCCGAACCTGGACGAGCGGATGCCGTTTGCGGTGGCGCAGGTGGACGAGAACGCGGTCGAGGCGGCGCGGGACGACCTGGGGGCGCGCGGCTGGGATGCGCGCCCGTACGGCGCCGCGGTGTCCGAGGTGGCCGAGGCGCTGCTCGCCCAGGCGCGTGCATGCGCCCGCACGGACTTCGACCGAACCTCCGCCGAGCTGCTGGCTCAGCTGTGGGGCGCCCGCCGGCTGCCGCGCGACCTTTCGGACGAAGAGCTGGAGCGGTACCGGTAACGCCGGGGTGGGGTGCGGTGACACCGCGGCCGCACCTTGCTTTTCCTGCGCTCTCCGCAAAGTGTCCACATTTTAAAAAAAGTTGCGAGAAGGGCTTGCGCAAACCTGTCGCCTCCCGTAATATACTTTCTCGCGCAGCAAGGCGCTAGGACAGGCACCTTTGGGATGTCGTCTAACGGCAGGACAGCGGATTCTGGTTCCGTCAATGGGGGTTCGATTCCCTCCATCCCAGCCAATGTCTTGTCCCCTTGCTTATGGCCCGTTCGTCTAGCGGTTTAGGACGCCGCCCTCTCAAGGCGGAGATCACCGGTTCGAATCCGGTACGGGCTACCATCGATAGCACAAGGGCGCTTCGGCGCCCTTTTTCATGGCTCGACAACAGGGTGCGGCCCGCACGGTTTTTCTTTGCCGCGCGGTTTTTCTCGCGCGCAGCGCCTCGCGGCATCGTCGCCGTATCTGCCGTCTGCGGGTGCGTGGGTATGCGCGCCGGCGCCGAGCGGTACACTGTACGTATAGCTGAAGCGTTTGGCTGCCCGCCCGGCGGGTCGGCTCAAACGTATCCGCGCCCGCGTTCCGGCGCCCGGAAGAGCTGCGAGGAGACCTATGTCCGCACAGACGAAGACCAACGCTCCCAAGCCCCAGGTAGACACCGCTTCGGGCGGCGACGACCGCAAGGGTGCGCGCCGCGGCGCCATCTTCATCGGCGCGGTGCTGGTGGTCTACGTGGTCTACCTCTTCGTGTCAGGCCAAGCCTCGCAGTTCATGGAGGCTATGGCCAACATCCAGGTGCCGTGGCTTGTCGCGGCGTGCTTCTTCATGTTCCTCTACCTGGTCTTCGGCATTCTCGCCTACGCCATCGCCGTGTGGCTCGACCCCGACTCGCCGGTGGGCGTGCGCGACCTCATCTCCGTGGAGGCGTCGGGCATCTTCTTCGGCAACCTCACGCCCATGATGGTGGGCTCTACCCCCGCGCAGATCTACCGCCTCACCAAGGCGGGGCAAAACGTGGGCGAGGCGGGCGCCACGCAGTTCACGCGCTTCATCGTCTACCAGTTCGGTCTGGTGGCGTGGGGCGCGATCCTCCTCGCGGCGCGCCTGGGGTTTTTCACCGGTCTGTACGGCAACATGGTGCTTCTGTGCGCGCTCAGCTTTGGCGGGCACGTGTGCATCCTGATCGGCATCTTCGCCATCGCGCTGTGCCCCAGGGGCGTTACGCGCGTGGCGCATTGGCTGATCTCGGTGCTCGCGCGTCTCGGCGTGTCCGAGGACAAGGTGGAGAACTGGCGCGAGTTCGTTGACGAGGAGATCTACTCCTTCTCGCAGAAGTTCAAGCACTCCGCCGGGCACTTCTCGTCCATGGCGCTCACTGTGGTCATCACGATGCTGCAGCTGCTGTTCTTCTACATGGTCCCGTACTTCCTGCTCTTCGCGTTCGGCCACGGCGACGCGAGCGACTTTGTCACCGTGATTGCGGCGGCGGCCTTCGTGCAGCTGCTCTCCAGCGCGGTGCCGCTGCCGGGCGGCACGGGCGGCGCCGAGGGCGGCTTCGCGCTGTTCATGGGGCATATGTTCGGCTCGGCGGCCACGGCGGCCTTCCTCGTGTGGCGCTTGGTGACCTTCATCGCGCCCACCATCATCGCGGCGCCGCTGCTGGGGCTGAAGTCGGCCCGCCACGCGAGCATCCACGCGCGCTGGGACCGCTTCATTGGGCGCTTGGGCTTGGGCGGCAAGCGCAAGGAGCCGGAGGTGAGCGAGCTCGATCGCGCGGTGGCCGAGTTCAACCGCGCGCAGCGCGCCGGCTCGCGCGTGAGCCGCACCTCTGGCGGCATCAGCGTAAGCCCGCACAGCCTGCCCAGGAAGGATCGGGATCAGGACGCGTCGGGCGAGAAGTAAACCCGGGTGCGTTTGGGCGCCATGGCTGCATCGAGTGCATGTGCCGCTGCCAGTTGATCGCCCTTTTGTCGTCTAAGATGCGGTTACCCGCTCAAACGACATGCAATTCTCGGAAATCCGGGAGTTACGTGCAGTTTGGACGGGTAACCGCTTTTCATGCGACAAAAGTGAGACCAACGGCGCCCTTGGGCGACAAAAGCGCGGGCAACGCTGGCATGCGCCGCAACACTGCAGCGCAGCAAACGATACGGATTTTGTGCGCTTGGGATGACGCCTGCCGCGGCAGCCGGCCTTTCGGGCATAACAGCCCCGTGCAAACACGGGCCGCGCGCCGCATCGCGCGGCGGGCAGGGGAGGACGCATGGGCGCAACGTTTTGGCCGGCGGGCATCATCGGGGCGGTGGCAGCGGCGGGCGCAGCGGGCTCGGCGGCGCTGGGCAACGCGCTGTTTGACTTCGCGCTGAACCCCAAGGCGCGCCGCTCCATCGCCCAGCGCATCAACGCGGGCGAGGTTGACGGCGCCGACACGTCGGCCTACGCGGGGGATCCGGCGCGCCAGGAGGCGCGGGCGTGGTTCTCGGCCGCGCGGCAAAGCGCGGCGCTGCCGGCGCGCGACGGAGGCGAGCTCATGGGCTGGTACGTGCTGGCGCCGGGTGCCTCCCTCGCTGCAGGGGCGGACGGGCGCCCGCGCGTTTGCGGCGGCACGCACCGCTATGCGATCCTGTGTCACGGCTACACGGGCCGGCCGCTCGACTTGGCGCCGGAGGCGTACAAGGCGCATCAGCAGAGTATCTCGGTGCTGCTTCCGGCGGCTCGCGGGCACGAGCGCAACGCCGACCGCCTCATCGGCATGGGCTGGCTCGACGCGCGCGACCTGCTCGGCTGGATCGGGTGGATCGTCGAGGCGGACCCGGAGGCTAGGATCGCCCTGTACGGCGTGTCCATGGGCGGCGCCGAGGTGATGATGGCGTCGGGGCTCGATCTGCCGCCGCAGGTGCGCTGCATCGTTGAGGACTGCGGCTTCACCAGCGTGCGGGACGAGTTCAGCGTCCAGATGCGCAACCTTCTGCACCTGCCGCCGACGCCGCTGCTGAATGCGGCGGACGCGGTGTGCCGGGCGCGCGCCGGCTACGGTTTCAAGGAGGCCTCGGCCGAAGACGCCGTCCGCCGCGCCCGCGTCCCCATGCTCTTCATCCACGGTACGGCCGACACGTTCGTGCCGTTTTGGATGCTCGACCGCCTCTACGCCGCCTGCGCCGCGCCCGAGAAGGAGCGCTTGGCGGTAGAGGGCGCGGCGCACGGCCTCTCCTCAAGCGTCGACCCCGAGCGGTACTGGTCGGTGGTGGGGGCGTTTCTCGCCCGGCACCTGGGGTAACGCCGAGGCGGCGCGCGTTACAGCGCCTCGGCGGGGGTGCCAGCCGTCGTGCGCGTGAGGCGCGCGACGTGCGCGAGCAGCGGCACGTGGCGGTTGTACAGGTTGCACAGGCGCCCCACCGCGAGCGCCGAGATGATGGTGCCCGCGCCGAGCCCGTTGAGGTAGCCGAAAAACAGGAAGGACAGCGCGCAGGCGATAACCACCAGCGTGGTGTCGAAGCAGGTCTTCACGGTGCCGAACGGCTTCTCGGTGACGGCGGCCAGCGCGCGCACGATGCCCTCGCCGGGCACGGTGATCACGTTGGGCGCCACCTCGACCGCGACGCCGAAGCCCAGGATGGCGCACCCCACGGCGAGCGACACCAGCTTGAGCGGCAGCGTTGCGGGATTGAGCCAGGAAAGCAGGCCCATGCTCACGTCGATCAGCGCGCTGAACACCACGTTCACCACGATCTGCAGAAACTGGATCGGCTGGAAGTCGCGGCGGAGCAGCACGATCTGCAGGGCGATGTAGAGCATGTTGAGGATGAAGGTGGTCTCGCCGAACGTGAGGGGCGAGGCGAGGTCGAGCACGTAGGGGATGCTGGAGATGGGCGAGGTGCCGAGCGCCGCCTTGGTGATGAAGGCCACGCCGAAGGAGTTGACGCACACGCCGAGCACGAACCACGCGTAGCGCTTCGCGAGCCGCCGGCGCCTGAGGGTGCGGGCGGCAGATTGCAGCGTGCGCCGGGTGGCTTGCGGGTTGAGGGCGGCAGAGGTCGTGCGGGTCATGGGGCTCCTTTCGGGGTGGGGTGGTGTTCGTTGCATCGGGGTGCTGCTCGTCTGCCTGCGCTGCGCGCTCAGGGCGCGGCGCAGGCAAGGCTGCGCGCGGGCTCAGGCCCCGTCCGCGTCCTCGGCGGCCGAGAAGTTCTCGATCACGCGGGACAGAAGGTCGGCCAGCTGGGCGCGCTCGGCCTCGGTGAGGCCTGCCCAGCCGATGGCGTTCACCTCGCCGCGCAGCTCGAGCACCTGCGCGGTCGCCGCGCGCCCGCGCTCGGTGAGGAACACCGCCGCGGCGCGCTTGTCGCCCGGCTTGGGCATGCGCGCAACAAGGCCGGCCTCCTCCATGCGGGCGAGCACGCTCGTGACCGTGGACTTGTCCATGACGCAGGCGCGCGCGATGTCGCGCTGGGTGCAGCCGTCGTGGTCGGCGAGGTGCTCCAGCACCTTGGGCTGACCCGGCATGAGGCCGCGCGCCCGGGTGCGCGACTGCATGGCGCGGTTGGAATGGGCAAAGGCCACCAGCAGCTGCTGGTTGAGCGGGGCCGGTTCCCCCGGCCTGCCCGGCGTGCGGTTCGGTGCGTCTCCGCTCACGCTGCCTTCCCTTCAATGGTTGGTATACAAACAGTTGCTATACCAACTAATACTACCGTTCACCGGTAAAGTCAAACCGTTGGGCGTGAATTTTGCGTCACAAAAGCCGGGGCGCACCGTGTCACGTCGGACACAGCGCGCCCCGGCTGGCAACGCCCGCAGGAAGGCGGGGGCGGATGGGAGGGCGGGCGGTCTTCTCGTCCCGCTACAGGGCGTCGGCGCGCAGGGCCTCCACGATGTTCTGCGCGTGGCTGCGCTTGAGGGCGTATGCCACGCTCAGGGCGAGAATGACGAGCACCAGCGCGAATCCGGCGGCAACCGACCCCCACGGCACGGTGAAGGAGATCCCCGCAAAGCTCAGGCGCACCGCGTGGTACAGCGCGAAGGTGACCCCGCAGGCAAGCGCGAGCCCCGCAAGCAGGCTGCGCACCGCGTAGCTCGCGCACTCGTACACCAGCATGCGCGCAAAGGCGCGTCCGCCCATGCCGACCGACTTCAGCACGGCGAACTCGCGCGTGCGCAGGATGATGTTGGTCGTGAGCGTGTTGAACACGTTGGCCACGGCCACCAGCGCTGTCACCACCGAGAAGCACCCCACGAACAGCTGCATGGCCCGCACCAGCGACCGCATCTCCTCGGCGGTGGCCGCCGCGTCGAGGACCGAGACGCTCATGAGCTCGTTGTGATCGTCGGCTATCTGCTGCAGGGCCTCGGCGGCGGCTGCGTGGTCTTCGGCCGAGAACTGCAGCGTGGCGAAGGAGTACGTGTATACGTCCGGGTCGTCGTCGGTGCCCGCGTTGCCGCCGACAGGCAGGATGCCGGCAGGCAGCACGAGCGCCGGCAGGTGCGCCGAGGCACCGATGGACACCAGTGCGTCGGGCAGATCGCCGCACAGCGCGCCGACCTCAACCTGCTCGTGCACCGTCGCCTCGGCAAGCGGCTTCTCCTGGATCACGGGGTTGCCGGCGTCGTCAACAGGGCCGTCGGCGGTGTTGTCGATGTAGCCCGCAACAAGCTCGTCGTCTCTTCCGACCATGAGCCCCATGCGGCTCTGGCCCTTGTAACCGCGCGTGGCGTACAGGTCAACCGCGCCCGTCTGGGCAAAGGGCGCAAGGTCTATGTACTGCCCCTCCGCGGTGTTGCCCTGGTACTTGTTCACGGCGATGGCGCGCGGGTGCGCGGGGTCGGTGAAGGCCCTCGCGTCAAGCCCCAGCTCGTCGAGCATCTGGTTCCAGGTGGCGTCGTCAACGTAAAAGATCGCCGCGTCGCCCACGTAGGAGCCGTCCGCCTGCAGGCGCCGCGGCACCCAGTCGGCGGCCTGCGTCTGCTGCTGCTCGCGGATGGCGTCGCATGCCGCGTCTGTGAGGAGGCCCGCGGGTATCACGGCCTCGGCCTGGCCCTGGCGCACCACGGTGCGCAGGGTGGCGCCGGGCATGCGCTGCGCCTCGCTCACAAAGGCGGCAAAGTCGCCGGTCAGGTTGGAGAGCTCGCGGTTGTTTGCGGGGTTGGAGCGGTCGGCCATGACGTTTGCGATGACGTCGGCCGTGCCGCCACCCTTGAGCTCGGCGCGGTCGGCAAGCGGCTCCAGATACAGCGCCACCGCGCCGGTGGACACCAGCAGAACCACGCTCACCGCAAGCGAGGCCACCACGGTGCGGCCGCGGGCGGAGGAGCGCGCAAGGTTGCGGTGGGCGATAAACCCGGGCACGCCGAACAGCCGGCCGGCAAGCCCTAGCTTGGGCGCGGGGACAACGGGCGCGCCTGCCGCGGCACCGGCGCCCTCAAGCCCTGCCGGCCGAGAAGCGCCCGCATTCGCCGCGCGCTTCTCGGCCGCTCGCGCGGCCGCCCGCTCGGCTCGGCGCGCCTCGCGCCTGGCCACCCGGAGCGCCCGCCGCGAGAGGCGCACGTCCTGCGTCTGGCGGATGGCGTCCACGGCTGAGACGTGGCCGGCGCGCCGCGCGGGCACCCAAGCGCTTACCACGAGCGCCGCCAGGCAGATGACGGCGCAGGCGGCGAGCACCACCGGGCTCACCGCCAGCGGCACGCCGCCGGTGAGTGAGAGCGCCGAGGCAAAGACGTTGCCGGTGAGCCCGAGCACCACGGCGGTGCCGCCGACGCCGAGGGCGACGCCCGCCGGCACGGCTGCCGCGCCTAAGAGCAGCGCCTCGGCGAGCACGGTGCGCCTGAGCTGGCGGCGGCTGGCGCCGAGCGAGGACAGCAGCCCGAACTGCCGCGTGCGCTCGGCCACCGAGATGGCAAACGAGCTGTAGATGAGCGAGACCGACGCCGCCAGCACGATGGCGGCCAGGATGCCGGCGAAAAGCCACAGCGTGTCGTAGATGACGGCGCCTTCGGTGTAGATGCCCTGGTAGCGGGTGAGGCCGGTGTTCAAGGCGCAGTCGCCGGCCCCGGCGTCGAGCAGGACCCCCGAGATGGCGTTGGTGGTGGCGAGCCCCTGGGTGGCGATCCAGGCGCGCGTGAAGCTCGGCAGTGCGTTCCCGCTTGCGGCGGCACCGGCGGTGCCAAGGCGTTCCAGGGTGGTGTCGGCGCTCACGATGCCGGCGGCCGTGCCGCTGCCGAGCGAGGTGAAGGTGCCCGAGAAGCCCGGCTGCGTCTCGTAGAAGCCGGTGACGGTGAGCGTGACGGCGCGCGTGTCCGCAAGGCGTATCGAGGTCGCCCGCCCCTCGTCGCTGCCTGTCTCGGCAAATGAAAGCTCAGAGACGGCCTCCAGGTTGCTTATCGTCTCGACACCGTCGCCGTCCGTGCGCTCAAAGCGGCCCAGGTCAAGCGTTATCACGCCGCCGAGCTCGAGTGCGCCGGCGCTGCGCACGCCCGCGTCCGCGTCGGCGGCGCCTAGCTCAACACCCTCCAGGTATTCCGGCAGCATGACCTCGCCGGGCTTCTCGGGCATCCTGCCGCTCGCGATTTCGGGCAGCGGCACCAGGGCATAGCCGCCGGGTGTCGCGGCGCCCTTCTCGGTTGCGGGCAGCGTCACGAGCGCCACCGACCCGCCGTACTGAGTGGCATCCGCCTGGCCCGTGAGGGCGCTTCCCAGCTCCCGGGAGGTCGCCACGTCCGTTACGCGGTCGTCGGCGCCGAGCTTCTCAAGCGCGCCGCCCGCCGCATCCGTCGCCAGCGAGGCGTAGCCCTGCCAGGCGCCCTCCGTCTCGAGTGCGCGGGTGAGCAGCGCCGCCTGCAGGCTCGTGACCGAGGTGGCGATGGCGCACACGAGCGCGCACGACAGCGTGATGCCCACCACGGTGACGGCGGTGCGCACGCGGTTCTTGGCAAGCGATCGCAGCGTGAAACGCGTGAAGATGCTCATCGGCGCACCCCCGCCCAAGCACTGGCGGCGCCGGTCGAGAAGTGCGCCCCGCCCAGCCCCGCGGGGCGTGGGGCGCCTGTGCCGCCGGCGGTTCCGGCAGTCTTGGCGGCGCCCGTAGCAGCGGTTCTTCTTACCCGCGACGCCGTGCGCACCGTCTCGTCGCCCCGGCGCGCGGCACCCTGCCGCTCGTCGCGCGCGATGCGGCCGTCCTCGATGGCGATCACGCGGTCGGCCATGAGGGCGATGTCCTCGTCGTGGGTGATCACGATGAGGGTCTGCCCCAGCTTGCGGTTGGAGCGGCGCAGAAGCTGCATGATCTCGGCGGAGTTCTTGGAGTCCAGGTTGCCGGTTGGCTCGTCGGCCAGCACGATGGCCGGGGCGTTCATGAGGGCGCGCCCGATGGCTACGCGCTGCTGCTGGCCGCCGGAGAGCTGGTTGGGCAGGTGGTGCTCGCGCCCGGTGAGGCCGAGCGTGCGCACGAGCGCGCCCAGGCGCTCCTCGTTGACGCGGCGGCCGTCCATGAGCACGGGCAGCGTCATGTTCTCCACCACGTTGAGCACCGGGATGAGGTTGTAGAACTGGTAGATGAGCCCGACCTCGCGGCGGCGGAACACGGCGAGCTCCTCGTCGCTGCGGCTGAAGATGTCCTCGCCGCCCACGCGCACGGTGCCCGAGGTGGGGCGGTCCACGCCGCCGATGAGGTGCAGCAGCGTGGACTTGCCCGAGCCCGAGCTGCCGATGATGGCGATGAACTCGCCGGCCTCCACGGTGAAGCTCACGTTGTCGAGCGCGCGGATGGCGGTGTCGCCGCGGCCGTACACCTTGCCCAAGTGTTCTACGGAGAGGATCTGCATCATGCGTCCCTTCTTCGGAGTCCTGTCTGACGATACCATCATCCCGCCCGCCCCTTGCCGTCCCGTGACGCGCGCGTGACGGATCTGTCACCCGCGGCGCGCCGGTTTTGGTTACCATGGGCGAGAAGGACGCGCGGGCTTGGCCGGGCGGTTCGGGGCGTTGCATCCGAGCCCGTGCTCGCTCGCGGTCTTTTCGCCGGCTTCGCCGTGCGAAAAGGCTCGCTCAGAACTCGCCCGGACGCAACGCCCCGGATCGCCCTGCGGGGCTGTAGCTGCCAAAGCTGTTCTCGGCGAGTGGGGACCGAGAAGGGCAGCGTTGTGGCGGAGGGGCGGGCATAAGGGCCTGGCTCAGTTCTGCAGCCGAAGGAGTCGACTTAATGTCGCCTCCGTCTCGGCGAAGCTGTTTGAGCACGGGACCATAACCCCGCGTTCCCGCCCGCTTGGAGCTTCAGCTGCGGGCGCGGGCGTTTGCCATGGTTGTGATTCTCGCCCGCTCGCGCGGGTGAGGACGTTGGAAGGAGGGCGGCCGGATGCGCATCTTGTTGGTGGAGGACGACCCGCTCATCGTGGAGGGGCTGAGCGAGCTGCTTGAGGCCGAGGGGTACGAGGTGGTCTCGGCGGCCGACCAGGACGGCGCGATCGCCTCAGCGCTCAACCCGGCCGACGGCACGGCGCCCGACCTGGTGCTGCTGGACCTCACGCTGGCGCGCGGCAACGGCTTCGCGGTGTGCAGCGCCGTGAAGGCCGCCCGGCCCAACTTGCCGGTGATCTTCCTCACCGCCTCGGACGACGAGGTCAACACGGTGACGGGGCTTTCGCTGGGCGCCGACGACTACGTGGCCAAGCCCTTCCGCCCGCGCGAGCTGGTGGCGCGCGTGGCCGCCGTGCTGCGCCGGTCGCGCGCGGCGGCGTCCCCGCGCATCACGTGGGGGCCGCTTGCCATAGATCCCGAGCGCGCGGTGGTTGCCAAAGACGGCGCCGAGGTGGCGCTTTCGGCGCTCGAGTACCGGCTGCTTTTGCTGTTCGCCACCAACCCGGGGCGGCTCATCACGCGCGAGCGCATGCGCGACGTGCTGTGGGACGCCGCCGGCGCGTACGTGGAGGAGAACACGCTGTCGGTGTACGTCAAGCGCCTGCGCGCCAAGGTTGAGCGCGACCCGGCGCACCCTGAGCTTATCGTCACGGTGCGCGGCCTCGGGTACCGAGCGGGGGAGTGAGGCCGGATGCTGCTCAGGAACCGCGAGCTCAGGTATTTCGCCACCGCATATGTCGCGGTGGCCGCGGCGTGCGCGGTCGGCGGCGCGACGCTGTTGGGAAGCGCGGCGGCCGGGGTGTGGACGCTCGGCGCGGCGTGCGCGCTGGGCGCTGTCGTGGCCGGCTTCACCCGGGCGCGCTACCGTGCGATCGCCGCTCTTTCGGCCACGCTTGACGCGGCGCTTTCCGGCGAGCGGAGCCTGCGCTTCTCGACCATGCGCGAGGGCGAGCTGGCCGTGCTGGCAAGCTCTATCGACAAGCTGTTCGCCCAGCTCGTGCGCGAGGGCGAGGAGCTCGAGCGCGAGCGCAGGAGGCTCTCGGACGCGCTTGCCGACATATCCCACCAGCTCAAGACGCCGCTCACCTCGCTGGCGCTGGTGGTCGAGCTGCTGGAGCGCGACGCGGTGCGCGAGCTGGACGGCGCGGCGGCCGAGGCTGCGCGCGGCAACGCGGGCGCCGGGCTTGCGGCACGCCCGGCGCCGCCCTTGGGGGAGAGCGGCCCGGATGCGGGCGCGCCGGTTGCCGGCAGCGCTTTTCGCCCGGCAGCGCCGGCGGCCGAGAAGCGCCTCGAGCGGCTGCGGCGCGCGGAGGCTCTCGTTGACCGAGTCCGCTGGCTGGTGCAGGCGCTGCTCAAGCTCGCGCGGATCGACGCGGGGATCGTGGCGTTCGAGCGCGCCGAGGTGCGGGCGGCCGACGTGGTGGCTGCGGCGCTGGAGCCGCTGGCCGTTGCCTTCGAGGCGGCTGACGTGGCGGTTGCCTGCGAGATCGACCCGGACGCCTCGTTTGCCGGCGACGCGCCGTGGACGGCCGAGGCGCTGGAGAACGTGCTCAAGAACTGCCTGGAACACACGCCGGCCGGCGGCTCGGTGCGCATCTTCGCGCACGGGGACGCGCTGGCCTGCCGCATCGCGGTCGAGGACACGGGGCCCGGGATCGCGCCTGAGGATCTGCCGCACATCTTCGAGCGCTTTTACCGCGGGCACGCCGACCGCCCGTCCACGTCGGAGGTGAACCCTGCGGGCGTGGGGATCGGCCTGGCGCTTGCCCGCGAGCTCGTGGCAGCCCAAGGCGGCGCGCTCACCGCCCGCAACGCTTCGGCCGGCGGTGCGCGCTTCGACCTGGCGTTTTTCAAGACGCCCGTGTAAGGAGAGAGGCGCGACATGGTCCGGCGGCACCTCTCGCCCGCCGACACCAGCGCGGTTGGCCGCGGATCCGGCTGGCAAGACTTTGTCGCCGCTCGATTGCCCGCTGTTTTGTCATATAAGGATTTCACCGCTGTGCGGTTGGTCGCGAATCTGACTTATAGAGCGCCAGGGTGGCTCGGTTGGTCGCGGACCTGCCTGGCAAGGGCTCGACGTGGTTCGGTTGGTCGCGATTTTGTCGCTGAGATTCTAGTTAGTCGTTCAAACGTAGCGCTACTGCCGAAAAACCGGGATTAAGCTGCGATAACAACGACTAACCGTTTCTTACCTGCACTTTAAGCGTTCAACGTGATCCTTATTTAACGTTCGAGCGGGCAGCGGCGCCCTAGATGACAAAAGAGCACCCAACCGCCGCCCAGCGCAGGGGGTTGCCGTTCGGTGAAGGGTTTGAGGCGTTCCGCGTGACCGTGGTCCTCCTGCTATAATGCGTCTCTGTATAAGCATATGACGCGGGAGCTTATCCCGCGATGAGGGAGGGTCGGAAGAACGGCCATGGTTCAAGGCAAGGCATCCCAGCGCGGAGGCACGCCCGCGCAGCGTTCGGGCGCGCCGCAGCAGACGGTGCGCATGAGGCGCGTCCCCGAGGTGGTGCGCAGCTCGTCCGGCTCCGCGCAGGGCGCGAGCGCGCGCACCTCGCGCAGCTCGGCGCACCCGCATTCCCGCGCGGCCTCCGCATCTCAGCGCTCCGCGCGCCCGCATTCCCAGACGCGCACCTCAAGCGGCTATACCACCGCGTCCCGCGCCTTGCGCGAGGAGAGCATGCGCGCGGCCAAGGCTCCGCGCCGCAACCGTGCGGGGCTTATCGCAGCGGTGGTGGCCGTGGTGGTTGTGGCTGCGGTGTACGTTACGGGCGTGTGGTTCTTCTCGGGGCATTTTTACCCGCAGAGCACGATCGGCGACGTTGACATCTCGCTCAAAAGCGCCGACGAGGTAGCCTCCGCGCTTGACAAGCGCATGGCGAACTACACGCTCGACGTCCAGGGCGACGGCTTTTCGTGGACGCTTACAGCGGCAGACGCCGGGCTCAGCCTCGATCACGCGGGGGTGGCCCGCGCGGCCCTTTCCGACAACAACGCCTGGACCTGGCCGGTTCAGCTGCTGTTCTCGCACAACGAGGACGCCGGCAACGAGGGCGAGATCAACGAGGATGCCCTCAAGCAGGCGGTTGACGCGCAGGTGGCGGCCTTCAACGAAGGGCGCACCGCCCCGCAGGACGCCTCCATCGCCTACAACGAGGCAACCGGCTCGTTTGCGGTGGTGCCCGAGGTGGCCGGCGACCAGCTTGACGCCGAGGCGGTGCTTACCGCCGTGCGCACCGCGCTGCTCGGCCTGCGCCCCACCCTCGAGCTGGGGGAGAGCGAGATTGCGCAGCCCGCGCGCCTCTCCACCGACCCTGAGCTTGCCAGCGCGGTGAACGAGGCCAACGCCCTGCTCGGCACCGACCTTACGCTGACCATGGGCGGCACCGAGGTGGCAACGGTTGACGCCCAGACGGTTGCCTCGTGGATCACGCTGGACGAGAACTACCAGGCAACCGTGTCCGAAGACGCCGTCACCGCCTGGGTTTCGCAGCTGGCCGACCAGCTGGACACCGTGGGCTCCTCGCGTACCTACACGCGCGCCGACGGCAAGCAGGTCACGGTGTCGGGCGGCACCTACGGCTGGACCTCCAATGAGGCGCAGCTGGTGCAGGACCTCAAGTCCGCGGTGACCGAGAAGCGCACCGGCGAGCTGGCGGTGCCCACCAAGCAGACAGCCGCCAAGTACACGGCGTTCGGTCAGCCCGACTGGGGCGCGTACGTTGACGTTGACATAACCGAGCAGCACGCGCGCTACTACGACGCGTCGGGCAACCTGGTGTGGGAGTCGGGCATCATTACCGGCAACCCCAGCAAGGGCAACGACACGCCGGAGGGCATCTACTTCCTCAACAACAAGCTGCGCGACCAGAAGCTCATCGGCGCAACCAACCCGGCAACCGGCGAGCCGGAGTACGAGAGCCCGGTTTCGTACTGGATGCCGTTTGTGGACAACCTCGTGGGCCTGCACGACGCCAGCTGGCAGCGCACGGACAACTTCTCCAACCCCGAGGCGTACTACTCGGTGGGCAGCCACGGCTGCGTGAACCTCCCGCCGGACAAGGCGGCCGAGCTCTTCAACATGATCCAAGTAGGCGACTGCGTGATCGTGCACAAGTAAGTGCCGGGCAACGTGACACATGCCGAGAAGCAAGGGGGGCGCTCCAGAAGGGGCGCCTCTTTTTGTGAGGGAGGGCCCCCGAAGGAGTCCACGGCGCTTGGCCGGGCGCGCCAGCCCCAACGCATCTCGCCCAGCCGCGGTGCCGCGACAAACGGCATGCCTTCCTGCCGAGCGCGCGCGTAGGTGTCCGCACGGGCTGGTACCATGGGTGCCACGATCAGGATGCGTGCCGCGCATGCGGCGGGGAGGTGGCGTTTCATGGCGCAGATGTCGGCGTTCGAGGTGCTGGGGCCGGTTATGGTGGGGCCCTCGAGCTCGCATACGGCGGGCGCGCTCAGGTGCGCGCAGGTGGCGGCCTCGCTGGTTGAGGGGCAGCCCGTGCGCGTGCGCTTCACGCTGCACAACAGCTTCGCGCACACTTACCGCGGCCACGGGACCGACCGTGCGCTCGTGGCGGGCGTGCTCGGGCTTGCCACCGACGACGAGCGCATCCGCGACGCCTTCGGGCTCGCGCGTGAGCGCGGCCTGGACTTCAGCTTCACCTGCGCGCCGGACAACCCCGCGTTGCATCCCAACACCGTCGACATCGAGCTCACCGACAGCGCCGGCGCCACCACGCAGGTGCGCGGCGAGAGCTTGGGCGGCGGCCGGGTGCGCGTGAGCCGCATCAACGGCGTGGACGTGGACATCTCCGGCGAGTACGACACCCTTTTCGTGGCGCACCGCGACGCGCCCGGCGTGCTCGCCAACCTCACCGTGCTGCTCTCCGCCCACCGCATCAACATCGCCTTCATGCGCACGTACCGCACCGAGCGCGGCGGCAACGCCTACACCGTCTTCGAGATGGACGAGATGCCGCGCGAGATCCTCCTCGAGGAGCTGCGGTCGAGCGAGAACATCTACACCGCCACCTTCGTGCGGGTGCCGGGGGCGGCGCCCTCGGCTCCGGGCGTCACCATCGACGAGCTGTTCGACAGCGGCGAGGCGCTTCTCTCCCTGTGCGACAAGCGCGGCATGAACATCGGCGCGGTGATGGCCGTGCGCGAGGCGGCGCTCATGGGCGAGCAGCCCATGGTGGCGGCCATGCAGCGCGTGCTCGCGGTGATGCGCGACGAGACCACCGCGCCGATCGAGCGGCCCGAGCGCTCGCTGGGCGGCCTCATCGGCGGCGAGGCGCAGCGCGTGTCCCAGGGCGCACCGCGTCTGGCGGCAACTCTCATGGGCTCGGTGCAGACCGACGCGGTGGCGCGCGCCATGGCGGTGCTGGAGCGCTCGGCCACCATGGGCGTCATCGTGGCGGCGCCCACGGCGGGGTCGGCCGGCGTGGTTCCCGGTTGCGTGCTGGCGGCCGCCGACGCCCTGGGGCTCGACGACGGCTCGATCATGGACGCGCTGTTCTGCGCGGCGGCGGTGGGGCTCTGCCTCAGCGTGAACGCCTGCGTGGCGGGCGCCGAGGGCGGCTGCCAGGCCGAGGTGGGAAGCGCCGCAGCCATGGCCGCGGCGGCGCTTACGCAGATGATGGGCGGCTCGCCCGCCTGCGCCCTCAACGCCGCGTCTATCGCGCTGGGCAACCTCTTGGGCCTCGTGTGCGACCCGGTGGGGGGTCTTGTTGAGGTCCCCTGCCAGAACCGCAACGCCATCGGCGTGGCAGCGGCCTTCTCCTCGGCGCAGCTGGCGCTTTCCGGGGTGGAGGCCCTCGTGCCCTTTGACGAGGCGGCCCAGGTTATGCTCGAGGTGGGCCGCGCCTTGCCGGCCACCCTGCGCGAGACGGCCAAGGGCGGCCTCGCCCAGGCGCCGAGCGCGTGCCGGGCCTGCGGAGCGTGCCGCTAGGGGCGCGCATCCTGGATTGGCTACACTAGGTTGGACAGTTTCACGAGGGCCTATGGAAGGAGGCTCGATGGCCGATCCAAAGCATCCGA
>CALUOP010000007.1 GCA_944322305.1 uncultured Coriobacteriaceae bacterium | reverse complement strand
TCGAAGGTGGCGCGCAGCCCGCCGTTGGGGAAGGAGGAGGCGTCGGGCTCGCCCTGGACGAGCTCCTTGCCCGAGAACTTGGCGATGGCGGTGCCGTCTCCCACCGGGTTCAGGAACGCTTCGTGCTTCTCGGACGTGATGCAGGAAAGCGGCTGGAACCAGTGCGCGTAATGCGTGGCGCCGCGCTCGATGGCCCACGTCTTCATGGCGTGCGCCACCACGTTGGCCACGTCCAGGTCGATGGGCTTGCCGTCCTGGATGGTGGCTTCGAGGCTGGCGTACACGTCCTTGGGCAGGTACTCCTTCATGGCATGGTCGGAGAAGACCATGTCGCCGAAGCGGCTTTCGAGATTGGCCATGGTGTTCCTTCCTGGCAGCACGCGGCGGGAGGCGGGCGGGCGAGCCTGGCCCTGCGCCCCGGCGCGTGCGTCTGCGCCGAAGGTCGGCGCGGCGGATACTCACACGCGCAAGCTACGGCGCCGCAGCCCGCGCGCTGTCGCAGGCGTCCCCGCGGCATGGGCATTACGATACGGCGGGGCTGTTTCGCGTCCGTTGCCGCTTTGTTGCGGGAGGTAAACGTCTTTGTGAACGCTAAGGGTCGGGCGCGTGTCGGTTGTGTTACGCAACAGAGCGGAAACGCAGGCGGGATATGCTTGAATGCCCGGGCGACGACGATGCGCTCGCTCCGGGCTCCGCGCAGGCGCGTGGCGCCGGCGGCGGTTGGTCGCGCTTTCAACATGCACCCCTCAGTTGGCCGCGGCACTGTCGCGCAAGGCGCCGGTTGGTCGCGCTTCCGTCGCCCGCCGGGCGCTTAGCCGCCCGAACCGCAGCCGGCTACCGGATTTCCGGGGGTTGCGCGCCGCTTGGGCGGCCAGCCGGTCCCTGGACGCCGAGCCAGCGGCCAACCCGGCCCCCGAGAACCGGGCCCGCGAACGGCCGCGGGGCCGGCGCCCCGGCCGTAAGACGAAATGCGCCAAACCAGGCAAATGCGCCAAACCAGGCACGGCCTCATTCGGCGCACGGCCGTGGCGAACCCGGCACGCGAAAAATGGATGTCGTTTCGCGCGGGTGCGCCGAGTATGCCGGCCGGGCGCCAGTCGATCTACCTGCGCCTTCCTTTCAGCGCGGGGCATCTCTACTCGACACGCCCCGCCGAAACCACATCCATTTTCCCGCAAGGCGGGACAACCCGCCCCATCCGGCCCCGCCCCGCGTCGCGAAACGCGCCGAGGCGGCCCCGGCCCCATCCGGCGCACCCCGCTGCAAGGAAAACGGCCGTCCGGAAGGGACGGCCATTCAGCGCGGGCAACCCTGCGCCACATGAGGCCGGACCTACCTTGCCGCGCGGGAAGCCGCCGCAAGGGAAAAGCACCGCACAACTGACAAAACGCGCCCGAAACGGACTGCTTCTGTCAGTTGTGCGGTGCTTCTCGCCCAAAGGCAAGCAGGCGCCCCGCCCCCTCGTTCCGTCTTACGAAATGCGCCAAATGAGGCACGGCCTAATTTGGCGCATCCGGAAAAACAGGAGCGGGCGCGCCTTACCGGCGGCGCGCGTCAGCCTGACCCGCAAGGTCGGGCCCTCCGACCCCGCGCAGCGTCAGCTGAGTCGTTACTTCTTGATCCACGAGAACATCGAGCGAATCTTCTCGCCGGTCTTCTCGATCTCGTGCTCGTTGATCTTCTCGCGCTGCTCGAGCAGCCACTTGTGGCCGTTGTTGCAGTCGTCAACGAACTCCTGCGCAAAGCTGCCGTCCTGGATGCGGGCCAGGATCTGCTTCATGGCCGCACGGCTCTCCTCGTTGATGACCTTGGGGCCGGCGTAGTACTCGCCGTACTCGGCCGTGTTGGAGATGGAGTAGTTCATGAAGTGGATGCCGCTCTCGTACATGAGGTCCACGATCATCTTCATCTCGTGGTAGCACTCGAAGTACGCCAGCTCCGGCGGATAACCGGCGTCGACCAGCGTCTCGAAGCCGGCCTTCACAAGCTCCACCAGGCCGCCGCAGAGCACCGCCTGCTCGCCGAACAGATCCTCCTCGGTCTCCTCCTTGAAGGTGGCCTTGATGATGCCCGAGCGGGCACCGCCCACGCCCCAGCAGTAAGACAGCGCGATGTCCCACGCGTTGCCCGTGGCGTCCTGGTACACGCAGGCCAGATCCGGCACGCCGGAGCCCTCGGTGTACTGACGGCGCACAATGTGGCCCGGGCCCTTGGGCGCGCACATGATGACGTTGACGTCCTCGGGCGCCTTGATGTAACCGTAATGGATGTTGAAGCCGTGCGCGAACGCAAGCGTGTTGCCGGGCTTCAGATGGTCCTTGATGTGCTCCTCGTACACCTTGGGCTGGGTCTCGTCGGGCACGAGCATCATGATGAGATCGGCTTCCTCGGCGGCCTGGTCCATCGTGGTGACCTTGAGACCCGCCTCCTCGGCCTTGGCCCAGCTGCTGGAGCCCTCGCGCAGGCCGACGCGCACGTCGCACCCGGAGTCCAGCAGGTTCAGCGCATGGGCGTGGCCCTGGCTGCCGTAGCCGATAATGGCGATCTTCATCCCTTGGATAACCTTGGGATCCACGTCCTCTTCGTAATAAATCGTAACAGCCATCTTTTCTCCTAACACTTGGCTTTTACTGCTATGTTTACCGGCCGCGGCGAGAACGCCGCGGCCCTTGGTAACCGAACTCATCGCCCGCGTGGGCGAGAACTGCTGACGCAGGGCCACCGAGGGACCTGGTTCAGGCGAGTTCTGAGCGGGCCTTTCGCACGGTGAAACCGGCGAAAAGAGTGCGAGCGAACATGAGCCCGGGCCAGGCCCCTCGGCGGCCCGGGCGAAAGGTCGCGCTAGCTGTCGCGCGCGCCGCGGCTCATCGCGATCTTGCCGGTGCGCGTGAGCTGGCGGATGCCGTAGCTGCGGAACAGGTCCTCCAGCGCGTCGAGCTTGCTCTGCGTGCCGGTGGCCTCCACCGTAAGCGAGTTCTTGCCCACGTCCACGATGTTGGCGCGGAAGATGTTGGCGATCTCGATGATCTCGTGGCGCCGGTCGGGGGCGGCCACCACCTTGAACAGCACCAGCTCGCGCTCGATGGCGTCCGTGTCGGTGAGGTCCGAGATCTTGTAGACGCTCACCAGCTTGTGCAGCTGCTTGGTGATCTGCTCGTAGCCCACCTCGTCGGCGTCCACGATGATGGTCATGCGGCTCATCGTGGTGTCCTCGGTGGGGGCCACGGTGAGCGAGTCGATGTTGAAGCCGCGGCGGCTGATGAGCCCCGTCACGCGGGAAAGCACGCCGGGGCGGTTCTCTACGAGCACGGAGAGGATGTACTTCACGTTACTCGCCTCCCTTCGGAGCGGAAGCCTCTGCGGGGCGCGCCTCGGCCCCGGCCACGCCGTCGGCGCCCACGCGGGTGGCGCCCGCCACGCGCGAGGCTCCGTCGGTCTCGGCGTTGAGCGGCAGCGGCTCGGCCACGGTGCCGGCAGTCTCCCCTGCCGGGCTCATGCCCTTCTCGGTGATGCGCACGCCGCCCAAGGTCACGTCGATGGCGCCGATGATGTCGTCGATGGCGGCGCCGGGGGCAACCATGGGGTACACGGTCTGCGCGGTGGGGATGATCACGTCTAGGAGGTAGGGGCCCTCGGCGGCAAGCATCCGGTCGAGCGCGCCGTCTATCTCCTCGGGGCGGCTGATGCGCTCGGCGCCCCAGCCGTAAGCCTCGGCCAGCTTCACGAAGTCGGGGTTGGCGGTGAACTCGGTGCAGGAGTAGCGCTCCTGGTAGAACAGGCGCTGCCACTGGTGCACCATGCCCAGCGCGTTGTTGTCGATGAGCAGCACCTTCACGGCCACGCCGTTGCCGATGGCGGTGGCCATCTCCTGGATGTTCATCTGCAGCGAGCCGTCGCCGGCGATGCAGACCACCTGGCAGTCGGGCCGGCCGATCTTGGCGCCGATGGCCGCCGGGAAGCCGAAGCCCATGGTGCCCAGGCCGCCCGAGCTGATGAACGTGCGGCTCTCCTCGCGGTGGATGTGCTGGTGCGCCCACATCTGGTGCTGGCCCACCTCGGTGGTGACGATGCTCGCGTGCGGGTCGAGCTTGCCCGAAAGCCGCTCGAGCACGATCTCGGGCGCGATGCGGTCGGGGTAGTCGGCGAAGTCGGCGGTGTAGAACGGCCAGCGCTCGCGCCACGCGTAGCACTGCTCGACCCACGCGGCGCTCTGCGGCTCCATGCCCAGCTTGGCGATGCGCGCGTTGATGGCGCCCACCACGGCCAGCGCGTCGCCCACGATGGGCACCTGCGGGTCCACGACCTTGCCGATCTCGGCCGGGTCGATGTCGATGTGGATGAACTTGGCGTGCGGCGCGAACTCCGAGAGCTTGCCGGTCACGCGGTCGGAGAAGCGCGCGCCCACGGCGATGATGAGGTCGGCCTCGGTCACGGCCATGTTGGCGTACTTGGAGCCGTGCATCCCGACGGGTCCCAGGTTCAGCGGGTTGGAGCACGGCATGGCCGCCTTGCCCAGCAGCGTGGTGACCACGGGGATCTGCATGGTCTCCGCCAGCTCAGCCACCTCGTCGCAGGCGTGGCTCGACACCACGCCGCCGCCCACCATGAGCAGCGGCCGCTTGGCCTGGCCGATAAGCTCGACCGCCTGCTTGACCTGCTTGGCGTTGCCGCGGTAGGTGGGGCGGTAGCTGGGGATGTCGATCTTGTCGGGGTAATGGAACTCCACCAGCGCGCTGGCCAGGTCGGACGGGATGTCGATAAGCACCGGGCCCGGGCGGCCGGTCGAGGCGATGTAGAACGCCTCGCGGAACGTCCGCGCAAGCTCCTCGACCGACTGCAGAAGGTAGCTGTGCTTCACCACGGGCATGGTGATGCCCACGATGTCGGACTCCTGGAACGCGTCGGTGCCGATGACGCCGCGCGTGACCTGGCCCGAGATCACCACGAGCGGCACGGAGTCCATGTAGGCCGTGGCGATGCCCGTGACGGTGTTGGTGGCGCCGGGGCCCGAGGTGACGATGACCACGCCCACCTTGCCGGTTGCGCGGGCGTAGCCGTCGGCCTCGTGCACCGCGCCCTGCTCGTGGCGGGCGAGGATGTGGTGGATCTTGGTGGAGTCGTACAGCGCGTCGTAGATCTTGATGGCCTGGCCGCCGGGGTAGCCGAAGACCACGTCCACGCCCTCGGCCTCCAAGCTTGCGATGATGGCCTGCGCGCCGGTGAGCGTCTTGCCCTCGTGCTCGGTGTGGCTGCCGGGGCCGAAGGGCTCGCCGGAGATGGCGCGCTCCTTGCGGGCCAGGCGCTCCTCGCGCGAGGCGGCGTGGATGGCGGCGGCGCGGGCCTCGGGGCTCTGCACGGCCGCGGCGCTGGTGCACGCGTGCTGGCGGATGTCGTCGGGCATGTCGGACGTGCGCGGGCTGCCGGCCACCGGGCCGGCGGTTGCGGGTGTTTGCGTGGTGTCGGTCACGAGAGATACGCCCCCTTGTCTGCGCTGGTTACGAGCTTGGCGTACCGGGAGAGAACCCCGGTGGTGTACTTGGGCGCGGGCGGCTGCCACGCGGCGCGGCGGGCGGCCAGCTCCTCGTCGGAGAGGCGCACGTTGAGCGTGCCCGCCTCGATGTCGATGTCGATGATGTCGCCCTCCTCAACCAGGGCGATGGGGCCGCCGGCCGCTGCCTCGGGCGAGACGTGCCCGATGCACGGGCCCTTGCTGGCGCCGGAGAAGCGCCCGTCGGTGATGAGCGCCACCGAGGTGGCGAGCCCCATGCCGCAGATGGCGCTGGTGGGCGTGAGCATCTCGCGCATGCCCGGGCCTCCGGCCGGGCCCTCATAGCGGATAACCACCACGTCGCCGGGGTTTATCGCCCCGCCGAAGATGGCCTCGCAGGCCTCCTCCTCGCTGTTGAACACGCGGGCCGGGCCGGAGTGCGCAAACATCTCGGGCGCCACGGCGCTGCGCTTGACCACGCCGCAGTTGGGCGCCAGGTTGCCGCGCACCACCTTGAGGCCGCCGATGGGGCTGTAGGCGTTCTCGACCTCGCGCACAACCTCGCCGTCGGCCGCGGGGCATGCCTCAACCCACTCGGCCATGGTGCCGTGGCAGGTGAGCGCGTCGCCGCGCAAAAGCCCCGCGCGGCCGAGCACGCCCAGGATGGCCGGGATGCCGCCCACGGCGTTCAGATCCTCGATGTGCAGGGGGCCGGCCGGCGCGATGCGCACGATGTTGGGGGTCTTGTCGGACACGCGGTCCCAGTCGTCCATGGTGACGGGACAGCCGGCGGCCTGCGCTATGGCCGTGAGGTGCAGCATCGTGTTGGTGGAGCCGCCGAAGGCCATGTCGAGCACCATGCCGTTGTAGACGCTCTTCTCGTTCAGGATGTCGAGCGCGGTGACGCCCTTCTCCACCAGCTCCATGACCTTCATGCCGGTGTGCTTGGCCAGGCGGATGCGCTCGGCGTACACCGCCGGGATGGTGCCGTTGCCGGGAAGGGCCAAGCCCAGCGCCTCGGCCAGGCAGCAGATGGAGTTGGCGGTGAACATGCCCGAGCAGCTGCCGCAGGTGGGGCAGGCCGTCTTCTCGAGCCAGGCGCACTCCTCCTCGGTCATGGTGCCGGCCGTGACCTGGCCCACCGCGTCGAAGAGGCTGTTGAGGTCGGTCTGGCGGCCGCACTTGTCGCGCCCGGCCAGCATGGGACCGCCGGAGACGAGCATGGTGGGGATGTTCAGGCGCGCCGCGGCGATGAGCATGCCGGGCACGATCTTGTCGCAGCTGGGGATGAGGACCATGGCGTCGAACTGGTGGCCCTGGATGGCGCACTCAACCGAGTCGGCGATAACCTCGCGGGAAACCAGGCTGTAGTGCATGCCCTCGTGGTTCATGGCGATGCCGTCGCACACGCCGATGGTGTTGATCTGCAAGGGGGTGCCGCCGGCCATGCGCACGCCGGCCTTCACGGCGTCGGCGATCTGCTGGAGGTGCAGGTGGCCGGGGATGACTTCGTTTTGCGCCGACACCACCGCCACCAGCGGGCGGTCGAGCTCCTCGTCGGTAAGGCCGTCAGCAGCCAGAAGGCTTCGGTGCGGCGCACGCGCCAGCCCCTTCTTCACGGCATCGCTTCGCATCTGCATTGCGCCCTCGCTTTCCTCGTGCCCGCGGCGACCCTGCCGGGTGCCGGGGCGGCGTTCCTGCTGAGAAATGCGAGGCAGCGCAAGGCTCCCTGCCCGATGCCCGTAACGGGGGCTCCGGCGCGGCGTAGTTGCGCGTGCGCGGCGCGAGGATCGCCCGCGGCGCGTGAGGCGCGTTCAGCCGAGCAGCTCGAGGGGGTGTTCCCGACCGCCCGCCGCGGGGTCTCACGCTACCCGCTCGCTGGGAGACGCGCGTCCGGTACTCGCCCTGTCATCGCATTTGCTGAGTTGCGTCATTGTCCGCCCGCGGCGGGCGCGCGGGCGCGGCAGGCGCGCAAGGAAACGCGACTGAAACAATTTCATCGGCGAGCGGAGCCCGGCGCGCCCCGACCGGGCCGGAACGCCTCGCCTGCCATGGGGGACGGGTTCCCAATGGCAGCCCGCCTCCCGTTCCGTCTTACGAAGTGCGCCAAATTAGGCCCGGCCTAATTTGGCGCATCGAGCGGCAGCTTCGAGGAAAATCTCGCCGTCGGTGCGGCAGGGCATGAAGGCGTTGCCCTCGTGCTGGCGCGTCTCGTCACCCTTGGCCAGCAGGCACACGATGGCCGGGCCGTCACCTGCGTAGGCGAGCTCCGTGGCGCGGCGCACGGCCTCCTCGCGGTCGCAGATCACCTCGTAGGGAACGCCGGCAGGCGTGGCCGCGACCATCTGCGCGCAGATCTCCTCCACCGCCTCGTTGGCCGGATCCTCCTCGGTGTAGATGAGGTAGTCAGCCCACTTGGCCGCCTCCTCCGGCAGCTCCTGGCGGCGCTCGTAGGCCTTGCCGCCCGGCGCGCCGAACAGCGCGATCACGCGCCAGCCCGGGAACTCCTCCTTCACCGACGGGAAGAAGCGCTGGTACGAGAGCTTGTTGTGCGCATAGTCCACCAGCGCCATAACCTTGTCGCTCCCATCAGGCGGACAGACAAGCTCCATGCGTCCCGGCACGCGCGCCTCGGCCAAGCCGCGCACCACCTGGTCGGCGCCGATGCCCAGCGCCTCGGCAACGGCTGCGGCGGCCAACGCGTTGTCCACGTTGAAGAGCCCCGGCATAGGCAGCGTCACCGGAGCTTCCCAGGTGGGCATGTGCGCGGTGAAGCTCACGCGACCCAGGCTGGAGGTCACGTTGCTCGCCCACACGTCGGCGCCGGGCGCGCCGGCGGCCGAGAAGCGCAGGCACTTCTCGCACTGCGCCGCACGCGCAAGGATCTCGTCGGCGTGGTCGGCGTCGAGGTTCACCACGGCCGTGCGCGTCTGGTCGAAGATGCGCAGCTTGCTGGCGAAGTAGTCCTCAAAGTCCGGATGCTCGACGGGCGAGATGTGGTCGCGCCCGATGTTCAGGAACACGCCCACGTCGAAGGTGAGCCCGAGCACGCGGTCGTACTTGAGCCCCTGGCTCGAGACCTCCATGTCCAGGTATGGCAGACCCGCGGCGCGCACGTTGGCGATGTGCCGCCACAGGTCGGGAGCCTCGGGCGTGGTGTTGTGGCTCTCGAGGTTCTCCACGCCGTCGTAGGTGTCGATGGAGCCGATCACACCCGTGCCCGAGCCCGGCACGCCGTTGTCAAGGATGGCGCGCAGCATGTACGACACCGTGGACTTGCCCTTGGTGCCGGTGATGCCGACCACCTGCACGGCGCGGTCCGGCCGGCCGAAAGCCTCGGCGGCGGCAAGCGCCATGGCGGGCCGCAGGCTCTCCGGGCGGGCTACAAGCGCCGGCACCCCGGGCGCCGCAGCGGCAAGCTCGTCGGCGCGGCCCTCGTCGCACAGGTAGGCCACGGCGCCGGCGTTGAGCGCGGCCGCAAGGTAAGCCGGCTTGAACGCCGCGCCCTTACAGATGAACAGGTGACCCGGGCGCACCACGCGCGAGTCGCAATCGGCGCCGGTCACGGGCGTGGCGCCCGCTTCGGCCGTAAGGTTGCGTGTGCCTACGAGCCAGCCGCGCCTCTCAAGAAGCGCGGCGAGCGAGGCGAGTGTCAAGGTATCCATGCGCTGAGCATAGCCTACGGCTCGCAGCCACCCGGCCACACTGCGCAGATTTACGCAAATGGTAAGAAACGCTCGGCAAAAGCTGAAAGCGCCCGACCGTCCGCCGACCCGCCCCCGCTCCGTCTTACGAAATGCGCCAAATGAGGCCCGGCCTCATTTGGCGCATCGCAGCTACAGCGAGGTCTGCACGCAGGTGGGCGAGAAGCCGTCCTCCTCGAGCGCCTGCACGATCTGGCGCTTGTGCTCGGTGCCGTACGCCTCGATGGTCACGCGCAGCTCGACGGCCGCGTTGCGGTTGGTGCTTACGAACTGGTTGTGCTCCAGCTTGATCACGTTGCCGTTCTTCTCGGCGATGACGCTGGCCACCTTCACCAGCATGCCAGGGCGGTCGGGCAGCAGCACGCTCACCGTGAAAATGCGGTCGCGCTGGATCAGCCCGTGCTGCACCACCGAGCTCATGGTGATGACGTCCATGTTGCCGCCCGAGAGGATCGACACCACGCGGCGGTTCTCAGCCGGCAGGTGCTTGAGCGCGGCCACCGTGAGCAGGCCCGAGTTCTCCACGATCATCTTGTGGTTCTCAACCATGTCGAGGAAGGCCACGATGAGCTCTTCGTCCGGCACGGTGATGACCTCGTCGAGGTTCTGCTGCAGGTAGGGGAAGACCTTGTCGCCCGGCTCGAGCACGGCAGTGCCGTCGGCGATGGTGTTGCAGCTGGGGAGCTTCACCACGTGCCCGGCGTCGAGCGAGGCAGTGAGGCACGCCGCTCCCGCAGGTTCCACGCCGATGACGCGGATCTTGGGGTTGTAGAGCTTGGCGAAGGTGGAGACGCCGCAGGCCAGGCCGCCGCCGCCCACCGGCACCAGGATGGTGTCCACCAGCGGCAGCTCCTGCACGATCTCCATGGCGATGGTGCCCTGGCCGGTGGCGAGCACGGGGTCGTTGAACGGGTGGATGAAGGTGTAGCCGCGCTCGGCGGCCAGCTGCTCGGCGTACTCGCAGCTCTCGTCGTACACGTCGCCCACGAGCACCACCTCGGCGCCGTAGCTCTTGGTGCGCTCGACCTTGATGAGCGGCGTGGTGGTGGGCATGACCACCACGGCCTTGGCGCCGGCGCGCGCCGCGGCGTAGGCCACGCCCTGCGCGTGGTTGCCGGCGCTGGCGGTGATAAGGCCGCGGTCCAGCTCCTCGGGACTCAGCGTGCTGATCTTGTAATAGGCGCCGCGCACCTTGTAGGCACCCGTGCGCTGCATGTTCTCGGGCTTGAGAAACACGCGGTTGCCCGTTGCCTGGCTGAAGTACGGGCTCTCGACGAGCTCGGTCTTCTGCGTGACTTCCTTGACCTTCTCCGACGCCTGCTCAAAGGCGTCGAGCGTGAGCATCTCCGGCATAGCGCGTCCTTTTCGCTTTGATTGCTTTGGTGTAGTAAAGTAGCATACCACCAAACCACTTTGACGAACCGAGGCATCCATGTCTGAAGAAACCCGCTCGGCCAGCGTGGCCGCGCCTACGGCCGACGCCGGTGCGGCCGCCTCCGCGCCGCTCTTCTCGCTCCATAACGCCCAGGTAGTGCGCGCCGGCCGCACGATCTTGTCGGTCGACCGCTTCGACTTGGCCGAGGGCGAGCACGTGGCGCTGCTGGGCCCCAACGGCGCCGGCAAGTCCACCTTCATCCAGCTGCTCACGCGCGAGGTCTTCCCACTGCACCGCGACGAGCCGCCCGTGCGCTTCCGCGGCCAGGCGCGCCCGCTGCTCGCCGACATCAAGCAGGCGCTGGGCATCGTGTCGGCCACCATGCACGACCAGGTGCGCGTGCACCTGCCGGTGATCGAGATCGTGTGCGGCGGGCACTACGGCACGCTGGGCCTGCCGCCGCGCGTGACCCTGACCGACGAGCTGCGCAGCCGCGGCTTGGATGCGCTCGACCGACTGGGCATCGCCGACATCGCCGAGCGCGACGTGATGACGCTCTCGACCGGGCAGGTGCGCCGCGTGCTGGTGGCGCGCGAGCTCATGAGCGACCCGCGCGTCCTCATCTTCGACGAGCCTTGCACCGGCCTCGACCCCGAGGGCATGTACCACGTGCGCGACACCATGCGGCTGCTGGCCGAGGAGGGCCGCTCGGTGGTGCTCGTGACGCACTATCCCGAGGACATCATCCCCGCCATCAAGCGCGTGCTGCTGATAAAGGACGCCGAGGTCTTTGCCGACGGTCCCAAGGAGGAGCTGCTCACCAGCGAAGAGATGACGGCGCTGTTCGGCGTGCCGCTGGTGGTTGAGGAGCGCGGCGGCTGGTACTCCCTGCGCGGGAGGTATTAACGCAAGGAAATAGACGCTTCGTTCGTGTGCGGCATGCTCCGCTCGCTCGTGGCGGCACGCGAAGGCAGCCGCAGGGCCCACTTTCCGTGCGTGCCCCGAACGCCTGCGGGTCGCGCCTGGAAACACATGGCGCATGCAGCGATTCCAACGCGTGCGCCATGCCATATCTGCTTGTAGTGTGCAAATATTCGAGCTATGGACGATTCTGCGGAGCTCGCGTTTTGCACGAGCGTTTCACCCTGCAAAAATATGCAGGGTGTCCGTATATCACCTGGTAATAGTCATGCGTTTATTCATTTTGCGAAACGCCCCGGGAAGGCGCGAACGCACAATCGTCCATAGCTCGAATATTTGCACAGGCCAACCCGCCTTGCGGCAAAAGAGCCGCCGACCGGCGCGCTACACCAGCTCGATCAGGCCAAAGTACGCAAGGCCCGTGGCCACGCCGTCGTCTTGCACGGAGTCGGTGATGTAGGCGGCGCGCTCCTTCACGTTGGGCAGGGCGTTGCCCATGGCGACGAAGGTCTCAACCGCGTCGGCCATGGAGAGGTCGTTCTCGGAGTCGCCGAACGCGTAGGTGTTCTCGCGTCCGTGGCCCAACGCGGCGAGCGCGCTGGCGATGCCGGCCGCCTTGTCAACGCCGCGGCGCGAGAACTCGAGCACGCCGCCCTGCAGGTCGCATACGGTGTAATGCTCGCGGCAAAACGGCAGCACGCGCTCGAGCCGGTCGGGCGAGACGTTGCGAGCGCAGAACTTCACCATGCCCAGCTCGCGCACACGCGCGGCGAACTCCTCCGGCGTGCGCATGAGCTCGTGCCCCTCGTAGATGGGAACGCTGCCGCTGGGGTACAGCGACAGGCATACGTAATCGGTCTCCATATCGGCGTCGATGCCCGCCTCGAACAGGCGGCGCGCGGTCTCAACCGCCAGGTCGTACGGCACATGCTCGTGGCGGATAACCTCGTTGCCTATGCGCACGTACGCGCCCGCGCTGGCCACAATACCCGTGAGCCCCAAGTCCCAGAACTGCGGGCGCACGAAGCCGATGGGGCGCCCTGTGCAGATGAAGGTGGCGTGACCAGCCTCGCGCATACGGTGGAACGCCTCGTACACGGCCGGCGAGGGAACGCAGCTCTCGTAGAGGGAGGCGACCTCGTCGTCAGCGGCGCCCGAGGTATCTTGCACGCCCGCGATCCGACCGGCGGCCGCGGGCGTTGGCGCGTCGCTCCCCTCGCTGCCCTGCACCGCCTCGCTGCTCAGCGTCGGGTTCCACGTGATCGTACCGTCTATGTCGAAAAACGCCACCGCGTTCGCGCCACCGGCCACCGTGCTCATGCCCGCCTCCCCGCGCGCCATGCGCGCCTCCGAGCCAACCGTCACTTGTTCACACGACTCAGTATTATGGCGCACGGGCGACAAGGTGCATGTTGCAAGTTTATGCGCTTTTCTGCCGCACGAACAGACGCCGCGCCGCCCTATCCGCGCGCGACGTCCAAGATCTCGGCGCAGCGGACGGAAGCGGCAAGCGGCATCACGGGGCTTTCAGCAGTGCCAGAGCAGATCAGGTCGGTGAAATGCGTCACCTCGCCGTAAAAGTCATCCACCACATACGGGCGCTCGATCACCTGCCCCGCGCAGCCCTGGCGTTCGAGCACCAGGCGCTGCGGGCGATGCAAGTCCTCCACCACGATGCGCCCCGCGCTGCCCACAAGCACCGCCTGCCGCGGCTTGGCGCGGTCGAATGCGCACTCTAACACGGCGGTTCGCCCGTCTGACGTCACAAGCTCCGCGTTAACGTGCGCATCGACGCCGCGGTACATGTCTACCTGCCGCGCCGTGGCGGCAAACGGCGCCGGCAGCAAGTCCTCGATCCAGCTGGCGCAGTAGATGCCGCAGTCGAGAAGCGCCCCGCCCTGGGCACCGTCCAAAAGGTAGGTCCCCTCGAGCGCGTCCGGCGGCATGGCGTTGCACAGGCTCGTCTCCACGCGGAGAAGCTCGCCGATAGCACCCTCGCCCAGCAAGCGCCGCACCTCGTCGTACAGGGGCACGAAACGCGTCTTCATGGCTTCCATGAACAGCCCGCCCGTGCGCTCGGCTGCCGCAGCGATCTCGCGCGTCTCGCTTGCGGTGAGGGCCGCGGGCTTCTCGCACAGCACGGCCTTTCCCGCCTCCAGCGCACGGATGGCCCACATGCGGTGCAGCCCGTGGGGAAGCGCCAGGTAAATGGCATCGATGTCCTTATCGGCCAGCAGGCGCGCGTGGGGCGAGAAGGACGCCCCGTCCGAGCGCGCGTCCGCACCGGCCGCATCCGCCGCCCGTGCTCCAGCAACGGCACCCGCGCCGACTGCCGCCTCGTCCGCATACGCGCGCTCCGGCGCCACGCCGTGCGCGGCCGCAAAGGCCGCGACCCTCTCGGGCGTGCGGCCGCTTACCGCCACCAGCTGGCAGCGCTCATCGTGCGCCAGACTCGCCGCAAACCGATGCGCAATGCGTCCCGCACCCAGAATCCCCCACCGCACCGTGTCCATAACAGCCTCCTCGCCGCGTTTGTCGCATACAAAAGATCCAAGCAGATTTTGCACAAAGCAAGCCCTCAGCAGGCCTGATTGTATGCAAAATCTGCTTGGATCATAGCGGCGGGCACGCGTTGCCCACCATAACGCCCCGCGCCTGCGCGCTTATCGTCCTAGCACTGCTCCAGCGCCTGGGCCACGTCGGCGATGAGGTCCTCGGTGTCCTCGATGCCGCAGGACAGGCGCACCATGTCCGGCGCGATGCCGGCCGCGGCCAGCTCCTCGTCGGTCATCTGGCGATGCGTGGCGTTGGCCGGGTGCAGCACGCAGGTGCGCGCGTCGGCCACGTGCGTGGCGATCTGCGCCACGTGCAGGTTCTTCATGAACGTCTCCGCCGCCGCGCGGCCGCCCGCAAAGCCGAAGCTCACCACGCCGCAACAGCCGCGGGGCAGGTACTTTTTCGCCAGCTCGTGCCACGGGTCGCCAGGCAGGCCCGGGTACTTCACGAAGCGCACCTTGGGGTGCTTGGACAGAAACTCCGCCATGGCCTGACCGTTCTTGCAGTGCTGCGGCATGCGCACGTGCAGGCTCTCCAGGCCCATGTTGAGCAGAAACGCGTTCTGCGGGCTCTGGATGCTGCCCAGATCGCGCATGAGCTGGGCGGTTGCCTTGGTGATGAACGCGCCGCCCTGGCCGAACTTCTGCGTGTAGATCACGCCGTGGTAGGTCTCGTCCGGGGTGGTGAGGCCGGGGAACTTGTCGGCGTGCGCGTCCCAGTTGAAGTTCCCCGAGTCCACGATGGCGCCGCCCACGCCCGCGCCGTGGCCGTCCATGTACTTGGTGGTGGAGTGCGTCACGATGTCGGCGCCCCACTCGATCGGGCGGCACAGCACCGGCGTGGGGAAGGTGTTGTCAACGATGAGCGGCACGCCGTGCGCGTGGGCCGCCTCGGCGAAGCGCTCGATGTCCAGCACGTCGAGCGAGGGGTTGGCGATGGTCTCGCCGAACACGGCCTTGGTGTTGGGCTGAAACGCCGCCTCGAGCTCCTCGGGCGTGCAGTCGGGCGCCACGAAGGTGCTCTCCACGCCCATGCGGCGCATGGTGTGGGCGATGAGGTTGTAGGTGCCGCCGTAGATGGCCGAGCTCGCCACCACGTGGTCGCCGGCGCCCAGGATGTTGAACAGCGCAAAGAAGTTGGCCGCCTGGCCGGAACTCGTCAGCATGCCGGCCGTGCCGCCCTCGAGCTCGGCGATCTTGGCCGCCACGGCGTCGTTGGTGGGGTTCTGCAGGCGCGTGTAGAAATAGCCGGCCTCCTCCAGGTCGAACAGGCGCCCCATATGCTCGGAGGTGTCGTACTTCCAGGTGGTGGACTGGTAGATGGGCACCTGGCGCGGCTCGCCGTCGCCGGGGCGGTAGCCGCCCTGCACACAGGTGGTCCCCAAATGCTCGCGCGTCTCTGCCATGCTCTGCTCCTTGCTCTCGGCGCTTGCTGTCCCGCGCATTATACGCACGCGCGCACATGCCGTACAATGAGCCCGGAAAACGATTGCGAGGAGATTTCGCATGCCTATCCGCATCCCCGACGCCCTGCCGGCCACCGCCACGCTCGAGGGCGAGAACATCTTCGTCATGACCGAGCACCGCGCCATGCACCAGGACATCCGCCCGCTGCGCGTGCTGCTGCTGAACCTCATGCCCACCACCGTGGTGACCGAGACGCAGATCATGCGCAAGCTCTCCAACACCCCGCTGCAGGTGGAGATCGAGCTGCTGCGCATGGCGAGCCACCACGCCAAGAACGCCTCCCCCGCGCACCTGGAAACGTTTTACCGCACCTTCGACGAGGTGCGCGGCGAGCGCTTCGACGGCATGATCATCACCGGCGCGCCGGTCGAGCAGCTCGAGTTCGAGGAGGTTGACTACTGGGACGAGCTCGTTGAGATCATGGACTGGTCGCTCGAGCACGTGCACAGCGTGCTGCACGTGTGCTGGGGCGCGCAGGCGGCGCTGTACCACCACTACGGCGTGCCCAAGCACCCGCTGGCCGAGAAGTGCTTCGGCGTGTTCCCCAGCCGCCTGCTCAAGCCGAGCTCGCCTCTGGTGCGCGGCTTCAACGACGTGAGCATGATGCCGCATTCGCGCCACACCGAGATGCGCTTTGAGGACATCGTGGCCAACCAGAACCTCGAGGTGGTCGCCTACTCCGACGAGTGCGGCGTCACCATCGCCAAGAGCCGCAACAGCAAGCACTTCTTCGTCTTCGGCCATCCCGAGTACGATGCCGACACCCTGAAGCGCGAGTACGACCGCGACGTGGCGCGCGGGCTACCCATCCACGTACCGGTGCACTACTACCCCGACGACGACCCCGCGCGCGAGCCGCTCGTGACCTGGCGCGCCGAGGGCCAGCTGCTCTACACCAACTGGCTGAACTACTACGTGTACCAAACCACCCCGTACGACCTACGCACGCTCTAGCCGCGGCAGGCGACAAGGGCAGGCGATAAGCGCACGCCCGCCATGGGGCGGGCGTGGCAGGTGGTAGATGCAGGATGCGGGCCGCGGGATCTGCCATGCGCACCCGCCCCGCGGCAGGCGCCGGGCGGCGGGCCCGTTAGGCGAGCTCGGTTGCGCTGTGCACCGAAAGCGCGTCGTTGCCGGAGCCGTCCGGCGCGGGTGCGCCTTGCCCCGCGGCATTCGGGTCGGCGGCAGTTCCGGGGTTGAAGCCGTATTTCTCCATCTGCTGCACCACGATGCGCTGACGCGCCGCCGCCAGCTCGGGGTTGGCCTCAAAGGTGCTCGGCGCGTTGGGGAGCCCCGCCATGAGCGTGCTCTCGTAGTCGGTCATGGCCGCCGGCGCTTTGCACAGGTAGCCGGGCGCCGCCTGGCCGATGCCCGTGTAGCCGTCGCCGAAGTAGGCGGAGTTGACGTACAGCTCGAGGATCTCCTGCTTTGAGTACGCGGCCTCCAGGTCAAAGGCCATAAACACCTCGGCCACCTTGCGGGTGAAGCGCTTCTCTTGGCTGAAGAAGAGGTTCTTGGCCAGCTGCTGGGTGATGGTGCTGCCGCCCTCGGCAAGACTCATGGTGCGGATGTCGTTCACGGCGGCGCGCACGATGGAGACGGGGTCGATGCCGCCGTGCGAGTAGAACCGGTGGTCCTCAACCGCCACCACCGCGTTGAGGTAGATCTGCGGCAGGTCTTCGGTGGGGGTGTAGCCCGGTTGCGCCTTGAGCTCGGCCACCGCCTCGGCCACGCTTTGGCGCTCCAACGCGTCGCGGTACATCCGGTAGCCGCCGACGCCCACCACCACGCAGGCCACGACAACGGCGAGAACCACCGTAACGACCAAGTACTTCAGCAGCTTGGCAACGACTCTCATTCATCTCCCTCCGCAGGCGACAGCGGGTGTGCCGGCCAGCTCACCGCCGGCAGCAGGCAGCGGCTCGGGCGCGTCGCAAGCCAAGGCGAGAGCGACAGCCGCTACGGTCGCAGGCGCCCCAGTGATGCGCGCGGCACGTGGGCCCGGCGCCAGCGCCGTCCCGCGGCCGAAAGCGCATAGTCCGCCATGCGCCGCGCTGCTCTCATTGTGCCCAGCGAACCGGAGATTTACCGTCGGGGCCGCCTTACCGTTTTGTCACATGCTGCGCAAGGCGCCCGGCCGCTACGCCTCAAACGCCTAGGCGGTTATCTCGATGTTGATGTTCTCGAACCCCAAAACCGAGCTCTCGTAGTAGCCGTCGCCGGTAGTGCGCGGGCCGCTCAGAACCTCGTAACCGTCGGCCGCCAGGCGCGCGGTGAGCTCGTCCACGGCCTCATGGCTGCCAAGGGTAAACGCCAGGTGCGTATAGCCGGTGCGCATCGTGCTCTTGGACGGGTCGTCCAAGCCGGGACGCGTCATGATTTCCAGGCGCGCCTCGCCCTCGGTCGCGGAGCCAAACGTGAGGAAGTGCGTGCGCAGGCCGGTGTTGGGGTTGTGGTACGCGCTCGTGGCGGTTGCGCCGAAGTACGTCTCAAAGAACCCCCGCGCACCCTCAAGGTCGTTCACATACACCGCTACATGTTCAATGCGCATGAGGTGCCTCTCTCTGCTTGCCCGGAAATCGGCGCCATTATGCCACAGACTCCCCGTTTGAGCTTTCTGTTCGCACATGTTGAGAAATCTTACTCGGGCAAGAGGTACACAGGGCAGCCGGCCCGCCCCGGCCAGCCGCTTCGGCGCAAGCAGGAACGCCGCCAAGCGGGAACAAAAGGGCCCAACCGCGGGCGCTTGTTGCAAACCTCGGAGTTAAAGTGCACATGGGAAGAACCCCTTCAACAACATCACGATGCGCTACAAGAAAAGGCCCAGGTAGATAGCTTGCCTATCTACGAGCTACTTCGAACACCCTTTTCCTTGCGCACTTTAACTCCGAGGTTTGCAGACACATGCCAGAACCCGCGCCCGAAGCTATGCAAAAAGGGCTGCGGCGCTGCCGCAGCCCTTCTCTACCGTGCGCAAACCGCCCTACCCGCGCGGGCCTTGCGCACAAGCCCCGCGCCGAGCGAGATCTTTATGCCTGCGCCTGCGCACCGTCGGCCGGCGCCTCAGGGGCGTCGCCGCGAGCGCACTTGGCGCGACCCATCTCAGTCCACTCGGGCTCCTCGTCGGGCAGCGAGCCGGGTTCCTTGGTGAAGAACTCCTTCAGGCAGTTGTACGCCACGATGACGCCCAGCACCATGAGCAGGATGGCAAAGACCAGCTGCAAACCCGAGGTGGCGATAACCGCCGTGCCGGACGCGACGAGCGCGTTGACGCAGCCGATGGTGCTCTGCACCAGCGAGGTGAAGGTGGAGCACAGCAAGAACACCACGGGCACGTAAAGCATGAAGCCCTTGCGGCCGGTGCACTTGCAGAACACCGCGAGCGCGATCATGGTCATGCCGCCCAAAAGCTGGTTGGACGCGCCGAACAGCGGCCAGATGTTGTTGTAGCCGCCGAACGCGAGCGCCAGGCCCAGCGCCAGCGTCAGCACCGTGGCCACCCAGGTGTTGGAGAGCACCTTGGCCGCGCCGGTGTTCTCGGCCGAAGCGTCCTCGGCAGCATCGTTGCCCTTGGCGAAGAACTCCTGGAACGACAGACGGCCGATGCGGGCCACGGCGTCAACCGAGGTCAGGGCCAGGGCCGAGACGCACATGGTCATGAACACGGTAGCCAGCGTCGCGGGAACGCCGAAGGCGGTCATGCCGCGCGCCACGCCCTGCGAGAAGATCTGGAACGGCGTCGCAGCGGCGCCGCCGATGTTGAGCGCGCCGGTGCCGGCAGTGTTGAGGTCGGAGAACATGATCGCGGCAACCACGATGGCCAGCACGCCCACGAACGACTCGGCAATCATGGCGCCGTAGCCAACCGGCAGCATGTCCTTCTCGTTAGCCACCTGCTTGGACGAGGTGTTGGTGGAAACCAGGCTGTGGAAGCCAGAGAGCGCGCCGCACGCAACGGAGACGAACAGCAGCGGGAAGATGTAGCTGCCCTTGGCGGCCAGCGCGGAGATGTCGGCCACCATGGGCGCGGTCATCTGGGCCTGGCCGGCGGCGCCGAGCACGAAGATGCCCACCACGGCGCAGGCGATCATGACGATCATCATGATGCTCGTGAGGTAGTCGCGCGGCTGCTTGAGGGTCTGGATCGGCATGGCCGCGGCGAAGAGCAGATACACCATGATGACGGCGAACCAACCAAACTTGGAGAGGTAGACCGGGAACTGCATGCCCACGGCGAACATGGCCACGAAGAGCACAACGGCAAGCAGCAGCTCCTTCCACCCCGTGAGGTTAAAGCGGCGGCTCGCCCAACCGAAGGCAATGGCCACGAAGGTGAACAGGATCGAGATGGTACCGGCCGCGCCGCCCGCGTAGGAGGCGGCGGTGTCAACGGCACCGGCTGCGTCGAAGGTGGCTTGGAAGGTGCCCGCCACCATGTCAACGAACGCAGCGATCACGATGATGGTGAACAGCCAGCTGAACAGCAGGAACAGCTTGCGGCCCGTGCGGCCGATGTACTTCTCGATCAGCTGCGCGAGCGACTTGCCGTTGTTCTTGACGGACGCGTACAGCGCGCCGAAGTCGTGCACGGCGCCGAAGAAGATGCCGCCCACGAGCACCCACAGAAGCACCGGCAGCCAGCCGAACATCATCGCGGCGATGGTGCCCGTGACGGGGCCGGCGCCGCAAATGGAGCTGAACTGATGCGAGAAAGCCGTGAAGCACGAGGCGGGCGAGAAGTTCTTGCCGTCCTCCATGCGTCGCGCGGGCGTGAGGGCGTTCGGGTCGACGCCCCACGTTTTGGCCAGCCAGCGGCCATACACCAGGTAGCCGAGCACCAGCACCACGGCTGCGACTACAACGATTACTACACCGTTCATGACGTTCCCTCCCAGGGCGATCCGCGCAAAGCGACGATTTTGGCTAACCGGGGGCATCGGGCGCTGGCGCTGCGGTGTCGGGCCCTTGATCCGGGCGCAGCCCCGTGCCGGGCGATCGTTCGGGCGCATAAAAAAGGGGCCGTCGGCTTGTAACGACGGCCCCTCCCATCAGCCGCCCGTCATCTACGGGCGAGCTGTATGCTCACCCGCATCAGATAATGATCGTGCTGATAATGGTTAGCTGATGCATGCTCATGCTTGCGGACTCGCTCCTTCTCACGCTGCGACGGTCTGCCGCAGCTGCTCATGCGCACCCTGCGTGCGCGGCATGCAGTATGGAGCCTGCGCAGAGAATCGTCAACTTTTGTTACCGACGTGTTGCAAGGCCGTTGCAAGCCCTTTTCGGCAGGCGGCAGAAACGGGCCGCGAGCGGCAGCCCTATGCTGCGACGGCAGCGCGGCACCGGCACGGTATCGTCGGACGGCGCCTCGTTTGAAAGTGCGACACAACCACACGGCAAGGCACGTGTGCAAATATTCGAGTTATGAACGAACCGGCGACGCGCCACATTGATGCAGCAACGCATACTGCATAACGAAAAACAAATTCCAGGCGTTATCGCGAGCTTTATGCATAAAAACTGAATACACCGGCGCAACGCCAACGGCGTTGCATGTGCAATCGTCCATAGCTCGAATATTTGCACACGCTCGTCTGCCTCTGTTCGCTCAAAGCTGTTTTCTGCTGCAGCGATGCCACCGCTGAGCCGCGGGAGCGCCTGAAGCCGCGCATCTGCGCTGGTGCTTCAGGAAATGGGACGGCCATGCCCGTCTGCAGCAGGAAAACACACCCCGTCATGCTTGTGCCATATCGTACGTTGTTGGATGAGATCCGTTCTATCCCCGTAGAGGTCGAGCCAACCCGGCGGCGCGGCCCCAGCTCGCTCGGCGCTAAAGCACGCAGGCCAGCGCCATGTAGAGCGCCGTGCCGCCGAAGATGGAGATGAGCATGTTGCGCCTCCACGCCTCCACAGGTGAAGCGCAGCCGTGCCGGCGATGGCGATGAACTCCGGCAGCCCATGCGCGCCGCTCAGCACGTCCACGTTGCGCAGGCAGTACACCACGAGCAGCCCGAAAACCGCCGGCGGCAGCGCCGCGCCCAGGTAACGCACCACGCGCGGAGTCCTGTCGCCCGAAGAGAACACGGCAAACGGGAGGCTGCGCGTAAGCACCGTGGCAGCCGCGGCGGCGAGCATGGTGAGAACCTGCTGCAGCGTGGTCATCGGGCATCAGCCTCCCGAGCTGCGGAGTCATCCTCACCCGCAGGGCCAGACGGGGCAGCGGAAGCACCCTCCTCACCCGCCAGGCCCACGACGGGCTCAAGGCGCTGACGCAGCGCCAAACAAGCAACCAGAATAGCCACACCATAGCTGGGATGATGAAGCTGTCCGGCCCGAACACCAGCAGCGCCGCAAGCGAAAGCCCCACGCCTACCAGCGAGCTCGCGTGTGTGGGCTCTTTGAGCCACTGGCCCAAGAAGATCACCACGAACAGCGCCGTCATGGCAAAGCTCAGGCCGCTGGCGTCCACGTCGAGCAGCGTTCCGAACACGCCGCCCAGCGTGCAGCCCACCACCCAGTACAGCTGGTTCAGAATGGTGATGAAAAACATGAACCAACCGCGGTCGACGCCGTCGGGCGCTTGCGTGGCGTAGTTGATCGAGAAGGTCTCGTCGCACATGCCGAAGATGAGGTAGAAGCGCTTGGGCCCCAAGCCGCGAAAGCGCTCCAGCATGGAGATGCCGTAGAAAAGGTGGCGCGCGTTGACCACGAAGGCCGTGAGGAACACCTGCAGCGGGTTGAAGGCGCCCGTGAGCATGAACGCCACCACGAACTCGGAGGATCCCGCGAAGATGAGAACGCTCATGAGCGTGGGCACCCACACGGGCAGCCCGAGCGAGTGGGAGTAGATGCCGCAGGCCAACCCGAGAAACACGAAACCGGCCATGATGGGAACGGTGTAAGGGAAGGCGGCGACAAACGCGCGACGGATGCCGGCGGCGCCGACTGTGCGAGACGCGCCCGACTTGGCCGGCTGGTGCGCCTTGCCAGCTTTAGCCGGCTGGTGCGCCTTGCCAGCTTGGGCAGCGTGTTGCGCCGCACCTGCCCGCTGCGTCGGTGCGCCTTGTGCCACAGGCCCTCCCCTCGCGCGTGCCCCTGCCGCCTCTGCAGCCCTTGCCCTTGCAGCAACCGCCCTTGCAGCCGCTGCTTTTAGGTGAGGGGATTTTACTCCCCGCGCGCGGACGCGCGACAAGGGCGTGCGGGCACGAGGTGTGCCGCGCGGGCATGGGGGCGTGCGACAAGGGCGCGCCCTCATGAGGCCGTGCGCCGCGCACTCATGGGCCGCACGGGGCGCCGCGCCGCGTAGGGAGGCGCCCGCCTACGCGAGGGCGCGTTGACGGCGCGCGCGGCCAGCCACCACGGCGACCAGCGCGATCACCGCGGCAAAGAGCGCGACCAGCAACGCATCGGAGGCCACGCGGGCAACCAGCTCGCCGGTAACCGCGGGGGCCTCGTACACCGCGCCCAGCGCGTCCACGCACCAATACCCCGGCGTGAACCGGGCCAGCGCCTCCATGCCCGCGCCCATCTGGTCAATCGAAACCCAGGTGCCCGCCAGAAACGTCAGCACCATGCTCGCGATGTTGGCCACCGCATGCGCCACTTGGTGGCTCACGCCGAGCTGCGACAGCAGGAAGCCAAACGCCGTCCCCACGAGCCCCAAGGCAAGGAGCGCGCCCAGCATGAGCGCCACCGACGCCGGCGGCACCCCCTCCAACGAGCCGTGGTACAGTGCCAGGCCAAACGCCGCGTTGGCCGCCCAGACGACAAGGCCGCACACCGCGATGGCGGCCCCCACCTGCCGCGCAAACGACCCCTCGCCCACGCACGAGGCGCCCACGCGCCGGCGCACGTCGGGATCACGCAGCGAGGCCAGGCCCGTCGCCACGATAGCCGCGACACCGCCAAAGAGCGGGTAGGTGGCAAACTGGCAGTAAATGAGGTACGCGCTGGGAACGCCCTCCTGCTCGGTCGCGGCCACCGACACCGGCACCCGCGCATCCTGCACGCCCTCGACCCAGCTCACCAGCTCCTCGACGGGCGCGGTGCTGGCGGCCGCCAGTGCGTAGAGCTCCTGCGCCCAGCTGCGCACCTTCTCGTCCATGAGCGAGCCCGAGGCCCCCATGTAGCTCACGATGCATTCGAGCTCGGGCGCGTCGCCGCCGCTGCGGGCCGCCTCCAGCAGCCCCTGGCCGTAACCCGCCGGGATCACCAGCACGTACGAGGCAACGTCGCGCGCCGCAGCGTCCTGCAGGGCAAAGGTGCCGTCCTCCACCTCCACGAAGGTGCTGTTGGCGCGCACGTACTCCGTGAGTGCGCGCGACACCGCGCTGCCGTCGCGGTCAATCACGGCCGCCTTGGGAAGCGCCTGCTCGTAGGAAGCGTCCGCGCTGGCGCTGCCGGCCAGGCCACCTCCCACGCCCGTCGCCATGAACACCCCCATGACCGAGAGTGCCAGCACGTATATGGCGAACAGCATCCAGTTGCGCCGGACAAGGCGCAGGGCGATCTTAAAGACTTGCATAGCGCTGCCTCCTCATGCACAGGGCCGCCACGGCAAAAAGCACCGCCGCAATGGCCAAGATGGTGCTGAGCGTCTGGAAGAACGGCACGAGCGAGTCGTAGTACGTGAGCGCATAGAACGCGTTGGCCGCCTGAACCGAGGGGTTTATCGCCTGCAGCCAGGGCATATGCTGCGTGAGCCAGTCGGACAGGCCGAGCGCCGGCTCGCCGTACAAGCCCGCCGGCAGGGCAAGCACCAGCACACCCACCGTGAGCACGGCGTCCTTGACGTTGGCCGAAAGCCACGGCAGTGCCCACAGCGCCATGCCCAGCGCGCATGAAACCAGCGCGCAGGCCGCGCACGCAACCGGGGCCAGCGCCTCGCGCCCGGCAAACGACACGTTGGCAACAAAGCGGATGTAGCAGAACGCCGCCATGAGGCAGCAGAACACAATGACCCAGCTGGCGATAAGCACCGCGCCCAGCTGGCGCGCCGGCTGCATGGAGCTCACCTGGCAGCGCGCGCCCACGGGCGACAGGTTGGCTTTCAGGCGCTCGGTCAGCACCGAGGCCACGTTGGCCCCCATGGCGGTGGAGAAGCCCAGCAGCGCGTAGTAGAACCGCGCCATCTCGCTCGGGTCGACGCGCAGAACGGACACCTCGGCGGTCTGAGCCTCATCCCCCATCAGGTCGGCCGTCAGCGCCGCCACGGCCTCGGGGCTCGCCAGAGCCGCCGGGTCGTTCCGGGCGAGCTCGGACACCGCCGCCTCGCTCTGCAGGTAGCGGTCGAGCACCGCCTGCACCATGGCCTCGTGCGTGCTGTTGAGCGAGTTGGGCGGCACGCTCATCTGCGGCGCGCCGTCGGCGTCCACGGTGACGAGCACCTCAACCTCGCGGGCGATAAGCGCATCGTTGGCCTCGTCGGCATCCGCATAGGAGGTAAGGGCGAGAAACGCCTCCTCGCCGGGCCCCTCCTCGGCAAGCGCGCCGAGTATCGCCCGCAGGGGCTCGGCCGCGGGCGCTTGGTAGTTCCCGTCCGCCAAAACCCCTACCGCGATGGTGCCGGCCTGCTGGTTCGACATCATGCCGTCGAACATCACCATGAAGAGCGTCGCCAGGATGATGGGAAACGCCACCACCCAGATGAGGATGCCGTTGTTGCGCAGCATCGCGCGGATGTGGTAGCCCGCCAAGCTCAGCATGCTCACCGCCCCGCTTCCGGCGTCTCGTCGCGCAGCTCGCGGCCGGTGATCTCGAGAAAGACGTCGTTCAAGGTGGGCGGCTCGCTCCAAACGCGGCCCACGGCAACGTCCGCGCGGCCGAGCGCGTCCAGCACGTCCATGAGGTTGCGCTGGCTGGCCTCGCAGCTCACGCGCAGCACGCCGGCCTCGTACACGGCGCTGATAACGTGCGGCAGCGCGCGCAGGGCCGCAAGGACCGCGGCGGGCAGGTCGGCGACCTCGATCTCGATCTTCTCGCCCGTCGAGATCATGCGCTTGAGCTCGTCGGCCGTGCCCTGCGCCAGCACCCGGCCGTGATCCATGATCACGATGCGGCTGCAGATCTGCTCGACCTCCTCCATGTAATGGCTGGTGTAGACCACCGTCGCGCCCTCGTCGCGCAGGCGCTGGATGCCGGACAGGATGGCGTTGCGGCTCTGCGGGTCCACCGCCACGGTCGGCTCGTCGAAGAAGATGAGCTCCGGGCGGTGCGCAATGCCGCACGCGATGTTGAGACGGCGCAGCAGGCCGCCGGAGAGCTTGCGCGGACGGAAGCGCTGGAAATCGCGCAGCCCCACGAAGTCGAGGGCGGCATCGACCAGGACGCGGCGCTCGGCGCGGTCGGACACGTAGAGCGAGCAGAAGCAGTCGATGTTCTCGCGCGCGGTGAGCTCGTCGAACACGGCGACCTGCTGCGGCACCACGCCGATCTTGCGCTTGAGGTCGTAGCGGGCGGGCGTCATGGGCTGGCCGAAGAGCTCTATGCTGCCCTGGCTGTAGGTCAGCAGCTGGAGCATGCAGTTGATGGCGGTGGTTTTGCCCGATCCGTTGGGGCCGAGCAGCCCCAGGATCTCGCCGGGGGCCACGCGCAGGCTGAAATGGTCCAGCGCCACCAGGTCGCCGTAGCGCTTGACCAGGTTGGAGACGGACACGACGTCGGTCATACGTGCTCCTTTCGGACAGCGGGGCGAGGCACCCCGCCCTGACAGCCCCATGATGGCTGAGCGGGCCGGGCTGCGCCAGTGACATCCGTCACCAATCGGCGCAGGCAGACGCTCCGCACGACGCCTTACGCGGCGGCCGGTCCGCGCAGGAAGGCGCACCGCGCGGCGCTTGGCCTCACGCGGGCACACGCCCCGCGCGACGAGCGGCGGCGCACCCGTGACAAATGTCACGAGTTTTCCCGGCGGGCGACAAGCGCCGCGGCGTAGGCACGCAGGCGCGAGGCCCTGCGGTAGACTGTCGCCATGGAACGACTGACGGACAAACTGATCTTGGGCATCTGCTGCGCCGCGTCGGCGGTGGCGTTTTCGCCGGACGCGGAGACCGTGGCGCTGCTGCTGACCGCCTTCGCCCTGTCGATGGGCGTCGAGGCAGCCGGCGAGGCGGGCGCGCGACCGCGTCGCGGCGGGCAAGGAGCACGGAGCGGCCGTGCCGGGCGGGGTTCAGCGGGCGAGAAGGGCGGCGCGGTCCGGAGCAGTGCTGCGCTGCGCAGCCGGCTTCTTGCCCGGCTGCCCTGGCTGCTGGCGGCAACGCCCTGCGCGCTTGCCTTGGCCCAGCCGCGTATGGCGGCGTTCCTGTCGCTTGCCGCCTACGACTTGGTGCGCCTCGGAGCCGAGCGGACGAAGGCGCGCCTCGCACGTGAGGAGGCGGCGGGATCCGGGCGCGCGGCGCGCGGCGCGCAAGCAGATCCGGCCGGCCCAGGGCGGCCGGGCACACCGGGCACCGCCCCCGTTGCAGCACCCCTCTCGCAAGCGGCAGCCGCCACCTCCGTGGCCAGCCTGGACCGCGCGCCCATCTTCGCCGGGGCGCTTCTCGCCGCCATGGTTCCCTGGCTGGCAGCGCTGAGCACACGCGCGCTGGCGATGGGGCCGCTGGGGCTTGCGGTTGGGCTCAACGCGGCGGCGGTGCTTCTCGCATGGCGCACCACCTCAACGATTGCCCAGCGCGCTCGCAACCAGCTCGACCGCGACCGCCTGAGCGAGCGCGCCCAGCACCTGGCCGCCCAGAACCGCGATCTTCTCGACCGACGCGCCTACGAGCTACGCGTAGCCACGCTGGAGGAGCGCGCCCGCATAGCGCGCGAGATCCACGACAACGTGGGGCACCTGCTTACCCGCGCCTGCCTGCAGGTTGAGGCCCTGCGCGTGGTGCACGAGGGCGAGGCGCGTGTGCAGGCCGACTTCGCCGACGTAGGGCGCACGCTCAACGAGGCGCTGGCCTGCGTCCGCGCCAGCGTGCACGACCTGCGCGACGATGCCGTTGACCTGGAGTTGAGCATGCGCGAGCTGGCAGATGAGACCGCCCGCGACACCGGGCTGGCCGTTGAGGCGAGCGTGGCGGCCGAGCACGTCCCCGCCGACGTGGCGGCCTGCTTCACCGCCCTGGTGCGCGAGGCCGCCGCCAACACCCTGCGCCACAGCGACGCCACGCGCCTTTCCGTGCGCTGCCTCGAGCACCCCGCGCTGTACCAGCTGCTGGTGGTCGATAACGGCACGGGAGCCGGAACGCTTGGGGGCGGAAGCGCGCCGGACGGGGCGACCGGCGGCATGGGGCTCGCCTCCATGCGCGAGCGCGTCGAGGCGCTGGGCGGAACCTTCAGTGCCGGGCCCGACGCCGGCGGCGGGTTCCGCGTGTTCGCCTCGATTCCCAAGCGGGAATGACGCAGACCGCGGCACCGCACCCGCCGCGAGCCCGGCGGCGCGCGCCCCGCCGGCGCGGCCCCTCTCGCCCAAACCGCGTGCGGGCGCCCCGCCCCAGCGCGGGACGCGCGTTGGCGCCAGCCTCTCGCCGGGGGGCGCCGCGCTTCTCGCCCGGGGGCCTGCGTCGCGCGCACTGCGCTTCTCGTCCGTGGCCTGCGCCGTGCGCGCTGCGCTTCTCGCCCGGTAGCTTGCGGCTCGCGCTGCGCTTCTCGCCCGCCGGCGGCTCGGCAGCAGCCGCCCGGCCCGACCAACCTCCGCAGAAAGGAGCCGTATGCGCATCATCATCGCGGACGACGACCGGCTGGTTTGCGATTCGCTCAAGATCATCCTGGGCGCCCAGCCCGACGTGGAGGTGGTGGGCGCGGCAACCGGCGGAGCCGAGGCCGTGCGCCTGTACGCCGAGGCGCGGCCCGACATCGCGCTGCTCGACATCCAGATGCCCGACATGAGCGGGCTCGACGCTGCGCGCGAAATCCTCGCCCGCGACCCGCAGGCGCGTGTGGTGTTCCTCACCACCTTCTCGGACGACGACTACATCGTGCGGGCGCTGGCGCTGGGCACGCGCGGCTACCTTATCAAGCAGGACGTGGCCACCATCGCGCCGGCGCTACGCGCGGTCATGAGCGGGCAAAGCGTGCTGGAAGGCGAGGTGCTGGCGCGCGTTGCGCTGGTTGGCGCGCAAGGCGCGGCCGGCGGCGCGAGCGGTAGCGGTGGGACGGCGGCGCGCCTGGACGAGAAGACCCCGCGCGCAGCTGGCGAGCGGGGCGGCGGAGGCGGAGCAGCCGGTAGCGGGGCGCGCGACACCGGCGAACCTGCACGTGCGGGCGACGAAGGCCGCGGCGGCACCGATAGCGCTGTTGCAGCGATGCGCAAGCGGTTCTCGTGCCTGACCGACCGCGAGTTCGAGGTGATGCGCCTTATCGCCGAAGGGCTCAGCAACCGGGAGGTTGCCGCAGCGGCATACATGAGCGAGGGCACGGTGCGCAACCACATCAGCACCATGCTGGCCAAGCTTGGACTCAAGAACCGTACGCAGCTGGCCATCGCATACTGGCGCGCGTAGGTCGCCAAGGGCAGGGGACGCCGCGCGCTGCGGACGCCGTGCGACGGTCGCCCATGCGGCATGGGGCGCCGCACCCGCCTGCACAGTATAGCCGCCCGCGCAGCATGCGGCCGCTGCGCCCTGCGCGAAATGCCCACTTCTACGAAGCGGCCCGCGCGAAAAGTCCTCTCACATGGGGCGCGGCGCGCGAAACCGCCGTTCATACGACATTCCCGGGCGAAACCGCCACCCATACGAAGCGAGTGGGCGAAACGCGCACTCATACGACGCGAGCGGGCGATACCAACACTCATACGACGCGCTTGCGCGAAAAGCTCACTCATACGAGCGCATGACGCCCCGTCAGCAGCGTTACCCCCACCTCGTCAGGATCCGTTACCTGCGGTTTCTCTGGCACGCCGCCTTCTTTCAGCCGTATGGGCGAGAATCACTGTCGTACGAGCGCGCTTCTCGCCCACCGGATTCGTATCAGTTACATATTCGCCCACTGGACGCGTATCAGTTACACATTCGCCCGTCAGGTTCGTATCAGTTGTATATTCGCCCGCCAGGCTCGTATCGATGAGCTTTTCGCCCGCCGGGCGCATCGGCGTCCTTCTCGCCCAAGCGCAACGTAGCGCGGCAAAGCTCACGGACGCGGCGCGCCCAGGGCGAACCGCACGCACGCGCCTGCCATCCTACGGCCCTAAGCGCTACGGCAGCACATCGCCCCAGGTCAAACGCATTCCGCGGAACAAGCGGCGACGCAGGGCAACGCGCCGGCGCACCACGTCGGGGTCGAACTGGTGACGCAGGCGCACACCGAGGCGGCGGGCAACGAGACGTGCCAGGTTGTCCATGTGGGGCAGGTCCAGCAGCTGCGCCGTCCGCACGGTGTCAACGTCAGTCCCCAGAAGCCGCATCGTGCTTCGCCGGATCGAGTCGCCGTCACGCGCCGACGCGCGCTCGTGCTCGGCCCGGCTGTCATATTCGATCGCGTACCGAGCATAATCCCAGTACAGATCAGGCGTGATGCACTCAGAATCGTGGCGGTCGGTGGCGGTGGGCCGCGCGTCGAGCTCAACGTTCAGCCGAGGCCACGGCAGTCCGTACCCGCCGAGCCGCATGGGCAGGCAGAGCACCAGCGTCAGGCGCGCCTCCATGGGCGATCGGGCGCGATCAAGCGCAAACGGCAACACGGCGCGCAGCGTCCGCACGCCCGGCATATGACCAAGGCCGGCGCAAAGCTCCTCAACGCCCGCAACCGTGGTAAGCGCGGTCTTGTGAGTTGCGAGCCCGCTGCTTCTCCCCAGCGCGTACGACCCGCAAAGCTCGTAGCACAGCATCAACACGTCAACAGCGTCCGGATGCTCGGTCGCGCGTCGGAGCGGTCGCTTGCGCAGTGAACGCAACCCCAGGGCCTCGCGCATATCAGACCCCTGCGCCTTGGCTGCGCACTGAACCAGCGCCAGCTCGGGGCCCGCCGCCGCAACACCGGGCGCAACCTTCCAAAGCGCACCGCTCGGCAGGTCAACGCACAGGCCGTGCACCACGCAGCCCGCGTACGCGTGAGCCGCCGAGCGCCCCGCAACCAACACGTGAAGCGGATCGGCAGCCGTCCGCAAAGCGGGAACGGCGGCAACCATGCGCCGCATCTCCTCCCTGGCGGGCAGGCGCGTGGGCACGTCCGGCTGATCCAAGCGCTGTATCGGGCGATTGGCAGCGGCCATCGCGCGCAAGCATCCGAGCGCAGTGGCATGTGAAACAAGCAGCGGATAAGCCATGGCACCCCCAACGATGCTCGCACTCCCCGAAGCGGCAGGATCCACCTGAGCATAAACCAGGTCGTATCCCGGGCTATTGCCTCTATTTACAGGCAGTGCTAACGGAGTGCCCTGCCTAGCTGCGGGTAGATAGATGCGGTTGGATCAGTGCTAGATAGCTGCTCGAACCTGCGGCAGCCAACGGTGCTGAATCGTCGGCAAGCGGTCAGAGATGTGGAGGGGGTGTGTGCCGGGCGCCGCCGTAGCGCGCCGGTTTCCGTATACTGCGCTGGTTTCCGCACGCTACGCAACGCGAGAGGCCTAGCACCGTGGCGTTGCCGAGAAGAACCTGCCCTATCCGCATTCCGGCAGGGTTACCCCCCCTGCCAAGTTTGCCGCACCGCTGAGCCACTCTTATCGCCGGGCCATCCTCTATCGTTCGGCCATCCCTATCGCCCTATTCCTATCGACAGGTTGCCCCTGTCCACCTTGGGCCTGTCCGCCTTGGGTTGTCCTTATCGCTGGGCTGTTCTTATCGCCTTGGGCAAGAGGGATCCGTTGCCGCAGCCCCGCCAGGCAAGCTCTATTGGTGCGACATCCCCGAGAGCGAAAGACACGTTGACGCAACGCTCCTCAGCAAAACCCCGCCGGTATGGTGCACTCAGACGACCCCCGATATGGTGTACTCAAGCGAAAGCCTCACCGACACGGTGCCGACGAGCGAGAACCTCACCGGCACGGCGCCGTTGGGCAAAAGCTGAACCGATACGACACTGGCGGGCGAGAATTACACCGATACGACGTCTATGGGCGAGAATCACGTTGATACGAACGACGTGGGCGAAAGGGTAACTCGTACGAGCCGGCTTTTCGCCCACAACGAGCCCGGGCATCGAGCGACCTTGCAAAACACCTGGATTTCGGGCTGCCGGCGCATAACGCAGGACCTTTCTGGAAGCGATGGTCCTCGTATGAGTGCCCTTTTCGCGCATCGGCGTCGTATCAACTAAGTTTTCGCGCATCAGCTTCGTATGAACGCACTTTTCGCGCACGAGCCTCGTATCAACCGGATTTTCGGGCACCGCTCTCGTATCGGCGCAGTTCTCGCCCGCCAATGTCGTATCAGCAAGATTCTCGCGCGGCGCTCTCGTATCAGCGTGATTCTCGCCCGCCCATGCCGCACCGGGACACTTCTCACCCGCCGAACAGGGCGAGCGAGGGTAAGCGCGCCCATCTGTCCCCGCGCCCATCTGTCCCGCCCCGTCGGTCAGCCCCCCGCTCGCCTCCGCCGCCCCCGTCGGGCAGCCCGCTCCGTTGACCGCACTTGCCTCGTCGCCCGCCCGCGCTGCATCGGCACGCGTACCGATCACCTATACTGGGTGCGACCCGAACGCGCTGCAGAGAGGAGGCCCGCCGTGTGCCACCACATGATGACGCCAAGCTTTGCGCAGGTCAGCGCCGCCATGAACGCGCGCAGCACCACGGGCCGCGCCACCGTGCCACCCGACAGCGCCGGATCGCTGGCGCCGCTTGAGCTCTTCCCCGGTGGACAAGCGCCCATCTTGGTCCCCACCCCAGACGGCAGCCTGACTCCCGTCACCATGACCTGGGGATTTGAGACGCAGCACGGCGGGCGCAAACGGCTCGTCTTCAACACGCGCCTAGAGACCGCGCTGGAGCACGCGCGCTCAGGCCGCGGCATGTGGGCAAACACCATCGTGGGCGGCCGCTGCCTAGTGCCGGTGGGGTCGTTCTTTGAGTCCGACGACCGCCGCACCGTCAAGGACCCCAAAACCGGGCGCGCCCGACGCCTTGAACACCGCTTCACCCTGTCCGGGCATCGGATCTTCCTGCTGGCGGCCGTTGCCGAGAACGGCCGCTTCTCCGTCGTCACCACCGCGCCGAACCGCAGCGTGGCCGGCATCCACAACCGCATGTCGCTGGTGCTGGGCCCTGGCGAGTCGTCCGTCTGGCTGGGACCGGATTTTGCCAGCCTGGCCGACCGATCGGGCATCGCGCTTAACGTCGAGGCCGAAACGGAGGCCGACGTCGAGAGCGGGTGCGGCACAGAGACCGACAGCGGAAGCGCCTCTGCTTAGGAGACCCCGTACGGGATGGGGCGGACGGGCCGAAGCTGGCCCGCCCTGCCAAACGCACCCGTCCCCCCCATGGCTACACGCAGGCGCGCTCATAGGCGTGCAGGTTGGCCTGGTGCTGCCGGCCGAGGTGCTCACGATGCTGCTGTACCTGGTAGTGCTGGCCTCGGGCGTCTCCGCGCTCGTGCTCATGCGGCCCGCCCGCCCCACGGGCAACAAGGCGCGCGGCGGCAAGGACTGGGCAAGAAGAACCACTGCTACGGGCGCCACCACGGCCCCTGACCCCAGCGACACCTGCGCCCCCGCGCCCGCGCTTCTCGCCCTTATCGGCTTTGGCACCGCGGTGATCTGCGCGGCAACACGCGCCGGCGGCCCCGTGCTCGTGGTGCCCGTCCTCATGCTTCTGGGCTTTGCGCCGCGCACGGCGGTGGGCATGGGGCTTCTGGACTTCGTGGCCATCGCGATCCCCTCGGCGATCGGCTACCTGGCGAGCCCCGCCATCGGAGGAGCCGTGTGGGCGCTGCTGCCGCTGGCGCTTGTCGCCCACGGCGCGGGCGTGGTGGTCGGCAGCGCCAACGCGCACCGCATCAACGCCGACGTCCTCAAAGCCGTGGTGGCGGCAGGCTCCATACTCGTTGCGCTGATCAAGCTTGCCGGCATGCTCTAAGTACGCAAGAATGGGGCGGGACCGCCTTGCCCGCACGCAGGGCAGCCCGCCGAAACGTCCGATCCGCCCACGACATGAGGAGCCCCCATGCAGCTTCCCGGCTTGGTCACCATCACCCCCGAGACGCCCGACGCGCTGGAGCGCGCGGCCGACGTCATCGGTGCGAGCTTTTTGGAGGAGCAGTGGTTCGCCACCTGGCTCGAGGCGCTTGACGAGCTCGACACGCCGGCCGAGCGACGCGCCGAGCTGTTGCGCGCGCTCATCTACGACGACCTGGCGGCGCACGCCCCTTACCAAGGCGCTTACCTGATGAAAGACGGCACGGCAGCCACCGGCGCCTACCGGTACTCCGAGCTTGGCGGCACCACGCACGACGAGCTCGAGGCCCAGCCCGCCCCCACCTTCGAGGCGCTAGCCACCCCGGAAGAACAGCGCGTGCTCGCTGCGCGCGAGAAGGTCATGGCGCCGGTTTCGGTGTTCGACTGGTCGCGCAAGCTGGAGAACGAGGGCGACCACATCTACTTCTACGCGTGGGCCGTCGACCCCGCGGCGCGCGGCAAAGGCTCGCTGCGCCGCCTGCTCGAGCCGTTCTTCGCCTACGCCGACGAGCACGGCCTCAACTGCTACCTGGAGTGCTACACCGAGCGACTTCAGAGCATGTACGAGCACTTTGGCTTCGAGCTCATCGACACGCTGACCTGCGACGCCGTGCCGCTGGTTGAGCGTCGCATGGTGCGCCGCGCCCAGACGGCGTAAGAGCTCGCCGCCACAGGCGGGCACGAACAACAGAGGCGCGTGTGAGCGGCCTCTTTACGGAGGGGCTGTTTTCGTGGAGCAACGAGGCACCGGTGCGGGCAGAGGCTCCGGGCAGGCCGTTACCTCTCTGCCGTTGTGCGCGCGGGCGAGAAGCCCTCGATCACCCGCAGATAGCCGCAAAAAGCCAGGCGGTCGAGAAGCGCACCCGCGTTACGCGCCACGCCGCGCGCCGTAGGAGGCCGGCGGCGGGCAAGGTGGGCGACAAGCACCTCCCCCAGCTCGCGGTACCGCCGGAGCGCGGCGGCCCGCTCGGCCGCCGAGACGCCGTGTTGGCTGAACGCCGCTTGAGCTGCAAGGTCAACCAGCTCCTGAGCCGCGGCCACAACGCCAACGGCGCCGACATCGCCACCCAGCTCGCCGCCGAGCGCTTGGGCAAACCCAAGCTCGTAGCCAGAAGCACACCCGCGAGCCACGCCGGCACGGTGCAGCAGGTGCATCATCCGCGCCAGCAGCCCGTCCGGCGCCAGGCGCGCAACACGTCGGCGCACCGCCATGCGCCAGGCAGCAAGCCCCGCGCATGCAGCTGCCACAGCACCGGCAGCCGACACCGCAGCACGCACCGCAGCCTGTTCCCACGCGCGAGCAAGCCACCGCGCCACCTCTTCAAGCGCCGCGCCCAGTCCGGCCAGCGGCCCGCCCGCATCGGCGGTATCCGCGTCGCCGTCCTTATCGCCCGCCGCATCGACGCTGTCCGCCTGGCCGTTCTCGCGCGCTGCCGGCTCCTCCGCATCCGCCGCCGCGCGCTCCTCGTCCGCCTGCGCGTCCGCAACGCTTGCCGCCGGCTCGTCCTCAGGGGCCGCAGACGAGGCCGCCGCAGGCGTCACCTCAACCGGCACCCAACCCACGTTCTCAACGAAAATCTCGACCCACGCATGCTGCTGCAGGTCCGAAAGCGTCGCCTCAAAGCGCTGGCCCGTACCCGTTTCCCCGTCTAAGGCCACCAAGCCCTTGTCCGCGCCGGTCAGCGCGCCCTCCTCCGACACCGTTCGCTGCGCAAACATCCGCGCCGGCGCCGCATACCCGCACGCATAGCGCGCGGGCACCCCGTACAGCCGCAGCAGCAGCGTAGCGGCCGAGGCAAACTGCTGGCAGTACCCCGCGTGGCGCGTGAACAAGAACTCATCCACGATGTCCCCGCTACCCGTTGCCTCACCGGGCGTACGCGTGTACGCGGCCCGCTCGGCCAGCAGTTGGCGCACCGCGTCAACCGCCGCCAATGCGTCACCTCCGTCCACGGGATTCTCGGCCGCCAACGCTGCAAGCCGCGGCACCAGCTCTTCCGGTACGTCCAGGTATGTTGCGCGCGCATACCGCTCAAGCACCGCCAGGCGCGCTTGGTACACGGCCTGCTGGCTGGCGGAAAGCGTCCCCGGCACCGCCAGCGCCTCGGCAGGCGAGAAGAACGTGTACGTCAGGGTCCCCGCCGCGCCGGGAACGCCGTGGGAGTAATACGGCACGGGCTGGTCGCCGCCCTCAATGCGCTCCACCGCGATCGTATGCGCTCGGTACGCTTCAGACGCCCCGCTGATCACGTAGGCCGAGGAGCCCCAGCCCATCGACTGACCCGACGCCAACGCCGCGTCATCGCCGAGCAGCGCGGCCTCCAGCGCGTCGGACTGCAGGTTTCGCGCCTCGAGCAGCGTCACACCCGTGCCGTCGCTGTCGCGGGCCGGATGCTCAACCAGGTAGTCGGCCAGGCCGTTCTCGTCCTCGGCCCAAGCGTCGCCCACGTACGCACCGCCGGTGAACTGCTTGAGGTACACGGTTTCCTGCGGCTCGGCGAGCAGCCGCACGTTCAGCCACGACGTACCGTTGGCGTAGTTGTTCCCACGCGATACCGCGCCGAGCGACTCGGTGGCACCCGCCGCAAGCTGTCGGCCGCCCATCACCATGCGCTGCACGCGATCCGTAACGCAGGAGGCCTGCGCCACCGTGCGGGCGAGCACCGGTGTGTTCTGCAGGCAGCTGAAAAGCGCCGGGGTGGCAAGCGCGGCCACCAGCGCCACCGCGAGCCCCGCCAGCGCCACATGCCCGTCCGCGCAGGTACGGGCCCGGTGGCCGCTTGCGCGCATAACCTGTTGGGCGATAACCCCTGCTGCCAGGAAAAACGTTACGTATGCCAGCTGCTGCAGGCTGGGATCGAGCCCCACCGCGCTCTCCGCGCATGCCAGGGCGATAAACCCCACGCGCGCAAGCCACCCGAGCGGCGCCACGCTCAGGGAACCGTACAGCGCAAGCGAGCACAGCGCAGCGGCAGGCGCGGCCACCAGGCTGGCGTCCATGCCGAACAGCCCCTCGCGCCAGGGAACACCGCCCATCCACGCGCTGTACGCCACGCGCTCAAGCTGGGGCACAAAGGCGTCGCGCGCAAGGTAGGCCAGGGCAACGTTCATCGCCAAGGCGATAAGCGCGCCCACAGCTCCCGACCGGCCGCGCAGCCGCATCGCCGTGATGCATGCCGCAGGAAGCGCCACGCCCGCAAGCAGAGCGGATGGCGCCACGCTCACGTCTATGGCCGCCGCGCCCGCGTCCAACAGCGCGAGCACCCCGGCGGCAACTGCCAGCGTGGGAAGCGCCGCCCAGGCAAGGACGGATGCGCGATTGGCACGGGACGGGCGGTCGGCGGACGCACGGCGGCCAGTGTGGGGCAGGCAGCCGGCGGACGCGCGGCGGTCGGTGGCGCGGCTTGTGCTCCTCACAGCCATAGCCCACGCTCCCTCGCCGCGTCTTCCACGCCGTGAGACGAGAAGTGCGCGATAACCGTACCGTCGCGTACGAGCGTGCCGTCCGAGCGCACCTCGAGCACGCGCGCCGCGTCGGGTGCACCGGATGTTTCCGGCGACAGGCCGTAGGCGCCGGTGTAACCCGACGCCGCAACGTCTGTGCCGGCGCTGCCGGCACCCGCGTCGCTCGCCGCCGCAACGAACGCGCTTGGACCGACCGCCGCTGAGCTACTCCCGCCGGCGCTCTTCTCCCCCGCCGTTTGAACTGCCGCAGCAACTGCGCCGGCATCGCCCGCGAGCCGCGCCGTCGCAGCCACTAGGCACTCGATCTCCTCCACCACCGCGTCGGCTGCACCGGGAGCGATCGCGCGCCATTGTGCCGGGGTTTTATCGCCCACCCATACCTGCGCTGTTACCGCGCAGGCAACGCCGGCATGCTCCATGCCGCGCAGCACGGCGGCCGTTGCTTCCAGCACCGCGCCCAGCCGCTCGGGGTCGCGGTCTGCCACGTTGCCGCAATCCACGCGCAGCACCGCGGAACGCGGCGCCTCCGGCTCAAACGCGCGCGTCATCACCTCGTCCGTGCGGGCGGAGAGCTTCCAATGGATGGCGCGCGGATTGTCGCCGGGCCGATACGGGCGCACGTCGGCCACGTCGGGCGGCTCAGGCGCGCCGCCGAGCGTCGCTCCCAACCCGGCAGACGAGTCCGCCGTCCCCGCCGCATGCACTTCGAGCGCCGACCCCGCCGGCATAACCAGCAACGTTGTCTCAGCCGCGCCGCCTACGCGCATGCGGAACAGCCCCAACGCGTCGCGCACTGCAACCGGGCCCGCAACGATCTCGAGCGGCCCCGCGCAGTACACCGCGCCCAGCGTGAACGCCTGCTGCGCGCAGCCAGGAGCGCGCCACCGCCCCGGAACTGCAGTGCGCACCGTGGCCGAGCAGATAACGCTGCCCCACAGGTTCCGCGCGACAAGCGGGATCTCGCAACAAAAGGCTGGCACCGGTGCGCGGTTCTCGACCACCAGCGCGGCACGTCCCGCAGCCCCGGCGGCAACGCGCGAAGACGCGAGTTCAAAACGCAGGGAGACGCTGCGACGCAGCAGCAGAACCTGCACCAGGCACAGCAGCAGAGCGGCCGCTTCGGCCAACAGACAAAACGCCGCCAACTCGGAACGCAAGGCCCCGGCCGCGGCAAACGTTGCCGTCATCAGCACTATGTAGGCAGCCAGCCGCACCGCTCAGCGCTCACAGACGCCGCGGGCGAGAAGACCGCCGACCCACGCGACCGGTATCGCCGGGGCTCTCGGTGCCCCCGGGGGCGCGCCCGCCTACGCGGTTATCGCCCAGCGCCGCCGGCGCATCCGCCGCGCGCCCTTCCCGCCCATGCGGTGCAGCCGCCTTCGATCCTGGCGCAGGTACCGGCACCGCTGCAAGCACCTGCCCCAGAACCGCCTCGGCATCCAGCCCCTCGGCGCGCGCCTTGGGCCCCAGCACCACGCGATGGCGCACTGCCGCCACGAACACGTCCGCCACGTCAGCCGGCACCACGTAGTCGCGCCCCGCAAGCCACGCCACGGCGCGCGCCATACGCACGATGTCTATGCTCGCGCGCGGGCTCGCCCCCAGTGCCAGCAGCCCCGGCACCGCCCGGCGCGTGGCCCGCACCAGGTCAACGGCATAGCCCAGCAGGGTTTGGTGCACAAAGATCTGCTCCGCCGCACGCTGCGCCTCCGCGATCTCCCCCGGACCCACAACCGCCTCAAGCCCCGCTGCGCGGCCCGCCAGCCTGTCGCTGCGCGCCAGCTCCATCTCGCTTGCGCGGTCGGGGTACCCCAGCGAAAGCGACGCCATGAAACGGTCGGCCTCGGCGTGCGGCAGCGGCTGCGTGCCCTCCGCGCCCAGCGGATTCTGCGTCGCCACCACGAAAAACGGTTCCGGCAGCGGACGGGTCACGCCGTCCACGGTAACCTGGCGCTCCTCCATGGCTTCGAGCAGCGCCGCCTGCGTTTTGGGCGAGGTTCGGTTGAGCTCGTCGGCCAGCAGCAGGTTGCAGGCAAGCGCGCCGGGCTGGTAGGCAAAGTCGCCGGTTTCGCGCCGGTACAGCGTGAAGCCGGTGAGGTCGCTCGGAAGCACGTCAGGCGTGAACTGCACGCGCCGCCACGAAAGCCCGGTGAGCCGCGCCAGCGCAACCGCAAGCGTTGTCTTGCCCACGCCGGGAACATCTTCCAACAACACGTGACCGCCGGCGACCAGTACGGCAAGCACGTGGCGCACCGTTTGCTCTTTGCCCAAAACCACCTGGTTCAGGGAGAGAAGCACCTGGTTGAGCGCACGGCACAGCCGGCTGCCGGGATCGGCGGGAACGGTTGCACCCGGGCGAGCGGCGGGCGCTTCGCGTGCGCCTGGGCCTTTGCCGGCCGTTCTGCGTGCGTCGGGATTATCGCCGGCCGTCCCGCGCGCGGTTGGGCCGTGCGCGCGTAAACGGGCACCGGGCGCGTCGGCGAACGTCTCGCGCGCGCTAGCGGCGCGCGCATCGGAATCGCGCGTGTCCGTACCGTGGCGCATGGGCCGAGAGGTCGAAGAGGATTGAGAAGGCGTACGCGCAGTGTCCATACGCAACCCCTTTCGGCAAGGAAGCGCGAGCAAGCTTGGCGCGCAACCAGCTGGACGCCCGCTCCCGGCGGGCTGACGGCAAAATGCGCGCGCTTGGTTCTCATCATACCCCGCATGACGCCGCGCCACGCATAGGGCCGCACGCATGGGGCCGCACGCAGGCACCGTGCATGGGCCGCGCACAGGCGCGCGTAGGCACCGCGCATGGAGCCGCGCCGCATCTGCCCGTGCGCCAGCTGACGCTGCGCACTCGCGCGCGCATCTTCGGCATGCCCGCCGCTTAAACGTCATCTAAAATGACAGCAAGCGGTTTCTTAGCGGTTCTTTTCGCGAGCAGGGCAGCTTTTGGCCGCTCGTTTTACCCAGCAGGTGCAAAAGCCCCCATCACTCGCCCTGCTCGGCAGATTCAAGCCGCGCCGCCACGTGTTTGCCGCCACGCGCATGAAAGGAGGGTCCATGGGCTACGTGCTTGTCGTCATCGCCGCCGTGTGCGCGGCCTATGGCACCGCTATCCTCGTCACGTGCACAGGATCGCACTCCTACCGCCTGTGGTACTACGTCGCCGCGGCCGCCTTGGTTCCGGGCATCCTGCTGCTGCCCCCTGTGCGTGCCGCGCTGCCCGACCCGCTGCGTCTCCTTGTCACCGCGCTTGGCGCAACGGTGCTTCTCGCCTTGGGGGTGCTTGCGGTGCTGAGCGTCCGCGTGATGGCGGCGGCGCATCCCTCCGCACCCCGCAACCTGGATGTTCTGATCGTCCTCGGCGCGCAGGTGCTTGCAAACGGCGAACCCTCGCGCGTGCTGGCGTTTCGCCTGGAAGCGGCGCTGGCATATCTTCAAAAGAACCTGCGCACGCTGGCGGTGGTTTCCGGCGGGCAAGGCCCCAACGAACCGTGCTCCGAGGCGGACGCCATGGCAGCGTGGCTCGCCGCCCGCGGCGTCGACCCTGCGCGCATCCTGCGGGAGGATCGCTCAACCACCACGGCGGAGAACCTCGCGTTTTCCCGTCGCGTTATCACAGAGGCAATGGACGCGGGCCGCTTGCCGCAGCCGCAGCACGCGGATCCCGCAAGCCCGGGCTGCACTGCCCCTGCCGTCCACGTCGGCATCGTCACCAACGCGTTTCACCTGTACCGCGCGCTGCTTACCGCGCGGCGCCAGGGCATCAGCCCTGCGTGGGGCATCGCCGCGCCTTCGACCCCGTGGCGTCTGCCGCACAACCTGCTACGAGAGACCCTCGGCCTGGTAAAGAACCGCCTGCAAGGGAATCTCTAGCGAAATGCGCCAAACTAGGCCGTGCCTAATTTGGCGCATTTACTCGGTCAGCAGGATCATGGCCCCCAGGGCCACGTACACCACGCCGGACACGATACCGGTAACGCGGCCCGCGCGCGGGCTGCGGCTCAGCAAGCGCGCAAACGGCGCCGCGATCAGCACGATAACCACCGTCCACAGCGTGGACAGCACCACGTACGTAAGCCCCAGCACCAAAAACGGCAGCGGCCCATGCTCGTTGGGTACGGCAATGAACTGCGGCAGCAGCGCCAGGAAAAACAGGATGATCTTGGGGTTGAGCACGTTGGTGAGCACACCTTGCGCATACGTGCGCCGCACCCCCTGCAGCCGAGAAGCGCCGCGCGGCCTCGCGCCCGGCTGCGCGTCGGCACGCGCCGCGGCACCGTCGGCAACCGTGGCCGCAGCAGCGCCCGCGGTCGCCTCGGTGCCCGCGCCCTTCTCGCCCACGCGGGCCGATCCCGCGCTGACACCAGCGTCCTTCTCACCCACGCGGGCGGATGCGGCGCCAACCACCGCGTCCTTCTCGTCCGCGCGGGCAGCATCACCGCCCGCCCCGCCGTCGGCGAGCTGCGCAAACGAGCCTCCCTTTGCAAGGATGCTTCTCACGCCCATAACGGCCAGGTACAGAGCCCCGGCAATCTTGATAACGTTGAACGCCACCGGCGAGGCCGCCAGCACCAGCGACAGACCCGCAGCCACCAGCACCGTGTGCACCACGAGTCCGGTGTTGATGCCCAGCGCACTGGCCAGGCCCTCGCGCCGACCGCCGGCGATGGTGCGCATGAGGATGTACACGGTGTCGATGCCCGGCGTGACGCACAGCGCCGCGGCAGCCGCAACGTACCCGCCATAGTTCACGATGCTCAGCATGTGCCTCTCCCCCAACAGCGCCTGCACGGTCCGGATCTTGCCGCCCAACCGCATCGCCTAAAAATCGAAGCAGCTTTTGCACACATTCGCGCCAAAACAAGGCCACTTCTGTGCAAAAACTGCTTCGATCCGTCCGCGGTACGCCCCACGCGCCTCGGCGCCTTGTATGTGGCGCCTCGCCGCGGCTACAGCACCTTGGACAGGAAGCTCTTGGTGCGCGGGTTCTGCGGGTTGCCCATGACCTCGGCCGGCGTGCCCTCCTCCTGGATCACGCCCTCGTCCACAAAGATCACGCGGTCGGCCACCTCGCGCGCAAAGCCCATCTCGTGGGTCACCACGACCATGGTCATGCCCTGCTGCGCCAGCTCGCGCATAACGTCGAGCACCTCGCCCACCATCTCGGGGTCGAGCGCGCTCGTGGGCTCGTCGAACAGCATGATGTCGGGGTCCATGGCCAGCGCGCGGGCGATGGCCACGCGCTGCTGCTGGCCACCGGAAAGCGAGCGCGGCTTGGCGTCGATCTTCTCGGCCAGCCCCACGCGTGCAAGCAGGCGCTCGGCGGTTGCCGCAGCCTCTTCCTTGCTCTTGAGCTTGAGCTCCACCGGCGCGAACATGATGTTCTGCTTCACGGTGTAGTGCGGGAACAGGTTGAACTGCTGGAACACCATGCCCACGTGCTGGCGGATCTTGTCCACGTCGGCCTTGGGGTCGGTGATGGACGCGCCGTCAATGGTGATGGTGCCCGAGGTGGCTTCCTCCAGGCGGTTCAGGCACCGCAGAAACGTGGACTTGCCCGAGCCGGAAGGACCGATCACGCACACAACCTCGCCCGCGTGGATGTCGATGTCGATGCCGCGCAGCACGTGGTTGTCGCCGAAGTCCTTGGTGAGGCCCTCCACGTGGATCTTGATGTTGTTCTTATCCATTTACGCACGCATCCTTTTCTCAAGCTGGGACGAGACGATCATCAGCACGCTGATGATGATCAGGAAGATCACCGCAACCCACGTGTAGGTGGCGAGCGAGTCGAACGTGCGGCCCACGTACACCTTGGCCTGGTTCATGATCTCGGGCAGGCCGATGGCGTACATGATGGTGGAGTCTTTGAGCGTGATGATGCACTGGTTCACCAGGCTGGGCAGGCAGATGCGCACGGCCTGCGGGATCACGATCTTCTGCATGGTCTTGAAGTGGCTCACGCCCAGGCTGCGCGAGGCCTCCGTCTGCCCGTCGGGCACGGACTGGATGGCGCCGCGGAAGATCTCGGAGGCGTAGGCGCCCGCGTTGAGGATCAGCGTCACCACGCTCGCCGTCACCACGTCGATGCGGAAATCCGGGGCAATGGTTGCCTGGATAAGCTGCGGCATGGCGAGGTAGATGTAAAAACCCTGCACCAGCATAGGCGTGCCGCGGATAAGCCAGATGTAGAACTTGGCGATGCCGCGCAGCGCACGGAACTTGGACAGGTTCATGAGGCAGGTCACCACGCCCAGCGGCATGGCCACCACCAGGGAGACCACGGTCACGAAGAGCGTCATCTGCAGGCCGGTCCACAAAAGCGGCCACGCGGCGACCAGCGTGTTTACAAGCGTAGTGGGATCCATTGCGAGCCTTTACCGTCAGGGGGCTGTGCCAAAGCGTTTAACCATGCGGGCGAGAAAAACGCGTGCGGACGCTTTCCGCGCCCGCTGTGCTGGCGACGCGCTGCCGCCTCTGCCGTTTCCGCGTTTCTCGGCCTGCGGACGGGCGATAACCACCCGCCGACGCACGGCCCCGATCGAACAATCCGCGCGGGCAAGCGCCGCGCGGCGCAAAGCGGGGCGCCGCAAGCCTGCCGACGCCCCGCCGTCTGCGCGTTTTTACGCCTCGAGGTACGTGGCGATGATCTCGTCGTACGTGCCGCTGTCCTTGAGGTTGGCCAAGCCGGTGTTGAACATCTCGATGAGCTCGGGGTTCTTGCCCTTCATGACCGCGAAGGCATACGGGGTGGCGAACTCCTCCTCCTCGGTGCCGATGATGGTGAGGCCGTTGCCCTGGGTGATGCCGTAGGCCATGACCGGATAGTCCTCGAAGCAGGCGGCAGAGTTGCCGGTCTGGACGTCCTGGTACATCATGTCCGACGTGTCGAAGTAGGTGATCGTAAAGCCGTACTCGTCCTTGACGGCCTCGGCCCAGCTGGCAGACTGGGTGCCGGTCTTGCAGGCCACGGTCTTGCCGGACAGGTCCTCCATCGAGGTGACATCGCCGCCGTCTTTGGCAGCAGCGCACACGTAGGACTCATAGTAGGGATCGGAGAAGTCATACTTCTCCTCGCGCTCGGGCGTGATGGACATGCCGGCGATCACGGCGTCGGCCTGGTTGGACTCAAGCGCGGCCACGGCGGCGTCGAAGCCCAGGGAGTTGAGCTCGTAGGAGAAGCCCTGGTCGTCGGCGATGGCGGCAAGCAGGTCCACGTCGATGCCCACGAACTCGTTCTGGTCGTTGGTGAACTCGAACGGCGCGAAGGTGGTGTCGGTGGCCACGACGTAGGTCTTGCCGGAATCGGACGCGTCGGAGCCCGCGGCGTCGTTGCTGCCGGAGTTGCAGCCCACGAGACCCAGGCCGAGAAGCGAAGCGGCGCTGCCGGCGAGCGTCACGAACTGACGACGAGAAACGGTGTTGGACATGGGGTCCTCCTTACCTAGAGCCCTGAAAAGGAAGCGGATCGTATAGACAAGTTAATGCATACCGCATGAGTGTATCATGCGGTTATTTCGCAACTATTTCCAAATCCACGCATGATAATCTCAAAGTATGCCACATTGGCCAAGTTTTATGCAATTTTATGCCGTTATGTTCATGGTGAAGCCGTGAAGGCGCGAGGTGCGAGCGGGGACGGGGCGCGGTTAGCCGCGATTTCGTCACACAGGCGGCAGGCGCCCCGTTCCGTCTTACGAAATGCGCCAGATTAGGCACGGCCTAATCTGGCGCATCTGGGCGAAAACCTTACGCACACGAAAATGGATGTCGTTTCGCGCGGGTGCACCGAGTAGACCAGCCAAACACCACCCGTTCTACCTGCGCTTTCCTTGCAGCGCGGGGCGTCTCTACTCGGGACGCCCCGCCAAAACCACATCCATTTTGGACAGGGCGAAACAACCCGTCCCGTCCGCCCTGCTCCGCCCCGCTTCGTCTTACGAAATGAGCCAAACTAGGCACGGCCTAGTTTGGCGCAAGCGAGCGGGATCCCTGACGAGGGCCAAAAGCTCCCGCCAGGGCCCGCTCGCGTCCTCAGCAAAACCTAGCGGCGGTGCGGCTTCGTCATGCTCTTCAGGTCAACGCCGGGATAGCGCTTGTCGAAGTTGGCCTGGAATTGCTCGGCCAGCTTCTTGGCGGCCTTGTCGTAAGCGCCGGCGTCCTTCCACGTCTCGCGCGGGTTCAGCAGCTTGGCCGGAACGTGCGGGCAGTCCAGCGGCACCTCAACGTCGAAGATATCGTCGTGGCGATACCCGGCAACGTCCAGCGAGCCGTTCTGCGCGGCCTTGACCATCGCGCGGGTGTGGTACAGCGCAATGCGGTGACCCTCGCCGTACGGGCCGCCGGTCCAGCCGGTGTTCACCAGGTACACGCGCGTCTTGTTCTGCGTGATCTTCTCGCCCAGCAGGTACGCGTACACCATGTGGTCCAGCGGCATGAAGGGCTCGCCGAAGAGCGCCGAGAACGTGGGCGTGGGCTCCTTGATGCCCAGCTCGGTGCCGGCGACCTTGGCGGTGTAGCCGGTGAGGAAGTGGAACATGGCCTGTTCGCGGGAGAGCTTGGAGATGGGCGGCAGCACGCCGTAGGCGTCGGCCGTGAGGAACAGCACCACGCTGGGGGCCTCGCCCACGCCGGACTCAACCACGCGCTCGATGTGCTCAAGCGGGTAGGCGGCGCGGCCGTTCTCGGTGATGGAGCTGTCGGAGTAGATGGGCGCGCGGCTCTTGCGGTCGAGCTTGACGTTCTCGGACACCGAGCCGAAGGTGATGGCGTCGTAGATGTCGGGCTCGCGCTCGCGCGTGAGGTCGATGGTCTTGGCGTAGCAGCCGCCCTCGATGTTGAAGACGCCGCGCGGGCTCCAGCCGTGCTCGTCGTCGCCGATGAGCAGGCGCTCCGGGTCAGCCGAAAGCGTGGTCTTGCCGGTGCCGGACAGGCCGAACAGGATGCAGGTCTTGTTGGTGTCCGGGTCGACGTTGGCCGAGCAGTGCATCGGCAGCACGCCGTCCTCGATGGGCAGCAGGTAGTTCATCATCGTGAAGATGCCCTTTTTGATCTCGCCGCAGTAGCCGGTGCCGGCGACGACGATCTTCTTGCCGTTCATGTCGAGAATAACGGCGGCGGGCTCCAGGCCGTCGCGGTCGCGCGAGCACACGTAGGTGGGCGCGGCGAAGACGGTGATGTCGGGACGGCCGAAGGTCTCGAGCTCGTCCTCGGTGGGGCGCACGAGCATCTGGCGGATGAACAGCGCCTGATGCGCGCGCTCGCAGATGACCATGACCTTGCGCGCGTACTGGCGGTCGGCGCCGGCGTAACCGCGCACCACGAACAGGTGGCGGCGCTGCGACATGTAGCGGGTCACGTTCTTGCGCACGCGCTTGTAGGTGGTCTCGTCCAGCGGCTTGTTGGTGGGGCTGTCCCAGTTGACGTTCTCGTCGGCGGCACCGGCGTCGACGATGTAGCGGTTCTCAGGGCTGCGGCCGGTGAACGCGCCGGTGGAAACCGACAGCGAGCCGGTGGAGGTGAGGTACGCCTCATGGTGGCTGACGGCGTGCTCGATGAGCTTGGCCGGGCTCCAGTCAACGTGCACGCGGTCAAAATCGACGTCGATGCCGTTCTCCAAAAGCAGTGTCTCTACCATGGCCTATCCTTTCATCCGTGCGCCGGGTGCTGATGAGCAGCCGGCGCCAGCTGTACCCAAAGGGCGTGGTGCGCAGGCGGGCGCGGGGTGCGTCGCGGCGGGGTGCCGGCAGCGGGGTGCCGGCGGCGGGCCGAGGCCGGAGCGCCGTTGCCACGGGCGAGAAGACCAACACGCGTAGCGCCGATGCGCGCACTTAGCAGACGTTACCCGATGCGCACAAGCTGCCAAAACGCTTATGCAGAGAATTTCGGCCAAATGCCCCGAGCGCAAGGTAGACGGCGGGGCGAGAAGCACATGAGCGCACCCTGCGTTCTCGTTGAACGCAACCGTCTCGTCTTTTGACCGATTCGGCTACAATGCTTGCAAGCGGGCGCCGCCATGACTCGTAACCAAGCCACAGAAGGTGCGGCGGGTCAATTCTCCGCGCAACTGGCGACGCGCCACCACGTCATACAGGCCGTAAGCTCTGCTCTGAAGGAGCCCCCGTTGTTGCTACGACGCTATGCGGGTCGCTTGCAAGAAACGAGCAAACGCCTGAAAGCGACATCGAACTTTTTGTTTCGCTCGAGCCCGGATCCCGCATCTCTGACGTTGAGCAAACGCGCGACGTGCTGGAACGAGCAACAGACAGAAGCGTCAACCTCATCACCGCCCTCGATGGTGGAGCATCGCATTTTCACAATTCCGCGCTCAAGGATGCGGCGAGGATCTATGGATAGCCGTTCAGCTGATATCTTTGTAAAGATGCTTCTCGAGACGGATGAAATCCGGACAAGAAAAGTAACGTTCGGCATAAGCGACCAGACATAGAACGATTCGCGCGCCCACAGAGACTTGCTTCTCATGCCGCTTATTCAGATCGGCAAACTCTCAACGAGCCTGCGCAGCGTCCTCGATACGCTTTTGCGCGGCCGCATCGCTGCTAAACAACATGTGCTCCAACCTCTCCTCTTCCCGCCCGACTGCCCTTGCTTGCTACACCATACCCTCCCGGGCAAACCGCCGTTGCGCAACAGAACGGGGCCGTCATACCGTTCACCTGCGATTATCGTCCATTGGCGGAATGAGGCCCTGAGCCTTTACCACGCAAAATTGCTTGCGTGTGTGCAGGCGCGCCGGCCTGCATCTGGCAAAAGACAGACCTGGGAAAGAAGCTGCGGGTTTTTGGTTGGAAAGCGGTTGCATATCTGCAAGATCCGCCTGATAAGGTGCTCGCATCTCCACGTTGTCACGAAGACCGCAAAGATGGGAGCTCCATGTACAGCGACAGCTATTCAGCAGACCAGCGCGCCGCGTGCGCTGCAACCTCGCAGGCAACCGTCCAAGCCGCAGCGCAACCAACCGCGAGCGAGTCCGATGAGAGCAAGGTGATCAGGCGGCGGGAAACGCGTCGTGCCGCTCACGTTAACCAGCAGCTTCTTCAGGCGGAATGCGAGAACCGCTGCGCTTACGCCTTGACCGAGCAGGACGCGCGAGCCATGCGGGCGCGCTTGCGCGACGGCGCGCTGGCTTCGCCGTTTCCGCTGCTGTACGCGCGGACAACCTACTGGAACCAGCTCAGTCCCGTTGAGCGCGAGCTGCACGTTATCCGTGGCGTGCACGAGCTGCACCGCGACTGGGTGTTCTGCTCATATTCGGCCGCGCTGGTTTACGGGCTGAGCGTTTCTTACCATCTGCTCGGCTGCGTGCATGTGCTGTTGCCGCGTGGCGTTCACACGGCGAGCACGCAGCGCATCAAACGGCATGTGGGCAAACTCGGGGCAACGCGCCTGGTGGGCGGCGTCACCGTCACCCCGCTTATGGAAACCGTTCTGGACTGCCTGCTTACCGCGCCGCTGCCCGACGCGCTGGCCATTGCCGACTCGGCGCTGCGCCGCTACAACATCACGGCGAGCGACCTGCAAACATATGTGAAACGCCACGGGTATCGACGCCACGGCATCAAACGCGCGCTGCGGGCAGCGTCCCTGGCAGACGCGCGGGCGGAGAGCGGCGGCGAGTCGGCTTTGCGCGGGGTCATCATCGAGGCGGGATATCTGCCGCCAACCGATCTGCAGGTTGAGCTGCCCGACCCCACCGACCCGCGCCGCACGTTCCGCCCCGATCTGTTCTGGCAGCTAGGCGACGGCCGACAAATCGCCGGTGAGCTGGATGGACGCGGCAAATACGAGGACAGCGCGATGCTCGCCGGACGCGATACGCTTGACGCGCTGCTTGACGAGCGGCAGCGGGAGTCGCGCATCACCGCGCTCGGGTTGCCGGTTATGCGCTTCCTCGCCTCGCGCCTGCGCGAACAGGGATACGTCGCGCGCATCCTCGAGGCGTTCGGCATCCCGCGCGCTGCGTAAAGGGGTTGGCGGGAGGCCGGGCGGTTTGATACCGGACGCACGGGCAAACGAGTGGGCAGCGAGAAAGCCGCAAGTGTCTAGATGTCGTTTCCGCGAGCAAGCGGGGCTTAGGTGTCGGATGGGCGGGCAAGTGATACAGGCGGCGGAAAGGTTGGACGCGGTATCGTCATGCAAGCGCTTGGTTGGTCGCTCTTTCGACATGTCCGACGCGGTTGGTCGCTCGGGCCGCATACAAATCCCGGATTTCCGGGAATTGGATGCGGTTTGGGCGGCCAACCGGTTCTTAGATGTCGCGAGGGCGTTCAACCTGGGGCTTGCGCGACGCTTCCGCGGGCAACCGGGGCTTAGGTGCCGGACGGGCGGGCAACCGGAGCGGCGCAGGAATCTTGGATGTCATCGGCGCGGGTAGATGGAAGGGTGCTAACAAGGGTGCTAACGCTTGGGCGTCGAAAAGGCGGGCAACTGGAAAAGTTGTGGGGCCTAGATGTCGGCCAGGCGGTTAAACGGGCGGCGCGGGATGAGCAACTGAGGCTTGGATGCCACATGAGCGGGCGACTGAGGGGGCGCGAGCTGAGGCAGGGTCTTAGATGCGAAAAGGGCGGGCAAGCGGGGCTTCTGATTGCCCACTTGCCCGCCCTGCGCTGGCTGTGCGTCCCGCCCGCTGCTCGGCCTCGACCACGGCAACGCCCCGCGCTGCTCGGCCCTGTGGCCCGGCGCGGCCCCGCGCCCTGCGGCTCGCGCTGAGCCGGACGCGCGCACCCAGCCGCGCCCGCGGCGACGCTTACAGCGTGCCGAGGCAGGTGGCGCCCACCTGGCGGATGCCGGTGACGTAGATGTTCTCGCGGCCGAAGTACGGCGCCATGAAGTCGATGTAGCCCTCGGTGTGCTCCTTGGGGCATGCGCACATGATGACGCCCGCAAAGCCGCCGCCGTGCAGACGGCACACGCCGCCGCCGATCTTGCGCAGGTAGATCTGCGTGAGCGCCAGCGCCAGCGGAATGGGCTGCTCGGCAGCGTCACCGGTGACGTAGGCGTTCTGCAGCCACTCCCAGCTGGAATGCCCGGACGCCTCGATCATCTGGAGCACGCGCTCCTTGTCGCCGATCTTCAGCGCCTGGACGGCCTCGTCAACGCGGCCGCACTCCTCGAAGTAGTGCAGCGCGCGCAGCACGGCGCGGTCGCAGCCCACCTCGGCGCGCACCGCGGGCAGCTTCTCCAGCAGCGCGTTCTCGGACGACTCGCACAGGTTCTGCACGCCCAGTGCGCGAGCCACCATGCGCATCTCGCCTGGCACCGAGGAGTACTCCTCCGACAGGTCGGCGTGACCCTTGCCGGTGTTCACGATCACCAGGTCCAGATCCAGCGCGTCGTAGGAGAAGTCCACCTTCTCAAAGCTCACGCCGTCGGAGAAGTCCAAGAAGATGGTGCCGCCTACCGCGCACGCCATCTGGTCCATCAGGCCAGAAGCCTTCTCCCAGTACGTGTTCTCGGCGTACTGGCCGATGCGCGCGTAATCCTCCCAGGTCATGGCGTTGCCGTTGAACAGGTGGTCGATAATCACGCACACGAGCATCTCGAACGACGCTGAAGAGCTCACGCCCGCCGACGGGATGACCTCGGTGGAGACGGTAGCGTTGAAGCCGCCCACCGCGAAGCCGCGGCTCTTGGCGGCAGCGATCATGCCGGCCACGAGCGACACGCTGCCCTGGCAGTGCGGCACGCTCTCGAGCTCGTCGATGTTGACCACGATGGGCTCGTCGTAGCCCTCGCTGATGATGGTGACCGTGTTGCTCTCGGTCCTGGCCGCAGCCGCCACCGTGTCCATGGTGATGCTCGCGGCGAGGATCTTGCCACCGTTGTGGTCGGTGTGGTTGCCGATGATCTCGGTGCGGCCCGGGGCCGAGAAATACTCGAGGTCGGCCTCGCCGAAGGCGGCGAGGTAGCGCTCCCTCAGAATCTCGAGGCGCTTCTTGGCCTCGTCGGCTGCCGCGCCGTACACCAGCTGCAGCGTTACGTTGCTGACCGTGCTCATATAGCTTCCTCTCTCACGGAGGGTTTACGGACAAACACCCTTGTTGCGGACAAACACTCGTATGCGCGAGAAAGCGCTTCCGGACGCGCCCCCCGGACGCCCCCCCCCGAACGTGCGCCTCCAGGCCAGAGCCTCCGGACGCGCACCTCCAGACAAGCGCTTCCACACAAGCGCACCGGCGGCGGGCCCTCGGGCAGCATGCCCCGCTGAGCAGGTTCACGCGGCATGCTGCCCGAGGGCCCGCCAGGAGAGCTTACGCTACGGCACCGACGAAGCGCGCAAAGGCCGCGCGGCCTTCCTCGTCGTCGGCAAAGACGGCGCAGTGCTCGAGCACCTGCGCGAAAACCTGGCCGATCTCCTGCTCAACGATACCGTCGAGCGCAGCGCGGCCGGCCTCGTCCAGCGCGCCCACGTTCTCGGGCGCATACGCGGGGTAGCGCGCAATGATCTCGCGCACCCACGGCGCGTGCGCGGCGATCTCGGGCACGTCGGCCGGCTCGCCACCCGCCAGGATGACCTCCTTCAGGCGGTCCATCTCGCCCAGCAAGCGCGCGGGCAGCACCGCGAGGCCCATGACCTCGATAAGGCCGATGTTCTCCTTCTTGATGTGGTGCAGCTCGGCGTGCGGATGGAAGATGCCCAGCGGGTGCTCGGCGCTCGTGCGGTTGTTGCGCAGCACCAGGTCGAGCTCGAAGGCGTCGCCGCGGCGGCGCGCGATGGGGGTGATGGTGTTGTGCGGCACGCCCTCGGTCTCGGCGAGCACGCCCACCGCCTCGTCGGAGTAGCCGCGCCAGCACGCGAGAATCTTGCTCGCCAGCTCAACCAGGCGCGTGGGATCGGCGCCGTCCAGGCGGATAACCGACATCGGCCAGTTCACGATACCCGCCTCGACGTCGTCGAAGCCGGCGAACGAAATCTTCTCGCGCAGGCCGGCGCGCGCCATCGCGAACTCGTAATGGCCGCCCTGGTAGTGCTCGTGCGTGAGGATCGAGCCGCCCACGATGGGCAGGTCGGCGTTGGAGCCCACGGTGTAGTGCGGGAACTTCTCGATGAACTCCATGAGCCGCTCGAAGGTGGTGCGGTTGATCTTCATAGGCGTGTGCTGCTCGGACAGCACGATGCAGTGCTCGTTGTAGTACACGTAGGGGCTGTACTGCAGGTACCACTGCTCGCCGGCGAGCGTGAGCGGGATCAGGCGGATCGTCTCGCGCGCGGGGTGGTCCAGGCGCCCGGCGTACCCCACGTTCTCGGGGCACAGCTGGCAGCGCGGGTAGGGCTCGGCGCCCTCCTTCTTGTTGAGCGCCGCAGCGATGGCCTTGGGGTCCTTCTCGGGCTTGGAGAGGTTGATGGTGATGTCGAGATCGCCGTACCTGGTGGGCGTGACCCACTTGCGATCGCGCGCGATGCGGTAGGAGCGGATGTAGTCGGAGTCCAGGCACAGCTGGTACAGGTAGTCGGTGGCCTTCTGCGGCGCCTCGTCGTAGCGCGCCCAGAACTCGCGCACCACCGCGCTCGGGCGCGGGGTCACGCAACCCATGAGCCGGGTGTCGAGAAGATCGCGGCTGGCGATGCCGGGATCGCACACGCCGCGCGCCACCGCGTCGTCGAGAAGCGCGGCGAGGATCTCCTCGAGCGCGGGCTTCTCAGGCGCAGCCTCGGCGGCCGCCACAGCCTCGGCCGGGACGAAGGCCCCGGTGGGCTGGTAGCTCAGCGCGTCGAGCATGAGGTTGGCGGCGTAGGTCACGTCGTCGCGTTCGATAAGGCCCTTGTCCAGTGCGTACGCCACCAACGCGGCGATCGCGTCCTCCACCGTGCGAAACTTACCCTCCATGGCTGACCTTCTCCCCCGGCTTGTTGCCGACGTTTCCTCTGTGTTTGCGCGCCGAACCTTTATTCGATGGTATACAAACCCTCTCCGCCCTTGCGCGGCAGGCGGAAAGCTTCCTTTACACAATCGGCAAGCGGCGGATGCGATCGCTCAAGCACTCGCCGCTTGATCCGCAAGACGGCGTACCTCATCAGTCCGCGTCGTCGAGCCGCACGAAGTGGTACACGCGCGTCATGTACGGGGCGCTGCCCACCGGCAGCGGGACGCCCACGTCCATCAGCGCGTCGGCCGGGTACACGTTGCCCGAGGTAGCCTCGCGGTAGAGCGCCCCGCGAGTGAGGCCGCGCGGCACCACGTAATTGGCCACGCCGTAGCCCTCGACCTCGAGCACCACCGCACACACGATGGCCTCGCTGCCGTCCTCCGCCGCGAACTCCCAGGAGCACACCCGGTCCTTCTTGGGCGAAGAGAGCCGGTAATACAGGCCCTCGCGCACCAGCGGGTCGATCTCGCGGTACATCTTGATCTGGCCCTTGATGAGCTCGCAGGCGCGCTCCGGCAGCTCCATCAGGTCGAGCTCGTAGCCAAAGCCGCCGCCGGCCATGGCCACCACGCCGCGCGTGGTGAGCGGCACGTCGCGCCCGTTGATCTCGTTGGGCGAAGCCGAGACGTGCGCGCCCATGGCCGAGCACGGGTAGCCGAAGGAGGTGCCGTACTGGATGGTCATGCGGTCGTGCGCGTCGGTGTTGTCGGAGGTCCAGATCTGCGGGGTGTAGTACAGCATGCCCGCGTCGAAGCGGCCGCCGCCGGCCGAGCATCCCTCGAAGAGCATGTCGGGGTAGCGCTGGATCAGACGCTCCAGAAGATCGTACAGACCCAGGATGTAGTCGTAGAGCACCTTGCCCTGATCGCTCGCGCAGCGGGAGTACACGTCCACGATGGAACGGTTGTAGTCCCACTTCACGTACTCGATGTTGGCGGAGTCGAAGACGGCGCACAGCTGGTTGAAGATGTTGTCGCGCACGTCGGCGCGGCTCATGTCGAGCACCAGCTGGTCGCGGCCGAGCACGGGGTCCTTCCCCGGGATCGCCAGCGCCCAGTCCGGGTGCGCGCGGTACAGGTTGCTGTCCTCGCTCACCATCTCGGGCTCGACCCAGATGCCGAACTTCACGCCCATGGCGTTCACGTAGTCAACCAGCTGCGAGAGCGGACCGCCCAGCTTCTGCTCGTTCACGGTCCAGTCGCCCAGCGAGCGCATGTCGTCGTAGCGGTTGGCGAACCAGCCGTCGTCCATCACGAGCATGTCGATGCCGAGCTCGGCGGCCTTGCCGGCCAAGCGCGCCAGCGAGTCGCCGTCGAAGTCGAAGTAGTGCGCCTCCCAGCTGTTGATGAGGATCGGGCGCGGGCGGTCGCGCCACGGCCCGCGGCACACGTGCTTGCGGATGCAGCGGTGCAGGTTGTGCGAGATCTTCTCGATGCCGGCGTTGGAAAAGGTCATGATGACCTCGGGGGCGATAAGCTCCTCGCCGGGCTCGAGCGGGTAGGAGAACTGCTCGTCAGAGAGGCCCATCTGCATGCGGACCTGCTCGTACTGGTCCTTCTCGACCTCGGCCAAGAAGCTGCCGGAGTACACGAAGCTCATAGACCAAGCGCGGCCGGAGGTCTCGGTGGCGTCGCGGTCGCACATGATCATGAGCGGGTTGTACTGGTTGGAGGACATGCCGCGGCGGCTGCCCACCGAGAACGATCCGGGGGTCACGGCGCAGCGGCTGGGGCGGCGCTCCATGGCGTGGCGGCCGTTGAAGGTGATGACGTCGAAGCTGCCGTGCACCATGTCCAGGCAGGCGGTCTGCGCACGCTTCACCACGACCTTGGCCGGGCCGGCGTTGCGGATGATGGCCGCACGGGTGATGATGTCGATCTTGGGCAGCACGCCGTAGAGCAGCTCGACCTCCAGGCCCAGGCGCTTGTCGGCCAGGGTGATGGACAGCGAGCGGGCGTCGTCGTCGGCCGACTCGGAGTACACGGCGGGCAGGCCCTTCAGGGCGTACTTGCCGTCGCGGATCTCGTGGCGATCGTAGCGCAGGTCGCACCCGAAGGTGCCGTTGGCGTCGCGCACCACCAGCAGGGTGTTGCGCATGTCGCCGCCACCTTGGAAGGGGTACTCCTGCGGCAGCACGTCGAGCGAGTAGGTACGGTCGGACGCGTCATGCGGGCTGGCGCACATACCGCTGCGATCGGCATACGTAACCACATAGCCCATCTGGCCTTCGGTACGGGCGCCGTAGTACAGGTGCACCAGGTACCCATATTCGTCCACCCGCATCTGGTACGTGGTGTGGTCGGTATGGATGGTGAAGGTCTTGGTAGTGCTGTCATACAGAAGCGGCATGATTCCTCAATTCTGAGAGCAATGCTGAAAATAACTGCTGTCCCGGCTTACAACTCGGGCCCCATCAAAAAGGTGGGGCCCGAGCGCAGGAGAGGGGACGAGCTCAGTGGGTAATGCTACTTCACTGCGCCATTCGTAACGCCGCTGATGATCTGCTTCTGAGCAAAAATGTAGAAGATGATCATCGGGAGCATGGCGAGCAGGTACGAGGCGAACGCCAGGTTGTAGTTGGTGGCGAACGCAGTCTGGAAGCTCATCTGCGCGAGCGGCAGCGTGTTGACGCCGGAGCCGCCCATGATGACGAGCGGGGTCATGACGTCGTTCCACACGGCCAGGCCGGTGAGGATGGCCACGGTGGCGTGCATGGGCTTCATGAGCGGGAAGATGATCTTCCAGTAGGTGCTCCAGGTGCTGGCACCGTCAACGCGGGCCGCCTCTTCGAGCGCGATGGGGATGTTGCGCAGGTAGCCGGTGTAGAGCATGACGTCCATGGGCATGTAGAACACCACGTAGAGGATCATCACGCCGACCATGTTGTCAAGGTGTAGGATGGCGGTCTGCTTGACGAGCGGCATCATGAGGATCGCAAAGGGCACGTACATACCGGCGATGATGAAGTAGTACGAGGCCTTGAAGAGCTTCTTGCGGTCCATGTTGCGGCCGATGGCGTAGGCGGCCAGGCTGTGGATAAGCACGGAGACCACGACGGCGACCACGGTGATGATCAGCGAGTTCATGAACGAGTTGAAGAAGTCCGTGACCTGGATGGCCTCGATGAAGTTGTCGAGGCTCCAGGTGGCCGGCAGGGACAGGATGCCCGCGAGGTCGGTGGACATGCCGTCTTTGAAGGCGATGACCACGGCCATGTAGAGCGGGAAGATGATGGTGATGAGGCCGATAAGGAGCAGGATGGTTACCGGCCAGTTGACCTTCTCCTTGACCTTAGCGCCGAATGCGTCTTTAGCCATTACAGTTGCTCCTCTCTGCTGTTAAGGAAGCGCGTCTGCAGGATGGAGATCACGGCGATGAGGATGAAGAAGATCACCGCGTTGGCGCACTGGTAGCCAAACTGGCCGCCCGACAGACCGTTGTTGTAGATGAGGTAGGAGATGGACTCGGTGGACTGCGCCGGGCCGCCGGAGGTCATAGCCACGATCTGGTCGAAGACCATGAGCATGTTCTTCATCACGAGGACCATGTTGGTGGTGACCGACGGCATGATCAGCGGGAACGTAAGGTAGCGGAACTGGTTCCAACCAGTGGCGCCGTCAAGACTGCCGGCCTCGTACACGTCCTCGGGCACCGACTGCAGACCGGTGATGTAGATGATGGTGGTTTGCGCGCAGCTCTGCCACACGAGCACCACCACGATGGCGACCCACGCCCACTCGGGGCTGGCGAGGATGGACCCGGTGCCGGTGATGGCAGGCACGATGTAGGTGAAGAAGTAGCTGAACACGTAGCCTACGACCAGGGCGCCCAGGATCTGCGGCACGAAGTACAGGGCGCGGAAGGCGCTCTTGAACTTGATCTTGCTGTTGAGGCCCAATGCCAGCATCAGCGAGATCACGTTGGTCAGGATCGTGGCGACAACCGCTACCTTGAAGGTGAACAGGTAGGAGTTGCCGATGCGCACGTCGCTGAACATGTCGATGTAGTTCTGCAGGCCCACGATGTTGAAGTCGCCGTAGCCCTTGGAATCGGTAAAGCTGTACAGGAAACCCGTGATGAGCGGGAACGTGTTGAACGCAACGAACAGAATAAGGATCGGGATGAGGATCGCGTAGAAGGTCTTATCGCGACCGGCCCCTACCTTGCTCTTTGCAAGACTTGCCATGCCATATCCTCCTTACTGCTGATCCTCGTAGGCCTGAACCTTGCGGATGACCTGGCGGTTGTACCGCTGCCAGTCGTTGTCCCACTTGGTGAGGAACGCGTCGACGTCGCCCGACAGGAGCATGGTCTGCACCTGGGCGTCGCACGCCATGGCCGACGGGTACGAGTGGTCCAGGTAGTCGAGTACCTTCCCCCCCGTGACCCAGTCGGAAACGCCGTCGAACAGCGGGTCGAGTTCGTAGTTGCCCTCGTGGCACGGGATGGCGCGCTGGTCGTCGATATAGGTCTGCATGTTCTCGGGGTCGCAGAGGAACTTGATGACCTCGTAGGCGGCCTCCTTGTGGGGGCAGGCCTTGGTGACGCACCACTGCAGGTCGACGCCGGACACCACGATGCGGTCATCGGGGTTGGGCGCAGACGGCATGGGGAACATGCCGACGTTGATCTGATCGTTGGAGCTCAGGATCTGAGGCACCGCGAAGCTGCCGCAGGGGTACATGGCGCTCTCGCCGTTGGCGAAGTTGATGCAGGCGTCGTTGTAGCTGTAGGCGAACGGGCCCTCCTCCGCGTAGTCGAGAAGCTCGAGCATCTTCTCAGCGGGCTCGGCGTAGTAGTCGGCGAACTTGGCCTCGCCGGCGTTGACCTGACGGGCGAGGTCGGCGGGCACCAGGTTGGTGGTGATGGAGTTCCACGGCGAGAGGATCGTCCAGGTGTCGAGGTAGCCCAGGTAGATGGGAAGGATACCCTCGGACTGGATCTGCTTGAACAGGGCGATCATCTCGTCCCAGGTGGTCGGGATCTCCCAGCCGTGCTCCTCGAACATGTCGACGTTGTAGAGCATGCCGGCGGCGTTGGCCACATAGGGAACGCCGTAGATGCCGTCCATCGGCACGTAGGTGATGCTCTTCAGGATCTCCGTGTAAGCTTCCGACACGTCGGAGAGGCCCGGGTAGTCGGACACGTCGGCGAGGATGTCGGAGTCGACGAAGCTCGCGTAGTCGCCGTCGCCGCCGATGCCGATGATGTCGGGGTAGTTCTCGCGGACGAAGCGCGTCTTCATGATCGTGACGGCGTCGTTGGGGCAGGAGAAGTTGAGGTAGATGTCGTCGTGGGTGGCGTTGAACTTCTCAGCCAGCTCCTGGAAGATGTTGACGGCCTCCTGCTTGTAGCAGACAACCTCCACCTCCACCTTGCCGTCGCTCCGCTCGGTGGAGCAGCCGGGGAGCGCAGCCGCTGCCGCAGCCGCAGCGCCCAAGCCCAAGAGGGAGCGGCGCGATATAGCTTTGTTCAGCATATGATTGCTCCTCTTCTGCGTTAGTGAACGATGGCCAGCTCGGTGTCCTTGTCAAAGACATGGATCTTGTCGGCGTCGAAGGCGACCTTGATCTTGTCGCCGGTACGCACGGGGTTGGTCGCCTCGATGTGCGCGGAGATCTGACCGCCGTCGACCTCGCCGTAGATCATGGCCTCGGAACCCAGCAGCTCGTAGACGGTAACCGTGGCGTCGATGGCCTCAGAGAGGGTGCGGCCCTTGTCGTGCTCGTGCTGCTCGACCACGTCCTCCGGGCGGATGCCGAAGGTGACGACCTTGCCCACATAGCCCTTCTTCTTGAGCACCGAACCCTTGCTGTCGGGCAGGGTGATGGTGTTGTGCCCGAAGGTGAGGGTGACCTTGCCGGCGGCCTCACCCACCTTGGCGTCGATGAAGTTCATCTGCGGGGAGCCGATGAAGCCCGCCACGAACAGGTTGACCGGCTCACTGTAGAGCTTGTTGGGGGTGTCGACCTGCTGCATCACACCGTCCTTGATGACGACGATGCGGGTGCCGAGCGTCATAGCCTCGGTCTGGTCATGCGTGACGTAGATGATGGTGGCGCCCAGGCGGTCGTGAAGCTTGGAGATCTCGGCGCGCATCTGAACGCGGAGCTTGGCGTCGAGGTTGGAGAGCGGCTCGTCCATGAGGTAGACCTTGGGGTTGCGCACGATGGCGCGGCCCATGGCAACGCGCTGACGCTGGCCGCCGGACAGGGCGGACGGCTTGCGGTCCAGAAGCTTCTCGAGGTCGAGGATGCGCGCGGCCTCGTGCACGGCCTTGTCGATGTCCTCAGGGCTGGCCTTGCGCAGCTTCATGGGGAACGCCATGTTGTCGTACACGGTCATGTGCGGATACAGGGCGTAGTTCTGGAAGACCATCGCGATGTCGCGATCCTTGGGCTCAACGTCGTTGACCACGCGGCCGTCGATCTTGAGGGTGCCGGAGGTGATGGTCTCGAGGCCGGCGATCATGCGCAACGTGGTGGACTTGCCGCAGCCGGAGGGGCCGACGAAGATGATGAACTCCTTGTCAGCGATCTCAAGGTTGAAGTCCTTCACGCCTTCAAAGCCGTTCGGGTACTTCTTCCCAATGTGCTCGAGCGAAAGTGTTGCCATACAACAGCTCCTTCCGATGTGCGTGCCGCGCCTGCGCTCGCAACACGCAATCTTGTAACGTGAGGCCAGTATAATCTATCAATTTTCTTCTAAATATCGTATCTATGGTATATAAACTATCTTTTTGCGCGTTTTCCCTGATGAATTTCGGGCTGGAAACGTGAGCATCAATAAGCTCTTTCGGTAAACGGTGCAAAACTCCCCTTGGACGGTAGTATAGCTAAATAACAGGGATTATATTGAATTCTGTCCTCATTAGGGTAAAGTTTGTCGGTGTGCTAACACGATCGAACGCATAGATACATATGTCAGAACAACGTATTTAGCATATATATTTATACCATAATAGGTCTGTTTAACATCTTTATGGTATATTTAGCACGACGCAATGCGTCCGAGTGGCACGTGACGCATTTTGCCTAAAGCTGAGGAGTTTGCCATGCACTTTCACGAGTTGGAGTTTTCCACGTTCCCCAACGAGAACTTCGTAGACCTCATGCCGTTCCAGTACGGCCGCGAGTACTGCGAGCCCGGCCATGCCTTCGGCCCGGCACGCCGCAGCCACTATCTGTTTCACTACATCATCACCGGCAAGGGCACGCTCATCTCAACCGACCATTCCGGCACCAAAACGAGCTACACGCTGAGCGGCGGCGAGGGCTTCCTCATCTACCCCGGCCAGATCAACACCTACGTGGCCGACCTCGAGAACCCGTGGGAGTACATCTGGATCGAGTTCGACGGCATCCGCGTGAAGGAGGCGCTGGAGCTCGCAGGGTTCTCGCCGTCCTCGCCCATATACCGCTCGCAGGACCCCGTGAACCGCCAGGCCATGGAAAACGAGATGCGCTACCTCGTGGGACACCGCGACGTCTCGGCGTTCCACCTGATCGGGCACACCTACCTGTTCTTCGACTACCTGCTGGAGTCCGTTGAGCAATCGCAGAACTCAACCAACAAGCTGCAGGACTTCTATATCCGCGAGGCGCTTTCGTTTATCAAGCAGAACTACCAGAACGACATCACCGTTGAGGACATCGCCAAGCAAACCGGGCTCAACCGCAGCTACTTTGGCAAGGTCTTCAAGAACGTGCTGAACAAGAGCCCCCAGCAGTACCTCATCAACTACCGCATGACACGGGCCGCCGAGCTGCTGAAGCTCACCTCGCTGCCGGTGGGCGACGTGGGCAAGGCCGTGGGCTACCCCAACCAGCTGCATTTCTCGCGCGCGTTCAAGTGCGTGTACGGCATGGCGCCGCGCGAGTGGCGCAAAGAGCACGCGCGCGGCAGCTAGCCAGGCCGGAGCCGGCGCGGGACGCCCGGTGAGATGCGGACGGAAGGCGCGGTGCGCGTCAAAGCACCCCGCGGAACCGGACGGCACAGCGCGGGGTGCCCGTTCAACCGCGCCATGGAAGGCGAAACCCCACAAGCGCCAGCACGGTAACAGCCACGGTGACGCCGCCGAGCAAGCGGCCGGGCACGCGGTCCACCACGTTGCCGATCACGAGCGCGCCCACGATGGAGACGAGCGTGGACAGCGAGTTGGCCGTGTTGTGCGTGCCCACCGTGATGCCGAGGTCGGCCACGATGTGCGGTTGGAAGAGCGCCATGCCGCTCACCATGACGGTGTAGCACGTCGCCATAACGAGGAAGCCCGCCGCAACGAGCCACCACCCGTAGAAGAACTTGCCGCCTTGCGCGGCGCCTTTCTCTTTTGCGCGGCGCTTCTCTCTTTACGCAATCTGCTCGCTTCCTTTCTGCGCTATGCGCTACCAAGCTACGCGCCGGCCAAGCCACATGACGGCGCAGGCCGCGTGCAGCGCGGCGCCCATCCACAGCACGCTCTCGTCGAGCTGCATGTGCGGGTTGTGGTGCGGGGCGTGGTCGGGGCCTCCGGCGCCCAGCACCGCGTACACGCTGGGCACCGCCTCGGACACGTAGGAGAAGTCCTCGGTGGCGGGCATCGGGCCGCTCTCGCGCACGTGCTCCGCACCGGCTACCGCCTCGAACGCAGGCAGCAGCTCGGCTGCAAGCTCGGGGTTGGTGTAGGTGCACGGACAGCTGAAGGTGACCAGGGAGCAGTCGGCGCGCCACGCGCGCACGTACCCCTCCACGAGCTCGGGCAGGCGTTTGAGCACGTGGGCGCGCGCCTCGACGTCGAAGCTGCGCAGGCCGATCTTGAGCTCGGCGGTGTCGGGCAGGGCGTTGGGCACCGTGCCGGCGCTGAACGCTCCGCATGACAGCGTGATGCACGCCGCCGGGTCGACCTCGCGCGTCATGAGCAGGTTCACGGCCCCATACACCTGGTTGGCCACCATGACCGGGTCGACGCACTGCTGCGGCGCGGAGGTGTGGCCGCCGCGCCCGCGCACGGTTACGGCCACGGTGTCGAGCGACGAGCTGGTAACCCCCGGCGCGTAGCTTACGCTGCCCACCGGCTCGGTGGCCATGACGTGCAGGGCAAAGGCGGCGTCAACATGCGGGTGCTCCAGCACGCCGTCGTCGATCATGGTCTGCGAGCCGTAGCCCATCTCCTCCCCCGGCTGGAACATGAGCTTCACCGTGCCGGGAAGCTCGCCCTCGTGCTTCTTGAGCAGCGCGGCGGCGCCCAGCAGCATGGCGGCGTGCGCGTCGTGCCCGCACATGTGGCTGCAGGGGCGCTCCGAGCGAAACGGCAGGTCGTTCTCCTCGACGATGGGCAGCGCGTCCATGTCCGCGCGCAGCAAAAAGCAGCGGTCGCCCGAGCCCACGGTGGCCACGACGCCCGTGGACCGCGTGACGCCGGGGTAGCCCAGCGCCGCGTACTTCTCGGTCAGCGCCGGCGCGACCGTGCCGCACGGGCTCCAGGCAATGCCCATCTCACCCAGGCGGCGCGCCACGTACGCCGCGGTTTCCGGCACGTCCATGCCCACTTCAGGGATCTGGTGCAGCCGGCGCCGGTCGGCCACCAGCGTATCTTGCAGCGCGCGAGCCTCCGCGGCGATCATCTCTACGAGGTTCTCCAAGGCCATAGGCGCCCTCCCTTGCGCTTGCCGTGCACTATGGCGGCCATTATCGTCCACCTTGAGCCGGGAGCGTGAAGCGCAACCCCGCGCCGCGCCAAGTGTTAGCCTGCCGGCAACCCGTCGGCAACGCAACGGAAACCGCAAGACGACCTCGCCCCAACCGTCGCCGCACCGCGCCGCGCGCAGGTGCCCCATGGGCTATGCTTGAGAAGAGCCCGCGGGCTCGCATGCGAGAAGGGAGCGGCGGCATGACCGAAGCCGAACGAACGCGTTTCACGCGCGGGCGCATCCTCACCGAGGACCCCGCGCAACCCGAGGCCGACACCATGGTGGTTGAGAACGGCCGCGTTGCCTGGATAGGCTGGGAGCACGATCTGCCCGAAGCCTATGCGGGCGGCGCCTGCCAGGTTGAGGACCTGAACGGCGCGCGCGTGATCCCGGGCTTTGTGGACGCGCACATGCACGCCGTGATGCTCGCCAACTTCGCGCCGCAGATCTCCGCGCTGCCGCCGGCCGTGAACTCCCTTGCCGAGCTCACCGAGGCGGTGCGCCGGCGCCGCGCCGAGCAGGGGCCAGACACCTGGATAGAGGGCTGGGGCTACGACGAGGCGCTGCTGGCCGAGAAGCGCTCCCCCACCCGCTGGGACCTGGACGCCGGCAGCCCCGACGCGCCGGCGTGCATCATGCGCACGTGCGGGCACATCCGCTGCGTGAACAGCCGCGCGCTCGAGATCGCGGGCATCACGCGCGACACGCCCGACCCCGTGGGCGGCGAGATCGAGCGCGACGCTGACGGCGAGCCCAACGGCGTGCTCAAGGAAACCGCCCGCGACCTGGTGACGCCGTTCATCCCCAAGCCCAGCAAGGCCGACGCCGTGCGCAACATCGTGAGCCTGGGGAGGCTCTTGTCGTCGCAGGGCATCGTGGCGACCACCGACATGTGCAGCGTCGACGGCACCGACACCTACCCCCTGCTGGCGGCCGCCGCGCGCGAGGGCTTTAAGCAGGACGTGGCCACCTACATGCTGTGGGACTACATCAAGGCGGACCCGGAGGCCTACCGGCTGGGCGCCGCCGAGATGGACCGCGGCCAGCAGGTGTTCGCCGCAGGCGTCAAGGTGCTGACCGACGGCAGCGTGTCGGGACGCACAGCATGGTTCTACGAGCCGTTTTTGCCGAGCGACCGCGACCTCGGCACCAAAAGCTGCGGCATGCCCACCTGCACGGACGAGGACATAGACGCCGCCTTGGCGTTTTGCCGGGCGCACGGCTGCCAGCTCTCGCTGCACGCCATGGGCACGCGCGCCATCGACCGCGTGGTTGACCGGGTGCTCGCCGCCGGCCTGTGGGACGCGGGCCCCGTGCCGCCCGTGCGCATCGAGCACGTCACCGCGCCGTCGGAGCGCGCCGTTGCCGCCATGGCCGAGCACGGCATGGTCGTCGTCACACAGCCGATCTTCCCGTACGCAGAGGTCGGCACCTACGTGGCCAACCTCGGCGAGAGGCGCACGCGCTCGTGCTACCCCCTCCGCACCATGGTGGACGCCGGCGTGACCGTGTGCGTGTCCACCGACGCGCCGGCCACCTCGTGGGCGGTGCCCTCGGACCCCTTCCCCAACATCAAGAGCGCCGTGACGCGCCGCGCCTTCAACGGGTTCGACTTCAACGCCGCCGAGGCGCTTACCGTTGAGGAAGCGCTCGCCCGCTACACGCGCGAGCCCGCCCGCGCGCTGGGCTTCGAGGGCCTGGGCATGCTCAAGGCCGGCTACCAGGCGAGCTTCGCCGTGCTCGACCGCGACATCCTGAGCGTGCCGGCCGAGGAGATCGACCAGGTGAAGGTTGCCGCCACCTATCTGCGCGGCGAGAAGGTCTACCAGGCGTAACGACTGGAGCGCCGCGTGCGGACGCGGTTTGACACCCTGCCGGAGCGCGTACCGTGTTGCTCTTCTTGCCCGGCGCTGTAAGCCGGGCGGCCTTTGGACCGGCCTGCCTGGTTGCCTGCGCGGGGCCTGGCGCCTGCGGCGGACGCGGCGCGCGTCGTGGCCGTGCCCGGGCGCCGAGGCAGACGCCACCCTCAGACACCACCCTTAAGGAGGACCCATGTTCACCATGCCCGTTTACCATGCGCCCGACTTTACGCAGAAGCCGTTTGTCGAGGCACCCGACGCCACGCTGGTCCCCGTTGAGCAGGACGGCGTAGCGCCCGAGGGCTTCCACAGCACCTCGATGTACCCCGAGTACGTGAAGGTGGAGGGCCGCTGGCTGCTGGCGCGCCACAGCCGCATGGACTCGAGCATGGTGGTGGAGCGCGACGAGAGCGGCACCCCGTACCTGCGCGTGGTGGAGAACCGCAACCTGCGCGTGGGCGACAGGGTGGTGCTCGGGCGCACCGAGGACGCCGAAGAGGGCATCTACGTGCACCCGGACGGCTTTGAGCAGCGTGCGGGCGAGGACGCCGAGGACGACAAGTTCGCGTTCCGCCAGGGGCGCAGCCGCGAGACCTCGTTTGCGCGCGACTACGACCGCCTGTACGAGCTGCTGCGGCACGAGCGCGACCACGGCAAGATCGTGTGGGTGATGGGCCCGGCGTTTGCCTTTGACGCCGACGCGCGGCACGCCATGCGGCTCATGGTGGAGAACGGCTATGTTGACGGCATCATGGCGGGCAACGCGCTGGCCACCCACGACCTCGAGGCCGCCACGCTGCATACCGCGCTGGGGCAGGACATCTACACGCAGCGCTCGCAGAAAAACGGGCACTACAACCACCTGGACGTGATCAACCGCGTGCGCCGCGCCGGCTCCATCGAGGCGTTCGTGCGCGAGAACAACCTCGCCGACGGCATCGTGGCGAGCTGCGTGCGCGCGGGCGTGCCGCTGGTGCTTGCGGGGTCGATCCGCGACGACGGGCCGCTGCCCAGCGTGATCGGCAACGTGTACGACGCGCAGGGCGCCATGCGCGAGATGATCACCGGCGCCACCACCATGATCTGCCTGGCGACGATGCTGCACACCATCGCCGCAGGCAACATGACGCCCAGCTACACCGTGGAGGACGACGGCACCGTGCGGCCCGTGTTCTTCTACACCGTGGACATCTCGGAGTTCGCCACCAACAAGCTGCGCGACCGCGGGAGCTTGTCCGCCACCCCCATCATCGCCAACGTGCAGGACTTCATCACCATCGTGGCCAAGGGGCTGGGGCTTATGTAGCGCTGGCGGGGCGCAGGGCCTGCATCCAAGCGATGTAGGTATCCGGATAGTGGCTGTAGAGCAGACTCTGCACGTCTACCTCGGTAGCGAGCGTGCGCACGATCTCAACCGCGCCCTCGGGCGTGGCAACCGCCGACGGGCTGGCAAAACGCCCCTCCAAGTGGTCGATCAGGCTATCGACCACGGTGCGGTCCTCAGGGTCGTAGGGGCTTGCCACGCCCACGTTGGCCGTAAACTTCTCGCACATGGTCGCATGGGCCCGATCAAAGCCGTCGTCGCCCGCGCCGGGGAGCTCGATCGTGCGCCCGTAGCGGCGGTAACCCCAGCTGGCGAGCGGCAGGCGCGGCATGGGGTCCGACGGGTTCACGATATTGAAGATGTGCGTGTAACGCGGGGCGTCCGCGTCCTCATGCGTGGTGACCGCCGGCGAGGCGAACGTGTAGGCGTACACGCTTGCGCCTGGAACCTGGGCGGAGGCATGGACGGCCTGGGCTCCGTCCGCCGCGGAGAAGGTCTGTGTACCTGCGGGAATATTCAGGCGGTCGGTAAGCCAGGCGGCCACCATGCCCGCCAGCGCCCCGCCGCGGCTGTGGCCGCACAGCAGCACGGAGACGCTGCGGCCCGCTGTCTGCTCCTGGGCCATCTGCGTGGCCACGTGGTCGTAAATCTCGCGCGCGGCACGGGCGTAGCCTGCGTGGTCGGAAGCCCGGGCGCCTCCGAGCGTGCCCTCCATGTTGAGGTTGCTGAGCCACTCGGCCCCGTACGAGCCGCGGATGGTGACCAGCAGCAGCGTGCGCTCGGCCCCGTCGGCGCTGTGCACGGTTTTGCGCGCCGAAGCGTACGCGGCCACGTCGTTGGTCTGCGTCACGAAGTCGAGCATCTGGTCGATGACCTCGCTGCGCTCAACGTAGGACGAGGTGTCGACGTCGGTGAAGCCCAGCGCGCCGAGCGCGTCCTCAACGTAGGCCGGCGAGTCGCTGCCCGCCTGGTAGTAGCCCGACTCCGAGTTGGCGAGGGCGGCAAGCACCGAGCAGGTGGTGGCGAGCTCGTGGTTGTAGGTTGACGGATCCTGGAAGAACCAGGCGTCATCCCAGGTAACCTCGGTGGAAACCGTGCCCGTAGCCGCCATGGAGGTGTAGTCGATGCGTACGGTGCGGGCGGACGCGGGTGCGTCGGCGGTGGAGGACGGTGCGACGGCGTCCGGCGCCTGGGCGGCGCCCGTGTCAGCAGAGGCGGCGGGCTGGGTGGCATCCGAAGCCGCAGCGCTTGCGTCGGCGGCAGGCTGGCCGGCGCTCGAATCAGCGGAGCCCGCGGCGGCGGACGCGACCCCGGAAAGCGTAAGGGCCTCGGCGCGCTCGGGCCAGAGCGTGCTGGCAAGAGTCTCGAGCAAAGGTGCGTCCGCAAACGCGCGATCCGCAGCGCGATACGCCAGCAGCAGGCAGGTCCCCACCGTACAGGCAACCGCTACGGCGAGGCCAAACGCACCGGCAAGACGCAGGTAGCCCATCATAGCGCCCTCCTTTTGCAACGCTTTATCTCGACCTGCATTGTCACATTAAAACAGGCAGCACATGTGAAGCCCGTCTTACGATTCCCTTAGAAAAACAGCGCGTCGACCCGCGCGGTAAGGCGGAGCGCGGTCGGACCCGCCAAGCCCGTCCGCCTCCATCAGCAACGCGGGCTGCAGCGAGATGCGGCTCTTGTCCGCAGGCATGAGCGGGCCGCCAAAGCCGGATGCACCCCGCAAAAGGAGTATGCTGCGCACGTTTTGCTTGTCAGTTTCACGCCATCCTCTCGCGAGGAGCGCCCATGAGGCCCCGTCAGCAAAAATGGATGTGGTTTTGGAAGGGATTCCTGAGTATACAGCAGGATCGCCAGCACAAAAGCGCAGGTAGAAGAGTTGCCAAAACTCGGCCTACTTTGCGGGGCGGCTCAAAACAACATCCATTTTAAGAAAACGCGGTGCGCAGGCCTCGCGGCGGCCACAAGAACATCGCCGCAAGCTTGCCTGATGGCTTCGCGCCCGTCCGTTACCCGCGGTTTTGTTGCCGTAGGGCGAAGTTGGCCGCAATCACGACATCGGCTGAGTGGTTGGCCGTTCAAACCGCACGTAAAAGGCCTCTGGCCAGCAATTTAGATAACGTAAGCACGGCTAACCACTTTTTAGATGCGGCAAAGGCGATCAACGCAACCCTTAGCGGCCAAAAATGCGACCAACGCAGCCTTATCGGTCGTCAAGGCGGCCAGCACCCCCGGGCGGCCAGCTATCGCGACCGGCGCACTCACGAGCAGTCGGCAGTGCGACCGACCGCCCGTTGGGTTACCTGAGCGCGAGTAACCGCCTGGGTGCTTCTCGCGGAAGGGCACGCCTGTGCCCAGCGCTGCGGTTACGCCTCCACGCGCTGCTCGATCTCCTGCACGCACTCGTTCTTGATGGTGCCCACAAGCTGCTGGAGCGCGTCGATCACCCGCGGGCGAATGTCGCCGCCGATGAGGACGTACATGATGTCGTCGCCCAACGTGAGTTCGCCCTCGTTCAGCCAGACGCGCACGTACTCGATGCCCGGCAGCGCGCGGCACGCCTCCACCGCAGCGTCGACCTTGGCGCGGTCGTATGAGAAGGTCATGCCGGCAACCTTGGTGCCGTCATCTATGCCGGCGCGCACCTGCTGCTTGGGCGTTTCGCGCACCGTGCCGTTGTGAACGAGGTACATGCCGCACGCGCGGAAGCTCGGGTCGGCCTTGGCCTCGGCAAGCCACTGATCCATCGAAGGAGAAGGGAGGGACATGAGCAGGACTCCTTTCGCAGACGGGCGTAGGCTGCCACCATCGCCACCAAACGCGGCGGCGCGGCGGTGCAACCGCCCTGGCGCAAGTTATTCTCACATGAGTATAACCGAGGGATGGGCGACGCACTTCAGAGGTTCTCGCAAAACCGCTATGCGCCTGTCACCATCTCCGCAAACGTAACCAAGCGCGCACCGCGCATGTTCTTGGCCAGCCCAACACAGCCCGCCGTGAACCCTGCGCGCGAGAACATCCAGCGTGGCGTAACGGCGGTCGCTCCGGCAAGGTGCGCGCGACGATCGAGCTTGTCGAGCTGATCGGCCCCCGTGAGATCTTTCTGCCACTTGCACTCCCCCACCATAACGGCCGTGTCGTCGTTTACGGCCACTACGTCAATCTCGGCCTGGGCGCGCACAGAGGGGTCGTTCCCCCACCAGCGCCCTACGTCGGTCATCTCAAACGGCAGCGTTCCACACGCGAGCTGGCGCCACAGCCAGTCGCGGCATACCTCCTCAAAGATGGGGCCCAAGTAGTCAGGCAGCGCCTCAACGATACGCGGAGCCACGTTAGCGCCTAGACCACGCTCAACAAGCGCTTGGCGCGGGCGCACAAAGCGGTACCAGAAGCGGAAGAGATTGTCGGCCAAGCGCCACACCGCCTTGCGGCTTCCGCGCCCCGTGATGGGCTCCTCGCGGTATATCAGCCCAAGACGCACCAGCTCGCGCAGGTAGTAATCGAGCGCACTGCGCCCAAGCCCCGCCTTGGTCGCGATCTCGTTATGCTGCGAAGCACCGCTTGCCATGGCGGCGATAACGGCGTTGTAGGGAGCCGCCTTGCTGACCTCCTGCTTTATAAGGTTGATGGGCTCCTCGTACAAAATGGAACCAGGATCGAGAAACGCCCCGGCAATGTTGTCCGCAAGCGTTACGCTTTCCGAGAACTGCCGCAGATACAGAGGCACGCCACCCACTGCGCCGTACAGCGCCAAGGCCTCCGCCGGGTCGAGGTCGGGAAAGAACGCACGCGCCTCAAAGAAGTCAAACGGCTTGAGCTCGATCTGGGCGGTGCGGCGACCGTAGAGTGGGCTGTTACGGCTGAGCAGCTGCTCCTTCATGAACGACAGCGAAGATCCACAGAGGATCAGCATGAGCTTTGACGTAGCTTGGTTGGCATCGATAACCGCTTGGAGTACGGAGGCGAAGCTGGTGTCGGCCTTTGCAAGGTACGGGAACTCGTCGATGACGAGAACCGCCCGCTCATGAGCGCATGCGGCAAATGCCACCTCGAGCGCCGTGCGGAAATCCGGGTACACTGGCGCGAGGGCCGGGTCGGCATCGGGCGCTTGAAGCGAGAAGACCGCCTGGCTGAGCATCTTGAGGTTCACGGCCGCGTCGTCCTCAACTGCGGCACACCATCCCGTGCGTCGTCCCCGCGTGAACTCGCTGAGCAGCGTCGTCTTGCCCACGCGGCGACGTCCGTACACGCCTACGAACTCGAAGCGGTTGGACTGATAGCGTTTCTCGAGAAGGGCCAACTCGCGCTCGCGACCGATAAACATGCGCATCACCTGGTGACAAATTGCCTAAGTTCACTTTGCCTAAGTATACTTTAGCAAAGTTAAGTTAGGCATTTTAACTAAAAGAAAGGGCCCCGCGGATCAGCGAGGCCCTTAACGGCTTGCTCTAGATCAAGCACCTAAGCAGCCAGAGGCAGCTCAGTCTCTTCGGCGTCAAAAGTGTTGCTGTCTCTTTGCGCGTCCTCGGGCTGTCCGCTCTGCTTGGCCATCAAATCGGCCGCGGCGTCCTCATTGCTAGTCTCCGCCCCGGCACTGTCATTGGTAAGCGCCTGAGAATCAACACTCTCGTCAGCACCGGCGGCGTCGAGGCTCAATGCCTCTACCTCAGCCGCGCCGTCGGTCTCGACAGGCGCATCCTCGTTAGGCGCGCTCTCGGGAAGCTCTCCCGTGTGGCCATCTACCGCCATCCATTCTTCAAGCGCGGACGTATCCTCAATAGGATTTTCTGCGCACTTGAGCGTAACGAGGTTCGGATTGGCGCTAATGTCCAGCTCTGTCAGATTATTGTGACCGCAATCGAGCTCCTCGAGCTTTGCGTTGCCGCTTACATCGAGTTGATCGAGATCGCATCCCCAGCAGTCCAAAACGCGTAGGTTCTTGCATGCAGACACATCGAGCGTCCCAAGCGAATTAGCGCCACAGCACAGCTCCTCAAGGCTTACGCAATCAGACAGGTCGATAGCACCGATATCGTTCGAATTGATCCAAAGACTTTTGAGGTTCTTGCAGCCAGTAAGATCTATCGACGTCAGTTCGCTCAGCTGAGCGTCAACCGTCTCGATGTTCCCACACGAGCTGAGATCGAGCTCCGTGAGCTTGGTAAGGCCCGCGTCCAAGCTGCGCAGCTTCGGATTGTTCAGCGTAAGCTTCTCCAACGTCTTGGCGTTGAATTTACCGTACCCGCACGAAAGCGTAACGAGCTCCGGGCACGCCGAAACATCTAAGGCTGTCAGGAGGTTATAGCTGCAATCAAGCTCTTCCAGCTTGGGACAACCAGACACGTTGAGTTTCTTGAGCTGGTTGTTGTTCACATCCAGGCTCTTCAGGTTGGGCAGCTTGCCCACCGTAAGCTTGGTTAAATCGTTCCAGCTAAGATCGACTTCCTCCAGAGCGTTGTAATCGCTGATATCAAGCTCCTCAAGGAAACCGTTCACACGTAGCTCTTTAAGATTCGCCCCTTCACCGAGATCCATCTCAGCTAAGTCAGAGCCGCCATTATCGCCCACGCATACTGTCTCAAGCTTCTTCGACGCGCTGAGATCGAGCTCTTGCAGGTCTATAGCCTGCGCCCAATACTCTCCTGTATAGAAATCGCGCACCTTGGATCCCTTTTGCAGGCTTACCTCCCTGACCGCGCGGCCCTCGGGATACTCTCCTCCCAACAGGTTCACCGACACCACGTTTTTCCCGTCAATCCTTGCAGGGATCATGATGCTCGCGTCCTTGCCCACGTAGCCCATGATGTAAACCTTGTTGTCGATAACGTCGTAAAGGAAGTTGTCGGAAGAAGTTGGCTCCCGATTTTCGGGAAGAACCGCGCCGTCCCCCACAGTGCACTTGTCGTTCGGCGTTCTCTTTCCGTCCTCAAAATGATAATGCCAATGTAACGGCGAGGTACTCTCCTTCCAGAAGTCAAACGTCGGCAATTCGAGCCCAACCTTTTGCATCCACGGCGTATTCTGACCGACGCCAAGCTTTCCGTACACATACGCAGAAAAATCCAGGCAGCTTACCGGTCGGTCAACGTCCGGCGTCCACACGCCGTCAGCGTTTACGCCAACCTCAACGTCAACGTCGCACAGATCGATCTTCGTGAGACGAATACTCACGACCGGGCGAACGCCCAGCTTCAAGTTGGCGTTAAGCGAAGGCTCTTTATCATCGGGGACGCTAAAGCCCTTGCCGCCGTTGAATTTTTGGAAATGGCCGTTCTTATACTGCGTGCCAACCCGCTGGTCTATATCAACCCTCAGCGACACCTCGCCACTTGCGCCAACAACCAGCTTCGGCATAAAGGCGATGTTGAACCCATATCCGATGTTAAGGGTGAGGGGCTCCTTGAGAAGGTCGACCGGTGTGTCCTCTATAGGCTGGATATCAAAGTTAACGTCAAGGTAGCCGTCGAGATCGGCAACAACCTTGCACTTCTTGATGGACCCAGCCGACCATTTAAAATCAACGTCGACCGAAGGAACGAGATGCAGTTTCCCCTTTAAAGTGCCGACGGCTTCGATTTTCAAATCAGCGATATCGAAGTCGATGGCTTCAAGAGTCGTCTTCCGACTCGACGCAGAAGCAGCGGCGGTCTCACTGGAAGAAGTTACCTGAACCCCATCGACCGGCTCAAAATCGCCTGAGATGCCTTTGGCGTCTTTCTTGCGGATGGTAATCTCGCGATATACAAAGCCCGGATCGTCCGTCTGGTTCACATCGATGCGGTATAAACCCCTCGCAACAGGCTCAAACGAGGCAACCGTACCCGCCTCGCCTTCGAGATCGTTCTCGTTACCCCTTACAACAATCTTCTGTCCCACCTGCAAGGTTGGAACCGCACGTGCAACACTGTTTGTGCTTGCCGCGGCAGGTCGAGCGGCAACCGCCTGCTCAAGATCGGCCTCGTCAACAAGAATGCTGCCATCAGGCTGCAGCTCGTAATCGCTCAGGGCGATAACATCATCCTGCAGCACGGCTTCCATAACCGGTTCTCCGCCAGGAATTTCCTCGACGGTGCGCAGGTCGGCGACTTGGGCGGAAACAGCGTCCGCAACATCCTGCGTCAGGCCCTGCTTCGGGTAGAGCTTGTTGCTCGCATCAGGCTGGGCAATCCCCTCGTCCACGGCAACAGCAAGCAGCGAGGGATAACTTGACTCGGCTGCGTCAGCGGTGCCGAGAGCAGAGCCGGCGTCGGCAAACCCAGCGTGCAGCGTTGCCGTTGCAAACGCGAAGTCACGCGTTGCCACCACATCAGGCTCAAACGCATCCGAGTTGTCGGGCAAAATGCCGAGAGCGTATGCCGTAAGGATATCCTGCTCGTACGCGTGGCCGGCAACGTCGTCAAACGGATCCTCGGCATAGGCAATGGGATCTTCCTCCGTTGCCGCAAGCAGCCGGTGGATCCACTCAGCGCGAGTCAGCATCTGCTCACCAGGCTCAGCCGGCTCGTCAGTGCCCGGATCCTCAGGGTTCTCCGGATCGGTAGGCTCTTCGGTGGTGGAACCATCGTCCATAAGGTAGGTAAGCTGCGCCTTAGCAGTGAGCTCTTTGCCATCGATAGTAACAGTGCGGGTTGCGCTTGCCGTGTGCTGGATGGTTTCGGCGTACGCGGGAGCAGAGCCTACAAGCGCCATCGACGCCGCTACGCCGGCAACCAAAAGGACGGTAAACGCACCCTTGCGCAGGCGCTTTGCGGCAATAATCGCGGCTACGCCGCCGGCGGCAAGCACAACCGCAAGCGGCAAGATCCACGCTGCAGCATCGCTCGTGGTAGGAAGGTTCTTCTCGTCAGGGGTCTGGTTCTTATCAGAATCCTGGTTGTCCGCCCGAGTATTCTCTTCGGTAGACGCCGCGCCGCCCCCGTTGCTCCCCGCAGTGGCCGCCGTTGTTTTTGCTGAAATCTCGATGACTTGCGTCTCGCCGGGCTCAAGGTCACCAAGCGACCCCGTGAGACGCTGGCCCTCGGTCGGCTCAAAACCCTTCGGCAGCTCAACCGTATAGGTCGCATTCTGTGCGACTGCAGAACCGCTGTTCACGACCGTCAGCGTAAACGTTGCGCTCTCGCCCGCCGCGTAAGCGTCCTTGTCGCTTGAAAGCGACAGCTTGACGGCTTCTTCCGCTGCAGCGCGCTGCGGCAACGCTGTTGTGAGCACACCCAGCACGGCCGCCAGCGCCATCACAAGCGCTATCTTTGCTGTTCTCCTCTTCATACCCGAGCCCTTCTGCCAATGGGGAACATCCTGAAAGGTGCATGAATGTAGATAATTTTCTCACCATAGGCCCCTGAGCAGGGAGAACAGCGAGTGCACGTTGTTACATAAAACCGACCAGTTATGACATGTTGGGGCCGTGCGGGCGGGCGTTGGTGAGTTGCGGGCGGTCGCTTGGGCGCAGCGAAGGTTGGGCGGACGGCACAGTCCGGACCGCCGGGGACGACTCCACCCGCCTGAGCGCGTCTGAGCGATGCCAACTGGTCAAAACTCCGGCTGCGATGCTGTTTGGCCACGATTCCGCTGCCGACGATATGGCCGGCCGCTTCGACGTTGACGAGCACGACTGGTCGCCTTTGGCAGGCGCGGCTGGTCGCGGGTTCGACGTTGACAAAGCAGTTGGCCACGGCTCCGGCGCTGGCGGGCGCGGTTGGTCGCGCTTCTGTCGCCGCCGATTTAGTTAGTCGCGAGCGCGACCCATAAAAGGCAAAATTCCCGGATTTGGATGACGTCTCCGCGGTTAACGCGATATTAGATGACGTCGGAGCGTTCAACCGAGGGCCTTCATGTCGCCGAAGCGGACAACCAGGGCTTGCGCGTCGTTTCCGCGGGCAACCGCGACCGCGTAACTGCGGCCGCCCTGCCCGACCCGGCCCAGCCCGCCACGCACAAAACAGCCCCGGTCCGCCGCGAGCAACCGCAGCGAGCCGGGGCCGTAAACGCCCTTATCACCCAACCGACAAGCTAGATGCCGGCGGCCATCTCGTCGGCGCTGAGCTCGCGCACCTCCCGGTAATACACGTGCTCACCAGCGCACTTCTTGCAGTACACGTGCCCGTCGCGCTCGACCGCGCGGCCGTCGTGCACGCGCTCACCGCACTTCTCGCACACCGCGGTCTTGCGCGGCTTGCCCGGCAGGTCACACTCGGTAAGATCGGGCAGCTCGATCTCGTGCACGCGGAACATCTGCGCGTCGGTGTACGGCGCGTAAAAGTCCACGTAGCTCTGGTCTTTGGGACAACGCGGCACGTCGGAGCGCTGCGAAATGCGGATGGCGCGACCCGAGGCGATGTCGTAAAAGCTCGCGCTCATGATGCCGTAGTCGAACCACTTGAGCCGGCGGCGACCCAGCTTGCAGTTGGCCACCGAGCAGATGGCGTCCGCCAGGCAGCGGTCGCACTCCACGAAGGCAATGAGGTCGCGGTACGTGTCGGCATCGTCGATATGGAAGTAGCTGAGCGCCAGCCGCGCAATGCGCGTTCCGATGTACTGGCCGCCGCACAGGTGCCCGTGGTAGGCCACCGCGCGGTCAAGATCCTCCTGCAACGTGCGCTTGAGCATGAAATGCCCTCCTTACTGGCTGCGTATGTGCTGGAACGAGCATAACAGAACGGCGGGCAGGCGCGGTCCGCTACCCGTCCCGTTCGCGGTGCAAATTCATCTCGACAGGTACGGAAGCATCACGGTGTATCGGGGCGATCCTGCACCTTCTTCTCGACAGATGCACGCTGCATGAGGCTGCCAGGGCGCAAACAGTTGCATCTGTCGAGAAGAACGTGGCGAAAGGGCACTCCTGGTGTCTCGAGGTTTGCACCTGTCGAGAAGAGTTCGCAGAAAACGCCGCGAAACCGTCATGTTCCTTGCATCTGTCGAGTGAAATGTGCGAAGCCCATCCGCAGGAGGACCGTCGCTTGTGCCTGTTGAGAAGAATGTGCAACGGGAGCCAGCGGGGGGGGCGCCCCGCCCTAGCGCCTATCGAGAAGCATGCGCGGCGAGGGTGCATGAGGACGTTTCACCCCGTACCTGTTGAGTGAAATGCGCAGCGAGGGCTTGCAACGGGCTCCCCGCCTTGCACCTGCCGAGAAAAGCGCGCGGCGCGCCGGCGAACCGCATCGTCCGCAACGCAACGCGCGGCCGGGCGCCCTTGCCAGCACCCGACCGCGCGCTGCGTTGCGCATAACCCTCCTCAGCGCCATGCGCCAAATTAAGCACGGCCTAATTTGGCGCACGCGCAGCAGCTACGCCTCGTTTATCGCCACCCTAAGGTCTTCGCACACGTGCACGCGACCCTCGGACAGCAGCCTCACCACGTGCGGGTACAGACGGTGCTCGACGGCGTGGATGTGCTCTTCCAGCTCGTCAACCGTCCAACCCTCCTCCACGCGCACGGGCTCCTGCGCGATAATGGGCCCCTGGTCGTACACGGCGTTGGCAAAGTGCACGGTCACGCCGGTGATCTTGACGCCGCGATCGTAGGCGTCCTGGATGCCGTGCGCACCCTGGAAGCTGGGCAGCAGCGCCGGATGGATGTTCACCACGCGGTTGGGCCACAGCGCCAGCAGCGGCGTGTGCACCATGCGCATGTAGCCGGCCATGATGACGTACTCGGCGCCCACGCGCTTGAGCTCGGTGGCGATAACTTCGTCGGCGTCCCACGGGTCCGCCGCGTAAATCTCCTTGGAAAGGGCCAGCGTCTGGATGCCGGCCTTGGCTGCGCGCTTGAGGCCCGCCGCGTCGGGGCGGCTGGACACCACGAGCACGATCTCGGCGTTGAGGTTGCCCGCAGCGATCTCGTCGATAAGCGCCTGCAGGTTGGTGCCCGAGCCAGAGATGAGCACGCCGATCTTGAGCGGCGCGAGGTTCTCGCCCGCCTCGCGCGCTGCAACGCGGGCGGCCTGGATGTCGTTGTTGCTCGGCACCCGCGGCGCGCGCTCCAAACGCTCCAGCAGGTCCTTCAACGCCGCATCGTACCCGGCGTCTCCAGCCCCGGCGCTGGCCACCGCCGCAGCGTCCGCGAGCTTATCGCCCGCAACGGCGTTGGCGGCAAGGGCGCGCGCCACTTCGCGCTCGGCCCCGCCAGAGAAGAACTGCTCGCTCGGCAGCGCCTCGGGCGGCAGCCCGGCCACCTCAACGGCGCGGCGGTACTCTTCGCTAGCGCTCATCGGCGTACACCACCTTGCCGCTGCCCGCAACGCAGGTGCCCACGCGGAAGGGCTTCTCGCCCAGCGCCTCAAGCGCGGCGGTTACCGCGTCGGCGTCCTCAGGCGCGCAGATGAACATGAGGCCCACACCCATGTTGAAGGTCTTGCACGCCTCGTCAGGGCTAAGGCCGGCCTGCTCGCATATATAGGTGATGACCGGCGGCACGTCCCACGCAAAGCTGCCGTCGGAAGCGCGGTCAACCACGGCGTCAACGTCGGAGGCCAGCGCGCGGTTGAGGTTCTCGGTGATGCCGCCGCCCGTGATGTGCGCGATGGCGTGCACCTTGCCGGCGCCCGCGCCGCGCAGCAGCTCCAGGACGGGCTTCACGTAGATGCGCGTGGGGACCAGCAGCGCGTCGGCCAGGCTGGCGCCGCCCAACGCTTCGAGCGGCTGCTCCAACTCGGCGCGCTTCTCGGCCGCCTCGGGTGTACCGGGCACGATGCCGTCAACACCGATAACCTTGCGCACCAGCGAGTACCCGTTGGAGTGGATGCCCGTGGAAGGCAGGCCGACGATCACGTCGCCGGGACGCACGCTGGCCGGGTCGAGCATCTTGGGGCGGTCAACCACACCCACGGTGAAGCCGGCCAGGTCGTAGTCATCCGGACGCATGACGCCGGGGTGCTCGGCCATCTCGCCGCCCACAAGCGCGCAGCCCGCGAGCTTGCAGCCGTCGGCCACGCCCTTCACGATCTTGGCCATGTGCGCGGCCTCGATGTGGCCGATCGCCACGTAATCCAGGAAGAACAGCGGCTCGGCACCGCTGGCCAGGATGTCGTTGACGCACATGGCCACCAGGTCTTGGCCCACCGTCTCGTGGCGGTCGAGCAGCTGCGCCAGCACGAGCTTGGTGCCCACGCCGTCAGTGCCGCTGATGAGGATGGGATCCTCCATGTCTTTGAGCGCGGCAGCCGAGAAGAGCCCGCCGAAACCGCCGATGCCGCCGACAACCTCGGGGCGGTTGGTCTCGGCAACCATCTGCTTGATGGCGTCAACCGCGCGCCCGCCTTCGGCGGTGTCTACGCCAGCGTCCTCGTATGTCACGTGTTTAGGTGTATCGCTCATCGGCGGTCCTTTCTGGAGAAGCTCTCAGATAGTCAAATCATAGCAGGTGCGCCGAAGCCGCACGCGCCCGGACACCAAGTCGCGCGGCGCACATCACTGTCGGCGCTCGGGTTCTGCGGGGCGGGGGCGGTGGCTGAGCGAGGGACTGGCGTTTCCGCGGCGGTGGTTTGCCACGACTTGATGCCGACATTGCAACGCGAGCAAACCCGGAGCCGCGCAACCGTTGCGGGTAAAATGCGCGCTCGTGCAAGCGCCGCGGGCAAGAAGTGCATCCATGCGAGTGGCGCGGGCGAGAAGTGAATCCGAACGAGCGCCGCAGGCGAGAAGTGCTGCTGCTCGAACTGCGCGTGGGCGAAAGACCTGCTTGCACGAACCCCCCGTGCGCGAAAAGCGTGCTTGCACGAACCTCCTGTGGGAGAAAGACGTGCTTGTACGAACCTCCGTGCGCGAAAAGCCTGCTCATACGAACGCTGCGCCCGAAAACTGCACCCATACGACGCGTGCGGGCGAAAAACACACTCATACGAATCGCCTGGGCGAAAAGAACACTCATACGAAGGGGCGTTTCACCCGGCGCGCAATACTGAACGCATTACCGCTCATTGCAACGGCGAGAAGAACGCATAGCGGTATATTTCAAGCAGCACTAACCTGAGCCGGCAAGATCGCGACCGTACGAGTGCAATTCTCGCCCAAGCGGCTCGTATGAGCGCGCTCTTCGCGCAAGTGATTCGTATGAGTATGGTTTTCGCCCAAGCGGCTCGTGCGAACGTGCTTTTCGCGCGCACAAGCAAGCCGCCCGGCCCCGTGGGATACAGGGCAAGGGCGGCCAAAAAGCACCATGAGAACAAGCCGCGCGACGCGAGCCGCGCGACGCGAGCCGCGCGACACACGCGCTCCTTACTGCGCGTGGCGGGCTTCCCAGCTGTGGTCGTGCCCCTTCTCTACCACCACGTCGCGCGCGAGCGGCGGGTTCTCCGTGAGGTTGCACGGGTCGTAACCGGGCATGAACTTGTCGCGCCCAAAGCTCTCGGGAATGGCCACCGGATACACACCGGTAAAGCATGCCGTGCAATACCCGCGCGCCGGGCAGCCCGTGGCAACCGGCGCCAGACGCTCGACAGTCGTCTCGGCATCAGCCGCGCCTGCCGCCCCGGCCGCGCCGGCGTCAACCGCGCCCGCAGCCCCGGCCTCGGCATCAGCTACGCCTACCGCCCCGGTTGCAACGTCATCCGTCCCCGCGCCGGCCGCCGCAGCGCCGTCCGCGCTCCCGGCGCAACCTCCGCACGACGGCACGCAGGCCAGCAGCCCGTCAACCGAGAGAAACGCCAGCGAATCCGCCCCGATGTAGGCGCAAATCTCCTCCACGCTCTTGTTGGCGCTGATGAGCTGGCTCTGTACGTCGGTGTCGATGCCGTAGAAGCACGGCCACACCACCTCGGGGCTGTTGATGCGCACGTGCACCTCGGCGGCCCCCGCCTGGCGCAGCATCCGCACCAGCTGCACCATGGTGGTGCCGCGCACGATGGAGTCGTCGATAACCACCAGCCGCTTGCCCGCGATGTTGTCGTGCAAGGGGTTGAGCTTCATGCGCACGCCCATGGCGCGCAGCTCCTGCGTGGGCTGGATGAACGTGCGCGCCACGTAACGGTTCTTGATGAGCCCCTCGCCAAAGGGGATGCCGGACTCGTGCGCAAAGCCCTCGGCCGGCGGCATGCCGGAGTCGGGCACACCGATCACCATGTCGGCGTCCACCGGCGCCTCGTGCGCCAGGCGCCGTCCCATGTCGTAGCGGCAAGCGTACACCGACTTGCCCCCCATCATAGAATCGGGGCGTGCAAAGTACACCTGCTCGAAGATGCACTCGGCGCTCTCGCGCGCGGCGGGCACGCCCTGCTCGCTCACCAGGCCGGCCGCGGATATGCGCAGGATCTCGCCGGGGCGGATGTCGCGCACGTACACGGCGCCCACGATGTCGAGCGCGCAGGTCTCGCTCGCCACCACCCAGCCGGCCACGCGCGCGGGGACGCCCTCGCCCTCGGCGTCGTGGGCAAAAACGGCCCCGTCCGCGCCCTGCTCGTCGGCGGGCAGATAGCCCAGCACCAGCGGGCGGATGCCAAACGGGTCGCGGAAGGCGTAAAGCGCCTGCTCGTTGATAAGCGCCATGGCGTAGCCGCCGCGCACAAGCTCCATGGTTTTGCGGATGCCCTCGCGCAGGTGGTGCGACTGCTGCGTGAAGTAGCCGATGAGCTTGGCCGCCACCTCGGAGTCGGAGTTGGAGAGGAAGTTCACCCCCAGGTCGATGAGCTGCCGGCGCAGCTCGTCGGTATTCACCAGCGTGCCGTTGTGCGCCAAGGCGATAATCACGTCGTTGATGGTGGAGAGGTGCGGTTGCGCCGCCTCCCAGCTCTTGGCGCCCGCTGTGCCGTAGCGCACGTGGCCCACGGCAAGCTGGCCGGGCAGCGCCGCCAGGTCGGCGTCGGTGAACACCTGCGTCACCAGGCCCATGTCCTTGCGCACGAGCACCGTGCCGCCGTCGCCCACGGCGATGCCGGCAGACTCCTGGCCGCGGTGCTGCAGCGCGTGCAGGCCGAAGTAGGCCAAGCGCGCCACGTCGCGGTCCGGGGCGAACACGCCAAAAACGCCGCACTCCTCGTGCAGGTCCTCGTATGCCATCAGTCAAGCTCCTTCGGTGGTGAGGTTCGGTGGTGAGGTCAGCTGGGATCAGCCAGGGTTGGCCGGGAGCAGCCGGGGTCAGCCGGGGCTACTCGGTTGCCGTGGACCCGGTCGCCACGGAAGCGGGCAGCGTGTCCGCAAGGGTAAGGAACATCGCTGAGCGCTGCTTCTCGGACAGGTCGTAGTTGCAGGTCACAAGCGTGAGGATCTTCTCGGCCGAGGAGATCCTGGTCGAGGCGTCCTGCGCCTGCGTGGCCGCATCGGCGAAAAGCCCGGTGAGGTAGGCTTGCAGCCCGCCCTCGGGCGAGGGCGCGCGCACCTGCAGGTTGTCGGGTGCCACGCGCGCGCAGAACAGGGGCTCGAACACGTAGGTAGCGTCGCGTGTAAAGTAGTACACGGTCTGCACCTGGTCAAACGTTGCCTGGTCGTGCTCGGCCGCGTCCACGAAGTTGAACATCATGCCGCTCAGCATGTGGTGGCCGTACAGCGTGGTCTGCGGGTCCACACAACCCGGCGCCGTGTCGTCCATGTCCATGAAGATGCTGCCGGTGCTGTTGGACGTGCCGTCGAACAGCGTGTTGAGGTAGGTGGTGTTGTTGTCGGTCTGCACCACGGGATAGTTCAGCTCGTTGTTGGGGCAGTAGATCCAGCCCACGATGTCGGGGTTCACCGCCGCGAGCCCGTCGAAGTCGATGCGCGGCAGGCCGGCGAGCTCGTCGGTAGCGGCCGTGTCTGACACCGCGTACTGGTCCAGCGTGTCGTAGGACTCGCGCGCCTGGCGGTACCCCATCTGCGTGACCACGAACAGCCCGCCGGCCACCAGCAAAAGCGCCACGCCCAGCACGATAAGCACCGTGGAGAGCACCGACGAAGCCGAGCGTTTTGCACGCGGGGCGCGTTTGGAAGCGGAGCCGCTTGGCTGCGGCTGGTTGTTGGGGGCGGGGTTGCGGGGCATGGAAACCGCCTTGGGTGAGGGGGTGGAGCTGGGCATGGCGGGCAGCTGGGCCGTTACGGCTGCGTCACCGTCGGCGTCGGCGCGGTTGGACGAGAGGCGCCCGGGGCGGGACGCGGAGGCCGCGGGCGCGGGGGCTGACGACGACGCCACCGCCGCGGGGGCTGACGCACGCACAGGCTGCGCAGGGTCGGCCAGCGCCGCAAGGCGTCGCGCGCGATCTCGCCGCGCTGCCGGGGAAAGGGTCGCAGGCCGCACGGACGGCGGGTCAGCGTGCGCCGGACGCGAGACCGGACCCGCAGGTGTTGCCGCGACGGCCGACCGAGCAGCGCGCGGCGCGGGCGCCGCATGCGCCGCCGCGCCGGAGGGCATGACGGCTGCCGCGTCCGCCGTCTCGTTGGCAGGTGCGGAATGCGCAGCCGTACCAGCAGAAACGGCAGCGACCGCCCCGGGGCTCGCCTCTGCGCTGCCAGCGCTTGACGGGCGCGAAACCGTACCCCGCGCGGCTGCCAGCGCAAGCCAGCCCGCCGTGGTGGTGGGCGCCACCTTAGGTGGCTCGCCGCCCGCGCGCGAGCGCCTAGGCGCGGACGCGGCGGCAGAGACGGCCGCACCCGCGGAGCCCCCGCCGTTTGCAGCGCCGTTAACAGCATGCGCAACCGCCGCACTACCGGAAGCCGGGCGGGCAAAATGCGCGGGCACCGCGCGGTTCTCGCCCACCGCGCCTGCATCGCCCGTCGCAGGCGCGTTGCCCACTGCAGGCGCGTTGCCCGCCGCGCTTGCATTGCCCGTCGCAGGCGCGTTACCCGCCGGACGGAAATGGTTCCCGCGCGGATACGGCGCAGCCGAAGCCTCGCCCGCGCATGCAGGCGAAACCTCGGCGCGCTGTTTGAAGTGATCGGACATTTAGGCCTCGGCCATTTCCTTCTTCATGGCGTCGATAGCCGCGCGGTACTCGGGCATGGTCGCGCCGAGGATCTGCGTGGCATAGATGGCCGCGTTCTTGGCACCGTTGATGGCAACGCACGCCACCGGTACGCCGGAGGGCATCTGCACCATCGAAAGCAGCGAGTCCATGCCGCCCAGGTCGGACGTCTTCATGGGCACGCCCACCACGGGCAGGCTGGTGTAGGCGGCAACCACGCCGCCCAGGTGCGCGGCCTTGCCGGCGGCAGCGATGATGACCTTCATGCCGCGGTCGGCGGCGGAGCTAGCCCACTCGTGGACCTTGGCGGGAGTGCGGTGCGCGCTCGCGATCATGAGCTCGTAGGGAACGCCCAGCGCCTCGAGCTCGGCGGTGCACGCCTCCATTACCGGCATGTCGGACTTGGAGCCCATGATGATTCCAACCAGCGGCGTCTCAGCCATGCGGATACCTCCCCAGTAGCGATTTCCTAACACCTGACAAGTATAGCGATTGCCGCTACCCCCGCACCCGGCAAACGGCAGGATGGCGCCGCCTTCAAACTTGCCCAACGCCGAAGCCTTGCCCGGGACACCGCTGCGCGCAACCTCAGGGCCGGCCCGAAGCACCCCTCCCCGCGCAGCACCGGGGCCCGACCCGCGGCGCCCCCGCGCAGCCGAGATCCAGCCCGAACCGCAAGCCTCGCGCTGAGCGGCAACACGCGCGCCCGCAGCGGCCCGCATCCCCGCTCCTCCCAAACACCGCAGCGTTAGTGGGTATACTGAACGAACGGTAACGGACGTCCGCAAAGGAGATCCCATGCTTCCCGTTATTATCGCCGTTGTGGTTGTGGTGGTGCTGGTCGCGATCTGCGTCAGCATGTACAACAACATCGTCACCCTGCGCAACCGCATCGACAACGCCTGGCAGAACATCGACACTCAGCTGCAGCGCCGCAACGACCTCATCCCCAACCTGGTGGAAACGGTCAAGGGCTATGCCGCGCACGAGAAGAGCACGCTCGACGCCGTGGTGAGCGCCCGCAACGCCAGCATCGCCGCCCCCACGCCCGAGGCCAAGATGGCCGCCGAGGGCGCGGTGGCTGGTGCCCTGCGTCAGCTTTTCGCTGTGGCCGAAAGCTACCCCGACCTCAAGGCCAACCAGAACTTTGCGCAGCTCCAGACCTCGCTCGAGACCACCGAGGACAAGATCAGCTACGCCCGCCAGAGCTACAACGACTGCGTGCTGAACTACAACAACGCCATCCAGACCTTCCCGGGCAACGTGTTCGGCGGGATCTTCCACTTCCAGCCCCGCCAGGGCTTCGAGGCCGCCGAGGAGAGCCGCAACGTCCCCGAGGTGCGCTTCTAGCAGAGGCTCTGACCTGCCGCTGGGCGAGCGCAGACGGCAGGTTGATGCCCCAAGCTGGAAATGGATGTGGTTTAGCCGCCACCTTCGAAGTAGACAGAAAAGCCGCAGGCCTTCTACCTGCGGCTTTCTTTGTGCGGAAAGGCGCTCTACTCAGCGGGACACGCTTAAACCACATCCATTTTCACTCTGGGCGCATACTACCCGACAGATACCCGCTACTCAGGCAGCACCGCGTCCTCGGGCATGGACACCTTGCCTTCCACGACCTCCTCGGGGAACCGCCCGTCGAGCTTCATGAGCTCGCCGACCGTCACCAGCTGGTAGCCAGCCTCTTTGAGCTGGTCGATGATCTGCGGCAGGGCCTCAACGTCCTGCGAGCGGTTGCCGCCGCCGTCGTGCATCAGCGCGATAGCCCCGTTGTAGGCGTTGCCCACCACCGTGTTCACGATCGCGTCGGCGCCGGGGCGCTTCCAGTCGAGCGTGTCGATGTTCCACAGCACGTTGCAGCTGATAAGGTCGCCGGCACGACCCCACTCCGTCGTGGTAAAGGCCCCGTAAGGCGCGCGGATCATCTGCGGGCGGGAGCCCGACGCCTGCTCGATCCGGTCGGCCGCCGAGCTGATCTCGCTGCGCAGGCCGTCGCGGTCCTGCTCAGGCAGGTTCATGTGCTGGTTGGTGTGGCTTGCCAGCTCGTGCCCCTCGTCGGCCACGCGCTTGCACAACTTGGCGTAGTTCTCGGCGTTCTCTCCCAGATTGTAGAACGTGGCGTGCACGCCCTTCTCTTTCAGAATGTCCAAGATCTTGCCGGTGTACTCGCTCGGGCCGTCGTCAAAGGTGAGCGCCATGTACTTCTTGCCGTCCTGGGGCTTGGGGTTGAGGTAGGAGACCACCATGTTCTGCGGCTCCTTGGTGACCTTCTTGTCCACCTTCTCGCCCGAGGTCTTGCCAGTCCAGACCTCCTTCTCGCCCGCCTTGCCCCACTGCGACACAAACTGGATCGCACCCGTGCCGTTGGCCTCAACGCTCGGCGCCACGACCTCGGTGGAGACCTCGTGCTCCTCGTGCGTGTCCACGCCGTCGGTGACCTCGAGCGTGTCGCCCGAGAACACACCCCGGCTGGCAAACTGGTCGACCGGCAGCTCCTCGCCGTTCACCACCACGGTGGCCGGGGTTCCGCCACCCTCGGTGATGACGTTCTCGGAAACCGAGAGCAGGTTGCCCGGCTTGGCGCCGAAGCTGTCGTTGTCGCTCAGCAGCTGCTCAACCGTCACGCCCTCGTGCACGTTGAGCTCCTGCGCGTTCACCGTAACCGGCACTGTGCGCAGCACGAACCACCACACGCCCACAGCAACAAGCACCACGGCCAAGCCCGCCACAAGCGCTAACGCGGCGGTGGGGTTGCCCTGACGGCGCGGCGGCTTGCGATAAGGATGGTTGTACCCCGCTTGCATGTTTGCGCGAGAAACACGGCCGAACGCCTCCGGGGCGCTCGTGCCCGGCGCACCGCCCGCTGCGCCGACGCGCCCCTGCGGACGAGCAGCGCCCGCATCGGGTGTGTACGCCGCCGGCGGACGAGCAGCCCCGCGGGCCGGTCCGTGCGAAGAGGACGCGCGGCCGCCTGGATGCGCGGCACCATGGTTGGAGGCGGCGTTCGCTCCGGCAGCGGCACCGTGGCCGTGCGGATGCTCTACGTAGCGCATAGTGGGATGGGGTGACGAGGGAGCGTTGCCGAATCCAGGACGATGTTGCTGCCCCATTGGAATACCTTACTTTCAGAGTTGTTTAAGCGGTGATGTATTGGTGAGCATACCACGCCGCCCGGACAGAAATCGCACCAAAGCGCTCTCAATCGGAAAAGCGCAGATACCGCACCGCAAAAGCCCGTAGCAACCGAGGGCAGAGCGCGGTGCCGCACGTCTCATCATAGCCAACGCGCGGCCATCGGCAACGCGCAGCCTCAAAGCAGCACACTGCTCAACGATACGTTGAGATTTGTGCACAGCCCAACGGGCTCGCCGCAGCCGCCCTACTCTTCCGCCGCGTGCGCGGTGTCGGCGTCGTCTTTCTTCTCCACCTGCGGCAGCACGGCGTCCTTGGGCATCTCGGCCGTGCCCTGCGCCACCTCCTGCGGGATGTCCGGATCGGTGGCCAACAGCTCGGAAAGCGTCACGATCTGGTAGCCCTTGGTGGCAAGCCCGTCGATGACGCTCGGCAGGGCGGCAAGGGTCTCGCCGTCGGTGGCGCCGCTGTCGCTCAGCAGGATGATGTCGCCGTTGGAGGCATAGTCGACCACGTTGGACACCACGGCGTCCGCGCCGGGCAGCAGCCAGTCGCCGGAGTCGACGTTCCACTGGATGTTGCACGCCACCAGATCCATGGCGTCTGCCCACTGCTCCTCGCCAAACGACTGCAGCGGCCCGCGGAAGTAGCGCGTCGTTGCGCCCGTGGCGTCTTGCAGGGCGCTGAAGCTCTCGGAAATGCGCTCGCGCAGCGCGGCGGAGGAAAGCTTGGCCAGGCTCGCGTTCTCCATGCCCATGGAGCCCACCTCGCATCCCGCGTCAACGATCGCGCGGGCCGTGTCGCTTCGCCTCGCAACCTCCTCGCCCACCAGGAAGAACGTGGCCTTAATGCCCCTGTCCTCGAGCACGGAGAGGATCTCCTCGGTCTCGGAGCTCGGCCCCAGGTTGAAGGTCAGCGCAACGTAGGAGCCCTCCTCGGGGATCACGTTCTTGCAGCGCACGACACAGTCCTGCACCTCGCGCACCACGCCGCGGTCCTGCGTCTTGCCGGAAACCTCGCCGGTCCACACCTCGCTGCGGCCCGGCACGCCCCACTGCGCAACGTACTGCACGGCGCCCGAGCCCTCCACGGTGAGTTTGGGCTGGATCTCGGTCGCCTGCACCTGATGCGCCTCGTAGGTGTCGTCACCGTCCTTCACGGTAAGCTCCTCGCCGCCGGTGAGCTGCGTGGCGTGCTTGGCGTCGCCGGTGAGCTTCTCGCCGTTGAGCTCGGCCTCAAAGGGCTCGCCGCCGTCTTTCTCGAGCACCGAGTCGTCCACGGCGAGCAGGTCGCCCGGGTCAGGCTCGAGGCCCTGCGCGGAGATCACCTGGTCGATGGTTGAGTTGATGCGCACATTGGCCGCCTCGCCGTTGAGGGTGATGGCCACCGAGCGGTTAAGGTACAGAACCACGCTCGCGCCGAACAGCACCACCGCAACGCCCAGAGCGATAAGCACGTAGGGCAGGCGGCTGTTCTTGGGCCGACGCGGCGCGCGGCGGCCGAACCCCTGCGAATGGCGCAGGTCGGGCATGCCGCTTTGCACCGGCCGCAGGTTGGCCATGTGCGAGCGGCGCGAGGGCAGGTGCCGCCCCGCAGCGCGGCCGCGCGGTTGCCGATGGCGGCGCATCCGGGGATTCTGCTGGTAGGAGGTGGTGTATTTGGGCATCGTTTCTCCCAGCGTAAACTTGCCGGCAGGCGTTGGCGGGCCTTGGTGCCCGCGCACCCCCGCGCGGCAAGCGTTTGCGCGCTGAGCGCGTCAGTGTTTCTTTTTGGAGGTGCCCGCGGCCTTTTGGTACTCGCTCTTGAAGGCCGAGAACATCCCGTGCGTCTTCTTGAGCTGGCGTCCCAGCGCGCGGCCGCCCTTGCTCACCGCCACGGAGGCGGAGTCGTCGAACTTCTTGGCAGCCTTGCTGGCTTGCGCGCCGATCATCTCGCCAGCCTCTTTGGCTTTGGCGCCCACCACCACGCTGGCCTCGGCGGCCTTGGCGGCGGCGCCCCCCTTGGGCGCAAGCTCGCGCGCTTCGTTGCGCACCACCATAAAGCCGCTTTCGTACCCCACGATGTAGGACGCCGGCAGCTCAACGGTGCCGAGCAGCGCCTCGGCGGCAGCGCCCTCGGTCACCTCGAAGTAACCCACCGCGCCGGTTTTGAAGTCTATGACCGCGTCCGAGCAGTACCCCATCTTCTTGCCGTCCTCGGTGCGCACGTCCATGCCCACCCACAGGATGCAGCGGTCGAAGTCGAGGCCCAGGCGGTCGATCGCGCGCTTGTCGCACGCGTCTTTGCGCGCGTCAACCACCAGCGCGCCGTCGCGGTAGCCCAGGGAGTCCAGCGCCACGAACACGTCGGGCTGCTTGATCATGCCGGCGATGTCGGGCTGGCGCACCATGAAACCCACCGCGCGGGTTCCGTCAGGCGAGAAAACCGCGTGGTGGATCTTTCCCAGGCGCGGCAACGTGCGGGGCACGCCGTCCTTGTCGGTGCGGCGCTTCTCGGGCAGGTCGCGGCACACGCGCAGGCGCTGCAGCTCCCGTACGGAGAGCATTACGCCTCGACGGGCATGTCGGCCGTGGGGGCAACCGGCTCAACCACCACGTCGGCGGCGGGGGTGGTAGAGGCCACGGCGTCGTTCAGGCTCTCGCGCAGCTGGTCCATGCGCTCGCGGGCGAGGTCGACCTTGGCACGGAGCTGATCGGTCTTGGCGTCGACCATGGGACCGAAGTCGTCAACGGCGGAGCGCACCTGGTCGCGCGTGCTCTCGTACATGTCAACAGCGCTGTCCCACGCGTCGTTGGCAGCGTCGGCGGCCATGGCGCGGGTCTCAGCGCCCGAGCGGGGAGCGAGCAGAATGCCGGCAACGGCGCCGGCGGCAGCGCCCATGAGGGCGCCGGTGAAGAAACCTAAGGTGAACTTGCTCATAGCTTCCTCCTAGCAATAAGGGAGTGCGTACGTGACGTTGATTATACCCCGAATGCGCGAACGCCCTCGATCGTTCGGGCAGACGGTAACAGAGCGGCCGCAACAGCAACCGCGCGCCGGCAAAACGTTCCAGTCCGGGCACCGACCCCTTAGACGGCCGTCAGGCGGCCGGCAACGAGCAGGTGAAGCGCGTGCCGTCCTCGGCGGTGCTCGTGACGCTAATCTTGCCCTTGTGCGCGTGCGCGATGGACTGCGCGATGAAGAGCCCCAGCCCAAACGAGCTGCCGTCGGTGCGCGACGAGTCCGCACGGTAAAAGCGGTCGAACAGGTGCGGCAGCACCTCGGGGTCGATGGGGTCGCCGGAGTTGCGCACGCCGATCACCACGCGCGTGCCCTGGTGCTCGGCTGCCAGCTCCACGCGCGCCTTGCCGGGCGGGCCGGCGTACTTCATGGCGTTGTCGAGCAGAATGCGCACCAGCCGCTCGAGGGAGTCCGTGTCACCCATGCAGGCAAGGCCCGGCGCAACGCTCCAGTCAAAGTCGATGCCCTTGTCGAAGGCCACGGCCTCGAACTGCAGGCACGAGCCCTCGGCAAGCTCGCTCACGTCCACGCGCGCGGCAGGCTCGTGCTTGCGCGCGGCGGCGCTCTCCTCTTCCTCGCCGGCGCGGGCGGCAGCCAAAAGCTCCTCCACCAGCTTCTTCATGCGCTTGCCCTCGTCCTCTATGGCGGCGAGCCACGTGTCTTGGTCGCCCACCGTCTTCTCGGGATGCTGGCGCATGATGTCGGCGCTGGCCAAGATCACCGTGAGCGGGGTCTTGAGCTCGTGCGAGGCGTCGGCCACGAAGCGCTGCTGCTGGCTCCAGGCGTTCTCGACCGGGCGGGTCACGTAGCGGGCAAACAGCACCGCCAGCCCAAAGAGCAACGCGAGCCCCACCACCACGCGGAACAGGGCGTCGCCAATCGAGCTCTCGATGTTGCTGTCGATGGCGCCGGTGTCAAGAAACGCCACGTTGTAGCCGTCGTCCGTCTCAACGCGGGCGTACATGATGCGCAGGTCGGTGAGGCGCCCGCTGTCCGACGGGCTCTCAAGCGCGCGGTCGAGCGCCTCCGAAAGCACCTCGGGGTAGATGTCGACCGTGTCGGCGTTGCTCGCGATAACCAGCCCGTCGGTTGTGACGCTGGCGCAGTACACGGGGTAACCCGAGCCGGCCAGGTCGTCGAGGGTGCTGGCGGCGTCGCGCAGCGCGTCCCCCTCCTGCGAGGGCGTGCGCCCGATGCGCGGCAGCAAGAGGGCGGTCGGCCCTATCTCGGCCGAGAGGTGCAGCACCTTCCCGGCGGCCGCGTTTATCTTCACACCCAGCCACAGCGGCCCCGCCAGCACCGAGACAACCAAGATGATGCCGACGAGGCTCGTGATGAGGATGACGATCTTGCGGCGCAGGCGCTTGAGCATGGCAGGCGCGCGCCGTTACGCTTCGGGCAGAGAGATGCGGTACCCCAGCATGCGGATGGTGTTGATGTCCACCGTGGAGTTCAAAAAGCGCAGCTTCTTGCGTAAGAACGAGATGTAGGCCTCCACGCTGTTCTCGGTGGCGTCGGCGTCGATGCCCCACACCTTGTTGAGCAGCGTCTCTTTGGAGAACACCTGGTTGGGCGAGCTCATAAGGAGCTTGGCCACCTCGAACTCCTTGTGCGAGAGGTGCACCTTCTTAGAGCCGCACACCAGCTCGTGCGTGGAGAGGTTGAGCGTGAGGTCGCCGCAGGTGATCTCGTCAAAAACCACCTCGCCCTGGCGGCGGAGCAGCGCTCGCACACGGGCGAGAAGCTCTTCCGCCTCGAACGGCTTGGTCATGTAGTCGTCGGCGCCGGCGTCCAGGCCCTTGACCTTGTCGGCCGTCTCAGTGCGGGCGGTGAGCAAAAGCACCGGCGTGGAGATGTTCTCGTGGCGCATGGTGCGCACCACTTCCAAGCCGTCGATGCCCGGCAGCATGATGTCGAGCAGAACCAGATCGTAGAGCTGGGAGCGGGCGTATGAGAGCGCGTCGTTGCCGTTGCCCACGATCTCGGTGTGGTAATCGGACTCTTCGAGGATGTGCGCCAGCGCCTCGGCCAGGCGGGGTTCGTCTTCTACGATCAGGATGTTCATGGGATCCTCCATGCCGTTGGGATGCTTTATTCTACCCAGCGGCACTGAACTTCCCCTGAACCATGGCTTCTCCACACACGCCACCGCACGGACGGGCATGCGCGTGGGCGGGCGGCTGCCAAGCGACTGCGCGGGCACCACCCGCGCAGGGCGCCCTTACGCCTCTGCGTCCCCCGCAGAGTCAGCGCCCTGGTCGGCCGTGGTGCCGGACAGGCTCTCCACCAGCTGAGCGAGCGCCGCCACCGTGCCCTTGAAGTCGGGCGCCGGCTGGTCGCGGTGGAAGAAGGCCCACTCCATGATGAAGGCTGCCGAGGAAAGCGCGCCGATGGCCAGCACGTCGTCGGGGCACGACAGGTCGATCTCGAAGACGCGGCCGGCGTACTGCTCACCCATGAGCTCGGAGGCGCGCTCGGTGGAAACCGTGCGCGTGCGGCCGCAGACCACCTTGCCGGCCAAGCCGGTCTTGCTCATGATCTCGATGGTGAGGTGCTCGAGCAGGTGCGCGATCTCGGTTGAGCCCATGCAGTCCTTGAAGGTCTTGCCGGCGTCGCCCAGACAAGCCTGGTCAACGATGCCGGGCGCCAGGTAGTACACCGCGGCGGCGGCCTCCAGGTCGTCGGAGGTCATCAGCGGCGCGCCGAGCACCACCGCAACGGTGGCCGTGCACTTCTCGGGGCCTACGGTAATCGAGCGGATGTCAAACAAACCGGCCATGGTCCCTCTCTCCCCTTACGCGGCTTGCCGCCGCGACGATATCGCCTTGATGCGCTTCATGATACCCCGAACGCGCGACCCGGGCGCGCGGCGGACGAACGCGCCGCAGCAAAAACGAAGCCGCGCCCACCCCCGGGGCGGGCGCGGCGAAACCGCTTACTTCTCGGCGGCCTTGGTCGCAGGCTCGGGCGCGTCCTCGGCCGCAGCGCGCTTCTCGCCCTCGGCGGCACCCTCGCCCTCAACCTCGGGCTCAGGCTCCTCGGGCGCCACCACGCGTACCAGCGAGATGCGATGGCCGCGCATGCTCTGGATCTTGAAGCGGTAACCCTCGACCTCGAAGACCTCGCCGATGTCGGGCACCGAGTCCACGTACTCCAAAATCCAGCCGGCCAGGGTCTCGTACTCGTCGGACTCCTGGATGGGCCAACCCAGCTCGATGGCGTCGTCGCAGCTAAAGCGGCCGTCTACGAGCCACTCGCGGCGCGAGAGCCGCGTGAGGTACTTGTTGTCGGGGTCGAACTCGTCCTCGATCTCGCCGACGATCTCCTCAACGATGTCCTCGATGGTGATCACGCCCGCCGTACCGCCGTACTCGTCCACCACGATGACCATCTGGTCGTGCGCAGCCTGCATCTCGGAGAGCAAGGGCAGGATGTCCTTGGTGTCGGGCACGAAGTCGGGCTCGCGCAGGTACTTGGCCACCGGCTCGGCCTCGGCGTCCGAGAGCGCCGGCGCCAGCAGGTCCTTGATGTGCGCGATGCCCACGATGCGGTCGGGGTCGTCGTGGAACACCGGCACGCGCGAGAAGCCCGTGTGGCGCATGAGGTCGAGAACCTCGGCCACGGTGGCGGTGTCCTCGGCCATGGTGGTGTCGACGCGCGGCACCATGACCTCGCGTGCGATGGTGTCGCCCAGGTCGAATACCTCGTGGATCATGCGCTTCTCCTCGTCAAGCAGGGTGTCCTGCTCGGCGATCATGTACTTGATCTCCTCTTCCGACACGTTCTGGCGGTCGTCGGCGCTCTTGATGCCCAAAAGCTTGGAGATGCCGTTGGCGCTCGCGCCGGTGAGCCACACCAGCGGGCGCGCCACCTTGGCGAACGCCGCCAGCGGGCCGGCCACGCTCTTGGCCATGCCCTCGGCGTCGGTGAGGCCGATGCGCTTGGGCACGAGCTCGCCGATGACGATGGACAGGTACGACACGATAACTGTGATGATGATGGGCGAGATCACGGGGGCCACCGCGGTGAGCGGCGCCAGGCCGAAGCTCGAAAGCCATGCGGAGAGCGGCTCGGACAGCGTGGTGGAGGACACCATAGCCGAGAAGAACCCGACAAAGGTGATGGCCACCTGGATGGTGGCGAGGAAGTTGGCCGAGTCGGCGGCGAGCTTGAGCGCCTTCTGCGCGCGCTTGTCGCCCTCGTCGGCGTCGTGCTCGAGGCTGGCGCGCTTGGCGGTGGTCAGCGCCATCTCGGACATGGAGAAGTAGCCGTTGACCAAGGTGAGAACGAACGTTGCGAGGATGCTCAGAAAGACTTCCATAGAGCGGAGATCAAACCTCCTGGTACGTGAGCGGAACGAGGGTGGGCGGCGCCGGATGGCGCTGCCGCGCGGGACAGACCGGGCTTACCGCGGAAGCGGCGCTGCGGCGGCAAGGCCGGGCGCAGGCAGCTGGCGGCAACCAGGCCGGAAGCAGGATCAGATGATGAAGAGGATCACCGCCAAAAACTGGCAGATGCTACCCGCCAGCACCCACAGGTGCCAGATGCTGTGCATGTAGCGGATGCGCTTCATGAGGTAGAAGGCGGTGCCCACGGTGTAGCACAGGCCGCCGGCCGCCACCAGCACCAGGCAGGGCAGCGGCAGAACCGCCAGCAGCGTGGGAAGCTCGAAGATGACGAGCCACCCCATCACCAGGTAGATGGCCACGGTGAGCCAGCGGGGCTGGCGCTCGCGCCAGAAGAGCTCGAGCACGATGCCAGCGATGGCCATGACCCACACGGTGCCGAAGATCACCAGGCCGCCGTGGTCGAGCAGGGGCCCCAGCGTGAACGGCGTGTAGCTGCCGGCGATCAGCAGGTAGATGCAGCTGTGGTCGATGATGCGCAGCACGCGCTTGACCGGCGGGTACGTGATGGCGTGGTAAAGCGTCGAGGCACTGTACTCCAAGATGAGCGAGATACCGAACACGATGGCCGAGGTAAGCGCTACCGGGCCGCCGCCGTCGGCCACGGCCTTCACGATGAGCAGCACGAGCGCCGCCACGCCGAGCATGGCGCCCAGACCGTGCGTCACGGCGTTGGCGATCTCCTCGCCCACCGTGTAGAGCGGGGCGTCGTCGCGGGCGGGGGCGTTGACAGCAGGCGCGGGATCGACGGGCGTGCCGGCGCGCGCGCCGCTTTCGGACAGAGACGCGGCAGGCACCTGGGCCTCGTCAGTCATTTGGCTGTGAGAGAAAGACGCGGCGGGCATAGCCGAAGCCGCAGGTTCAGGGGCAGCCGCAGGCGCAGCAGCGCCGTCGGTTGCGTCGGGGGCCGCCGCGAAGGTACTTCGCGGCTTGGGTTTGTCGCCAGATGCGGGCATAGCTTGAGCAAGCCTCCAAAAATGAATGAAGTCCGCAACACTATAGCAGAAAAACGGTGCTGGCGCGGCGTTTTAGCGTGACATTTCCGCACGCGCAGCGCCCCGGGCAACATATGTGCAAGCGCAGCGCCTCCCGGGCGATAAAAAACGGCGCCCCGCCGAAACGGGACGCCGCAGACGCATGTGCTGCTGCCGCGCGCTTTGGCGTCGCGCGCTACTTGACCTCGATCAGCTCGTAGTGGCTCGTGCCCAAGCCGATCTTCTCGGCGTGCTCGATCATGCTCCGCCAATTGGTGTCGGGGTGCGTCAGGTTGAAGTGGTCGTGCTCGCAGCGCTCGGGCACGCCGCCCTCGGCCTCCAGCTTGGCGCGCATGTCGGTGAGCTCGGTGTTGGGCAGCGGCTGCTGGGCCAGCGCCATGTCGATGGCGGCCTGGTCGATGGCCACCGGGTCGAAGCTCGCGAACATGCCCAGGTCGGGCAGGATGGGTGTGTCGTTCTCGGGATGGCAGTCGCAGTTGGGGCTGATGTCCATGGCCAGCGAGATGTGGAACTGCGGACGGTCCTGCACGATAGCCTGCGTATACTCGGCGATCTTGTAGTTCAGCACGTCAACCGCGGCGTCGAAGTCGGGCTTGATGGCGTCCTGGTTGCAGGCGCCGATGCAGCGACCGCAACCCACGCAGCGGTCGTGGTCGATCGAGGCCACGTGCACGGTGCGCGTGGCGCCGTTTGCCAGCTCACGCTCGCGCGTGCCCTCGAAGCTGATGGCGCCGTGGGCGCAGATGCGCTCGCACGCGCGGCAGCCGATGCAGCTCTCGGTGTGCACGCTGGGCTTGCCGGCGGCGTGCTGCTCCATCTTGCCGGCGCGGCTGCCGCCGCCCATGCCGAGGTTCTTCATGCAACCGCCGAAACCGGCCTGCTCGTGACCCTTGAAGTGCGTGAGGCTGATCACGATGTCGGCGTCCATGAGAGCGTGGCCGATCTTGGCCTCCTTGACGTACTCGCCGTTCTTCACCGGCACGAGCGTCTCGTCGGTACCCTTGAGGCCGTCGGCGATGATCACGTGGCAGCCGGTGGCGTAGGGCGTGAAGCCGTTCTGATAGGCGGCGTCGATGTGTTCGAGCGCGTTTTTGCGGCTGCCCACGTACAGCGTGTTGCAGTCGGTGAGGAAGGGCTTGCCGCCCAGCTCCTTCACCACGTCGGCAACGGCGCGGGCGTAGTTGGGACGCAAAAAGCTCAGGTTGCCCAGCTCGCCGAAGTGGATCTTGATCGCCACGAACTTGTTCTCGAAGTCGATCTCACCGATGCCCGCCTTCTTGATGAGGCGCTTGAGCTTGTCGAGCTGGCTCTCGCGGCCGTAGGTGCGCAGGTTGGTGAAGTAAACCTTGGCCTTCTCGTCTGCCATACGTGACCCTCCCCTTTTGGTCGATACCCGCCCGGCGCGGCCTTGGCGACGGTGGCACGCGGCGGCGTTTTGGGAGAGCAGTGTCCCATGCTCTCCCAAAACAGTATTCCACAACGGGTGACCCCGCGAAAATACCCGTTTTTCATGACCGGCCATACCTTGCCCGCATACAAAAGTGCCTGGCAGGCAATACGGGGCCTGCCAGGTTTTCGGCATGCGGCCGGCACAAAGCCGCGGGCACGCAAGGGAGGCGCGCGGCAAGCGCCGCGGGCGTGAGGGGCAAGAGGCGCAGGAGCCGGGAACACCCCGCAGGCACCGCCGGCTGCGCTTGCGTCAGCGCTGGATGAACGCCACCGACTCGTACGGCCTGAGCGTCACGGTGTCGGACGCCGCGTCTGCCTGCACGTCGTCGTAGTTGCCCACGAGCACCTCGGAGCGTGCCAGGTCGACCACGGAGTCCTCGCAGCTCACGCGGCACGGCGCCCCGTCGAACGAGCACAGCACCAGCAGGTGCTCGCCCGCTACGCCGCGCTCGTAGGCAACCACCTTCGGCGCGGCGGGCCCGGCGTCCACAAAGCGCACCGTCCCGTGCGAGATCACCTCGTGCTCCTTGCGCAGGGCGATAAGCTCGCGGTAGAAGCTCCAGAGGGTGCCGGGCTTGTCGATCTCAGCCTCCACGTTGACGCGGTCGTAGTTGTCGGGCAAGCCGATCCACGGCTTGCCGGTGGTGAAGCCCGCGTTCTTCTCGGCCGTCCACTGCATGGGGGTGCGGCCGTTGTCACGCGAGCGCTCGTTGACGATGGTAAGCGCCTCGGCCTCGGTCTTGCCCTCGGAAAGCAGGGTGCGGTAGTTGTTGAAGGTTTCCACGTCGCGGAACTGGTCGATGGCGGTGAAGCCGGCGTTGGTGGTGCCGATCTCCTCGCCCTGGAAGATGTAGGGAACGCCCTGCATCAGGTGCGTGCACAGCGCAAGCGTTTTGCCCACCTTCTCCCAGCTGCCGCCGAGCTCGCCCACGCGCTCGCGGCCGCCGAAGCGCGTGATGGCGCGGGGCTGGTCGTGGTTGCACCAGAACAGCGCGTTGGTGCCGCCGCCCATCTGCATGCCCTCCTGCCAGGTGCTGAAGATAGCGCGCATCTTGGCGATGTCGGGCTCCTGCAGGGCCCACTTGTTGCCGTCTTTGTAGTCCACCTTGAGGTGGTGGAAGTTGAAGACCTGCCCCAGCTCGTGCTCGGCGGGATTGGTGTAGCGCACGCAGTTCTTGAGGTTGGTGGAGGCCATCTCGCCCACGGTCATCATGCCGTCGATGCCCGAGCGCTCAACGAGCTCCTTCAGAAACTCGTGCACGTGCGGGCCGTCGGCAACGAGCGAGCGGCAGGCGCTGCCTGAGCCCGGCACGTCCTCGAAGACCTCCGGCTTGGAGATGAGGTTCACCACGTCGAAGCGGAAGCCGCTGACGCCCTTCTCGCGCCAGAAGCGCACCACGTTCACCAGCTCGTCGCGCACCTCGGGGTTGCGCCAGTCGAGGTCGGGCTGGCTGCGGTCATGCAGGTGCAGGTACCACTTGCCCAAGCGCGGCACCCACTCCCAGGCGCTGCCGCCAAAGACGCACTGCCAATTGGTGGGCGGCTCGCCGGGGTCATCCGGGCCGGTGGAGCCGCGGCCGTCGCGCAGGATGTAGTAGTTGCGGTAGCGCTCCTCGCCCATCAGGGCGCGGCGGAACCACTCGTGCTTGACAGAGGTGTGGCACAGCACCATGTCGAGCATGATGCCGATGCCGCGCTTGCGCGCCTGGGCCACCAGCTCCTCGAAGTCGGCCATGGTGCCGTAGGTGGGATCCACCGCGCAGTAATCGGACACGTCGTAGCCGTTGTCGCGCTGGGGCGATGGGTAAAACGGCGTGAGCCACAGATAGTCGATGCCCAGGTGCTTAAGATAGTCGAGCTTGGAGGTGATGCCCGGCAGATCGCCCAAGCCGTCGCCGTTAGTGTCGCAGAAGCTCTTGACGTAGACCTGGTACACGACGGCTTTTCTGAAATCGCGTTCGAGTTCAGGCATGAGAGCCTTGCCCCTTTCTTTCACAGCCGGCCGAAAGCCGGCGGGATCGTGCGTGCGTACGCGCTTCGGCGCGCGGGCGGGCGCGAATATCGTCCCGCGATGCGGGTTGCACCCCGCCTTTGCGCAAACCTTCGCGTTATATTGCGGTTCTCGGGTCTATCCCAAGGAGTAGGAAGGAAGCCGTCCGCGCGTTACCTGCGCGTTTGCGGCTTCCCGGGGCCAGCCCGCAGTGCGGCGCGCCGCTGAACCGCAATATAACTCGGAGGTCTGCACCTCACGCCCTTAAGGGACGCGCCGGGAAGCCCGGGCCCGAAGACCCGGGCCGCCCGGCGCTGGAGCACGGAAGCGCTTACTCGTAGCTCACCACGGCGGTGGCGCCGGCTTCGGCGTCCATGCCGCTGGTGTAGGACACGCTCTTGGCGCTGCCGGGCGCGGACACCACGAACGCGGTGGCCGTGGGGTGGCCGGCGGCCTTGATCTTGTCCTGCGAGAAGGTCAGGAGCTTCTGGCCGGCCTTGACGGCGTCACCCTGCTTGACGAAGCAGGCAAAGCCGTCGCCGCCCATGTCCACGGTGTCGATGCCCACGTGGATGAGGAGCTCCATGCCGTTGGCGAGCGTGAGGCCCACGGCGTGGTTGGAGGCCGGCATGGTCACGGTGACGGTGGCGTCGGCCGGGGCAACCACGGTGTCGGCGCCGGAGGCGGGCTCGATGCACACGCCGTCGCCCATGCACTTGCTGGAGAAGACCGGGTCGGGCATGTCCTCGATGGGCTTGACGGAGCCGGTCACGGGGCACACCAGTTCGCCGGGCCCCGAAGCAACCGGGGCGGCCTCGGCGGCCGGGGCCTCGGCGACCGCGGCGGCCTCGAGGGCAACCAGGCCGCGCTCAGAGGCGGAGAGCTTCTGCATGCCCACGAACATGGTGAGGGCGAACGGGATCACGATGGCGATGAGCATGCACAGCGCGAAGATGCCCCAGTAGTTGAACATGATGGACAGGATGCCGGGCAGGCCGCCGACGCCGATGGAGAGGGCCTTGACGGAGAAGCCGGTGCAGACCATGGCGGCAACCGCGGAGCCGGCCATGCCGCAGAGCAGCGGGAACTTGTACTTGAGGTTGACGCCGAACAGCGCAGGCTCGGTAACGCCCAGGTAGCACGAGACGCACGCGGGGATGTTGACCTGCTGGACGCGCTCGTTCTTCTTCTGGAGCACGATCATGGCGAGCACGGCGGAGCCCTGCGCGATGTTGGACAGCGCGATCATGGGCCACAGAGTGGTGTAGCCGAGGTTGTTGACGAGCTGGGTGTCGATAGCGTTGGTCATGTGGTGCAGGCCGGTCATCACGAGCGGGGCGTACAGGGCGCCGAAGATGGCGGCGAAGACCACGCGGAAGTTGGAGGACAGGCCGGCGTTGACCACGTTGGCGATGGCGTCGCCGATGGCCCAGCCGATGGGGCCGACGATGAGGTGGGCGATAAACACAGCCGGCACGAGCGACATGAACGGCACCACGATCATGCGCACGACCTCGAGCGTGACCTTGGTGAAGAACTTCTCGAGCCACACGAGCACGAAGGCAGCCATGAGGGCGGCGATGACCTGGCCCTGGTAGCCGGTGCCCACGAAGGAGTAGAAGCCGAAGTCGTAGGTGTGGGCGGCGATCTCCTCAGGCGTGGCGGTGGCAACGGAGAAGCCGTTGAGCAGCTGCGGGCTCACGAGCGTGAGGCCGAGCACGATGCCCAGGATCGGGGTGGTGCCCATCTTGCGGGTGACCGACCAGCAGATGCCCACGGGCAGCATGTGGAACACGGCCTCGCCGATGACCCACAGGAAGTTGTACATGCCCATCCAGAAGGTGGAGATGTCGGCGATGGACAGGGTGCCGTGCTCAAGGTCGAAGGCGCCGGCGTCGTTGAAGAAGTTGACCTCGCCGATGATGTTGCGGAAGCCCAGGATCAGACCGCCGCAGATAAGAGCCGGGATGAGCGGTGCGAAGATCTCGCCGAGAACGCCCATGGCGCGCTGCAGCGGGTTCTGGTTGGCGCCCGCCGCGGCCTTGGCGGCCTCCTTGGACACGCCCTCGATGCCCGAGATGGCCGTAAACTCCTGATAGAAGTCGGCCACGTCGTTGCCGATGATGACCTGGAACTGACCCGCCTGGGTGAAGGTACCCTTCGCCGCCGGCAGATCCTCGATGGCTTTCACGTCGGCCTTGGACCCGTCCACCAGCACGAAGCGCATGCGCGTCATGCAGTGGGTAACGGCGGAGATGTTCTCCTTCCCGCCCACAAGCTCGAGGAGCTTGGCCGCATCCTCCGTGTACTTTGCCATGCAGTTACCTCCCTCGTAACCGTCTGCGCTGCTGGGCGGGAACCTCCGTGCTCCTGGGCGGGCAACCTTCTCTCCTGCGTGGTAGCGCGCCCTTTTCGTCCCTTCGCGCCGCCACCCCACCGTGTCCAGCAACTCATTTAAATAAGTTGAGCTTATTGTGGCACATCTGCGACCTAACTCATTCAAATAAGTTTGCCGTTGAGAAAAACTCCGGCAAACGGGGCATAATCACCCGCAAACGGTAGTGGTATCGTTTTCATAGTACCGTAGACGAGAAAGTTATTCAAATGAGTTTCTGCATCTGGTAGGTTGTTCTCACCGGGCGAAAGGATCCGCATGAAAGCACTCTACGACGCCATATTCCGCGACATCCGCGCCAACATCGAGGACGGCACGTACCCTTACCAGTCGTTCCTCCCCTCGGAAAGCGTGCTGGTAAAGGCCTACGGGTGCTCGCACAACACGCTGCGGCGCGCGTTGTCGCTGCTGCGCGACCAGGGCTACGTGCAGCCCATCCACGGCAAAGGCGTGCGCGTCATCTACCAGCCGGCCGAGCGCGCCTCGTTCACCGTGGGCGGCATCGAGTCGTTTGCCGAGACCAGCGCGCGCAACCACCTCTCCTCCTCAACCGAGGTGGGCGCCTTCGAGCACGTGGTGGCCGACGAGCGTGTCGCCGCAGCCACCGGCTACGCCGTGGGCGACAAGCTCGTGTACGTGGAGCGCGTGCGGCGCCTCAACGGCGTGGCAGCCATTCTCGACCGCAGCTACTTCCTGGACGAGCAGGTGCCCGGGCTCACCGCCGAGATCGCCGGGCAGTCCATCTACAACTTCTTGGAAAACGAGCTGGGCTGCATCGTGGCCATGGGCAAGCGCACCATCACCGTGGAGCGCGCCACGCACCACGACAAGGAGATGCTCGACCTCAACGGGATCGACTACGTGGCGGTGATGACCACGCAGGCCTTCAACGCGCAGGGCATCATGTTTGAGTGCACGCAGTCGCACCACCGTCCCGACATGTTCTGCTTCCGCGACACCGCGGTGAGAAGCACGGTCTAGCCGCGGATGCGGCTGGCCCACCCGCGGCCTGCCCCCCCTAACGGGCCCGCCGCGGGGACGGCCCCGGCTCATCGGCCCGCCGGGGCAAGCCCCGTGGCAGACCGGCGCTATGCGTTCAGGACGCGGGCGATGCGCATGCAGGCCTCGGCCACCAGCTGGCGGGTCGCCGGCACGCACATACGCTGGAAGTACGCACCGCGCTCGGGGTCAAACGCCGCGCCGTCGCGCAGGATGACCTTGGCGCCGTCGTAGATGACGCGGTGCAGGTCCTCGGGCGCAAGGCCGCGCCGGCGCGCCGCGCGCTCAAAGTCGAGCCACAGCATATAGGTGCCCTCGGGCCTGGTTGCCCGCACGTCGGGCAGCTGGTCGGCAAAGATCTCAAGCGCCGCGGCAATGTTGCCGTCAAGGTAGTCGAGCAGCTGGTCCAGCCAGTCCTCGCCCTCCTCGTACGCGGCGATCACCGCGCTGATGGCAAACGGGCTCGGATCCACGTGGCAGGTCTCCTCCAGGTACTTCTCCTGGTCGTCGGCCGAGAAGAACACCAGGTTGGCCGAGGAAAGCCCCGACAGGTTGAAGCTCTTGTCAACCGAGGTGCACGTGATCGCGCGCACGTCGGGCGCCACCTCGGCAAAGTGGCGCATGCGCACGTCGCGGCGCGTGAGGTCGCCGTGGATCTCGTCGGCCACCACCAGCACGTTGTGGCGCGCGCAGATCTCGGCAAGCCGGCCCAGCTCCTCGGGCGTCCACACGCGACCGGTGGGGTTCTGGGGATTGCACAGCAAAAACAGGCGCGTGCGCTTCTCGGCCGCCAGGGCCTCGAAGCCGTCGAAGTCTATGGTGTAGCGCAGGTTCTCGTCCGGCACGAGCGGGTTGAGCGCCAGCTTGCGCCCGTTGGCCGTGACCGCCGAGAAGAACGGCGGGTACACCGGCGGCTGCACGATGACCGAGTCGCCCGGGCGCGTGAAGGTGCGCACCAGGCGGTTGACGGCGGCCGTGGTGCCGTTGGAGAACACGATGCGATCGAGGTCGATGTCCCAGCCGTCACGCGCGGCGAACCAGTTGCGGATGGCGCGGGTGTAGCGGCTGTTGCCGGCGAGGGTCGAATACCCGAACACGCCGTGGTCAACGGTGGCGCGCAGGGCCGCGAGGATGGGCTCGGCGCAGCGGAAGTCCATGTCGGCGGTGGAAAGCGCCAGGTGCTCGTCGGTGATGGCGGCCACGCCGTTGGCGCGGGCTATGGCGGCGGCGGTGCTCCACTTCTCCGAAAAGCTCAGCGGGTCATGGCGGCGATCGATGGCCTCGTCAAAGTTGTAGCGAACGTCCCCCATGGCGGCTCCTTTGCTTGCGCATGCGCGGCTGGCGTCTAGGCTTTCTATCTTAGTACGGCGGCGGGGCGGCGGGTAGCCCGTCCCGGCGAAGTAACATGATGAACGGACGCAGCCGCTGGCGGGCGAGAAAAGCGGCGGGCGGAGCCCCTCGGCCTGCCAGGGGCCGGCGCAGTGGGTGGATGCGGGCAACGCCGGCGCGCGGCGGGCGGGTGGCGCGCCCCTACAGCTCGACCACGCGCGTGGCTACGCGGCTCACCAGCGCCGGCGCGTGCGAAACCAGCACGAGCCCCAAGCCCCGGGCGTCGGCCTCGGCGATAAGCGCGCGCCACAGCTGTGCCTGCGTGAGGGCGTCAAGCATGGCCGTTGACTCGTCGGCGATGAGGTAGCGCGGGCGGGCGAGAAGCGCCCGCACCATCGCGCAGCGCATGAGCTCGCCGCCCGAGAGCTCGTGCGGGAACCGCGTGAGCCATGCCGGGCGGACGCCGAAGCGCTCGAGCAGCGCGGTGCACGGACGCGCGGCGGCTGCGGCAGCCGGACCGGCCGGGCCGGCCGGGCCGCACGCGCCGTCTGAATCGCCCGGACGGCCCGCGCCGGCGCCGGCGTAGGCCGCCAGCGCAGCCTCCGCCTCGGCACGCACGGCTCCTGGCAGGCCGGCAACGCCCTCGCGCAGACTCTTGCCCACGCGGAGCCGCGGGTCAAAGGCCTGCTCGGGGTGCTGGGCCAGCAGCTGCACCGGCTGCGACGTGCGCGCAACCGCCCCGCGGCGGCGCGCCAGCGGCACCAACGGCGCGCCGTCTACCAGCACGCGCCCCGCCTGCGGCTCCACGTATCCCGCCAGAATCCGGCACAGCGTGGTCTTGCCCGCGCCCGAGGGAGCCGCCAGCGCCACGCGCTCACCCGGCTCCACGTCAAGCGAAAGCCCCTGGTACAGCGGCTGGGCACCGTCGTAGGCAAACGTTATGTCGCACGCCTGCAGGCTCATAGCTCCTCCTTTTCCGCGTTGCGGCGCCTGGCTGCCCGGCGGAACCGGCGCCTCCCTAGCACGCCGGCGCGTCGTCGAAATCGTGCTCGGGCATCGCATGCCACAACGCGCGGCTAAACGGATGCTCCAGCAGCTCGGGCGCGTCGAAGTTCTCGCGCGCCGTCTCCTCCACCACCGCGCCGTCGCGAAACACCGCCACGCGGTCGGCCACCCGCAGGGCCAGCTCGATGTCGTGCGTGATGAGCAGCACCCCACCGCCCTCGTCGGCAAAGCGCCGCAGATCGGAGACGGCGCGCACCGCCAGGTCGAGGTCGAGGCCCGGCGTGGGCTCGTCGGCCACGATCAGGCGCGGCTGGTCTATCAGCGCGCACAGCAGCAGCACGCGGCGCGCCATGCCGCCCGAAAGCTCGTGCGGGTACAGGCGCTCAATCTCGGGCGGCAGCCCGTAGGCCGCCATAAGCTCACGCATGCGCTCCGTGCGCCGGCGGCGCTCCTCGCCCCGGGCGTTGCCCACGATCTGGCGCCCCACCCGCATGAGCGGGTCGAGGTTCGTCACGCTTTGCGGCACAAGCGAGATGCCGTGCCCGCGCAGCGCCTGCAGCCCCGCCGCGTCCTGCCGCGCGCCGTCAAACCAGATCGTGCCGGTTACCCGGGAGTTTGGCTCGTACAGGCCGAGAATCGCGTCCGCCAGGAGCGTCTTGCCCGAGCCGCTTGCGCCCACCACGGCCAAGATCTCGCCCGCGTGCACCGAAAGCGAGAGATCGTTTATCACGCGGCTCTCCACGCGCGGGGCGCTGAAAAACGGCGCCGCAGGGTCGTACAGGGTAAACGACACGCTCAGGTGCTCCACCGAAAGCAGGTGGTGCCCGCCCGGGTGGTGCGAGCCGGCGGCGTGCGTGTGGTGGTGATGGCGCTCGGCGTCCACATGCGCGCGGTGAGCGGCGCGCGGAGCCTCTGCGGCGGGCAAAACGCCAGGATTCGCAGCCGCCTGCGCGCCGGACGCCCGCGCGGCGCGCGCGTGCTTCCCCGCCGGCGCTAAAGCCGTGCCTTTGGGCTCTCCCGCCGCGTCTGCGCACTCCGACGCGCGTCTGCTCTTCTCGGCCACAGAAACCTCCCTCACGTTGCGCTCAACCTCCAACCAAGCACCTACTCCTGCACGGTGCGCGCGTCGAGCAGGCGGCGGATGCCCGCGCCCACGCGGTCGAACAGCAGCACCACGGCCAGCAGCGCCAGGCCGGGAAACACCGCGAGCCACCACGCACCCGCCGTGAGGTAGCTCATGGCCTCGGAGAGGATCACGCCGATGGCCGGCTGCTCGGGCGGCAGGCCGAAGCCCAGAAACGTCACCGACGCCTCGTGCAGGATCGCGTGCGGGAACATCAGCACCAGCCCCACCACGTACTGCGGCAGCAGGTAGGGCACCAGGTGGTCGGCAAAGATCCGCCAGCGCGACACGCCCAGCGCGCGGGCGTGCGCCAGATAGGGCTGCGCTCGCAGCTGCAGGGTCTCGGCACGCAGCACGCGCGCCAGGCTGGGCCAATGCGTTACCGCCACGCCCACGGTAACGCCCACCGCGCCGCGCCCCAACGCGTAGCTGACAAGGATGAGCAGCACGATGTGCGGGATGCCCATCACCAGGTCGATCAGCCACGAAACCGCTGCGTCGGCGCGGTGGCCGCCGAGCGCCGCCACTGCCGCCAGCCCCAGGGCGATAAGCGACGAAACCACCGCAGCCGCAAGCCCCACCAGCACCGAGGTGGCCAGGCCCGCCAGCGTGCGGGCGAGCATGTCGCGCCCCATCCAGTCGGTGCCAAACGGATGCGCCGGGCATGGGGCGAGGTTCACCTGGGAGAAGTCGGTTGCCTGCGCGGCCGGCGCCAAGATGCGGCCGGCAACCACAACGGCGACAAGCACCGTCGCGGCTGCGATAAGCGCAGCGAGCGTACGGCGGCGGTTGCCGCCGAGCGCGCAGCGCGCGGGCGCGTGGAACACCGTGAGCGGGGGCTCAGGGGCCGGGGCGGCAAAGGGCAGGGCGGGGCATGCGGACGCGGTGGCCGCAGCGTCTCCTGCCGCAGGCTTGGGTGCCACCGGGCTCGGCTCGGCAGCACCTCTGGCCGCGGGTGCGGGGGCGCCTGCCCGCGGGCGCAGGAGGGTGCGCTTCTCGCGCTTATCGCACGGCATGGGACGCACCTCCCCGCACGCGCGGGTCAACCACGCCGTACAGCACGTTGGCCGCGAGGTTGCCCGCAAACACCAGCGCTGCGGACGCCAGCGCGATCCCCACCAGCAGCGGCGCGTCGCCGCCCAGCCCTGCCGTTACCGCGGCCTGGCCCAGCCCCGGGTACGAGAACACCTGCTCCACCAGCACCGAGCCGCCGAAGATCTCGCTGATCGAGGCGAACTGCAAGGTCAGCGCGGGCATCACCAGGTTGCGCAGCCCATGGCGCCGCACGACGGCCCACGTGCCCTCGCCGCGCGTCCGCGCGAAGCGGGCGTAGTCGCTTTGCAGCACGTCCACCACCTTTTCGCGCGTGTGCAGCGCAATGTTGGCCACCCCCGTGACCGAGAGCACCAGCGCCGGGAGCACCAGGTGGTACGCCCGATCGGCAAGCGTCACGCTGGAGGCTGCCGCGCCGATGGGCGCCGAGAAGCCCAAGGGGAACCAGCCCAGCATCACCGCGAACACCATGAGCGCCACCATGGCCAGCCAAAACGTGGGCGTGGCCGATATGAGATAGCAATACGCGCGCACCAGCCGGTCGGGCAGGCGGTCGCGGCAGGCGCCGGCCGCGACGCCCAGCGCAAGGCCGATCACGCCGGCGAGCACCCATGCCGTTGCCATGAGCGCCAGCGAGCTCGCCGCGCGTTGGGCGATAACCTCGGTCACCGGCGCGTTGAAGCGCAGCGAGAGCCCCAGGTTGCCGGTAAGCGCGCCGGCCGCCCACGCCGCGTAGCGCTCGAGAAGCGGCGTGTCGGCCCCCCAGTACGCCGCCATCTCGGCGCGGCGCTCCGGCGTCATGGACGCGTAGGCCGCCTGCCCCACGTTGGCCTGCACCGGGTCTATGGGCGAGAGGCTCACCAGCGCAAACGTCACGAAGCTGGTGGCCGCCATGAGCAGGGCAAAGCGCACAAGCTCGCGCGCCCACCACGGCAGGCGCGGTGGGCGGGCGGGGCGGCGCGAGGCCTTGCGGGCATCCGCCTGCTCCCGCGCACCGCCGTAGCTGTTGTTCTTGTTATCCTGAGCCAAAACGAACCCGTCCCCATCCATCCCTGGGTTGAAGTGAACCCGTCCCCATCCATCTCGTTAGGACCAGGTCCACTGATCCACGTTGTTGGCAAGCGACCAACCGTGCCCGTGGGGGTGCGGCTTCTGGTCGGCAACGTTGAGGCCCGTGCGCTTGAAGTACAGGTGGTCAACGTTCACGAGCCACACCCACGTGGCGTCGCCCTGCGGGGCAAAGCCCTCCTCGCCGTCCCACTGCGCGCGCTGCCAATAGTCGTAGCTCTGCTCGACCTCGGGCTGGGCCAGCGCGGCGTCGAGGTACTGGTCACACGTGGCGCTTGCGTAGCAGGAGTAGTTGCCCTCGGAGGAGCTGTAGTTCAGGCTGTACAGGTCAACAGGGCTGTTGGCGCCCCAGCCCCACATGATGGGCGTCCGGAACTCCTCGGGGTAGATCTCGTCCCAACTGCCGCCGCGCGGCGTGACCTCGATGCCGATCTCGGCCAGCTGGTTGGCGAACTCGTTGGAAAGCGCCTGGCGCACCGAGTCGCCCGATGAGTACCAGACGTCAAAGGCGGCGCGCTGGCCGTCCTTCTCGCGCACGTCGTCCTGGCCGAGCTGCCAGCCCGCCTCGTCAAGCACCCGGCGGGCCTTGCCCAGATCTTGCTCAACCTGCATGGCGGCGCTGGCCCATGGGGTGCCGTCGGACACGCTGTAGGCCGCGTGGCCGTAGCCGGCCAGCACGCCGTCGATCATGGCTTGGCGGTCAACGGCCAGGTTAATGGCCTGGCGCACGGCAAGGTCGCAGGTCACGTCGTTGCCCGCGGGGTAGGAAAGGTCGCCGTCCACCGTGCGGGAGGCACCGGCGGGGATCACCGGCAGCGACACGCCGCGGCTGTCCACCGTGGCGTAGCTCACGAGCTCGTAGCCCTGCGCCGTCTGACCCGCGTGCGTGGCGTAGGTGTAGGCGATGTCAACCTGGCCGGCCTGCACCGCTGCCACGGCGGCGTCCTCGTCCATGAAGACCACCACCACGCGCTGCATCTTGGGTGCCTCGCCGTAGTAGCGCGGATTGGCCGCAAAGATAACCTGCTGGCCGCGGTCCCACTGCTCCAGCATGTAGCGGCCCGAACCCACCGGCTCGGCACCGTAGGTGTCGCCGTAAGCGTGCTCGGGCACGATGCCCAGCACCGCCAGCGTATAGAGCAGCGCGTTGTACGGCTTGGTCAGGTGGATCTCGACCACCGTGTTGCTCAGTGCCTCAGCGCCCTCCACCATGGAGAGGTCAACCTGCGAGGAGGGCGTGCGCTTGACTTGGTTTACGGTAAAGGCCACGTCGCGCGCGGTGAGCGGCTCGCCGTCGGAGAAGACCACGTCGTCGCGGATGGTGAACGTCCAGGTGAGCAGGTCGTCCGAGCAGGCGTACTCGGTTGCGAGGTCGTTTTTGAAGCCGAGGTTCTCGTCCGTGACGATGAGCGTTGACTGGATCAGCGGCTCGTGCATGTGCTCGCCGCAGCCCCAGGCCTGCGTGGGGTCGAAGCCCGCCGCCGGCTCGCTGGCCGGGTCCATGGCGATAATCACCTGGGTGGTGTCCGCAGAGGCGGCGGCTTGCGAGGAGCCCGCTCGACCTGCCGCGTTGTTGCCGCAGCCTGCAAGCGTTGCCGCCGCGGCGGCTGCGACTGTCGCCGCTGCGCCCACGAAGCCGCGACGAGTAAGCGGCGCGACGCGAGCGTTGGCGCAGGCGCGAGCACGAGCTGCCGCAGCCGCGTCGTCAACCGGCGCAGACGAGGCGGGCGATGCCGCGGCACCAGTCGACGCGGGCGATGCCGTGCCGACAGCCGGCGCAGATGCCGCCGCGCCGCTGGTCGATAAGAGCGACGATCCCTGCTTCCCCATGGTGCTCCTCCCCTTGCGCCAGGCACATAGCAGGCCATCAGTGTTACGAATGGATCAAATCGTGTTACCGCTAGGGGATGATACGCCTTACGCCCGGCTTTAAACAAGGGAATCCCGCACGGAGTGCTTTTCTTTTAACTATAGCGTCGACGCTCTCCACGACCTCAAAGCCCCTCGGCTCAGCTTCCTGCGATCTTGTCGTCCAAGGCCGCTGGCCCCTCCCCGGTTGATCGCGAGAATGACTCCCACGCAACATCCACCCGCGATTCCGGCCGCCAGTGTTTCGGTTACCCGCAGATACGACCTGCAAGCCTTCAGCAGCCCTCCCATTTGGTCGCGGAAACGACCGCTAAGAGATTTCCGCTCGCGATTCTGTCCGATAAGATTTCGGTTGGTCGCGGATGCGTCACGCAAGGCTGGCGCGCCCTTCCCGCTTGCCCGCGAGAACGACATCTAAGCGATTTCTGTCCGCCACTCCGTCATCTAAGGCCTCGGTTGAACGCTGATCCGACGTCTAAGAAGCGGTTGGTCGCGCAAAGCGCATCTATCCCCCAGAATATCGGGAATTAGATGCCGCCGCAGCTCCTAACCGCTCGGCCGATGTCGGAACAGCGACCAACCGCGACCTTGCATGTCGACAAGGCGACCAACTGACCCTCCGCGCGCAGGCCAGCCGCCCAGCCGAACGCTTACATGCCACCAGTGCGGGCAACCACCCCGACCCTTCGCACAGCCGCGCCGCCGTGCCCCAAACCGGCTGTCGACCTGCCTCTACCGATCGCCGGGCAGCCCGCTTAAGCTTTGCTTGCGATAGCCTTAACGCTGCGTTTTCGCTTGTCTCCGCGGATATAGTAGGGGCAGCAGCACAAAAGCAACCTCACAACCTCGGTGATTGGAGCTCCCATGCACCACAGCACGGACGCCCGCACACCAAACGCCAAGGGCTCTACCGTTCCCAAGCCCCTGCCCGCCGCGATCGACGCCTGCCGCCCGCGCAGGCGCACGGCGCTGCACCGTGCTTCTCGCCGGCTGCCGCACCTCATCATCGTTGGCTGCTGCGCACTCACCGTAGCCGGCCTTTCGGGCTGCGTCATTACCGGCAACAGCGCCTCCGTCGGCGACCTCGCCAACACCAGCGTGCAAGACGCCCTGTCCGACGCCGCCAACCAGCTGTCGGACGCCTCGCAAGACGTCACCGACGCGCTCTCCGGCGCACAGTCCGATATCGCCGACGCCCTTGACGGCATGGCGGGCAGCTTGGCCAACGCCGGCTCTTCCATCAGCGACCTAGCAAACCTGCCCCAAGCGCTCCACAGCATGCTGAGCGATGACGCGCTGGCCTCCAAGGACGAGACCGTGGAGGTTGTCGACCTCAACAGCAACGCGACCATCGCCAGCTACGGCGGCGACAACGGCCTACTCGACACGATGAACGGCCTGACCTACACCACCTGGAAGCTCGTGCCCAGCCATCCGGACGAAGGCACCGCCCAATACCTGCTGCGCTTCACGCAGAACGAAACCCAGAAGGCCGGGCAGGACCAAGAGAGCGTGCAGCGTGTGGAGCTCGGCACCTTCACTCTGTACGAGAACTCCAACGTCATCCAGGTAAACGTCACCGCGGTAAACGGGCTCGCAGCCTCTTTCGAACTCCCCGACTCAGACATGGCCAAGCTGCGCGACCTCATCCCCTAACCGCGCAAACCAGACCTCACCAAAAACGCGAAAGGGCGACAGCGCATGTGCTGTCGCCCTTTTCTGTAAATCAATGTGAACGCTACAAAAACACGCTGCGCCCGACGTTACTTCCACCCGCTGATATACGGCTCGTTCAGCTCGATATAGCGGTCGGCCAAATCGGTTGCAAGGGAGTACGAGTTAACCAAGGGGTGCATGGTCAGGCACTCCACGATGTCGGCGCGAGAACGGTTCACGATGCCGCGGGCGGCCAGCCGCTCATAATACTTGACGCGACGGATAAGCTCCAGGTTGCCGGCAGGAATATCCTCGAGCTCAAATCGGTGCGGCGTACAACCGTCAGGCGTGACGTCGCAAGTGATCTCAACGACGTCGTCGTTCTCGAGCGTCGGGATGGCTCCGTTGTTCGGCGCACACAGGATCATGCTCCCCTGCTCCCCCGAACGCTCAAGCTCGATATAACGCAGGGCCACACCCGCATAACCGCCGGCGTCGGGGCTGAACACATCAAAGCTCCAAGGCTTTTCGCGCTTCATGCCCGTCTCGTTGGCCATGTAAGCGTTTTCGCGCTTTCCATACCACTTCTCGTAGATCGCCAGTGCCGTGTCAAAGTCGTTATCAACGTCAACGCCTGCAAGCTCCGCCGTCATGCTGCGGTTAATCTCCTCGATCATCTCACCGCGCGTGATTCCCGCACGCTGGATGTTCTCGACGGCACGCTCGCGGTAATAGAAGTAGTAGAGATACTCGTTGAGGATGCTCTTGCGACTGCGCACCAAATCCTTGTCAAAGAAGTGCAAATCCGTGTGGATGTACGCCTCGTCGTTCTCGATAAGCTCCGGCACCACCTCGCGGCCGTCGATGGTAATGCTCGAGAAAAACGACAGGTGGTTGAGGCCGTAGCACTCGCCCTGCACGTTGGCGGGATCAGCGCCGTACAGGTCAGCGAACTGGCGAAGCATGCCGCTTGGCGCGTCGCAGATGCCGTAGGTAAAGTCATACCCCATATCGTGCATGGCTTGAGAAACAACTCCGGCAGGGTTGGTGAAGTTGAAGACTTTCGCACCAGGCCTGGCATAGCGCTTGACGAGCTCGCAATACTCGGCAAGCACCGGAATGGAGCGCATGGCAAACGAGACGCCCGCGGCACCCGTAGTCTCTTGGCCGAGGACGTTGCGCGAAAGGGCGATACGCTCATCGCGCACGCGCGTGTGGTCACCACCCACGCGAATGGTCGTGATCACGTAATCGGCGTCACGGACTGCCTCGACCGGATCGGCCGTCAGGGTCAGCTCAACGCTCGGCTCGAGCATAGTGGCCACATGACGCGCAAGCGTGCCGTAGATCCTGAGCTTGTCAGCGTCGTTATCCATAAAGACCAGCGAAGTAATTCCCAGCTTCTTTGCCTGCTGGGCAAGGCTCTTCGCGAGGAACAGCGAGCGCACTCCGCCGCCGCCGATTACCGTCAACTTCATTACGTGCTCCTTATCGTTTCGAACCCCTTGCGGGGCGCACCGCCGGCAAAGCACGGCGGCGCGCCTGGAACTTACTTGGCCTCGATGCCCTCAGGCATGGGCGCGCGCCCTTCAACGAGCTTCTTAAACGCCTCGGTAACCTGCGGAACCGACAGGCCCACGATCACCTGGAACGCGTCGCCGTTGCGAACCACACCCTTGGCGCCCCACTCCTGGAAGGCCGCGTCGTCTTTCACCAACGAGACGTCCTTAACCGACACGCGCAGGCGGGTCATGCAGTTTGTGACCGATGCGATGTTCGAAGCACCGCCGAACGCCACCAGGTAGCCAGCAGCCTCATCCATGAAGCCGGCGTCAGACTCGGCACCTGCTGCGAGCTTCTCGCGATAGTCGGCCTTGGTATGGAACTCAACGTCCTGACCACGACCCGGCGTCTGGAAATTGAATTTCAGAATCAAGAAGCGGAAGACCAGGAAGTACACCAGAATCGACAGGGCACCGATGAGGAACATCATCACATAGGAGCCCCAATGGTTCTGCCACATGGGGATGATGTTCTTGGCGAAGATGTCGATGAGGCCACCACCCATATCGCCGGAAAGGCCGAGGGCATACTGCAGCGTAGCAAAGCTTGCAGCCAAGAATGCATGCACAAAGAACAGCGGCGGGGCAACAAACAGGAACGTGTAGTCAAACGGCTCGGTGATGCCGCAGAGCGCCGCCGTGATAACGCCCGGGATGCACAGTGCGAGCATCTTGGGACGGTTCTCCTTCTTAGAGGTGAAGTAGAACGCCAAAGCAATGCCGGGGATGCCGAAGAAGTTCGACAGGCCCTGCAGCTGGAAGCCGCCCTCGGGGAAGATCGTAGTGAGACCCTGCGTCGAGGTGGCGAATTCCTGCAGATGCTCCATCCAGTAGTAGGTGATGCCGCCCTCAACAACCGCGGGGCCGTACTGGAACGGCGAGTAGATGAAGTGATGAAGGCCCGTGGGAAGCAGCGCCTTCTCCAGGAAGGTGTAGAGCCACACACCCACAAGACCGGCGTTTGACATGAAGTACTGCAGTGAGTTGATGCCCATCTGAATAGTGGGCCACACCAGGCAGAACAGGAACGCCAGGGCCAACATGACCGGAAAGCCAACAGCAGCAACCAGCGCAGAGCCCTGGAAGATGCCCAGCCACTCGGGCAGGCGCTTGTTGAAGAAGCGGTTGTGCAGGAACACGATAACTGCCGCTACGAAGATGGCCCCTAAGAAGCCCGTATCGAGCGTCTGGACACCGCCGATCGCCTTGACGCCCGTCTCCGCCGTAGCAAGATCGATGCCAAAGGTCCCCCCAAAGAACGTCAAGATGTTGTTGACGAACACGTTGAAGGTCATGTAGAGAACGAAGGCCTCAAGAGCGGCGCGACCCTTGGCTTCGTTAGACAAGCCGTAAGCCAGACCGATGGCGAAGAGGATCTCCATGTTGTTGAAGACCGTCCAACCGCCGTTGTTCACGGTTGTCCAGAATCCATACCAAACGGTTCCCTCGGTTGCTATGTCGCCCACGATCATGGGGTTGACCAACACCGACGTAATGGCGACCACGATGCCCGAGAACATGAAGAAGAGCACAGGGGTGAGCATGGCTCCGCCGAACCGCTGGAACTCAGCCATACCGATGCGGTGCTTACCCGCGACAGATTTTTCTTTCACAGCGACACTTCCTCCCTCTATTGTTGCGTGTACGTTGCTCCAGATATGTTCCGCACCGGTGCGATTATCTGCGGTTATCGTCGATATCCTGCATTCTACTTTTTTGCGGCGCGCCAATTCACGTGACACGGCCTCATCTTTACGTGAATATTCACGCTTGCAACATGCGATGGTACGATTGACGGGCGGGGCCAACGCTACGTACAGCCATCTTCCGTATGACCAGCCACGCCAGCAATGGGGTAGAAAGGGGCAACGGTTTGATGAAAGAAGAATCCAAAGCTGAGAAGCTCTTCCCCAACATCAATCTAACAAGCACCGAAGAGAACGTGCTGAACTACTTAGTGAGCTGCGCGTCAGAAGGAGAGCCCGCTTCCATACGACAGGTTGCCGATGCCTGCTTCACCAGCATGACTACCGTCACACGCGTGGCGAAAAAGCTCGGCTATGGCGGTTTTCGCGAGATGGTGTACGGATTGCGTATCAGCGAGGGCAGCAATCGTCACAGCATCATTTCATCTAAAGAACTGCGCGCAAACCTCACGTACAGCAACGAAGCAAAAGAGCGTTTCTATGCGCTACTCGGTACGAGGCGCTTGGTTGGCATCAAAGGTGAAGGATATTCCCACCTCATCAGCGAATACATGCAGCATAAACTGCTGGGACGCGGATACCCGGTAGTCGAGCAAAGCTATCTTGACTCGGATCAGTTCATCCACGGCCTCGCCGAGCAGCTCGCCATGGTCATAGTGGTATCGAAATCAGGTATGACCAAAGCCACGGTACGCACCGCCGAGGAGTGTTGCGACCACGACATCCCCCTTGCAGCGTTTGTTGGAAACGCCAACAGCACGGTCGCGCGTCTGGCCGACATGGTTTTCCTGGTTGAAGATGACCAGCCCCTTGACTCCATGAACTATGAGCCGGGAAGCTTTACCGGCTGCTGCATCCTTGCGTTTGAACGCTTGCTCTACAAATACCAATCAGGAGCAGCCCGATAAAACGACAAGCTCCGCAACGAAACAAGCGGGCCGCAAGCATCAGGTGCTTGCGGCCCGCCTTCCGTTGGACGACGCTGTGCCCGCGCGCCTTACCGTTTACGGCAGATCGTTCCCCGCGGCGAAGTAGAGATCCCACCACTGCTGACGGGTGAACTCAACGTCGGCGCCGGCGCAGGCGTTCTTGATGTGCTCAGGCGTCATGGAGCCGCACACCACCTGCATCTTTGCCGGATGGCGCAGGATCCACGCGGTGGCCACCGCCTCCTTGGTGGCGCCCACCTCGCCGCCGAGCGCGTCGAGCTTGGCGTTGAGCTGCGGGAACTTCTCGTTGTCGATGAAGCACCCCTCGAAGGTGCCGTACTGAAAGGGGCTCCACGCCTGAATGGTCATATGGCGCAGGCGCGCATGCTCGATGACACCGCCGTCGTGGTCCAGGCTCGCCTCGTCCTCCATGTTCACGTGCAGGCCCGCCTGGATGGCGTGCGTGTGCATGAGGCCAAACTGGAGCTGGTTGGCCTCCAAGCGCTGGCCAACCGCGGCCTGCAGCATCTCGACCTGCCACGGCCCCATGTTGCTCACGCCAAAGTGACGCACCTTGCCGGCGTCCGCCATCTCCGCAAACGTGTCGGCGAGCTCCTCGAGGTCAACCAGCGGGTCGGGACGGTGAAGCAGCGCAAAGTCAACGTAGTCGGTCTGCAGCAGCTCGAGCTCCAGGTCAAGCGCTTCCATGAGGTGGTCGTGCGAGAAGTCGTAGCGCGTGGTGTACTTGAGCTCGTGATCCATGAAGATGCCGAACTTGGTCTGCACCTTCACCTGCTCGCGCGGCACACCCACGTCGCGCAGCGCCTGGCCGAGCATCATAGAGCTGCGGCCGGCACCGTAGATGTCGGCGGTGTCGAAGAAGTCGATGCCGCAGTCGAGCGCGGTCTGCACCACCTCGGCCGCCTCCTCGCGCGTTTTGCCGCCGATGCGCATTACGCCCAGCGCCACGCGCGAGCCGGTGACGCCGCTTTGGCCTATCTCCTGGTACTTCATGCCTTCCTCCCCCGTTGTGACGCTTCTCCCCAAGGCGAGAAGCACTGTCCGTTGTCAAAACGGTACCGCAGGGCCGCCACTCCCCGCAAGCACCTGACACGCGAAGGGCGAAATCACGTTGCCGCATCCAGCGGCTCCGTCCCGCCGCGAGCTGCCGCCGCACCTTGCCGCTCCACGCGCGCCGCCGCGAGCCACGCAGCGCCATGCCCCACCCCGCTACGGAGCGCTGCCGACGCAAGCGCGACGCGAGACCACCGCACTACGCAAGCCTGCCACACAACGCAAAAGCGCCGGAACCTCGCACGAGATCCCGGCGCTTGTGTTCTTCCGTGCATGAACCCGCAGGCTTACGCCTCCGCAGACTCGCCCTCAGCGGCTGCCTTGGCAGCGGCGGCCTTCTTAGCCGCAGCCTTCTTGCGGGCCTCGGCCACGCGCGCCTCCTGCTCGGGGGTGAGCTTGGGCTTCGGCTTCGCAGCGCCGGCGGCAGCACCCGCAGCGGGCTTCTTGGCCGCAGGAGCCGGCATGTCCTTGTGCTCCTTGGTCACGTAGAGCTCCGTGGTGGCCTCAGCCGGATGCACGTCCATGGAGAGGCACTTCTTGGGGCACTCGTGCACGCAGTGGGCGCACTGGATGCAGCGATACTGGTCGATCGTCCAGTCGCCGTTCTTGCGGTCGACGGTGATGGCACCCACCGGGCAGGCGCGCTGGCACATGCCGCACAGGATGCACACGTCCATGTCGTTGACCACGTGGCCGCGCATGTGCGGGAAGAGCTTCTCGATGTCGCGCTTCTCGTAGGGGTAGCGAACCGTGGCGGGCTTGCTGAACAGCGACCGCATGGTCATCTTTCCCAGTTTGAAACTTCCCATGGCGGCCTACCTTTCCGTGCAGCTGATGCAGGGGTCGATGGTGAGGATGATCATCGGAACGTCGGCGACCTCGACGCCCTGCAGCGCCCGCACCATGCCGGCGAGGTTCTGCGAGGTGGGCGTGCGCATGCGGAAGCGCTCGATGTTCTTGGTGCCGTTTCCGCGCACGTAGTAGAACGCCTCGCCGCGCGGCTGCTCGATGAGCACGTGGCTCTGGCCGTTCTCCGGCGGAACCATCTTGGGGCCCGGCTTGCCGCCGATGCCGTCGTGCGGGATCTTGGAGACGAGCTCCTTGATGATGTCGATGGACTGGTACACCTCGGCGCAGCGAACCTTGCAGCGGCCGTAGCAGTCGCACTCGTTGGAGATGATGGGCTCGAAGTGGTCCAGGTCGCCGTAGGCGTCGAAGCCGGTGGTGCGCATGTCGTGCTCGATGCCGGAAGCCTTGGCGAACGGGCCCACCATGGAGAGCTCCATGGCGTCCTCGAAGGAGATATAGCCCACGCCGCACAGGCGGCTCTTGACCGACGTGTCGTTCATCATCGTGTCAACGATCTCGCGGTAGTCGCGCTTGAGCGTGTCGAGCTTCTCGCAGATGGCCTTGAGCTCGGAGTCGTCGATGTCGTGAGCCATGCCGCCCACGATCACGATGGACAGGATGATGCGCGCGCCGCAGGTGCGCTGGAAAATGTCGAGCACGGTCTCGCGCAGGCGCCAGCAGTGGTTGAACAGGCTCTCGAAGCCGAAGGCGTCGGCGAGAAGGCCCAGCCACAGCAGGTGCGAGTGGATGCGCGAAAGCTCTTCGAGGATGGCGCGCAGGTACTGGGCGCGGCGCGGGATCTCGAGGCCCATCAGGTGCTCGGTGGCGCTGGCGTAGCCGTAGCCGTGACCGAACGAGCAGATGCCGCAAACGCGCTCGGCGATGTAGACGAACTGGTTGTAGTCGCGCGTGTCAACGAGCTTTTCCAGACCGCGATGCACGAAGCCGATCTGCGGGATAGCCTCGATGACGTGCTCGTCCTCTACCACCAGATCCAGATGAACCGGCTCGGGCAGCACCGGGTGCTGCGGGCCGAAGGGGAGAATGGTCTTACGTGCCATAGCTTACTCACCGTCCTTCTTGGCGGCCTTCTTCGCCGCCTGGGCGGCCAGGGCCGCACGCACCTTCGCTGCCTTCTCGGGATCCATGGCGGCGAGCTTCTCCTCCATCTTCTTGGCGCGCTCCTCCTCCGTCATCGCGGCGGGCTTGGGAGCGGGCGCGGCGTCGCCGGCGGCAGCCTTCTCGGCAGCCTCCTTGGCGGCCTTGGCAGCCTTGGCGGCGGCAGCGGCCTTGGCCTTGGCGGCCTTCTCGCGCGCGGCCTTCTGCTCGGGCGAGATGATGGCCATGGGCGCGTCGATGCCCACGTTGAAGAAGTGTCCGCCGAAGTCGAGCTTCATGTTGACAAAGTTCACGCCGTACAGGTCGTGCGCCTCGTTCTCGTAGGAGAACGCCGCGAAGTACAGCCCCTGGATGGAGGGCACCTCGCTCTCCTCGGTGATGCCGTTCACCACGAGGTTCAGCGCGTTGTCGTTCACCACGTCGTAGAAGGTGTACACGAGGTCCATACCGGCCTCGGGCTTCTCGGCAAAGAGCTGCACAAAGCGCAGGCCCTCGTGCTTGAGCGACTGCACGCGAGTGAGAAGATCGCCCAGGGGGCACTCCACGAACTCAACGGTGTACATTAGCCCCTCCCCTTCTCGGCCTTCAGCTTCTTGGCCTTCTCGTCCAAGATGTCAACGGCTTTCAGCACGGCGTCGATGATGGTCTCGGGACGCACGGCGCAGCCGGGTGCATACACGTCCACCGGGATGGCCTTGTCAACGCCGCCGATCACGTTGTAGCAGTCGCGGAAAACGCCGCCAGTGCAGGCGCAGATACCGCAGGCCACCACGACCTTGGGCTCGAGCATCTGATCGTAGATCTCTTTGACCACGCTGATGTTCTGATGGTTCACCGAACCCGTCACGAGGAAGATATCCGCGTGCTTGGGGTTGCCGGTGTTGATGATGCCGAAGCGCTCGATGTCGTACAGCGGCATCATGCTGTCGAGCACCTCGATGTCGCACCCGTTGCAGCTCGACCCATCGTAATGGATGAGCCAGGGTGACTTGGAAGAATAACCCATAAGACGGCTCCCTTTAGATGAACGGGGTGATGAGGACGAGGAACAGGTTGACGACGCCCATGACCAGCGCCACCAGCCACGCGGACTTGAGGCAGGTCTGCCACTTCACGCGGGCGAAGTTGTTGTCGATCCACACCTCGAAGAACCACGCCACCGCCATGACCACGATCGCCAGCACGATGGAGGCAGGGTTGGACCACACGAAGAACATACCCACCCACAGCAGGAACAGCACGGTCTCGCACCAATGCATGATGTCGACCTTGGCCAGGGTGCGGCCGCTCATCTCGGTGGTGATGCCCTTGACGATCTCCTGGTGCGCATGGTGGCTGTAGGAGAGGTCGAACGGGCTCTTGCGCAGCTTGATGGTGAGGATGAACAGCAGGCCCAAGAAGATCGGGATGTTGGTCCAGATGATGGGGCCGTCAAGCTGAAGCAGGCTCGCCGTGTCGAAGGACTGGGTGGCCACGAAGAAGCCCACAGACATGATGAGCAGCATGGGCTCGTAGGACATGACCTGCAGGCACTCGCGGTCAGCGCCGGTATCGGCGTACGGGGAGCGCGCGGAGTAGGCGGCGATGATCACGAAGAGCGTGGCCAGCGTCACCAGGAAGATGGTCATCAGCAGGTTGGAGCCCGAGATGAACATGCCGCCGGCGATAATGGCGAAGATAAGCGCGCAGGTGACGTACGCCTCGTCAACCTGGTTGACGGAGACCTGCTCCTTGGAGAGGAGCTTGCGCATGTCGTAGTACGGCTGAAGGATGCGCGGACCCACACGGCCCTGCATGTGCGCGGAAATCTTGCGGTCCAGGCCGTCAAGCAGGCAGCCGATAACCGGCGCGCAGATGGCGAAGACCACGATGCCCAGCAGCAGGCCCCACAGATCCGGGCCGACGAGCAGCACCTCGCGGTCGACCATGAACGTGCCGCCGGCGAGGAACATCGGGCTCAGCACCAGAGAGGCGCCGAAAGCGATGACGAGCACGCCCAGGCACACCACGGTACCCACGTTGGAGATGACGTTCTCGCCAAAGATGTCCTCCAGGTACCAGTTGCGCTTGGAGGAGGTCATCTTGCGCTCCATGGAGCCCAGATAGGTGCGGTCGTCGCTCTGGACGGTGGCACCGGCCAGGTACACGCCCACGCGGCGCTTGTGCGTGCGGCCGAAGGGCGTGAGCAGCACGATGGCGATAAAGGCAACGATGACGACCATGATGAGCATGTTGTCAACGCCGATGAACTGCGGGTTGGACCCGAAGGTCTGCAGCAGGTAGGGCGAGACCACGTTGAGCGAGATGGCCGGCAGGCCCAGGCAGCAGCCGAGCAGGCACAGGGCGATGAAGCCGATAGCAACCCACTCGGAGCGATGCACACCCTTCTCGACGTTCTCAGCCTTCTGGGAAACGCCGGAGAGCTTGCCGATCCACTTGGCCCAGAAGAAGAAGGTGGCCGCAGAGCCGAAGGCCAGAAGGATCAGGAACAGGACGTTGCCCGTCTCGGCAAAGGAAACGAGCGTGGCCCACTTGGAGATGAGCATGCCGAACGGCGCCACGAACATGCCGAGGATGCCGAGCATCATGAAGCGGGTCAGGTGCGGCAGGCGGCTGAAGAGGCCGTCCATGTCCTCGATGTTGCGCGAGCCGATGCGGTGCTCCACGGTGCCGACGCACAGGAACAGGATCGACTTGGAAACCGTGTGGAAGATGATCAGGAAGATAGCAGCCCACACGGCCTCGGCGGTACCCACACCAGCGCAGGCGGCAATGAGGCCGAGGTTGGCGATGGTGGAGTAGGCCAGCACGCGCTTGGCGTTGCTCTGGCTGATGGCCATGAACGAGCACAGCACGAAGGTGACGCCGCCGATGGTGACCACCATGGCGGAAGCAGCCGGGAAAACCGCGTACAGCGGGGCGAGCTTCACAAGCAGGAAGACGCCGGCCTTAACCATGGTGGAAGAGTGCAGCAGCGCCGAGGTGGGCGTAGGAGCAACCATGGCGCCGAGCAGCCAAGTGTGGAACGGCATCTGCGCGGCCTTGGTGAGGCCGGCAACCGAAAGCAGGATCACCGGGAAGATGAGCAGCGGAGCCGCCACGGTGCCGCCCAGCGCGATAAGCGCGGACAGGCTCATGGGGATGCCGCTCAGGTGCACGATGATCAGCGCCGCCAGGAACGCAATGCCGCCGATCATGTTGAGGTTGATCTGACGGAAGGAGTTCTTGATGGCCTCGGACGTGCGGGTGTAACCGATCATGAGGAAGGAGCACGTGGTGGTGATCTCCCAGCCGGTGAACATCCACTCGAGGTTGTCGGAGAGCACGATCACGAACATGGCCGCTAGGAACAGGAACATGAGCGCGCTGAAGAAGTGACGGCGATCGGGCGCGTCAGCCGGCTCGTGATGCTGGAAGTCGCGCATGTAGCCCAGGGCGTACACGCAGATAGCGCTGCCTACCAGGCCCACGATAAGCACCATGATCACCGACAGCTGATCGAGGTACAGCGGTTGCTCGAGCATATGCTCGGCGCCCTCGGAAAGCGTCATGTTCGCAAACACGATAACGCCCACCGTCTGGATCAGGCCGAGCACCAGCGCGATACGGTTCTTGTACCGCACCGCGAACCACAGGATCACCGCGCACAGCACGATGTCAACCGCAGTCATCACCCACGACACCGTGAAGGTAACCCCCTGCGGCAAGCCGAAGTACGTGAGACCACCCGCCATGTACGTGACAGCAAACGCCACCGACGCCAGGCCGATAACCACTGCGGCGACCGAGGTGATAACACGACGCGCCGAGTCGCTTCGGAACAGCATCAGCAGGACTGCCGTTACAAGCGGCGCAGCGATGAGAAACGCTATGAGTCCCATGCTCTCCCCCTCTGTTTTCAGAGAACCGATACGTTAGCGATATACCGTCTTTGAGCAAACACAGAATCGCCATTCAATCTAAGAATTTTACACCGACCCCGCATGTTCGGGGGCAGGAAATGCGGTTTGCCTGAGGGGAATGCCACTTTTGGACGAGAAGCGCAGCTTAGATAAATCCGCAGGTAATTCAGTAAGCAGACAGGTATATTCACTTGTAGCATTAAGGATAGCGAAGCGCCAGCCTAGGCCGCGCCTAAACTGGCGCGCGGCCGGCCGGGGCGCCGGCGCGGGCAGGCGCGCGGGCGCGAGGGGCGGCGCCG
>CALUOP010000006.1 GCA_944322305.1 uncultured Coriobacteriaceae bacterium | reverse complement strand
GCCGCTGCAACACAACAAGCCGTGCTCAGGGTTACTTCCCGCCCTGCAGCTTGCGCATCTGCTTTTCCATCTCGCGCAGGGCGTTCATGTCCATCCCCGCGCCACCGGGCATGCCGCCCATGCCGGGGATCTTGGGCATGCGCATCTTCTTACCCTTGCGGCCCTTCTTGCCGCCCACTCCCATCTGCTGGGCCATGGTGCGCATCTTGCCCATCATCTTGTTCATCTCGCCCCACTGCTTGATGAGGGCGTTCACGTCCTGCACGCTCGTGCCCGAGCCGCGTGCGATGCGGGCGCGGCGCTGGCCGTTGATGGTCTTGGGCTGGTTGCGTTCCTGCTTGGTCATAGACAGGATGATGGCCTCGTTCTTGGTGAAGACACTCTCGTCAACGTTGCCCACCTGACGGGTCACCTGGTTGCCCAGAAGCCCCAGAATGGACTTGGCGCCGCCCATCTTCTTGATCATCCGCATCTGGTCGAGCATGTCGTTCATCGTAAAGCCCTCGCGCAGCATCCGCTCGGCAGCTTCCATCTGCTCGGCATCGGCCATTTCCTGGGCCTTCTCGATGATGCCCACCACGTCGCCCATGCCGAGGATGCGCTTGGCCATGCGCTCGGGGTTGAAAACCTCCAGCGAGTCGGGCTTCTCGCCCATCGAGACGAACTTGATCGGCTTGCCGGTAACCTCGCGCACGGAAAGCGCGCCGCCTCCGCGGGCATCGCCGTCGAGCTTGGAGATGATCACACCGTCGAAGTCGGTGCGCTCGGCGAAGGTGCTGACCACGTTCACGATGTCCTGGCCGGTCATGGCGTCCACGACCATGAGCACCTGGTCGGGCTTCACGGCGCGCTTGATGTCCACGGCCTCCTGCATCATCTGCTCGTCGATCTGCAGGCGGCCGGCGGTGTCCACGATCACCACGTCGCGCATATGGTCAACGGCCTCGCGGATGGCGTCCTGCGCGATCTGAACCGGGTGCGCTCCGTCACCGCGGAACACCGGCACGCCGATCTCGCCGCCGAGCGTGGCCAGCTGGTCGGCCGCGGCGGGGCGGTACACGTCGCAGGCGGCGAGCAGCGGGCTTTTCCCCTGCTTCTTGAGCAGGTAGGCGAGCTTCACCGCCGCCGTGGTCTTGCCCGAGCCCTGCAGGCCCACGAGCATGATCACGTTGGGGATGCGGCTGGAGAGCACGAGCTTGCTCTCGGTGGAGCCCAGAAGCTCGATCATCTCGTCCAGCACGATCTTCACAACGTTTTGCGCCGGCGTGAGCGACTCCATGACCTCGGCGGTGAGGCACCGCTCCTTGGTGCGGGCGACAAACGCCTTCACGACCTTGAAGTTCACGTCGGCCTCGAGCAGCGCCATGCGGATCTCGCGCATGGCGGTGTCGATGTCGGACTCCGTGAGCTTGCCTTTGCCGCGCAGCTTGTCGAACGTGTCGTTCAGTCGATCGGACAGGTTGTTGAACATGCGTCTACGCTCCTTGGCGAGAAGATCGGGGCAAAGCGACGCGACGTGGCGCCGCCGCAGATAGATTTATTGTACCGCAGCAGCGCGCGCAGGAAGGTCATTGAGGCGGCGGGGCTCACGCGATCAACGCAGCGGCAGGCGCACGATGAGCGGCGGCCGCAGGGCATGCGGTTAAACGCTCTTCTCGCAGGTAAGATGAAGTTGGTCGCCAAGACGACGCGTAAATGCCGGAAAATCGAGTTTTGCACACCGTTGGAGCGACCAAGCTGAGACTCAATGTCAAAGCAGCGGCTAACGCAGGCCCGCCCAGCTTTAGCGGACAACATATCGACCAATCGCAAGAATTGCACGGCCTGGCATCTTGGCCGCCAGCGTCGCGACCACCGACGAGCAAAGCAGAAGCTCATGGGCGAAATTGAAGCTGATACGAAGCAGATGGGCGAAAGGCGCACTGATACGACAGCGTTGGGCGAAAGGTGCGCTGATACGAACCTGACGCATGAGAAGCGCCGAAGCGCAGGGCACCTCGGCGCGCAAAAAGACGCATCGTGCCCTATCGGCCGGGCCTTCGCAACGCCTAAAGGCATAAAAAGGCCCTTATAAGCCGCGTAGGCGAGAATTACGATCGTACGAACGCAATTCTCGCCCACGCGCTTCGTATGAGCTCCGTTTTCGCCCGCAGGACTCGCGCAAACGAGAAACCCGCCCACAGCGGTCACTTGGATGCTCTTCTCGCCCGCGGCCGGAGCGGCGCGGCAGGACGCTACTTCTCGTCAGCGCCCACCAGGGCCCGGCAGAAGTCGAGCGCGTCGAAGGGCTGCAGATCCTCAACCTGCTCGCCCACGCCCACGCGCAAGATCGGCAGCCCCAGCTTGTGGGCAACCGCCAGCGCGATGCCGCCCTTGGCGGTGCCGTCCAGCTTGGTGAGAACCACGCCGTCGAGCCCCAGCGCCTGGTTGAACTCCTCGGCCTGCGCCAGGCCGTTCTGGCCGGTGCCGGCGTCGATCACCAGCACCACGCTCACCGGCATGGGGCCGGCAGCGCACTTGGCCGCGCGCTTGCGCGTCACGTTAACCACCTTGGCAAGCTCGCGCATGAGCTCCTCGGAAGTGTGCAGGCGCCCCGCCGTGTCGATGAGCACCAGGTCGGCGCCGTGCGCGTCGGCGGCGTCGAGCACGTCGTAGCACACGCTCGCCGGGTCGGCGCCGCGCTCGCGCTTCACCACCGGCACGCCCGCGCGCTCGCCCCACACGTCGAGCTGCTCGATGGCGGCGGCACGGAACGTGTCAGCCGAGCCGATGACCACGCACTTGCCCGCATGCGCCATGGCATGGGCGATCTTGCCCACCGTGGTGGTCTTGCCCGCGCCGTTGATTCCCACGAACAGCACGCACGACGGCGTGTCGGCAAAGGGGTCGTGCTCGGGCTGCTTGAAGTCCTGCGCCAAGCGCTTGGCCAGGGCCTCGCGCAGCTGCGGGGCGGTCTTGAGGTTCTTGCGCGCCGCCTCGTCGCGCAGGTCGTTGGATACCTGGATGGCCACCTCGGCGCCCATGTCGCCCATCACGAGCGTGTCCTCCAGGTCCTCCCAGAACTCCTCGGTCACCTCGCCGCCGAAGTAGAAGACCTCGTTCAGCGCCTCGCGGCTGCGCTCCAACCCGCGCTTAAGAGAATCGAACAGTCCCATGTTACGCGTTCACCACCTTGCCGGTCGTACGGTCCAGTTTCTGGCTGATCACGCGGCTCACGCCGTCGGCCTGCATGGAGACACCGTACAGCACGTCGGCGTCCTCCATCGTGCGGCGCTGGTGCGAGATCACGATAAGCTGCGTGGTGCGCCTCAGCACGTCGATGGCGTCCAGCAGCTTGGAGAGGTTGGCGTCATCGAGCGCCGCCTCAACCTCGTCGAGCACGTAGAAGGGCACCGTGCGCGTGCGGTACACCGCGAACAGCAGCGCCAGCGCCGTCAGGCTCTTCTCGCCGCCCGACATGAGCGTCATCTTGGCGATGCGCTTGCCGCGCGGCTGCGCCACCACCTCGATGCCGGTGTCCGCCGGGTGCTCGGGGTCGGTCATCTCCAGGTGGGCGTTGCCGCCAGGGAAGAGCATCGAGAAGATCTCGCGGAAGTTCTCGTCCACCTTCTCAAAGGTCACGAGGAACTGGCGCTTCATCTTGCGGTCGATGGCCGCGGTGATCTTGGTGAGGGCGTGCCGGGCGCTCTCGAGGTCGGCCAGCTGCTCCTCGATGTAGTCCGCGCGCCCCTTCAGCCGCTCGTACTCCTCCATGGCCACCTGGTTCACGGGGCCCAGGTTGTTGATCTTCTTCACCAGCTGGGCAAGCTCGCGCTGGCAGGCCTCCGGATCCTCGGGCGCCGGCAGCTTCAGCGCCTCCTCGAGAACCACCGTACCGTCCTGCGTGATGGCCTTGATGGCGTTTTCCACCTGCACCTCGAGCTTGCCGCGCTCCACGTTCACGCGGCTCTCGGCGCCCTGGGCGCGCTCGAGCTCGTCATGGGCGTCCTTGGCCTCGCCGCGGGCGCGCTCGATGGTCTTCTTCAGCGAGTCCGAGTCGGTCTCAGCGATGCGCGACTGGTCGCGCAAACGGGCGGCCCAGTCCTCGGCGCGCTCGGAAAGCGCCTGGTAGCGCTCGTAGAGCGGGTCGACGCGCAGGCGCAGGATCTCCAGCGAGCGCGCAGAGGCCGTGGTGGCCTTGATCCGGCGGTCGATGCCGGAGAGGCGGTTGGCCAGCTCGGGCTCGCGGCGCTCGAGGCTGCGCAGCCGCTCGGCGGCCTGGGCGTGGCGCACCTTCACCTCGGAGAGCGACGAGGACGCCTCGGTCTCGTCGCGGCGGATGCGGTCGAGCTCGTCGTTGCGCTCCTCGAGCTCGCCCTGCAGGTCGGCCACGCGCTCCAGGGCCTCGTCGCGGCGCTCGGTGAGCTCGTCCACGCGCGGGGCAGCCTCGCGCACGGCACGCCCCGCCTCCTCGCGACGGCGCGCCACCTGCGCGCGCTCGGACATGAGCTGGGTCACCTGCTGCTCCAGCCGACCGATCTCGGCGCGCACGGAGGCTTGCTCGCCCTGGGTGCGGGCGATATCGCCGGTGACGGCGGCCTCGTTGTCGCGCGCGGCTGCCAGGGCCTCCTGGGCCTCCTCCACATGCTCTGTGGCGCGCTCGGCGCGCACCTCGAGCTCGGGCTGCACGTCGGCAAGCTCGCGGATACGGCGCTTGCGCTCGAGCACGCCCGCGGCGCGGTCGGTCGCCTGACCCACGCGCACCGCTCCCCCGCGGCTCACGCGCGCGCCCTCGGGCGTCACGTACACCACGCCGGGCACCGCCGGGGCGGCCAGCGCCTCCTCGAGCGTGTCCACCACGTAGAAAGAGCCCAGAAGCGCGCCCACCACCGCGCCGTAACCCTCGCGCACCGAAAGGCGCTCGACCAGCCGGTAGCCGGCCGCGTCCGCAGGCGCCGGCGCGGCCACCTCGCGCGAGACCACGAGCGCCTGCCCGGCGGCCCCGGCGTTCTCAAGCGCGCAGGCGGCCACGTCGGCCAGGCTCTCGGCGCCGTCCACCACAAAGGCCTCGACGTCCTCGCCAAGCAGCTGCTCGACCAGGCCCTCGAGCTCGCGCGGGGCCTCGATGAGGCCGCCCACGCGCGCGGCGATGGCCTCGACCTTTTCCTTGGCCACGCGCGCCACCAGAGGGGAGGCGTCGCTGGCGGCGCGGTCGAGCTTCTCCAGGCTCGCGCGCTCAACCTCCACCTCGGAGAGCTGCCGGCGCGCGGCCTTCTCCTCCTCGCGGGCCTGCGCGAGGGCCTGCGTGGCCACGCCGATGCCCTCCTTGGCCTCCGCGCGGCGCTCCTCGGCCGCGCGGACCTCCGCGTCGAGCTCCTCAGCGCGCTCGCGGCGACTCTCAAGCGAGGCTTGGGCGTTCTCCAAAGTCTCGCCGATCTGCTCCAAGCGGCTCGCGTACAGCGAGTCCTCCACCTCGGCGTTCGAGAGGGTCTCCTTCACCTTCACCAGCTCGAGCGAGGCCTCGTCGGCGGTGCGCTGGTTGGCGCGCACGTCGCGCGTGAGCGCGGCGATCACGTTGTCGAGCGTCACGCGCTGCTCGCGCAGGGCGCGCGCGGCGGGCTCGGCGTCGGCAAGCTCGGCGGCGGCCACGTCGCGCGCAGCGGTGACGTCCTCGATCTCGCGGCGCACCTGCTCGAGCTCGGCGCTGATGCGCTTGCGCTGGTGCTCGGAGCCCGAGAGGCTGCCGCGCATCTCGGAGAGACGTGCCACCATGTTGCGGCCCTTCTCCTCCAGCAGGCGCATGTCCGAGCCGATGCGGCCCACCACGTCCTGCATGCGGCGGCGCTGCTCGCCCAGGTCGCCCACGAACAGACCCTTCTCCTCGAGCATCACCTGGAGCTTCTCGAGCTCGCGGTCCTTCTCGTCGGCGCGGTAGCGGGCGAGCTCGAGCGCGGCGGCAGCCTCCTTGGCGGCCGTCTCAACGCCCTCCCACTGCCGCTGCAGGCGCCTGAGCTCGTCCACCGCCAAGATGGTGGTGAGCTCCTGGGCGCGGGCGGTGAGCTCCTTGTGCTTGCGCGCGCGGTCAACCTGGCGCTCAAGCGGCTTGAGCTGACGATGGATCTCGCGGTTGACGTCGCGGGCGCGCGTGAGATGCTCGTCCATGCTCTTGATCTTGCGCAGCGAGCGCTCCTTGCGGCGCTTGTGCTTGGAGATGCCGGCCGCCTCTTCGATAAGCGCGCGGCGCTCCTCAGGGCGGGCCTGCAGCACAGCGTCGAGCTTGCCTTGGCTGATGATGGAGTGGGTGTCCTTGCCCAGGCCCGAGTCGTGCAGGATGTCCTGGATGTCCATGAGGCGGCACGGGCTCTGATTGATGAGGTACTCGCTCTCGCCGGAGCGGTACATGCGCCGCGTGATGGCCACCTCGTTGAAGTCAACGGGCAGCGTGTGGTCGGTGTTGTCGAGGGTGAGGGTGACCTCGGCCACGCCCACCGGCTGGCGGGCGGAGGACCCCGAGAAGATCACGTCCTCCATGGCCTGGCCGCGCAGCTGCTTGGCGCTCTGCTCGCCCAAGACCCACAGGATCGAGTCGGAGATGTTGGACTTGCCCGAGCCGTTGGGGCCCACCACCACGGTGAGGCCCGGCTCGAAAACCATGTGCGCGCGGTCGGCGAACGACTTGAAGCCCTTTAAGGTGAGCGACTTGAGATACATGCGCCCTCGCTAACGGTCGCCGTCTTTGAGGATCACGCCGTCTTTAGTGAAGCCCAGGTGCTCGAGCGCGTTGCGGGCGGCCTCACCCTCGGACTCCTTTTTAGAGGAGCCCGTGCCGCGGCCCACCCGGATCCCGTCAACCAGCACCACCGAGGTGAAGGTGGGGTCGTGCGCGGGGCCCGAGGTGTTCACCAGCTTGTACACCGGCGGCTCGGTGCCGTCGCGCTGGACGCACTCCTGCAAAAAGCTCTTGGGGTTGTCCGGGCGCTCGGCGCGCTCGGTGGCCAGGTGCGGCTTCAGGGTGCGGCGGATGAACGCCTCCGCCACGTCGCGCCCGCCGTCGAGGTAAAGCGCCCCCACCAGCGACTCGTAGACGTTCTCCAGGGCCGAGTGCAGACCGCGCGCGCCGGTGCCGGCCTCGGAGGCGCCGAAGACGATGCAGTCGGCCAGGCCGATCTCGGCACCCACCTCGGAGAGCGTCTCACCCGACACGAGCGAGATCTTGAGGCGCGTGAGCTTGCCCTCGTCGAACTGCGGGTACGAGCGGAAGAGCGTCTCGGCCACGATGGCGCCCAGGACCGAGTCGCCCAAGAACTCGAGCCGCTCGTAGGAGGCCGACACCGGCAGCCCCTCCGCCGCGGAAGGGTGCGTCACGGCCGACTCCACGAGCTCGTGGTTGGTGAAGGTGTAGCCGCAGATTTCCTGAACCCTGCGAATTTTAGCGGCGATCGATGTGGCCATGGCTTCCTTACCCGTCTGCCCGGGCAGTCCGCCCGAGCCGAATGAACGAAAACGTAGCAGCGTGTTTCCAATGCCTTTGATTGTACCCCAATGCGAAGACGCGCGATGACGCTGGGCTGCGGTTCAAACGCACGGTCGGCGGGCGATAAGAACCCGCGCAGGCCGGGGAGGACAAGAACCTCGGATCTGCCCGATATCAGATCCGAGAACCTTGTCCTCCCCGGCCCCAGATCCTCGTAACCACGCGGCAGGCGAGGTGCAGCTACTCCAAGGAGCGGCGGGCAATATGGTTCCGGATTTTGATATCGGGCAAAATCCGGGTTCTTATCGCCCGCCGCCCGCCACCCTGCTGCGTGCGTATCAACCAGAAGGAGAGGTCCTTACGCCACGAGGCCCTCGATGGAGTCGGCGATGGTCTCTACGAGCTTGCCGCGGATGGCGCGGGCGGTGGCCAGCGTGCCGTTCTTCACGGCCTCCGCGGAGGTGGCTCCGTGGCCGATGAGCACCACGCCCTTGAGGCCCAGAAGCATCGCGCCGCCCACGGAGTCGCCCGACAGGCGCTCCTTCACGCTGCCGAGCGCCGGCTTGATGAGCAGGCCGCCCAGCTTGGCGCGCGTGGAAGAGAAGATGGCCGCCTTGAGCTCCTTCAAGATGAGCTTGGAAGCCGCCTCGATGGACTTCAGGGCCACGTTGCCGGAGAAGCCGTCGGCCACCATCACGTCGGTAGAGCCGTTCAGGATGTCGCCGCCCTCCTTGTTGCCCACGAAGCCGGGAACCTTCTCGGCGAACAGCGGGAAGCAGGCCTTGGTGAACTTGGAGCCCTTCTCGTCCTCCGTGCCGTTGGAGAGCAGGCCCACGCGGGGCTCGGCGATGCCGCAGGCGATCTGCGCGTAGGCGCGCGCCATCACGGCGAAGTGCACCATGTCCATGGGCTCCACGTCGGGGTTGGCGCCCATGTCGGCAAGAACCGTAACGCCGCCGGTCGCGTTGGGCACCGCCGAGGTGAGGCACGGGCGCACGGGCTTGACCTCGCTGCCGTCGCGGTACTTGAAGGGCTGCACGTAGGCGGCCGCGGCAGCCGTGCACGCGCCGGTAGAGCCGGCCGAGAAGAACCCCTGGGCCTTGCCCTTCTTCACCGCGCGGCACCCCACCACGATGGTGGACTTGCGCTTCTTCATGATGGAGGAGATGGGGTCGTCCTCCATGGTGATGACGTCCTCGGCCGGCAGCGGGCAGGCGCGCTCGCCGTGCTTCTCGCAGAACGGGTCGATAAGCGCGGCCGGACCGCACACGAGCACCGTCAGGTCGGGGTCGGCCTCGAGCGCCGCCGCGATGCCGTCGAGCACGACCTGGGGCTCCTCGTCGCCACCCATCACGTCGACGCAAACCGTTACCTTCTCCATGTTCAGCCCTCCGTTCGAAAAAGGCCGACTCATACGGGATGAGCCGGCCTTCACAACGTGCTATGCGCAAACATTCGGCACCGCGTTACTCGGTGACGATGACCTCGCGATCCTTGTAGTAGCCGCAGTTCGGGCACACGCGGTGAGGAAGCTTGACCGCGCCGCACTGCGGGCAAACGGAACGGGCGGGAGCGTTCATCTTCATGTTGGCGGAACGACGGTGATGCGTGGCCGCGCGACCCTTTTTGTACTTAGGTACTGCCATAGTGACCTTCCTTAACCTATACCGTGAGCGTGTTGCTCCATGTATCCATGCGCGAACACGCGCAAGCAGTGATGTTAGCACAAAACACCGGCTTTGTGCAGGCAAATGCATAAAACCTTCAAGTAGCGCCTGAACGTGCGCAAACTACTCGTCGAGCTTGAGGTTCTTGAGCGCCGCGAAGGGGTTCTCGTCGCTCATCACGCGCTCTTCCTCGGCCTTGTCGGCGCAGTCGCACTGCTCGTGGTTGAGGTTGCAGCCGCAGACCGGGCACAGGCCCTTGCAGTCGGGCCTGCACAGCAGCACGAAGGGCGTATCCATCACCACGGCGTCGGCGAGCGCGTCGGACAGGTCGACGGTCTCCTCGGGCCCCACCAGCGCGAAGCCCTCCTCGCGTTCCTCGTCCGTCTCGGGCTCCTCGAACAGGTAGTACTCCTCCACCGCGCCGGCCACGTCGAACTCAGCCGGGTCGAGGCAGCGGTCGCACACGCCGCGGGCGTGCGCGCGCACCATGCCGCTGGCAAGCACGCCGTCGCCGGTGTGGGTGAGCACGATGTCGTAGGAAAAGCCGTTGTCGAGCGTGTAGCGCTGGCCGCCCACCTCGTAGGCGTCAACGTCCACGGTGCCCGTGACCGAGAACGCCTCGCCCGGGCCGGTGAGCTTCTCCGCGTAGCTAACGATAATGGGATCAAACGTCATGGCGCACTACCAAGAAAGGCTGTTGGACTCGTTGTTGGCGCTCTGGTTGAGCATCTGCCGACAGCGGCTCACCGTGGCGGTGAGGCTCTTGAGGTTCTCCTCGAGATGGGTGAAGACCTGGTCGGCGTAGTCCTCGGCGGCATAGCGTGTGTCGCGCTCGTACTGCTGGGCCTGGTCGCGGATCTCGTCGGCCTTGCTCTGCGCCAAGCGCACGATCTCCTGGTCGCCGGCGATGATCATGGCCTGCTGCTGGGCGTCGGCGATGATGGAGTCGGCCTGGGCCTGCGCGGAGGAAAGCAGCTCGTCGCGCTCCTTCAGGATGCGGCGGGACTTGGCCCATTCCTCAGGGTAGCTCATCTTGATCTCGTCGAGGATGTTGTAGAAAACGTCCGTCTCGATGACCTTGCGCTGCCCGTTCGAGCCAAACGGCGGCTTGGCCTCGGCGATGATGGCTTCGAGCTCGTCCACCAAGCTCTCGATGCGCTCGCCGGGATTTCTCTCCCCTGGCATGCGGGCTCCTTTCACGCGGTTTGATCTCAAAACAGCATACTACCACAAGCACGTACCTGCTCAGACGTTTCGCGACGCTTGTGACGCTTCTGTTGACGCTAAGCGCGCGAGCCCCCCAGCGGCAAACCCCTAGCGCTCAGCGGACGAGAAGCGCCGGCGCAGCGCCTCGGCCACGCCCGGCGTCACCAGCTGCGACACGTCGCCGCCGAAGGAGGCGATCTGGCGCACCACTGACGAGGAGATGTAACCGTACTGCGGGGCGCTCATCACGAAGATGCTCTCGAGATCGGCGTCCAGGCGGTAGTTGAGGTCGGCCTGCTGCAGCTCGTACTCGAAGTCGGTCATGGCGCGCAGGCCCTTCACCACCGCGTCGGCGCCCACCTCACGAGCGAAGTCAACGAGCAACCCGGTGAAGGGGCGCACCTCCACGCCGGGCAGGCTGCCCACGGCCTCGCGCGCGAGCTCCACGCGCTCCTCGAGCGAGAAGGTGGTGCCCACGCCGTTTTTGCCAAGCGACTCGGCCACGGCGACGGTCACGCGCGGGGCGAGGCGGCGAGCGCGCTTGACCACGTCGATGTGCCCGTAGGTGATGGGGTCGAAGGTGCCGGGCACGAGCACGTGTTGGATAACGTCGGGCATGGAGGGCCTCGTTTCAGATACGTTCAGCTAACAGCCTACAAGGGTACCGCATCGGGAGGCGCTTGGGGCGCGGTGCGACGCAAGATCGCAAGTGTTCACCCGCGCCCGCGGTGTCGCGGACAGCGCGGATCCGGTTTTCCGGGAAGTTAGGCGGTGTAGCGGAGCAGGTCGACCATCGTCTTGCCGTAGCGCTTCTCGCGCAGGTTCTCAAAACCCGGAACCGCAAGCGCGGGCGTCGTGCCGGCACGCTCGAACAGCGCCACTGCGCCCGGCTCGAGCATGCCGCGCTCGGCCAGGGAGGTCAGGAGCTTTTCGGCCGGCTCGGTGCCGAGCGCGTAGGGCGGGTCGATGAGCACCAAGCCAAACGGGGCGCCCGGAACCCGTCCGCGTGCAGCCGCGGTCACCACGTCCCCGCACACGAGCTGCGCCTCGCCGGGGCCGGCGCCGAGCTTTGCCAGGTTCTTGCGCACCACCTGCGCCACGCGCCGGTCGATCTCGAAAAAGGTGCAGCGCTCGGCCCCGCGCGAGAGCATCTCGATCCCGAAGGACCCCGAGCCCGCAAAGGCGTCGAGCACGCGCGCGCCAGCGATGCCTTCCTTAAGCGCCGCTCCCACAGCCGAGGCGCACGCCTCGCGCACCCGGTCGGTGGTCGGGCGCGTCACGTCGCGCCCCTCCGGCGCCTCGACCGTGCGGCCGCGCCACTTCCCCGCTATGATCCTCATGCCCCACACCTTTCCTCGCGGGCGCGTGCCCGCGGCTGTTGTCGTATGTCATCACGCGCAACGCCTGCGCAACCGGCGCGGCGCCCACCCCGCGGCTTGGCGCCGAACGTCAACGCGCCCCCTCAGCCGCCGCCGACCTCTTTGAACACGTCGCCGTAGCGGCGCACCACCTCCAGGCGCAAGGGGCGCAGCGCCGGAGCGTCGAGCCGGCGGGCGTAGCGCAAAAGCTCCAGCGCGTCGCCGCGCGCCGCCTCGATGAGCTCGCCGTCGGCCTCGAGGTCCACGAAGCGCAGGCTCACGCCGCCGTGCTGGCGAAACCCCAGTATCTCGCCCTCGTGGCGCAGCCTCAGATCGATCTCGGCCAGCTTGAAGCCGTCGGAGGTTGCCTCGAGTGCCTCCAAGCGCTCCTGCGCGGCGGAAGCGCGGCCGCTCTTCCGCGCGAAGGTCACGATGTAGCACTGGCCGGCAACCGCGCCGCGCCCCACGCGGCCGCGCAGCTGGTGCAAGGTGGCCAGGCCGAAGCGGTCGCCGTTCTCGATGAGCATCACCGTGGCGTTGGGCACGTCCACGCCCACCTCAACCACCGTGGTGGAGACCAAGACGCCGATCTCGCCTGCGCGGAACGCCCCGATCACCGCATCCTTCTCGGCTGCGGGCATGCGCCCGGTCAGCGCCGCCACGCGCGCCTCCGGGAAAAGCCGCGCCAAGCGCTCGACCTCCTCGGAGACCGCGTGCAGGCGCACGGCGGCCTCCTCGCCGGTGGCCTCGTCGCGTGCCACGCCCGGCACGTCTTCAAGCTCGTCGGCGCTGTCGGTGGGCTCCACCAGCGGGCAGATCACGTAGGCCTGGCGCCCCGCGGCAAGCGCCTCGCGGACAGCCGTGTAGGCTATGTCGCGGTTGCGCTCGGTGAGCACCTTGGTGGCAACGCCGGCACCCGCCACCGGGCGGGTGCGGATGTAACTCGTGTCGAGGTCGCCGTACACGCTGAGCGCGAGCGTGCGCGGGATGGGCGTGGCCGTCATGACGAGCAGGTCGGCGCCCGGTCCCTTCGCGCGCAGCTCGCCGCGCTGGTGCACGCCGAATCGGTGCTGCTCGTCGATGACCGCGAGGCTCAGGCGCGCGAAGCGCACGTCGTCCGAGAGCACGGCGTGGGTGCCGAACAGCACCGTGAGGCTGCCGGTGGCAAGCCGCGCGCAAACGTCCTCGCGCTCGGCGGCGGGCGTGGCGCCGGTGAGCAGCGCCCAGGAAATCCCCGCGGCCTCGAGCACCGGACCGAGCTTCACCGCGTACTGCTGCGCGAGCACGCTCGTGGGCGCCATCACGCACGCCTGGGTGCCGGTGTCGGCCACGCTTGCCAGCGCGAAGGCCGCCACCGCCGTCTTGCCGGTGCCCACGTCGCCCAGCACCAGGCGGTTCATCACGTGCGCGGGGCTTGCCATGTCGGCAAAGATGTCGGCCACGCAGGCCTCCTGCTCGTCGGTGAGCGAGAAAGGCAGCGCGCGGCGCAGGGCCTCCACATGCGCTCCCTGGACGTGCGCGACGGCCGGGATGCCCAGCACGTCCGGGTCGTTGCGCAGGCGCAGGGCCAGCTGCAGCACGAGAACCTCTTCATAGGCCAGGCGGCGCCGCGCCTCGTCGGCCTCGGGCATCTGAGCGGGAAAGTGCGCTGCGCGCAGCGCCCGCGCGCGGCTCATCAGGCGGCGCCGCGCGCGCAGCCGCGGCGGCAGCGGGTCGCACACCGCGCCGGTGCGCTCGAGCGCGGTTGCCACGATGCGGCGCCACCAGGCAACCGAGATCCCCTCGGTCACGTAATGCACCGGCAGGATGGCACCCACGCCGGCGGCGACTTCGACCTTCTCGTACAAGGGAGCGGTCATGCGCTTGAAGCCGTAGGAGAACTCGACCTTGCCGATAAGCGCCACATAGTCGCCAGGCTTCAGCTGCTGGACGATCCAGGGCTGCTTGAAGAAGGTGGCGATGAGCACGCCCGTCTCGTCAACCACCGACACCTCGGTCACGTGCACCCCCGAGCGGGCGCGGCGGCCCTGCACGCGGTCGACCGTTGCGGCCACCGTGCAGGCCGACCCCAGCGGCGCCTCCTCGATGCGGCAGGCGTGCGTGAAGTCCAGAAAACGGTGCGGTAGGTGGTAGAGCAGGTCTTCGACCGTGCGGATGCCCCGGCGCGCAAAGGCCTCGGCGCGCGCGTCGGTGACGTAGGGCAGCCGCGATACGGCTTCGCCTAGGGCGCAGGTGCGCTCTAGGCGAAGCGAAACCTCTGGTATGGCGGGAGCGGGCCTCATGCGCCCCTACTCGATGGAGAAAACAACCGGGTAGAGCGGCTGCTCGCCGCGATGCGCGTCCACCTCGAGGTCCGGGAAGGCCTCCTCGATGCTGGCGACCAGGTCCTCGAAGGCGTCGTCGGACAGGTCGGCGCCGGCGAGGATGGTCATGGAGTCGCCCTCCTCGTCCTCCTGAACGCGGCGCACGCACTCCAGCGTGACGTCGGCCACGTCGGAGCCCACCACCTCGATGGCGTCGTCGATGATGCCCATCACGTCGCCAGCGTGGATGGGGGTGCCGTCGGCGGCCGAGGAATCGCGCACGGCGTGGGTGACCTCGCCGTCGCGCACGGCCTCGATGGCCTCGCGCATCTCGTCGATCACGTCGTCGAGCTCGGAGTCGGGCATCACGCAGAACAGCGCCGAGAAGGCCTGCGGCACCGAGCGGGTGGGAAGCACCACCACGCGCTTGTCGTCGCACGCGTCGGCCGCAGCCTCGGCGGCCATGCGGATGTTGCCGTTGTTGGGCATGATGACGACCGAGCGGGCGTTGACCTGCTCGACCGCCTTGAGCAGGTCGGCCGTGGAGGGGTTCATGGTCTGCCCGCCGGAAACCACCACGTCCACGCCGAGCGAGCGCAGGATCTCCGCCTGGCCGGAGCCTGCGGCAACCGCCACGAAGCCCAGCTCCTTGGGCTCGACATCCGCCTGCGCCTCGGCCTCGGCGGCCGCCTCCTCGTCGGCGTGGATCTTCTCGGTGCGCTCGCGGCTCTCCATGTCCATGTTGTGGATGAAGACCTCGTAGATCTGGCCGAACTGCAGCATGTAGGCGAGCACCCGGTTGGGCTCGTTGGAGTGCACGTGCACCTTGAAGTCGGGGTAGGCGCCCACCACGAGCTCGCAGTCACCCAGGGTGGCGAGGTACTTGAGCGCCTCGTCGGCGTCGAAGGGCTTCTCGGCCTTGAAGAGGAACTCGTTGCAGTAGCGGTAGTCGGAGCCCTCCCAGTCGTCGTTGGCCTCGATGCGCACGCGCGACAGAGCGTCGGCCTTGGCGTTGTCGCCGGTCTCGAAGGTGGTGGCCACGTGCGCGCCCTCGGTCTTGCGGCCGAGCGCGGCGGCCACGAAGTTCTCGATGAAGATGGAGAAGCCGAAGGCGCCGGAGTCCACCACGCCGTTTTCCTTGAGCACGGGCAGCAGGTCGGGCGTGCGGGCAACGCTCTGGTAGGCCTCGACCACCAGCGCGTCGAGCGTCTCCTCAACGGAGAGGCGCTCCTTCTCGCACTGGTCGGCCTTGGTGGAGATGTCGCGCAGCACGGTCAGGATGGTGCCCTCCACCGGCTTGCGCACCGCCTGGAAGGCCACCTTGACCGCGCGGCGGAACGCCGCGGCGATCGTGGCGGAGGAGGTGGGGTCGCCCGCCTCGGCGAACCCCTCGGTTAAGCCGCGCAGGATCTGCGAGGTGATGACGCCGGAGTTGCCGCGGGCGCCCATGAGCGAGCCGTGGGTGACGGCGGAGGCAACGGCGGCCATGTCGGCGCCCTCGGGCAGGGCGGCGAGCTCTTTGACCACCGAGTTCAAGGTGAGCGACATGTTGGTTCCCGTGTCGCCGTCCGGCACGGGGAAGACGTTCAGCTTGTTGATCTCCTCGGCCTTATCGGCAACGGCGGCGGCGGCCAGCGGGAAGCAGGTGCGGATGGTAGTGGCAATCATGGTTAGATACTCCCCCGGTCTACCGGTTGTCGCGGTTTTTCATACCCTGGATGTGGATAACCACGTGCAGGTTCTTCGGGTCGATCTCGGCAACCTCGGAGAGCATGAACGTGACGGCGCTCGAGAGGTTGGCGCACACGGTCTTCATGTTGACGCCGGACTCGACCACCACGTGCAAGTCCACCGTGAGGCCGTTCTCGTCCGACGCGACGACCACGCCCTTGCGCAGGCGCTGGGCAGGCAGCACGCGAACGGTCTCGGCGCCCTGCAGCTGCTCGGACATCCCCACCACGCCGTAGCAGGAAAGCGCCGCGTAGCCGGCGATATCGGCGATCACGTCGTTGGCCACGCTCAGCGTGCCGGCAATCGTATCTGTCATCCGGGTCTCCTTCCCCCGTGTGTTACGCCACGTGCATAACGGTTTAACTTTGCCATTATACCCCGCTGGGCGTGCCCCACACCTGCCGCGTGCCAACCAGCCAGCCGAGCGGTCGCAGCCTCCACCCAACGCAAAAGCCGCCCGACCGCTGGCGTACGCGGTCGGGCGGCTCGACAAAAGAGCTCCTAGGGCAAAATCCGCGCTGGGCCCGGCCTTAAGGCGGCCACGCCGCGCCGGGCCGCCCCTACTCCTCCTCGGGGCCCTCGGCGAACTGGGAATTGTACAGCTCGGCGTAGAAGCCGCCGGCTGCCAGGAGCTCTTCGTGAGTGCCCTTCTCCACGATGTCGCCGTCCTTGAGCACGAGGATCACGTCGGCGTTGCGGATGGTGGAGAGGCGGTGCGCGATGACGAAGCTCGTGCGGCCCTGCATGAGGGCGTCCATGGCCGCCTGGATGCGCTCCTCGGTGCGCGTGTCCACGTTGGAGGTCGCCTCGTCGAGGATGAGGATCGGGCGGTCGGCGATGAAGGCGCGCGCGATCGTGAGGAGCTGCTTTTGCCCCTGGCTCACGTTGGAGGCGTCCTCGTTCAGCTCGAAGCCGTAGCCGCCGGGCAGCGTCTGGATGAAGTGGTCGGCAAGGGCCGCGCGCGCGGCGGCGCGCACCTCGTCGTCGGTGGCGTCGGCGCGGCCGTAGCGGATGTTCTCGAGCACGCTGCCCTTGAACAGCCACGTGTCCTGCAGCACCATGGCGAAGTTGCGGCGCAGGTCGTCGCGGGCGTAGTCGCGCAGGTCGACCCCGTCAACGGTGATGGAGCCGGCGTTCACGTCGTAGAAGCGCATGAGCAGCTTCATGAGGGTAGTCTTGCCCGCGCCGGTGGGGCCCACGATGGCCACGGTCTGGCCCGGCTCCACGTTGCAGCTGAAGTCGTGGATGATGGTCTTGTTGGGCACGTAGCCGAAGCGCACGTGGTCAAAGCTCACCGCGCCCTTGCAGGCAGGCAGCGCGGGCGTCTCGGCGTCCGGGCCCTCCTCGGCCTCGTCCAAAAACTCGAAGACGCGCTCGGCTGCGGCCGAGAGCTGCTGGAGCATGTTGGAGACCTGCGAGAGCTGCGTGATGGGCTGGGTGAAGTTGCGCACGTACTGCATGAAGGCCTGGATGTCGCCCAGGGTGATGGTGCCCGCCACGGCCAAGAAGGCGCCGACGATAACCACCGCCACGTAGGCGAGGTTGGCCACGAAGTTCATGAGCGGCTGCATGAGGCCGCTGAAGAACTGGCTCTTCCAGCCGCTCTCGTACAGGCGCTGGTTGTCGACGTCGAAGTCGGCCACGGCGCGCGCCTCGCGGTTGAACACCTTGATGACGCTCTGGCCCGAGAAGCTCTCCTCGATGAGGCCGTCAACGCGGCCCAGAAGGGTCTGCTGCCGGCGGAAGTAGCGCTGCGACGAGCCCACCACGACAACCACGAGCACCAGCGACACCGGGATGGTGAGGAAGGTGATGCCCGCGAGCACCGCCGACACCGACACCATCATCACCGTGACGCCGATGATCTGCGTCACCGAGGTGATGAGCTGCGTGACGCTCTGGTTGAGCGACTGGCCGAGCGTGTCCACGTCGTTGGTGATGCGGCTCAGAACGTCGCCCACCGAGTTGGTCTCGAAGTAGCCGAGCGGCATGCGGTCGACCTTCTCGATGATCTCCCTGCGCATGCGGTAGCACACGCGCTGGGTGATGCCCGTCATGAGCCACCCCTGCAGGAAGTTGAAGCCCGCAGCGGTGACGTACAGGCACAAAAGCGACGCGAGGATGAAGCCGATGCGGCCGAAGTCGATGCCGCCGGTGCCGGCCACCTTGGCGGCGATGCCGTTGAAGAGCTCCGTGGTGGCCTCGCCCAGCACGCGCGGGCCGACGACGTTGAACACCACCGAGATGACGGCGCAGGCGATGGCCACGATGAGCGCTATGCGCTCGTGGGCGATGTAGCGGATGAGTTTCTTCAGCGTGCCCTTGAAGTCCTTGGCGCGCTCCGCGGCAGGGCCGCGATGTCCCATGGGGCCCGGCATCAGCGCTCACCTCCCTTCTCGTCGGCGGCGCCTGCGGCAGATGCCTGCGCGCCGCCCTCCTCCTCAAGGCCCAGCTCCGCGGGGCTGAGCTGGCTCTTGGCGATCTCCAGGTACTCCGGGCAGGAGCGCAAGAGCTCCTCGTGCGTGCCGCGGCCCACGATGCGCCCCTCGTCCAGCACGAGGATCTCCTCGGCGTGCATAATGGTGGCGATGCGCTGGGCCACGATGATCACCGCGGCGTCAGACGCCTGCTCGGCGATCTTGGCGCGCAGCACCGAGTCGGTCTTGTAGTCGAGCGCGCTGAACGAGTCGTCGAAGACGAGCACCTTCGGGTGGATGGCCAGGGCGCGCGCGATGGACAGGCGCTGGTTCTGGCCGCCCGACACGTTGGAGCCGCCCTGAGCGATGGGGCTTTGGTAGCCGTCGGGCTTGCCGTCGATGAACTCGGTTGCCTGGGCGATCTCGGCGGCGGCGCGCATGTCGTCGTCGGACATGGCGGGGTCGCCGTACTTGATGTTGCTCTCGATGGTGCCGCTGAACAGCATGCGCTTCTGCGGCACGTAGCCGATCTGGCGGCGCAGCTCCTCGAGGCCTATGGAGCGCACGTCCACCCCGTCGAGGGTGATGGAGCCTTCCGTCACGTCGTAGAGACGCGGCAGAAGCTGCACGAGCGTGGACTTGCCGCAGCCCGTGGACCCGATGATGGCCGTGGTCTTGCCCGGCTCGGCGGTGAAGCTCACGTGCTCCAAGGTGGGCGCGTCGGAGTCGGGGTAGGCGAAGGTCACGTCGTTGTAGGAGACCACGCCGCGCCAACCCTCGCCCTTCTCGCGCGTAACCTGGGCGGCGGGATCGGGGTCTTCGATGGAGGAATGCGTGGCGAGCACCTCCTGGACGCGCTCGGCGGCGACGTCGGCGCGCGGCAGCATGACCGAGATCATGGTGATGATCATGAAGCTCATGATGACCTGCATCACCTAGTTGATGTAGGCCATGAGGTCGCCCACCATGATGGTGCCGGCGTCCACGCCATGGCCGCCGAACCAGATGATGCCCACCGAGGTGGCGTTCATCACGATGAGCATGACGGGCATGAGCAGCGCCATGCAGCGGTTGGTGAAGATGTAGGTTGCGGTGAGCTCGCGGTTGGCGCGATCGTAGCGCTCGCGCTCATAGGTCTGGCGGCCGAAGGCGCGGATGGGCATGATGCCCGTGATGATCTCGCGCGCCACGAGGTTGTTGCGGTCGACGAGCTTCTGCATGATGCGGAACTTGGGCATGGTGAGGCCCATAAGCACGCCGATGGCCACCGCGATGACGACGATCGCCGCCACCAAGATCCACTCGAGGCCCGTGGGCGTGGTGAGTACGCGGAAAACGGCGCCCAGGCCCATGCACGGCGCGAAGAGCACGATGCGCAGGCACATCACGAGCACCATCTGGATCTGCTGGATGTCGTTGGTGCCGCGCGTGATGAGCGAGGCGGCCGAGAAGCGGTTCATCTCGGCGGGCGAGAAGCTCAAGACGCGTTCGTAAAGGCTGTGGCGCAGGTCGCGCGCAATGGCGGCCGCCGTCTTGGAGGCGTTGAACGCCGCGGCGATGGCGCAGAAAGCCGAGAAGAGCGCGAAGGAGAGCATGGTGGCGCCTTGGCTCCAAAGGTAGTCGGAGCGCACCTGGTTGAGGTCGACGCCGGCGGCGCGGTACGCGTCCTCCACGAAGGCGATGGCGCGCGAGGACACGATGGTCTCGCCGTTGTCGCCCAGCTTCGACACCAGCTTGGCGCGGGCGTCCACGAGGCCGTCCTTGCTGATCGCGCCCGCGTCGACAAGCGTGCGGACTGTGTCCATGGTGACCTTGCCGTCAGAGACCCCCGGCATCTGAGCGGCCGCGGTATTAGAAGCGGCGGTGCCAGAGCCCATGGCACCCGACTCCGCGAGGTCGGACACCGGCACGCCCTGGTTGAACTGGTAGGCGAGCATCTCCGCCTCGCCGATGAAGCCTGCAAGCTCCGCGCGGGTCTCGTCGTCGCCCGTAAAGGAGCGCACGTCGTTTTGGTTGGGCGCGCTGAAGGCGGCCTCCACCTTGGCGGTCTCGTCCGCGTTCAGAAACAGCTCGACGTCAGACAGGTCGCCGGCGGTGATCTCGTTGGGCACCGGGCTCTCGATACCGCCCTGGCTGATGCCGACGTCCACGATGTCGCTCATGAGACCCGGCAGCGTCAGCTCGCAGTTGGCCTGCGCGAAGAGCAGCACCAGCGCTATCAGGAAGTTGATGCCGTGCCCTTTCAAGAACTTGAAGATCTTCAAGCGACTCCTCCCCTCTCTTTTAACAGCGCGGGCAGCTGCGCCATGCGCCAGCCGCCCGAGCCTCCCTGCTATGTCTGGAAGTATGTACCACCCGTCGGCGCGCGCAAACCGCCGCTCGCCTATTCGCGCCCACCATCACGAAGCCTTCAAATTATCTGGTACCTGATGATTGGTCTGAACGAAGCGGCTCCCGGCTCGCATGCCTGCTGCCCAGGCGCGCACGCAGCGGTGATTCGCGCATAAACGCTGTGGCGAAGGCTTCGACCCGCCGCAGGTGGGGATGCGCGCTGAGGCCCTTGACCAGCGTCTCAGAAACGAAAAGGGCCCGCAGCGCGTTGCTGCGGGCCCCGGTCGCTTCAGCTCGTGGCTGGCAAGGCTTACTGGAAGTCGAAGACGTCGACCCAGCTGAGCAGGAACTCCTCGTTGACCTTGCGGCCGCGGGAGAGCTCGGCGGCGGCGACGATGGGCATCCAGTGACGGACGACCTGCATGGGCTCGTCGGCCTTCTTGCAGTAGAGCTTCAGGTACTTCTCGGCCAGATCCTTGTCCTCGAGGGCAAAGAGCAGGTAGGTCATGGCGGCGTCAGCGGCAGGTGCGCCCTGGGTGGCGTGCGCCCAGTCGCACACGTACAGCTCGCCGTCCTCCCCCACGATCACGTTGGAGGGGTTGAAGTCGCCGTGGCACACCGCGTACTCCTTCTTCACGCCGGTGAGGCGCTCGAGCAGGTTGTAGCGGGTGGTGGCGTCGATGGACTTGAGGCCGTTGATCATGCGGGTGTACTTGTCGCGCATGCGGTTGAGCATCGGCGCGGTGTGCGCGTGGATCTCAACCTGCAGGTCGACGAACTTCTCGAGGTACTCGTCGTACTTCTCGGGCTCGGCGGCCATCTTCTCGGCCAGCGTCACGCCCGGAACCTTCTCCGTGGCGAGCGCCCAGCCGTCCTCGCAGCGGGACACCTCGAGGATGTGGGGCGAGCGGATGCCGGCCTCGTTGATGCGGGCGAGGTTGAGGGCTTCGTTGAACACGTCGGCAGCGGGCTTGGTCTCGTTGAACACCTTGACGATGCGGTTCTCGCTGTCGTAGACGACCTTGTTACCGCGGCTGGCGATCACGACCTTGTTGTCAGAGAGTTTCATGTTCGAGCACTTCCTTACTGGAGATGAAAACACTTCGAGCAGTGCAGCTACGTACCCAAGCATACCCAACTCGCCAGGTGCGGGGCCCCGAAGACGCGCGCGCTCGGGGCCCGACCGGAATCACTCGGCGAACGGTTAGTCCTCGTAGGACTTCGGCTCGCGGCCGTAGTACGCGTCGAGGTACAGCTCCTTGATCTCGCTCATGAGCGGGTAGCGCGGGTTGGCACCGGTGCACTGGTCGTTGAAGGCCTGCTCGGTCATCTCGTCCAGCGTGTCCAGGAAGTACTGCTCGTCCACACCGTACTCGGCGATGGTCTTCTTGATGCCGATCTGATCCATGAGGTCCTCGAGCTTCTTGATGAAGTTCTCGAACACCTCGCGGTCGTCAGCGCCGGTGCAGCCGCAGTAACGGCCGAGGTCGGCGTAGTCGCGCAGCGCGTGCGGGTACTGGTACTGCGAGAAGGTGCCCATCTTGACGGGCTTCTCGGCGGCGTTGTAGCGCATGACGCGGGTCAGGATGACGGCGTTGGCCAGACCGTGCGGGATGTGGTGGAAGGCGCCGAGCTTGTGGGCCATGGAGTGGTTCACGCCCAGGAAGGCGTTGGCGAAGGCCATGCCGGCGAGGCAGGAGGCGTTGTGCATCTCCTCGCGGGCGTGCGGGTCGGCAGCGCCCTTCTCGTAAGCGGCCGGCAGGTTCTCGAACACGAGCTTGGCCGCGCGCATGGACAGGCCGCGCGTGTAGTCGGAGCTCATGATGGAGACGTAGGACTCGATGGCGTGGGTCATGACGTCGATGCCCGAGGCGCAGGTGAGGCCCTTGGGCGCGGTCATGGCGTTGTCAACGTCCACGATGGCCATGTTCGGCATGAGGGCGTAGTCGGTGATGGGCCACTTGATGCCGGTCTCGGCGTCGGTGATGATGGCGAAGGGCGTCACCTCGGAGCCAGTGCCCGAAGAGGTCGGCACGGCGATGAAGTAGGCCTTCTCGCCCAGCTTCGGGAAGGTGAAGACGCGCTTGCGGATGTCCATGAAGTCCATAGCGGCGTCCTCGAAGCTGATCTCGGGGTGCTCGTACATGAGCCACATGATCTTGCCGGCGTCCATGGCGGAGCCGCCGCCGACGGCGATGATGACGTCAGGCTCGAACAGGCGCATGCGCTCGGCGCCCTTCTGGGCGTCCTGCAGACGCGGGTCGGGGCAGATGTCGTAGAAGGCGTCGTGGGCGATGCCCATCTCGTCGAGCTTGGCCTCGATGGCGCGGCAGTTGCCGTTCTTGTACAGGAAGGAGTCGGTCACGATAAAGGCGCGCTTCTTGCCCATGACGTCCTTGAGCTCGGCGAGCGCGACGGGCGTGCAGCCCTTCTTGAAGTAGACCTTCTCGGGCGCGCGGAACCACAGCATGTTCTCGCGGCGCTCGGCAACAGACTTGATGTTCAGCAAGTGCTTCACCCCAACGTTCTCGGAAACGGAGTTGCCGCCCCAGGAGCCGCAGCCCAGCGTGAGGGAGGGCTTCATGGCGAAGTTGTACAGGTCACCGATGCCGCCCTGGCTGGACGGGGTGTTGATGACGATGCGGCAGGCCTTCATCGTGTCCTCGAACAGGGCGATCTTGTCCTTCTCCGCCGGGTGCACGTAGAGGGAGGCGGTGTGGCCGGGGCCACCGGCGAGCACCAGGTGCTCGGCCTTGTCGACGGCCTCCTGGAAGTCCTTCGCGTGGTACATGGCCAGCACCGGCGAGAGCTTCTCGTGGCTGAACTCCTCCTCGTTCGGGTCGGTCGAGGTGACCTCGGCGATGAGGATCTTAGTCTTAGCCGGAACCTTGATGCCGGCGAGCTCGGCGATCTTGGGCGCGGGCATGCCGGGGATGCGGTGGTCGAGCGCGCCGTTCTTGAACATGGCGGCACGCAGGGCCTCGAGCTCCTCGCCGGGCTTGACGAAGTAGCAGCCGCGGTACTCGAACTCGGCCTTGACCTGGTCGTACACGGAGTCGAGCGCCGTGACGGACTGCTCAGAGGCGCAGATCATGCCGTTGTCGAAGGTCTTGGAGTGGATGATGGAGTTCACGGCGAGCTTGATGTCGGCCGTGTCGTCGATGACCACGGGGGTGTTGCCGGCGCCAACGCCGAGCGCAGGCTTGCCGGAGGAGTAGGCGGCCTTAACCATGCCGGGGCCGCCGGTGGCCAGGATGATGTCGACGTCGCTCATGAGCTTGTTGGTGAGCTCGAGCGACGGCACGTCGATCCAGCCGATGATGCCCTCGGGCGCGCCGGCCTTGACGGCGGCGTCGAGGACGACCTTGGCGGCGGCGATGGTGCACTTGGCCGCGGCCGGGTGCGGCGAGATGATGATGGCGTTGCGCGTCTTCAGGCAGATGAGGCACTTGAAGATGGCAGTAGAGGTGGGGTTGGTGGTGGGGATGACCGCACCCACGATGCCGATGGGCTCGGCGACCTTGGTGATGCCGTACGCCTCGTCGCGCTCGATCACGCCGCAGGTCTTGGTGTGCTTGTAGGCGTTGTAGATGTACTCGGCCGCGTAGTGGTTCTTGATGACCTTGTCTTCCACGATGCCGCGCCCGGTATCCTCGACGGCCAGCTTGGCCAGCGGGATGCGCTGCTTGTTGGCGGCCATGGCGGCCTCGTAGAAGATCTTGTCGACCTGCTCCTGGGTATAGGTAGCAAAAATCGCCTGGGCCTTGCGCATCGCGGCAAGCTTGGCCTCAAGCGATTCTACGGTGTCGACGATCTCAGGGGTCTCCGCCTGGACGGCAGGCGCCTCTTTGATCTCCTCGGCCTTCTTCTCGTTCTTCGCCATCTCTCAGCTCCTTAGATAGAAAGACAGTAGGCGTCTCTCATTATATTTCTCGTCACAGAGAATTCATATGCACTTTTTGCTTCATTCTTGGCTGAGAATAATGTTTTACCAAGAGCGGAGGCTGAGAGTGCGCAGGTCAGAGGCGCTGTGCGAACTTCTCAGGAGATAAAACGTTTTGGCAATTGCTGAGAAAAATGTGTGCCCACCTTCTCAGAATGGACACAAATGAAAGAAACACCCCGCAAGCTAGCCTACGGGGTGCGAGATATCGCGCTATGTGAGGGTGATGCGCTTAGGAGCGGGCAACCTTGCCGGACTTCAGGCAGGTGGTGCACACGTTCATCTTGCGGCGATGGCCGTCCACCACAACGTAAACGCGCTGGATGTTGGGACGGAACTTGCGCAGCGTGACGCGGTGGGAGTGGCTGACCGAACGACCGGCAACCGGGTGCTTACCGCAAATCTCACAAACCTTGGACATCTTGAACCCTCCTCGAGCGCAGGAAATGCGCCGTGTTACCTAAAACATCTGTAGCAGTGTACCACACGGCAAGACCGAGCAGGTAATCTTCACAGCTCATGCACACTGTTTGGCCACGGAGCCGAACAGCGCGCCTGAGAACCGCCTGGCACAATACCCCGTCCACATGCGCGGGTAGCGGCCGCGCGGGGCAAGCAGTAACTATAGCGCAAACAAGGCCGTTGAGCAGCAAGAAATTTAGATTGCGCTGATCGCGCTTCCGACCGCTCGGGAGTCTATGCGAACACGTAAGCCACCGCGCAGCCGGCATGGCAGGTGAAGCGCGCGCGCTCGGCGCGAACCACGTTGGAGACCCCCAAGTCGCCCAACAGCTCGCAGGGCTTGTGGTCGAGCTCCCACTCCATCCCGTCCTCGGAGACCACCGTCCCCGGCGCCAACGCAACAAACGAGAAGGTCGCGCCCCGGCGCCCGGCGATCTCCCACACCCCGCCGGCGCGCAAGATGCGCCCGGCAAAACCGTCCTCCGCAAGGTGCGCGGGCTGCTCGCAGCGCATGAGCGTGCCCAGCACCGCCAGCAGGTGGTCGGGCCGGCCGCCGCCGAAACACGTGAAGGTGAGCGCCGCCTCAGGCCACCGCGCCGCAACCGCCTCGAGCGCCAGGGTCAGGTCGGTGTAGTCCTTGTGCGGGTCGTAGGTCTCGATGGCGGCGCGACCCTCCCCCACCAGCCGCTGCAGGTAGGCCACGGCCTCCGGCGTCGCGGTGTCGCAGTCGCCGCAGAACAGGTCCGGTTCCACGCAGGCGCCCATGAGGCGGTCGAGCCCGCGGTCGACCGCCACCACGCGGTCGGCCTCCGCCGCCAGCTGGGCGATAAGCGCAGGCGACGACGCCTCGGGCGAGCCGCCCACCAAGAGCACCTGCAAAACCGGAGCGCCGGAAGACGCCGGGGATCCGGATGCTGCGCGGGCGCCGTACAAGCCGCCCTTCTTCTCCGCCATGGCCTAGCCCCTCTCTGCCGCAAGGTCGCGCGCGGGCAGGGCGCGGCCCGGCGCGTCGAGCGCGGGGTCGAACTCAAGGATGTCTGCCAGCTTGAGCTGCTCGAACGACGTGGCGAACAGCGAGGCGTTGGCGCGCACCACCGCGCGGTCGGCACGGCCATGGGCATCGTACACGCCGAAGGTGTGGTAACCCGCGCCGCGCGCCGCCCGCAAGCCGAACATGGCGTCCTCGAAGACCCAGGTGTCGTCGGGGTCCGCACCGGGAGCAAGGCGCTCGAGCGCCAGGTTGTACACGTCGGGACGCTCCTTCGAGGCGCCCGCCTCGTCGGTGGTGGTGAGCGTGGAGAAGAAGTCGAGCACGCCCAGGCGTCGCAGCGCGAGCTCCACCAGATCGGCGTCCGTGGAGGTGGCGATGCCCAGCGGAATGCCGGCCGCGCGGGCCTCGTCGAGGAAGGCGCGCACGCCAGGGCAGAGCTCGTGCTCGCAGGCGTACTTCTCGCGGATCATGAACCTGAGCTCTTGCAGCAGCGCCTCGGCGCTTTGGCCGATGCCGAGCTTGTCGTGATAGTAGGCCATCTCCTCGGGCAGGGCCAGGTGCTCGGTGGCGGCAAAGTCCTCGGGCGCCATCCGGATGCCGTAGCGGGCAACGAGCTCGGGGTAGATGGTGAGCCACATGCCCATGGAGTCGATGAGGGTGCCGTCGCAGTCGAAGATGAAGGCTTTGGGAGTCACGGATCCTCCTTGCTTGGCGTTTGGCGCAAACTTGCTGCTTCCTATGATACCCCGACGGGGAGCCGCAGGCGCCTCCCGAGCGCCGCTCGGATTGTATGTCCGCACGGGCCTTTACAATAAGACGCAGCGAACACGGCACGCAAGGAGGCGCGCAATGCGGTTCTTACATCTGGCGGACCTGCACATAGGCAAGCAGGTGAACGGCTTCTCTCTCTTCGAGGATCAGCGGCACGTGCTGGGGCAGGTGCTGGCGCTGCTCGAGGAGCGCGAGGTGGACGCCCTGCTCATAGCCGGCGACCTCTACGACAAGGCCGCGCCGAGCGCCGAGGCCGTGTCGTGCGTGGACTGGTTCATCTCTGAGGTCGCCGCGCGCGGCGTGGCGGTGGTGGCCATCGCCGGCAACCACGACTCGGCCGAGCGCGTGGCCTACGGCAGGGCCCTTCTGGCCAAGCAGGGGGTGTACGTCTCGCCGGTGTACAGCGGGCGCATAGAGCCGGTACCGCTTGAGGACGAGCACGGCCTGATCTACCTGTGGCCCCTCCCCTTCTTGCGCCCGGCTACCGTGCGCCCGCACTTCCCCGACGAGGAGATTCGCTCCTTCACCGACGCCGTGCGCTGCGCGGTGCAAGCCTGCCCGGTTGACCCGGCGGCGCGCAACGTTGCCCTGGCGCACCAGTTCGTCACCGCAGGCGGCGCAGACCCGGTGCGCAGCGAGTCGGAGACCGTGGCCGTGGGCGGCATCGACAACGTGGACGCCGCGGTCTTCGATGCCTTTGACTACGTGGCGCTGGGGCACCTCCACGCGCCGCAGCAGGTGGCGCGCGCTTCCCTGCGCTATGCCGGCAGCCCGCTTGCCTACTCCTTCTCCGAGCGCGCACCCAAAACGGCGCCGCTCGTCACGGTGGGCGAGAAAAGCAACGGCGTCTGCGACCTTGCCATAGGGCTCGTGCCCCTCGAGCCCCTGCACGCCATGCGCGAGATACGCGGGCCGCTCGATGCGCTCACGGCCCCCGACGTGGTGGACGCCGCGCCCGCCGACGACTACCTGCACGTCACGCTTACCGACGAAGAGCCGCCCGCAGACGCCCTCGCGCAGCTGCGCGCAAGCTACCCCAACCTCATGGTGCTCGACTTCGACAACGCGCGCACCCGCGCCGCCGGCGTGCAGGGGCGCCTTGCCGACCCCTCTGCCGAGAAGAGCCCGCTTGAGCACTTCCGCGACTTTTACGAGCTGCAGAACGGCCGCGCGCTCACGCCCGGGCAGGAGCGCTTGGTGGCCGCCGAGCTCAACGCCGTTGCCTGCAACCCCAAGGAGGACTGATGCGCCCCATCACCCTCACGCTCTCCGCCTTTGGCCCCTACGCCGCCGAGGTCACCGTGGACTTCTCCCAACTGGGCGAGGAGGGCATCTACCTCATCTGCGGCGAAACGGGCGCAGGCAAGACGACGCTGTTCGACGCGATCTCGTTTGCGCTTTACGGCGAGGCGAGCGGCCCCGACCGCACCGCGCGCACCCTGCGCAGCGACTTTGCCGCGCCCGAGACCCCCACGTTCGTGGACCTGACGTTCGCCTACCGCGGCAAGACCTACCGCATCCGCCGCGCGCCGGAGTATCAGCGCCCCAAGAAGCGCGGCGAGGGATTCACGCTGCAGCCTGCCGAGGTGGCCTTCGAACGTCCCGGCAAACCCGTGCTCACCCGCCGGGCCGAGGTGGCGCGCGCCGTTGAGGAGCTGCTCGGCATCGACCGGGCGCAGTTCGGCCAGATCGTGATGATCGCGCAGGGCGACTTCCGGCGACTCCTCTCGGCGAGCACCGACGAGCGCGTGGCGATATTCCGCAAGCTCTTCGGCACCGACGCCTACCGCCAATTCCAGCAGCGCCTGGAGGCGCGCCGCAAGGAGCTGTGGGGCAAGGCCAAGGACGCCGAGCAGCAAGTGACCGCGTTGGCCGAGCAGGTCCGCCTGGACAGCGCAAGCCCGGAGGCGCAGACGCTCGAGCGCTGGCGAGAGGCCGGCACGCTTTCCGCCGGCAAGGTGGCCGAGCTGGTCGCCGCGGCACAGGAGCCCCAGCGCGCCCGGCTGGCGGAGCTCGACCGTGCGCTTGCCGCCGCAGACGAGAGGATCGGCGCGCTCAGCCGCCGCGTAGAGCGGGCGCACAACGCCGAGAGGCTCGCCGCCGAGTTGGCGCGCACGCAGGCGAGCCTGGAGGAGCTCGACCGGAAGGCGCCCGCCGTTGCCGAAGCGCTGCAGGAGGCCGAGAAGCGCGCAGGCGAACGAGAAGATCTGGCGGCCGAGCTGACGCGCGAGCGGGAAGCGTTGGCGGGCTATGTGCGCCACGCAGCCGCCGCGCGCGCCCTGCACGCGGCGAAGCGCGCGCAGGGCAAGGCCGCGGCCCTCCGCGCATCCGCCCAGGATGCGCTTGCCGCAAACGAACGCACGCGCGCAGAGGCGCAAGCGCGCGCCGAGCAGCTGGCCGAAGCCCCGGCCCGCGCCGCCGCCTGCGAGGCTGCCGAGCGCGAGGCCGCGCGCACGGTAAGCGACGCCGAGACTGAGCTTGAGCGCCATGAGCGCCTGGCCGCGCTCGCCGGGGACGAGCACGAGGCCGCGCAGCGCCTCGCCCGCAAAGACGCCGAGATAGCGGACCTCTCCGCCGCGCGCGCTGAAACCGAGAAAGAGCTTGCCGCGGCGCGCCAGCGCACCGAAGAGCTGGAAGGCGCCCCCGCGCAGGCAGAAGCCCTCACCGCCGAGCTCGCCCGCCACAAGGAGCACCTGAGGCAGGCCGAGGAAAACGAACGCGAGCTCGCCCGCTTGGGACGCGAGCGCACGCAGGCCGAGCAGGCGCGCGAGGCCGCCGAAAGCGCCTACCGCGCGGCAGCCGGCGCTTATCGCGCGGCGCAAGAGCGGGCGGCCGGCCTGCAGCACGCCTACCTGGACGGGCAAGCGGGCGTGCTGGCCCTTACGCTTGCGCCGGGCGAGCCCTGCCCGGTATGCGGCTCGACCGCGCACCCGCATCCGGCAGAGACCTCCGGCGCCATTCCCACTCAAGAGGAGCTTGACGCCGCCGAGGCGGCGCGCGCAGCCGCAGAGGAAAAGGCGCGCAGCGCGGCACAGGCCTCGAGCGCAGCGCGCGCACGCGCCGACGAGCGCGCTGAAGCACTCGCCGCCTTCACGGCAGAGCGAGGCGACGCCGCGCAGCTTGCCGCGCAAACGGCCGAGGCCGCGCGCCACATCGCCGCTGCCGAGCAGGCCCTCGCCGATGCGTGGGAACGCTGCGAGGCCCTGCAAGGCGCTCGACACCAGGCACGCCAGCTTGCCGCATGCGCAGAGCAAGCAACCCGAGAGCTCGACCGAGCGCGGACCGAGCACGCCGCGCTCGGCGCAGAGCGGACCGGGATCGTCAGCACCCGCGCCGAGCTCGCCTCCCAGCTTAGCCGTCCCTCGCTGGCCGACGCGCAGGCAGCCTGCGCCGCAGCACGCGCAGCGCACGTCGAGGCACAGCGCGCCGCCGCCCAAGCGCGCGAGGACGCGCGTGCGCGGGAGACGGCCGAGCGCCAGCTCGCCGAAGCGCAGCAAAGGCGCGAGGAGCTTCTCGCCCAGCTCGAGGCTGCGCGCGATGCGGCCGAGCAAGCGGCCCGCGAGCTGGTTGCAGCGCAAGAGCGCGAGGCGCTCCTCTCCCAGCAGCTGCTCCACCCCACCGAGGCCGAGGCGCAAAGCGCCGTGAGCCGCCTGCAGCAGGAGATCGACGCCCTCGACCGCCAGCTCGCCACCGCGCGCCAGGCGCAAGCCGACCTCGAGCGCACCCGCGCGCTCGCGCAGAGCCGCCGCGAGGAGCTGGCGCGCCAGATCGCCGAAACCGGCGAGACCGACCTCGCCGCCGCCGAAGGGGAGCTGGCGCGCGCCCGCGCCGAACGCGGCGAAACGTCCGCCGAGCGCTCCGACCTCTACGCACGCGTAAGCGCCAACGACGCGCTCGCCTCCCAGCTGAGGCGCATCCAAGCTGCCAGCGAGAAGAGGCTCGCCGCCTACGAGGAGATCGCCCCGGTGGCCCTCACCGCCGCCGGGCGCCTCCTGGGCAAGGACCGCGTGAGCTTTGAGACGTACGTGCAGGGCATGTACTTCGACCGCATGCTCGCCGCGGCGAACCGCCGCCTCGCGGTCATGACCAGCGGGCGCTTCGAGCTCACCCGGCGGCGCGAGGCGCTCTCGCACGTGGGACAGTCCGGCCTCGACCTCGACGTGATCGACCACTACACCGGGAGGGCGCGCGACGCCGGCTCCCTCTCGGGCGGCGAGGCATTCAAGGCGTCGCTGGCGCTGGCGCTCGGGCTGTCGGACGTGGTGCAGGCGCACGCCGGCGGCATCCAGCTCGACACGATGTTCATCGACGAGGGCTTCGGCTCGCTTGACACCGAGTCGCTGGGCCTCGCCATCAGGACCCTCACCGAGCTCACCGGCTCAGGCAAGCTCGTGGGCATCATCAGCCACGTGGACGAGCTCAAAGAGAGCATCGACAAGAAGATCGTGGTGGAGCGCGGCCGCGGCGGCTCGACGCTGCGCATCGAAGCGTAAGGAACACCCGGGCGAGAAGCGCAGGCCTCAGGCCACGCGCTTCTCGCCCGGTAAAAGACGGGGCACCCGTCAAGGCGCCCCGCCGCGTCATGCACGTCAACGTTTGAATGCCGTGGTATCACTCGCCCGGCTCGATGGCCGCGTAAAAGCGCGCGCCGTCATCCAGGCGCAAGATGCCCACGCACCCTTGCCCGGGCCCTGCAGCAGCCGAGCAGTCTATGTTCACGCGGTCGGGCACGCCGCCGGTGTCCCACGTAGCACCCAGCTCCACGATCTTGCCGCGGCCCTCCTCGTCCACGAACGGCTCGCACGGCTGGTAGGCAAAGCGGTTGAGCAGGACTGTGGGCGTGTGCCCGGCGATGACCTGCGGACCGTGGCCGAAGCGGTCGATAAGCCCGGTGGGCTGACCCCAGAACTCGCCGCGGATCCACACCAGGTCCTCGATGGTCTGCGCGCGCAGCAACGCGTCGAGCGAGGCCAGCGTGCCGTCGTAGCGCCCCGCCGCCTTCTCGGGATTGAGCCCCGCGTGCACCAGCACGAAGTCGCGCTCCCCCACGGAGACGATGGCGTAAAGCGGCAGGCCCTCGACCCAGCCCACCAGCTCCTCGACCTCGGAGACCTCGAGCTTGGATATGCCCTCGAGCGTGGTGAAGCCGCCGTTGAGCGCCCACATCTCCATGGACTCGTGGTCGAGCCCCGCCACCGCCTCGAGCATCATCATCTCGTGGTTACCCAGCAGCACGTGCGCGTTGGGCAGGGATCGCACGAGCCGGATCACGCCCAGGGGATCGGGCCCGCGGTCGACCATGTCGCCGAGGACGAACACCGTGTCGTCGTCGGAGGGGGATACCTGCGCAAGCACCGCGTCAAGCGCGCGCACGTGCCCGTGCGCGTCCGAGGTAACGTAAACCGCCATGGCCCTCCTCTCCGTTTCGGCACCGTATGGGTTATCGTACACCCAAACCGCCCAGGCGGCGTGCCGGGGCGTCGGCGGCAAAAAAAGAGCGCCCGAGAAGGGCCTGCCCCGACCTTTCCCTTTACGCCGAGAAGCACGCAGACAGCTGCGCCCCGAGGGTTGCGCGGACATCGTCCATGTACGCGGGGCAGTTCACCTGCGTGATGCCGTAGCCGATGTGGTAGGGCGAGGTGACCCAGCGCGGCATGGCCTTGACCCACAGCTTGCCGCCCACGGGATAGAAGAACAGGTTGTAAAGATAAACAGAATCGAATGGCGTCAAGCGGAATAGCTGCGATTATTCATAATCGAACGTGATCTAACGGCATTAAAATCTCAATTCAGGGACACATTAGGGACACGCCGGAGCCGCGCTCAAGGCAGCTTCGGCGTCCTCCCGACGATCTTGCCGACGTACCACCTGCCGCGGCTCAGCCACAGGTCGCACCGGCGGTTGCCGACTCCAACGCTGTACCGGATGCCGGCACGCCCCGTGCCCAGGATGTCGAAGTCTCCGGTCACTCCGTGAACCCTGTCCACGTCGAAGCACCGCCCGTCGGCCCACCGGATCCTCAGCGGCTCGATGCCCCCACGATCCCACAGGGCCTCCACGGCGACCTCGGTAAGCTCCCTCTCGTATGTGTACAGGCGCACGGCGACCTCCTTGGTACGGAACACGTGTTCTATTCTACACGCCGTGCAGACATGAAAAAGCCCCCGCCCGAAGGCGGGGGCGCTTTGCTTTCCTGCTCCGAAGCTACTCCAGCTTCATCTGGATGGCCTCGATCTGCTTGCCCATGCCGACCGAGCCGGTGGCGTGCCCGGCGGTCACCCAGCCCGTCCAGCCCTCGTCGGCGACGTGCACCTGGTACTTGAGCGTGCGGCCCGTGGCGTTCTCCACCACGTCGAACTCGATGGCCTCGGCGCGCAGGCCCTCGCCCACGGTGCCGATGATCGGGTCGTTCTCGGACGAGCCCTCGCCGGAGCTCGCTCCCCTCTCGATGCCCTCGTAGTCGACCCAGCCCTTGTCCTCGACGTGGATCTTGGCCGTGAGCTTGAGGCCGTCGGGAGGCGTCAGCTTGACGGCCTCAAGCTGCACGCCCCTGCCCGTGGTGCCGGCGGTCTGGCCGTCCCGCACGGCGTCCAGCCAGCCGTAGCCGGCGACGTGGGCGCGGTAGCAGAGCTGCATGTCGTTGACGGGCTGGCCGGGATCCTGCGGCCTCGGGTCGGCGACGGGCGCGGTCTGGGCGCGCGGGTTGGCGTACTTCGCCCACGTGGAGCGGTCGCCGTAGAACTTGTCGAGGTCGAGGTTCCCCGACCACCCGGCGAGGCGGCCGGACGACGTGTACTGGCGGATGGCGCAGCTGTACGCGCCCTCGTTCCAGGGCGTTGCCTGGTAGCCGGTAGGGGCGTTGCTCGCGTACTGGGCGATCCACAGGCCGCAGTCGAGGGCGTCGGCGATGGGCTTCACCTGAGCCATGCGGCTCGCCTGCACGTAGATCATGGGCGGGATGCCGGTGCGGTCGATGACGCGCTGGGCGACGCGCCGCAGGTAGGACTCGTCACCCCACGCGCTGTTCTGGTTGCTCTCCCAGTCCAGGCAGAGCATGTACTTGCCGATCCAGTTCCTGACGTTGTCCAGGAAGAAGTCGGCCTCGCGCTCGGCGTTGCCGCCGCTGACGTAGTGGTACACGCCGACGCACTTGCCGCCGGCCTCCGCGCCCTCGGCCTGGGCCACGCAGCACGGGTTGACGTAGGACGTGCCCTGCGTCGCCTTGGCGATCACGAAGTCGCCGGCGATGCCCGCCGCGTCGATGCCCGCCTGGTGGCTCGCCACGTCGATGCCGTTGAGGTACGCCAAGCTACTCACCCCTCTTGGTGGCTGTTGCCGCGCTCACGCCCAGCACGGCGCCGCCGAAGGCCGACACGGCGGTGATCGTGGTGCTGACGGCGTTCAGCAGGCCCGCGTCGGCGCCCCACGCCGACCCCACGGCGCCCACGAGCGTCGCGGCGGCGGGCAGCACGATGAGCACGCCCCACTTGATGACCCTGTACGCCTTGTCCGGCAGGATGTAGTCCATCAGTCCATCCCCTCCCCGCCGACCACGCGGCGGTGTATGTCCTGCACGAGCGCCTTGGTGGCGTCCGCGGTTCCCAAGATGCGGTCGGTGGACTCCTTGACGGCGTCCACCTTGCATCCCATGTCGTGGCTGCGCCCGGCGCTCTCGTCCAGGCGAGCCGTCTGCGCGGCGACCTTGATGGCGAGCGCGTCGACGCTCTCGGTGGCGGCGCGCGTCTGCTCGGCGAGCGCCTTGTTCGCCTCGATGCGGGCCGCGTCGTTTGCCGCCTCCTTCTCGCGTATGTCCATCTCGCGCATCTTGACGCGCTCGCGGCTCTGCGTGATCGGCGGCAGCATGAGCTTCGCCACGATGAGCACGACCGCGACGAGCGCGATGGCGATGACGGCCCAGCCCTCGGGCGCGCCCTTGACCGCCTCGACCAGCATCTCCTCGGAAGGCTGCACGTCACTCCTTCCCGGCGGCCTCGCCGTCGTCCTGGGGCCACGGCCCCTTGTCCTCCCACGGCGCGCCGACCGCGCCGGGCTCCCAAACGTTGTCGCCGTCGTAGGTCGACTCCCACAGGTGCCCGTCGTGCGTCACCTGGTCGCCCTTCTGGTAGCCGTTGGTGGAGCCGGGCTGCTCCCACGGCTGCGGGCCCTCGTCGCCCGATCCCTCCTGACCCGGCAGGATCCGGGCCCAGAGGGAGGGCGCCTCCACCGGGTTCCAGCCCGGCTGCATGACCTGCGTGCCCTTCCCGATGAAGCGGTACAGCTCGCCCAGGTAGCGCACGCGGGTCACGGGCATGCCCGCGTCGTTGCCCTCGCCGTAGCACGTCATGCCGTCCACGTACTCGTCGGCGAGCGCGCGGCACGCGTAGGCCGCCTCGTCGGGGAGGCTCGCGAACTGCATGCGGGCGAGCATCAGGCTCGCCTCCTCGGCCGTGCCCTCCGCGGGCTCCAGATCCCACACCTGCGCCACGCAGTCGGGGCCGTCGACCCACCGGTCGCGGGCCACGTACCCCTCGGGCGGCTCGGGCGGCTCAGAGCCGACCACCGGCTTGCCGGACGCTCTGTCGGTGAGCACGACGGACTGGCCCGCCAGAATCCCGTAGAACATTCCATCTCCCCTTCCTGCGGCCATGGGCCGCGTTGACGCTTCCCTCAGCAGACGCCCCACAGCTCGGTGAGATTCATGCCGCGGTCGTTCGTGCCGCTGATGAGGTGGCTCGACCCGGAGACGTACGTCCCCGTCTTGGTTCCCGTCCTGTTTATCTGCGCGGTGTACAGGTAGCTGCTCGAACCGTTGTCGAAGCCGCACGACAGGTGCACCTGGCCGCCGTTGGAGTTCCACGGATAGCCCGCCCCGACGAGGTAGCAGCCGTCCGTATCGAGCTTCACCGCGAAGAGCCGGAAGTCGTCCCACTCGTAGCCCGAGGTCGTGAAGGTGAACCCCTTCCCCTTGGCGAGGTTGCCGCTCCACAGCTTCACCGGGGCGCAGCTGCGCTTGGCGAACTTCTCGAACTCCAAGGCCTCCAGGATCGATGTGGAGTCTGACCGCCTGCCCTCGAAGAACACGTCGGGCTGCGGGCGCCCGTCGGAGTCCGCGCGCAGGCCGAAGGCGGCCCTCTGCGTTCCGCCCCGGTCGACGTTCAGGGTTGCGAACGGCGGGCTTGACGCGCTCGTGCTGCTCGGGTGGGTGGCTTGGAAGCTTGCGTGCGCCCCGCCGACGGTCAGGTCGGTACCGTCGTACTTGACGAGCGCCACGCCCCCGCACATCTTGATCTGCGCGCCCGAGCTGTTCTTTGCCAGCTCCACCAGGCTCGCGCCGAAGCTCGACAGCACCGTCGATCCGTTGCGCACCTCCATGCCGGTGGACTTGATGAGGGTGTTGTAGGTGAGCGTGGTCGTGTGGTTGCCCACGCACAGGCCAGAGGTGTCGAACTTGAGGTAATTGGTGGCGGTCTTGGCGGCGTTGTTGGCGGCCGTCTGGGCGTTCGCCGCTGCGGTCTTTGCGGCGTTGGCGGTGGAGTTGGCGGTGTTCGCGGTCGACTGAGCGTTCGACGCCGCGGTCGCCGCCGAGTTGGCCTTGCTCTGGGCCGAGTTCGCCTTGCTGAGCGACGCGCCATCCGCGATGTTCCAGTACGTGCCGTCGTACACGAAGGTCACCACGGCCCCCGCCACCCAGTTGTAGGCGCTCGAGGCCGACAGGTTGGCGTTGTACGCCCGTATCGCCTTGGCCCCCGTCGAGTTGACGTTGAGCGTCGGGTTGGCGGCGGAGTTCGCGTTCGTGAACTTCACCTGCACGGTCGCGCCGGTGAACAGCGAGAAGTCGGAGAGCGTCACGGCCTTCGCGGCGGTTGCCGCTGCCGTGGAGCACGTGCCGTACTGGTACGTGGCGCGGTTGAGCGCCGTGCTGGCGTTGTTCTTCGCGGTTGTGGCGTTGCTGTTGGCCGTGGTTGCGGTGCTCTTGGCGCTGTCGGCTGTCGACTTGGCGCTGTCCGCCGTGGACTTCGCCGTGTTCGCGGTGCTCACCGCGCTGGTGATCTTGACCTCCAGGCCGTCGGCGGTCTGCTCCACCGTGGTGGCCTTCTTGAGGGCGCTGTCGGCGGTGGTCTTGACGCTCGAGACGGTGCTCTTGATCGAGTCGTCGGACTGCTTCATCTCCGTCTTCGTGGCGTAGGTGGAGCTGGCGTTGGTCTTGGAGAGGTACGTGGTTGCGACCTCGGACTTGATCTCGCTGGCCGTCTGGGTGACGCTCGACTTCGTGGCGTAGGTCGCGGCGGCGTCGGCGGTGCTGAGCATGTCCTCGGGGGCTGGGGACCAGTCGGTGGGCTTGTTGCCCTTCTCGAGCTTCGCGCCGCACACGTACACCGTCTTGCCGGACGCCGTGCTGTCAGTTCGGATGAGCGCGTACTTCGCCACCGTCGTGCTGCCGGTGCTGTTGATTCTCCAAGTGACCCACACGCGCTTCCAGCCGGAGGACACCGGCAGGTCGGTGTTGCCGTCTCCGTAGCCGCTCGCCGCCTGCCCGTCGCTCGACGCCACGCGCATGGCTGTGGCGTAGCCGGTCGCGCCGTAGAAGTACGCGCGCACCTTAGACCCGGTGCCCTTGACCCAGAAGGACAGCGTGAACTCCTCGCCGAGCGCGAACTCGTTGACGAGCCATTCGCCCACCACCTGCTGCGCCGTCCCGCTCTTGGTTCCGCCGCGCACGGTGAGCCCCTGGTACTTCTCCGACTGCACCGTCCAGCCCGAGCGCAGGTAGCCGTTCTCGGTCGAGGCGTAGCCGGAGTTCGTGAACGCCTTGGTTCCCAGCAGCAGGTTCGTCCCGCCCACGGAGATCCCGTCCACGTCCTCCTGCGTGGCGTAGGTGGCCGCCACCTCGGACTTGATCTGGCTGGCCGTCTGGTCGACGCTGCTCTTGGTCGCGTAGGAGCTGAGGCTCGCCTTGGTGGCGTAGGTGGAGCTGGCGTCGGACTTCTTGAGGTAGGTGCTCGACACCTCGCTCTTCACCTGCGTGGCGCTCTGCGTGATCGCGCTCTGGCGGTCTGTCCTCTCCTGGTCGAGCGCGGTCTTGGTGGCGTAGGTGTCGGCCACCTGCTGCTTGATCTGCGTGGCGGTCTGCTCCACCGATGACTTGGTGGCGTAGTCGCCCTTCGGCTGGTAGCCGGACAGGTCGCCCTTGCTCGCGTAGTCGCCCTTGGGCTGGTACTTCTGCGACACCTCGGTTTTGAAGCCGTCGACCGTCTGCTGGGCCTTGCTGGCGGCGGACACGGCGCTGTCGGCGGTGCTCTGCGCCTTGGTGACGGCGCTCGACACGCCGTCCACGGTGGCCTCGAGCGCGGTCACCTGCTTCACGGCCCCGTCGGCGGTTGACTGGGCGGCGTCGGCGTCCTTCTGAGCGGCGTCGGCCTTGCTCGACACCTGCGTGATGGTGGTCTTGATGCCCGAGGCGGTGGCCTCCACCTCGAGCGCCTTGTCCTGCGCGGCCTCGGCGGTCTTGGCGGCCTCGGTGATCGACGCCGTGAGCTTGGAGCTGGTGGCCGACAGCTCGGCCTTGGTGGAGTAGGTGGCAGAGGCGTCGTCCTTGGACACATAGTCGGTCTCAAGAGTTGTCTTGACGCCCGTGGCCGTCTGCACCGCCTGCGTTGCCTGCGTCAGCGCTCCCTGCGCCGTCTCCGTGGCCGCCTCGGCGGCCTGCCTGATCTCGCCGGCGGTCTGCTCGACCTCGGTCTTGGTGGCGTAGCTCTTCAGGTCGGACGAGGAGGCGTAATCCCCTTTGGGCTGGTACTTCTGGGCAACCTCAGACTTGAATCCGGTCACGTCCTGCTGGGCCTTCGACGCGGCGCTGAGCGCTCCGGCGGCGTCCTCCACCGCGCCCTCCACCTTGGTTGTCAACGCTGACACGTCCTGCTTGACGCCGTTCACCGTGGCGGTGGCGTCATCGATGCGCTGGGCGTACCCGTCGGCGGTGGCCTTCGCGTCCGCCGCGGCGTCCTCAGCGGCCTTTGCCTGCTCCTTGGCCTCGGCGACGTCCGCCGTCACCTGCTCCACGGTCTCCTGGGCCTTCTCGAGCGCCTCGGCGGCGTCGCCGGCCACCTTGTCGACCTTCGCGCCCATCTCCTCGGCGTCCTGGCGGATCTGATCCACCTCGGCGTCTATCTCGGCGCGCTCGTCGGAGATGGCCACGGAGACGGGGCCCCACGGCTCCGAGGCGTTCGGCGCCGGGTTGCCCAGGCTGTCGCGCGCGGCGTCGTAGGCCACGGCGGTCACCTGCACGGTGGAGCCGTTCTCCAAGTCCTCGCGCACGGCGGTGCCCGCGCCGGTCAGGCGCTCAATCTCCACCCCGTCGACCAGCACCGACACGTAGGCGAAGTCCGCCGGCACGCCTCCCTCAAGGGTGCCGTCCCATCTCACGTAGAGCGTGCCCCACGCGCTGCTGCACGAGATTCCCGACGGCCTGCCCGGAGGGGTGGTGTCCCCCACCCACGGGGCCACGCCGTTGGCGCCGCCCGTGCCGTCGGTGCCGGCCAGCTCGCCGATGAGGGTGCCCGTGCCGTCGCCGTTGGGGATGTAGACCGACCCCGCCTTGGCTGTGGCAGCCGAGTTGGCCGCGCGCATGGCCCCCATGGCGATGCGCAGCGCCAGACCATGCTCGTCGGGCTTGATCTCGGATCTGGTCGCCATTGGCAACCCTCCCTATTTATTTGTTCAGTGCTAGTAGATCGGGTCGAAGTCGACGTCGAACTTGAGCGTCGCCACGCTGCTTTGGTCTCCGCTCATGCTCATGAGCCGCATGCGGTACACGCCGTCTGGCAGCGTCGGGAAGCCGTCTACGGCGAGGTCGACCATCTCGCCCGGCCAGATCGAGCCCGGCGCCGGAACGCCGGGGTCGTCGAAGTCGACCTCCCCCGTCACCTGCATGATCGGCAGGGCGTTGCCCTGGAGCTGCGACTGCGCGTGGCCCCTGAGCACTTCGAGGTTGTCCGTGTCGCTGTCGCTGTACGCCGTCTCCACCAGCGGGTAGGGGTCGCGCGTGGTGACCAGCGACAGATCCTCTGCGAGCGCGGTGATCTGCGCGGCGTCGGTGCCCGCCCCGCTCGCGTACACCCGGTGCACGGCGCTTGCGTGGTCTACCTTCAGGTTGTGGATCGTTCCGCCGCCCGGGAAGCTCGTGAGCGTGTGCACCACGTCCTGCCCCAGGTACACGTCCGCGTCCGAGCCGGCGAGGAACCGCAGGCGCACGTGCTGGGCGTCCGCCATGTACGGGCGGAACTGCATGTCCGGCCCGCCTATGACGTTCGCAAGCTTCTCCAGCACGTCGGCGCAGCTGAGGTTCTGCACGTCGAACGCCTTGTACTCGCGGGTGCGGCTCCCCTTCTCCCCCAGGTACGTCCAGTCGATCGGAAGCGATCCGCCGGGCTTGTAGCTGGTGCACAGCCTGCCGACCTCCGAGGCTATGCCCCGGTAGCTGTAGCCGTCGTAGCGCACGCCGCCCGGGCTGGTGCCGCCCGCCCCGGTGCCGTACGCTCCCTCGGCGACGGCGTACCTGCTCCCCAAGAGCCCCATCGGGCTCACGAGGTCGAAGCTGGTGTCGAGCCGCGTGTCGGTGCGCACGCCTACGGCCCCCCAGAGGATCGGGGTGCCGAGCGAGCCGTCGAGCACGTCCTGCTCGTCATACCAGAACATGGTCATGCAGCGCCGGTAGCTCGACAGCATGGAGGCGCGCTCCGCCGGATCGTCTGCCGGAACCGCTCCCCACGGGACGGTCAGTCCCGTTGCGTCCATCTCGCCGGTTCCCTTGTCGCGGTTGGTTGTCATCGAGCTGTCGGATACCGTGACCGTCCACGAGAAGTTGGGTATGTCGATCGGCTGTGCCACGAGTCCCGTAACCGTGTCTCCCAGGTAGCATCGCCAGCTCATCGCGCGATGCCCCTGTCCCACACGCGGAAGATGTTGCCCTGGTAGGTGCACCCCTCGGGGTACCCGCTGACGTGCCCGTACTGGAAGTACGGGGCCATGCCCTTGGGGTTCATGAGTCCGGTGTAGCACGCCACCTTGTGGGTTCCCGCCTTCACCTCGCACACGAAGGAGCGGGTGAAGGTGGTGAGCGACGTTTTCACGAAATGGAACTCTCCGCCCGAGTGCGGGATCACCTCGCCGTCGAGCATGAACGCCTGGTACCAGTCGCAGTAGCTGTCGGTAGACCCGTCGGCCTTCGCCGTGACCGCGAAGGTGAACTCAACAAGCCTGTCGGTCGGCAGCGTGATCGACATGGGGTACATCGTGAACATCTTCCCGGGCACGTCGTTGCCGCGGGCGGTGGTCGTGTCCACGTACTCGGCGAGCATGCCGAGCGAAGCCCCGTAGGGTATCGCCCTGTCCGGGTCGGCGCCCTTGGTGGCCGACGACGTCTTCGCGCCGCCGGCTGGCATCCGCATCTGCGCGATGAGGGTGCACCCAGCCGGCACGCTCGGGCACACGGGGCTCGCGCTCGGCGTGCCCTGCGTCACGCCCACGCGCACGCGGTTGTCCGGGTCGCCCTGCTGGATGTCGTTGGCCTTGACCCATATAGCGTCCACGCGCGGGTTCGACGGGTCGCCGGCCTCCACCGGGCCCGCCGTCCCGCCCTCGTAGTACAGCTCGACGTAGCCGTCGGAGCTCGACCGCGACGCAACGGCGACGCCCGCCGCCACCTGGTAGCTCAGGTCTGAGCGCCCGGTGACCGCGAGGCCCGCCACCACGCCGGTGTTGGCCCAGCGGCCCTTGATGATGCGCCGGTGCGTGAGCGGGTCGAGGCCCGCCCCGTCCGACGCCTGCATGATTCCGAGCGCGGTCGTCGCCATGCGCCCCTCCTTGTCCTAGATGTACGTGTCTCGGCACTCGACCGTGACCCACCCGCTGCCCGCCGACTGGAGGGAGAGGGTGGCCGACCCGCCCGCCGGCACGGTCGGGAAGCCGCGCGAGGTCAGGTGGCGCGTCACGTCCGTGCCGCCTACGTTCGCGGTTCGCGTGCGGCAGTCGAGCACGAGCGGCACCGCCCCCACCGGCTGCGAGTACGCGAGCGACAGCTGGCCGCAGTCGATCCGCACTCCGTTGGGGAAGCTCCCGTTTACCGTGATGACCGGGTAGGCCGTCGAGGTGCCCCGGTTCTCCACCGTGGCCACGTTGCGGGCGTCGGTGGCCACCTTGCCGTAGCCCACCGGGTAGGCCAACCCCTTGCCGCCCGACCCGTAGTCGAGCCCGGCCCCCATGTCACCGACGGTGGGCATGAGCTGCACGCGGCGCACCGAGGTGGAGAGCCTGCGGGGGTCTGGGCACACGAGAGTGAGGGTGCCGGTCATCAGCTCCTCGCGCCACTCGGGCTCTGACTCCACCTGGGCGTAGCCCTCGCAGAACGTGTCCGACGTGGAGTCCGCGACGCGCACGCGGACGATCTGATGGGCCAGCGCCAGCAGCCTGTTCGCAGCCGCTATGACATCGGCGCGGGAGGCGCCGGACGCCGCCCAGTTGACGGTCACGGTGCGTGCCGAGTACAGGACGTCGGACGCCCTCACGGCGTGCGCCCCGTCCCCAGTCTCCATCTCGGTGGAGGACACCTTGGCGTCCGGGGTGGAGTACCACCCATCCATCCCGTCCTCGGTGACCAGCAGTCCGTCCTTGGAGAAGGACGTGCCGCCGAGCGTCGCCGTGCGCCCTCCCGCCGACAGCTCTGCCCTGAGGATCGCGCTCATCTGCTCATCAGCCTCGACTCCCTCATCGCGTTGCGGTAGATGACCGGCGCGGCGGTGTACAGATCCTCGTCGGCGCGCACGACCTTTGTCTTGAACGTGTTGTATATGACGGTGCCGCCGCCCATCTTGTCGCGCACGCCATCCGCGATGATGTCGGCGAACGGCTGCGAGTACTTGCGATTCGTGAGCGGCACGATGGCCTCGGCGCCGTCCTCCCCCACGATGTCGAGTGGCACCGCCTGTGTGGCGATGGCGCCGCCCGCGTGGTAGCGCGGGGCGATGCCGCCCGCGGCGTGGGGTCGTATACCGCCCGCCGCGTTGCCGAATATCCGGCTCACCGTCTCGGTGATGTTGCGGAAGATGTTGATGGTTCCGGATGCCTCGTAGCTGTTCAGGCCCTTGCGGTTCCACTCGTTGCGCTGGGTGATACCGCCGCTCATGTTGTCATGGACGGTGCCGGTGCCCGACTGGGAATGAACCCCGTCGCTGTTCCACTGGTTTCTGATCTCTATCCCCTGGGTCATGAGGTCGAACACCTGTCCGGTGCCGCTCTTGTACAGCAGGGTGGAGCCATTCCACGTCCACAGGTGGCCCTGCGCGTCGGTGACCGAGGTGTCGGCGATGGCCGCGTTTCCGTACTTGTCTACCAGCGCCGAGCCGTTCCACGTGTACACGTTGCCTTGCGCGTCGATGAGCTTGGCGTCGTTCACGCTGACGTTGCCGTCCTTGTCGAGGAGCGGAACCGTGTTGTACATCTCGATGTAGCCGACCATCTGGCTTATATTGCCTCCGCACGCCGACGCAAGCGCGCTCAGATTCTCGGAGCCCACCGCGCTCAGCTGCTCGGTGGAGACGCCCGCGTCCGCGAGCGCCTGCGAGAACTCTTCTACGCTCACGCCCGCCTTCTCCAGGCTGTCGGCCGCGCCCATCTCCTCGAGCGCGGCGGCGACGCTCTCGGCCATGGCCTGCGACGCCGCCGCGGCGTTCGACATGCCGACTCCGAGCTCCTGGAGCGTTCCGACGATGCTCGACGCCGAGCCGTCGTACGCATCGGCGATCGACTGAAGCTCGTCAGACGACAGCTGCGAGAACCTCGTGGTGTCCGCCCCCAGCTCACGCAGATCCTCCTTGAGCATCTCGAAGCTGGTGCCGCCGGCCTCAAGCTGGCTCGAGAACAGCGTGAAGTCCGCGCTCGCCATGGTGGAGGAAAGCGCGTCGTAGGCGTCCGCAGCCTCGGATGTGGCCGCGGCCGCCGTTCCCAGCTCGTCCTCGAGCGCGCTGACCGACTTGCACGCCTCGTCGTACTGGGAGCGGGCGTCGGCTAGCCCGGTGCTCTGCTCGATCTGCGCGAGGCTGGCACTGCGGGTCGCCTCGTCCATCTTCTCAAGCTCTGGAGCGGCGGCGGCCACGGCATCGTTGTACGTCCTCTGCGTCTGCGCCAGCGTGTCTGCGGCGTCGGACTGCACCTGGTACGCCTCAGTGAGGTTCTCGGTGATGGCGCTGACGCGAGCCTCCTCCTTCTTCTTCTCGATGAGGCCGCTCAGGCTCTCGGTCAGGTTCTGGACGTTTCCATCCTGATCCTTGTACGAGTTGGACGCCACGTCCGCCTGCGTCACGCTCAGCCCGAACTGCTCGTTCACGAGCTTGAGCGCCCACTCCAGCCTTCCTTGGGCGGCCGCGGTGAGGTCGGTCTGCCCCGCGTACTGGGATATGATCCCCTGCGCCGTGCTGAGCTGGGCTATCTCCGTCTCAGCCGCCTCGGTGTTCTGCCTCATGGCCTCCACGTGCGCGGCGGTGGACTCCGCCAGCTCGTTGACACCCATGGCGGAGAAGCTCGCGTTCGTCCCGACGTCCGAGATGGTATGCGCGTAGCTGTCGAGCGACGCCGTATCTGCCGTGACCTCCGCAAGCCCCCTCGTGGCTTGGTGGAGATTCTCCATGCGCTCGCTGTACTCGGCGAACTCGCCCACGCCTATCGCCACGGCTGCCGACACCGCCGCGATGCCCACGGATACCGGACTGAACGACAGTCCAACCGCGTCGAGCGACTCGGCCAGCGTGCCGGCGCCGGCATCCATGAGCCTGAAGGCCTCAACGACCTTCCTGCCCGTCCCGGCGGCGTCCCCTAGCACGTCGGCGGCCTTGCCGCCCGCGACGTTGAGAATACCGAACGACGCAGCGAACTCGAGGACGTCGGGCGCGGCGTCGGCTAGCGGCCCGACGAGGTCTGCCACGATCGGCGCGAGGCCCTTCACGACGCCATTGACGTCGGAGAATACCTCGGTGACGGCGTCCTTCACGCCGCCGAGCGCGGCGGCGATGTTGTCGCGACCGATGGCGTCAAGCGTGCCGGCGATGCCCTTCGTGACGGCGTTCTCCATGTTGGCCAGCGCCGTCTGCACGCCTCCCGCAGCCGTCTCGGCCTGCTCCTTGAAGCTGGTTATGCCCGCGCCGCCTTCGGTGTCGAGGCGGATCATGGCGTTCAGCAGGTCGTCCATGCTGAGGACGGCCTCATTCTTGCCGCCGCCGAGCGCCGCGTACAGATCGTTGGCGCCCGCGGTCGGCCCCAGCATCGCCTTGGCGAGCTGATCCATCTGGCCGGGCATGGCGGCCGTGAGGCTCTTCCAATCCTCCAGTTCCGGCTTGCCTTTGGACAGCATCTGCCTGAACTGCTCCATGGCGGCGTTGACCAGCTGCGTGTTCGCGCCGGACGCCACCAGCATGTCGTTGAGGGCGAGCCCTGCGTCCGTGGCCTGGTCTAAGTCACCCGTGGTGACGACGATGCCCTGAACCACGCTGGCCATGTCGTCCAGCCGCGTGGGAAGGGTGGAGAGGCGGTCGCTCATCTTGGAGATGGAGGACTCGGCGCTCTCCGAGCTGTACCCCAGCATCTCCATGGTGCGCGGGTAGTTGTTGAGGGTGTCGAACCTCTGGACGGCGTCACCGACGTGGGCGGATATGGAGGACATCGCCGCGTTGGTAAGGGTGGAGAACGCGCCGATGGCCGCGCCGGAGCTGACGAGCCCCTTGCCGAACCCGTCGGACGTCCTCTTGCCGAGCCCCTCCCCAGCCTTGGAGCTGGAGGCTCCGGCCTTGCTGAGCGCGTCGGTGATGCTATTCGTCAGCCCGTCGAACTTGGGGACGATGAGCATCGTCGCGCGCGCCACCTCGGTCGCCATGGGCTAGACCTCCTCCCACTTGGTGTCGAGGATGCGGCGGCGCGTCGCCCCCGCCTTGCTCGCGGCGGCCTTTCGCGCCCTGAGCGTCTCCGGCCGCACCGTCCTCTGGGCCTGTTCGGTGGAGCCTTTGGCTATGAGCTGCGCGAGCGCGTACACCGCGTCCACCACGTCGGCGAACCCGCTGCGCTGCTCGTCCCACTCGCCGTACTCAATCTGGGATGATCTCCACAGCGATCCGGCGGGCAGCGTCATGATGAGGTCTACCGCCTCGTCGGGCTCCACGTCCTCGTAGCGCACGCCGTAGACGCGCCTGAAGTCGTGCCGAAGCTCGCGCACCCGGCCCTCTTCGAGCCGCGCGAGCGTCAGTAGTTTTTTAGTTCTCGACTGGTGATGATCGAGGCGATGGCGAAGCCAAGCGCGTCGTTGTCAACGGTGTCGTCCTCTTCGGTGGCGGCCTTCACAAGCTCGTCCCACGCCTCGTCCCCAACGATGAGGCGGATCATCTCCGCCGTCTCCTCGTCCGTCTTTTCGCGCTTCGCCAGCAGGTCGGTCACACGCTTGTCGTGCAGGCGCTTGACCGGCACCTCGACCTCGACGCCGATGACTGAGATCTTCGCCGCCCGGCCTCGCTTCCGCTCGATGATGCGGGCCTTCTCCTCGGCGGTCTTGCCCGCCTTGGCGCTGAAGCCCATCGACCGCGCGTAGCGGTCGAGCTCGTCGGCTCCCATCCGCGCCATGTGCTCCTTGTTCATGGCCCTCCTAAAGGCTCCGGGGCCCTCGCGGGCCCCGTTCCGATGCGTATGTCCCCCGGCGCTCCCCGCGCTACTCCTCAGCGGGCTTCGCGCGGTAGATGACCACGGGTTCGCCGTCGCCGGTGTCGAGCGCGGTGAACGTCATGCCGTACACGAGGAGGGAGCCCTTCTGGTGCGGCACGTCGTCGAAGCTGTCGATGGACGCCTGCTTCACGACCGTGCGGCGCAGGTAGCCGTTGCTCTCAAGCTCGTCGAAGACGAGCGGCACCTTGGTGTTCACGCCGGTTTTGACCGCGATCTTGGAGATGGAGCCGTCGGAGCCGGCGGTCACGCTCGCCGCGCCGTAGCGCAGCTTCGCGGTCGCCGGGCGGTTCACCTCGATGAACTCCACCTTGAAGGTGTTCTCCTCGTCGGAGATGACGGACAGCACGACCGATCCGCGCCAGCCCTTGAGCTTGTTCGACGTGACGGACTTGCCCTCTGTGTAGCCGTTCTCCGACAGGTCGCCGAGCGACTCCCACGGGCTCGCCATCGGGGTGGTTGCGTCGGCGGGCAGCGTCGGGGACGCTGAGAAGTCAGTCCAGCAGCAGCCGCCCTCCGCGGGCTGGCCGACGGTGACGAGTGAGTTGTCGAAGGGTTTCAGTTCAGCCATTCCGGCCTCCTCTTAGTCGATTGGTTCGGTGATGAGATCTGCGTTGATCCCGTAGCGGCTCTGCCCGCCCGCATCCGGGGCGATGCTGTAAACCGTGCCGACGTGCACCGCGTACACGCCGGGCTCGGACTCGTAGGCCACGAGGGCTTTGCAGCACCTGGCGGCCAGCTCGCTCGCCTCGTAGTCCGTCGGCGCCCACACGTCCACCGTCACGGACGGGAGCTGGCGGTGCGGCTCAACGGATCCTCCCGTCCTCTCCACCGTGGCGAAGGACGCAGGGCGCTCGGCGGGCACGCGCTTGTACGCCGGCACGCCGAGCTTCGCGCCCAGGTACCGGACAAGGTCTGCCTCCACGTTCATCGGATCGCCCCCAGCGCCTTCTGAAGTGTGTGGTGGTTCACCGCGTCCCAGTACGCGACCATGCCGTCCGAGGCGTTCGACGGGTCGCCGACGGCCCGCGTCGTGACGTGGCCGAGCGCCGTGTACGCGCCCACCGTGGTGCTTGCCCCGTACAGGCTTTCCCGGAATGGCGCGTGCGTCCTGGCCATGGAGTTTGCCGCGGCCGCGCCCGCCTCGGCGAGGCTCGAGAGCTCGGACCGCACCCCGTCGCTTTTCAGCGCCTCGCGCACACCCGACATGTTGAGCTTGACGTCGGCGAATCTAACGCTAGCCATCGACCCTCCCAACCTCGCAGGTACGGTTCCACTCGCCCGGGGTGAGGTCGTCGGGCCAGGCCCTCGGGTCGCCCACCACGTCGAAGCGCTCCCCGCGCACCTCCACCGCGCAACCGCGCAGGGACGCGGTGAAGGACTTCGGGATCTGGAGCGTGTAGGCCACGCTCACGCCGTCCGGCCTCGAGGCGTCGAGGTCTGCGGTCGGGCCGGGCTGCACGAGCACGTTCCCCACCGCCTCGCGCTCCTCGGTGGTCGAGGGTTCGCCGAACGGGTCAGGCGGGCCGTCGACCTTGCGGATCACGGTCACGGCCTCACCGCTCAGCAGAGCCATGGCCGGCCCCCTCTGTAACCGATCTCCGCCACGACGGAGTAGCACCTGGCCTCCCCCACGTGGAGCAGCTTCTTCTCGGTGTCGGTGAGGTATATGTCTCCCGTCGGGTTCGCCAGCGTGGCGTTGACCGAGAAGCTGCCGGCCGTCTGGGACACCTGGCTCATGGCCGGCGCGTCCACCCCGAGCGGGTTCGGCTGCATCTCGCGCTTGACCACGTTGCAGCAGACCATGCGCAGCAGGTCGGCCGTGACGCTCGGGTCGCCCTCCCACCCCTCCGGCATGAGCGCCGCCAGGGCGTATGAGGCGTCGGACAGGAGGGCGTCGGCGCGCGGCTTCTCCGCGTCGCTCAGCGGCCTCCACCTCTCGGCGAGGTCTTCGGCGGTAGCGAAGGGAAGCGCGACCTCCACCGCTACGCACCCGCCACGATGCCCGCTGCCTCCAGCGCGTCGAGCAGCGCCTCGAACTCGGCTGCGGTCACGTTATCGCCCGCCGCGCTCGCCACGTGCGCGGCCATCCTCACGCCTCCGATGGCGCCGGTTGCGGCCGCAGGCAGCGAGTAGTTGTTGGCTCCCGTCGCGATGCCGTCGAGCTTCGCCTTGTCGGACGCGCTCATAAGGCCCGCCGCCGAAGACGTCGCGTTGCCGGGAATCGTGGGGATCGTCGGCTTGTCGGTCAGGTTGTTGTAGCTGCCGGAGAAGCTGGACGTTCCGGCGCCGATCGCGGTGCGGGCCGCTTCGGCGTCGGTGGCCTTCATGAGGGCCTTTCCGGTTGCGGTTGCGCCCTCCAGCGTGTCGGCCGTCGGGGCCTCGCCGCCGTCTGACGGCAGGTTGTCGGCGTACACGTCCTCGGCGGGCAAGCCGCCCGGCGCCTCGGACACGAAATGGATGTTACGGGTTGCCATGTCTTGCCTCCTCGATGGCGGCGAGCATCTGCGCCTTGGTCGCCCTGGGCGGCACCTCTACGCCGCTCCGCTCCGCGTAGGCGCGAATCTCCGCCGCCGTGTCGCTCATGGTCGGCGTCGCGGCAGGGGCGGGTTCGAGCTTCCCCGCCCCCTCTGCACGGCCGCTAGCCCTGGTTAGGAAGACGCCGGGGTGAGGACGGCCGCCGGGTAGCGCTTGGACGCCGTCTCCTCGACGCGGTTGATGGGGTTGGCCACCTGGAAGCCGACGCGCATGACGACGCGCAGCGCCGTGCAGTCCTGCTGGGCGAGGTTCAGGATGACCTTGCCATCGTCGTCGGAGATGACCGCCTGGTCGAGCCACTTGTAGGTGATGTCCTGGCGGATGCCGACGAGGAAGTTCGTCCAGTCGGCCGCGATGAGCATCGCCTTGGACGCGTCCCACGCGCCGTTCTCCACCTCGTTGAGCGCGAGGCCGTAGAGGCCGGACACGCCGGTGGAGTTCAGGCTGTTCTGGTAGATCGGGGTGCCGTCGGAAGCGCGCAGGCGGCGCAGCTTCCACTGCAGGCCGGGCTGCGACGCGAAGCCGTTGACGCTGTAGCCCTCCTCGGCCATGAGCTCGCCGAGCGCGGCGATGTCGTCGGCGAGGTCGGGGCCCGTGCCGGCCTCAACCGTGTTGGAGGCGGCCTTGGCCGCGTCTACGACGGCGGTCGGCCAGGTGTCAGGCTTGCCGACGCCGAAGATGCCGGCCTGGTCGATGAGCTTGCCGATGGACTCGCTGATCGCAGGGGTGATCTCACCCCAGAGGTTGACCTTGCTGTCGGCGATGATGGCGTCGGGGACGGGGACGATGACCGCCAGCTCCTCGGCCGTCATCTTGAGGTCGCCCCACTGCATCTTGGTGGTCTGCTTGAGGCCCGAGTCGCCGTTCACCCAGTACGCCTGGGGGAACAGGTTGAGCACGGGCTGGACGCGCTCCTTGCTTGTGAGCGTCACGCGGCGGCCGCGCGTGAGAAGCACGGAGCTCTTCGGTGTGTTCTTGATGATCTCCTCGGCGTACTGTGTCGGGATGATCCCGCCGTTGCCGAGGTCGGTGCGGGATACCGCCTGATCGTAGCTGGACATGTGCCCTCCTTGTCTCTAGTGCGTCGGGATGGTGGAGCGCAGCCAATCGTTGGCCGACTCCCCGTCACCCGTGCCCTCCAGGTGCACGCCGTCCCCCGGCACCACCTGGCGCTTGGCGAAGTAGCCCTTTAGGGACTCGGCCCTCGCCATCATTTCCTTCTCGCTGCCGGCCTCCATGGCCTGGAGCACGTCTACGGGAACGCCGGTGCTCTCGTGGGCCTTCGCGGCCCATGCGCTCCGCTCCTCGGCGCGGCGGTACTTCGCAAGCTCGGCCTCGGCCTCGTCGGCGCGCTTTGAGGCTGCCTCCGCGCGCTCGGAGTCGGTCATCGACTTCGCCTGCATCTCGTCGTACGCCTTGGCCTTCTCGGCGTTCGCCTTGCTCTGGCGCTCCCACTTGCGCGACTGCGCGAGCAGCTTGTCGTAGTCGGCCTTGCTGACCGTCTGCTCCTCCTGCTGCTCAACCTGCTCCTGCCCTTCCATGGGGCCTCCTTCCGTCGCCGTGCGGCGACCGTCTCTGGGCCGTGCGGCCCGTCGGCATGAAAAAGGCCGCGTCTCCGCGGCCCGGTATGAAAAGGGCCCCGTGCGGGGCCGGTTTCGCGTACGCGGCAGGCCATGGGCGTGCCGCCCGCCCGTCTGCGGTTTTGGAGACCGCCGCTCTGCTGTTGAGCTAATGGCCTGTGGCGGATGGTGCAGGATTCGCACCTGCGGCGCCCGATTGAGCGCTACGGGTTAGCAACCCGCTGCATTCGTCTGCTCTGCCAACCATCCGGTCGGGCGGCGTTGCGTGTCTTCCGCCCCGGCGGTTTTTACGGGGTCGCCGTCTCCCGCATGCCCCCCACGGGCAATTCCCTACGCTTACCGGGCGCTTTTCGCCTTCTGCTTGGCCCGCTTGGACGAGGCTTGGTACTGGGCCATGATCTTCGCGCGCTCCTCGGCCTCGCTCGTGCCGTTGCGCTCCGCGCGCTCGGAGGCCTTGAGGTCTACGCCCTCCTGCCACCTGTCGTACAGCGCCTGCGGGTCGTACCCGCCCAGGGTGGAGCCAGCAGGGCCCGCCACCACCACGCAGTCGCACCCCTTGTGGAACCGGTGGCCCTGCCCGCCCGCGCTCGACGCGCTCCGGTACGCGAACCCGCGCGACGCGAGCATCAGGCAGAACAGGCACGTCTCGCGCCCGCTCGGGACGCGCGCGTAGCGCATGCCTGCCCCCGAGTCGCGGGAGGCGTTGGCCTCCATGGTTCCGTTGGCGGCGATCCACGCGTGGCTGAAGGCGTTGAAGGCGACCTGCCTTGCGAACCCCTCCTCGTCGCCCTCCGCGAGCTTGCCGGCGTGGTAGCGCACGGTGGAGTCGATGGCCGCGTCCTCCACCTCGTTGGAGAGGGAGGCGCTCTGCAGCCCGGCGCCCAGCCGGGCGGCTATCTCGTCGTACAGCTCGGCGGCGATCTCCGCCGACAGGTCGCCGTACCCCTTGTACAGCTGCCCGAGAAGAACCTTGGCGTACTCGCGCGCGTCGGCGACCGAGTAGCCGTGGTTAGCCCTGAGCCACGCCCGTATCGCCCGATCCGCCGTCGCCCTCGCCGCCTCCGCCTGGCCGCGCACCGCCGACCGGTACGCCTCCACCTCCGCCGCCGTCATCAGCTGCAACGCCGGTCACCCCCTGGCTCTGCGGCTGTGCGGCCGCCTGCATGATCGCCTGGGCCGCCTCCGCCCGGCTCACCTGAGACATGATGTCGCGCGCCTCGTCCTCGGTGTAACCGGAGTCGCGCCAGAAGTAGGCCGTCTTGGCGTAGGCCGGAACGGATGAGGCTAACTTGATGGCGTAGTCGGCGTTCGCGGCCTTGGAGCTGCGCACCTCGTCGCGGAACCGCGCCTTGGCGTCCCACGCCGCGCCATCGAGGTCTTCGTACTTCACGCCGTCGCGCACGCAGAAGGCGATGCGGGCGACGTTGCGCAGCGCCCGGCCGTTGCCCCGGTTGAGGCGCTCGGCCTTGGCGATGAGCTGCCGCTCGGCGGCGTACATGGCCTCGGCGCTCGACGGGTTGTCCTGCACCACGCCCAGCGAGGAAACGGGTATTCCCGTCTCGCCCGAGAACTGGAGGGCCAGCGACCTCATGTAGTCGATGTGCGGCTGCATGGCGATCTGCGGGAACTGCCCGACCGTTGGCGTCTCGCCGTTCTTGTTCTGCGTGAGCGCGAGTATCGCGCCCATCCACGCCCTGTACCTCTTCTCGTCGTCGGCGCCGAACGTCTTGGCGTCGACGCCGAGGGCGTACTTCTGCGGGAGCGCCGCGAACTCGGCGGCTATCTCGCTGCGCTGCACCTCGCGCACCGCGCAGTCGGTGATCGACATGACGGCGCGCGTGATGCGCGACTTGCCGAAGGGCCTGCGCGTGTCGGGCAGGTAGCACAGCGGCTCCATGAGCGGGCGCCCGACCGTGTTCTCGGTGCGGGAAGCCCTCCACCTGCCGTCGGAGCCCTTTACGCACGAGGCCGTGACGGTCGACGTGTACAGGTTCACCCACCTCGGGTGCGCCTGCCCGGCGTCGTCGATGTCCACGTCCACGAGGGCCAGCCCCGCCTTGATGCGCTTGCGGCGGTAGTCCCATATCGCCGCCGCGTCGTCAGGGCCGTAGGCGCTGAGGATGACCTCGGGCTCGCCCTCTTCACCGGCGCTCACCGTGCAGAACGCGCACGAGCCGATCAGCTCCGCCGAAAGCGCCTGGTCGTACACGGTGAGGAAGTCGTTCTCGTCGACCATGCGGTCGAACCACTCGTCCCGCTCGCCGCCGAAGGTGAAGCCCTCGAGCACGGAGCGGTCGGCAAGCTCGTCAACCGCCTTGGACGGCCACCCCAGCACCGCGCTGAGGCTGGATAGCTTGTCGGGGACGGAGATGCCGAGCCCCTTGACCGCGTTCTTCTGGTCGTAGTACCGCTTGCGGAGCTTGTTTCCCGACAGCCGGTCGCGCCACACGTTCATGAGCTTCCAGAAGTCGGCCTGCTCCGAGTCGGTGAGCCCGTACACCGTGGACGGCTGGAACTCGTTCAAAGCGTCGCTCACAGCAGCACGCACCCCCCGTCAGGGTCTCTCTTGGTTGTGGCGTCGCCCCAGTAGGCGAGCGCTGCAGCCTCGGCCGGCGCGCTGGCGTCCCCGCCGAAGCCCCACCCTCCGTCGCTTCCTATGGGCCGCTTCACCGACGTGGCCACGGACGCGTCAAGCGCCTGCTGGCCGTCGCTCGCCCAGTGGGTGAGCCGCCCGTCTCGCAGCGCCTCCGCGAACATGGTTGAGGCGGCCACGACCCCGCGCGTCCCCGGGGACAAGAGCGCCTGCCTGGGGAACTCGCCCTTGAGCGCGTCCAGCAGGGCGTCCGCCCCGTTCCTGCCGTCTACGACCACGCAGGCCGTGCTTCCGGCGCGCGGGATGATGAAGTCGGTTATCCAGCCGATTCCGTCAGCGAGCCTGCCGACCCCGAGGAGCTGGACGTGGTCAGGGGCGTCCGGGTACCAGCGGCACCCGGCCAGGGCGACCTGCTGCCCGTCCGGCGAGAACTTGACGCCGAACGCGCGCTTGCCGCCGGCCGGCGGCTCCTCCACCTTGGTCTTGGCCCACAGCTCGGGCGGTATCGCCGTCTGGGCGGAGCCCTTGATCCAGTAGCCCAGGCGCTCGACGCTGAAGCCCAGGAGGTCGGCGTTAGCGAACTCCGTCTCGGTGAACTCCTCGTCGAGGGTGTAGCCCATCGACGGGTTCGTCTCGTACACCAGGTCGAGGACGTCTGCGAAGGTGGAGCCCTTCGGCGGCATGTCCTCGACACCCCACTCGAACCAGCATGTGCGGTTCGCCGGGCTAGTGGTTGCCGCTTCCCTTGTGCGGGCGAATACCGTTCCCGGGGAGCTCTCGTCCGGCGGGGTGCCGGTGAATATCATCTGGCGGTCGCCGGTGGAGGACGCCGCCAGCGTGTACATGACGGCGGAGAGCTGGTCGTCGGTAAGGTCTTGCGCCTCGTCGAAGACCACGATCTGGATGTCGTCGAAGCCTCGGGCGCCGGCCCTGCTGCGCGCGGAGAACTCCACGCTGCCTCCGTTCGACAGGTAGATGCCCTCCTCGCCGTTCGTGTACCTGATGTTCTCCACCATGGCGGACAGCTCCGGGTGTCGGCGCTCGTCCTTGAAGTACTTCACCAGGCGCTGGAACGACTTCTTGGCGGTCTTCACGCGGTGCGCCGTGTGGAGGATGTGCGCCCCGCACACGGCGAGCTGGTAGACCTCGAAGGCCTCCAGGATGGCGTTCTTGCCGTTCTGGCGCGGCACGGACAGGCCGCAGGTCACGTACGCCGGGCGGTCTTCGGCGTCGCGGGCGCACCACGCCCGCAGAACGCCGTCCTCCCACTCGAACAGTTCCATGCCCAGGTCGGCTATGAGCCTGGACGCCTCGGGGCCGTCCGAGTACGAGGCCTCGCCGGCCAGAACCTTAACCCGCGGCTCTTGCGCGCCTCTCCTGGCGCTTGCCGGAGACGATGGACAGGACGCTAGCTCCGCCATGCGCAACCTCCGGCTCCGCCTCGTCGTTTATTCCCAGCTGCTTGTTGAGCTGCCGTATCTCGGCGCTCGCCGTCTTGAGCGTCCCGATCTGCGGGAACGCTTTGAGGTCGCCGACATCGTTCTGGTACGCGGTCTGGCCGCCGAACCCGTCAAGCTCGTCCATGGCCTGAGCCGCTATCTTGTGCCACTGGCACAGCAGCGCGAGCGTCGGGGCGTCCTTCTCGGCGAACCTCCGCCCGCTCGTCAGCTCGTCCCACTTCGCGCTTTTGAACGCGTCAGCCTCGATCGACGGCGGCTTTGCTACAGGCATCTAACCACCACCGTTAATGTCATCGCACATAGCGCCTTGACGACCTGTCCCACCTGAACCCGTTGTCCTCGAGGTACTTTTGGACGTCCCAGGTTCTTCCGCTCACCGACTTTGCTTTCGACAAGTCTATTCCGTGAGACCTTGTCTCCCTGCCATACGTGTATATGCCGTGATCGAGATGAAATGTAGCGATGCTGATGTTCTTGCTCTGCGATGCAAAGTCTTTCGTATACGCATAGTCGAGTGTGACGTTCCCGTTCTCGTCAGATGAAGCTTCAAGAACGTGTTCAGCGTATCCACCGCGCCTACGGTTATATTCAACTTCGATGTCAAGCGTCCCGCTGTTAGTCAACGGGTTTGATCCTCTTGAACGACCGCCTGACATGCTGCTTGCTCCCCTACCGCCCATGGCCCATCCTCTCCGTGACAGAGTTACGGTACTCCACCACTTCAGCACAGCCGAAATCGAAGTCGATGCGCCCGCCGTAGAGCAGGACGCGCGACGGCTTGAGCTTTCTCATGGCCGCCGCCATCCCGTCGCGCCACACGGCGAGCGCCGCCTCGTCGCCCTTCACGCCGACGGTGGAGACAGCGACGGTGGATCGCGACGGAACGCCTTTGAAGCAGAACCGGTAGCTCTCCGGCTGCGCCCACGAGAGCGCGGGCACCACCTTGATCCCGTTGTCGCTCCACCACTTGCCGAGGGCCTGCGCCCTGTAGCGGTTCCACGCCTGCATCGGGGCCGGCATGTCCATGTACAGCGAGAAGTCGGGCGTAAGCACGCACTCGTACCCGCGCAGAATGTCAAGGTATTTGCGGGGGCTGTTCCACACTCTCTCGAACTGGTAGTCGTCTATGAAGAAGTGGAGCCCCTTCCCGGCCCGATTCCCCGGCGGCGTGGTCTTCGCGTAGTTGAACCCGATCAGTTCCGTTGGCCGCTCCTCCACCTTGGGGAGGGAGGGGAAGCCGTCCTTGCCGCAGGATTCGCGGTTCACGAGGTCGAGGTTGTACGCACCGTCCGTCCTCAGCCGCTCGGCCCCGTAGCCCAGCTTCTTGCCCTTGAAGTCGAACTTAAACCGCTCCATGTCAAAGCCGTCGAGCGAGCGCACCTCGCTTTTTAGGAGCGCCTTGTTCCATGTAGCGATCTCGCCGGTTCGGTTGTCCGCCAACCGGAACGCCTTGACCTGCTCGGCGGTGAGGTCGTCGCAGAACTCGATCTTCTCGTCGGGTATCTCAGTCCAGCCCAGTCTTTTGCAGGCCTCCACCCTGGTGTGGCCGAACACGATGACGGGGTTGTCCGGCGATTCCAGGCCGATGGTTCCGCGCAGCCCGAACTCCTTTATGGACTCCGCGACCACCGGCACCGCCTTCTCGTTGTGCCTCGCGTTGCGTTCGTACGGGATTATCTCCGAGATGAGCATGAAGCACCGCCAAACGCGATCGTTCCCGCAGGTAGATGGTGTTGTCAATCAAGAACGCACATACCGGCCCGGCAAAAAAACAGATTCCGGGGGTATTTCGGCGCAAGGCCGCCGGGGGAGCCTGCCGGGGGCGGGAGGGGGTCTCCCCACCCTTCGCCGGCTACCAGCCCTGCGACGCGCGCACGCTGGCGATTGCCGAAGGCTCGCCGCCGGCCGTGTACGCTATCTTGTTGCCCTTGCGCTGGTTGCAGATGCGGTGGACGAGCTGGCAGTTGCGGATGTCGAGCGGGTCACCGCCAAGCGACACCGGCACTATCTCGTCCACCTCCGCGCTCATGGGGTCTGGGGTGCGCAGGGCCTTGTCTATGGGGAGGCCGCATATTGCGCAGGTGTCCGACGACGCCAGGAGGCGGGCCCGTATCTTGCGCCGCCTGCTGCCGTTCTTGGAGTACCTGCTGCCGTACGCGCTCATGCGCACTCCCCCGCCCATGAGAAAGGGCCGCACATGCGGCCCCTGCACACGCGACGCGGCTTGTCGCTTGGAGGTGATCGCCGCGTCTCGCTGACCCTATAGTGGCACAGATTGGCCGAGGAGGGGCAGGTAACAGGTGGCAACAGCTGGTAATAGGTGGTAAAGGGTGGTAATCGAGGAGCCGGGGCGGGGCATGAAAAAAAGCCCCCGGCGGGATTGCCGGGGGCGGTGCGACGACGCGGCGAGCGTCTTGTGTCATTGTACCCTAGGCCAAAGCCTTCTCACGGGGCCTTCCGGGCTTCGGAGCGTCCCTTTTCCTGGCTTCCACGGAATCGTTGGACACCATCAGCCGGTTGCCGTCCTTCCATCCCCTTAGGAGCCCGGCTTTCGCAAGCTGGGACACGCGCGCTACGCTGACGCCGAGCTCTTCGGCGGCGCGCGTCGCGGTCATCGCGGGGACGTCGGAAAGGTCGCGCTCGACCGCCACCGCTATGATGCGTCCGCCGTGCTCCGGCTCGTATCCGAACTCCATAGGCGGAAGCTCGCCGAGCCCGAGCAAGCAGTCCTCGACCACGCCGCCCAACCAGTCAGCGGCGCTCGTCACGGCGTCCTCCAGGTCGTCGCCGAACGTGCCCTCCCCCATCCCGTTGCATGGAACGGCCAACACGCATCCGTCGTCCCTGAAGAACTCGAACTCGCAAACATACAGCATGTCGTCTCCTTCTCTCATCGCGTGATGGAAGCGACGGCCCCGGAGGGCCGGGCCTATCTCAGCCCGGCCTCGCGGAGGATCCTCTTGGCTATCTGGTCTGGTATCTCGCGATGGCGCTTCACTCGAACCAGCACAGAGCCGTTTGAGAACGCTTCGTGCTTCGTCCCGCCGACGGACACGAATCCGCTCTCTTCGAGGATCTTGACCAAGTCTCGCCGCTTCATCACACCTCCTTTCCTTATGGTTATATATTAAACCAGTTTAAGGGTTAAAGCAATGATATTATTAAATCTGTTTAATATATTTTTGCCCTGCTCACACCGCGAGCGCGGCCTGCCCGCAACCCTCGCGGGCGGCGGCTATGCCCACCATGTCGACCCAGTCTAGGGCGGCGTAGGAGGCTCGGCGCATGCCGTCGCCGGTCACTCCGCAGTACCCGCCCGCCTCGTCCCACGGCAGCAGCTCCACGTAGTGAAGCTCCAGGGCGTCGCCCCAGAGCGGGTGCAGCGGGTTGGCCGCGCGGATTCCGCGGCAAACGGCGCGCGCGTCCTCCACCTCGGCCTCGAGGGCGGCCAGCTCGTCGCGGGCTCGAGCCTCGGCGTCGATGCGCTCGTCCGTGCGGCGCATGGGGTCGCTGTGGCCCGAGCCGCGGCCAACGGCCTCGTAGCCCTGGGCGCGCACCCCCTCGCGCTCGCGCATGGATCGCAGGCGGGCGAGCACGCCGTCTATGCGGCGCTGGGCCGCTTTGGCCGATTCGAAGTATTCGCGCGCAGTGATAAGACCACCTCCAAGCAGTATAGGTGGAATTATACATTATAGGCATGGGTGTATGGTTTCTATGCTTGATGCGACGCATAAAAACCGCCGCCCAGAGGCGGCGGCTATTCGTCCTCGAGAAGGCTCTCAGGCTTGACGCCAAGGTGCCTCGCTATCCTCCACGCCGTTCGCTCGGTCGGCTTGACCCTGCCCGACCGCACGGCGTACAAGGTGGTCTCCGAGATCCCAGTCGCCCTCGCCATGTCGGTGACCAGCACGCCGCGCTCACGCATGGCCCGGGTCATCTTCTCGCCCGAGAATCGCTCGACGCGCCCGGCGTACCGCGGCGACCAATCGCCCTCGCGCGCCTCCGGCCGCCCCTCCTCGTCGTCTGCGTAGCGGAAGCGGTAGCCGCGGCACACTCCGCCGCGCCTGCACGACGCCGCAACGGACGCGGGCGACACGCCGACCTCCCTTGCCGCGGCCGTCGCGCTCGGGAAGGTCGCCCCGTCGCTCCTGACCACGGGCCTCGACCGCCTGCCCGACCAGCTCTCGGCGTCGTTGGTGCTCCTCTCCGCCCACTCCAGGTTCTCCGCCCGGTTGTCCAGGACGTCGCCGTTAAGGTGCCTCACGTCCGGCAGGAGGTCGGGGTTTGGCACGAACGCCCTCGCCACGAGTCGCGCGACGTATTTGTTCGAGCCCTTGCCGTCCATGGATATCTTGACGACAAGGTACCCGCCGTGCTTGGTCGGGTGCTGCTTGAGAATCCTCCCGAGCCTCGTCCTGCCGTTGATGACCCGGTCGACGGATCGCACGCGCCCGGCGTCCGAGACCTCGTACGAGCCCTCGCACCCCTCGACGGGCCTCCACCGCTCCGTGCTCACAGGCCATCGCCCCTGAAGACTATCTCCCCGTGCGTGCGCAAGGCGACGAGCGCCGCGATCCGCCGGTAGTACGCGGAAGGGTACTCCCCGAGACACTCTGCGTCGGTGCGCGGCACCTCTATCAACCCGTCGCAGCGGGCGGCTCCCTCCTCGACCCTCCCGAGGAACCCGTCGAGCATTTCCCTCACGTCCCCATCCAGCGGCTTGGGGAGCGCGCGGTTGCGCTCCCACCGCTGCACCGACATGTTGGACACCCCCCACCTCGCCGCGAGCCAGGCAGTCGACAGACCCATCATCTCCCGGGCGCACTTGAATTCAGCAGGCGTCACAATGCCCTCCCCTAACGAAAAACGGCCCCGCCATGGAGGCAGGGCCCTGCTGCTTAAAACTACTTCCCGCTCACGTCGTGGCGCGCAATGATGTCCATCCAGTCGTCGGGATCGATGTCGTCGATCGAGGAGATCTCCGGCTCGATGTCGCGCAGCTCGTCCATGATGCCGTCGACGTCGAAATCGTCGGCGAACTCCTCGGGCTGGTAGGCGATCCAATCCTTGACCTCGCGCTCGATATTCCGGTAATCAAACATCTTTGAGCCTCTCTTTCGCTCTCGGGGCCTGCCTCTGTGCTTCCCCTCTTGCTGGTTATAATATACAACACATGGTTGTAAGTTGCAACCGTTTTATGAGGCGTTTTCTATTTAGCGGCGGGCGGAGGGAAAACGCCGGCGAGCGGCGCGAGGATGCCGGCAAGCGGGGCAACGATACGAAAAGGGCCCCAAGGCTTCCCTCGGGGCCGTGTCGACGCCGATACGCTGATTTGTGATAGCATATCAACCGAGGTGGTAATTATGCCAAGCAAGATGCGCTACCCGAACCTTATCGCAGAGATGAAGCGCTATGGGATCACCCAGCGAGATTTGGCCCGGGTGGTTGACAGGCGGCCCGAGACGGTGAGCAAGTGGATGAACAACGCGACGGGAGACTTCACGATAGGCGACGCGGTGAGGATCTCACGTGAGCTTTTCGGCGGGGTCAGCGTCGACTACCTGTTCTCCGCCGAGCCGTACACCCCGGCCGACCCCTCTATATCTCCCCGTCCTTGAGCGCATTAAGCTCCTTGCGGCACGTCCCGATGCTGAGCCCGACTTCTCGTGACACCGCCGCCCACGAGGCCCCGCCCCTGCGCAGGCGGTCGATGCGGTGCGCGCGCCTCAGCCGCTCCCTGCGCCGTCGCTCGTACTCCTCGAAGCCGGCGAGCAGCCGGGCGCGCCTGGCGCTATCCATAGAACCCCCTCGCGCGGTTCTTGGCCTCGCACGCCTCGCGCAGCCCGGCCACTTCCTCGTCCGAGAAGTTGCGCCGCAGCAGCGTCTCGCAGGCGTGGATCGCGTCCATGCACTCGACGCCCATCTCGCGGCGGCGCGTATCTCCCGCCTTGGCCTCCTCGAAAAGCTCCACGGCCTCCTCGATCACCTTCTGCGCCTGCTCGAAAGGCGTGCGGCACAGGTTCTTTGCGCTCGGGTGCGTGATCTCCGGGAAGCGGTAGAAGCCGGACGGCTGACTAGCGGATAGACTAATCTCATCGGATTTAGTCTTATCCGTAGTCCTATCCGTAGTCGTATCCTGCGCCTTCGGCTCCCACTCCCCGCACGCATCCTCCTCAAGCTCGCCCGCCAGCGCCAGAAGAGCTTCGCGGTCGCAGCTCGGCTCTATGAGGTCGGCGAGGCGGTTCGTCCAGTCGGTGTCATAATCTCCTAGCCCTGTTGCCTTGCAGAGAGCTTCGTACTCCTGCGCGTAGCATGAGAAATCGTCTATGTCGATATCCCGCAGCCTCCGCGCCACCTCGCGGCGCTCGGTGTCAGTCGGCATTTCAGACCTCCTCCACGATGCGCGCGCCACAGTCCGGGCAATAGCTCACGTGGTCGCCGACGGGCTCAAGCCCACCGCACTCGCTGCACCTCCACGCGCAAATCTCCCTGTCGTAGACGTAGCGGCACCTCCGCTCGGGCACGTACCTGACGTCATCGACAGAGCCCTCGTGGTGTACGAGAACGTATGCTGGCCACTCGCCCGCCCAGTTGCCGCCGAGCGGGAGGTTCGTGTAACGCTCGAACTGGATTTGTCGCTTCTCTGCCATCACTGCCCCCTCTCCGCCAGCGCCCTCGCGCGGCGCACGAGGTCGCGGGCCATCTTCTCGCCGCAGGTGCATCCGCAGTCGGTGCAGTGGCGCGTGGACGCGTCGCCCTCCACGGTGTCGCACGACGGGTCGAGCAATCCGCGCTCGGCGCAGTAGTCCACGTCGCTCTTGGCGCAGTCCTCCTCCAGCCGCTCCCAGCTTTCGGGGCGCTCGTGGGTGAGCTGTGACGGGCATAGTGACACCGTAGAGCCCATCTCGATGCGGCATTTGATGGGTATAAGCTCGTCTGTGATTTTCTCCACCGTGTACCTTGTACCGGAATCGACGCTCCATACCGTCTCCCCCTCGCGCAGCGGCTCGCCGTCCGCTGCGAGGACGGGGGCGCGGTGGGTGAGATCGGTCGGTTCGATGCCCGAGAAGGTGTACGCGCCGTTCTTGCGCTCCTTTACCTTGACCGGGTAGCTGTGCTCCGGGTAAAGTCCGATGACCTCAAGCTCACGTGCGTCCCTGAGAGTCCACACCGTATCCCCAACGCAAATCTCCTCCCCGTCCGCGTCGAGCACCTTGGGCGCGAGGCGCTTGACGTGCTCGCCCATGTCGAGCATCACGGTCTTGCTGTTGGGAACCAGCGTCGTGTTGATCTCCACGAATGGCTGCCGGTGGTCGATCACTGCCTCGTGGAAATTGAAAGCCACGCAGCTTATCGTCTCGGGCCTCTGATCGTATTCCGATAGGATGACCGGCTCGCCGTCCTCGTAGCGCGGCCACTCGTAGCCTTCGGGCATGAGGCGCGGGCGCATGGCTGCCATAGCGTCGCTCCACCCGGTCTCCAGGTCGATGCCGAGCGAGGCGCACAGCTCCACGCGGCGGCTGTCTGCATCCTGGAAGTCCCGTCTCAGCGCCTCCAGCCCGCCGTGCTCGCGCACCCACCGCAGGGCCTCGCAATCCTCCTCCGGCAGAGGGTCGCCCTCAAGCAGCTCTATGAGCCGCCGCTGTGCGTCCATCGCTGAGTGGATGCCGCCGTCGCCGAAGAGCGCGTCCACGAATGCCTGCCACCCGAAGACGCTGCATGCCCTGAGGCGCGCCAGAACCTTTTCCTTGTCGCTACTCATCGCCGTACTCCTCCTCAGCCAGGTAGGCCACGCACTGCGCGGCCTTCGCCAGATCCTCCTGCCCGCCCTTGCCCCGGTACCTGAGCAGGTACTTGAGCGAGCAGCCGAGCCAGTACGCGCAGGCCCCCTCGTGCCCGAGCGCCTGCCGCATCACGTCCTTGGCCTCGCCGCCGCCCGGCAGCTCGTAGTGCGCCGGGCGCGTCACGGGGTCGAAAGCCTCGCCCATGCCTATCCCTCCACGAAGTCGTATCCGAGCTGTCTCAGCACGTCCGCCGCGCTGTCCCCGACCGCGTGGGGCCAGCCCCTAGCCGGGCACCCCGGATTGCTGCACATCATGTCCTCGGCGTCGGCTATGGCCGGGGCCCCGCACACAGGGCAGCGGGCGTCCTCGTAGCGGATCACGCCGCTCTCGGGAGCGGGGCCGGCGGCGGAGCAGCCGCACATGCTGCCGAGCGCCACCATGGCGAGTACCCACAGGGCGAAGGCCAGAAGGCCCAGCCACGCGTCGCGGGGCCTCATTCCTCCTCCCAGCGGGCGCACGCGTCGTCGTCGAAGGTCACGCACATCGCCGCAGCGTCGCAGAGCATGCCCGTGTCCGGCTTGCCTGCAAACACCACGCGCCCGAACATCTCGTCGCATATCCCGCGGTCGTCGTCGATGCTGTGCCAGTGGGCGCACTCGCAGCACGCGCGGCCGTCCGGCTCGTTCCACGGCGCCCGCGGGTCGCCGGCGTACGTGGTGTCCGGGTAGCTGCTCGGCATCACTCCACCTCCTCGACCGTGACGTGCACCTTCCTGCCGGCCCACGCCTTGGCGTGCGGCCACGCGGCGATCACCTCGCACACTTGGCGCGCCGCAGTGGCCACCCCGCCGGCCTCGACCCGCACCGTCGCGCTCACCACGTCGCCGTTGGCGGCGAGCATCCCGTGGTTGGGCCGCACCTCGGCGACGCGGCCCGTGAAACCTGCTTTCATGCAAACCTCGATTCTGGGGCCGTTTAAGGCCCTGGTTGCGTTGTTCCGGGTACATGGTCGCGGTGTTATCCGATCTCCCCGCACAGCTCGTCTGGCGCGCTCTCACACGCATCAGCGGCGGCCTTCGCCGCCACGAACTCAACCGGCACGCCGAAAACCTCGGCAACGCGCTCCCTCGGCACGCCGTGTCCGAGCATCCCGGCCATGGCCGCCAGGTCGTGCCTGGAAAGCAGCGGGCGGTTCTGCTCGAGGAGCCTGCGCTTGGACGCGGCGGCCTTCCTCGCCCTCTTGGCCCGCTCGCGCTCGGCGGCGGCCCTCTGGCCCATCTCGCACGCTCCCCTGCGGTACAGTGCGCGGTAGTCCGGCTTGGGCTGCTCACCGCGCCCGTAGGACTCGGCCATCTCAGTCACCCCTGCTCGAGTATGCGGAGGCGGCGTTGATCGCCATAAGGGCCGCGAACGCCGCTACCCCGTACGCCGCCCCGAAAAACATCCCTGCGGCGACGGACGAGCACACCTCGGCCACGAGGACGAAGCATCCGGCGGCCGTCTTCTGATCGCTTGTCATGCAATCCTCCTATTCAGTTGTTTTTCAGTTGGAAGGGGCCCGCAGGGCAAATTTTGCCCATGGGCAAAATCGGCTTTTACTGCCTTTCACCTGCGGGTTCCCGAAAATTTTTGCCGAACTCGGGTTTTGCCTATGGTTTAAAACTATCCCCTATATATATCTATATATATTTCTTCTTATAGATTCATTGGTGTAAGAGGAGAAGGGCAAAATGGGCAAAACACATAGCGCTACCTGCGGTTTCATGCTTTGCCCTATAGGCAAACGCTTTGCCATCGACGGCAAAGCGTCACGTCGCGCGCCTCCACGCCTGCGCCGTGCCGTAGCCGTTGACGAGCTGCTTTCCCCTCATCCTCTCCCACCCCTCGCACCGGGAGATGGCGCGCGCCACGTCGTTCTTCACGTAGCGCTTCTCCTTGCTGAAGGCCTCCCGGCTGTAGTCCATGCCCTCTATCATGGCCATCTTGACGTTCACGCGGCTGATGGTAGGCGGCAGGGACGCCAGCCACGAGGACACCGCTGCCAGCACGTCGTCCTCCTGGGTGTACTCCTCCTGCTTCTCGACCACCTGCGCCATGACGCGCTTCGGAAGCACGAGCGTCTTCAGGAACCTCTCCGGGCCCAGCGCGTCGTGCAGGGCCACTGTCTCGGCGACCGCCTGGCGGATCATCTCCCGCCCGGTGCCGTCGAACAGCCACTCGCTCGTCCTGCACGCCGCCTGCCCGCACACGACCGGGAGGAACCGCCGGTTGCCAGTCGTGTCCGTGAGGAACGCCCCCTCGTTGGTGGTGCCCACGAAGACGCACGTGCGCGGGAAGTCCTCGGCGTACTCGCGGTACGGCATGCGTATGTTGTCGCGCTGCGCCGTGACGGCCTGCTTGATGCTCGACATATCGGAGTGGTTGAAGGCCTCCAGCTCGGAGACCTCCACCACCAGCTTGCCTATCAGGCGCCGCTTGTGCTCCTCGTCGAAGCGGCTCATGCCGTCCAGGAAGAAGCGGTCTGACAGCGCCAGCTCGCGGGCGAACGTCGACTTGCCTATGCCCTGGGCACCGGCAAGCACCACCATGGAGTCCGCCTTGCACCCCGGGTGGAGCGCGCGGGCGACGAGCTGCCTGAGCATCAGCAGCTCCACCTCTGTGGTGTACTCTCCGCCCTCGGCCTCCAAAAGCAGGTTGAAGAGCTTGCCCGAGAACGTCATGCGCTCCTCGCCGTCAACCGTGCAGGTTTCCGGCGGCCTCAGGTCTTCCGACCACTCTACCTCGACCTTCGGCAGTTCGGCGAAAACGTCGGCTATCGGGTTGAACCGCTGCTCCGGCATCATCTGGAACTGCTCGAACGCGGTCTTGAACTGCGCCATCGAGCGTATGCCCCGCCCGTACTCCATGAGACCGTACATGCTGGCAACATCGCCGTCCGAGATCGGGCGCGGCTCAGGGTCGCGGCTCCAAGGGAGCGGGGCCACCTTCCAGGGCCGCCTGTCGATCTCGTCGTACTTGATGCCGGCCGATATGTCGGGGTCTTCGAGCATCATGCGGCACACCTCGAGAGACGTCACGTTCTTGAGGCGGCCGGCCTTCTCCACGCCGCTGCCGGAACCCTGGTCGTCGGCTCGCTTTAGCTCGTTGCCCGGCTCGTACCGCATCACGCTGCCGCATATCTTGGCGACCTCTGCGGACGGCAGCGGCGGCTTGCACCGGGTCTGGTTTGCGCTCTCCAGTAGCACCTGGATGCTCGGGCCGTCCAGGCCCTTCTCCCGAAGGCTGCACGCGTATTTGAAGAGCGTAACGTTGCGGTCGCTTGCTATCTCCGCCGGCATCTCGAACAGCGGCTTGCGCTCGCCCGGAGAGGTTCCGGGCCTCACGTAGTCGATGAAGGAGTACACGCTCGCGTCCGCCTCGGCGGGATCCATGTCCTCCGGGCTCACACGCCATTCGTAGGGTTCGCCGTTCGGGTGGATGCTCGGCGGCGCCACGATGTAGCTCCCGTCGCACCGTATGTCCACGCCCAGCGACCCGTTGGCGCTCGGGCGCACCTCGCGGTCGACGTAGTAGAGCAGGTGGAGCCCGCCGCTGCCCGTGACGGCGGTCACCGTCTCCGGCAGCTTGCCGTGCGCGACCTCCCAGTCGCGCAGGGTGTCCAGCCCGCTAACCTCGCCGTGGTCGTCCAGGTCGATGACCAACAGGCCGCGCGAGCGCTCGCCGCACACGATGCCGACGTTGCGGTACGGGTCGCCGCGGCCCTCGTACTCCCCCTGGCCCCACCACACGTCGGCCTGCTCCGGGTTGTCAGTCCAGTCGTTGAGGCCGCGCCTCGTGACCGGCTCCTTGCCCTCGGGGGCCAGCGGGATGACCGCCCACCCCCTCTCGATGTAATCGCGCGCCGCGCGCCAGCACGGCGGCTCAAATCCGCTCATACTCCACCCCTAGCAGCTCGCATATCACGCGGGCCGTGTCCCTGCGGTTGCAGAAGCGGAAGCGCACCAGGTGCTCCCGCTCCATGGTCTCTATGATCTTGGCGGCCGTGGCTCCCTGCATGGGCTTGAACCGGTGCGCCCGGCACCTGTCGGACGCTGGGTCGCAGCTCCTCACACGGCACCTGCCGCACACGGTGGAGCGCCACGCGGCCAGCTTGAGGCGGTCGCGGAACTCCGGGTGCTGCTCCACGAGGATCACCAGGCGGCACCCCGCGCGCTCGGCGCGCTCTACCTCGCGGGAGAAGCGGGCGTGGTCGCGGCCAATGTCCATGACCAGCTCCTGCACGTCCTTCTTGGTGTCCACCAGGACGTTGCTCCCGTCCCTGGCGTAGTCGCCGGCGTCGAGCTTCTTTCGCACGACCTCTACGCCGTGGGCGCGCCACCAGCCGTTCTTCAGCTCGTGCGCGCCCACCTTGTTCCGCGTGTCCTCGTATATGACGGCGCCCATGCCCTAGAAAGGCGTCGGGCCGGTGTACGCCGACGCCGGCGCCACCGTCACGCCCGGCGCCGGGTGCGAGGCCCGCGCCGCGCCGTCCTTGCGCGCCCTCCACTCGTCGTAGGAGAGGCCCTTGCGGTTGAGCGCGTCGCGCTTCTGGTCGTCGGTCAGCATGCGCGGCTTCGGGTGAGCGTTCTTCTCCTGCTCCATCTCGTCGAAGCGGCACAGGCGCGACGGGCGAGCCGCCCCGAGCTTGAAGTCCCCGGTCTTCTCGTCGTAGTACTCCTCCTGGCGGAAGACCACGCCCACCGCGAGGCCCACGAGCGCCTGCTCCTTGCCCGCGTTGATGAAGGCCTCGGCGTCGACGCCCGGGTTGCAGTCGCTGATGACGTGGAGCCTGCCCTTGAGCATGCCCATGGCGCTCTCCTTGTACGAGAAGACCAGCGAGTGGGCGAAGGGCTTGTCGGCGTAGAACTTGTCGCTGAAGTAGTTCGCGCGCTCGCCCATGGAGATGTCCACGAGCACGCGCAGGTACTCCTTGGCGGGGAAGTCCTCCACCGCCGTGATGAGGCAGGGATACGCGCCCGGCTCGAGCGTCGGGAACTCGCCCTCGGACTGCTCCACCACGTTGTTAAGATTGATCGGTCTCAATTTCGTCCTCCTTGTCTGTAAGGGGCTTCAGGCCCCAGTAGTCCCTTATCATCCTGTCGACCTCTTTGAGGTCGTTTGGCATCTCCTGCGGCAGCATCCCCTGCGGGGACTTGAGCGGCTGGCCGTTCGTCACGAACCGGTAATCGCCGCCCTCGCTCGTTGCCATGACAACGACGGTGAACATGCCTATGAGCTTGACCTTCTCGTTCAGGAGCTTTCCGATCGTCGCCGGCTCGATGTTCCCGAAGTTGTCTCGCTCGATGTGCATTGTCAGGTAGACGATCCGGTCGTCCTGCCCGTCCTCATTGAGGGCGTTCACCAGGTTGTAGACCTCGCCGCCTATGATCTTGTACACCTCGTACTGGTCGCGGAGCTTCTCGGGGCCGTAGCTGTATCGCATGTACGTGTCCGTGATGAGGTACCCGAAGTCGTCGACGGCCATGGCCCGGAAGCCCCGCGTGTTGACGAGCCACGACTTGACCGTCTCGAAGTCCCGCGACCTCGCCACCTTCAGGCTGCTCCTGAACGGCAGCGGCTTCGCGATGGTCTGGATCACGGCCATCTCGTCGGGCTCGAAGTTGCGGAGGCTGGAAGACTTACCGCTTCCCGGCTCTCCGAGTATCAAGACCGGGATACTCATTCGGCTTCCCCTTTCCATACTTGAAGATGAATCCCTTGCAGGTCGTTCCCTCGTTTTTAAGCACACTGCATATGCGCGACTTTCCCACCCCTAGCAGGTTCGCCGCTATTGCACCGCTTGCGAAGGTCGCTAGATATTCGCCGTCAACGGTGAACATCTCAACCGGCTTCTGCCTCTTCCACTTGCTGTGCTCGTTGTTTGCACGGGACGACACCCACTCGAGGTTTGACGGCCGGTTGTCGGTCTTGTCCTCGTTGATGTGGTTGACCTCCGGAAGACAGCCCGGGTTCTCCAGAAACGCCGAAGCGACAAGTCGGTGGATCGACCTGGTTACGGGGCCTGACGATAGGTGGAGTATCACGTAGTCGTATCCGGTCATGCGGTTGTGCTTGGCCTTCATTACGTGGTAATGGCCCGTTTTGTGGCTTCTGATCCTTCCGGAGTCGCTTGCCTGGTACATCCCGCCCGTCCCAGGGATGTCACGCCACGCCTCGCCCACTTACTCAACTTCCCTCGTGTTGTCCAGCGAGACCGGGCGCGGCCCGGCAAGCCGCTCCTGTTCGTAGAGGGTGGAGATGCGCAGCAGCTCGCGGTACTCGGCCAGCGTGATGGTCACGGTCAGCTCGCCGGCCACGGTGTAGTCGCCGTGTTCGAGGTACTTTTCCACCTACTCCACCTCCCCGGAGATGAGCCCGGCGATGGCCTGCGGCAGCTCGCCGGCGAGAGCGGTCGCCACTTCCTGCGGGCTGACCTTGAGCGCGGTTCCGAGCCAGCGCGCCGGCTCCCTGCGCTCCACGACGCGGCACCCGTCCGGCAGCTCGCCGTCCGCCGTCGCGGCCTCCACGAGCTTCCGGCACGCGCCGTAGTCCGCGTACACGACGCGGCGCAATGCGTCGAGCCCGCCGTCGCTCTCGCGCAGCCAGCGCACGAATGCCTCGACGTCGCCGACCATGACCTCGGTTCCCTCGACCGGCTTCGAGACGCGCGCGCTCAGCGTGCCGACCTCGCGGCCGTTCACCATGATGCGCATGCGGTCTACGCCGCTGGCCTCGAAAGCCGAGCGCAGCGCGTCGTCGGCCTCCGTGCGGAGGTTCGGCGCGCCGTGCGGGCCGCCCTTGGTGCTCGTCACGTCCTTGCAGGACTTCACCACGGCCTCGGCCAGGGCGAGCCTCTGGAGGTCGAGGCCGTCGGGGTTACTCATCGGCCTCCCCCTTCCCCGCGTAGTAGCCCCGCGGGTTCCACTTCGAGAACTCCCACGGCTTGTTCGGCTGCTTCGGGCCGCTGAGCTTGACCGGCACGGCCTTGATCTCGCGGTCGCCGCCGAAGGCCTCCAGCGTCGCCTCCGCCTCCTCGCGGGACGAGAAGGCCATCGACGGCTCCTTGGTGTACTTGCTGTAGATTACGAAGATCTCGTACATGGGCCCTCCTACAGGTGGAGGACGCCGTATGCCAGCGTCCCCGTGATCGTCAGCATGAGAAGCGCGCCCCAGAAGGCGCACCTGAACGTGTACGTATCCATGTGGTAAACTCCTATCTGCGCAGGTATATCGCTTGCTAGGCAACCTGCGCCTCCTTTTGCGCCGGCCCTGCCAGGGGCCGGCCTTTCGCGTTGAACATGTCGAGCGGGTAGATGGTCGGCCCGCCGAACCACTCCTCGACCTCCGCAGCGGTCGAATGGCGCGGCCTCGTCTTCCCAAGCGGCGTCCTCGACGCAAGGAAGCCCTCGCTCATGGCCTTCCGAACGGAGCCGGCGCTGAGCGCGCAGGCCGCAGCGATCTGCGCCGCCGTGTAGCTCCTCCTCTCCATAGCACCTCCCATCGATCCTCAGCGCCGCCCCGGCGCCGCGCACGGCCATCGCCTGCTGTCCCGGCTTACGGCGGAAGGAGACGCCGCCAGCCCCCGGGCCTGCTCTTGTGTGGTCGCCCGTGGGGAGCCGTTTCACAACCGTGCGCGCCGCCGGAACGGCGCGTTTCTCTGTTTGCCGAATGAGCCGGTAGAGGACGGCGGATCCGCCGTAAAATCGTCGGCGTCCTCGAACCTTCGAGTTTTGGAGGTGGTCTTTTTGACCGACATTTTGAGGACGCGGCCTCTCCTAACCCGTTAGTGCCGCAGAGCTTGGGCAGCTCAAAGACTGACGGTTCCTGTCCTTCGGATGGGGAGGTACCGACCCGGCGGGAGCATCCAGCCCCTGAGAAGGCTTGGCTCCGTACCGCATCCGCACGGAGGCGGTGTGGCTCTCAACCACGCTGGGCCGCCTGGGATGGAGAGAGAAACGCCTGACGGCGGGTGGGTTACGGCCATTCACGTGACCCTCCGTCGCCCTCTCTCGGCTCATTCGGTGCTCCGCGCTTACTCTCCGCCGAGCGCGGCAGCGGCTTTTCCCTGCGCTATTCCCGGTATGCCTCAGACCGCGAGGCGCTTGTCAAGGTGCCGAGCCCGCTAATCGGAAGACAGGGCCTCGCGTCTCATGTCCTCGAGTGCCTTGTAGAACTCGGGGCTCGCGTGTGCCTCGTCGAGGATGCCCTCGATCGCGTCTAGGTTCGCGAGGCACATCGACTTGCTTAGGGCGCTCCCCTTGTCGGCGAGCATCGCGTCGATGACGGCGCCGCAGCCGGCTGCGTCAATCTGACGCTCGGGCAGCTCGATGCTGCCGAGGTCTGAGGCGGAAAGAGCGTCGAGAAGATTCTTCGCTGCGTCCCTCTGCGTCACGGCCCTCGAGACGGTCAGCGCGTCCCCGCGCCCGTTCACGACAAGCTGCGCGGCCACGTCTAAAGCGAGGAGCGTAGCCAGGTCGTAGAGATCGCGGGCTTCGTCGGCGATGGTTAGCTTGGTCATGCAGTCCTCCCTTCTCCCTAGAGACTAGACGTTTAACGTCACACTTCTGGGCAAAAAAATATCGCTCACGAAACTGGCTACGATGCGCTTTCCATCATCGTTGAACTTCTCGTAAAGACTTGAAAGCTCATCGATGGTGAATGCTCCGGGAACCCGTTCGCGGGCGATATATGTCGGAGTAGAAGTATCGATGATCTCAGCCGCTTGCTCCTGTGTAATGCCACTGGCAACACGAGCTGCTTTGATCATCTTGGAATTAACCGCTCGCTTCATCGTACCTCCTTCCTCTTTGCGTGATTCAAAGTATAACGTCACTTTTTTCAAATGCAATAGTGATTTTATAAGATTCTTTTCTTCTTTCTAAAGTGGCGTAATAATACAAGCAGCATGACTTTATAAATCATTAGGAGAAAAAATGAGCGTAGGAACGAACATCAGAGCACTACGAGACAGGTTCGGCCTCACTCAGGACGAACTTGCAGAAAAACTAGGCGTGACGCGCGAATCTGTTCATCGATGGGAGACCGATAAAATCGCTATTCGTGATCGACACGTCGCGAAGATGGTTGAGCTGTTCGGCATTGACCCAGAGGACATAAAGTCATCCAGATTCGGCTTGGCTGGTTCTGAACGTATGCCTCTCTCCACCGTCCTACCACCCAACGCCATCCCTGTGCGCGGAACCTCCGCCATGGTGCCCCTGCGAGTTTTAGGCCACACGCACGCAGGCTCCACCATGGACGAAGAGGAAAGCTCCTACGAGGTGGAGTTCCCTGAGGGCGTAGTCTCGCGCCATCCCAACTGCTTCGCCCTGAAAGTGGAGGGCGACTGCATGAACCGGCGCTACCCAGACGGCTGCCACATATTGGTCGACCCGTCCATAGAGCCGCGCAACGGCAGCGCCGTAGTCGCCGAGTTCGAGGATGGCAGAAGCGTGCTCCGCGTCTACATGCGAGGCAGCTCCACCCTGATGCTGACCGCAGACAGCTTCAGCGAGTACCCGGACATCATCGTTACCCAGGACGATCCGCCGGTTAGAACCGTCGGAGTAGTCGTGTGGTTTCAATCACAAGAGGACATAACTCAGTAGGCAGCAACTTTCTTGGGAGAGTGGGGCATATGGGTTTTTTTAAATTGCTAGCTTCTAGCATTATCCATAATGAAAATCCATCTAAAACCCGTGGGTACGTGTGCCCAAAAGTCCCTGTACTTGAATCAGGTGGATGCCGCAGCTGGCTTTATGCTGCTGAAACGAAAAGAGACAAAAATGGCTATCGGTGGGCAGAATGCGGAAGCAGTATACAAAATGCAATGCGTGCAAGTGCCTGCTCTTACTTCCAAGATCTTCTTTTAAAAATTTCCGGTGACACAATAGGAGTAAGGGCGATACCACAAAAGGACGCCATTCTTCCGCAAGACTGGACGTTTGCCTCAAATGATCAATACGCCTTGGTTGACGATAACAACGTTGCTATTTCATTGATTTACAAGAAATACTTACAGAAAGCCGGATATTCGATCGGTCAGAAGATTCCGTGTGCCATATCCAGACCAAGGATGGGAAAAGGGGATATAGAGCTCCATATTCTCATGACCGAGGAAGCCATTGAAAAGGAATTGAAGAGACAGCAACGTGATTACGAAATAAGAAAGAAGCGTTATGCAGAGGAGACTGACAAGAAGATATCTAGCGCGTTAGGCCTGGGAAATATTACTGGATTCGACATAGTCGACCAGTATATAGGCGTGCCGTCAGAAAACAAGTGGCTTAAAAAACGCAATTTGAAAACACCGTTTCACGTCTCGCTCAAATTGGAACAGCTACCCACGAAAAGAGGGTCAAAAGCAAAACCGCATATTTCCATGATAGCTGATGGAGAAGAAGTTATTGAGATTGCTGCTAGGCATAAGTCATATTCTGTGGCCGCTTTACATATCGGAGAACACGCATTCAAAGCGGCGCTTGTTGAAACTAGATATCCAAATGAATTAGAAGGACTTTGGCGACTTTACGCGGCATTTTTAAAAAAGTGATCGAAGAAACGCCCGTCCCTCCCCTGCTTGGCGGCTCCGGGAGGGACGGGCAAGCCAACCGAACAGCAGAAACGGAAGGCAGGTACATTATGCCACGGAAAATGCGCTCGACGTGGGGAAGCAACCAGCCGGCGCGGCGCAAGGGCTACCGCTACCTGAGGTTCACCGCGGACATAGGCGACGGGCGCGGGTGGACGCGCCACCGGTTGACCTTCCGAGGAACCAAGCGCGAGGGCGACGAGGAGCTGCGCCGCCTCTGGAAGCGGTACGTTGACGACGCCAACCCATCCACGAAGCGCAAAGCTCAGCGCATGACCGTAACGCAAGCGTACGAGAGGCTGTGGCTGCCGGACGCTGACGACAGGGTCGTCAAGGGGACGTTGAAGCAGCAGAGCATAAGGCAGTACCGGTCGGTGTGGAACAAGCACATACTCCCACGGTGGGGCGACGCCCTGATAGACGAGATCAGACCGGCCGATATGCAGGATTGGCTGCTCAGTCTTGGGAAGTCGGCGTCCTCGAACTCTGCCATGCTTTTGAGGCAGGCTGTGCAGCTCGCCAGGATATACGGCGGTGTGATGGCAGACCCCATGAGCCCGGACTACCGCACCTCGAAAGAGCAGAACGATCAGGACGGGTACGTATGGACGCTCCCGGAGCTGCGCGCCATATGGTCGGAGGTGAGGGGCCGGTGGCCGCTGTGCGTAACGTTCTCGCTCATCGCGTTCGGGTCGTGCCGGATCGGCGAATCGCTCGGCCCGAAGCCGGAAGATGTGCGCGAGGTCACGGCAAACGGCATGACCATAGCAGCTGTCCACATCGTCCGTCAGATAAACAATCAGGGAAAGGTAGACGATTCTCTCAAGAACGGTTGGAGCCCGCGCTGGGTCGTAGTTCCCGAGCCAATGAGCGCCTACGTGCTAGAGGCTGCCGCGTCCGGATACGGGTGGCTGACGGATAACGGGGTCGGCGGATACGTAAGCCAGAAGACGCTAACATCGCACTGGAAGGCGTTCCTTGACGAGGCCGGCATGGAACAGCACCCCATGAAAAACCTACGCAAATCGTGGCGCACCTTTATGGCGTGGGACGCGGACATAGAAGACTGGAAGCTGGAGAAGATGATGGGCCACACGGTAAAGGGAACGACGCCGAAATACTACGACAAGCCGACCGTTGAAATGTTCGCCGATACGCTCTCGGACGCTTTCCAGAAACACGGAATAACGGACGGTTGGGACAAATAAGGACACACATGCGTTATGCAGGCGTTTTACCTGCGGTTTTGTCATGCTGCGTACAAGAACAGGTTGTAAAGATAAACAGAATCGAATGGCGTCAAGCGGAATAGCTGCGATTATTCATAATCGAACGTGATCTAACGGCATTAAAATCTCAATTCAGGGACACATTAGGGACACGCCGGAGCCGCGCTCAAGGCAGCTTCGGCGTCCTCCCGACGATCTTGCCGACGTACCACCTGCCGCGGCTCAGCCACAGGTCGCACCGGCGGTTGCCGACTCCAACGCTGTACCGGATGCCGGCACGCCCCGTGCCCAGGATGTCGAAGTCTCCGGTCACTCCGTGAACCCTGTCCACGTCGAAGCACCGCCCGTCGGCCCACCGGATCCTCAGCGGCTCGATGCCCCCACGATCCCACAGGGCCTCCACGGCGACCTCGGTAAGCTCCCTCTCGTATGTGTACAGGCGCACGGCGACCTCCTTGGTACGGAACACGTGTTCTATTCTACACGCCGTGCAGACATGAAAAAGCCCCCGCCCGAAGGCGGGGGCGCTTTGCTTTCCTGCTCCGAAGCTACTCCAGCTTCATCTGGATGGCCTCGATCTGCTTGCCCATGCCGACCGAGCCGGTGGCGTGCCCGGCGGTCACCCAGCCCGTCCAGCCCTCGTCGGCGACGTGCACCTGGTACTTGAGCGTGCGGCCCGTGGCGTTCTCCACCACGTCGAACTCGATGGCCTCGGCGCGCAGGCCCTCGCCCACGGTGCCGATGATCGGGTCGTTCTCGGACGAGCCCTCGCCGGAGCTCGCTCCCCTCTCGATGCCCTCGTAGTCGACCCAGCCCTTGTCCTCGACGTGGATCTTGGCCGTGAGCTTGAGGCCGTCGGGAGGCGTCAGCTTGACGGCCTCAAGCTGCACGCCCCTGCCCGTGGTGCCGGCGGTCTGGCCGTCCCGCACGGCGTCCAGCCAGCCGTAGCCGGCGACGTGGGCGCGGTAGCAGAGCTGCATGTCGTTGACGGGCTGGCCGGGATCCTGCGGCCTCGGGTCGGCGACGGGCGCGGTCTGGGCGCGCGGGTTGGCGTACTTCGCCCACGTGGAGCGGTCGCCGTAGAACTTGTCGAGGTCGAGGTTCCCCGACCACCCGGCGAGGCGGCCGGACGACGTGTACTGGCGGATGGCGCAGCTGTACGCGCCCTCGTTCCAGGGCGTTGCCTGGTAGCCGGTAGGGGCGTTGCTCGCGTACTGGGCGATCCACAGGCCGCAGTCGAGGGCGTCGGCGATGGGCTTCACCTGAGCCATGCGGCTCGCCTGCACGTAGATCATGGGCGGGATGCCGGTGCGGTCGATGACGCGCTGGGCGACGCGCCGCAGGTAGGACTCGTCACCCCACGCGCTGTTCTGGTTGCTCTCCCAGTCCAGGCAGAGCATGTACTTGCCGATCCAGTTCCTGACGTTGTCCAGGAAGAAGTCGGCCTCGCGCTCGGCGTTGCCGCCGCTGACGTAGTGGTACACGCCGACGCACTTGCCGCCGGCCTCCGCGCCCTCGGCCTGGGCCACGCAGCACGGGTTGACGTAGGACGTGCCCTGCGTCGCCTTGGCGATCACGAAGTCGCCGGCGATGCCCGCCGCGTCGATGCCCGCCTGGTGGCTCGCCACGTCGATGCCGTTGAGGTACGCCAAGCTACTCACCCCTCTTGGTGGCTGTTGCCGCGCTCACGCCCAGCACGGCGCCGCCGAAGGCCGACACGGCGGTGATCGTGGTGCTGACGGCGTTCAGCAGGCCCGCGTCGGCGCCCCACGCCGACCCCACGGCGCCCACGAGCGTCGCGGCGGCGGGCAGCACGATGAGCACGCCCCACTTGATGACCCTGTACGCCTTGTCCGGCAGGATGTAGTCCATCAGTCCATCCCCTCCCCGCCGACCACGCGGCGGTGTATGTCCTGCACGAGCGCCTTGGTGGCGTCCGCGGTTCCCAAGATGCGGTCGGTGGACTCCTTGACGGCGTCCACCTTGCATCCCATGTCGTGGCTGCGCCCGGCGCTCTCGTCCAGGCGAGCCGTCTGCGCGGCGACCTTGATGGCGAGCGCGTCGACGCTCTCGGTGGCGGCGCGCGTCTGCTCGGCGAGCGCCTTGTTCGCCTCGATGCGGGCCGCGTCGTTTGCCGCCTCCTTCTCGCGTATGTCCATCTCGCGCATCTTGACGCGCTCGCGGCTCTGCGTGATCGGCGGCAGCATGAGCTTCGCCACGATGAGCACGACCGCGACGAGCGCGATGGCGATGACGGCCCAGCCCTCGGGCGCGCCCTTGACCGCCTCGACCAGCATCTCCTCGGAAGGCTGCACGTCACTCCTTCCCGGCGGCCTCGCCGTCGTCCTGGGGCCACGGCCCCTTGTCCTCCCACGGCGCGCCGACCGCGCCGGGCTCCCAAACGTTGTCGCCGTCGTAGGTCGACTCCCACAGGTGCCCGTCGTGCGTCACCTGGTCGCCCTTCTGGTAGCCGTTGGTGGAGCCGGGCTGCTCCCACGGCTGCGGGCCCTCGTCGCCCGATCCCTCCTGACCCGGCAGGATCCGGGCCCAGAGGGAGGGCGCCTCCACCGGGTTCCAGCCCGGCTGCATGACCTGCGTGCCCTTCCCGATGAAGCGGTACAGCTCGCCCAGGTAGCGCACGCGGGTCACGGGCATGCCCGCGTCGTTGCCCTCGCCGTAGCACGTCATGCCGTCCACGTACTCGTCGGCGAGCGCGCGGCACGCGTAGGCCGCCTCGTCGGGGAGGCTCGCGAACTGCATGCGGGCGAGCATCAGGCTCGCCTCCTCGGCCGTGCCCTCCGCGGGCTCCAGATCCCACACCTGCGCCACGCAGTCGGGGCCGTCGACCCACCGGTCGCGGGCCACGTACCCCTCGGGCGGCTCGGGCGGCTCAGAGCCGACCACCGGCTTGCCGGACGCTCTGTCGGTGAGCACGACGGACTGGCCCGCCAGAATCCCGTAGAACATTCCATCTCCCCTTCCTGCGGCCATGGGCCGCGTTGACGCTTCCCTCAGCAGACGCCCCACAGCTCGGTGAGATTCATGCCGCGGTCGTTCGTGCCGCTGATGAGGTGGCTCGACCCGGAGACGTACGTCCCCGTCTTGGTTCCCGTCCTGTTTATCTGCGCGGTGTACAGGTAGCTGCTCGAACCGTTGTCGAAGCCGCACGACAGGTGCACCTGGCCGCCGTTGGAGTTCCACGGATAGCCCGCCCCGACGAGGTAGCAGCCGTCCGTATCGAGCTTCACCGCGAAGAGCCGGAAGTCGTCCCACTCGTAGCCCGAGGTCGTGAAGGTGAACCCCTTCCCCTTGGCGAGGTTGCCGCTCCACAGCTTCACCGGGGCGCAGCTGCGCTTGGCGAACTTCTCGAACTCCAAGGCCTCCAGGATCGATGTGGAGTCTGACCGCCTGCCCTCGAAGAACACGTCGGGCTGCGGGCGCCCGTCGGAGTCCGCGCGCAGGCCGAAGGCGGCCCTCTGCGTTCCGCCCCGGTCGACGTTCAGGGTTGCGAACGGCGGGCTTGACGCGCTCGTGCTGCTCGGGTGGGTGGCTTGGAAGCTTGCGTGCGCCCCGCCGACGGTCAGGTCGGTACCGTCGTACTTGACGAGCGCCACGCCCCCGCACATCTTGATCTGCGCGCCCGAGCTGTTCTTTGCCAGCTCCACCAGGCTCGCGCCGAAGCTCGACAGCACCGTCGATCCGTTGCGCACCTCCATGCCGGTGGACTTGATGAGGGTGTTGTAGGTGAGCGTGGTCGTGTGGTTGCCCACGCACAGGCCAGAGGTGTCGAACTTGAGGTAATTGGTGGCGGTCTTGGCGGCGTTGTTGGCGGCCGTCTGGGCGTTCGCCGCTGCGGTCTTTGCGGCGTTGGCGGTGGAGTTGGCGGTGTTCGCGGTCGACTGAGCGTTCGACGCCGCGGTCGCCGCCGAGTTGGCCTTGCTCTGGGCCGAGTTCGCCTTGCTGAGCGACGCGCCATCCGCGATGTTCCAGTACGTGCCGTCGTACACGAAGGTCACCACGGCCCCCGCCACCCAGTTGTAGGCGCTCGAGGCCGACAGGTTGGCGTTGTACGCCCGTATCGCCTTGGCCCCCGTCGAGTTGACGTTGAGCGTCGGGTTGGCGGCGGAGTTCGCGTTCGTGAACTTCACCTGCACGGTCGCGCCGGTGAACAGCGAGAAGTCGGAGAGCGTCACGGCCTTCGCGGCGGTTGCCGCTGCCGTGGAGCACGTGCCGTACTGGTACGTGGCGCGGTTGAGCGCCGTGCTGGCGTTGTTCTTCGCGGTTGTGGCGTTGCTGTTGGCCGTGGTTGCGGTGCTCTTGGCGCTGTCGGCTGTCGACTTGGCGCTGTCCGCCGTGGACTTCGCCGTGTTCGCGGTGCTCACCGCGCTGGTGATCTTGACCTCCAGGCCGTCGGCGGTCTGCTCCACCGTGGTGGCCTTCTTGAGGGCGCTGTCGGCGGTGGTCTTGACGCTCGAGACGGTGCTCTTGATCGAGTCGTCGGACTGCTTCATCTCCGTCTTCGTGGCGTAGGTGGAGCTGGCGTTGGTCTTGGAGAGGTACGTGGTTGCGACCTCGGACTTGATCTCGCTGGCCGTCTGGGTGACGCTCGACTTCGTGGCGTAGGTCGCGGCGGCGTCGGCGGTGCTGAGCATGTCCTCGGGGGCTGGGGACCAGTCGGTGGGCTTGTTGCCCTTCTCGAGCTTCGCGCCGCACACGTACACCGTCTTGCCGGACGCCGTGCTGTCAGTTCGGATGAGCGCGTACTTCGCCACCGTCGTGCTGCCGGTGCTGTTGATTCTCCAAGTGACCCACACGCGCTTCCAGCCGGAGGACACCGGCAGGTCGGTGTTGCCGTCTCCGTAGCCGCTCGCCGCCTGCCCGTCGCTCGACGCCACGCGCATGGCTGTGGCGTAGCCGGTCGCGCCGTAGAAGTACGCGCGCACCTTAGACCCGGTGCCCTTGACCCAGAAGGACAGCGTGAACTCCTCGCCGAGCGCGAACTCGTTGACGAGCCATTCGCCCACCACCTGCTGCGCCGTCCCGCTCTTGGTTCCGCCGCGCACGGTGAGCCCCTGGTACTTCTCCGACTGCACCGTCCAGCCCGAGCGCAGGTAGCCGTTCTCGGTCGAGGCGTAGCCGGAGTTCGTGAACGCCTTGGTTCCCAGCAGCAGGTTCGTCCCGCCCACGGAGATCCCGTCCACGTCCTCCTGCGTGGCGTAGGTGGCCGCCACCTCGGACTTGATCTGGCTGGCCGTCTGGTCGACGCTGCTCTTGGTCGCGTAGGAGCTGAGGCTCGCCTTGGTGGCGTAGGTGGAGCTGGCGTCGGACTTCTTGAGGTAGGTGCTCGACACCTCGCTCTTCACCTGCGTGGCGCTCTGCGTGATCGCGCTCTGGCGGTCTGTCCTCTCCTGGTCGAGCGCGGTCTTGGTGGCGTAGGTGTCGGCCACCTGCTGCTTGATCTGCGTGGCGGTCTGCTCCACCGATGACTTGGTGGCGTAGTCGCCCTTCGGCTGGTAGCCGGACAGGTCGCCCTTGCTCGCGTAGTCGCCCTTGGGCTGGTACTTCTGCGACACCTCGGTTTTGAAGCCGTCGACCGTCTGCTGGGCCTTGCTGGCGGCGGACACGGCGCTGTCGGCGGTGCTCTGCGCCTTGGTGACGGCGCTCGACACGCCGTCCACGGTGGCCTCGAGCGCGGTCACCTGCTTCACGGCCCCGTCGGCGGTTGACTGGGCGGCGTCGGCGTCCTTCTGAGCGGCGTCGGCCTTGCTCGACACCTGCGTGATGGTGGTCTTGATGCCCGAGGCGGTGGCCTCCACCTCGAGCGCCTTGTCCTGCGCGGCCTCGGCGGTCTTGGCGGCCTCGGTGATCGACGCCGTGAGCTTGGAGCTGGTGGCCGACAGCTCGGCCTTGGTGGAGTAGGTGGCAGAGGCGTCGTCCTTGGACACATAGTCGGTCTCAAGAGTTGTCTTGACGCCCGTGGCCGTCTGCACCGCCTGCGTTGCCTGCGTCAGCGCTCCCTGCGCCGTCTCCGTGGCCGCCTCGGCGGCCTGCCTGATCTCGCCGGCGGTCTGCTCGACCTCGGTCTTGGTGGCGTAGCTCTTCAGGTCGGACGAGGAGGCGTAATCCCCTTTGGGCTGGTACTTCTGGGCAACCTCAGACTTGAATCCGGTCACGTCCTGCTGGGCCTTCGACGCGGCGCTGAGCGCTCCGGCGGCGTCCTCCACCGCGCCCTCCACCTTGGTTGTCAACGCTGACACGTCCTGCTTGACGCCGTTCACCGTGGCGGTGGCGTCATCGATGCGCTGGGCGTACCCGTCGGCGGTGGCCTTCGCGTCCGCCGCGGCGTCCTCAGCGGCCTTTGCCTGCTCCTTGGCCTCGGCGACGTCCGCCGTCACCTGCTCCACGGTCTCCTGGGCCTTCTCGAGCGCCTCGGCGGCGTCGCCGGCCACCTTGTCGACCTTCGCGCCCATCTCCTCGGCGTCCTGGCGGATCTGATCCACCTCGGCGTCTATCTCGGCGCGCTCGTCGGAGATGGCCACGGAGACGGGGCCCCACGGCTCCGAGGCGTTCGGCGCCGGGTTGCCCAGGCTGTCGCGCGCGGCGTCGTAGGCCACGGCGGTCACCTGCACGGTGGAGCCGTTCTCCAAGTCCTCGCGCACGGCGGTGCCCGCGCCGGTCAGGCGCTCAATCTCCACCCCGTCGACCAGCACCGACACGTAGGCGAAGTCCGCCGGCACGCCTCCCTCAAGGGTGCCGTCCCATCTCACGTAGAGCGTGCCCCACGCGCTGCTGCACGAGATTCCCGACGGCCTGCCCGGAGGGGTGGTGTCCCCCACCCACGGGGCCACGCCGTTGGCGCCGCCCGTGCCGTCGGTGCCGGCCAGCTCGCCGATGAGGGTGCCCGTGCCGTCGCCGTTGGGGATGTAGACCGACCCCGCCTTGGCTGTGGCAGCCGAGTTGGCCGCGCGCATGGCCCCCATGGCGATGCGCAGCGCCAGACCATGCTCGTCGGGCTTGATCTCGGATCTGGTCGCCATTGGCAACCCTCCCTATTTATTTGTTCAGTGCTAGTAGATCGGGTCGAAGTCGACGTCGAACTTGAGCGTCGCCACGCTGCTTTGGTCTCCGCTCATGCTCATGAGCCGCATGCGGTACACGCCGTCTGGCAGCGTCGGGAAGCCGTCTACGGCGAGGTCGACCATCTCGCCCGGCCAGATCGAGCCCGGCGCCGGAACGCCGGGGTCGTCGAAGTCGACCTCCCCCGTCACCTGCATGATCGGCAGGGCGTTGCCCTGGAGCTGCGACTGCGCGTGGCCCCTGAGCACTTCGAGGTTGTCCGTGTCGCTGTCGCTGTACGCCGTCTCCACCAGCGGGTAGGGGTCGCGCGTGGTGACCAGCGACAGATCCTCTGCGAGCGCGGTGATCTGCGCGGCGTCGGTGCCCGCCCCGCTCGCGTACACCCGGTGCACGGCGCTTGCGTGGTCTACCTTCAGGTTGTGGATCGTTCCGCCGCCCGGGAAGCTCGTGAGCGTGTGCACCACGTCCTGCCCCAGGTACACGTCCGCGTCCGAGCCGGCGAGGAACCGCAGGCGCACGTGCTGGGCGTCCGCCATGTACGGGCGGAACTGCATGTCCGGCCCGCCTATGACGTTCGCAAGCTTCTCCAGCACGTCGGCGCAGCTGAGGTTCTGCACGTCGAACGCCTTGTACTCGCGGGTGCGGCTCCCCTTCTCCCCCAGGTACGTCCAGTCGATCGGAAGCGATCCGCCGGGCTTGTAGCTGGTGCACAGCCTGCCGACCTCCGAGGCTATGCCCCGGTAGCTGTAGCCGTCGTAGCGCACGCCGCCCGGGCTGGTGCCGCCCGCCCCGGTGCCGTACGCTCCCTCGGCGACGGCGTACCTGCTCCCCAAGAGCCCCATCGGGCTCACGAGGTCGAAGCTGGTGTCGAGCCGCGTGTCGGTGCGCACGCCTACGGCCCCCCAGAGGATCGGGGTGCCGAGCGAGCCGTCGAGCACGTCCTGCTCGTCATACCAGAACATGGTCATGCAGCGCCGGTAGCTCGACAGCATGGAGGCGCGCTCCGCCGGATCGTCTGCCGGAACCGCTCCCCACGGGACGGTCAGTCCCGTTGCGTCCATCTCGCCGGTTCCCTTGTCGCGGTTGGTTGTCATCGAGCTGTCGGATACCGTGACCGTCCACGAGAAGTTGGGTATGTCGATCGGCTGTGCCACGAGTCCCGTAACCGTGTCTCCCAGGTAGCATCGCCAGCTCATCGCGCGATGCCCCTGTCCCACACGCGGAAGATGTTGCCCTGGTAGGTGCACCCCTCGGGGTACCCGCTGACGTGCCCGTACTGGAAGTACGGGGCCATGCCCTTGGGGTTCATGAGTCCGGTGTAGCACGCCACCTTGTGGGTTCCCGCCTTCACCTCGCACACGAAGGAGCGGGTGAAGGTGGTGAGCGACGTTTTCACGAAATGGAACTCTCCGCCCGAGTGCGGGATCACCTCGCCGTCGAGCATGAACGCCTGGTACCAGTCGCAGTAGCTGTCGGTAGACCCGTCGGCCTTCGCCGTGACCGCGAAGGTGAACTCAACAAGCCTGTCGGTCGGCAGCGTGATCGACATGGGGTACATCGTGAACATCTTCCCGGGCACGTCGTTGCCGCGGGCGGTGGTCGTGTCCACGTACTCGGCGAGCATGCCGAGCGAAGCCCCGTAGGGTATCGCCCTGTCCGGGTCGGCGCCCTTGGTGGCCGACGACGTCTTCGCGCCGCCGGCTGGCATCCGCATCTGCGCGATGAGGGTGCACCCAGCCGGCACGCTCGGGCACACGGGGCTCGCGCTCGGCGTGCCCTGCGTCACGCCCACGCGCACGCGGTTGTCCGGGTCGCCCTGCTGGATGTCGTTGGCCTTGACCCATATAGCGTCCACGCGCGGGTTCGACGGGTCGCCGGCCTCCACCGGGCCCGCCGTCCCGCCCTCGTAGTACAGCTCGACGTAGCCGTCGGAGCTCGACCGCGACGCAACGGCGACGCCCGCCGCCACCTGGTAGCTCAGGTCTGAGCGCCCGGTGACCGCGAGGCCCGCCACCACGCCGGTGTTGGCCCAGCGGCCCTTGATGATGCGCCGGTGCGTGAGCGGGTCGAGGCCCGCCCCGTCCGACGCCTGCATGATTCCGAGCGCGGTCGTCGCCATGCGCCCCTCCTTGTCCTAGATGTACGTGTCTCGGCACTCGACCGTGACCCACCCGCTGCCCGCCGACTGGAGGGAGAGGGTGGCCGACCCGCCCGCCGGCACGGTCGGGAAGCCGCGCGAGGTCAGGTGGCGCGTCACGTCCGTGCCGCCTACGTTCGCGGTTCGCGTGCGGCAGTCGAGCACGAGCGGCACCGCCCCCACCGGCTGCGAGTACGCGAGCGACAGCTGGCCGCAGTCGATCCGCACTCCGTTGGGGAAGCTCCCGTTTACCGTGATGACCGGGTAGGCCGTCGAGGTGCCCCGGTTCTCCACCGTGGCCACGTTGCGGGCGTCGGTGGCCACCTTGCCGTAGCCCACCGGGTAGGCCAACCCCTTGCCGCCCGACCCGTAGTCGAGCCCGGCCCCCATGTCACCGACGGTGGGCATGAGCTGCACGCGGCGCACCGAGGTGGAGAGCCTGCGGGGGTCTGGGCACACGAGAGTGAGGGTGCCGGTCATCAGCTCCTCGCGCCACTCGGGCTCTGACTCCACCTGGGCGTAGCCCTCGCAGAACGTGTCCGACGTGGAGTCCGCGACGCGCACGCGGACGATCTGATGGGCCAGCGCCAGCAGCCTGTTCGCAGCCGCTATGACATCGGCGCGGGAGGCGCCGGACGCCGCCCAGTTGACGGTCACGGTGCGTGCCGAGTACAGGACGTCGGACGCCCTCACGGCGTGCGCCCCGTCCCCAGTCTCCATCTCGGTGGAGGACACCTTGGCGTCCGGGGTGGAGTACCACCCATCCATCCCGTCCTCGGTGACCAGCAGTCCGTCCTTGGAGAAGGACGTGCCGCCGAGCGTCGCCGTGCGCCCTCCCGCCGACAGCTCTGCCCTGAGGATCGCGCTCATCTGCTCATCAGCCTCGACTCCCTCATCGCGTTGCGGTAGATGACCGGCGCGGCGGTGTACAGATCCTCGTCGGCGCGCACGACCTTTGTCTTGAACGTGTTGTATATGACGGTGCCGCCGCCCATCTTGTCGCGCACGCCATCCGCGATGATGTCGGCGAACGGCTGCGAGTACTTGCGATTCGTGAGCGGCACGATGGCCTCGGCGCCGTCCTCCCCCACGATGTCGAGTGGCACCGCCTGTGTGGCGATGGCGCCGCCCGCGTGGTAGCGCGGGGCGATGCCGCCCGCGGCGTGGGGTCGTATACCGCCCGCCGCGTTGCCGAATATCCGGCTCACCGTCTCGGTGATGTTGCGGAAGATGTTGATGGTTCCGGATGCCTCGTAGCTGTTCAGGCCCTTGCGGTTCCACTCGTTGCGCTGGGTGATACCGCCGCTCATGTTGTCATGGACGGTGCCGGTGCCCGACTGGGAATGAACCCCGTCGCTGTTCCACTGGTTTCTGATCTCTATCCCCTGGGTCATGAGGTCGAACACCTGTCCGGTGCCGCTCTTGTACAGCAGGGTGGAGCCATTCCACGTCCACAGGTGGCCCTGCGCGTCGGTGACCGAGGTGTCGGCGATGGCCGCGTTTCCGTACTTGTCTACCAGCGCCGAGCCGTTCCACGTGTACACGTTGCCTTGCGCGTCGATGAGCTTGGCGTCGTTCACGCTGACGTTGCCGTCCTTGTCGAGGAGCGGAACCGTGTTGTACATCTCGATGTAGCCGACCATCTGGCTTATATTGCCTCCGCACGCCGACGCAAGCGCGCTCAGATTCTCGGAGCCCACCGCGCTCAGCTGCTCGGTGGAGACGCCCGCGTCCGCGAGCGCCTGCGAGAACTCTTCTACGCTCACGCCCGCCTTCTCCAGGCTGTCGGCCGCGCCCATCTCCTCGAGCGCGGCGGCGACGCTCTCGGCCATGGCCTGCGACGCCGCCGCGGCGTTCGACATGCCGACTCCGAGCTCCTGGAGCGTTCCGACGATGCTCGACGCCGAGCCGTCGTACGCATCGGCGATCGACTGAAGCTCGTCAGACGACAGCTGCGAGAACCTCGTGGTGTCCGCCCCCAGCTCACGCAGATCCTCCTTGAGCATCTCGAAGCTGGTGCCGCCGGCCTCAAGCTGGCTCGAGAACAGCGTGAAGTCCGCGCTCGCCATGGTGGAGGAAAGCGCGTCGTAGGCGTCCGCAGCCTCGGATGTGGCCGCGGCCGCCGTTCCCAGCTCGTCCTCGAGCGCGCTGACCGACTTGCACGCCTCGTCGTACTGGGAGCGGGCGTCGGCTAGCCCGGTGCTCTGCTCGATCTGCGCGAGGCTGGCACTGCGGGTCGCCTCGTCCATCTTCTCAAGCTCTGGAGCGGCGGCGGCCACGGCATCGTTGTACGTCCTCTGCGTCTGCGCCAGCGTGTCTGCGGCGTCGGACTGCACCTGGTACGCCTCAGTGAGGTTCTCGGTGATGGCGCTGACGCGAGCCTCCTCCTTCTTCTTCTCGATGAGGCCGCTCAGGCTCTCGGTCAGGTTCTGGACGTTTCCATCCTGATCCTTGTACGAGTTGGACGCCACGTCCGCCTGCGTCACGCTCAGCCCGAACTGCTCGTTCACGAGCTTGAGCGCCCACTCCAGCCTTCCTTGGGCGGCCGCGGTGAGGTCGGTCTGCCCCGCGTACTGGGATATGATCCCCTGCGCCGTGCTGAGCTGGGCTATCTCCGTCTCAGCCGCCTCGGTGTTCTGCCTCATGGCCTCCACGTGCGCGGCGGTGGACTCCGCCAGCTCGTTGACACCCATGGCGGAGAAGCTCGCGTTCGTCCCGACGTCCGAGATGGTATGCGCGTAGCTGTCGAGCGACGCCGTATCTGCCGTGACCTCCGCAAGCCCCCTCGTGGCTTGGTGGAGATTCTCCATGCGCTCGCTGTACTCGGCGAACTCGCCCACGCCTATCGCCACGGCTGCCGACACCGCCGCGATGCCCACGGATACCGGACTGAACGACAGTCCAACCGCGTCGAGCGACTCGGCCAGCGTGCCGGCGCCGGCATCCATGAGCCTGAAGGCCTCAACGACCTTCCTGCCCGTCCCGGCGGCGTCCCCTAGCACGTCGGCGGCCTTGCCGCCCGCGACGTTGAGAATACCGAACGACGCAGCGAACTCGAGGACGTCGGGCGCGGCGTCGGCTAGCGGCCCGACGAGGTCTGCCACGATCGGCGCGAGGCCCTTCACGACGCCATTGACGTCGGAGAATACCTCGGTGACGGCGTCCTTCACGCCGCCGAGCGCGGCGGCGATGTTGTCGCGACCGATGGCGTCAAGCGTGCCGGCGATGCCCTTCGTGACGGCGTTCTCCATGTTGGCCAGCGCCGTCTGCACGCCTCCCGCAGCCGTCTCGGCCTGCTCCTTGAAGCTGGTTATGCCCGCGCCGCCTTCGGTGTCGAGGCGGATCATGGCGTTCAGCAGGTCGTCCATGCTGAGGACGGCCTCATTCTTGCCGCCGCCGAGCGCCGCGTACAGATCGTTGGCGCCCGCGGTCGGCCCCAGCATCGCCTTGGCGAGCTGATCCATCTGGCCGGGCATGGCGGCCGTGAGGCTCTTCCAATCCTCCAGTTCCGGCTTGCCTTTGGACAGCATCTGCCTGAACTGCTCCATGGCGGCGTTGACCAGCTGCGTGTTCGCGCCGGACGCCACCAGCATGTCGTTGAGGGCGAGCCCTGCGTCCGTGGCCTGGTCTAAGTCACCCGTGGTGACGACGATGCCCTGAACCACGCTGGCCATGTCGTCCAGCCGCGTGGGAAGGGTGGAGAGGCGGTCGCTCATCTTGGAGATGGAGGACTCGGCGCTCTCCGAGCTGTACCCCAGCATCTCCATGGTGCGCGGGTAGTTGTTGAGGGTGTCGAACCTCTGGACGGCGTCACCGACGTGGGCGGATATGGAGGACATCGCCGCGTTGGTAAGGGTGGAGAACGCGCCGATGGCCGCGCCGGAGCTGACGAGCCCCTTGCCGAACCCGTCGGACGTCCTCTTGCCGAGCCCCTCCCCAGCCTTGGAGCTGGAGGCTCCGGCCTTGCTGAGCGCGTCGGTGATGCTATTCGTCAGCCCGTCGAACTTGGGGACGATGAGCATCGTCGCGCGCGCCACCTCGGTCGCCATGGGCTAGACCTCCTCCCACTTGGTGTCGAGGATGCGGCGGCGCGTCGCCCCCGCCTTGCTCGCGGCGGCCTTTCGCGCCCTGAGCGTCTCCGGCCGCACCGTCCTCTGGGCCTGTTCGGTGGAGCCTTTGGCTATGAGCTGCGCGAGCGCGTACACCGCGTCCACCACGTCGGCGAACCCGCTGCGCTGCTCGTCCCACTCGCCGTACTCAATCTGGGATGATCTCCACAGCGATCCGGCGGGCAGCGTCATGATGAGGTCTACCGCCTCGTCGGGCTCCACGTCCTCGTAGCGCACGCCGTAGACGCGCCTGAAGTCGTGCCGAAGCTCGCGCACCCGGCCCTCTTCGAGCCGCGCGAGCGTCAGTAGTTTTTTAGTTCTCGACTGGTGATGATCGAGGCGATGGCGAAGCCAAGCGCGTCGTTGTCAACGGTGTCGTCCTCTTCGGTGGCGGCCTTCACAAGCTCGTCCCACGCCTCGTCCCCAACGATGAGGCGGATCATCTCCGCCGTCTCCTCGTCCGTCTTTTCGCGCTTCGCCAGCAGGTCGGTCACACGCTTGTCGTGCAGGCGCTTGACCGGCACCTCGACCTCGACGCCGATGACTGAGATCTTCGCCGCCCGGCCTCGCTTCCGCTCGATGATGCGGGCCTTCTCCTCGGCGGTCTTGCCCGCCTTGGCGCTGAAGCCCATCGACCGCGCGTAGCGGTCGAGCTCGTCGGCTCCCATCCGCGCCATGTGCTCCTTGTTCATGGCCCTCCTAAAGGCTCCGGGGCCCTCGCGGGCCCCGTTCCGATGCGTATGTCCCCCGGCGCTCCCCGCGCTACTCCTCAGCGGGCTTCGCGCGGTAGATGACCACGGGTTCGCCGTCGCCGGTGTCGAGCGCGGTGAACGTCATGCCGTACACGAGGAGGGAGCCCTTCTGGTGCGGCACGTCGTCGAAGCTGTCGATGGACGCCTGCTTCACGACCGTGCGGCGCAGGTAGCCGTTGCTCTCAAGCTCGTCGAAGACGAGCGGCACCTTGGTGTTCACGCCGGTTTTGACCGCGATCTTGGAGATGGAGCCGTCGGAGCCGGCGGTCACGCTCGCCGCGCCGTAGCGCAGCTTCGCGGTCGCCGGGCGGTTCACCTCGATGAACTCCACCTTGAAGGTGTTCTCCTCGTCGGAGATGACGGACAGCACGACCGATCCGCGCCAGCCCTTGAGCTTGTTCGACGTGACGGACTTGCCCTCTGTGTAGCCGTTCTCCGACAGGTCGCCGAGCGACTCCCACGGGCTCGCCATCGGGGTGGTTGCGTCGGCGGGCAGCGTCGGGGACGCTGAGAAGTCAGTCCAGCAGCAGCCGCCCTCCGCGGGCTGGCCGACGGTGACGAGTGAGTTGTCGAAGGGTTTCAGTTCAGCCATTCCGGCCTCCTCTTAGTCGATTGGTTCGGTGATGAGATCTGCGTTGATCCCGTAGCGGCTCTGCCCGCCCGCATCCGGGGCGATGCTGTAAACCGTGCCGACGTGCACCGCGTACACGCCGGGCTCGGACTCGTAGGCCACGAGGGCTTTGCAGCACCTGGCGGCCAGCTCGCTCGCCTCGTAGTCCGTCGGCGCCCACACGTCCACCGTCACGGACGGGAGCTGGCGGTGCGGCTCAACGGATCCTCCCGTCCTCTCCACCGTGGCGAAGGACGCAGGGCGCTCGGCGGGCACGCGCTTGTACGCCGGCACGCCGAGCTTCGCGCCCAGGTACCGGACAAGGTCTGCCTCCACGTTCATCGGATCGCCCCCAGCGCCTTCTGAAGTGTGTGGTGGTTCACCGCGTCCCAGTACGCGACCATGCCGTCCGAGGCGTTCGACGGGTCGCCGACGGCCCGCGTCGTGACGTGGCCGAGCGCCGTGTACGCGCCCACCGTGGTGCTTGCCCCGTACAGGCTTTCCCGGAATGGCGCGTGCGTCCTGGCCATGGAGTTTGCCGCGGCCGCGCCCGCCTCGGCGAGGCTCGAGAGCTCGGACCGCACCCCGTCGCTTTTCAGCGCCTCGCGCACACCCGACATGTTGAGCTTGACGTCGGCGAATCTAACGCTAGCCATCGACCCTCCCAACCTCGCAGGTACGGTTCCACTCGCCCGGGGTGAGGTCGTCGGGCCAGGCCCTCGGGTCGCCCACCACGTCGAAGCGCTCCCCGCGCACCTCCACCGCGCAACCGCGCAGGGACGCGGTGAAGGACTTCGGGATCTGGAGCGTGTAGGCCACGCTCACGCCGTCCGGCCTCGAGGCGTCGAGGTCTGCGGTCGGGCCGGGCTGCACGAGCACGTTCCCCACCGCCTCGCGCTCCTCGGTGGTCGAGGGTTCGCCGAACGGGTCAGGCGGGCCGTCGACCTTGCGGATCACGGTCACGGCCTCACCGCTCAGCAGAGCCATGGCCGGCCCCCTCTGTAACCGATCTCCGCCACGACGGAGTAGCACCTGGCCTCCCCCACGTGGAGCAGCTTCTTCTCGGTGTCGGTGAGGTATATGTCTCCCGTCGGGTTCGCCAGCGTGGCGTTGACCGAGAAGCTGCCGGCCGTCTGGGACACCTGGCTCATGGCCGGCGCGTCCACCCCGAGCGGGTTCGGCTGCATCTCGCGCTTGACCACGTTGCAGCAGACCATGCGCAGCAGGTCGGCCGTGACGCTCGGGTCGCCCTCCCACCCCTCCGGCATGAGCGCCGCCAGGGCGTATGAGGCGTCGGACAGGAGGGCGTCGGCGCGCGGCTTCTCCGCGTCGCTCAGCGGCCTCCACCTCTCGGCGAGGTCTTCGGCGGTAGCGAAGGGAAGCGCGACCTCCACCGCTACGCACCCGCCACGATGCCCGCTGCCTCCAGCGCGTCGAGCAGCGCCTCGAACTCGGCTGCGGTCACGTTATCGCCCGCCGCGCTCGCCACGTGCGCGGCCATCCTCACGCCTCCGATGGCGCCGGTTGCGGCCGCAGGCAGCGAGTAGTTGTTGGCTCCCGTCGCGATGCCGTCGAGCTTCGCCTTGTCGGACGCGCTCATAAGGCCCGCCGCCGAAGACGTCGCGTTGCCGGGAATCGTGGGGATCGTCGGCTTGTCGGTCAGGTTGTTGTAGCTGCCGGAGAAGCTGGACGTTCCGGCGCCGATCGCGGTGCGGGCCGCTTCGGCGTCGGTGGCCTTCATGAGGGCCTTTCCGGTTGCGGTTGCGCCCTCCAGCGTGTCGGCCGTCGGGGCCTCGCCGCCGTCTGACGGCAGGTTGTCGGCGTACACGTCCTCGGCGGGCAAGCCGCCCGGCGCCTCGGACACGAAATGGATGTTACGGGTTGCCATGTCTTGCCTCCTCGATGGCGGCGAGCATCTGCGCCTTGGTCGCCCTGGGCGGCACCTCTACGCCGCTCCGCTCCGCGTAGGCGCGAATCTCCGCCGCCGTGTCGCTCATGGTCGGCGTCGCGGCAGGGGCGGGTTCGAGCTTCCCCGCCCCCTCTGCACGGCCGCTAGCCCTGGTTAGGAAGACGCCGGGGTGAGGACGGCCGCCGGGTAGCGCTTGGACGCCGTCTCCTCGACGCGGTTGATGGGGTTGGCCACCTGGAAGCCGACGCGCATGACGACGCGCAGCGCCGTGCAGTCCTGCTGGGCGAGGTTCAGGATGACCTTGCCATCGTCGTCGGAGATGACCGCCTGGTCGAGCCACTTGTAGGTGATGTCCTGGCGGATGCCGACGAGGAAGTTCGTCCAGTCGGCCGCGATGAGCATCGCCTTGGACGCGTCCCACGCGCCGTTCTCCACCTCGTTGAGCGCGAGGCCGTAGAGGCCGGACACGCCGGTGGAGTTCAGGCTGTTCTGGTAGATCGGGGTGCCGTCGGAAGCGCGCAGGCGGCGCAGCTTCCACTGCAGGCCGGGCTGCGACGCGAAGCCGTTGACGCTGTAGCCCTCCTCGGCCATGAGCTCGCCGAGCGCGGCGATGTCGTCGGCGAGGTCGGGGCCCGTGCCGGCCTCAACCGTGTTGGAGGCGGCCTTGGCCGCGTCTACGACGGCGGTCGGCCAGGTGTCAGGCTTGCCGACGCCGAAGATGCCGGCCTGGTCGATGAGCTTGCCGATGGACTCGCTGATCGCAGGGGTGATCTCACCCCAGAGGTTGACCTTGCTGTCGGCGATGATGGCGTCGGGGACGGGGACGATGACCGCCAGCTCCTCGGCCGTCATCTTGAGGTCGCCCCACTGCATCTTGGTGGTCTGCTTGAGGCCCGAGTCGCCGTTCACCCAGTACGCCTGGGGGAACAGGTTGAGCACGGGCTGGACGCGCTCCTTGCTTGTGAGCGTCACGCGGCGGCCGCGCGTGAGAAGCACGGAGCTCTTCGGTGTGTTCTTGATGATCTCCTCGGCGTACTGTGTCGGGATGATCCCGCCGTTGCCGAGGTCGGTGCGGGATACCGCCTGATCGTAGCTGGACATGTGCCCTCCTTGTCTCTAGTGCGTCGGGATGGTGGAGCGCAGCCAATCGTTGGCCGACTCCCCGTCACCCGTGCCCTCCAGGTGCACGCCGTCCCCCGGCACCACCTGGCGCTTGGCGAAGTAGCCCTTTAGGGACTCGGCCCTCGCCATCATTTCCTTCTCGCTGCCGGCCTCCATGGCCTGGAGCACGTCTACGGGAACGCCGGTGCTCTCGTGGGCCTTCGCGGCCCATGCGCTCCGCTCCTCGGCGCGGCGGTACTTCGCAAGCTCGGCCTCGGCCTCGTCGGCGCGCTTTGAGGCTGCCTCCGCGCGCTCGGAGTCGGTCATCGACTTCGCCTGCATCTCGTCGTACGCCTTGGCCTTCTCGGCGTTCGCCTTGCTCTGGCGCTCCCACTTGCGCGACTGCGCGAGCAGCTTGTCGTAGTCGGCCTTGCTGACCGTCTGCTCCTCCTGCTGCTCAACCTGCTCCTGCCCTTCCATGGGGCCTCCTTCCGTCGCCGTGCGGCGACCGTCTCTGGGCCGTGCGGCCCGTCGGCATGAAAAAGGCCGCGTCTCCGCGGCCCGGTATGAAAAGGGCCCCGTGCGGGGCCGGTTTCGCGTACGCGGCAGGCCATGGGCGTGCCGCCCGCCCGTCTGCGGTTTTGGAGACCGCCGCTCTGCTGTTGAGCTAATGGCCTGTGGCGGATGGTGCAGGATTCGCACCTGCGGCGCCCGATTGAGCGCTACGGGTTAGCAACCCGCTGCATTCGTCTGCTCTGCCAACCATCCGGTCGGGCGGCGTTGCGTGTCTTCCGCCCCGGCGGTTTTTACGGGGTCGCCGTCTCCCGCATGCCCCCCACGGGCAATTCCCTACGCTTACCGGGCGCTTTTCGCCTTCTGCTTGGCCCGCTTGGACGAGGCTTGGTACTGGGCCATGATCTTCGCGCGCTCCTCGGCCTCGCTCGTGCCGTTGCGCTCCGCGCGCTCGGAGGCCTTGAGGTCTACGCCCTCCTGCCACCTGTCGTACAGCGCCTGCGGGTCGTACCCGCCCAGGGTGGAGCCAGCAGGGCCCGCCACCACCACGCAGTCGCACCCCTTGTGGAACCGGTGGCCCTGCCCGCCCGCGCTCGACGCGCTCCGGTACGCGAACCCGCGCGACGCGAGCATCAGGCAGAACAGGCACGTCTCGCGCCCGCTCGGGACGCGCGCGTAGCGCATGCCTGCCCCCGAGTCGCGGGAGGCGTTGGCCTCCATGGTTCCGTTGGCGGCGATCCACGCGTGGCTGAAGGCGTTGAAGGCGACCTGCCTTGCGAACCCCTCCTCGTCGCCCTCCGCGAGCTTGCCGGCGTGGTAGCGCACGGTGGAGTCGATGGCCGCGTCCTCCACCTCGTTGGAGAGGGAGGCGCTCTGCAGCCCGGCGCCCAGCCGGGCGGCTATCTCGTCGTACAGCTCGGCGGCGATCTCCGCCGACAGGTCGCCGTACCCCTTGTACAGCTGCCCGAGAAGAACCTTGGCGTACTCGCGCGCGTCGGCGACCGAGTAGCCGTGGTTAGCCCTGAGCCACGCCCGTATCGCCCGATCCGCCGTCGCCCTCGCCGCCTCCGCCTGGCCGCGCACCGCCGACCGGTACGCCTCCACCTCCGCCGCCGTCATCAGCTGCAACGCCGGTCACCCCCTGGCTCTGCGGCTGTGCGGCCGCCTGCATGATCGCCTGGGCCGCCTCCGCCCGGCTCACCTGAGACATGATGTCGCGCGCCTCGTCCTCGGTGTAACCGGAGTCGCGCCAGAAGTAGGCCGTCTTGGCGTAGGCCGGAACGGATGAGGCTAACTTGATGGCGTAGTCGGCGTTCGCGGCCTTGGAGCTGCGCACCTCGTCGCGGAACCGCGCCTTGGCGTCCCACGCCGCGCCATCGAGGTCTTCGTACTTCACGCCGTCGCGCACGCAGAAGGCGATGCGGGCGACGTTGCGCAGCGCCCGGCCGTTGCCCCGGTTGAGGCGCTCGGCCTTGGCGATGAGCTGCCGCTCGGCGGCGTACATGGCCTCGGCGCTCGACGGGTTGTCCTGCACCACGCCCAGCGAGGAAACGGGTATTCCCGTCTCGCCCGAGAACTGGAGGGCCAGCGACCTCATGTAGTCGATGTGCGGCTGCATGGCGATCTGCGGGAACTGCCCGACCGTTGGCGTCTCGCCGTTCTTGTTCTGCGTGAGCGCGAGTATCGCGCCCATCCACGCCCTGTACCTCTTCTCGTCGTCGGCGCCGAACGTCTTGGCGTCGACGCCGAGGGCGTACTTCTGCGGGAGCGCCGCGAACTCGGCGGCTATCTCGCTGCGCTGCACCTCGCGCACCGCGCAGTCGGTGATCGACATGACGGCGCGCGTGATGCGCGACTTGCCGAAGGGCCTGCGCGTGTCGGGCAGGTAGCACAGCGGCTCCATGAGCGGGCGCCCGACCGTGTTCTCGGTGCGGGAAGCCCTCCACCTGCCGTCGGAGCCCTTTACGCACGAGGCCGTGACGGTCGACGTGTACAGGTTCACCCACCTCGGGTGCGCCTGCCCGGCGTCGTCGATGTCCACGTCCACGAGGGCCAGCCCCGCCTTGATGCGCTTGCGGCGGTAGTCCCATATCGCCGCCGCGTCGTCAGGGCCGTAGGCGCTGAGGATGACCTCGGGCTCGCCCTCTTCACCGGCGCTCACCGTGCAGAACGCGCACGAGCCGATCAGCTCCGCCGAAAGCGCCTGGTCGTACACGGTGAGGAAGTCGTTCTCGTCGACCATGCGGTCGAACCACTCGTCCCGCTCGCCGCCGAAGGTGAAGCCCTCGAGCACGGAGCGGTCGGCAAGCTCGTCAACCGCCTTGGACGGCCACCCCAGCACCGCGCTGAGGCTGGATAGCTTGTCGGGGACGGAGATGCCGAGCCCCTTGACCGCGTTCTTCTGGTCGTAGTACCGCTTGCGGAGCTTGTTTCCCGACAGCCGGTCGCGCCACACGTTCATGAGCTTCCAGAAGTCGGCCTGCTCCGAGTCGGTGAGCCCGTACACCGTGGACGGCTGGAACTCGTTCAAAGCGTCGCTCACAGCAGCACGCACCCCCCGTCAGGGTCTCTCTTGGTTGTGGCGTCGCCCCAGTAGGCGAGCGCTGCAGCCTCGGCCGGCGCGCTGGCGTCCCCGCCGAAGCCCCACCCTCCGTCGCTTCCTATGGGCCGCTTCACCGACGTGGCCACGGACGCGTCAAGCGCCTGCTGGCCGTCGCTCGCCCAGTGGGTGAGCCGCCCGTCTCGCAGCGCCTCCGCGAACATGGTTGAGGCGGCCACGACCCCGCGCGTCCCCGGGGACAAGAGCGCCTGCCTGGGGAACTCGCCCTTGAGCGCGTCCAGCAGGGCGTCCGCCCCGTTCCTGCCGTCTACGACCACGCAGGCCGTGCTTCCGGCGCGCGGGATGATGAAGTCGGTTATCCAGCCGATTCCGTCAGCGAGCCTGCCGACCCCGAGGAGCTGGACGTGGTCAGGGGCGTCCGGGTACCAGCGGCACCCGGCCAGGGCGACCTGCTGCCCGTCCGGCGAGAACTTGACGCCGAACGCGCGCTTGCCGCCGGCCGGCGGCTCCTCCACCTTGGTCTTGGCCCACAGCTCGGGCGGTATCGCCGTCTGGGCGGAGCCCTTGATCCAGTAGCCCAGGCGCTCGACGCTGAAGCCCAGGAGGTCGGCGTTAGCGAACTCCGTCTCGGTGAACTCCTCGTCGAGGGTGTAGCCCATCGACGGGTTCGTCTCGTACACCAGGTCGAGGACGTCTGCGAAGGTGGAGCCCTTCGGCGGCATGTCCTCGACACCCCACTCGAACCAGCATGTGCGGTTCGCCGGGCTAGTGGTTGCCGCTTCCCTTGTGCGGGCGAATACCGTTCCCGGGGAGCTCTCGTCCGGCGGGGTGCCGGTGAATATCATCTGGCGGTCGCCGGTGGAGGACGCCGCCAGCGTGTACATGACGGCGGAGAGCTGGTCGTCGGTAAGGTCTTGCGCCTCGTCGAAGACCACGATCTGGATGTCGTCGAAGCCTCGGGCGCCGGCCCTGCTGCGCGCGGAGAACTCCACGCTGCCTCCGTTCGACAGGTAGATGCCCTCCTCGCCGTTCGTGTACCTGATGTTCTCCACCATGGCGGACAGCTCCGGGTGTCGGCGCTCGTCCTTGAAGTACTTCACCAGGCGCTGGAACGACTTCTTGGCGGTCTTCACGCGGTGCGCCGTGTGGAGGATGTGCGCCCCGCACACGGCGAGCTGGTAGACCTCGAAGGCCTCCAGGATGGCGTTCTTGCCGTTCTGGCGCGGCACGGACAGGCCGCAGGTCACGTACGCCGGGCGGTCTTCGGCGTCGCGGGCGCACCACGCCCGCAGAACGCCGTCCTCCCACTCGAACAGTTCCATGCCCAGGTCGGCTATGAGCCTGGACGCCTCGGGGCCGTCCGAGTACGAGGCCTCGCCGGCCAGAACCTTAACCCGCGGCTCTTGCGCGCCTCTCCTGGCGCTTGCCGGAGACGATGGACAGGACGCTAGCTCCGCCATGCGCAACCTCCGGCTCCGCCTCGTCGTTTATTCCCAGCTGCTTGTTGAGCTGCCGTATCTCGGCGCTCGCCGTCTTGAGCGTCCCGATCTGCGGGAACGCTTTGAGGTCGCCGACATCGTTCTGGTACGCGGTCTGGCCGCCGAACCCGTCAAGCTCGTCCATGGCCTGAGCCGCTATCTTGTGCCACTGGCACAGCAGCGCGAGCGTCGGGGCGTCCTTCTCGGCGAACCTCCGCCCGCTCGTCAGCTCGTCCCACTTCGCGCTTTTGAACGCGTCAGCCTCGATCGACGGCGGCTTTGCTACAGGCATCTAACCACCACCGTTAATGTCATCGCACATAGCGCCTTGACGACCTGTCCCACCTGAACCCGTTGTCCTCGAGGTACTTTTGGACGTCCCAGGTTCTTCCGCTCACCGACTTTGCTTTCGACAAGTCTATTCCGTGAGACCTTGTCTCCCTGCCATACGTGTATATGCCGTGATCGAGATGAAATGTAGCGATGCTGATGTTCTTGCTCTGCGATGCAAAGTCTTTCGTATACGCATAGTCGAGTGTGACGTTCCCGTTCTCGTCAGATGAAGCTTCAAGAACGTGTTCAGCGTATCCACCGCGCCTACGGTTATATTCAACTTCGATGTCAAGCGTCCCGCTGTTAGTCAACGGGTTTGATCCTCTTGAACGACCGCCTGACATGCTGCTTGCTCCCCTACCGCCCATGGCCCATCCTCTCCGTGACAGAGTTACGGTACTCCACCACTTCAGCACAGCCGAAATCGAAGTCGATGCGCCCGCCGTAGAGCAGGACGCGCGACGGCTTGAGCTTTCTCATGGCCGCCGCCATCCCGTCGCGCCACACGGCGAGCGCCGCCTCGTCGCCCTTCACGCCGACGGTGGAGACAGCGACGGTGGATCGCGACGGAACGCCTTTGAAGCAGAACCGGTAGCTCTCCGGCTGCGCCCACGAGAGCGCGGGCACCACCTTGATCCCGTTGTCGCTCCACCACTTGCCGAGGGCCTGCGCCCTGTAGCGGTTCCACGCCTGCATCGGGGCCGGCATGTCCATGTACAGCGAGAAGTCGGGCGTAAGCACGCACTCGTACCCGCGCAGAATGTCAAGGTATTTGCGGGGGCTGTTCCACACTCTCTCGAACTGGTAGTCGTCTATGAAGAAGTGGAGCCCCTTCCCGGCCCGATTCCCCGGCGGCGTGGTCTTCGCGTAGTTGAACCCGATCAGTTCCGTTGGCCGCTCCTCCACCTTGGGGAGGGAGGGGAAGCCGTCCTTGCCGCAGGATTCGCGGTTCACGAGGTCGAGGTTGTACGCACCGTCCGTCCTCAGCCGCTCGGCCCCGTAGCCCAGCTTCTTGCCCTTGAAGTCGAACTTAAACCGCTCCATGTCAAAGCCGTCGAGCGAGCGCACCTCGCTTTTTAGGAGCGCCTTGTTCCATGTAGCGATCTCGCCGGTTCGGTTGTCCGCCAACCGGAACGCCTTGACCTGCTCGGCGGTGAGGTCGTCGCAGAACTCGATCTTCTCGTCGGGTATCTCAGTCCAGCCCAGTCTTTTGCAGGCCTCCACCCTGGTGTGGCCGAACACGATGACGGGGTTGTCCGGCGATTCCAGGCCGATGGTTCCGCGCAGCCCGAACTCCTTTATGGACTCCGCGACCACCGGCACCGCCTTCTCGTTGTGCCTCGCGTTGCGTTCGTACGGGATTATCTCCGAGATGAGCATGAAGCACCGCCAAACGCGATCGTTCCCGCAGGTAGATGGTGTTGTCAATCAAGAACGCACATACCGGCCCGGCAAAAAAACAGATTCCGGGGGTATTTCGGCGCAAGGCCGCCGGGGGAGCCTGCCGGGGGCGGGAGGGGGTCTCCCCACCCTTCGCCGGCTACCAGCCCTGCGACGCGCGCACGCTGGCGATTGCCGAAGGCTCGCCGCCGGCCGTGTACGCTATCTTGTTGCCCTTGCGCTGGTTGCAGATGCGGTGGACGAGCTGGCAGTTGCGGATGTCGAGCGGGTCACCGCCAAGCGACACCGGCACTATCTCGTCCACCTCCGCGCTCATGGGGTCTGGGGTGCGCAGGGCCTTGTCTATGGGGAGGCCGCATATTGCGCAGGTGTCCGACGACGCCAGGAGGCGGGCCCGTATCTTGCGCCGCCTGCTGCCGTTCTTGGAGTACCTGCTGCCGTACGCGCTCATGCGCACTCCCCCGCCCATGAGAAAGGGCCGCACATGCGGCCCCTGCACACGCGACGCGGCTTGTCGCTTGGAGGTGATCGCCGCGTCTCGCTGACCCTATAGTGGCACAGATTGGCCGAGGAGGGGCAGGTAACAGGTGGCAACAGCTGGTAATAGGTGGTAAAGGGTGGTAATCGAGGAGCCGGGGCGGGGCATGAAAAAAAGCCCCCGGCGGGATTGCCGGGGGCGGTGCGACGACGCGGCGAGCGTCTTGTGTCATTGTACCCTAGGCCAAAGCCTTCTCACGGGGCCTTCCGGGCTTCGGAGCGTCCCTTTTCCTGGCTTCCACGGAATCGTTGGACACCATCAGCCGGTTGCCGTCCTTCCATCCCCTTAGGAGCCCGGCTTTCGCAAGCTGGGACACGCGCGCTACGCTGACGCCGAGCTCTTCGGCGGCGCGCGTCGCGGTCATCGCGGGGACGTCGGAAAGGTCGCGCTCGACCGCCACCGCTATGATGCGTCCGCCGTGCTCCGGCTCGTATCCGAACTCCATAGGCGGAAGCTCGCCGAGCCCGAGCAAGCAGTCCTCGACCACGCCGCCCAACCAGTCAGCGGCGCTCGTCACGGCGTCCTCCAGGTCGTCGCCGAACGTGCCCTCCCCCATCCCGTTGCATGGAACGGCCAACACGCATCCGTCGTCCCTGAAGAACTCGAACTCGCAAACATACAGCATGTCGTCTCCTTCTCTCATCGCGTGATGGAAGCGACGGCCCCGGAGGGCCGGGCCTATCTCAGCCCGGCCTCGCGGAGGATCCTCTTGGCTATCTGGTCTGGTATCTCGCGATGGCGCTTCACTCGAACCAGCACAGAGCCGTTTGAGAACGCTTCGTGCTTCGTCCCGCCGACGGACACGAATCCGCTCTCTTCGAGGATCTTGACCAAGTCTCGCCGCTTCATCACACCTCCTTTCCTTATGGTTATATATTAAACCAGTTTAAGGGTTAAAGCAATGATATTATTAAATCTGTTTAATATATTTTTGCCCTGCTCACACCGCGAGCGCGGCCTGCCCGCAACCCTCGCGGGCGGCGGCTATGCCCACCATGTCGACCCAGTCTAGGGCGGCGTAGGAGGCTCGGCGCATGCCGTCGCCGGTCACTCCGCAGTACCCGCCCGCCTCGTCCCACGGCAGCAGCTCCACGTAGTGAAGCTCCAGGGCGTCGCCCCAGAGCGGGTGCAGCGGGTTGGCCGCGCGGATTCCGCGGCAAACGGCGCGCGCGTCCTCCACCTCGGCCTCGAGGGCGGCCAGCTCGTCGCGGGCTCGAGCCTCGGCGTCGATGCGCTCGTCCGTGCGGCGCATGGGGTCGCTGTGGCCCGAGCCGCGGCCAACGGCCTCGTAGCCCTGGGCGCGCACCCCCTCGCGCTCGCGCATGGATCGCAGGCGGGCGAGCACGCCGTCTATGCGGCGCTGGGCCGCTTTGGCCGATTCGAAGTATTCGCGCGCAGTGATAAGACCACCTCCAAGCAGTATAGGTGGAATTATACATTATAGGCATGGGTGTATGGTTTCTATGCTTGATGCGACGCATAAAAACCGCCGCCCAGAGGCGGCGGCTATTCGTCCTCGAGAAGGCTCTCAGGCTTGACGCCAAGGTGCCTCGCTATCCTCCACGCCGTTCGCTCGGTCGGCTTGACCCTGCCCGACCGCACGGCGTACAAGGTGGTCTCCGAGATCCCAGTCGCCCTCGCCATGTCGGTGACCAGCACGCCGCGCTCACGCATGGCCCGGGTCATCTTCTCGCCCGAGAATCGCTCGACGCGCCCGGCGTACCGCGGCGACCAATCGCCCTCGCGCGCCTCCGGCCGCCCCTCCTCGTCGTCTGCGTAGCGGAAGCGGTAGCCGCGGCACACTCCGCCGCGCCTGCACGACGCCGCAACGGACGCGGGCGACACGCCGACCTCCCTTGCCGCGGCCGTCGCGCTCGGGAAGGTCGCCCCGTCGCTCCTGACCACGGGCCTCGACCGCCTGCCCGACCAGCTCTCGGCGTCGTTGGTGCTCCTCTCCGCCCACTCCAGGTTCTCCGCCCGGTTGTCCAGGACGTCGCCGTTAAGGTGCCTCACGTCCGGCAGGAGGTCGGGGTTTGGCACGAACGCCCTCGCCACGAGTCGCGCGACGTATTTGTTCGAGCCCTTGCCGTCCATGGATATCTTGACGACAAGGTACCCGCCGTGCTTGGTCGGGTGCTGCTTGAGAATCCTCCCGAGCCTCGTCCTGCCGTTGATGACCCGGTCGACGGATCGCACGCGCCCGGCGTCCGAGACCTCGTACGAGCCCTCGCACCCCTCGACGGGCCTCCACCGCTCCGTGCTCACAGGCCATCGCCCCTGAAGACTATCTCCCCGTGCGTGCGCAAGGCGACGAGCGCCGCGATCCGCCGGTAGTACGCGGAAGGGTACTCCCCGAGACACTCTGCGTCGGTGCGCGGCACCTCTATCAACCCGTCGCAGCGGGCGGCTCCCTCCTCGACCCTCCCGAGGAACCCGTCGAGCATTTCCCTCACGTCCCCATCCAGCGGCTTGGGGAGCGCGCGGTTGCGCTCCCACCGCTGCACCGACATGTTGGACACCCCCCACCTCGCCGCGAGCCAGGCAGTCGACAGACCCATCATCTCCCGGGCGCACTTGAATTCAGCAGGCGTCACAATGCCCTCCCCTAACGAAAAACGGCCCCGCCATGGAGGCAGGGCCCTGCTGCTTAAAACTACTTCCCGCTCACGTCGTGGCGCGCAATGATGTCCATCCAGTCGTCGGGATCGATGTCGTCGATCGAGGAGATCTCCGGCTCGATGTCGCGCAGCTCGTCCATGATGCCGTCGACGTCGAAATCGTCGGCGAACTCCTCGGGCTGGTAGGCGATCCAATCCTTGACCTCGCGCTCGATATTCCGGTAATCAAACATCTTTGAGCCTCTCTTTCGCTCTCGGGGCCTGCCTCTGTGCTTCCCCTCTTGCTGGTTATAATATACAACACATGGTTGTAAGTTGCAACCGTTTTATGAGGCGTTTTCTATTTAGCGGCGGGCGGAGGGAAAACGCCGGCGAGCGGCGCGAGGATGCCGGCAAGCGGGGCAACGATACGAAAAGGGCCCCAAGGCTTCCCTCGGGGCCGTGTCGACGCCGATACGCTGATTTGTGATAGCATATCAACCGAGGTGGTAATTATGCCAAGCAAGATGCGCTACCCGAACCTTATCGCAGAGATGAAGCGCTATGGGATCACCCAGCGAGATTTGGCCCGGGTGGTTGACAGGCGGCCCGAGACGGTGAGCAAGTGGATGAACAACGCGACGGGAGACTTCACGATAGGCGACGCGGTGAGGATCTCACGTGAGCTTTTCGGCGGGGTCAGCGTCGACTACCTGTTCTCCGCCGAGCCGTACACCCCGGCCGACCCCTCTATATCTCCCCGTCCTTGAGCGCATTAAGCTCCTTGCGGCACGTCCCGATGCTGAGCCCGACTTCTCGTGACACCGCCGCCCACGAGGCCCCGCCCCTGCGCAGGCGGTCGATGCGGTGCGCGCGCCTCAGCCGCTCCCTGCGCCGTCGCTCGTACTCCTCGAAGCCGGCGAGCAGCCGGGCGCGCCTGGCGCTATCCATAGAACCCCCTCGCGCGGTTCTTGGCCTCGCACGCCTCGCGCAGCCCGGCCACTTCCTCGTCCGAGAAGTTGCGCCGCAGCAGCGTCTCGCAGGCGTGGATCGCGTCCATGCACTCGACGCCCATCTCGCGGCGGCGCGTATCTCCCGCCTTGGCCTCCTCGAAAAGCTCCACGGCCTCCTCGATCACCTTCTGCGCCTGCTCGAAAGGCGTGCGGCACAGGTTCTTTGCGCTCGGGTGCGTGATCTCCGGGAAGCGGTAGAAGCCGGACGGCTGACTAGCGGATAGACTAATCTCATCGGATTTAGTCTTATCCGTAGTCCTATCCGTAGTCGTATCCTGCGCCTTCGGCTCCCACTCCCCGCACGCATCCTCCTCAAGCTCGCCCGCCAGCGCCAGAAGAGCTTCGCGGTCGCAGCTCGGCTCTATGAGGTCGGCGAGGCGGTTCGTCCAGTCGGTGTCATAATCTCCTAGCCCTGTTGCCTTGCAGAGAGCTTCGTACTCCTGCGCGTAGCATGAGAAATCGTCTATGTCGATATCCCGCAGCCTCCGCGCCACCTCGCGGCGCTCGGTGTCAGTCGGCATTTCAGACCTCCTCCACGATGCGCGCGCCACAGTCCGGGCAATAGCTCACGTGGTCGCCGACGGGCTCAAGCCCACCGCACTCGCTGCACCTCCACGCGCAAATCTCCCTGTCGTAGACGTAGCGGCACCTCCGCTCGGGCACGTACCTGACGTCATCGACAGAGCCCTCGTGGTGTACGAGAACGTATGCTGGCCACTCGCCCGCCCAGTTGCCGCCGAGCGGGAGGTTCGTGTAACGCTCGAACTGGATTTGTCGCTTCTCTGCCATCACTGCCCCCTCTCCGCCAGCGCCCTCGCGCGGCGCACGAGGTCGCGGGCCATCTTCTCGCCGCAGGTGCATCCGCAGTCGGTGCAGTGGCGCGTGGACGCGTCGCCCTCCACGGTGTCGCACGACGGGTCGAGCAATCCGCGCTCGGCGCAGTAGTCCACGTCGCTCTTGGCGCAGTCCTCCTCCAGCCGCTCCCAGCTTTCGGGGCGCTCGTGGGTGAGCTGTGACGGGCATAGTGACACCGTAGAGCCCATCTCGATGCGGCATTTGATGGGTATAAGCTCGTCTGTGATTTTCTCCACCGTGTACCTTGTACCGGAATCGACGCTCCATACCGTCTCCCCCTCGCGCAGCGGCTCGCCGTCCGCTGCGAGGACGGGGGCGCGGTGGGTGAGATCGGTCGGTTCGATGCCCGAGAAGGTGTACGCGCCGTTCTTGCGCTCCTTTACCTTGACCGGGTAGCTGTGCTCCGGGTAAAGTCCGATGACCTCAAGCTCACGTGCGTCCCTGAGAGTCCACACCGTATCCCCAACGCAAATCTCCTCCCCGTCCGCGTCGAGCACCTTGGGCGCGAGGCGCTTGACGTGCTCGCCCATGTCGAGCATCACGGTCTTGCTGTTGGGAACCAGCGTCGTGTTGATCTCCACGAATGGCTGCCGGTGGTCGATCACTGCCTCGTGGAAATTGAAAGCCACGCAGCTTATCGTCTCGGGCCTCTGATCGTATTCCGATAGGATGACCGGCTCGCCGTCCTCGTAGCGCGGCCACTCGTAGCCTTCGGGCATGAGGCGCGGGCGCATGGCTGCCATAGCGTCGCTCCACCCGGTCTCCAGGTCGATGCCGAGCGAGGCGCACAGCTCCACGCGGCGGCTGTCTGCATCCTGGAAGTCCCGTCTCAGCGCCTCCAGCCCGCCGTGCTCGCGCACCCACCGCAGGGCCTCGCAATCCTCCTCCGGCAGAGGGTCGCCCTCAAGCAGCTCTATGAGCCGCCGCTGTGCGTCCATCGCTGAGTGGATGCCGCCGTCGCCGAAGAGCGCGTCCACGAATGCCTGCCACCCGAAGACGCTGCATGCCCTGAGGCGCGCCAGAACCTTTTCCTTGTCGCTACTCATCGCCGTACTCCTCCTCAGCCAGGTAGGCCACGCACTGCGCGGCCTTCGCCAGATCCTCCTGCCCGCCCTTGCCCCGGTACCTGAGCAGGTACTTGAGCGAGCAGCCGAGCCAGTACGCGCAGGCCCCCTCGTGCCCGAGCGCCTGCCGCATCACGTCCTTGGCCTCGCCGCCGCCCGGCAGCTCGTAGTGCGCCGGGCGCGTCACGGGGTCGAAAGCCTCGCCCATGCCTATCCCTCCACGAAGTCGTATCCGAGCTGTCTCAGCACGTCCGCCGCGCTGTCCCCGACCGCGTGGGGCCAGCCCCTAGCCGGGCACCCCGGATTGCTGCACATCATGTCCTCGGCGTCGGCTATGGCCGGGGCCCCGCACACAGGGCAGCGGGCGTCCTCGTAGCGGATCACGCCGCTCTCGGGAGCGGGGCCGGCGGCGGAGCAGCCGCACATGCTGCCGAGCGCCACCATGGCGAGTACCCACAGGGCGAAGGCCAGAAGGCCCAGCCACGCGTCGCGGGGCCTCATTCCTCCTCCCAGCGGGCGCACGCGTCGTCGTCGAAGGTCACGCACATCGCCGCAGCGTCGCAGAGCATGCCCGTGTCCGGCTTGCCTGCAAACACCACGCGCCCGAACATCTCGTCGCATATCCCGCGGTCGTCGTCGATGCTGTGCCAGTGGGCGCACTCGCAGCACGCGCGGCCGTCCGGCTCGTTCCACGGCGCCCGCGGGTCGCCGGCGTACGTGGTGTCCGGGTAGCTGCTCGGCATCACTCCACCTCCTCGACCGTGACGTGCACCTTCCTGCCGGCCCACGCCTTGGCGTGCGGCCACGCGGCGATCACCTCGCACACTTGGCGCGCCGCAGTGGCCACCCCGCCGGCCTCGACCCGCACCGTCGCGCTCACCACGTCGCCGTTGGCGGCGAGCATCCCGTGGTTGGGCCGCACCTCGGCGACGCGGCCCGTGAAACCTGCTTTCATGCAAACCTCGATTCTGGGGCCGTTTAAGGCCCTGGTTGCGTTGTTCCGGGTACATGGTCGCGGTGTTATCCGATCTCCCCGCACAGCTCGTCTGGCGCGCTCTCACACGCATCAGCGGCGGCCTTCGCCGCCACGAACTCAACCGGCACGCCGAAAACCTCGGCAACGCGCTCCCTCGGCACGCCGTGTCCGAGCATCCCGGCCATGGCCGCCAGGTCGTGCCTGGAAAGCAGCGGGCGGTTCTGCTCGAGGAGCCTGCGCTTGGACGCGGCGGCCTTCCTCGCCCTCTTGGCCCGCTCGCGCTCGGCGGCGGCCCTCTGGCCCATCTCGCACGCTCCCCTGCGGTACAGTGCGCGGTAGTCCGGCTTGGGCTGCTCACCGCGCCCGTAGGACTCGGCCATCTCAGTCACCCCTGCTCGAGTATGCGGAGGCGGCGTTGATCGCCATAAGGGCCGCGAACGCCGCTACCCCGTACGCCGCCCCGAAAAACATCCCTGCGGCGACGGACGAGCACACCTCGGCCACGAGGACGAAGCATCCGGCGGCCGTCTTCTGATCGCTTGTCATGCAATCCTCCTATTCAGTTGTTTTTCAGTTGGAAGGGGCCCGCAGGGCAAATTTTGCCCATGGGCAAAATCGGCTTTTACTGCCTTTCACCTGCGGGTTCCCGAAAATTTTTGCCGAACTCGGGTTTTGCCTATGGTTTAAAACTATCCCCTATATATATCTATATATATTTCTTCTTATAGATTCATTGGTGTAAGAGGAGAAGGGCAAAATGGGCAAAACACATAGCGCTACCTGCGGTTTCATGCTTTGCCCTATAGGCAAACGCTTTGCCATCGACGGCAAAGCGTCACGTCGCGCGCCTCCACGCCTGCGCCGTGCCGTAGCCGTTGACGAGCTGCTTTCCCCTCATCCTCTCCCACCCCTCGCACCGGGAGATGGCGCGCGCCACGTCGTTCTTCACGTAGCGCTTCTCCTTGCTGAAGGCCTCCCGGCTGTAGTCCATGCCCTCTATCATGGCCATCTTGACGTTCACGCGGCTGATGGTAGGCGGCAGGGACGCCAGCCACGAGGACACCGCTGCCAGCACGTCGTCCTCCTGGGTGTACTCCTCCTGCTTCTCGACCACCTGCGCCATGACGCGCTTCGGAAGCACGAGCGTCTTCAGGAACCTCTCCGGGCCCAGCGCGTCGTGCAGGGCCACTGTCTCGGCGACCGCCTGGCGGATCATCTCCCGCCCGGTGCCGTCGAACAGCCACTCGCTCGTCCTGCACGCCGCCTGCCCGCACACGACCGGGAGGAACCGCCGGTTGCCAGTCGTGTCCGTGAGGAACGCCCCCTCGTTGGTGGTGCCCACGAAGACGCACGTGCGCGGGAAGTCCTCGGCGTACTCGCGGTACGGCATGCGTATGTTGTCGCGCTGCGCCGTGACGGCCTGCTTGATGCTCGACATATCGGAGTGGTTGAAGGCCTCCAGCTCGGAGACCTCCACCACCAGCTTGCCTATCAGGCGCCGCTTGTGCTCCTCGTCGAAGCGGCTCATGCCGTCCAGGAAGAAGCGGTCTGACAGCGCCAGCTCGCGGGCGAACGTCGACTTGCCTATGCCCTGGGCACCGGCAAGCACCACCATGGAGTCCGCCTTGCACCCCGGGTGGAGCGCGCGGGCGACGAGCTGCCTGAGCATCAGCAGCTCCACCTCTGTGGTGTACTCTCCGCCCTCGGCCTCCAAAAGCAGGTTGAAGAGCTTGCCCGAGAACGTCATGCGCTCCTCGCCGTCAACCGTGCAGGTTTCCGGCGGCCTCAGGTCTTCCGACCACTCTACCTCGACCTTCGGCAGTTCGGCGAAAACGTCGGCTATCGGGTTGAACCGCTGCTCCGGCATCATCTGGAACTGCTCGAACGCGGTCTTGAACTGCGCCATCGAGCGTATGCCCCGCCCGTACTCCATGAGACCGTACATGCTGGCAACATCGCCGTCCGAGATCGGGCGCGGCTCAGGGTCGCGGCTCCAAGGGAGCGGGGCCACCTTCCAGGGCCGCCTGTCGATCTCGTCGTACTTGATGCCGGCCGATATGTCGGGGTCTTCGAGCATCATGCGGCACACCTCGAGAGACGTCACGTTCTTGAGGCGGCCGGCCTTCTCCACGCCGCTGCCGGAACCCTGGTCGTCGGCTCGCTTTAGCTCGTTGCCCGGCTCGTACCGCATCACGCTGCCGCATATCTTGGCGACCTCTGCGGACGGCAGCGGCGGCTTGCACCGGGTCTGGTTTGCGCTCTCCAGTAGCACCTGGATGCTCGGGCCGTCCAGGCCCTTCTCCCGAAGGCTGCACGCGTATTTGAAGAGCGTAACGTTGCGGTCGCTTGCTATCTCCGCCGGCATCTCGAACAGCGGCTTGCGCTCGCCCGGAGAGGTTCCGGGCCTCACGTAGTCGATGAAGGAGTACACGCTCGCGTCCGCCTCGGCGGGATCCATGTCCTCCGGGCTCACACGCCATTCGTAGGGTTCGCCGTTCGGGTGGATGCTCGGCGGCGCCACGATGTAGCTCCCGTCGCACCGTATGTCCACGCCCAGCGACCCGTTGGCGCTCGGGCGCACCTCGCGGTCGACGTAGTAGAGCAGGTGGAGCCCGCCGCTGCCCGTGACGGCGGTCACCGTCTCCGGCAGCTTGCCGTGCGCGACCTCCCAGTCGCGCAGGGTGTCCAGCCCGCTAACCTCGCCGTGGTCGTCCAGGTCGATGACCAACAGGCCGCGCGAGCGCTCGCCGCACACGATGCCGACGTTGCGGTACGGGTCGCCGCGGCCCTCGTACTCCCCCTGGCCCCACCACACGTCGGCCTGCTCCGGGTTGTCAGTCCAGTCGTTGAGGCCGCGCCTCGTGACCGGCTCCTTGCCCTCGGGGGCCAGCGGGATGACCGCCCACCCCCTCTCGATGTAATCGCGCGCCGCGCGCCAGCACGGCGGCTCAAATCCGCTCATACTCCACCCCTAGCAGCTCGCATATCACGCGGGCCGTGTCCCTGCGGTTGCAGAAGCGGAAGCGCACCAGGTGCTCCCGCTCCATGGTCTCTATGATCTTGGCGGCCGTGGCTCCCTGCATGGGCTTGAACCGGTGCGCCCGGCACCTGTCGGACGCTGGGTCGCAGCTCCTCACACGGCACCTGCCGCACACGGTGGAGCGCCACGCGGCCAGCTTGAGGCGGTCGCGGAACTCCGGGTGCTGCTCCACGAGGATCACCAGGCGGCACCCCGCGCGCTCGGCGCGCTCTACCTCGCGGGAGAAGCGGGCGTGGTCGCGGCCAATGTCCATGACCAGCTCCTGCACGTCCTTCTTGGTGTCCACCAGGACGTTGCTCCCGTCCCTGGCGTAGTCGCCGGCGTCGAGCTTCTTTCGCACGACCTCTACGCCGTGGGCGCGCCACCAGCCGTTCTTCAGCTCGTGCGCGCCCACCTTGTTCCGCGTGTCCTCGTATATGACGGCGCCCATGCCCTAGAAAGGCGTCGGGCCGGTGTACGCCGACGCCGGCGCCACCGTCACGCCCGGCGCCGGGTGCGAGGCCCGCGCCGCGCCGTCCTTGCGCGCCCTCCACTCGTCGTAGGAGAGGCCCTTGCGGTTGAGCGCGTCGCGCTTCTGGTCGTCGGTCAGCATGCGCGGCTTCGGGTGAGCGTTCTTCTCCTGCTCCATCTCGTCGAAGCGGCACAGGCGCGACGGGCGAGCCGCCCCGAGCTTGAAGTCCCCGGTCTTCTCGTCGTAGTACTCCTCCTGGCGGAAGACCACGCCCACCGCGAGGCCCACGAGCGCCTGCTCCTTGCCCGCGTTGATGAAGGCCTCGGCGTCGACGCCCGGGTTGCAGTCGCTGATGACGTGGAGCCTGCCCTTGAGCATGCCCATGGCGCTCTCCTTGTACGAGAAGACCAGCGAGTGGGCGAAGGGCTTGTCGGCGTAGAACTTGTCGCTGAAGTAGTTCGCGCGCTCGCCCATGGAGATGTCCACGAGCACGCGCAGGTACTCCTTGGCGGGGAAGTCCTCCACCGCCGTGATGAGGCAGGGATACGCGCCCGGCTCGAGCGTCGGGAACTCGCCCTCGGACTGCTCCACCACGTTGTTAAGATTGATCGGTCTCAATTTCGTCCTCCTTGTCTGTAAGGGGCTTCAGGCCCCAGTAGTCCCTTATCATCCTGTCGACCTCTTTGAGGTCGTTTGGCATCTCCTGCGGCAGCATCCCCTGCGGGGACTTGAGCGGCTGGCCGTTCGTCACGAACCGGTAATCGCCGCCCTCGCTCGTTGCCATGACAACGACGGTGAACATGCCTATGAGCTTGACCTTCTCGTTCAGGAGCTTTCCGATCGTCGCCGGCTCGATGTTCCCGAAGTTGTCTCGCTCGATGTGCATTGTCAGGTAGACGATCCGGTCGTCCTGCCCGTCCTCATTGAGGGCGTTCACCAGGTTGTAGACCTCGCCGCCTATGATCTTGTACACCTCGTACTGGTCGCGGAGCTTCTCGGGGCCGTAGCTGTATCGCATGTACGTGTCCGTGATGAGGTACCCGAAGTCGTCGACGGCCATGGCCCGGAAGCCCCGCGTGTTGACGAGCCACGACTTGACCGTCTCGAAGTCCCGCGACCTCGCCACCTTCAGGCTGCTCCTGAACGGCAGCGGCTTCGCGATGGTCTGGATCACGGCCATCTCGTCGGGCTCGAAGTTGCGGAGGCTGGAAGACTTACCGCTTCCCGGCTCTCCGAGTATCAAGACCGGGATACTCATTCGGCTTCCCCTTTCCATACTTGAAGATGAATCCCTTGCAGGTCGTTCCCTCGTTTTTAAGCACACTGCATATGCGCGACTTTCCCACCCCTAGCAGGTTCGCCGCTATTGCACCGCTTGCGAAGGTCGCTAGATATTCGCCGTCAACGGTGAACATCTCAACCGGCTTCTGCCTCTTCCACTTGCTGTGCTCGTTGTTTGCACGGGACGACACCCACTCGAGGTTTGACGGCCGGTTGTCGGTCTTGTCCTCGTTGATGTGGTTGACCTCCGGAAGACAGCCCGGGTTCTCCAGAAACGCCGAAGCGACAAGTCGGTGGATCGACCTGGTTACGGGGCCTGACGATAGGTGGAGTATCACGTAGTCGTATCCGGTCATGCGGTTGTGCTTGGCCTTCATTACGTGGTAATGGCCCGTTTTGTGGCTTCTGATCCTTCCGGAGTCGCTTGCCTGGTACATCCCGCCCGTCCCAGGGATGTCACGCCACGCCTCGCCCACTTACTCAACTTCCCTCGTGTTGTCCAGCGAGACCGGGCGCGGCCCGGCAAGCCGCTCCTGTTCGTAGAGGGTGGAGATGCGCAGCAGCTCGCGGTACTCGGCCAGCGTGATGGTCACGGTCAGCTCGCCGGCCACGGTGTAGTCGCCGTGTTCGAGGTACTTTTCCACCTACTCCACCTCCCCGGAGATGAGCCCGGCGATGGCCTGCGGCAGCTCGCCGGCGAGAGCGGTCGCCACTTCCTGCGGGCTGACCTTGAGCGCGGTTCCGAGCCAGCGCGCCGGCTCCCTGCGCTCCACGACGCGGCACCCGTCCGGCAGCTCGCCGTCCGCCGTCGCGGCCTCCACGAGCTTCCGGCACGCGCCGTAGTCCGCGTACACGACGCGGCGCAATGCGTCGAGCCCGCCGTCGCTCTCGCGCAGCCAGCGCACGAATGCCTCGACGTCGCCGACCATGACCTCGGTTCCCTCGACCGGCTTCGAGACGCGCGCGCTCAGCGTGCCGACCTCGCGGCCGTTCACCATGATGCGCATGCGGTCTACGCCGCTGGCCTCGAAAGCCGAGCGCAGCGCGTCGTCGGCCTCCGTGCGGAGGTTCGGCGCGCCGTGCGGGCCGCCCTTGGTGCTCGTCACGTCCTTGCAGGACTTCACCACGGCCTCGGCCAGGGCGAGCCTCTGGAGGTCGAGGCCGTCGGGGTTACTCATCGGCCTCCCCCTTCCCCGCGTAGTAGCCCCGCGGGTTCCACTTCGAGAACTCCCACGGCTTGTTCGGCTGCTTCGGGCCGCTGAGCTTGACCGGCACGGCCTTGATCTCGCGGTCGCCGCCGAAGGCCTCCAGCGTCGCCTCCGCCTCCTCGCGGGACGAGAAGGCCATCGACGGCTCCTTGGTGTACTTGCTGTAGATTACGAAGATCTCGTACATGGGCCCTCCTACAGGTGGAGGACGCCGTATGCCAGCGTCCCCGTGATCGTCAGCATGAGAAGCGCGCCCCAGAAGGCGCACCTGAACGTGTACGTATCCATGTGGTAAACTCCTATCTGCGCAGGTATATCGCTTGCTAGGCAACCTGCGCCTCCTTTTGCGCCGGCCCTGCCAGGGGCCGGCCTTTCGCGTTGAACATGTCGAGCGGGTAGATGGTCGGCCCGCCGAACCACTCCTCGACCTCCGCAGCGGTCGAATGGCGCGGCCTCGTCTTCCCAAGCGGCGTCCTCGACGCAAGGAAGCCCTCGCTCATGGCCTTCCGAACGGAGCCGGCGCTGAGCGCGCAGGCCGCAGCGATCTGCGCCGCCGTGTAGCTCCTCCTCTCCATAGCACCTCCCATCGATCCTCAGCGCCGCCCCGGCGCCGCGCACGGCCATCGCCTGCTGTCCCGGCTTACGGCGGAAGGAGACGCCGCCAGCCCCCGGGCCTGCTCTTGTGTGGTCGCCCGTGGGGAGCCGTTTCACAACCGTGCGCGCCGCCGGAACGGCGCGTTTCTCTGTTTGCCGAATGAGCCGGTAGAGGACGGCGGATCCGCCGTAAAATCGTCGGCGTCCTCGAACCTTCGAGTTTTGGAGGTGGTCTTTTTGACCGACATTTTGAGGACGCGGCCTCTCCTAACCCGTTAGTGCCGCAGAGCTTGGGCAGCTCAAAGACTGACGGTTCCTGTCCTTCGGATGGGGAGGTACCGACCCGGCGGGAGCATCCAGCCCCTGAGAAGGCTTGGCTCCGTACCGCATCCGCACGGAGGCGGTGTGGCTCTCAACCACGCTGGGCCGCCTGGGATGGAGAGAGAAACGCCTGACGGCGGGTGGGTTACGGCCATTCACGTGACCCTCCGTCGCCCTCTCTCGGCTCATTCGGTGCTCCGCGCTTACTCTCCGCCGAGCGCGGCAGCGGCTTTTCCCTGCGCTATTCCCGGTATGCCTCAGACCGCGAGGCGCTTGTCAAGGTGCCGAGCCCGCTAATCGGAAGACAGGGCCTCGCGTCTCATGTCCTCGAGTGCCTTGTAGAACTCGGGGCTCGCGTGTGCCTCGTCGAGGATGCCCTCGATCGCGTCTAGGTTCGCGAGGCACATCGACTTGCTTAGGGCGCTCCCCTTGTCGGCGAGCATCGCGTCGATGACGGCGCCGCAGCCGGCTGCGTCAATCTGACGCTCGGGCAGCTCGATGCTGCCGAGGTCTGAGGCGGAAAGAGCGTCGAGAAGATTCTTCGCTGCGTCCCTCTGCGTCACGGCCCTCGAGACGGTCAGCGCGTCCCCGCGCCCGTTCACGACAAGCTGCGCGGCCACGTCTAAAGCGAGGAGCGTAGCCAGGTCGTAGAGATCGCGGGCTTCGTCGGCGATGGTTAGCTTGGTCATGCAGTCCTCCCTTCTCCCTAGAGACTAGACGTTTAACGTCACACTTCTGGGCAAAAAAATATCGCTCACGAAACTGGCTACGATGCGCTTTCCATCATCGTTGAACTTCTCGTAAAGACTTGAAAGCTCATCGATGGTGAATGCTCCGGGAACCCGTTCGCGGGCGATATATGTCGGAGTAGAAGTATCGATGATCTCAGCCGCTTGCTCCTGTGTAATGCCACTGGCAACACGAGCTGCTTTGATCATCTTGGAATTAACCGCTCGCTTCATCGTACCTCCTTCCTCTTTGCGTGATTCAAAGTATAACGTCACTTTTTTCAAATGCAATAGTGATTTTATAAGATTCTTTTCTTCTTTCTAAAGTGGCGTAATAATACAAGCAGCATGACTTTATAAATCATTAGGAGAAAAAATGAGCGTAGGAACGAACATCAGAGCACTACGAGACAGGTTCGGCCTCACTCAGGACGAACTTGCAGAAAAACTAGGCGTGACGCGCGAATCTGTTCATCGATGGGAGACCGATAAAATCGCTATTCGTGATCGACACGTCGCGAAGATGGTTGAGCTGTTCGGCATTGACCCAGAGGACATAAAGTCATCCAGATTCGGCTTGGCTGGTTCTGAACGTATGCCTCTCTCCACCGTCCTACCACCCAACGCCATCCCTGTGCGCGGAACCTCCGCCATGGTGCCCCTGCGAGTTTTAGGCCACACGCACGCAGGCTCCACCATGGACGAAGAGGAAAGCTCCTACGAGGTGGAGTTCCCTGAGGGCGTAGTCTCGCGCCATCCCAACTGCTTCGCCCTGAAAGTGGAGGGCGACTGCATGAACCGGCGCTACCCAGACGGCTGCCACATATTGGTCGACCCGTCCATAGAGCCGCGCAACGGCAGCGCCGTAGTCGCCGAGTTCGAGGATGGCAGAAGCGTGCTCCGCGTCTACATGCGAGGCAGCTCCACCCTGATGCTGACCGCAGACAGCTTCAGCGAGTACCCGGACATCATCGTTACCCAGGACGATCCGCCGGTTAGAACCGTCGGAGTAGTCGTGTGGTTTCAATCACAAGAGGACATAACTCAGTAGGCAGCAACTTTCTTGGGAGAGTGGGGCATATGGGTTTTTTTAAATTGCTAGCTTCTAGCATTATCCATAATGAAAATCCATCTAAAACCCGTGGGTACGTGTGCCCAAAAGTCCCTGTACTTGAATCAGGTGGATGCCGCAGCTGGCTTTATGCTGCTGAAACGAAAAGAGACAAAAATGGCTATCGGTGGGCAGAATGCGGAAGCAGTATACAAAATGCAATGCGTGCAAGTGCCTGCTCTTACTTCCAAGATCTTCTTTTAAAAATTTCCGGTGACACAATAGGAGTAAGGGCGATACCACAAAAGGACGCCATTCTTCCGCAAGACTGGACGTTTGCCTCAAATGATCAATACGCCTTGGTTGACGATAACAACGTTGCTATTTCATTGATTTACAAGAAATACTTACAGAAAGCCGGATATTCGATCGGTCAGAAGATTCCGTGTGCCATATCCAGACCAAGGATGGGAAAAGGGGATATAGAGCTCCATATTCTCATGACCGAGGAAGCCATTGAAAAGGAATTGAAGAGACAGCAACGTGATTACGAAATAAGAAAGAAGCGTTATGCAGAGGAGACTGACAAGAAGATATCTAGCGCGTTAGGCCTGGGAAATATTACTGGATTCGACATAGTCGACCAGTATATAGGCGTGCCGTCAGAAAACAAGTGGCTTAAAAAACGCAATTTGAAAACACCGTTTCACGTCTCGCTCAAATTGGAACAGCTACCCACGAAAAGAGGGTCAAAAGCAAAACCGCATATTTCCATGATAGCTGATGGAGAAGAAGTTATTGAGATTGCTGCTAGGCATAAGTCATATTCTGTGGCCGCTTTACATATCGGAGAACACGCATTCAAAGCGGCGCTTGTTGAAACTAGATATCCAAATGAATTAGAAGGACTTTGGCGACTTTACGCGGCATTTTTAAAAAAGTGATCGAAGAAACGCCCGTCCCTCCCCTGCTTGGCGGCTCCGGGAGGGACGGGCAAGCCAACCGAACAGCAGAAACGGAAGGCAGGTACATTATGCCACGGAAAATGCGCTCGACGTGGGGAAGCAACCAGCCGGCGCGGCGCAAGGGCTACCGCTACCTGAGGTTCACCGCGGACATAGGCGACGGGCGCGGGTGGACGCGCCACCGGTTGACCTTCCGAGGAACCAAGCGCGAGGGCGACGAGGAGCTGCGCCGCCTCTGGAAGCGGTACGTTGACGACGCCAACCCATCCACGAAGCGCAAAGCTCAGCGCATGACCGTAACGCAAGCGTACGAGAGGCTGTGGCTGCCGGACGCTGACGACAGGGTCGTCAAGGGGACGTTGAAGCAGCAGAGCATAAGGCAGTACCGGTCGGTGTGGAACAAGCACATACTCCCACGGTGGGGCGACGCCCTGATAGACGAGATCAGACCGGCCGATATGCAGGATTGGCTGCTCAGTCTTGGGAAGTCGGCGTCCTCGAACTCTGCCATGCTTTTGAGGCAGGCTGTGCAGCTCGCCAGGATATACGGCGGTGTGATGGCAGACCCCATGAGCCCGGACTACCGCACCTCGAAAGAGCAGAACGATCAGGACGGGTACGTATGGACGCTCCCGGAGCTGCGCGCCATATGGTCGGAGGTGAGGGGCCGGTGGCCGCTGTGCGTAACGTTCTCGCTCATCGCGTTCGGGTCGTGCCGGATCGGCGAATCGCTCGGCCCGAAGCCGGAAGATGTGCGCGAGGTCACGGCAAACGGCATGACCATAGCAGCTGTCCACATCGTCCGTCAGATAAACAATCAGGGAAAGGTAGACGATTCTCTCAAGAACGGTTGGAGCCCGCGCTGGGTCGTAGTTCCCGAGCCAATGAGCGCCTACGTGCTAGAGGCTGCCGCGTCCGGATACGGGTGGCTGACGGATAACGGGGTCGGCGGATACGTAAGCCAGAAGACGCTAACATCGCACTGGAAGGCGTTCCTTGACGAGGCCGGCATGGAACAGCACCCCATGAAAAACCTACGCAAATCGTGGCGCACCTTTATGGCGTGGGACGCGGACATAGAAGACTGGAAGCTGGAGAAGATGATGGGCCACACGGTAAAGGGAACGACGCCGAAATACTACGACAAGCCGACCGTTGAAATGTTCGCCGATACGCTCTCGGACGCTTTCCAGAAACACGGAATAACGGACGGTTGGGACAAATAAGGACACACATGCGTTATGCAGGCGTTTTACCTGCGGTTTTGTCATGCTGCGTACAAGAACAGGTTGTACGAGGTGCAGCCGCGGCCATGGTGCTCGGTGAGCAGGTAGCGCACGGAAACCTGGACGGCGTCGGCCAAGGCGTCCACGCGCCGCGCGGCCGCCCCTGTCAGCCGCGTCGGCGCAACCGGCGGCACCCACGGCATGAAGAGGGCCGGGTCGGGCGCCGCGTCAAGCGGGACAACCTCGCCGCGGGCTGCGTCCCAGGCGTGCGCGTCGACGCGCTTCTCGGCCTCTGGGGCACGCGAGGCCTCCCCGGCCATAGCCGCGACGCCGCCGCCGGCGCCCACCGAAACGCAGGGAACCTGCAAACCCGCAGCGTCGATGCCGACGTTGATCTCGACGAACCCCATGACCGGATGGTCGGAAAGCGTCACCGCAACGTTCTCGTTTGAGAAAACCTCGATGCCGGAGAAGTTCTCTGGGCCCACATGCGCATAGGCGTCCGCGCGCTCGAACCCCACGATCTGCAGATGCGGGTGCAGAAGCGATCCGCCGGAAAGCGGCCCGTAGTTCTTGAACATCGCCACGCTGGCAAAGCGCGGGTCGGCGCGCATGGCGTAAAAGCACTCGACAGCGAAACGGAGCACGCCGCGCATCACCGCGCGGGAGTAGGTGGAAGGATCGCCGGTGTGGTCGGCCGACTCGATCACGATGGTCTGAACCGTGTGCTGCAGCGTGCGGTACTTGTTCATGAGCCAGATGCGGTCGCCTTCGCGGCGGAAGAGGCCCGTCAGGTGCGCCACGTCGCAAAACGGGCAGGGGTTCTCGCGGTTGCGGATGTTCTCGGGCTTCTTGCGAGAAACACCCACTTCGAAGACCACGGGCTCCTGCACCTGGCTCACCCGCTCGCTCCGGCTTTCTCCACCCATGGCGCCCGCCCTTCTCCGCTGTCACCCCTCCGGCCCGCTTGGGCAAGCTTGCCCCGCGCCGCCCCGGCCATCCGTCTCAGAACCTCGGCATCTATGGTACCGCCCGCAGAAGATGATGCGGAGCCCAGCGACGCGCATCGCCCGAACGGGGCGGTGAAAGGCAGGCCCGCCTTCCTGCCGCGCGCCGCTCAGCGCACCGAAACCTACCTAAAAGCCCGCAAGGCGAGCAACGAGGTCGAGGGTTCGCTGCAGGTCCTGGGCGCGGTCCCCGAGAAGCCGCACGGCCCAGCCACCGGCCCCGGCCGCGTCCCCCACGTGCGTAACGCCTCCGACAAGCGCGCCGCCCGGGCTGAAAGGCGCGACGGCATCCTCGTCTGTCCCGGCGCCAGGCCCGGCAAAAGCAGGGCCGGTCAGCGCGCGCAGGGCACAGCGCGCTGCTTCGAACCGCGCCTCATCGAGGTCGGGCGCCACCACCGCGAGGCTCGCCATATGCGTGAAGCCCTCGAACATGCCCAGACCAGCCACGTCGCTTACCGCGGGCTCCAACACCAGGTTGTCCGCGAACACGGGCACGCCCGAAACCGCAACCAGCACGCGGCTGGCAAAGTGGTCGAACGAGAAACGCTCCCCCGCCGCCGCCCGCCCGCAGGCGACCACCTCGCTGAAGGCAACCCCCGCCGTGGCGTCGGCCAGCTCTATCGTCGTCTCGCCCTCGAAGCGCGAGCCCGCGTAGGGGATCACGGGCTGCTGCACAAAGCGCAAGCGGCCGCCCGACGCGACGGAAAGGAGCGTTGCGCGCTCAGCACGGCCCGAACCGTCCATGCGGTGAACCTTCTCGAACGACTGCGCCCGCACAGAAAGCGCCGCGCCCGCGCCGACCCCGACGCGCACGCGCTGTCGGTCGCCCTCCAAAAGGCCCGCGGACGAGCTCATGGTGATGACCTGGGCAAACGAGCGGTTGCCCGGATCGGCGAGGGGCTTCATCACCCGGTAGGGCTGCGTTGCGTACGCGTGCGCGAGCACCGTGCCGCCGTTTGGCCCGCGTTCGGCCCGAAGCTCAAGCTCCGACGTGCGCCCGTATCGGTTCGACGCCGAACCCGCGTCCGCGCGCGCCTGCCCGCTCACGCCTCAAGGCCTTCCAGCAGCACGTTGGCGCGAATCCATCTCTCAACCGCGTCCACGCCCACGCCCTCGCGGATGTTCGTGAAGACAAACGGGCGCCCGGCGCGCATGCGCCCGGAGTCGCGCTCCATGACCTCCAGGCTCGCCCCCACGTACGGCGCCAGGTCGATCTTGTTGATCACCAGAAGATCGCTCCGCGTGATGCCCGGGCCGCCCTTGCGCGGGATCTTGTCGCCCTCCGAGACGTCGATCACGAAGATGGTGGCGTCGGCCAGCTCTGGCGAGAAGGTGGCCGACAGGTTGTCGCCGCCGCTCTCGATGAACATGATCTGGATGTCGGGGTGCCGCTCAACCATCTGCTCAACCGCCTCCAGGTTCATGCTGGCGTCCTCGCGGATGGCCGTGTGCGGGCACCCGCCGGTCTCGACGCCGGTGATCCGGTCGAGCGGCAAGACGGAGTTGCGCGCGAGAAACTCCGCGTCCTCCTTGGTGTAAATGTCGTTGGTAACCACGCCGATGCTGTAGCGGCCGGCCATGCGCCGGGTCAGCGCCTCGATAAGCGCCGTCTTGCCCGAGCCCACCGGGCCCGCCACGCCGATGCGAACATAAGACATGATGACTCCTTTGCCTGCGCCAAACTAGGCCGTGCTTAATTTGGCGCATTAGCTCATGAACAGGCGCGTGTAGAGCGTTTCGTGCTCTATGGCGCGCACGTCAAAACCAGGGGCGGCGCGGCCAAGGTCGCGCGCAGGGGCAGTGAGCGCGCAGGCGACGGCCTCCCCCTGCGCTGCGTAGCTGTCCCGCAGGATGCGCTGGCCGGCCGTCTGGCTCAGCGGCACCGCTTTCACACAGGTGGTAACAAGCGCCGACACCTGGGCGTAGAGGTAGCGCCGCATGAGCGGCTCGAGCGGGATGCCCGCCGCGCACGCAAAGGCGCCGTAGGCGCTGTTGAGCAGGTGCGCGGGCGCTGCGGATACGTAGGCGGCAAAACCCTCGACGCCCGCAAGGCGCGCCCCGCCGTCTTCGCCGCCCGCGATGTCAGCGCAAACGAGCAGCGGGGCGGCCGTGCGACAGAAGCGAGCGGCCAGCTTGCGCGAGCCCTCGCGCAGCTCAGTCGGCGCCTTGTACGCGGCGAGCAGCGCTTCCAAACGCGTGAGGCCCTCCGTGTCGGCTTCCCGGGCTCGCTCGTAGGCCAGGCGCATCCCCAGCAGCTCCGTGTAGCACAAGGGACCGGCGATCTGGCGCGCCGCGTAGTCCGCAGCCGTGGCGGGTGAACTCACCACCCCGCGCTGCACGTAGGTCTCCAAGCCGTAGGAATGGGCGTAGGCACCTATGGGAAACGTGGGGTCCGTCACCTGCATGAGCAGAAGCTCCGAGACGGCGTCCACCCTACACCGCCTCGGACCCACGGCCCCGGACGGCTCGGGTTCCGCGGGAACCCCCGTGCGCGTGTCCCTCGTGCCCGTGGGCGTGCGCGTGGCCCGCCTCGCCAGACGACACCAGACGCCCCGGGTCCAGCGCGGCGCGCTCCACCCGCGCCGTCACACCCGGGATGCGCTCGAGCGCGGCACGAAGCGGCTCGTTGAGCGGGAAGGCAAACGTGCCCGGCGCCTTGCCGGCGAAAAGCGGCGTGTGGGTGTTGCCCACCTCCCAAGCGACACGCGCCACGGCGAGCGGGTCCGCCCCCTCGACCTCAACGGCAACCGCCTCCTCGGGCGTGATGCGCGCCACGAGCACGTGCTGCGTGGCGGCGTCCACGCCCAGCACGTCGTCGTTGCGGAGGCCGCGCCTCCTGGTCTCCTCGTCCAGGCGCAGCCCCACCTCGGTGCCCTCGGACCCCACTTTGCGCTGCACGCGCTTGTGCGTCTCGTCCCAGGTAAACGGCACCTCCTCTACCACGTAGCCGCCCAGGCGCGCGGACAGGCGCGCGTGCACCTCCTCGTCGCATATGGACCCATAGACCTTCTCGCAGATCATATCCACCCTCCTCACGTTGCCGGCAACCCCGGGGCCGCCGGCGCATCCTCCCCGCGCGCCTGGCGCGGTCAGCTGAAAACGTCCGGAGCCGCAGCCCCGCGCGCCGGCGTCAGAACAGCCGGTAGAGCTGCGCCAGCGGCAGGCGCTCGGCCGGCTCGCAGGTCACCGGCTCGCCGTCCACCGTGACCGCGTACGTTTCCGGATCCACGGTGATCCGCGGCGTGCGGTCGTTCAGACGCATGTCCGCCTTGCCGATGCCGCGGCACCCGCCCACGGCGGCCACCCGCCGCCTGAGCCCGAGCTTCTCGCCCACCCCAGCGTCTGCCGCCGCCTGCGACATGAAGGTCAGGCAGGTGTCGGCGCGGGCCAGGCCGTCAGCGCCGAACATGGAGCGCATCATGACCGGCTGCGTGGTGGGGATGGAGGCATTGGCGTCTCCCATGCGCGCCGCGCAGATGAAGCCGCCCTTCACCACGATCTCGGGGGTCACGCCGAAGAAGCGCGGATCCCACAGCACGAGGTCGGCCAGCTTGCCCGGCTCGACCGAGCCCACGTAGCGGCTGATGCCGTGGGTCACGGCGGGGTTGATGGTGTACTTGGCCACGTAGCGGCGCGCGCGGAAGTTGTCGTTGCCCCGCCCCGCGTCCTCGGGCAGCGGACCGCGCTGGGCGCGCATCTTGCTGGCTGTCTGCCACGTGCGGGTGACAACCTCCCCAACGCGACCCATAGCCTGGCTGTCCGAGCTCATCATGGAGAACACGCCCAGGTCGTGCATCACGTCCTCGGCCGCAATCGTCTCCGGGCGGATGCGGCTGTCGGCAAAGGCCACGTCCTCGGGGATGCGGCTGTCCAGGTGGTGGCAGACCATGAGCATGTCCAGGTGCTCGTCCAAGGTGTTCACCGAGAACGGCATGGTGGGGTTGGTCGAGCTCGGCAGCACGTTGGGCTCGCCGGCGATGCGCATGATGTCGGGGGCGTGGCCGCCGCCGGCGCCCTCGGTGTGGTAGGTGTGGATGGTGCGCCCGGCGATGGCGGCCACCGTGTCCTCCACGCAGCCGCACTCGTTCAGGGTGTCGGTGTGGATGGCGACCTGCACGTCGTAGGCGTCGGCCACGGCAAGCGCGCTGTCGATCGCGGCCGGCGTGGCGCCCCAGTCCTCGTGCACCTTGAGGCCGATGGCGCCCGCCTTCACCTGCTCGACCAGCGGCGCCGGGGCAGAGCAGTTGCCTTTGCCCAGAAAGCCCAGGTTCACCGGGTACGCTTCGGCGGCGCGCAGCATCCGGGCCAGGTTCCACGGCCCGGGCGTGGAGGTGACGGCGTTGGTTCCGTCGGCGGGCCCCGTGCCGCCGCCGATCATGGTGGTGACGCCGCTCATGAGCGCGCAACCCACCTGCGTGGGGCTGATGAAGTGAATGTGGGTGTCAACGCCGCCCGCCGTGACGATAAACCCCTCGCCGGCGAGCGCCTCGGTGGAGGCCCCAATGCGCATGCCCGGGGTCACGCCGGCCATGACGTCGGGGTTGCCCGCATGGCCGATGCCGGCAATGAGCCCGTCCTTGACGCCGATGTCGGCCTTGTAAACGCCCGTGTAGTCCAAGATGAGCGCGTTGGTTATGACCAGGTCCAAGTCGCCGTCGGCAGAGGTTGTCTGGACGGACTGCCCCATGCCGTCGCGCAGCGTCTTGCCGCCGCCGAACTTTGCTTCGTCGCCGTAAACCGTCAGGTCGCGCTCCACCTCTATGACAAGGTCGGTGTCGGCCAGGCGCACCCGGTCGCCCGTGGTGGGGCCGTACATGGAGGCGTACGCCTCGCGGGAAATGCTTACCGCCATGGCTTATCTCCCCTCCTCTGAGCCCGCGCCGCCAGCGGGCGAGAAGCACCCGCCGCCTTGAGGCTCGCTCTTCACCGCGCCGCCCTGCCCGTCAGCGCGCGCCGCGCCGCCAAGGGCGTAGCGCTTCCCGTCGAAACCAACGGCCACGCCCGGCTCATAGGCGAGAAACCCGCGGCGTGCCGCCCTGGCAAGCGCCGCTTCGGCAGCGCCCGGCGCGTCGAGCGCGCCGGACGCAAGCCCGTTCAGGCCGAAGGCGCGCCGCGCGCCCGCGAGGGCCGTGAGCCGCACGCGCTTGACCTCGCCGGGCTCGAAGCGCACCGACGTGCCTGACGGCACGTCGAGCCGGTAGCCGAAAGCCGCCGCCCGGTCAAAGGACAGGCAGCTGTTCGCCTCGAAGAAGTGCAGGTGCGACCCCACCTGCACCGGTCGGTCGCCCACGTTGGCCACGTCGACCTCCACCGTGGCCCGCCCCTCGTTGAGAACGACGGAGCCGGGAGCGCAGATAACCTCGCCCACGTTCATCGCGCCACCTCCTGGATGGGGTCGTGCACGGTCACGAGCTTGGTGCCGTCGGGAAACGTGCACTCCACCTGCACCTCCCGCACCATGCCCGCCACGCCGTCCATGACGTCGCCGGTGCTGAGGATCTCGCGGCCGGCGCTCATAAGCGCCGCCACGTCCTCGCCGTCGCGGGCGCGCTCCATGAGCTCAGAGCTGATGAGCGCCACCGCTTCCGGGTAGTTGAGCCTGAGGCCCCGCGCGCGCCGTTCGCGCGCGAGCTGCCCCGCCACGTGGAGCAGGAGCTTCTCCTGGTCCCGTTCGGTCAGATGCATCGCCGCTCTCCCTTCGCCTATGGCGGGCGCGGCGGGTTGCCCCCACCGCGCGCCGCGCATCTCCGCCCTTCGCGCACTGTGGCAGGCCACGGGCAGCGGCCAGCCACCGCGCGCCTAGAGCGACATCGTTTCCTTCAGCTTCTCCTGGTCGAGCTCGTCCGGGGCGCCGTGCTGCACGATCTCGCCCTTCTCGATCACGTACACGTCGTCGGCGATGTCGAGCGCGAACTCCAGGTACTGCTCCACCAAAAGCACCGCCACGTCCTTTTTGAGAGCGGTGATGACGCGGCCGATCTCCTGCACCACCGACGGTTGGATGCCCTCGGTGGGCTCGTCGAGCACGAGCGCCCGAGGCGCCGCCACCAGCGCGCGGGCTATGGCGAGCTGCTGCTGTTGGCCGCCCGAAAGGTCGCCGCCCCTGCGGTTCAGAAACTCCCGCAGGATGGGGAACGTCTCGAACACCCCCTCCGGCACCTCCTTCGCCTCGGGGTTGGCCTCCATGCCCAACTCGAGGTTCTCGCCCACCGTGAGCTGCGGGAAGATCTCGCGGCCCTGCGGCACGTAGCCGATGCCGGCGCGCGCCCGGGCATAGGCCGGAAGCCCCATGAGCTCACGTCCGTCCAGCCGGATGCTGCCGCGCGGCGTCTCCACAAGCCCCATGAGGGCCTTCAGCGTGGTGGTCTTACCGGCGCCGTTGCGTCCCACGAGCGCCGTGACCTTGCCCTTCTTTGCCGTGAGGCTCACGCCGTGCAGCACCATGCCCTCGCCGTAGGTGGCGAGGAGCCCCTTGATCTCGAGCGCCATGCTACTGATCGCCCCCTCGTCCCAGGTACACGTCGATCACCGTCTGGTTCTGCGACACCTCGTCCATGGTGCCCTCGGCGAGCACCTTGCCCTCGTGGAACACCGTCACGTCGTCGGAGACGTCCTTGGCGAACTGCATGTCGTGCTCGACCACGATGACCGAGCACTCCTGCTTGACGCGCTGCAAGAGCTCGGCGGTGTGCTCGGTCTCGCGGCGGCTCATGCCGGCAACGGGCTCGTCGAGCAGGAGCAGGTCGGGGTGCTGGGTGAGCAGCATGCCGATCTCGAGCCACTGCTTCTCGCCGTGCGAGAGGCGCGTGGGATAGTCGAAGCGCTTGTCGTACAGGCCGATGAAGTCGAGGATGTAGCGGATGTAGTCGTGCGTGTCCTTCTTGAGCTTGAGGAACGTGGTGGAGTACAGGCTGTGGCGGTTAGCCGCGGCGAGCTCCATGTTCTCCAGGATGGTGATGCCGCAGAAGACGCTCGGCGCCTGGAACTTGCGGCTGACGCCCAGGTTGGCGATCTTGTAGTCCTTCATCTTGGCCAAGTCATACTTGCCCTTGAACATGATGCGCCCGCCGGCCACGCGGTTCTTGCCGCAGATGGCGTCTAGGATGGTGGTCTTGCCGGCGCCGTTGGGGCCGATGAAGAACCGGATGTCGTGCTCGCCCACCGTGGTGCTGACGTGACTGATGGCGTGGAAGCCGTCGAAGACCACGCTCACGTCCTCGATGGAGAGCAGCGCGGGGGCGTCCTGCTTGCGCGCGAGCTCTGTGGTGCCGCGCACGGCCACCGCGCTCGAGCTCGAAGCAGGCTCCTCGGCTTCCGCGAACGTCGCCGCTCCGGTACGCGCGGCAACCGCGGCCGCAGGCGCCGCCACGGCGGGCACCCTGCCAAATGGCCTCATCATCGGGGGCCTCCCTTCTCGTCAAGGCCGCTTGCGGCCGTAGGCGCGAGCGGATCGCCGCCCGCCTCGTCACCGCCGGCGTCGCGGTACGCGGGCTCGGCGTAGTCCTCCTCCGCCAGGGCGGCGCCCACAGAGACCCCCTCCTCGGCCGCCATGGCCGGCGTCAGGCGCGCGCCGCCCTGCGGGGCCCCGAAGCGGCTGCGCGCAAGCCACGCGCGGATGCGGGCGGGAACGCGCGGCAGGTCCATGAGGCCGCCGGGCAGGAAGAGCACCACGACGATGCACACGAGGCCGAGCACGTAGTTCCACAGGTCGGGGAAGGTCTCGGAGGCGAAGGTCTCCACGCCGCTGGTGAGCAGCGCGCCTATGACGGCGCCCACGAGCGTGCCGCGGCCGCCGACGGCCACCCACACGACCATCTCGATGGAGGGCGCCACGCCCACCTCGGCGGGCGTGATGATGCCCACCTGGCTCACGTAGAGCGCGCCGGCGACACCCGCCACCGCTGCCGAGAAGGCGTAGACGAACACCTTGAAGACGGCCGTGTTGTAGCCGGTGAAGCGCACGCGGTTCTCAGAGTCGCGGATGGCCATGAAGATCTTGCCGATGCGGCGGTTGACCAAGAAGAAGCAGAGCGCGAACACGGCGATGAGCGCCACCAGGGTCACGTAGTACAGCACGACCTCGGTCACGGGGCTCGAAAGCGGCGCGCCCAGGATGGTGTCGAAGTCGGTCAGGCCGTTTGATCCGCCGGTGTACTGCTGCGAGCCCACCAGAAGCACGCTCATGATGAGGGCGAGCGCCTGGGAGAGGATGGAGAAGTACACGCCCTTGATGTTGTGGAGGAACGTGAGCAGGCCCACGACCACCGACACCACCACCGGCACGAGCACCACCATGGCGAAGGCGAAGGCGGGGTTGGCAAACGGCGCCCACCACGCGGGCAGGGCGTCGAAGCCCGACCACTGCATGAAGTCGGGAAGGCCGCCGCCCGAGGCCGCGAGCTTGAGGTACATGGCCATGCAGTACGCGCCGAGGCCGAAGTACACGCCGTGCCCCAAGCTCATGATGCCGGTGTAGCCCCAGATCATGTCGAGGCCCAACGCCACGATGGCATAGCACATGAAGCGGGCGATGAGCGTGGTGCGGAACATGGGCAGCACTGCCGGCACCACGGCCAAGCAGATGAAGATGGCTGCCGCGAGAACGAGACGGTTCCGTTGCGTCTTGTTGCTGAGAAGCGTTTCCATGTAGGCCTCCTACTCGTCCTCGAGCGAGCGGCTGCTCACCGAGAAGATGCCCTTGGGGCGGAACTGCAGCAGCACGATGACCGCGAGGAAGATGAGCGCCTGGCCGAGCGAGGCGTCGGTGAGGAACTCGAAGATGGACTGGCCGATGCCGATGAAGCCGGCGCCGAAGACCGAGCCGAAGACCGAGCCCACGCCGCCCACGACCACGGTCATGAACGCCTGGGTGATGTAGTTCTGGCCGAGTGACGGGCCCACCAGGCCGATCCAGGTGAGCGCGCAGCCCGCGAGGCCCGCAAGGCCGGAGCCCAGCGCGAACGTGACGCTGTCAACGCGGCGGGTGTTCACGCCGAGAGCGGCCGCCGTGGGGCGGTTCTGCATGACGGCGCGCACCGTGCGGCCGAAGCGCGTGCGGAACATGAACAGGTAAAGCGCCAGCAGGCACAAAAGCGCGATCACGAGGATCCAGATGCGCGTGTAGGGCAGGGCGATGTCGCCGATCATGAGCGAGCCCTCCATGTAGCCCGGCACGGTGACGCCCACGTTGGGCGAGCCGAAGATGGAGCGCGCCAGCTGCTGAAGCACGAGCGACAGGCCCCAGGTAACGAGCAGGCTGTCGGCTACGCGCCCGTAGAGCCGGCTGACGATGAGCTTCTCAACCACCGCACCCACCAGGGCCGCCACGGCAAACGACAGCACGAGCGCCACCGGCACGTAGAGCCCGAAAGCGGCGCCCGCGCCGGCGAAGGCGTTCTGCACCACGTAGGCGGTGTAGGCCCCCACCATGATGAACTCGCCGTGGGCCATATTGATGATGTGCATGAGGCCGAAGGTCACCGCGAGGCCGACCGCTGCGAGAAACAGGATCGAGCTCAGGCTGATGCCGTTGAAAGCCTGCATGATGAAGGTTTCAACCATAGGTGCCTCCCCCTTTCCTTACGAGAGCCCCGCGGCCCACGGGTACCCTTTGAGGTACGGATCGGGCTTGAGCGGCTCGTCGGACGCCCACTCCTCGTCGATGAGGCCGTCGGCGTTGACGCGCCCGATGCGGACCGTCTTGTACAGGTGCTGGTTCTCGCCGTCGATGGTCATCGCGCCCTCGGGCGCCTGGAAGGTCACGCCGCCCGCGGCTGCGCGCACGTCGTCCACCTCGAAGCTGCCGGCCTTCTCGCATGCCGCCGCCCACAGGTGCACGGCGCAGTAGCCCGCCTCGATGGGGTCGTCGGTCACGCGGTTCTGGCCGTAGCGCTCCTTGAAAGCCTGCACAAAGGCGTGATTCTCGGGCGTGTCGGTGGTCTCGTAATAGTTCCACGAGGTCATATGGCCCTCGAGGTAGGCGGCGCCGATGCCGGCAACCTCCTCCTCGGCCACCGATACCGAGCAGGTCATGCAGTCGTCGGGGGTGATGCCGGAGTCGCGCAGCTGCTTGAAGAACGACACGTTGGAGTCGCCGTTCAGCGTGTTGAACACGAAGTCGGGATGCGCGGCGCGGATCTTGTTGATAACCGTGGCATAGTCGGTGTGGCCCATGGGCGTGTACTCCTCGCCCACGATCTCAAAGCCGGCGTCGGCGGCCTGCGCCTTGATGACGGTGTTCGCCGTGCGCGGGAACACGTAGTCCGACCCCAGCAGGAAGATGCGCGGGCCGTAGTGCTCGGCGAGGTAGGTTACCGCCGGCACGATCTGCTGGTTGGGCGCCGCACCCACGTAGAAGATGTTCTTGGACGACTCCATGCCCTCGTACTGCACCGGGTACCACAGAAGCCCGTTGTACCGCTCGAAAACAGGCAGCACCGCCTTGCGCGAGGCGCTCGTCCAGCAGCCGAAGACCGTGGCGACGTGGTCGCTCATCAGGAGCTTCTCGGCCTTCTCGGCGAAGGTGGCGTTGTCCGAGGCGCCGTCCTCCACCACGGGCTCGATCCGGCGGCCCAGCACGCCGCCGGCCGCGTTGATCTCCTCGATGGCGAGCATCTCGGCGTCGCGCACCGAGCTCTCGCTCATAGCCATGGTGCCCGAGAGCGAGTGCATGATGCCCACCTTGACCTCGTCGGCCGTCACGTCCGCCGCAGCCTGCGACGCGGGCTGGGCGCCCGGGTCAGCGCCCGCCGCAGCCTCGGCGAGGGCGCTCTGCGCGCAGCCGGAGGCTCCCAGCGCCGCCAGGCCCAAGGCGCCCGCCGCGGCGCCCACGAAGGCGCGGCGCGTTGGGCACGGCTGCGCGGGCAGCGGGCGCGCGTGTCCCTGTTTCGCCATTCCTCTCCCCTTTCTCCCTCATGCCGCCGGAGTTCCGATGCGCCGCCGACAAGGTGGCGCGCGGCACGCAAATCAGGTTAGAAAGGGAATGTTTCGGGCAATGGTCGGCGCGGGCAGTTTGCCCAACCGCAACGCACCCGAAACGTTGTTCTCGCCCGCCGTAACCGACGGGCACCGAAACGGCAACAAGCGCGCAACGCGCGTGAAACACAGCAGGTGTAAGGGAGCGGAAACGTTTGGCGAACGGTATGCATTCCCTCGCGAACGGTCATGATCGAGCGGCAAGCGGCTGAGGCACAAGGCGAGAAAGACGCGCGCGGCGTCAGCTGCCCGCTCCCTGTCGATTCTATGGGAGGGGGTGTGACACAGCTGATTTTGGATACAATAGCCCCCGGCTTACCAGTACATACGGAGGGGACAACATGGCACGGTATGACTACAAATGCACAGCGTGCGGCACGGTGTTCGAGGTGCAGCACGGCATGACCGAGCATCCGGACGTCACCTGCCCGGAGTGCGGCGCCCCGGCCGACAAGGTCTTCAGCGCCAGCGGGATCGAGTTCAAGGGCTCGGGCTTTTACAACACCGACCAGCGCGGCGGTTCCAAGAGCACCGAGGCCACCAGCGGCTCCAGCTCGAACGGCTCAGAGGGCGGCTGCGCCAACTGCCCGCACAAGGACAACTAGGCACAGGCGGCGGCCGCCAAACCGGCAAGAACCCGCCCGCGGCATATGCCCGCAAACGAAAAGCCCCGCGACTTGCGGGGCTTTTCTCGTATGGGCGTTGTGCGGAACCCGGCCAGGCGGGGCGCCTTTACCCGTTGCGGATCTCGGAGCAGATGGCCTGGCCCATGTCCGAGCAGGTCATGTACTCGTCGCCGGGCTTGGCGATGTCGGCGGTGCGGAAGCCCGCCTCGAGCACGCGGTTCACCGCACCCTCGATGGCGTCGGCCTCCTGGGGCAGGTTCAGGCTGTAGCGCAGCATCATGGCCGCCGAGAGCACCGTGGCGATGGGGTTCGCGAGGTTCTTGCCGGCGATGTCGGGCGCAGAGCCGTGGATGGGCTCGTACATACCGCGGCTGGAAAGCGACAGGCTCGCGCTCGGCAGCATGCCGATGGAGCCGGTGATGCAGCTGGCCTCGTCGGAGAGGATGTCGCCGAAGAGGTTGCCGGTAAGGATGACGTCGAACTGCCCCGGGTTCAACACCAGCTGCATGGCGGCGTTGTCCACGTAGAGATAGTCGAGCTCCACGTCCGGGTACCCTTCCGCCACGCGCGCCACCGTCTCGCGCCACAGGCGGCTCGTCTCGAGCACGTTGGCCTTGTCCACGCTCGTCACGTGGTTGCGGCGCTGGCGGGCCATCTCGAAGGCGCGCCGCGCGATGCGCTCGACCTCCTCGGGCGAGTAGGTCATGTCGTCGTGGCTGCGGCCGTCGGCGTCGCGGCTCTTGTCGCCGAAGTACACGTCGCTGGTGAGCTCGCGCACCACCACCAAGTCGAGGCCGTCCTTCAGGCGCTCGGGCTTCAACGGGCAGGCGTCGGCCAGCGGCTCCCACAGGCGCGCCGGGCGGATGTTGGCGAACAGCCCCAGCTCCTTGCGGATGCCGAGCAGCGCCTTCTCCGGGCGGTTCGACGGCGGCTGGCTGTCCCACTTGGGGCCGCCCACCGCGCCGAGCAGCACGCTGTCAGAGCCCTGGCAGATGTCGACCGTGCGCTCGGGCAGGCACTCGCCCACCGCGTCGATGGCCGCGCCGCCGATGGGCGCCTCCTCGTAGGTGAAGGTGTGGCCGAACTTCTCGCCCACCGTGTCAAGCGCCTTCATGGCCTCGGCAACGATCTCGGGACCGATGCCGTCGCCTTTGAGAACCGCGATCCTGAACTCCATTACACTCCCCTCGCCTTCAGGCTGTTGAGCAAGCCGCCGTGCTCGATGATGCCGTTGATGAACTCCGGGAACGCCAGCGCCTGGTAGCTCTCGCCGCGCGTGACGTCGCGGATGACGCCGGTGGAGAAGTCGATCTCGACCTCGTCGCCGTCGGCGATCTTGTCGGCCGCCTCGGCGCACTCGAGGATGGGCAGGCCGATGTTGATGGCGTTGCGGTAGAAGATGCGCGCGAAGCTCGCGGCGATAACGCAGGACACGCCGTTTTGCTTGATGACGAGCGGCGCGTGCTCGCGCGAGGACCCGCAGCCGAAGTTGCGGTTGGCCACGATGATGTCGCCGGGCTTCACGCGCTTGACGAACGTGGCGTCGATGTCCTCCATGGCGTGGGTGGCCAGCTCGTCAGGGTCGGCGATGTTGAGGTAGCGGGCCGGGATGATGACGTCGGTGTCGACGTTGTCCCCGTATTTGAAAACAGTGCCGTGTGCGTTCACAGTCGGCTCCTTCCGGTGGGGTGATCCAAGCGCGGGAGGGCGGGTATATCATCCCGTGCTCAAACAGCTTCGACGCGACGGAGATGCCGGAAACGGCATCTCCTGCGTCTGCAGAACTGCGCGCGGGACGATATACCCGCCCTCCCACGCTCGCTCTGCTGCCGGACGAGAAGCCCTCGCCCGGATCGGCGGGTACATGCTCCGCGCGCAGTTTCGCAGCGAAGCGAGAATGTTTGAGCACGGAGTTTGTACCCGCCGATCCGGGCTCAGGTGGAACAGTCCTACAGCGTGGCCGGGTCGGTGATCACGCCGGTTACGGCGCTGGCGGCGGCCACGGCCGGGCTCGAAAGGTACACCTCGGAGTCAACGTGGCCCATGCGGCCCACGAAGTTGCGGTTCGTGGTGGAGATGGCGCGCTCGCCGGCGGCGAGGATGCCCATGTAGCCGCCCAGGCACGGGCCGCAGGTGGGCGTGGAGATGACGGCGCCCGCCTCGATGAAGACCTCGGCCAGGCCCTCGCGGATGCACCGCAAGTACACCTCCTGGGTTGCCGGGATCACGATGGCGCGCACGCCCGGCGCCACGTGACGGCCGCGCAGGATGTCGGCGGCCACGCGCATGTCCTCGATGCGGCCGTTGGTGCAGCTGCCGATGACCGCCTGCTGGATCTCGGTGCCGGCAACCTCCTCAACCGGCTTGGCGTTCTCGGGCAGGTGCGGAACCGAGACGGTGGGGCGCAGCGTTGAGAGGTCGATCTCGACCGTGCGCTCGTACTCGGCGTCGGCGTCAGCCTCGAACACCTTCCACGCGCGCGGGACGCGGCCCTCCATGTAGGCTACGGTCTTGTCGTCCACCGGGAAGATGCCGTTTTTGGCGCCGGCCTCGATGGCCATGTTGGCGATGGAGAAGCGGTCGTCCATGGTGAGCTCCGCCACGCCCTCGCCCGTGAACTCGAGGCTCTGATAGAGCGCGCCGTCGACGCCGATCTCGCCGATGAGGTGCAGGATCACGTCCTTGCCCGAGACCCACGGGGCCTTCTTGCCCGTGAGCACGACCTTGATAGCCGAGGGCACGCGGAACCACGCCTTGCCGGTGGCGATGCCCGCGGCGCAGTCGGTGGAGCCCACGCCGGTGGAGAAGGCGCCTAGCGCGCCGTAGGTGCAGGTGTGGGAGTCGGCGCCGATGATGCAGTCGCCGGCGGCAACAAGCCCCTGCTCGGGCAGCAGGGCGTGCTCGATGCCCATGCGGCCCACGTCGAAGAAGTTCACGATGCCGTGCTCGCGCGCGAAGTCGCGGCACTCCACGCACTGCTCGGCGCTCTTGATGTCCTTGTTGGGCACGAAGTGGTCCATCACCAGGGCCACCTTGTCCTTGTCGAACACCTTGTCCATCCCGGCCTTCTTGAGCTCGCGGATGGCCACCGGTCCGGTGATGTCGTTGGCGAGCACGAGGTCGATGTCGGCCTCGATCAGCTGGCCGGGCACCACCTCGTCGAGCCCGGCGTGCGCCGCCAGGATCTTTTGGGTCATGGTCATTGCCATAGTGCGTTCCCCTCATCTGGGTTGCGTTACCGCAGGATTGCAGGACAAAAAGGATAGCAGACGCGCCGCGGGCCCTCCCGGGCGCGCCTGCTTGTAACAGCGCCGTTACGCCTGGGCGGCCTCCTGCGCCATGAGGCGGTTCACCGCGGAGATGTAACCGCGGATGGAGGCGGTGATGATGTCCGGATGCACGCCGCAGCCCCACGAGCTCGCGCCGTCCTCGGCCTCCAGGCACACGTAGGCGGCCGCGGTGGACGCCGCGCCCTGCTGGTCGAGCGCGTGCTCGTGGTAGGCGCTCAGGTGGTAGTCGACGCCGAGCTTGCGCAGGGCCTCGGCCACCGCGTCGAGCCGGCCGTTGCCGGCGCCGATCACCTCGCGCTCCTCGCCACCCTGCTCAAGGGTCATGAACACCTTCACGGTGTCGCCGCCCGCGCGCACGAAGTGGAAGTCCACCAGGTTTACGGCACCCGCGCGGTTAACGTACTCGGCCTGGAAGATGTCGTTGATCTCGGCGGGCGCGAGCTCCTTGTGCGCATGGTCCGACACGCTTTTGACCACGTAGCCGAACTCCTCGCGCATGGGCTTGGGCAGCACGTAGCCGAAGGCCTGCTCGAGCACGTAGCCCACGCCGCCCTTGCCGGACTGGCTGTTGATGCGGATGACGTCGGTCTCGTAGCGACGGCCCACGTCGGCCGGGTCGATGGGCAGGTAGGGCAGGTTCCAGTGCTCGGGGTCGTGCTCCTCGCGCCACTTGAAGCCCTTGGCGATGGCGTCCTGGTGGCTGCCCGAAAACGCCGCGAACACCAGCTGCCCGGCGTAGGGCTGGCGCGGGCTCACGCTCATGCGGGTCACGCGCTCGTAGAGCTCAACCAGCTCGTCCATGTGGCTGAAGTCGAGGTTGGGGTTCACGCCGTGGCTGAACAGGTTCATGGCCAGCGTGATGATGTCGACGTTGCCGGTGCGCTCGCCGTTGCCGAAGAGCGTCCCCTCGATGCGGTCGGCGCCTGCGAGCACGCCCAGCTCGGCGTCGGCTACGCCGGTGCCGCGGTCGTTGTGCGGGTGCAGGGAGAGCACCACCGCGTCGCGGTAGCGCATGTTCTTGGAGAGGTACTCAACCTGGCTGGCGAACACGTGCGGCAAGCTCATCTCAACGGTGGCCGGCAGGTTGATGACCGCCTTGCGCTCGGGCGTGGGCTGCCACACGTCCAGCACCGCGTTGACCACCTCGAGCGCGTACTCGGGCTCGGTGCCGGTGAAGCTCTCGGGGCTGTACTCGAAGCGGTAGTTGGGGTGCCCGCCGTTCTCGTCCGTGAGCTCCTTCAGGAGCTTGGCGCCCTCGACGGCGATCTGCTTGATGGCGTCCTTGTCCTTCTTGAACACCTGCTCGCGCTGGGCCACGCTCGTGGAGTTGTACACGTGCACGATCACGGGCGTCTTGCAGCCCTCGAGCGCCTCGAAGGTGCGGCGGATGATGTGCGGACGCGCCTGGGTGAGCACCTGGATGGTCACGTCGTCGGGGATCATGTCGCGCTCGATCAGGGTGCGGGCGAGTTCAAACTCGGTCTCGGATGCCGCCGGGAAGCCGATCTCGATCTCCTTGAAGCCGATCTTCACGAGCATCTGGAAGAACTCGAGCTTCTCGTCCAGGCTCATCGGGACGATAAGAGCCTGGTTGCCGTCACGCAGGTCTACCGAGCACCACGCGGGCGCCTGGTCGATGTAGTCCTTCTTGACCCAGTCGAAGCAGGGCTCCGGCGGCAGGTAGTAGCCGCGCGTGTACTTGCGGTAGGACTCGGTGGTGCTCGGTCGGTCGGTCATGGCTGGTTCCTTTCTCAACGGGCTTTGGTTCTGACCGTCGGTTTCTTCTCAAGCAAGGTCGCCCGTGCGGACGGCGCAGGGCAGGGGGCGCGGGGCGAGAAGGGCGCGGCTTCGCGGTATGCGCGAGCGCACAGCCCTTGGCCGCGGCAACAGATAAGGCGCGAGCGGGGTAACGAGCGCAAAGGCGGCAGCTCTAGGCTGAAGGCCGCACGCGCACGTCACAGCGGACGCGCCTAAGCTAGGTTGTGGTGTAGGTTGAGGGAGCGGGGAGCGCGCGCGGCGCAGGCAAGCGACATGCGGCAAGCGGTCATGGCGCGGCTCCCTTCTCGTAAGCAAGCGCGGGCGCTTCGGCCCGCCGGGTTCACGTAAAAAGGAGTGTAGCGCAAAGTGCCCACCGCGCGCAAACCCCTATCCGCGAACGGTTGCGCGGCAGGTCGGGCGGGGTGCCGGCCGTAAAGCGCAAGGGGCCGCCCGGGTGCGCGGCCGAGCCCAGCCGCCACTCCCGCGCAGCCCCTTGCGCCGCAGGCGGATGCCTACCGCCCTACCAGTTGGAGGCGTCTTGCGTCTGCACCGCGAGGATGTTCGAGCCGTCGCCCAGCGGGCGGAAGAGCTTGCGGAACTGCATGGCGCGCAGGTCCTCGTAGGCCTGCGAGCCAGCGTCGCCGTGCTCGTGCAAAACGCCCGAGGCGTCGCGCCAGCCCACGATGTTCACAGACGGGAGCTCCGCCATCACGGCAAGCCGCGCCTTGTCCCAGTCGGAGAGCGGGGCGCCGATGAGGTCGAGCGTAAGCGGCCCCAGGTAGTTGGTGCTGGTGTTTATCTGCTGGCTCACCTGGGCGTTGCCGGCCACGTCGTAGTTGGCCCACAGCACGTAGAGGGTCTCCCACAGGCGCTCCTCGTGCTCGAGGGCGTCCTCGCCCGAAAGCAGGGCGTCGTTGTACTCGCGCGAGAACGCCGGCTGGTGGTCGCCGAAGAAGAGCACCACCACGGGCCGGTCGAGCACTGCGAGCTCGCCCAGGAACTCCTCGAAGGCGCGGTCGGACGCGTCGATGAGGTCGAGGTACTCGTTGGTCTCCGGGATGCTCTCCCCGTCCGTAACCGACCAGTCAACGTGGTTGCCGCGATCCTCCTCCGGCACGCCGCCGGAAAGGTAGGGCAGGTGGTTCTGCATCGTCACGTCGAGAATGAACTGCGGCTCCGAGCCGGTGCTCAGAAGCTCCAGCACCTTGTCGTAGGTGGCCGCGTCCGTCACCTTGCCGCAAAGCGTCTCCGCGCCGGCGAAGTCGTCGATGGACAGGAACTCGTCAAAGCCCAGGCTCTTGTAGGCGTTCTCGCGGTTCCAGTTGGTGGCGAGGTTGGGGTGCATGGCGGTCGTCTGGTACCCCAGGTCCTTGAACGTGCGCGCCAGGTTGTCGGTGTGCGAAAGGTTGTAGCTCTGGTAAGGGTACACGCCGCTGCCGATGTAGCCGGTCGAGGTTCCCGTGAGCACCTCGAACTCGGTGTTACAGGTGCCGCCGCCCTGCGCGGACACCGCGAGCGAGCCGGTTGCGAGCGCGTCGGCGATGCTCGTGGTAAACGCCGGGCCGGTGTAACCGCAGCCCAGCTCGTTGAAGACCGACAGGTCGGAGAAGGTCTCGTTCATCACCACCACGACCGAGGGCGTAAGCTCCGAGAACTGCTGCTCGGCAGCCTGGCGGTCGACGTTGCCGGCGTTGGCCTCGTCCCACGCGGCCGCGTAGGAGGCGATGAGCTCGTCGGCAGCCGCGTCGGAGTAGCCATCCGGCGCATGCGGCGTCACGAGCTGGAGGTTGGCGACGAACGCCGCGAGGTAGCCCTGCAGGCGGTAGCTGTTCTGCATCTCCCAAGCGGCAAGGTTGATGCCGAGGTCGCCTATGAAGTCCACGCGCGTGACGCCCAAAGCCAGCGCGGCGCACACCGCAACGCCGACGGCCACGTTGGCGACAACCCCGGCTATGCGACGGGTCGCGGGACGCGCTGGCGCGCCGGTCGCGGCGGGTGTTGAGCCAGACCCGGATGCGGGCGAGAAGTGCGCGCCCGGGCGCGTGGGCTGCGGCGCCTGCGCTTCCGCGCGCGCGGGCATGCGGCTACGCAGGCCCGCGAGCGACAGCAGCGCCAGCGCGCCGGCAAAGCACGCAAGGCCCCAGAGGCAGGTGTGGGTGAGGGTGTAGGAGTAGCCTCCGCTTACCGTGGCGGCCGTGCCGACCGCCATGAGGTCGCCGGGCGTGATAGGCTGACCCTTGTAGAGCAGCACGAAATGCTCGGCCACGCCGAAGCCCGCGCACACCGCGGCAACCAGCGCCGCGAGCCCTCCGGTGCGCTGGCCGAGAAAGTACGCGGCCAAAAGCGCCGCGGCCACCATGGCAAGCTCGGCGCTAAGGCCTGCGGGGTTCACACCGCCGGCGAGCAGCATATCGGCGTTGGAGGGCAGCTCCAGGGCAAGCACGCTGAGCGCAGAGGCCGCAGCGAGCGCCGCGGCCTTGGCAACGCCGGAAGCTGCCACGCGCACGACGCGGTTGCGGGGATGCTCGGCCAAGGCGCGGCGCACGAGGCCCTTGCCGCCTTGGAGCGCCAGGCCGGCTGCGCACACCAGCACGAACACCGAGTAGGCCACCTTGCCGCCCTCGACGCGCCCGATGCCGCCCCACACCGCGCAGGCAACGATGAGCGCGCCGAAAAGCGCCGCCCACGCCGATGCCGCGCGACCAGGGAGAGCGCCCTGGCGCTTGCCGAGCGCCCGCAGGGCGAGCGCCGCTGCAACGCCTGCGGCAAGCGCGCCGAAGCCGAATACAACCGTGTACACCGAGAGCGCCATCGCGCCCTCCTATCTCCTCACGCGCGGTGATGATCCGGGCTCCGCCCTTCTCGCCGCCGCGCTTCTCGTGCCGCAAGATTCTGCGCGCCTGCGCGCGCCCACCATTCTATGGTAAAGGAACGGTAAAGGACAGGCACCTTCAAAGGACGGGAGCCCAAGGGCACGCCGCCGCCGGCAGGCTGCCTGCCGCGAGCCTCCCAGGCAGGCGCCGGGCGCCCCTCGCCGCCTCCTGCGCGGCGAGCCCCCTCCCGCCTGCGGCTACGCGCGAACCAGCCGGGCGCAGAAATGGCCGTCAGAACCGTCCGCCACGGGTGCCGTGCGCAAAAAGCCCTCCGGGGTTTCGTGCGCGCGCACCCAGGCGCGCATGTCCTCAAACCCCGGTTGGGCAAAGGCCCACGCGCTTGACACGGTCCCAACGCGGAAACCCCGGCCAGCCGCGCTGGCGAGAAACGCCTCGACCACCGCCTCGTTCTCAGCGCTGAGCACCGAGCACGTGGCGTAGAGCAGCGCGCCTCCCGCGCCCACGCAGCGCGCCGCCTCGGCGAGAAGCGCCGCCTGCAGCGCCGGAAGGCCATTTGGGTTGGCAGGGTCCACGTCGGCGGTAGCCAAGCGCCAAGGGATCTCGGGGTGGCGGCGCATGGTGCCCGTGCCCGAGCACGGCGCGTCCAAAAGCACGGTGTCGAAGCCGGCGGCGCAAGCGTCGGCAAGCGAGGTGCCGTCCGCCAGCGCAGCCCCGCTAGATGAGAGAAGCTCCCGGCCGTCTGCCGTCACGCAGTCAACCCGCGGCATGCCGGCGTCCCGCAGGCGCTCCTCGTTGAGGCGCGCTTTGGCGGCCGCAAGCTCCACGGCCACATGCCGGCGCGCGCAGAGGCCGAGGCGGCACGCGAGGGAGCTTGTCACGTAGGTTTTGGTGCCGCGGCCCGCTCCCACCTCGAGCAGACTGCCGGGGGCAACGCCTGCGGCCGCCACCGCCTGCGCCGAGAAGTCGGACACGGCAGCGTTGCGTGCACGCAGAAGGCTTGAGGCGGCCACGCCCGCCGGCCTGCCGACGCGGTAGCAGCCGGGAAGCGCGGTGCGCTCCAAAGCCAGGCCGTCCGCCCGACCGGCCGCTATGGCATCCTCATCGCTCAGGCGGCAGGCGTTTGCGTGGAGAAAGACCGGCGCCGGCTCGAGCTCGCACGCGCACATATCGGCGCAGAGCTTCTCGCCCTCGCGGGCAATCCGCTCGACCAACCACCGGGGCAGGCCAGCTTGACGCGCCTGCGCCGCCAGCCCGCGCCGGGCCACAGGAACATCCTCGGCAGCGAGAAACGCCGCACGCCCCTCGGCAACGCGCCGCAGCACGGCGTTGGCGAGCCCCGCCGCCGAGCGCGCCTGGCCCCGCACGAGCTCGACGCCCTGGCTCACCGCGGCGGACGCCGGCGTGCCCAGGTACAGCAGCTCGAAGGCAGCCAAGCGCAGAGCGGCGCGCACCCGCGCGGACACCTTCCTGGGTTTGGCGAGGTGGCGGTCGAGAAGGGTGTCGAGCACGCCCTCGGCAGCCGTTGCGCCGAGGACGAGCCGCGTGGCGAGCGCGCGGTCGCGGGCGTCTAAGCCGCGCACGGCCGGATGGGTGTTCAGCAGCTCGCGGGCATAGGCCCCGCGCTCGCGGGCCTCGACGAGCACCGCGAGGGCCGCGCGGCGCGCGGGCGCGGCGCTGCTCACGAAAGCACGTCCCAGCCGCCGCTCTTGTCGCGCTGGCCCGCCGCCCAGGCAGCAGCCGCCATGGCGCGCTTGCCGTCGGGCTTGACCTCGAAAAGCTCGAGAGCGCCGTCCGCGCAGCCGAGAAGCACCCGCTTGCCCGCCACGGAGTACGCGCCCGCCTGCGGCAGCGCGGAGCCGGCTGCAGGGTCGGCCGCTGCGGCGCGCATAACGCGCAGGGGCTTGCCGGCAACTTGGCAGCGCGCCGGCGCCGCGTCGCTCGAAGCCAGCACGCGGCGCGCGTTGTCGGCGGCCGAGGCCTCGGGATCGAGGCGCAGCTCGGCCTTCTCGATCTTGGGGGCATGCGTCACGCGCGCCTCGTCCTGCTCGGTCCAGGTACAGGTGCCGTCCGCCAGCTGGCCGAGCGCCTGCACGAGCAAGTCGGCGCCGATGCGCGCCAGATCCGCCGTGAGCTCGTCGGCCGTCTTGCCCGGCACGGGGGTGGCGCCCTGCAGGCAGTAGGCGCCGGTGTCCACGCCGTGGCCGATGCGCATGATGGACACGCCCGTCTCGGCGTCGCCAGCCAGGATGCTGCGCTGGATGGGCGCCGCGCCGCGCCAACGCGGGAGCAGGCTCGCGTGCACGTTCACGCATCCGTACGGCGCCATGGAAAGCACCTCGTCGGGAAGGATGCAGCCGTAGGCCGCCACGCAGAACACGTCGGCCTCGGCGGCACGCAGCCGCTCCAGCGCCTCGGGCGTGATGCGGTTAGTCTCGTACACCGGAAGCCCCAGCTCCAGCGCGCGCGCCTTGACCGGCGAGGGCTCAAGCCTCTTGCCGCGCGAGCGCACGGCGTCCGGGCGCGTGAGCACCAGCGCCACCTCGTGGCACGCGGCCAACCTCTCCAGCGACGGCACGGCAAAAGCCGGCGTTCCCATGAACACTACGCGCATGGTTCCTCCCCTTCTCCTCAAAGCTTGCAGCCCGCGGCGCGCCTACGACGTTTCGCCGGGCTTGGCGCCGCGAGCGCGGGCGTCCTGGTAGCTGCGCAGGGCGCTGATACGCTGCGCGGGGTCCAGCCGCTCGAACATCGTGATGCCGTGCAGGTGGTCGATCTCGTGCTGCAGGCAAACGCACAGCAGGTCGTTCTCGGCTTCGTACCGCATGAGATCCCCGTCGAGGTTGTACGCCTCGACCACCACGTAGTTGTAGCGCTGGATGCTGCAGGTGATGCCCGGAATGGACAGGCACCCCTCGTCGAAGCGCATCACCTTGTCGGAGTGCTCGGTGATGACGGGGTTGATGAGCACGTAGGGGTCGTAGGTCTTCTTGTCCGAGTAGTCGCAGTCGATGATCACGAGCTGGATCAGCTCGCCCACCTGCGGGGCGGCCAGACCGCAGCCCGCAGTGTCGAACATGATCTTTTTCATGCGCTTGACGAGCTTCTTGATCTCCGGGGTGATCTTCTCGATCTTGGCGCACTCCTCGCGCAAGCGCGGATCGGGGGCAACCACCACGCCGTTCTCTTCCATTGCGGTTCCTTTCAACACAGTCGAACGGGCGCGCACGCCGGCGCCCGACATAGGCACAGTACGCTTATTGTATCCGTTCGCAGCCGCCTTGGCGCCTGCTCCCCACCACCCCGTCAAACCCCCGCAAACCGGGCGGCGCCCGCAAGGCTGCCCTGGGCGCCGCGGCCGCGCGGCGGCACCGCGCCCTGGCCGATCCCTCCCCCGGATACGGCGGCGCAACCCACGCCGGAAACACAAAAAGGGGTTGACTGCCGGAGCCTCCCCCGATATGGTAACAACTGTTACATAACATATGTTACCGTTAAGGAGAACCCATGCCCCCTGCCCCTGCGCTCACGCGTGACGAGGCGATCAGCGCCGCCGTGCGCCAAGTGCGCCAAGGCGGCTTGGAGAGCGTCAACGCGCGCGGGCTCGCCGCCGAGCTCGGATGCTCGACCCGGCCGCTCTTCCGCCTGTGGCGCTCCATGGCGGAGCTCAAGGCCGATCTCGTCGCCGAGCTCAACCGCATCTACAACGCCTTCATGGACGCGCGCATGACCGGCGGGAACCGCCTCGTGAGCCAAGGCGCCGCCTACATCGAGTTCGCGCGGCAGGAGCCGCGCATCTTCAACGAGCTCTTCATGAACCGCTGCATGGAGGGCGCCACTTTGGCAGACGTTGCGGCTGCCGCATGGAACCGGCCCACCGTGGAAAGCGTCCGGCAGATCTGCGGCATGACGCGCGCCCAAGCCGAGGCGGTCTTCCTCAACGTCTGGCTCTTCTCGCACGGGCTGGCCACGCAGATCGCCTCCAACCACCTGGACATCGACGCGCAAACCGCCGCGCGCCTGGTAAGGGACGCGCTCGATGCCTTTGCCCGGGCGGCCGCCGTCCGCATGTCCGACTCGGACGCACCGTACGAAAGCAGCGACCAAATCCCCAACAGCTAGGAGTTCCCATGCTTGAACGAATGGACGAGTTCTTCGACCGGCGTCTCGACATCTACGACGAGCATCAGCTCACATGCATCGACTCCGCGCGCGAGTTCTACCCCTTCACCGCCACGCTCCTGCCTGCCGAGCCGGGAAGCCGCGTGCTCGATCTCGGGTGCGGCACGGGCCTCGAGCTCGAGCAGTACTTCCAGCTGAACCCTACGGCGCGCGTGACGGGCGTCGACCTCGCGCCCGGCATGCTCAAGGCCCTTGCCGAGAAGTTCCCCGAACGCAGCCTGGAGCTCGTCTGCGGCTCGTACTTCGACGTGCCCTTCGGCAGGGAGCGCTTCGACGCGGCTGTGTCCGTGGAGTCGCTGCACCATTTCACCCAGGCCGAGAAGATCCCGCTGTACGCCCGGCTGCGGCGGGCCCTGCGCCCAGGCGGGTGCTTCGTTCTCACGGATTACTTCGCGGCAACGGACGCCGAGGAGCGCGAGCGCAGGGAGGAGCTCGAGCGCCTCAAGCGGGAACAGGGCTTGGCCGAGGGCGCCTTCTACCACTTCGACACGCCGCTCACCTTGGACCACGAGGCAGAAGCGCTCCGCTCCGCAGGCTTTGCGCAGGTGGAAACGTTGGGAACCTGGGGCGCCACCGCAACCTTGCGCGCGCGGGCGTAAGCGTCGCCTGCGCACGCGCGGCGGGCGGGCGCGCAGGCGCCCACCGCGGCCCTTAGGCGCCCACGCGCGAGAAGTGGAAGGCGCAGCTCTCATACGGAGCGAGCGAGAGCGGCAGCGGAAAGCCCGCGCTCATGAGGGCGTCGGAAGGGTAGTCCCCTCCCGTCTCGCTGCAGCGGTACACCGCCCCCGGCGTGAGTCCGCGCGGCACCAGGTAGCTCGGCACGCCGTAGCCGTGGACGTCCAACACGACGGCGGCCACCAGCGCCTCGCTGCCGTCCTCCGCCGCAAACTCCCATGCGCACAGGCGGTTGGTCTCCGGCGGAACCAGCCGATAATACCGACCGTTCATGATGAGCTCCGCATGCGCGTGAAAGTAGGCCACCTGCCGCTTGACGGCCTCGACCCCCGCGTCCGGAAGCTCGCGGACGTCCAGCTCATAGCCGAAGCCGCCGCCCATCATGGCCACCGCCGCGCGCGTCGAGAGCGGCGCCGGGCGGCGCGTCATCTCGTTGGGGCTCGCCGACACGTGCGCCCCCATGGCCGCGCACGGGTATCCGTAGCTGGTGCCGACCTGGATCGTCAGGCGGTTGACGGCGTCTGTGCAGTCGCTCGTCCAGATCTGCGGCGTGTAGTAAAGCATGCCCGCGTCGAAGCGTCCGCCGCCGCTCGCGCACCCCTCGACAAGCATGCGCGGGTAGCGCTGGCTCAAGCGCTCAAGCAGGTCGTACAGGCCCAGCACGTAGTTGTAGAGCACCGTGCCCTGATCGCGCGCGGCCGACGAATACACGTCGACCAAGCTGCGGTTGCAATCCCATTTGAGGTAGGCGACGTTGGCGTCGTCAAGGACCGCGCACATCTGCTCGAACACGGCGTCGCGCACCTCGGGGCGGCTCAAGTCGAGCACCAGCTGGTCGCGCCCGCGCACCTTGGGCTTGCCGGGCACGGCGAGCGCCCAGTCGGGATGCGCGCGATACAGGTCGGAGTCCTCGCTCACCATCTCGGGCTCGTACCAAATGCCGAAGTCCAGCCCCGCCTCGTTCACGCGCCGCGCCAGCTCGGCCACGGTGCCGCCGAGCTTGGCGGTGTTGGGACGCCAGTCGCCCAGCGAGCTCGTGTCGCTTTCGCGCCGCCCAAACCAGCCGTCGTCCATAACCAACAGCTCGACGCCGCACTCCTTGGCCTTGCGCGCCAGGTCAACCAGGCTGTCGCCCGTAAAGTCAAAATAGGCCGCCTCCCAGCTGTTGAGCAGCACGGGCCGCACGCGATCGCGCCAGTACCCGCGGCACACGCGCTGGCGAATCAAGCGGTGCAGGTTCTGCGAGAGCAGCCCCAGGCCGTGGGCGGAGTACGTCATGACGACTTCGGGGCCAACAAGCTCCTCCCCCGGGGCAAGCGGAAAGCTGAACTGCTCGTCAGAGAGCCCCATCTGCATGCGCACCTGGTCGAACTGGTCCCGCTCAACCGCCGCGCAGAAACCGCCGCTGTAAACGAAGCTCATGGACCACGCCTGGCCCGCCTCCTCGGTTGCGGTGCGGTCACACACGATCAGAAACGGGTTGTACTGGTGGGACGACTCGCCGCGGCGGCTTCCGACGGAGAACGACCCGTGACCGAGCGCGGCGCGGGCGGGCATGCGCTCCATGCCGTGGCGGCCGAAGAAGGAGAGCACGTCGAAGTCTCCGTGGGTGAAGTCCAGGCAGGCGCTCTGCAGGCGCTTGACCTCTACGGTCTCCGTTCCGCGGTTGACCACGCGCACCGCGCGGGTAACCACGTCGTAGGCGGGCATAACGCCGTAGAGCAGCTCAACGTCAAGGCGCAGCTGCGCGTCGCGCAGCGTGATCACGAGCGTTTGGGCGCCGTCCGCGCCCTCGTCGTAAACGGCGGGCAAGCCCGGCAGGCCGTACTTGCCGTCGCGCAACTCGAACCCCGCGTAGCGCAGGTCGCAGCCGAAGGCGCCGCCGCCGACCCGCCGCACCGAAAACAGCGGGTTGCGCAGGTCGCCCATGCCTTGAAAGGGGAACTCCTGCGGCAAAACGTCGAGCGAGTAAGCGCGGTCCCCCACGTGCTCCGGCTGCGCGGCCTGTCCCCGGTCCCAAAAGGTGGGAAGGTAGTCCATGGTCCCCGCCGTGCGGGGGCCGTAGTACAGATGCAGCACGTAACCGTAGCGGTCGACCTGCATCTGATAGGTGGTGCAAGCGGTGTGGAGCGTGAACGTGCGGTGATCATGGTCGACGACAACGGGCATGGGTCGCGCCTTTCTCTTCGAGGACACAGGGGCGAAGCGGGATCCGCGCACTCTTCGAGAGGCGCCTTGGCGGGATGCCGCATGATGCGCCGATAGTACCAATATCTTCATGCGCGGTATTTGATGTATTTTTCTATGTCGTATATATAAATACGTGATTACGCTGGCAATCCAGCAACCCTTCGGCAGCGTGGCATGCGCCGCGATCCGGTAAGCGGCTGGTTCGCGCACGCAAGCGGATACCAGCGCAAGCGACGCACCTCCCCGCAGCGCGTTCCGAGCACGCTCCCCGCACAGGTACAGCATGCATAGATCCACGCATAAAGGTATATCGTTCTTACATGCGAAGATCGGTCTCCGGGCCGGGCGCGCCCCGAGCGGACTCCCGTTTACGCGCAAAGCTCAGAGAACCTACATCAGGTCGTAAGCGTCCACGTCAACGGCAACGCTCACCCCCGGGGTGGCGCCGAGCTCGCGCAAGGCGGCGCGCAGTGCCGCCGAAACGTCGCAGGCATACGGGCTCTTTACGATGAAGTGGAAGCGCCAGCGGTCTTTGGCCCGTTCGACCACGCAGCTTGCAGGGCCTAAAATCTCAGCGCCGGCAACATCTTGGGCAGCCGGCGAACACGATGCGTCCCCCTGCCCCCGCTTCCCCGCGGCCGCCTTGCGCACGAGGTCGGCCAGGCGGCCCGCGACCTGCTCGGCCCGATCCTTGTCACGTCCCCACACCAAAACGTTGGTGAGCCGCGCAAAGGGCGGGTAGCTCGCCCCGCGACGCTCGCCCAGGTCCGCCTCGGTTAAGAGCGACCGGTCGTGGCGCACCAGCGCCCTGATCACCGGGTGATGCGGCAAGTAGGTCTGGATAACCACCTCGCCGGGGCGGTCGCCGCGGCCCGCGCGGCCGGCCACTTGCTCGAGCAGGGCGTAGGCGCGCTCGGACGCGCGGAAGTCGGGCGCCTTCAGCGCGTAGTCGGCCATGACCACGCCCACCAGGGTCACCTCGGGAAAGTCGAGCCCTTTGGCGATCATCTGCGTGCCCAAAAGCACCGCGCACTCCGCCGCGTCGAACTCCTCCAGGAGCTTTTTGTGCGCGTCCTTGCCGCGCGTGGAGTCTGCGTCCATGCGGATGATCGCAACGTCGGGCGGCAGCAGCGCGCGCAGCGCGTCCTCGACCTGTTGCGTGCCGAGCCCCATCTTCGCCAGATAGCGGCTGCCGCACTGGGGGCAGGCGCTGCCCGGCGCGGGGTACGGGCGCACGTGGTAGACGGCGCCGCAGGTGTGGCACTCCAGCGTGTGGGTGCGCTCGTGGTAGGTCAGCGCCGTGGAGCAGTGCCGGCAGGTGGGCACGCAGCCGCACTCGCGGCACATGAGGAAAGGCGCGAATCCGCGGCGGTTGTGCAAAAGCACCGCCTTCTCGCGCCGCTCCACCACGCGCTTGAGCCCGTCGAGCAGCGGCTTGGAAAAGATCGACCGGCTCCCGTCGGCGAACTCCCGGCGAAGGTCGGCCACCACGATGCGCGGCAGCTCGGCGCCGCCCGGACGCTCGGGCATCTCCACGCGGCGCCAGCGCTGACCCAGATGCTCGCCCGCGGCGCAGCGCGCCAGCGCCTCGGCAGAGGGCGTGGCGCTCCCCAGCACCAGCGGGATCCCCTGCGTGCGGCAGATGTGCGCCGCCACCTCGCGCGCATGGTAGCGCGGGCTCGAACCCTGCTTGTAGCTCTGCTCGTGCTCCTCGTCGATGATGACGATGCCAAGGTCTTTGAACGGGCAGAACAGCGCCGAGCGCGCCCCCACCGCCACGCGGGCCTCGCCGCTGGCCACCATGTCCCACTGGTCGCGTCGCTCGCCGGCCGAAAGGCGCGAGTGGAACACCGCCACGGCGCTGCCGAAGCGGCTGCGGAACCTGCCCACCGTCTGCGCGGTGAGCGAGATCTCGGGCACCAGCACGCACGCCGAGCGACCCTGCGCCAGCACCCGCTCGATAGCGGCGAGGTACACCTCGGTCTTGCCGGACCCGGTGACGCCGTCAACCAGCACCACGTCGCCCGCGCCGGCCTCTGCGGCCTCGCCGATGGCCGCAAGCGCCGCGCGCTGCCCGTCGGTGAGGTGCGCCGGGGGTGCGGCGCAGGCGGAGGAAAGCGTGGTGGACTCGTCGGCGCCGCGCCACGCACGGCGCTCCTCCACCGTCACCACGCCTTTTTTCCTGAGGGAGCGGATGGCGGCGGACAGGTCGGTGTAGAGCAGGTTGAGCTCGCGCGTGGTCACCGGGCCGCAGGCAAGGGCGTCCATGAGCTGGCGTTGGCGCACGGCCGTCTTCGGCGGCTCGTAGGCGCGGCCCTCCTCGGTAAGCGTCACCACGCGCTCGGTGAGCTCGGGCGCGGCGGGGCGCTCCACCTCGTACGAGCCGTCCGGGCGCTTGCGGAGCCGCGGCGTGCCGCCCGGCGGCAGGAAAAGGCGCAGGCACTCGGCCAGTGGTGCCACGTATTCGGCGCTCATCCAAAAGGCGGCTTCGGCGAAGTAGGGCGCGCTCGCGCTGGGAGCCAGCACGGCGCGGATAGGTTTCACGCGGCACGGGTCGAGGTCCGCCGCGCCCGGCAACCCGCTCAAGCGCTCGGAGCGAGCGACCACGTAGCCGAGCGCCGCGCGCCGCCCGAAGCTCACGAGCACGGTGCAGCCCGGCTCTGCCGCAGCCGCGAGGGCCGCCGGCACCGCGTAGGAAAACGGTTCGGAAAGCGCGCGGGACGGGATGTCCACAACCACCGAGACGTACGCCGCAGCCTCGCCTGAGCGCTCGGGCTCCGGTGCGCCAGACGCTGGCGAAGCAGCGCGTGCGGCCCCCTCGCCCGGCACCCGCTCCCGCCCTTCTCGCCCGCCGTCGCAGCTAGGCGCCGAGGCGCCCGCGGATGCAGGCGCCTCGTCAGCCACAGGCGTATGCGGTTCTCCGAAAAGCGCGAGCTGGTCGGACATAAAGCGGCCCTTAGGCGTCCAAGCCGCAGGCGGCGCGCAGCTCTTCGGTGCGATCCGTGCGCTCCCAGGTGAAGTCGGGGTCGTTGCGGCCGAAGTGGCCGTAGGCGGCCGTCTTCTCGTAGATGGGGCGGCGCAGGTCGAGGTCGCGGATGATGGCACCCGGGCGCAGGTCGAAGACCTTCTCCACCGCGCGCTCGATCGCGTCGTCGGCAACCGCGCCGGTGCCGAAGGTGTCCACCATGACGGAGAGCGGGCGCGCGACGCCGATAGCGTAGGCGAGCTGCACCTCGCAGCGGTGCGCGAGCCCCGCGGCCACCACGTTTTTGGCCACCCAGCGCGCGGCGTAGGCGGCCGAGCGATCCACCTTGGTGCAGTCCTTGCCCGAGAAGGCCCCGCCGCCGTGGCGGCCCATGCCGCCGTAGGTGTCCACGATGATCTTGCGTCCGGTGAGGCCGGTGTCGCCCATGGGGCCGCCCACCACGAAGCGGCCGGTAGGGTTCACGTAGAGCGCGGCGCCCTCCCAGGGCACGCCGGCCGCCTCCATCACCGGCGCGATCACGTGCGCGCGCATGTCGGCCTCGATGGCGCCCATGTCCTCGACCTCGGGCGCGTGCTGGGTGGAGATCACGATCGTCTCCACCGCGGCGGGACGGCCGCCCTCGTAGCGCACGGTCACCTGGGTCTTGCCGTCGGGGCGCAGGTACGGGAGCGTCCCGTCGTGGCGCACCTGGGCCAGGCGCTCAGCCAGGCGGGAGGCCAAGTAGTGCGGCATGGGCATGTAGGCGGGCGTCTCGTCGGTGGCGTAGCCGAACATCATGCCCTGGTCGCCCGCGCCGACCAGGTCGAGCGGGTCGGTGGTACGGCCTGCCTGAGCGTCGTAGCTCTCGTCCACGCCCTGGGCGATGTCGGGGCTCTGGCCGTGGATCATGTTGATGACGCCGCAGGTGGCGCCGTCGAAGCCGTACTTGGCGCGGTCGTAGCCGATGCGGCAGATGACGTCGCGCGCGATCTTCTGCACGTCCACGTACGCCTGGGTGCGGATCTCGCCGGAGACCACCACGGTTCCGGTGGTCACAAGCGTCTCGCAGGCGCAGCGCACGGCGTCAAGCCGGGCGGGCACGCCGTTGGCGTCGCGGTAGCCCGCGGCCTCGAGCGCGGCCTCCTTCTCGAGAATGGCGTCGAGCACCGCGTCGGAGATCTGGTCGGCGATCTTGTCGGGATGGCCCTCGGTCACCGACTCGGAGGTGAACAGGTAGCTGCCCGATAAGGTGGAACGAGAAGCAAGGTCAGACATGTAAGCTCCTTATCGCAAACGTCCCCGGCGGCCGTTACCATTCCGCCGGGCCTGTCATAGCCAAAAGATTGTAACGCCCCGCGCGGGCAGAGCGGCCCCCAAGGGCGCGCCACCCGCAAAGCTGCATACGCCGCGAGGTCTGGGGCCGCGCTACCTGCCGATAAGCTCCGGACGCACGGTGCCGCGGCGCCACGCGGCGGCTGAGGCCGCGACGAGCCCCGCCACCGTCCACAACGCGAGCGCCACCGCAGGAGCAGCCGAGGTCGCGCCGCCGGCAACGGCCGCGCGCAACCCCTGGGCAAGCTGCGCCACCGGCATCAGCGGCGCGATGGCTGTGAGCGCACCGGGCACGAACGACGCCGGCAGTACCGCTCCGGCGCAGGCGAGCGAGAGGGCGAGCCACACCGCGCCGACGGCCGCGCAGCCCCGCGGGAGGGCAAGGCGCAGCGCGCACGCAACCGCCGAGAACGCAAGCGCCGCCAAGGCGGCGAGGCCCGCAAGCGCAGGCAGGTTCGCCGCGGCAACGCCGGAAAGCGCCAGCACCGCGCACGCAACCGCCGCCTCGGCCAGGGTGACGACGGCTAGCGGGATCCACGCGCCCAGCGCCGTGAGCACCGGCGACGCACCCGAGAAGAGCATGCGCGCGTCGGCCGCGGGCACGGCCGCCAGCGCTGCGAAGGCGCCTACCCACAGGGCCACCGCGCAGATCAGCGGGGCCCACGCATCCGTTGCGGAGTCGACGCGGTTAACCTGCGCGCTCACGAAGGTCACGGGGTCGCTTACCACCTCGGCGCGCTCCGCGCGGTTGGCCGCGGCCTCGCCCAAGGCGTCAGCGGCTGCGGAAAGCGTGTCGGAGGTGCCGCTGGACATCTCGGCCACCTGCGAGATACCCTCCCCCAGGCTCGTGCCGCCCGCGGCGAGCGCCCCGAGCCCCTGGCCGAGGCCGCTCACGCCCGAGCCCACCGTACCCAACGCGTCACCGAGCGCAACGCCTGCGCCGCCCAGCTGGCTGAGGCCGGCGATCATGGGGTCGAACCCTGCCGCCAGCGCCTGGGAACCCTGGGCGAGCGCGGCGAGCCCGCCGCCGAGCGCGCCCTCCTGCCCCAGCTGCGCGCCGAGGGCCGTGACGCCCGCGCTCACCACGCGCGCCGCGTCCGCGAGCCCCGAGGTCTGCCCCGAGCCGCTGAGCGCTGCGTACGCGGCGGCGAGCGAGCCTACGGAGCCGGTCACCTTGTCGGCGCCGGCGGCAGCCTCGTGCGCGAGGTCTGCCGAAGCACCCACCAGCTCGTCGGCTGCGGCGCCCTGCGCCTCAAGGGCGCGGGCAAGCGGCTCGCGCGCGTCCTGCGCGGCAGCCACGGCCTCGCTCGCGTCTGCGGCGTCCCCGGCGCTGCCCGCGGCCTGTGCGGCTGCCCCGTCCACGCCTTCGGCGAGCGCGGACTGGCTTTTCGCCAAGGCGTCGGCATCCGCGCGCAAGGCGCTTACCTGCTCCCGCAGCGCCGCGAGCTCTGCGCGCACGGCGTCAAGGTTGCTCGAAGAGGCGCCGGTCTCGCTGGCACCCGCGACGCCCTCATCAGCCGCTGCAGCGGATGCGTCTGCGCTGCCCGCCGCGTTCTTCTCAGCTGCGTCGAGCGCCGCCGCGAGCCGGTCCGCCTGGGCAGCGAGTCCGTCTGCCTGAGAAGCCACCGCCGCCGCGTCGTCGGCGGCCTCGCCGGCATCCCTGGCAAGGCCCGTCGCCGCAACGCCGTTGGCAGGGTCGGCAGGCGTGCCCAGCACCTCGGCGAGGCGCATGCCGCCCTGCGCCGCAGCCTTCGCCGCGTCAGCCGCGCCGTCAAGCCCCGAGACCTTTGCCGCCTCGTCGCTCACCGCGGAAGTGGCAGACGCGAGCGCCGCGTACTTCTCGGCCACCGCGCCTGCCGTCGGCGCCAGGCCGGACGCGTAGTCGGCCAGCCCCGCGATGCCGGAGTCCACCAGCGCGCCCACGCCCTCGATGCCCTCCGCCACCGCGTCGGCGCCCTCGGCCAGCTGCCCCGCAGACGCCGCGACCGCGTCAAGGCCGGCCGACATGCCGGAAAGCCCCGTGGCAAGCGGCGTCACCGCCTGGTCGCGCAAAAGCGCCAAGCCGCTGCCCACCGCGGAGGTTCCTGCGCCGATCGTCTGCATTCCCTGTTGGATCTGCCCGATCCCCGAGCCGAGCGGCTCCATGCCCGTCGCCATCTGCCCGAGACCCGAGGCCATGGCGTCCGCACCCTGCTCCAGCGCCTCGTAAGCCTGGTCGAGGAGCACCGAACCGTCGGCGGTGAGCGAGAGGCGCGAGGCCTCGCCGTGCACGTCCGAGAGCACCGAGACCAGGTAGTCATGGCCCAGGTCGGCTTTCAGACGCGCCTGCACCTGCTTGAGCACCTCCGAGCCCGCCTCGGTGGCGAGCGGGTTGCCCGCCCCGTTCGAGGCGATCTCGATCTCGGCCTTGCACGGCTCTGAGCCCTTCTGCGAGGCCACGTCCTGCGAGTAGTCCTCGGGGATGGTCAGCACAAGGGCGTAGGTGCCGTCAGCCAGGCCGGCGTCGGCGGCCTGCTCGTCCACGACCGACCATGAAAGCTCGTCGGAGTCCTCCAGCGTGTCCACCAAGTCGTCGCCGGCCTTGACCGTACGCCCATCGCTCTCGGTGCCCTCGTCCAAGTTCACCACGGCCACGGGCGTGCGCGCGGCCGCGTCGTCGAGCTGGCCGGCAACCGCCAGCCCTATGGCGCACAGCGCAAGCGGCACCGCAAGCGCGCAGGCCGCGGCCGCAAGCCGGCGCCGGTTGCCCGCAAGCGCCGCGAGGCTCGTCGCCACCAGATCGGCTACCCGGTTGATGAGATCACGCATGGGACGCCTCCGCCCTTCCGTCCGCCTCCATGAGCTCGGCCGCCTCTATGGACACCGGTGTCCACGCGTCGGCCGCGCGCGCCGCCGCGGGCACCGCCGTGGCTGCGAGAAACGCCGTGCCGGTGCGCTCCGCCCACGCGCGCATCAGGCGCACAAGCGCAACCGAGCACGCGGGCGGCACCGCCCCCTCGAGCGCCGGAACCACCGCCAACTGCGGGCAGGGCGCTGCGGCGCATGCCGCGCCCAAGCGCGTGCAGGCGTCCGGGTCGAGCTCGTCCACCGCGCGGTCAGCGTGCGTGGCGAGCATCCACGCCGCAAGGATGTCGAGCACCTGCTCGTAGGGCACCGCGCGCCCCCGCAGGGCCAGCTCGTGGGAGAGCGCCTCGGCAACCGTCTGCTGCGGCGGGCAGTCGTTCACGCCGGCGAACCACCCGAGGCCCACGCAGCGGCGCACGCGGAACGCCCCGCGCGGCAGCGCGGAACCGCACACCTCAAGCCGGCCCGCGGTGGGAGCCACGCGCCCCGCCACCGCCAGCAGCGCGTCGCGCGCCGGGCGCGCCGCCGCGTCCACCAGCACGTGCACCTCGCCGGGCGCCACCGTAAACGTCAGATGCTCGAACGAGCGGTATCCCCGCCGCGCGTACGCTATGTCCTCGGCGCGCACCACCGCGCCGCCCTCACGCTCCGCCACGCTTCTCTCCCCCGAACACGGTCTTGGCAATGTGTAGGTTGTACCCAGGCGCGCCGCCGATCAGCCAAAAGACGATATGAGCTGAACATTGGGACCCCTCCCCCTGTCGCGGCTCCGTGGGTCGGGCGACGACGGTCGTACCACCAACCGTGGCCGCGCGCCGCATGCGGCGGAGGAGGGGCCCCATGTCCAATTATGTCACAGCCATCGGCCTCGACGCCCGCGCCCGGAGCATCAGGGCGCGCGCCCTGGATTGGCTACACTTATTTGGACGGTTTCGACAGGATCAGCCCCGCCTTCCTGAACTCGACGGGGCTCATGTAGCC
>CALUOP010000005.1 GCA_944322305.1 uncultured Coriobacteriaceae bacterium | reverse complement strand
GGCAAACGCCAAACCTCGCGAAAACGAGAGATGAGGAACCGAACGAAAGCGGCCATCCAAGCCCGATCAGGGCGTCCTTCGCCGTCCGCGCTCATATAAAGCCTGGGCATCGGCTGTCCTCTCATTCCCAGTGCCGCCGCGTGCCGCCGCGTTATAATGCTGCAAACGCATTTGTATTGCATTTCGAGCGATGGGAGCGCAGATGCCCGACAGCTACAAGGAGCTCATCAAGAGCAATCCCGACGAGACCGAGATCAGGAGCTTCCTGGTGAACGGCGACCAGGTCTCTGTGACCCTGCGCATCCCCGACACCTTGCGCGACGCGGCGAAGGAGGAGGCGGCCCTGCGGGGCATGAGCTTCTCCGCCTTCGTGCGCACGTGCATGATCGAAGAGCTCGCGAAGAAGGGGGCGTAGAACCCATGCAGCCCGACTTCTTCGACAACAGGGCGCGCATCGTCAAGGACGACCTTGTCTCCAACATAGCCGCCGGCGACCGCGTGGCGATAGCTGCGTCGGTGTTCTCCATGTATGCCTATCAGGAACTCGCCGAGCAGCTCGAGGGCATCGACGAGCTGCGCTTCGTCTTCACGTCGCAGGCGTTCACCAAGCAGCGCCCAGCGCGCGAGAAGCGCGAGTTCTACATCCCGCGCCTTTCCCGCGAGCAGGGCCTTTGCGGCACCGACTTCGAGATCAAGCTGCGCAACGAGCTCACGCAGAAGGCCGTCGCGACCGAGTGCGCCGACTGGATCCGCCGCAAGGCGCGCTTCCGCTCCTTCGAGGGCGAGGGGCGCATGAGCGGCTTTCTGGACGTGGAAAAGACCGAAGACAACGTGGCCTACATGCCCTTCGACGGCTTCACCACGCGCAAGCTCGGCTGCGACAACTCCGCGAACGTTCCCGACGTGACCATGCGCTTGGACGCCTCCCAGTCGCGCGTCCTGCTCAAGCAGTTCGACGACGCCTGGGACTCGGGTGAGCTCCACGACGTCACCGACGCCGTCATCGACGGCATCACGGCCATGTACCAGGAGAACGCGCCCGAGCTCATCTACTACATGGCGCTCTACCGCATATTCAGCGAGTTCCTGGACGACGTCTCCGAGGACGTGCTGCCCAACGAGGGGCTGGGCTTCCGCGAAAGCCTCATCTGGAACAAGCTCTACGACTTCCAGAAGGACGCGGCGCTCGCCATCATCAACAAGCTCGAGACCTACAACGGCTGCATCCTGGCCGATTCCGTGGGCCTGGGCAAGACGTTCACCGCGCTCGCCGTGATCAAGTACTACGAGAGCCGCAACAAGGACGTGCTCGTGCTGTGCCCCAAGAAGCTGCGCGACAACTGGATCACCTACAACTCGAACGTCGTGAACAACCCCATCGCGGGCGACCGCCTGCAGTACGACGTGCTCTACCACACCGACCTCTCGCGCACGCGCGGCACGTCCGAGACCGGCCTGCCCCTCGACCGCCTGAACTGGGGCGCGTACGGGCTCGTCGTCATCGACGAGAGCCACAACTTCCGCAACGGCGGCGACTCGGCGTCGGAAGACAGGATGAACCGCTACCAGCTGCTCATGGAGAAGGTCATCAAGCAGGGCGTGAAGACCAAGGTGCTCATGCTCTCCGCCACGCCCGTGAACAACCGCTTCCGCGACCTGCGCAACCAGCTCGCCCTGGCGTACTGGGGCGACCCCACCGGCTGGTCTGAGAAGCTGCGCCTGGAGAACGACATCGAGACGGTTTTCCGCAACGCGCAGACCGTCTACGCACGCTGGTCGAAGCTGCCCGCCGAGCAGCGGACGACGCGCGCCCTCACCGACATGCTCGACTACGACTTCTTCGAGGTGCTCGACCAGGTGACCGTGGCACGCAGCCGCAAGCACATCCAGCGCTACTACGACATGAGCGCCATCGGGCCCTTCCCGAAGCGCCTGCCGCCGATATCGAAGCGCCCCAAGCTCTCGACGCTGGCGAACGCGATCAACTACCGCGAGATATACGAGGAGCTTGACTCCCTCGTACTCGCCGTGTACATGCCGAGCTCGTACGTGCACCCCAGCAAGATGGAGAAGTACGCGAAGATGGGCGGCGGCGGAAACCTCACGCTGGGCGGCCGCGAGACGGGCGTGCGCCGACTCATGACGACGAACCTTCTCAAGCGCTTGGAGAGCTCGGTGTGCTCGTTCCGCCTGACGCTCGAGCGCGTGCTGGCGGCCATGAACGCCGCGCTTAAAACCATAGACGACTACCGCAGGGGCTTGGCCTCGGGCGCCAGCGTGGCCGACGGCGACCTGCCGGGCGGGTTCGACTTCGACCCCGACGACGAGAGCGGCTTCGAGGTGGGCGGCGCCACGAAGATCCTCGTCGAGGACATGGACTGGATGAGCTGGGAGCGCGACATCGAGGCGGACGTCGCCGTCATCGAGGTCCTGATCTCGATGGTGCGCGACATCGATCCCGCCCACGACGCCAAGCTCATAGAGCTGTGCGAGCAGATCCGCGAGAAGTCGCAAGGCCCCATCAACCCGGGCAACCGCAAGGTGCTCGTGTTCACCGCGTTCTCCGACACGGCGGACTACCTCTACGAGAACGTGTCCGCCTTCGCGAAGCGCGAGCTCGGCCTCGAGTGCGCCAAGGTCACGGGCGACGGCTGCGCCTGCACGATAAAGGCCGTGCCCCCGCATATGCAGGAGGTGCTCGCCTGCTTCTCGCCTGCGTCGAAGGAGCGCGACATTGTGGCGCCTCAGCTTTCCGGCTGCGACGTGGACATCGTGATCGCCACCGATTGCATCTCGGAGGGCCAGAACCTACAGGACTGCGACTACCTGGTGAACTACGACATCCACTGGAACCCCGTGCGCATCGTGCAGCGCTTCGGCCGCGTGGACCGCATCGGCTCGAAGAACGCCCGCATCCAGCTGGTGAACTACTGGCCCGACGTGGAGCTCGACGAGTATATCAAGCTCAAGGCGCGCGTCGAGGAGCGCATGCGCATCACCGTGATGACGTCCACCGGCGACGACGACTACATCAACGCCGACGAGACGGAGGACCTGGAGTACCGCCGCCAGCAGCTCGAGCAGATGCGCGACGAGGTCGTGGACCTTGAGGACGTCTCGGGCGGCGTGTCCATCACCGACCTGGGCCTCAACGAGTTCCGCATGGACCTGGTGGGCTACTACCGCGACAACCCCGACATCGACCGCCTTCCGAGCGGCATCAACGCCGTGGTGGAGGGCGACGAGCCCGGCGTCGTCTTCGTGCTGCGCAACGTCAACAGCAGGATTGACCGCGACGGCAGAAACCACCTGCACCCGTTCTATGTGGTTCGCATGGGATCCGACGGATCCGTTGTTCGCGGACACCTGGAGCCCAAGGCGGTGCTCGACGACATGCGCCTTTTGTGCCGCGGCAAGTCCGAGCCCGACATGGCGCTTTGCCGCACCTACAACCGCGAGACCAAGAACGGCCGTGACATGCGCCGCGAGGCTGGGCTCTTGCGTGACGCGGTGGCGTCGATCGTGGACTCCAAGCAGGAGTCCGACGTCGACAGCTTCTTCACCGACGGCACGACGGGCTTTCTGGAGAACGACATCGAGGGACTCGATGACTTCGAGCTCGTGTGCTTTTTGGTGGTGAGGCCCAGATGCTAGGGCTTCCGAGCACGACCGAGGTGGGAAGGCGTATCCCCAAGGAGGCTTTCTACGGTCACCTTAAGGTTGGCCCCGCCCTGCGCCAGTCGTTCGTGGATGACGTGGAGCGCTTCACCGTTGCGAACTCAGTTAAGACCGCCACAACGGGCATCGCATCAGGAGAGCGTGTCGATGAGGTGCTGGTGCTCGAGGTTGCTCTGAAGGCTCACCGCGTGCCCGAGGACGTGCTCGCCTGCGTGGCCAATGCGAACCCGCACAAGCTCCTGTTTGTGTGCACCTATGGCACCGAGGCGTGCATGGCGGTCATGCTCAAGTCCCTTGTGGTCGGCGCATGGCAAGACGCCTCTGCCCTCAGGCTTGACGTGAACGCGACGGACATGGACGAGGTCTGGGACTCTCTGGCCTCGCAGATTGCCTACGGCGATTCCGGCAACGAATCCGAGACCGTCGAGGAGCGATTCGAGGCCGACGCGAGGCTCGAGGCTCTTCACGCGGAGCTTGCCAAGGTGGAAGCCCGTGGCCGCAAGGAAAGGCAATTTGCTCGGAAGAACGCGCTTTTCGAACAGGCGAAGGAACTCAAGAGGCAGATTGTCGACATCGAGAATGGCAGGTGAGCTGCAGAGTGAAGATCAGCAAACTGACGGTAAACAACTACCGAAGCGTCAAGCATCTTGAGCTCGAGTTGTCTCCGCGAATCAACGTGTTCATCGGCGCCAACAACGTTGGCAAGAGCAACATCCTGGCCTCGATGGAGTTCCTACTCGGTCCGTCCTTTCCGACCGCCAATCGCCTTGAGCGTTGGGATTTCTATAAGGGCGACGAAGAACTGCCTCTGGGTATAGAGCTACGTTTTGACGACGGCAATTGTCTGTCATTCGATTCGACATGGCACGACTATCGTGGGAATGAAAAGCATGGGCTGAACTATAACGGCGGATATATTACCGACGAGACGCGCAGCCGCTATGTCTCAGCCTCAATTGGCCCAGATAGGCGCATTCTCGACAACCCAGCGTCTAGCCAGTGGAGCTTATTGGGGAGGATGCTCAAGGAATTCAACGAGCGCCTCAATGAGGAAACCATTCCTACTCCCGACGGGGAGGAAGTCAGCAAGGCGGCCGCTTTCAAGCGACGAATGGAAGAGATTCGCGATCAAATCCTCTTCTCTATCGAAGATGAGGACGGAACCAATCTCATGGGCGAACTCAGCAGGATCATGCAAGAGGAGACGGCCCATCAGCTCAATTGCTCGCCGAACGATTTGACTGTCGACCTGAATGCCTACGACCCGTGGAATCTCTACAAGACGCTCCAGATCTTCGTGACAGAACGCGAGACCGGCGTTCAGATGCGTGCGTCGGACATGGGAATGGGCGTTCAGGCGAGCCTCACCATCGCCATACTTCGCGCCTACTCTAGGCTGAAGCTTAAGAACCATACGCCCCTGTTCATCGACGAGCCCGAGCTTTACCTTCACCCCCAGGCAAGGCGCAAGTTTTATCGGGTTATCGAAGAGCTCGCGGACTCGGGCACGCAGATATTCCTTACCACCCACTCGACCGAGTTCGTCGACCTTGGGCATTTTGACCAGCTATTTCTGGTTCGGAAAAGCGCGGAGCGGGGGACGTACGTCAGAACGGCGAGACCACAACGTTTTATGGATGACCTGCAAATGCGTCTCGGGATACAGACCGACAAAGAACGTCTCATGCTCGAGTATCGTAACGCGTTCGAGAACACGGGCGACTCGCAGAAAGCTGCAGAGGGCCTCTTCGCTTCGAAGGTCGTGCTCGTTGAGGGTGAGAGCGAGTCGCTGATCTTGCCTTACTCGTTCGACAAGATCGAATACGACTACGATGGCAAAGGCATCTCGATAGTGCGTTGCGGCGGCAAGAATGAGCTCGACCGCTTCTATCGCCTCTACAGCGAATTCGGAATCCCCTGCTTTGTGATATTCGATGGGGATTCGCAAAACAAGGGCACCGAAGACGAGAAGCATACGGTTGGTGCCAACAAAGCGATTCTGTCCCTCTTTGGTTGCAACGACGATTACCCCGACGGCGAGCTTCACGATTCGTATTTGGGGTTCAGTACTCTGCTGGAAGACAACCTCGGCATCGGTCCCGTTGGTGCCAAAACGAAGGGGCTTCGCCTGTTCGTCAAATACAAGAACGAGATCGAGGGAGGTAAAGCAAGCGTCCCCGATTGGATTTGCAAGCTTGCCAAGAGGCTGGATTCCATGCCAGGTGAAGCCGATTCCGTCCTCTTGGAGATGCCCGCCCCGGAACCTGAATGGGCCTACGATGACTATCCCTTTTAGAAAGAGGTGCGTTTAGATGGAAAAGATCGAATTGGGAACCGCCGATGGCGCCACGGAGAACATAGAAAAGATCGCCGAGCTATTCCCTCAAGTAATGACGGAGACGAAAAACGCCGAAGGAGAGCTTGAGCGCGTCGTCGACTTTGACGCCCTGCGCGACCTTTTGGGCGACGTTGCCGAAGGGCAACGCGAGCGCTACCAGTTCACTTGGCCAGGCAAGCGCGAGGCCAAGGCCGAGGCGCGCCGCCCCATCTACAAAACGATGATTCCCGAGCCGGGCAAGTCCAAAGATTGGGACACCACGGAGAACCTCTATATCGAGGGCGACAACCTAGACGCGCTGAAGATTCTGAAAGAGACCTACGCCGGCAAGGTGAAGCTAATCTACATCGACCCACCTTACAATACGGGCCATGACTTCGTCTACGACGACGACTTCGCCAAAACGCGCGGCGAATATGACGCGGAGAGCGGTGATTTCGACGAGGAGGGCGGTCGCCTGGTTGCCAACACCGAGGGCAACGGCCGGTTCCATTCGGATTGGTGCTCGATGATTTACCCAAGGCTAATGTTGGCACGAGATTTATTGGCTGCTGACGGGGCGATCTTTATCAGCATCGATGACAACGAAGAGCAAAATCTGCTCAAAATAGGTAATGAACTATTCGGTTCGGGCAATTATGTGGGAAAGCTATACGTACAGGTCAATCCACGCGGTAGAAATCTTGACCGCTATATTGCAAAAACAATCGAACCGGTTCTCATCTGGGTTAAAAAATATGCATGCGGAAACTCGCTAAACCTGATTCCTAAAGATTCCAGAATGCTGTCTGAATACGACCGAAAAGACGCCAAGGGTTCATATAGGGCAATTGGTTTAAGAAATCGAAATCAGAGCTTTAACCCGCAAACGCGTCCAAATCTTTACTTTCCTTTATGGATATCACCCATCGATGGCTCAGTTACGCTTGAGAAAGATGACGCCCATTCGATAGAACGTCTTCCGCTTGCTGCTGATGGGACCCCAACTTGTTGGACCTGGTCAAAATCGAAAATTGAATCAGAGAATAGCTATGTATTCGGCGAACCGTGTGGTAATGAGTGGCGCGTGTATCGCAAGGATTATCTTGAGGAAGGTTCCGCAGCCTTCACGATGGCAAAGTCGCTTCAAGCTGATGCGGAGTTTAACAACGACTATGGAAAGAAACGGATTAAAGAGCTATTTGGATCGAACGTTATGAGTTTTCCCAAGCCGCCTGCTCTTATGAACCGCATTCTCGAGATTGGTTCCACAAAAGACTCCCTAGTGATGGATTTCTTTTCGGGTTCAGCAACTATGGCTGATGCTGTCATGTCTTTGAACGCTGCTGACGGCGGAGAGCGTCAGTTCATTATGATCCAGCTCCCAGAAGTTATCGACGAGACGACTGAAGCAGGAAAAGAGGGTTATACCACGATCTGCGATCTTGGCGAGGAGCGCATTCGCCGTGCGGGCGCAAAGATCACCAATGAGATCGATGAATCCAATAAGCAGCTCGAGCTCGGTGCCGAGCCCAAACCCTATCCTGATTTGGGCTTCCGCGTGCTCCGAATCGACTCCTCGAACTTCAAGGACTTCTACCTCACGCCTGGCGAGACCGCCCAGGAAAGCCTCTTCGACTTCGCCGACAACGTGAAGGAGGGGCGCTCCGACCTTGATTTGCTCTTCGAGGTGCTGCCCAAGCTCGGCATCCCGTACTCAGCGAAGATCGAGGAGCGCGTGCTCGCCGACAAGAAAGTCTTCTTCGTGGACGGCGACAAGTTGGCGGCATGCTTCGATGCGAACGTTGGCTCCGACACCATCGAGGAGATGGCGAAGGCCAAGCCCTGGTACGCCGTTATCCGCGATTCGTCCATGGCCGATGACGCCACTCACGCCAACTACGAGGAGCTTTTCCGCACCTACAGCCCCGACACCGTTCCCCAAGTGATTTAAGGCGTCTACATGAAGTTCAAGTTCAAAGTTCAACAGTATCAAACCGACGCCGCAGACGCAGTGACCTCAGTCTTCGAGGGGCAGCCCAACCAGGACGCCTCCGTCTACCTGCGCGATCTGGGCCGAAAGCCAAAGCACGCGCAGGGTGAGATCGACTTCGGCGACGAGAGCACCGAGGGCTATGCCAACGCGCCCGTCGCGCTTTCGGGCGCCGACATACTGGCAAACGTGCGCGCAGTGCAGCGACGCAACCAGATTCCCGAGTCGGAGGAGCTTTTCTGCGGCATGGGAGCCTGCCAGCTGGACGTCGAGATGGAGACGGGCACCGGCAAGACCTACGTCTACACCAAGACGATGCTCGAGCTCAACCGCCTGTACGGCTGGTGCAAGTTCATCGTGGTGGTGCCATCGGTCGCCATCCGCGAGGGAGTGGCAAAGAGCCTGGAGAACACCCAGGAGCACTTCTTCTCCCAATACCACAAGAAGATCAGGTTCTTCATATACGACTCGGACAACCTGACCGAGCTGGATGCGTATTCCCAATCGAGCGACGTCAACTGCATGGTCATCAACATGCAGGCGTTCAACGCGTCGATGAAGGAGGGCGCCAAGAACAAGGCGGCGCGCATCATCTTCGACGAGCGCGACGAGTTCAGCAGCCGCAGGCCAATCGACGTCATCGCTGCGAACCGCCCCATCGTCATCTGCGACGAGCCCCAGAAGATGGGAAAGAAGGGGGGCGCGACCCAGAAGGGCATCGCCCGCTTCAACCCACTGTTCGTGCTGAACTATTCGGCAACGCACAAGGAGAAGCACGACCTTGTGTATGCCCTGGATGCCCTGGACGCCTACAACCAGAAACTCGTCAAGCGCATCGAGGTGAAGGGCTTCGCTCTCAAGAACATGCGCGGAACCGACGGTTACCTGTACCTGCGCGACATCGTGGTGTCCAAGAACCGTGCTCCCGAGGCCGTTATCGAGTTCAAGTGCATGGGCGCGGGCGGCAAAGTGCGCAAGAGAACCGCGCGCTTCGGCGAGGGCGACAGCATCTACGACGCCAGCGGTTCGACGAAGCTCGAGGCGTACCACGGCTACACCATCGCGAGCGGCAACGACGGCGTGGTACCGCCCCAGGATGGACGCCCAGGCTACGTGCGCTTCCTGGACGCCTCGATCGGGGACGACGGGCGCGTCTACATCGGCGAGGTCTACGGTGACTCCGTCGCCGACGACATGCAGCGCATACAGATACGCGAGACGATCCTGAGCCACCTTCAAAAGGAGGAGGCCCTGTTCCGCCGTGGCATCAAGTGCCTGAGTCTTTTCTTCATCGACCAGGTGGCGAAGTACCGTGACCTCTCCGGCAACGGCGAAGCAGTGGGCTACGGCAAGATCTTCGAGGAGGAGTACGAGACCATCGTCTCCGACAGACTGAAGCACCCGACGCAGGATGACATCCTCGACCCCTCGTACGCGCAGTACCTCGGGCGATTCGAGGCGCACTCGGTGCACTCCGGCTACTTCTCGGTGGACAAGAAGGGTAACACCGTCGAATCGAAGGCCGAGAAGAAGGCGGAGCGCGAGGACGGCATCGGCATCAACGACGACGACGCGAAGCGCGCATACGACCTGATCCTGCGCGATAAGGAGCGCCTTCTTTCGTTCGATGAACCGGTGCGCTTCATCTTCAGCCACTCGGCACTGCGCGAGGGCTGGGACAACCCGAACATCTTCCAGATCTGCACGCTCAAGGAGTCGGGCTCCGAGACGAGCAAGCGTCAGGAAGTCGGGCGCGGCATGCGCCTGGCCGTCGATCAGGAAGGCAACCGCCAGGACGCCGCGCTGCTGGGCCCCGACGAGGTACACCGCGTGAACCTGCTCACCGTGATCGCGTCGGAGAGCTACGAGACGTTCGTGAGGGATTTGCAGACCGACATAAGCAAGAGCCTGCGCGAGCGCCCGAAGAAGGTGGAGATGAACCTGTTCAGCGGGCGCGACGTAGTGCTCAACGGCGAGACGGTTTCCTTTACCGAGGAGGAGTCGAAGCGCATTTACAAGGCTCTTTACAAGTGCGACCTCATCGACGACGACGACAAGCCGACCGCCGAATTCCGCAAAAGCGTGGAAGATGGCACCTTCGTGGAGTACTTTGTCGCGAAGCTGCCCGAAGGCATCGCCGACACCGCCCACGCAAAGGCAGTCGAGGCGCTGGTGAGAAGCGTCTACGACGCGCACGCGTTGGACGGCATGATCGGGCGCGCCCAGGAGAAGATCACCGAGAACACGCTGACTGACAACTTCGCAAAGCGCGAGTTCAAGGAGCTGTGGGCGCGCATCAACCGCAAGCATGCCTACACGGTGAGCTTCTCGGACGACGAGCTGAGGAGCAAGTCGATAGAGCGCATCAACGGCGACCTTCGCGTGAGCAGGCTGCAGTACACCCTGACCGTCGGCGGGCAGAAGTCACAGGCCACGCGCGACGAGGTGCAGGGCGGCTCGTCGTTCGGCCGCACGCAGACCGAGACTCGCGACGTCGACGCCGGAACCGCGTCCGTGGGCGTGACCTACGACCTCGTGGGCGAGGTGGCGCAGGCAGCCGCCATCACGCGCAGGAGCGCTGCGGCGATACTCGCCGGCATCGACAGCAACGTGTTCGGGCTCTACCGCGTTAACCCCGAGGAGTTCATCAAGAAGGCCGCCGCGCTCATCGTGTCGGAGAAGGCGACGATGGTGGTGGAACACATCAGCTACCACGAGATCGACGACGTCTACGACGAGGCCATCTTCACAGAGCGCATGCCCGACAACGCGAGCAAGGCGTACGAGGCCAAGAAGAACATTCAGCGCTTCGTGTTCCCTGACTCCGACGGCGAGCGCAGGTTCGCCGAGGATATGGACGCCGCCTCAGAGGTAGCGGTCTACGCCAAGCTGCCTCGAGCGTTCCAGATTCCCACGCCGGTGGGCAACTACGCCCCCGACTGGGCGATTGCCTTCAAGGAAGGCAGCGTGCGCCATGTGTTCTTCGTCGCCGAGACCAAGGGCACCATGGACACGCTGGAGCTCTCCGGCGTGGAAAACGCCAAGATCGCCTGCGCGAAGAAGCTCTTTAACGAGATGAGCACGAGCGACGTGCGATACCACAACGTGGCGACGTACGAGGACCTGCTCGAGGTGATGGGCAGGATGAGCTAGGCAACGCTTATGAGTCATAAGGAGAACCAGGAAAAGGCAGAACTTTCCATTTATGAGCAATCGCTGAAAGTTGCAAGGGCAAAAGGCGGAGAAGCGAGAAGGAACGTCGCCCGACTGTCGGGCGACACCCGCCCATTCGATAGGCCCGATATTCTCATCACGGCCGAAAGCGGAAGAAGAATAGTCGGTTTAGAGCACTTCCGCGTTGACCACCATATCGGGAGAGGCAAGAAGGTTGAATCTAAGTCCGCGAGGTTCTCTTCGGATGCGGAGCGGTTTCGAAAGCAACACGAGGATGCAGCTCGCAGGGACGCTCTGGCAGAAGAGGCTTACCGAGGGTTTGGCGATTTGATCAGCCGGGCGATACGGGAGCAATCGAACGCCTGCGTTGACGACATCAGGACTTCGCTCGACGCGGGACTGTTCGGCAAAGACGGTCGCGGGCATGCTTTCAAGCTCGATGCGTATCGCGAGAACATAACGCAGATTGACGCCAATGCCGATATCCGCCTTGGATTCCTGATCGAGATCCATACGGATTTGCGCCAATGGTTCCTCAATGATGGCTTTAAGGAGACCAAGGTATCTCCAGGACAGTTCCCAATAAGTTGCGAAGCCTATGAGCTTCTCAAGAAAGCATCGGCTCAAGTTGACTGGATCTTGCTTGCGTTTTGCCCGCTTTACGGCGATGAGGTAAGAGACGCTGCGATTATCAGATGCTGCAACGGCATGTTCGAAACGAGCGCTGCTCGACAAGGCATAATCCAGACACCATATTTAGGCCTTGGAAAAGAAACGCCTTTCGGCAAACAGGATAGACAAGGAGAGGTTGAGTTCGGCGTCGGAAACAACGGCATTGAATATCTGGTCGAAAACACGTCCGAGCAGATGGACGCCATCGAGTTGTTCAACAACGCGATAAGCGGAGCCGCCGAAGCGTTCAATCTGGCACGGAGGGGAAAACCCTTTGCTGCGACGACATCCGTTCAGCTTGCCTACGACATAGCAAAAGACTCCTTGAAGTACAAAAACGGGAATGTTGAGCCGCAGGATGTCCTTAAGGCGATTGGCAGAATGCATCCGTCAGAGAAGAACGCTCGGATGGAGAACTGGCGGAAGCAGTGGCTCATCGATAACGTATAGCTCAGTTTTCGATTGATGCGGACGAGGCGCTTTGCGATCGCGTCGTGAAATGTGGTGTAAGGGAGACCTGAAGTAGGCGCGGCCTCCGACCTAGAACCTCTTTCGACCAAGAGAAGGATTCGAGGGAACGGAGACCGCAATGGACACTGTACCGCAAGACGCGTTCGCGACGCTCGGGCTCGCCGAGGAGGGCGGCGCGGGCCTGACCGGCCTCGCCCGGGCCCTGCTCGAGGCGGGCGTCAACGAGATGATGGCCGCCCAGGCCGACGCGGTGTGCGAGGCGACCGGGACGGCGAGGAACGGGTTCCGCGAGAGGCGGCTCGAGACGCAGGTCGGCACGATCACGCTCAGGATACCGAAGCTGCGCCGGGGCACCTACTTCCCGGACGGCCTGGTCGAGCGCTGGAGCCGCGTGGACCGGGCGGTGATCTGCGCGGTGGCCGAGATGTACGCGCTCGGCGTCTCGACGAGGAAGGTGGGGAAGGCCCTCGAGCGCATGGGCGCCGACCGGCTGTCCAAGGACGCCGTCTCGCGCATCTGCGCGGCGCTCGACGCCGAGGTGGCGGAGCTGCGCCCGCGCCAGCTTCCGCCCATGCGATTCCCCTACCTCTGGGTCGACGCGACCTACGTGCCCTGCCGCCGGAACGGCCACGGCGCCACGGCCGCGGTGGTCACGGCCATCGCCGTCGGCGAGGACGGCGTGCGCAGGGTCGTCGGCCTGGCGTGCGTCGACGCGGAGTCCTACGCGAGCTGGAAGGGGTTCCTGCGCGGCCTTCGCGAGAGGGGGCTCTCCGGCGTGCAGTGTGTGGCCTCGGACGCCCACGGCGGCATCGCCCGGGCGGTGCGCGAGCTCTTCCCGGGCGCGGCCTGGCAGCGCTGCGTCGTCCACCTCGAGCGGGACGTGGTCGACGCGTGCCCCACGCGCTCGAAGAGGGCCGCGGCGGGACGCGTCCTGCACGCCGTGTTCGACGAGGACGACCCGGCGAGGGTCCGGGCCCTCTACCGGGCCGCATGCGGCGTCATCGCGTCCCTGTCGGCCGACGCCGGGAGGGTCATGGAGGGGGCCGAGGCCGACGCCCTCGCCTACCTCGACTTCCCGGAGGCGCACCGCCGCCGCATCAGGACCAACAGCTTGCAGGAGCGCTGCAACCGCGAGATCAAGCGCCGCGCGCGTGGTCCAGAGCTTCCCGTCGGAGGCGGCGCTGGTCCGCCTTGTGGGCGCGGTGTGCTGCGAGGCGTCCGAGGACTGGTCCAGCCGCAGGTACATGGAACCCTCGGCGATCGAGGGGCTGTGGGAGCGAGAGACCGCGCCCGTCCCGGAGCCGACCGAGGAGCAGGTCTCGAGGGCGCGCTCGAGGATCGTGGCGCTCTCCGGGCTTGACGAGAGGGCGATGGCAGCGTAGGTTCGGCTCATCAGAGATTCCGGGCGGAGGCCCCTACACCACTTTTCGCGATACTACCGGTGAAAGGGAGTAAATAGCCAAAGAAAAAGCCTCCGTCCCAACATGGGAACGGAGGCTAGATCATCGTATTTACTCACCGCCGTCGCTGGCGGCTTTGCCGTGACTTTCGTACGAAACGAAACTCAGCAGCACAGTGCGGCACTCAAAAATGCAGGTCAGAACCCTGTCAGCCTACTCCCACTCGATCGTCGCCGGGGGCTTCGACGTGATGTCGTAGGCCACGCGGTTCACGCCCGGCACCTCGGCCACGATGCGGCCGGAGATCCTCGCCAGCACGTCATACGGCAGCTTGGCCCAGTCCGCCGTCATGGCGTCGCTCGACTCCACGGCGCGCAGGATCACCGGGCGCGCGTAGGTACGCTCGTCGCCCATCACGCCGACCGAGCGAATGTCGGGCAGCACGGCGAAGTACTGCCAGCAGCTGTGCTCGCTGTTGCGCTCGCCGGTCTCCTCGAACAGGCGCTGGTTGTAGGCGTCCAGCTCCTCGCGCACGATGGCGTCGGCGTTCTTCAGGATCTCCAGCTTCTCGGGGCTCACTGCGCCGATGATGCGAATCGCCAAACCCGGGCCCGGGAACGGCTGGCGGTACACGATGTGCTCAGGCAGCCCCAGCGCCAGGCCGAGCGCGCGCACCTCGTCCTTGAAGAAGTGGTCCAAAGGCTCGATCAGGTCAAAGTGCACGCCCTCGGGGAACGGGATCAGGTTGTGGTGGCTCTTGATGGTGCTGGCCTTGCCGCCCGTCTTGCGCGCGCCGCTCTCGATGATGTCGGGGTAGATGGTGCCCTGCGCCAGGTACTTCACCGGGCGCCCGTCCTCCTCGAGCTGCTTGGCCACGGCAAAGAACTCGTTCCAGAACTGCGTGCCGATGATCCGGCGCTTCTCCTCCGGCTCGGTCACGCCGTCGAGCAGCGCCGCGTAGCGCTCCTCGGCGTGCACGTGGATGAAGTCCACGTCGAACTGCTTGGTGAAGACCTCCTCCACCTGCTCGGGCTCGCCCTTGCGCAGAAGCCCGTGGTTCACGAACACGCAGGTCATCTGGCGGCCGATGGCGCGCGCGCCGAGCGCCGCCACCACGCTGGAGTCCACGCCGCCCGAAAGCGCCAGGATCACGCGGTCGTCGCCGACCTTCTCGCGGATCTCGGCCACCTTCTGCTCAACCAGGTTGTCCATGGTCCAGGTGGGCTCGAGCCCGCAGATGTTGAACAGGAAGTTCGAGAGGATCTCCTGACCGTGCTCGGTATGGCGCACCTCGGGGTGGAACTGCGTGGAGTAGAGCTTGCGCTCCGGGCACTCCATGGACGCCACGGGGCACACGTCGGTCTTGCTCGTCACCGTGAAGCCCTCCGGCACGCGGTCAACGGCGTCGCGGTGGCTCATCCACACGGTCTGCTCGGCCGGCGTGTCGCCGAGAAGCTCAGACGCGCCGCTGCGGCTGATGACCGCCGGGCCGTACTCGCCCACCTCGGAATGCGCGACCTCGCCGCCCAGGGTCACGGCCATGATCTGGTGGCCGTAGCAAAAGCCCAGAACCGGTACGCCCAGCTCAAGCACCTCGGGGTCGATCTTGGGCGCGTCCTCGGCGTACACGCTCGCCGGGCCGCCGGACAGGATGATCGCGGACGGCTTCATCGCCGCGATCTCCGCCGCCGGCGCGTCGCACGCCACGATCTCCGAGTACACGCGCAAATCACGCACGCGGCGGGCGATGAGCTGCCCGTACTGCGCGCCGAAATCGAGGACGAGCACCTTCTGCTGCACCTGGTCGTTACCGTTGAGAGCCACGGCAGTCCTTTCTCGATAAACGCGCGGCGCCCGCGCAGGCGCCGCCTTGGCCGTATGCACCCATCATACCTGTATTGTCCCCGCTTGCGGGAGTTTCGCTAAGAACCCACGACCAAGCAGCGCAAACGCACGCCCCCGGCGCGCCGCAGGTGCACCGGAGCTTGCGCGCAACGCAAGGGCCGCCCCGGCAGGCTGCCGCAAACGCGCAACCAGCCGGGGCGGCCCACCTGTACCCCATGCCGCAAAAAGCGCCCGCTACGCCGCAGCGCGCCGCTGGGCGATAAGGGCGTGCGCCACGCCTGCCGCCACGCCCGCCAGCGCCGGCACCACCCAGCTCAGGCCCAGGTCGGCCGCCGGCAGCACGTCGAAGGGCAGCCACATGCCCGCGGCGAAGGCGTCGCGCAGGCTCACCGCCACGCTCTCCGCCGCAACGAGCCCCACGACCCATTTCCACACCTGCGGCACGCGGTCAACCAGCCGCGACGCCATGCCCATCAGCACCAGCACGATGGCCACCGGGTACAGCGCACCCAGGAGCGGCACCGAGAAGGCGATGATGGCCGTGAGCCCCAGGTTCGACACCGCGCACGAGAACACCGCGAACGCGGCGGCCCACGCCACGTACGGCACGCGCGGGAAGGTCTCGGCAAAGTAGCTGCCGCAGCTGCTGATAAGGCCGGTGCACACGTTCAGGCACGCGATGAGGAAGATCGCCGCCACGATGACCGTCCCCGCCACGCCGAAGTGCTCCTGCGCGGCGGCAACGAGCAGCTGCGCGCCGTTGCCGGCCCCCGGCACCGCCGCGCTGGTAACCACGCCCACGCAGCCCAGCCCGCAGTAGATCAGAAGCATCAGCACGCCGGCGACAACGCCCGCCCGCGAGATCTCAAACGCCACGCGCGCGGGCTTCTCGACGCCCATGTCGCGCACGTTCAGCGCGATGACGATGCCGAAGCACAGCGCCGCAAGCAGATCCATCGTCTGGTAGCCGTTCACAAACCCCTGCACCGCCGGCGCGTTGGTGTAGGGCTCCACGGCCGGCTGCGCGCTGCCCAAAGGCGCTGCCACCGACGAGGCCACCACGCAGACGATAAGCACGATAAGCGCCGGCGCGCTCACGCGCCCCAGCACGTGGGAGAGCTTGCCGGGCTTGAGGGCGAGCGCAAAGGCCACGGCGAAAAACACGCACGAGAACACCGCCGACGCCGCCTGGGGCGAGACCCCCGCCGGCAGCAGCGGCGCGAGCATCTCGAACGCCGTGGAGCTGGTGCGCGGAATGGCCAGGCACGGCCCGATGGCGAGGTAAACCAGCACGGCGAACAGCGCCGCGAACCAGCCGCTCACGCGTCCCGCGAGCTGCTTGAGGTCACCGGCCAGAGCAACGGCCACGATGCCCAGCACCGGCAAGCCGATCGCGCTCACCAAAAAGCCCGCCAGCGCCGGCAGGGCCTCTTGCCCCGCTTGGGCGCCCAAAAGCGGCGGGAGGATGAGGTTCCCCGCCCCGAAGAACATCGAGAACAGCGTGGCGCCCACCACCAGCATCTGCCGGCCGGAGAGACGCCCCGCGCATGAGCGACCTGCCATGGCCCCGCCTTTCCGCGCTTAGTTGTTGTTGATCTCCTCGGGGTCGGGCTCCATCACGTCCACCAGCGTGAAGATCAGCTTGGGCGGCGCGGGAACCGGGAAGGCGCCGGTGGAGCCGGCAGACGGCGTCGCCGCGGGCTTCTCCGCGCAGCATTTCTTCTCGCCCGCCGGACGGACCTCGAAGCGCATGATGCCGCAGTTGCCGGGGATGCCGTCGTAACGGAAGGCCGCGTAGGGCTGCCAAGCGCGCATGAACTCCATGCACGCCGCCCCGTGCGAGATGGCCAGCACCACGTCGTGGTTGTCGCGCAGCATGATCTCGGTCATGGTGTCGCACAGGCGGCGCTGCACGTCGGCCTCGCGCTCGCCCTCGAAGTCGGCGAAGAAGTCGCCCCAGGGGGTGGGCGGCATGAGCAGGCGGCTCTCCCCCTCGAACAGCCCGAAGCCCCACTCGCGCAGGCCGGTGGTGGGCGTGTAGGGCACGTCGCTCACCAGCGCGGCCGTCTCGCACGCGCGGCCGGCCGACGAGCAGTACACGTGGTCGAACGAGATGCCCGCGCCCTCGAAGTACCGCCGCGCGCGCAGCGCCTGCTCGCAGCCCAGCTCGGTGAGCGGTGAGTCGCACCAGCCTTGGATCTTGCGGCGCACGTTGAACATGGTCTGACCGTGCCGCATCAGGTAAAGCGTCTTCATGCCTTCTTGCTACCCCTTTGGACCCTTTGATACAGACGGGGGAAACTATAGCGCATCTGCGCAGGCGTGTTAACCAGCTGAAGGCACGCGGCGAGTATACTGAGAGGCAACTGCGGCGCTCGCGCGGCGCCGCCCGCAACCCCGTGCGAAAGGCACCCATGAAACGCATCCTCATGATCGCCACCGGCGGCACCATCGCCTCGGCCGAGGACGGCGCCGGCCTCGCCCCCGCGCTCTCCGGCCGCGAGCTCGCCGCTTACGTCCCCGAGATCCAGGGTCTCTGCCAGCTCGAGATCCAGCAGCTTATGAACATCGACAGCACCAACATGGGCCCGAACCGGTGGCTCGCCATCCGCAACGCCGTCATGGATGCCTATGACAGCTTCGACGGCTTCGTCATCCTGCACGGCACCGACACCATGGCCTACACCGCGGCAGCCCTCTCCTACCTCATCCAAGGCAGCCCCAAGCCCATCGTGCTCACCGGATCGCAGCAGCCCATGGCCAGCCCTTTCACCGACGCCAAGCTCAACCTCTACCAGAGCCTGCTGTACGCCACCGACCCGCGCAGCCGCGACGTGGTTATCGTCTTCGGCGGCGCCGTGGTGGCCGGCACCCGCGCCCGCAAGCAGCGCACCATGAGCTTCAACGCCTTCACCAGCGTGAACTTCCCCGAGGTGGCGCTTATCCGCGGCAACCGCATCATCCGCGCGGAGGACGCCGCGCGCTCGCGTTACGCTCTGGAGCAGGAGAAGAAGATCAACAGCTACGGCGCCCGCGCGGACGCCCTCTCCCCCGCCCCTTCCGGCGCCCTCGGCTGGGAGAGCGACAAGGAGCGCCCCGTCCACGTGTACGACCAGCTGAACGACCGCGTCTGCGCCCTCAAGCTCACCCCGGGCCTCAACCCGGCGGTCCTCTCGCGGCTCAAACCCGACTACGACGCCGTGATCGTTGAGACCTTCGGCATCGGCGGCATCCCCGACCTCTTCCACGACGCCGTGTTCGACTGGGTGGGATCTGGCCGCGCGCTCGTGGTGACCACGCAGGTACCCGAGGAGGGGCTCGACCTGGGCGTGTACGAGGTCGGCCGCGCCTACGCCGAGCTCCCCGGCATCCTCAAGGGCGACGACATGACCACCGAGGCTCTCGTGGCCAAAACCATGTGGGCCCTCGGCCAAACCACCGATCCGGCGATCCTCCAGGGCCTGTTCTACCGCCCCGTCAACCACGACCGCCTGCCCTCGGCGCTGTAACAGCGGAGATAAAACTCACGAACCATGCGCGTTTTGTTGCGTTTTATTCCGAGAGCCATGATGCAGACGGTGTTCCAGCGGGTCGCTGCCCGTCTGCTATCTGCGCAAAGATAAGTTGCTGCTAAAAGCAGCCAGGCAGCGCACCAAGAATGCAACAAGCAATCGCCGGAAAAGCGTTGGATCCCTCTGCCATGCTCTTCTCATACAGCAAAGATTATACGTAATGATTTCATACGTATACTTTTGACAGGAGAAGGGTATGATTACGAAGCCGCGAGAGTTAGAACGGATCATTAAGCGTAAGGAATGGAGATGCGTCGGACAGCGTGGGTCGCACCGATACTATCGACATCCGCATTTGCCCGGCAAAGTCGTAATCCCTTTTCACAAGGGAAAAGGCATAGGCATCGGACTCGCGCATCGCATCTTGCACGACGCGGGAGTTGAGAAGGAGCGATTCGCATGGTCAGCACCTACCCCGCCTGTTTTTATGAAGACGGCACCGGCTACAGCGTGTTTATCCCTGACCTGCCGGGCGCGAACACGTGCGGCTCGAGCATCGAAGACGCCATGGAGATGGCAATCGACTGCATGGCGGGCTGGATCTTTACAGAGCGCTTGGAAGGGCATCAGATCCCTGAGCCTTCCCCGCTTGAAGACGTTGACTTCGAGGGCGAGTGGAACAAACTCTGGGAGCCCGGTGAGGAGCATCCGGAGCCGCACGGCTTCAAAACCATGGTCGCCGTCGACGTGGACGAATACGCCGCCCTACACTTTTGCGCACCCGTAAAGAAAACGCTTTCCATCCCCCGCTGGCTCAACGATGCAGCAAAAGCCGCTGGCATCAACTTCTCACAGCTGCTCCAAAAAGCCCTCAAAGAAGAACTGGGCATAGCGCAGTAGCTAACAAGACGCATGCAACGGCCCCTCGGCTCTCTCTTTAACGCTCGAGCGCTGCGCGGATCTCGCTTATAAAGAGAGAGCCGAGGGGCCGCCGGGAGCACCTACACGTTGAACCGGAAGTGCACGACGTCTCCGTCAGCCATGACGTAGTCCTTGCCCTCCATGCGCAGACGCCCGGCCGCCTTGGCGCCCTGCTCACCGCCCAGCTCGATGTAATCGTCGTAGCTGATGACCTCGGCCTTGATGAAGCCGCGCTCGAAGTCGGAGTGAATCACGCCGGCAGCCTGCGGAGCGGTGGCACCTTGGCGCACCGTCCAGGCCTTCACCTCCATGGGGCCCGCCGTGAAGAACGACTGCAGCCCGAGCAGCTTGTACGCCGCCTGGGCCAGCGTCTCCAAGCCGGAATGCTCGAGCCCCAGGCTCTCCAGGTACTCGGCGGCCTCCTCCGGATCGAGCTCCGACAGCTCGGCCTCCACCTTCGCGCAGATCGGGATCGGCGCCACCCCGTCGATGGGCTCGAACTGCTCGCCCAGCATGTCCTCGTCAACGTTGGCAACGTAGAGGATCGGCTTCATCGTGAGCAGGAACAACCCCTTGGCGGCGGCGCGCTCCTCGTCGGTCATCTCCATGGTGGCCGCGCGGTTGCCCTCGTCCAGCCACGCCGCCAGGCGCTTGGCCACGTTGAGCTTCGGGGCGAGGTCCTTGTCGCGCTTGGCTTCCTTCTCGAGCTTGGGCAGCTGCTTTTCCAGCGTCTGGATGTCGGCCAAGATGAGCTCGGTCATGATGGTCTCGGCGTCGCCCGTCGGGTCGACGAAGTCGGCCGTGCGACCTACCTCGCGCATGACGTTGGGGTCCTTGAAGTAGCGCACGACCTCGCAGATGGCGTCGGTCTCGCGGATGTTCGCGAGGAACTGGTTGCCCAGGCCCTCGCCCTCGTTGGCGCCCTTCACCAAGCCGGCGATGTCCACGAACTCAACGGTGGCCGGAACGATGCGTCCCGGATGCACCATGTCGGCGAGCTTCTGCAGGCGCTCGTCGGGCACGTCCACGATGCCGATGTTGGGGTCGATCGTGGCGAAGGGGTAGTTCGCAGCCAGGCCGCCCTTCTTGGTGAGCGCGGTGAACAGCGTCGACTTGCCCACGTTGGGAAGCCCCACGATGCCGATGGAAAGTGCCATTGCGTCTCCTTTAGTCCGCAAGCTTCTCGACCTTGTCGAGGAGCTTGTTCAGCTTCTCCTTGCCTTCCTGCTTGAGCTTGGCAGCCTCGGCCCGGGCCTTGGCGGCCTCCGCAGCCTTCTTCTCGGCCTCGGGGTCGGGCACCACGAGCTCCTCGCCGGAATGCTCGACCATGGCGAGGGCGTGGGCCTCGCACACCTCGGCGCACAGGCCGCAGCCCACGCAGTAGGTGGGCTCAACCGTGAACCGCCCGCCGTTCACCAGGTCGTTGGCGTGCAGCGGGCACATGCGCACGCAGTCGCCGCACAGGGTGCAGGCCATGTAGTCGCACTCGGGCAGACGGATCGAGATGTTCTCCGCAAGCTCCGGACGGCTGCGCAGCGAGGTCAGCATGAGCTGACGTCCCTGCGTGAGGATGCGGCGGCGGCGCTCGGTGTTGACGCCACAGGCCGCGTTAAGCGTCCGCTCCAGGTCGGAGATGCGCTTGGAGTGCTCCTTCATGCGCTGGGCCACGCTCGTCACCGCGGCTACGGCGGGGTTCATGGCGCTCACCGCAAGACCGGTGGACTTCATGATCTTGTCCATGAACTCCTTGCGCTCGAACTCGCGGCGCTTGGCGCACGTCAGGTCGCCGGGCTCGACCCCGAGCCCCATGCCGGTGCCGGCCCATTCCTCGGCTTGGGCGATGTGATCGCCCAGCGTCTCCTCGCCCGTGGTGTTCTTGCACTTGTCGCAGATGCCAAGCGGCAGGTACACGCTGACGTTGGGGTAGTCGACCATAAGCGAGAACCACGTCTCGGGCGTGACGTCACCGATGCAGCCGATAACCACCTCGTTCTCGCGCGGCATGCGCTTGAGCGCGCGGGTGCAGGTGACGTAGGCGGTCTCGTACGCGGCAGCCGCGGCAGCCACCTTGTCGTAGAGCTTCTTGGGCGCGAGCTTCACCGACACAAACGCCTCGGTGGGGCAAACCCCTACGCACAGGCCGCACTTGCGGCAGGTGTCGGCGATGTTGATGCTGCCGTCGTCCACCTCGATGGCGTCGACGGGGCACACGTCCACGCACGCCGTGCACGAGCTCTTCTCGGACTTGCACGCAAGGCACGGCAGCGTGTTGGCGCGCGGGCGCTCTTTGTAATCGTCCGGGTTGTACTGCGGCGCGTCGGGGCTGTCGATGCCCATCAGCGCGTCGGTCACCCCGGTGAGCGGGTTCTTAAGCGCCCCGAAGTCCTTGCTGATGTCGATAAGATCGTCGAAAAGGTCGCGTTTCTGTGCCACGTTCGTCCCCTCACACAGATAGGCGTAACAAAGCATGCAGTTGATTATTGTACGCCAGCGCGGCGGGTGCCGGTATAATCACCCGTGATTGACTACGAAAGGCATAAGATGGCTCGAGCTCGCAGGATGAACACCCTGGTGGCGCGCGTGCGCGGCGAACGCACGCGCACAGAACGCGGGCGGGCGCGCACGCGACCCGCACCCGTGCCGAGGCCGGCGGCGACCCGCGTCCCCGCCAAGGCTCCTGCCGCTTCCAACGCGCACGTGCGCAAGTCCATGCAAGGCAACAAGCGCGCCAACACCAAACCCGAGCTTATCGTCCGCAAGCTGCTGCGCGAGCTGGGCTATCCGGGCTACCGCCTGCAGTGGGGCAAGCTCCCGGGGCGCCCCGACATCGTGTTCCCCGGTCGCAAGCTGGCCTTGCTGGTAAACGGCTGCTTCTGGCATAGGTGCGCGGTATGCAACCCGCCCAGCGTCAAAACCCATTCCGAGTACTGGGAGGCCAAGTTCCGCCGCAACGTGGAGCGCGACGCCGAGAACCAGGCGGCCCTCAAAGCGCTCGGCTGGCGCGTCGAGGTGATCTGGGAACACGAGCTGAAAAAGGGCAACCTCGAGGCCACCCGCGACCGCCTGCGCCGCATCATGGAGTCCACCGACGCAGCCAAGTAAGCGCACACGCCCGCAACAAATCTGGGCCCATTGCCGCAAAACAAAAGAGCCCCAGCAAGCCCTTCTCGCCCGAGAACAGCAAGCGGATAAACGCAGGAGGCCCCGCCCATTCCGAAGCCGTAATCCGCAGCGCGAAGCGCGAGGACATCGGCGAAGGAATGGGCGGGGCCTCCGTTCAGGGAGTGAATCCCTAGCTGTTAGTACATGCCACCCTGGCCGCCGGCCGCGGCAGCCGCGGTGATGGCGTCCTCGATGGAGGTGTTCTTCGGCACGTCGGAGACGGTCGCCTCGGTGATGAGGATCAGGCTGGCCACAGACGCGGCGTTCTGCAGCGTGGTGCGGGTGACCTTGACCGGGTCGAGCACGCCCATGTCGATCATGTTGCCCCACTCGCCGTTAGCAGAGTTCAGACCCTCGCCAGCCGGCAGGTTCTTGATCTTGTCGACAACCACGGAGCCCTCGTAACCGGCGTTGGCGGCGATGGTAGCCACCGGCGCGGTCAGCGCGCGCTTGATGATGTCGATGCCGATCTGCTCCTCGGGATCCTCGACGGAGATGCCGTCGAGCGCAGGGATGGCGTCCATGAAGGCCACGCCGCCGCCGGCGACGATGCCCTCCTCAACAGCCGCGCGGGTAGCCTGCAGGGCGTCCTCGACGCGGTGCTTGATCTCCTTGAGCTCGGTCTCGGTGGCAGCGCCCACCTTGATGACGGCCACGCCGCCGGAGAGCTTGGCCAGACGCTCCTGGAGCTTCTCGCGGTCGAAGTCAGAATCAGTGACGTCGAGCTCGGCCTTGATCTGGGCAGCACGGCCCTCGATGGCCTCCTTGGTGCCCGCGCCGTCGACGATGGTGGTGTTGTCCTTGGTCACGGTCACGGACTTGGCGGTGCCGAGCATGTCGCCGGTGATGTCGGCAACCTTGATGCCCAGCTCGTCGAGCGCGGCCTGGCCGCCGGTCACCACGGCGATGTCCTCGAGCATGCGCTTGCGGCGATCGCCGTAGCCCGGGGCCTTCACAGCGCAGACGTTGAGGGCGCCGCGGATCTTGTTGAGGATGAGGGTGGGCAGAGCCTCGCCGTCGATGTCCTCAGCGATGATGAGGAGCGGGCGGCCGGCGCGCTGCACAGCCTCGAGAACCGGCATGATGTCCTGCACGTTGGAGATCTTCTGGTCGGTGATCAGGATGTAGGGATCCTTGAGCACGGCCTCCATGCGGTCGTTGTCGGTGATGAAGTACGCGGAGACGTAGCCCTTGTCGAACTGCATGCCCTCGACGGTGTCGATGGTGATGTCGAAGGTCTGGCCGTCCTCAACGGTGATGACGCCGTCCTTGCCCACCACGTCCATGGCGTCGGAGATCTTGGCGCCGACGTTGGGGTCGCCAGCGGAGATGGTGCCGACCGAGGCGATCTGCTCCTTGGTCTCGATCTGCTTGGCCTGCTTCTTCATCTCGTCCACGACGGCGTTGACGGCCTTGTCGATGCCGCGACGGATGGCCAGCGGGTTGGCGCCGGCGGCCACGTTGCGCAGACCCTCGTTCACGATGACCTGGGCAAGCAGCGTGGCGGTGGTGGTGCCGTCACCCACGGTGTCGTTGGTCTTGGTGGCGACCTCCTTCACCAGCTGGGCGCCCATGTTCTCGATGTTGTCCTCGAGCTCGATCTCCTTGGCAACGGACACGCCGTCGTTGGTGATCGTGGGGGCGCCGTAGGAACGCTGCAGCGCCACGTAACGGCCCTTGGGGCCCATGGTGACCTTGACGGCGTCAGCCAGGGTGTTGACGCCCTTGGCGAGCTTGGTGCGCGCCTCGGTATCGAACTTGATTTCCTTAGCCATTATCTGTTCCTCCTGAATGCTTTGGTTTGCCCGCGTGCGGGCGAGAAGATCGTTCAGCTACGAGCGCCGCGGAGCCTCTCGCTCCCCGACGCCGCTCAGCGCTTACTCCTCGACGATGGCGTAGATGTCGTCGGCGCGCATGAGCAGGTAATCCTCGCCGTCGACCTTGACCTCGTTGCCGCCGTACTTGCCGTAGATCACGACGTCGCCAGCCTTGACGTCCATGGGCAGGCGGTTGCCGTCGTCGCCGAGCTTGCCGGCGCCCACGGCGATGACCTCGCCGCGCTGGGGCTTCTCCTGCGCGTTGCTCGCGATGTACAGGCCCGAAGCGGTCTTCTGCTCCGCAGCGGCCGGCTTCACCAAAACGCGATCACCAAGCGGCTTAAGATTCATGGCACATGCCTCCTTTTTGATGCCCGGGCGCGCGGCCCCGGCACCCCGTCTTTTAATGCCGCTGTGAATAATACCCACCCACGCTGGCTTATACAATGCAAATCAAAAAATCTTATAAAACGGCACTTAGATTTTATGAGCGTAAGAGAAGGGCGCGCCCGCTTCCCTTGCGGGTGCGAGCGGGTAGGCGCAAACCCCCGCGACCTCCCGCCCCGCCGGTGCATGATCGGAGGCGTCGGCGGCAACGGACACCGGGACTGCTGACAGGCAAGGGCGCCGTCACGCACGGGCAACCTCGACCGTACCTGCCGAGAAGAATCTGCATGAGCCGCCGCGCCGCGCGTTCTTCTCGACAAGTACAAAGGCCGCGCACCGCGCACACGCTGGATGCACGTTCTTCTCGGCAGATTCGGGCAGGCGCCACCCCATGGCCGCGTTCCCGCACACGTTACTTGGCAGATACATGGGCCGCACACCGCGCAAACGCTTGGTGCACGTTCTTCTCGACAGATTCATGCAGGTAGAGCCTTTTAGCCGTGTTTCTGCGCACTCTACTTGGCAGATACAAAAACAGCCTCTCGCACAGAACCCTCCCGGCATGTTCTTCTCGGCAGATACGAGCTTTTCAGCTGCAAGCACCCTCCCCAACTTGAACCTGCCAAGAAGAATCCGCACATCTCGGCCTAGAACCCTCAGGCAGGCTGCGTCTGTCGAGAGAAATCAGCACCCGGGCCTCGCGACACGCGGGCCTCCATCTTCTCGACTAGCTCGGTGGCGGTGTACCCAGTCCCCTCAGCGCGCAGGCCCCTCATTTCCTTGGCCAGTTTGGCGGCAACGGTACCCCCACAACGCACGTGCTCCTCATCTCCTCAGCCAGCTCGGAAGCGGCAGTGCGGCCAACCCCCCGCGGCGCGCGTGCTCCCCATCTCTTCGGCCAGTTTGACGGCGACGGTGCGGCCAGACCCCCGCGGCGTCCGGCCACACGAGAAGAACCCTGCGAGCATATGATCGGAGGTCGCACCTGGGCCGGCGAACGCTGACTCGGCGAGAAGGTCCCACGGGCGTATGATCGTAGACGCAGGCGGCAACGGACGGAGGGGCAACCATGAGCGCACACGACAACAGCGTCACGGAGCGGATCCAAGAGCTGGGGGCGCAATACGCACGTCGCATCATAGAGCTGCGGCGGCGCTTCCATGCGCACCCAGAGCCCAGCCTGGAAGAGTTTGAGACCACGGCCGCGATCGCACGCGAGCTCGACGCCCTGAAAATCCCCTACGTCCGCCCGCTGGAAACGGGACTCGTCGCCACCATCAGCGGGACGGCGCCGGCCGCCTACCGCGCAGACGGCACGCCGCGCCGGCGCATCCTGGTGCGCGCGGACATCGACGCGCTGCGCGTGACCGAGCGCACCGGCGCGCCGTTTGCCAGCCAAAACGCCGGCCTCATGCACGCGTGCGGACACGACTGCCACATCGCCATGCTGCTCGGCGCCTGCCGCATCCTCGCCGCCCTGACCGACGCGCTCCACGGCGAGGCCCGCGTCGTTTTCCAGCCGTCCGAGGAGAACGGCAGCGGTGCGCGCATGATGATCGACGCCGGTGTGCTCGACGGCGTCGACGGGGTCTTTGCCCAGCATATCTGGAGCGAGGTTGACGCCGGCACCGTGTCATGCGAGCCGGGTCCGCGCATGGCAAGCACCGACTGGTTCCGCATCGACGTGGAGGGCACCTCGTGCCACGGCGCCATGCCGCAGCGCGGGGCGGACGCCATCGTCGCCGCGGCTGAGATCGTCAACGCCCTGCAAACCATCGTGAGCCGCGACGTCTCGCCCTTCGAGCCCGCGGTGGTGACCATCGGCGAGCTTCACGGCGGCACGGCCCGCAACGTCATCGCAGGCACCGCCTACCTCACCGGCACGGTGCGCACCTACGGCGAGGACACCCACCGCCGCATGCCCGAGCTTATCGCCCGCATCGCATCCCACACCGCCGAGGCCTTAGGCGCCACGGCGACCCTCACCAACTACACCGTCGCCCACTCCTGCGTGGTGAACGACCCCGCCGCCTCAAAGCGCTGCCGTGCCTCCGTCGCCAAGGTGCTGGGCGAGCCGGCGGTTGGCAGCTACCGCGGCACCCTTTCGGGCGAGGACTTCTCCGAGTATCTGGCACGCGTCCCGGGCGTGCTGGCGTTTCTCGGCACCCGCAACCCCGAGGTCGGCGCCGTCTACGCGCAGCACTCCTGTTATTACACGGTCGATGAGAGCGTGCTGCCCAAAGGCGCCATGCTCACCGCCCAGTACGCGGTGGACTTCCTCGCCGAGGACGCGCGCTAGCAACCTGCCATGGGGGACGGGTACGGGTGGCAGAGTGTGCTGCGCACTCTGCCACCCGTACCCGTCCCCCATGGCAGGTGCGCGCATTTGGGCCCACAGCCACGTCTCCCAAATCCCCCGTCCCGCGTGCCGCACTATAAACACGCCCCAAGCGTCGGACGACAGAGGGCTCGGACGCCAGGTTTCCCGGCGTTCGAGCCCTCTTTGCCGAAATCTCTGCGGGACCTCGGCGGCACCGCTGCGTTGCGCTCCTTAGAACGCCGGCTGCACGGCGTCGCCGAAGGTCTCCTGCAGGTAGTCCTTGAAGTCCTCGGTCTGCAGCGCCTCAACCAGCGCCGTGATGCGCTCGTCGTCCTCGAGCTCGGGGGTGGTCACGATGACGTTGGCGTACTCGTTCTGGATGACGTCGGACTGCGCGTCCTCCTGAGCCACCGCGTCCTCGAGCTTGAGGCCGGCGTCGATGGCGTAGTTGCCGTTGATGACGGCGAAGTCAACGTCGGACACGGTGCGCGGAAGCGCCGCGGCCTCCTGCTCGGAGAACTGCAGGCCCTTGGGGTTGTCCACGATGTCGTTGGGGGTGGCGGTGATGCCGGCGTCCTCGTCAAGGGTGATGAGGCCCAGGTCCTGGAGCAGCAGCAGCGCGCGGCCCTCGTTGGTGGGGTCGTTCGGCACGGCGATGGTGGCGCCGTCGGCCACGTTGTCGATGTCGGAGGACTTGCCCGGGAACACGCCCATCGGCTCGAAGTGGATCTTGCCCACGTTCACCAGGTCGGTGCCGTTCTCTTCGTTGTAGTTGTTGAGGTAGTTGATGTGCTGGAAGTAGTTGGCGTCAACGTCGCCGGAGGTGGTGTCCTGGTTCGGCAGGATGTAGTCGGTGTACTCCTTGACCTCGAGCTCGATGCCCTGCTCGGCCAGGATCGGCTTGGCGTAGTCGTTCAGGATCACCGCGTGCGGCGAGGGGCTGGCGGCCACCACGAGCGTCTGGGTCTCGGCGGCAGCCGAGCCGGCGGCGCCGTCGTTGGAGCTGCAGGCGGCAAGCGGCGCTACCGCGGCCAGGCCGGCCAGACCGGCAAGCAGGGAGCGACGGGAGATGAAGGCGTTGGTGTTCATGGGAGAGACTTCCTTTCTTGAGGCGCCCGGGGGCGCCGGTTGCACACGAGTTCAGCAGATAAGCGAAGGTGATAAGAGCCGATGCGGCGACGGGAGCTGTGAGGCGGCGCTAGCCCTGCGTGCGGTGGTCGACCTTGCGGGCGACGATGTCGCACACGCTTTGGATCACCTGGACGATCACGACGAGGATGACGATGGCCGCGATCATGACCTCGGTCTGGTAGCGGTAGTAGCCGTAGCGGATGGCGATGTCGCCCAGGCCGCCTGCGCCCACCGCGCCGGCGATGGCCGTGTAGCCGAGCACCGCGATGAGGGTCACCGCCACGCCGCGCACGAGCGACGGCATGGCCTCGGGCAGCAGCGCGGAGAACACGACGCGCGGGGTGCTGGCGCCGCAGGCCTCGACGGCCTCGACGCTCTCGCGCGGAACCTCGGCCAGCGACTGCTCCACCATGCGCGCGATGAACGGCGAGGTGGAAAGGACCAGCGGGGGCACCGTGCCGAGGATGCCCGACGACGTGCCTATGACGATGCGCGTGAACGGGATGATCGAGATCATCAGCACGATGAACGGGAACGAGCGGCAGATGTTGACCACCCAGCCCAGCACCGCGTTGAGCTTGGGGTGCGGCCTGAGCGACCCGGGGGCGGTGAGGTAGAGCACCACGCCCAGGGCCAGGCCGATAACATAGGAGACCAGCGTGGGCACGATCAGCATCACGACCGTGGCGCCCGTGCCCTCGAGCAAAAGCTCGCCGTACTCGTCGGCGAACGCGGCAAGTTCGTTAAGCATCCCAATCAACCCTTTCGAGGAGCACCTTGGCTGCGTCGGAGCGCGGGTCGGCAAACACGTCGGCCACGCTGCCCTGCTCCACCACGCGCCCGTGGTCGAGCACCACCACGTTGCGGCAGATCTTCTCGACCACGCCCATGGAATGGGTGATCACGATGACGGTCACGCCCGTCTCGCGGTTGATGTCGCGCAGAAGCTTCAGGATGGTATTGGTGCTCGCGGGGTCGAGGGCGCTCGTGGCCTCGTCGCACAGGATGTACTCGGGCTCGCACGCGAGCGCGCGGGCAATGGCCACGCGCTGCTGCTGCCCGCCGGAGAGCTGCGAGGGGTAGGACGCAGCCTTCTCCTTCAGCCCCACCAGGTCGAGAAGCTCGAGCGCGCGGGCGCGGTTCTCCGCCGTGACCTTGCCGGTTGCCGCCAGGTACGGGAAGCACACGTTGGCAAGCACCGTCTTTTGGGACAGCAGGCCGAAGCTCTGGAAGATCATGGCCACGCGGCGGCGGTAGGCGCGCAGCGCCGCGCCGGACAGACCCACAACGTCTTGCCCGTCCACCACGATCTGACCCGAGGTGGGCCGCTCAAGCAGGTTGATGCAGCGCACCAGCGTGGACTTGCCGGCGCCGCTCATGCCGATGATGCCGACGATGTCGCCGTCCGCGATGTCGATCGACACGTCTTCCAGCGCATGCGCGCCGCTGTCGACCTCGCCGTACGTCTTGAAGAGGTGTTTGATTTGAATCACGAGGGTAGCTCCGCTCGATAATCGACCAATGGGGAGACTGCCTCCCGCCGGAGACAGCCTATCAAAGGCGCCCGGTCTCACCGCACGCGAGGCATGCGGCAAGGTGCCCGGGCGAGGGCATCTCCATGGCCATCATCATATGTGCGGAATTCGTAAACATGTGGTGTAGCTTAACGTGCCCCCGCCAGCCCGTCAAGCCGAAACGCTCCCGAAACAGTTGGACGAGCAGCGCGAGAAGCCCGCCGGCGCAAGCCCGGGGTTACGCACGGGCAACGTCACGGGGAGCCTGGGGTTATCATCCCGTGCTCAAACAGCTTCGACGCGACGGAGATGCCGGAAACGGCATCTCCTGCGTCTGCAGAACTGCGGGCGGCACGATAACCCCAGGCTCCCCTAAAGCAAGCACCCCATAACCCGCCCCCGCTTCAACCCCAACCCCCTCCCCTGTTGATTTTGATCTCACCAAACGCCTGTCGCCGCTCCTCCGCCCCGCGCGCGCCGAGGAGCGCTGGTCCGCATGCGCATGCGAGGAGGGGCCTTGCTCTTTCTCTAAGCGAGATCGCAAAGCCTCGAGCGTGAGAAAGAGCAAGGCCCCTCCGGGGGGATCCTGTATGAACGCGCGCTACTCCTCGGCGCCCTCGTCCTTGTGATCGGAGGAGTGGCGACGTTTGGCCTCGTACTCCTCGCGCGTGATGACGTCCTCGATGCGCAGGTTGATGCCGGCGACCTCCAGCCCCGTCATCTGCTCGAGAGCCTCGCTCACGGCAACCTTCACGTCGTCGAAGATGGCCGGCGCGTAGGCGCCGTACTCGATGATGACCGAGATGTGCACGAGCACGCGGTTGTCGTCGGTGACCTCGACGGTGACGCCCTTGGCGAGGTTCTCGGCACCGAACTGCTCCTGCACGAAATGCATCAGGTTGCCCTTCATGCCGAGCACGTGCGGCACGGTGCGCGTGGCCATGGCGACGATCTTCTCGATCACGCCGTTGGAGTAGGTCAGCGAGTCCTCGGAGTCCTCATCGTCCTCGCCGGACTCGGCGTCGGCGTCAGCCTCGGGTGCGGAGACGGCATCCTCCCCGGCAGCCTCGGGCTCGGCGTCCTGCTCGGTTGGCTGCTCGGCCTCCCCGGCAGCGGCGGTATCCTGCTCGGCAGCCTGAACCTCCTGATCCAGGGCCTCGTCCTTCTCAGCGGTAGGGTTGGTATCGTGTGCCATCGCAGCGCTCCTTTGCGTATCGGTTGGTCTGCCGGCCTGAGAGCTGGGCGCTAACGCCCGCCGAAGTGGCGCCGGAAGAAGTTGATGATGCCATTATCCCCATCAAGCGCCTGCCCTATGATCACGCCCACCAAAACGAAGACGGCGATCACAAGCGTGCGCCAGAAGCCCAGAAACAGCACGGCCAGCGCCGCCACCAGGCCGATAAGGCCGAAAAGCACCGTGTTGCGGTGCGAGCCGGCGTAGCGCCCGATGTGCTCGTCGGTGTCGCCCAGCACGTCGCGCACGGCGCGCATGGTGCCGGGCAGTCCCTTGGAAGCGCCAGCCTCGTCGCGGTTCGGGCGCGGGCGCTTGGACGAAGCCTTGTCCGAGGCTCCCTCCTTAGCCGCGCGCCCCTTTTTGGCGGACGCGCCAGCCGCGGCAGCCGCCTGCTCGATCACCGTCTTGGGTGCTTTCTTGCCGGCTTTTACGTCCTCACTCATCGTTCGACTCCTTCCGAACGGTCACGGTCTTGGCGGGGAGCACCCTCACGCGCACCTCGGCGCATGCAACGCCCAGCAGGCGCTCGCACGCGGCCGCAGCGCGCTTCTGCGCGGCGCAGGCCTCGTCCCGCAGGTTCTCCTCCACCAGCGGGATGGCCTCCACGTCAAAGCGCGCCTCACCGGGCTTGCGGCGGCGCACCTTGCCGGCAACGCTTTCCACCAGAAACGCGTCGCCCTCCTCGACGGCTGCCCGCACGCTCGACTCAAGCGCGCGCACGGTAACCTCAATGTGCTCGGAGCCTGCCGGATGCACGGCACGCGGTGCCGGACGGGGCGAGAACAGCGCGCGGAGAAGCGTCACGAGCGCGCCCAGCGCCACGATGCCCAAGCATCCCGCCAGCACGGCGCTGAAGGGAAGCGCCCGCAGGTCCACCCCGTAGGCGGCTAGAGAGACGCCCGTCCAGGGCTCGGCCCAGGCAAGCGCCAAGGCGCCCACGCCCGCCGCGCACGCCAGCGCGTAGACGATAAGCACCAGCCGTTTCACCAAGCGCACGCACTCCTCCTCTCAGCCCAGGCGCGCAAGCGCGCCGACGCGTGTACCCCTCGTACCCAAAGCGCCGCCGCAGCGCAGGGCCGCGACGGCGCTTTGCAAGAAAACCCGGACGGGTGCCTTACTCCTCTTCCAGAGCGGCGACGACCTCGTCGGTCATGTCCATGGTGTGGTACACGTCCTGAACATCGTCAAGCTCCTCCAGGCGGTCGATCAGGCGCTGCACCTTCTTGGCGTCAGCCGGGCTCACCGCGGTGGGGGTGGTGGGGACCATCGTGAGCTCGGAGCCCTTGACCTCCACGCCCTGCTCCTCGATGCCCTTGGAGACGGCCATGAGCTCGCCGGGGTTGGTCCAGACGATCCACTCGTCGCCGGCGTCCTCGTAGTCCTCGCCGCCGGCCTCGGCCACGGCCATCATGAACTCGTCCTCGTCGCCCGCGGCGCCGTTGGCCTTCATGGCCTCCTTTTTGGACTCGGTGTCCACGATCTCCTTGGAAACCACGATCTGACCCTTGCGCTCGAACTGGAACGCCACCGAGCCGGAGGTGCCCAGCGAGCCGCCCGCGTGGGAGAAGGCCGAGCGCACGTCGGCGGCGGTGCGGTTGCGGTTGTCGGTCAGGCACTCGACGTACACGGCCACGCCCGCCGGACCGTAGCCCTCGTAGACGATGTTCTCGTACACGGCGGCGTCGGCGCCGGTGCCGAAGGCCTTGTCGATAGCGCTCTTGATCTTGTCCTTGGGCATGGACTGAGCCTTGGCCTTGGCCACGGCAGCGGCCAAGCTGGCGTTGTTGTCGGGGTTGGGGTCGTTGCCCAGGCGGGCGGCAACGGTGATGTTGCGGCTCAGCTTGGAAAACAGCGCCGAGCGCTTAGCGTCCTGCGCGCCCTTGCGATGCTTGGTAGTTGCCCATTTAGAGTGACCGGACATGCACAGCTCCTTCTCATACGCAACCGCGGCAACGTCGCGGCCGAAAGATACTCATACAAGACTGTTAGTTTACAACCAAAGGCCAAGCGATAAAAGCGCGGCCACGAAAGCAACAGAGCGGCGCGCTGCGAACCGGAGACGCCTTGCCCTCGGCACCTGCGGCAACGAAGGCAAGCGGCACCGCGCCGCGCGTCCGCATTCGCTAGAAACGCTCGTCGAAAAGGCTGCGGTCGGCGTCATCGTCGGCGCGGTTGCGCTTCCGGAGCGACTTCACGAACTGGATGAGCCCGTACACGACGGCGACAACGGCCACAACCCCAAGCACCTGCACAAAGAAACCGGTCGTCATGCTGTCCATCGCTTGCTCCTCACAAACCGCGCGGCCTGCCCACCCTGTACGTCAGGCCGCGTCGTGCTTCTCAAGATAGCAGACCTGCGGCGCTTGGCGGCGGTGAGCCCAAACCAGCACGAGAACACCAGCGACGATCACCGGAACGGAGAGCAGCTGCCCCATGGTGATAGGCCCGAAGAGGTAGCCCAGCTGCGCGTCGGGCACGCGCACGAACTCCACCAGGAAGCGCGCGATGCCGTAGCCGGTGGCAAAGGTCCCCAGAAAGGTGCCCTGCACGCGCGGCGGCACCTTGCGGGACAGCGCGTAGAGCACGCAGAACAGCACCACGCCCTCGAGAAACGCCTCGTAGAGCTGGCTGGGATGGCGCGCCACGTCGCCGGCAGCACCGCCGAAGACCACGCCCCAAGGCAGGTCGGTGGGCTTGCCCCACAGCTCGCCGTTCACGAAGTTGGCGCAGCGCCCGAGCGCAAGCGCGATGGGCGCGCCGATCACGGCGAGGTCGGCCACCGTCATGGGGTTGAGCTTGAGCGCGCGGCACACCACCAGGCCGCCCAGGATGCCACCCACAAAGCCGCCGTGGAAGCTCATCCCGCCGTGGTTGGTGGCGAAGATCTCAAGCGGGTGCGCAAAGTAGTACCCGTCGCCGTAGAACACCACGTAGAACAGGCGCGCGCCGATGATGAGCCCGAAGACCACGCCGATGACGATGCTCATGGCGTCGTCCACGGTGAACCCCAAGCCCCAGCGGCGCGCTGTGCGCCACATCACCACGCCGGTGATGACAGCGCCCACCACGTAAGCCAGGCCGTACCAGTAGATGGTGATGGGCCCGGCTGAGAACGCCACCGGGTCGAGCATATGGTAAAGCTCGTTGAGCATGGGCATTTCCTCTCTCTCGAACGCATGCAGCGCGGCTCTGCGAGAAGGACGCGCGGACCTGCCGGCGAGACGGGTGCGGATGGTGGGCGCCGCACGCCCTGCCGCCCGCGCCCGCCCCGACGGCCGGCGGCCTAGGCGCGGCGCATGCGCGGCGCCACGGGCTTCTCGCCCACGCGCGGGCCGTGCGCGATGAAGTGCGCGCAGGTGCGGCACTGCTCCTTGATCGCCTGGAAGCGGTCCACCGCGGGGTCGAGAAGCTCGAGCCCGCCAGCGAGCCGGTGCCACGGGCGCTCGCACTGCGAGAACGTGCAGGTGGCGGGGCACACCGCGTAGTGCGGGTCGTTGGCGTGGGGGCATTCGTCGGCCATGGGCTCGTACAGCCCGAAGAGCCCCGCGCAGCCGCGCAGCTCCCAGCAGCGCACCACGCCGTCGGAGCCGCGCGGGTCGGGCACGGCCACGTCGCGCGGGTCGCCCGCGCCGGCGGGGACGCCAGGCGCGCAGGGCGCGGCCGCGGCAGGGGCGGGGGCGCCGGGGGCGAAGCGGTCCGTGGGACAGGCGGCGCCCGTAGCAGCGTTTTTCTTATCCTCTGCCATATGCCCTCCCCTTGCATGGCCCCAAACCGCGGGCACCGCCCGCCGCAAGCCCGCCGATACGAGAAACGGGGCCGCCCGCCTGTTCAGGCGACGCAGCCCCGCAGCTTTGCGCTCTGTGCCCACGCCGCCTAGAAGCGGACGTCGTTGACGGCCTCGACACGGGTGACGCCGGGCACGTGCTCCTTCAGGATGCGCTCGATGCCCATGGAGAGCGTCATCTGGCTCATGGGGCAACCGGCGCAGGCGCCCTGCAGCTCGAGCTGCACCACGCCGTCCTCGTCCACGCCCACGTACTGGCAGTCGCCGCCGTCGGCCTGGAGGTTCGGGCGGATGGCGTCCAGCGTCTGCTTCAGGAGTTCCTCGTTCACTGCCATCTCAGCAGTCCTTCCTTCTCTGATGCGCCGCATATGAAAGCGCACGCGTATCGTATAGTTCGGCTGGGTTATACCCATACGGGTGCTAACTATACCACGCACGCAGGCGCAAGGCGCGCCTCGGCACCTAGTCCTCCGCAAGCTCCCCGCGCCGCTCCGCACGCTCGCGCTCGAGCTCCCGGTACACCTCGAGCTCCCACTGCCGGCGGTCGTTCTTGGCCACGGTGTCCAGGATGAGCCCGGTGGCCAGCGACAGCGCGCACAGGAAGACGAGCGCGGCGGCCAAGACCGCCGTGGGCAGCCGCGGCACCAGGCCCGTGCGCAGGAAGTCCGCGACCACGGGGGCGCCCAGCGCCAGCCCCGCGGCGAGGAAGACCAGAGCGATCAGCCCGAAGAACTTGAGCGGGCGGTAGTTCTTGAACAGCGACGCGATGGCCATGACGACCTTGGCGCCGTCCGAGACGGTGTTGAGCTTGGAGGAGGATCCCTCGGGGCGGTCGCGGTAGGCGATCGGCACGTCCAGGATGCGCCAGCGGCGGTCGACCGCGTGGATGGAGAGCTCGGTCTCGATCTGGAACCCCTCCGAGAGCACCGGGAAGGTCTTGACGAAGGCGCGCGAGAAGGCCCGGTAGCCGGTCATGACGTCGTCGAAGCCGTAGCCGTAGATCCAGCGGATCATGGCGCGCACCAGGTCGTTGCCGAAGCCGTGGAGGGCGCGCTTGTTCTCGGCGGCGTACGTGCCGTTGGAGAGGCGGTCGCCCACGGTCATGTCGGCCGCGCCGGAGAGGACGGGGTCGCACAGCGCCCGGGCGGACTCGGCCGGGTAGGTGTCGTCGCCGTCCACCATGAGGTAGCAGTCGGCGTCGACGTCGCGGAACATCTGGCGCACCACGCTGCCCTTGCCCTGCCGCGGCTCGAAGCGCACGGTCGCCCCGTGGGCGCGGGCGACCTCGGCGGTGCGGTCGGTGGAGTTGTTGTCGTAGACGTACACCGCGGCCCCGGGCAGCTCGCGCCGGAAGTCGTCCACCACCTTGCCGACGGTGCGCTCCTCGTTGTAGCAGGGGATGAGCACGGCGATGCGGGGCTGAGCCATGGCGGGGGTCCTTTCTCTAAAAAGCGGGCGGGAACGGAGGCGGGGCGGCTACGCCGCAGGCGCAGGCGCGGGCGGGCGAGAAGGGCCGCGGCGCGCCGGCGCGGTGAGCAGCGCGAGCGTGAACGGCATCGTGGCCGCCAGCGGATAGGCGTAGCGGAAATAGGTGGCCGCGTTGCACGGGCCGATCAGGCTCACCAGCAGCACCACCCACACCGGCGCCAGCACCGCGAGCAGGCGCTTCTCGCCCGTGCGCGCGGCATAGGCCGTAGCCACCACGAGCATCCAGCCGTAGAGCGACGCGTTGGTGGTGAGCGTGAGTATCGGCAGCTTCTGAAACGCGATGCGCACGTAGGAGCAGTACGTGTCGAGCGCGCGCACCACCGCGCTGTCGGGCTGCGCAAACGAGAAGTACGGCGTGAGCTTGGCCCAGTCCATGACCTCGCGGCTGAACTCGGAGGTGTACGACCAGTTGGTGGAGCGCCCGGCGTAGAAGTAGCCGTAGTAGTTGTTGGCCGTAGCCTCCAGGTAGCACCCCGGGTCGCGGGCGAACTCGGCGGCCCAGGCGCGGAAGTACGCGGCGAGATCCTCTGAGGTGGCGTTCTCGTTGAAGGTGTTCTTCACCGGGTCGGACTTCTCGGGGTTGTAGTTCTCGGCCAGCGCGTCAGCGTCGAGCACGCGCGCCACGGCGGCGTACTCCTCGGGCGTGACCTCGCCGGCGTGGTCGCGGAAGAAGCGCGCGGTTTGCTGGAAGGGGATGGAGAGCATCTCGCGCTTGCTGCCTGGCGTGACCTTGAGCGCCGGGTACACCGCGCCGGTCAGTGCAAGCTGCACGGCAAGCACGCCGGCGGCCACCACGGCGAGCATGCGCCAGCGCCCGCGCGGCATGACCAGGTCGGGGCGGCGGTGCGCGCGCCAGGCGCACACAGCGGCGGCCAGGGCAAGCCCCGCCACCGCGGCCACCCACATACCGTTGCGGAAGAGCGCCATGCCCAGCGCGCCGAGCGCCAGGCGCGCAACGTCGGCGCCGGTGAAGCGGGCTTCCTCGTCGGGCCGCGCCGCGAAGCGGGCGCGCATGGCCACGGCCAGCGACAGCGCGAAGACCACGAGCGCGTCGGTGAACAGGACGTCCTTGGTCATGAGCACGGCGTAGTTGGCGTACACCGGCACGCATGCGATGAACGCGAAGGTGAGCATGCGCACCATGCGGCGCACATGCAGGCGCCGCAGCATCGAGGTGGCCCAGGCGAAGGTGGCCGTGGTGAGCAGAAACTGCAGGCAGGTGTAGATGAAAGCGCCGGCGTTCTCGTTGCCGAAAAGCGCGAGCCCCAGCTGCACGCACGAGCCCACCAGCGCCGTGGAGAGCGGCGGGTGGTGCTGCGTGACGATGGTCGCCGCCGGGTCGATGAGGTTGAGGTAGCCGCTCGCGTTGTTGGGGTAGCCGAACCACTGCAGGATCTGCGTGCCGGTGTCCCACATGAAAAGCCCCGGCGCGTAGCCGATGAGGCACGGCAGCCACAAAACGACAAGCAGCGCAAACGGCATGGCGAAGGGATGCGTGTCGAACACGAAGGTCGCCGCGCGGCCAAGCGAACGCAGGGCACGCGCCGCAAGCGACGGGCGATCGGCGCGCTTTGTGTCCGGCGGGGCGGCGCGGTCCAGGCGCAGGCGGTCGAGCAGCTCGTAGAGGTACACCACGCCCGCGTGGGCGAGAAGCACCCACCCCGTGAACGAAAGCGCCGCCTTGATGTTCTGGCTGATGCCGCCGAACACGAGCGCAGCCGAATCGGTGACGTCGAAGCTCTTGCCGAACACCATCGCGAGCGCGAACAGCACGGGCACCACCCAGGTGGAGGCGCCGCGACCGTGAGAGACGCGCAGGCGCGGGACGCGGGCGCGCGGGGTCGCCGGGGACGAGGGGCCGTGGTGCGCGCCGTAGCTGGCGCTCTTCTTGCCCGACGCATGGGCCCAGGCGCGCGCCGCGCGGCGACCGCCGGCTGAGACGCGCGCGAACCGGCCGAAGCACACGTACCAGAACGGCCGAGCGAGCAGAAGCCCCAGCGCGAGGATGAGCGTGCTTTGGTCGCGCCCCGGGAAGGAGCACAGCACCTCGAGCGCGATGTAGCCAGCGCCCGTGGCCTGCGGGTCGAGCGCAGCCACCGTGTCGTAGCTCACCTGGGTAAGGTCGATCGACGCGCAAAGCGCGCACACAAAGGCAAGCGCCACGGCGAGCGCCATCTGGGCGCGCTGGGAAAGCCCGCGCCGCGCGTCGGTATTGTTCTCCATAGGTTTCGCCATCGTCCACTCAAACCGAAGCTTTGACATACCCCCCCCCGATGCGTTTTTCGCTGCAAAACGCATCAGCGGAGCAGTACGCGCGCAAACGCCGCGGCACCTGCGCGCACAACCCGACAATGGCTACCACCCTAGCACACGCGCCGACCCCGCGCCCGGCCAACGCCGCATGTCCCGGAAAGGAACAGGATGCCGGCCGCGCTTGAGGACGCGGGCACGCGCGGATACGTAGGCCGGCAGCGCCCGGTTGGCCGCGTTTATCGCAGGAAACATCCCGTTGGTCGCCCTGACAACACGGAAGCCTCCCGTTGGATGCCCCTGACGGCACAGGTGCATCCCATTGGCCGCCATAACGGCACGGGGTCTCCTGTTGGACGCTGCAACGACATTAAAGCTTCCCGTTGGCTGCCCTGACGACATGGAGGGGTCTCCCGTTGAACGCTGCAGCGACACGCAAGCGTCTGTTGGCCGCGGTCGTGGCATCTAGACCCTCGGTTGATCGTGATAATGACCGCCAATTATCATTTAGTCGCCCAAAGCGCATCCAACTTGCTGATTTCCGGAAGATGGCTGCCGTAGAAGCGACCAACTGTTCCTTCGGTGCAAAAAACGAGAGTAACTGCAGCCTTACCGGACGCTTTGGCGCCCAACCAAGATCCATCCGTTGCAAGATGGCCGTAGCCGTGCATCCGTACCCGCAAGTCAAGCGTTAAGCCTCGCCCTGAACCTGGGCATAACGTCAGACACCCGCGGCAACGGGCATGGTGCACAAAAAACGGACGCAAGCCCCCTGACCTGCGTCCGCGCCCGCTAACCCGTTACGAGCACCCCATCTCTGAACGGCTCGATCGACCGCGACGACCACGATGCGAAGCCCATGCTCTCAGCGCAAACTGCACCAGACAAAGAATCAGCAGCTGAGCTTAGTCCGAACCGCCCCGCCATGCCGCAGCGCGCCGCACGCAGCAAAACGCCGCGCTTGCAACGGCGGCAGGCAGGTTCGGCCTGCTTCGTCGCAAGCGCGGCGCGACAACGCATAAGCGCCAGCGCTACGCCCTACTTCCGTGCGGCCTTGTCGGCTGCGGCGGCCTCGGCGCGCATCTTGGCCAGGCGCTCCTCTACCCCGTCGGCGAGGTTGGGCACCGCGTGGCAGCTGCCGCCGCACGACGCCTCGGCGTCGAAGCCGGCGCGGGCGCGGGCCAGCGGGTCGGTGCCCTCCTCGTGCATGGGGCGGAACCGCTGGTCGACCTCGTCCATGGCCAGCGGCTTGATGCGCTCCATGGTGAAGCCCTTGCCCTGGCGCAGGTTCTCCTTGGCCACGCTGATCATGAGCTTGATGCGGTTGAGCTGGTTGACCTCCGAGGCGCCGGGGTCGTAGTCGACCGCCACGATGTTGCTCTCGGGGTGGCGGCGCCTGAGCTCCTTGATCACGCTCTTGCCCACCACGTGGTTGGGCAGGCAGGCGAACGGCTGCGTGCAGATGATGTTGGGCGCGCCGTGGTCGATGAGGTCGAGCATCTCGGCGGTGAGCAGCCAGCCCTCGCCCATGGTGTTGCACAAGCTGAGCACCTGGCTCGCCTTGTCGGCCAGCGCGCTGATGGGCTCAGGGCGCTCGAAGCGCTTCGACTTCTCCAGGATCTCGTCGGCCGGGCCGCGCATCCAGTCGATGAGCTTCATGAGGCCGGCCATGGCGGTGCGCTGCGCGCCGGAGCTGCCCAGCTCGCCGCGGTCGTTCTCCGCGCCGCTCATCGCAAAGAGGAAGAAGTCGAGAAGCCCGGGCACCACGGCCTCGCAGCCCTCGCGCTCGATGACGTCCACCACGTGGTTGTTGGCCGTGGGGTGGAACTTCACGAGAATCTCGCCCACCACGCCCACGCGCGGCTTGGTGCCCTCCCCTACCAGCGGCAGGGTGTCGAAGGCGTGCACGCTCTCGCGCACGAGCTTGGTGTAGCTCTTGCGCGTGAAGCTCGGCGCCATGGCGCGCGCCTTGGCCATGTACTTCTCGAACAGGGCGTTGGCGGCACCGGGCTCCGCCTCGTAGGGGCGGGTGCGGTAAAGCATCTGCATCATCACGTCGCCGTAGAGGATGCAGTACACAGCCGCCTTGAGGATCTGCGGGGTCACCTTGAAGCCGGGGTTCTCCTCGTCCAGCTTCACGGCGCTGATGGAGATGACCGGGATCTCGGGGTGGCCGGCGTCCTTGAGCGCCTTGCGGATAAGCGCGATGTAGTTGGTGGCGCGGCAGCCGCCGCCGGTCTGGCTGATGATGACGGCCGTCTTCGCAAGGTCGTACTTGCCGCTCTCGACAGCCTCCATGATCTGGCCCGTAACCAGGATGGACGGGTAGCAGATGTCGTTGTTGACGTACTTCAGGCCCGCGTCGACCGCACCGCGGTCGGTGGAGGGCAGAAGCTCCAGGTTGTAGCCGCCGGCCTTGAAGACCTCCTTGATGAGGTCGAAGTGGATCGGCGCCATCTGCGGGCACAGGATGGTGTAGCCCTCGCGGCGCATCTCCTCGGTGAAGTGCACCTTCTCAAAGGCCGAGGAATTGGCGCGGCGCTGCGCGGCGAGCGCGTACTTGTGCGTAGCGAAGGCCGGCGCGTCGGCACTCGGGGCAACCGGCGCGGCGTCGCCCTGCTCGTAGGTGTCGCCCGCAGCGGTGGCCTCGGCCAGGCGCTCGGCCTCCTGATCCTTGAGCGCGGCCATGAGCGAGCGGATGCGGATGCGCGCCGCGCCCAGGTTGGACACCTCGTCGATCTTGAGGACGGTGTAGATCTTGCCGGAGCCCTCCAGGATCTCCTGCACCTGGTCGGTGGTGAGGGCGTCCAGGCCGCAGCCGAAGGAGTTCAGCTGGATGAGGTCGAGGTCGTTGCGCAGGGTCACGAGCTTGGCCGCGCGGTACAGGCGGCTGTGGTACATCCACTGGTCGACCACGCGGATGGGCCGGTCGGGCTTCACCAGGTGCGCCACCGAGTCCTCGGTGAGCACCGCGAAGCCGAAGGAGCTGATGAGCTCGGGCAGGGCGTGGTTGATCTCGGGGTCGTTGTGGTAGGGGCGCCCGGCCAGCACGATGCCGTGGCCGCCGTGCTCCTCGATCCAGTGCATGGCCTCCTCGCCCATGGTCTGGATCTGCTCGTGGAACCGGGCGTCCACCTCGTAGGCGTAGTTCACCGCAGCGTCGATCTCGGTGCGGGTGAGCTTGTCGCCGCGGATGCGGCCCTTGCCCGCGGCGGCGTCGGCCACGCGCTCCTGCGCCAAGACCTCGTAGAGGCGGCGCTTGAGCTCAACGCGGTTGTCGTAAGGCACGAAGGGGTAGAGGAACTCCACGTGCTTCTCGGCCAGCTCGTCGATGTTGAGCCCCAGCGCCGTGGGGTAGCTCATGACGATGGGGCAGTTGTAGTTGTTGCCCGCCGCCGGGTCCTCCTTGCGCTCCTTGCGCACGCAGGGCATCCAGATGAAGTCGGGGTCCTTGGCGATGAGGTTCATGATGTGGCCGTGGGAGAGCTTGGCCGGGTAGCACACGCTCTCGGACGGCATGGACTCGATGCCGGCCTCGTAGGTCTTCTTGCTGGAGTCGTCGGAGAGCACCACCGCGAAGCCCAGGCGCGTGAAGAACGCGTGCCAGAACGGGTAGTCCTCGTACATGTTGAGCGCGCGCGGGATGCCCACCGTGCCGCGCGGGGCGTCGGCCGGATCCAGGCACGGACGGTTGAAGAGCAGCTCGTTCTTCTGCTTGAACAGGTTCGGGGCCTCGGTGCGCTCCTTCTTGTGGCCGGCGCCCTTCTCGCAGCGGTTGCCGGTGATGAAGCGGCGCCCACCGCCGAAGTCGTTGATGGTGAGCAGGCAGTTGTTGGAGCAGCGTCCGCAGCGCACGTTGGTGTGCTTGACCGTGAGGTTCTCGATCTCCTCGGCCGTGAGCATGCCGGATACGCCGTCGGCGCCGGCACGGTCGCGGGCGAGAAGCGCCGCGCCGTAGGCGCCCATGCAGCCGGCGATGTCCGGACGCACGGCGTTGACGCCGGTCAGAAGCTCGAAAGCGCGCAGGGTGGCGTCGGACATGAAGGTGCCGCCCTGGACGATCACCTGCGTGCCGATCTCGGAGGAGTCGCGCAGCTTGATGACCTTGAACAGCGCGTTCTTGATGACCGAGTAGGACAGGCCGGCCGCGATGTCGCCCACCGTGGCGCCCTCCTTCTGGGCCTGCTTGACGCGGGAGTTCATGAAGACGGTGCAGCGGCTGCCCAGGTCGACCGGGTGCTTGGCCTCAACGGCGGCCTTGGCGAACTCCTCCACGCCCATGTTCATGGAGATGGCGAAGCTCTCGATGAACGAGCCGCAGCCCGAGGAGCACGCCTCGTTGAGCATGATGTGCTCGATCACGCCGTCGCGCACGCGCAGGCACTTCATGTCCTGGCCGCCGATGTCCAAGATGAACTGGACACCCGGCAGAAACGCCTTGGAGCCGCGCAGGTGCGCCACGGTCTCGATCTCGCCGGAGTCGGCCTTGAGCGCCTCGATGAGCAGCTGCTCGCCGTAGCCGGTGCAGGTGACGTGGCCGATCTTGACGCCTGCCGGGATGTGGTCGAAGAAGTCGCGCATGATGACCTTGGCGGTGCCCAGGATGTCACCGTTGTTGCTGCCGTACCAGGTATGCAGCAGCTGGCCGTCCTCGCCCACCATGGCGGCCTTCATGGTGGTGGAGCCGGCGTCCAGGCCGATGAACACGCGCTTGCCCGCGTAGCTGGAGAGGTCGCCCTTGGGCACGACCTCGGCGTCGTGGCGGCTCTTGAACTCGCGGTACGCCTCTTCGTCGGCGAAGAGCGGGTCCAGGCGCTGGACCTCGGAGCCCTGGGTGTCGCCCAGCGCGTCGATGGCGGCGATAAGCTCGGGGAAGGTGGTGAGCTTGTCGGACTCGTGAGCCATGGCCGCGCCGCCCGCCACGAACAGGTGGGCGTTCTCGGGCACGATGCGGTGCTCCTCGTCCAGATCGAGGGTGATGTAGAAACGGCGGCGCAGCTCGGAGAGGTACTGCAGCGGGCCGCCCAGGAAGGCCACGTTGCCGCGGATGGGACGGCCGCACGCCAGGCCCGAGATGGTCTGCGTCACCACCGACTGGAAGATCGAGGCCGCCACGTCCTCCTGGCGCGCACCCTCGTTGAGCAGCGGCTGCACGTCGGTCTTGGCGAACACGCCGCAGCGGCTGGCGATGGGGTAGATGGTCTCGGCGCCGCGGGCGAGCTCGTTCAAGCCGGAGGCGTCGGTGTGCAGAAGCGTCGCCATCTGGTCGATGAAGGCGCCCGTGCCGCCGGCGCAGGTGCCGTTCATGCGCTGCTCGATGCCGTTGTCGAAGTAGATGATCTTGGCGTCCTCGCCACCGAGCTCGATGGCCACGTCGGTTTGGGGAATGAAGGTCTCGACCGCGCGCTTGGAGGCGATGACCTCCTGCACGAACTCGAGCCCAAGCCACTGGGAGAGCAGAAGGCCGCCCGAACCGGTGATGGCGGCGGTCATCTTCGCCTCGCCCAGGACCTTCTCGGCCTGCACGAACAGGTCGCGCGCGCAGGCGCGCACGTCGGTGTGGTGGCGCTGGTACTTGGCGTACACGATCTGGTTCTCGTCGTTGAGCACGGCGAGCTTGACCGTGGTGGAGCCCACGTCGATGCCCAAATGCAGGGCGCCGCGGTTGTTCTCCGGGTTGTAGATGGCTGCCTCAGTCATCGGATCCTCCCTTGTTGTTGGCGATGTTCAGTCCCATGAGCTTCATGCCGTAGGCCGGCACGTTGATGTCGATCGGCATGCCGTAGAGGTCGCCGGGGCGCACGAAGGCGATGACCGTCATCACGCGCGCCATGGTCTCGGGGCTCTCGGCCAAGCCGGTTTCGAACCAGCGCTGCACCACGCCCACCTCGGCGGACACCACGTAGGAAAGGTAGTAGTCGAAAAACGTCCCCAGCACGCCGGGGAAGATGCCCGTCTTCATGCGGCCGGCGATCTCGCTGCGGGCGAGGTCGGTGAGCTTCTTGATGAAGGCGGGATCGCCGCCCGGGCCGAGCAGCGCCCCGATGAGCTCCTGGTGCTCCTTGAGGTAGGTCAGCAGCTCGACCGAGCCGGGCGCGGGCTCCAGGTCGTCGATGTTGGTGTAGAGCTCGGCGAGGCTCGTGGCGCTGACGCTGCGGATAAGCGCGCGAATGTCGGTGAGCAGGCCCTGCTCGGTTTGCTCCACGAAGTCGGGGATGTCTTTGTAGTGGGTGTAGAACGTGCGCCGGGTGAGGCCCGCGCGGTCGGTGATGGCCGCCACGGTCACCTGGGAGAGGTCCTCGCCGCCGTTGATCTCGGCCGCGAGCGCGCCGCGGAGCAGCTGCTGCGAACGCAGGCTGCGGCGGTCTTGCTTGGTTGCAGGAGCGGGCATGTGCCCCCTTTCTGGGATACGCGTGCGCATAAGCGCCCGCAGGCGGGCGAGGCTGGCGTGGTGGCCGGCTCGGGCCGGGCGGAGCTGCCGCAGCGACATCTGGCGCGGCGACGTTGCCGGTTGTCCGGCGACGGTTGCCCAGAGCGCTGGGCGCAGGCAGCTGTCAACGCCGGAAGCAGCGAACAGCCGAGGGCGTGCAGCGAGACGCAACGCATCCGTTTATTCACTCAGCGTGCATTATTGCACAGGATGTGAAAGATATTCAGAGACAGGCCGTCTCACCAGAACGACCACACAATCCGCAAGAAGGTCAGGCGGCTGTAAAGCAAGAGACGAGCTGTGCGGGGGCCGGTTGCCCGCCATGGCGTCGCGTAGGCCCGCGGAAATGGTGCCTGGGCTTCGGCTAGCAGCGATTCTCGCAGGTAAGCCTTCGGTTGAACGCTGTTGTCGCAGGTAAATACCGGTTAGAAGCTTAAAGCACACGTAACTCCGGGATTTCCGGGAGTTAGCTGCCGCACGAGCTCCTAACTGCTACGACGACAACGTTTCCGCGACCAAGCGTAGCCTTGTCGGACATTCCCGCGACCAACCGGAGCTGCGGCCTTTTCGGCCTGGCTCCCCTCTGCACGAGCGCAACCTCCCCGCCTACGAAAAAGCGCGCGAAGCAGATTCAGCGCGCATACGTCACGCGCAGAGAGCCTCTCGCAACCGCGCAAGAGGGGAATACTGCCCATAACGCCGTAAAGGAGGCCGCCATGTCCGTTGTTGCCGCATTTGCCGTACCGCACCCGCCGCTCATCGTCCCCGCCGTGGGTCGCGGCCGCGAGAAGGGCATCCAAGCCACGATCGACGCCTACCGCGAGGTGGGGCGCCGCGTTGCCGCGCTTGCACCCGACACCGTGGTGATCTCGAGCCCGCACACCGTGATGTACGCCGACTACCTGCACATCGCCCCGGGTGCTGGCGCACGGGGCAGCTTTGCCCAGTTCGGCGCGCCGCATGCGGGGGCGCGCGTGCGCTACGACCGGGACTTCGCCCACGCGCTCGCAACAACCGGCCAAGCGGAGGGCATCGCCTGCGGCACGCAGGGCGAGCGCCATCCCGAGCTCGACTGGGGCGTGCTTATCCCCGTTCACTTTATTCAGCAAGCCTTCAACGAGCGGGCCGAGCAGCACGCGCCGGCCGAGAAGAACGCAGGCGCCGCGGGCGAGCCGCCGCTTCTCCCCTTCCCCGTTGTGCGGCTGGGCATCGCCGGGCTCTCGCCGCTCGACCACTACCGCCTGGGCCAGTGCGTGCAGCGGGTGGCAGCGCGCCTGGGCCGCCGCGTGGTCTACATCGCGTCGGGCGACCTCTCGCACAAGCTCGCCGAAACCGGCCCCTACGGCTACGCGCCCGAGGGCCCCGTCTTCGACCAAGAATGCTGCCAAGCGCTGGAGTCAGGCGATTTCCTCGCTCTGCTCACCATGGACCCCGGGCTGTGCGAGCGCGCGGCCGAATGCGGGCTGCGCAGCTTCTGGATCATGGCCGGCGCCCTTGACCGCACGGCCGTGAAGGCGGAGCTGCTCTCCTGCGAGGGGCCGTTCGGCGTGGGTTACGGCGTGGCCGCCTTTACGCCTGCGGGCCCCGAGGGCGCAGACGCCAGCCGCGCGTTTGACGAGCAGTACCGCGCCTGGCATGCCGAGGACATGCGGCAACGCGCCGCGCACGAGAGCCCCTACGTGCGTCTCGCCCGCTTTGCGCTCGAGCTCTTCGTAACCAAGCGGCAGCGGCCCGAGCTGCCCGCAACCTACGCAGAAGCGCAGGCCGCCCGCCGCGACGCAGCGGCAGCCACCGACCCCCGCACGCCGCCGGCCGACCTTCTCGCCACCCTGCCCCGGGAAGCCTTCGAGCGGCGAGCCGGGGCGTTCGTCTCGCTTAAGAAGGACGGCCAGCTGCGCGGCTGCATCGGCACCATCGCGGCCACGCGCGCCAACCTTGCCGAGGAGATCTGCGCCAACGCCGTGAGCGCCGGGTGCCGCGACCCGCGCTTTGCGCCCGTGACCGTCGGCGAGCTGCCCGAGCTGGCCTACGACGTGGACGTGCTCTCGGAGCCCGAGCGCGTAAGCGGCCCCGGCGAGCTCGACCCGGAGCGCTTCGGCGTGATCGTGAGCACGCCCGACGGGCGGCGCGGCCTGCTGCTGCCCGACCTCGACGGCGTGGACACGGTGGACGCGCAGCTCGAAATCGCCGCGCGCAAAGGCGGCATCGACCTGGCGGACGACGACGTTGCGCTCGAGCGCTTCACCGTGACGAGGTACCTGTGATGAGCGCGACAAGAGCAGCGGCGGGCACCCGCGCGACGCCGGACGCGAGCAGGCGCGCAGAGGCGCGCGCCCGCGCAACCGCCGTGTGCCCGGTGTGCCCACGCCACTGCCGGCTTGCCCCCGGCGAGCTCGGGGCGTGCCGCGCGCGGCGGGGTGCGGACGGCGCCGTGGCGCCCGAGGCATATGGCCGCGTGACGGCGCTGGCGCTCGACCCGGTAGAGAAGAAGCCGCTGGCGCGTTTCCTGCCCGGCGCACAGGTGCTCTCCGTGGGCAGCTACGGCTGCAACCTCAGCTGCCCGTTTTGCCAGAACCACGAGATCGCGCAGGTGGGCGCGGACGGCGTCGGCTGGCGCATCCTGCAGCCGGACGAGCTCGTAGCCGCCGCCTGCGCCCTGCGCGAGCGCGACCCGCGCGTGGCCGGCATCGCCTACACCTACAACGAGCCGCTGGTGAGCTGGGAGTACGTGTGCGACTGCGCGCTTCTCGCCCACGAAGCGGGCCTGGCCAACGTGCTGGTCTCAAACGGCCTGGCCGAGAAGCGCGTGGCAGAAGAGCTCGCGCCGCTCATCGATGCGGCCAACATCGACCTCAAGGGGTTCTCGCCCGCGTTTTACGAGATGTGCTGGACCGGGCGGGCGCCCGGCGACGCTGCAGGCTCCGCCGCGCACGGCGCCCGCGCGCTCGCCTGCGTCAAGCGCACGATAGCGCTTCTCGCCCGCTGCCCCACCTGCCACGTAGAGGTGACCACGCTGGTGGTCCCCGGCCTCAACGACGCAGACGAGGAGATCGACGCAGCTGCGCGCTGGCTTGCGGGGCTCGCCTACCGCGAGGAGGCTCCCGCGCGTTGGCACGAGCTCGCCGCAGCGTATCTGGGCGGGTCGGTGCCCGAGAACAGCCAGGTCACCTACCACGTGACGCGGTTCTTCCCGCGCTGGCGCCTGACCGACCGCGCGCCCACGCCCGCCGCGGACGTGCACCGCCTCGCCGACGTTGCCCGCGCTCACCTCGCCCACGTGCACGCAGGCAACTGCTGAGCGGCGCCTACCCCAGCGCCACGTCGAGCACCATCATCACCACGAAGCCGGCGATGACGCCCAAGGTGCCCACGTTGCTGTGCTCGCCGAGATGGGCCTCGGGGATGAGCTCCTCCACCACCACGTAGATCATGGCGCCGGCGGCAAAGGCCAAAAGCCACGGCATGAACGGGCTGATCCAGCTCGCGCCGAGCACCACGAGCATGCCGAAGATGGGCTCCACGATGCCCGAGAGGCTGCCGGCCAAAAACGCCTTGCCGCGCGAGAAGCCCTCGCGCCGCAGCGGCAGCGAAACCGCCGCGCCCTCGGGGAAGTTCTGCAGGCCGATGCCGACGGCCAGCGCCACCGCCATGCCCAGATACGTTCCGGCCGCCGCGCCCGTCTCCTGCGAGGCCATGGCGAACAGCAAGCCCACGCTCATGCCCTCGGGGATGTTGTGCAGCGTCACCGCCGACACCATAAGCGTCGTGCGCTTCCAGCTGGTCTTGATTCCCTCGGGCTCGGCGGCGTCGGCGTGCAGGTGCGGCAGCAGCGTGTCGAGCGCGATAAGGAAGGCCACGCCCAGAAGAAAGCCGCCCGCCGCGGGGACCCAGCCGATCATGCCCTGCTCCTCGGCCTGCTCGATCGCCGGGTTGAGCAGCGACCACACCGACGCAGCCACCATGACGCCGGCCGCAAAGCCTAGGAAGATATGGTGTGTGAGCTTGCCGCTCTCCGGGTCCTTGCCGGTGAAAAGCACCACGGCCGAGCCCAGCGTGGTCATGAGCCACGTGAACCCGCAGCCAAGCGCCGCCCACGTAAGCGCCGTCAGCGTAGATTGATCGAACATGCATCCTCCCGACGCACTAGGTGGCGGTATCTAACCGCATGGTACCATGCGGCAGGTGCGGGGCGGATAACTGCTGCAGGAACGCGCCAAATTACGCACGGCCTAATGTGGCGCCTCGAGCGCCGCGAGGCCGGGGTAGACCTCGTCCAGCGTGTCGAACATGCGCCCCATCGCGGCGATGCCGAAAAGCCCCGCCACCTCGGGCACCATGAACACGTCGGTATGGCAGTCTACCTGGCCGTTCTCGTTCAGCGTGAAGGTGAGCCAGCGGTAGGTCGCGTTGAGCTCGTTGAGCTTCTCGAGCACCTGGGCGCGCGGCTTGCCCAGCAGGTCGGCCACGCCCAGCGCCTCGAGGTGCGCCCCGCGATCGTTCAGGCGGAACAGCACCGTGGTGCGCGGCAGGCTGCGCCCCCTCCATGAAACGCGCACGGTGTCGATGAGGTTGTCGTCTTCCTCGGGCGTGTCGCTGCGGTAGTCGATCCCGGCAGCGCGCATCTCGGCCATCAGGGCGCGCGAGTTGTCGTACATGGCAGGTCCTTTCCTTGCGTACGGGCAAGCATTGCGGACGAGGCGCGGCGCTACGCGTCCGCCCTGGAGAAGAAGCGCTCGGCGATGCGGGCTGAGGCGGCGGCGTCCTTGGCGTAAGCGTCGGCGCCGATCTGCTCGGCGTACTCGGGCGTGAGAACCGCGCCGCCCACCATGACCGCAACCCCCGGCGCCTCGGCATGCAGCAGCTCGATGGTGGCGCGCATGGCCGGAACCGTGGTGGTCATCAGCGCCGAGAGCCCCACGAGCCGCACGCCGTGTTCGCGCACGCAGGCGAGCACGGCGGCAGGTGCAACGTCGCGCCCGAGGTCGTAGATGCGGTAGCCGTAGTTCTCGAGCAGCATCTTAACGATGTTCTTGCCGATGTCGTGGATGTCGCCTTGCACCGTGGCGAGGCAGATGGCGCCCTTCTCGGCGGCAACGGCGTCGGGAGCGCTTGTCCCGCCCGCCTGCGCGCGCGCCGCGGCCAGGCGCTCCTTCACCAGATCGAAGCCCACGCGCGCGGCTTCGGCGGCGGCCATAAGCTGCGGCAGGAAAAACGTGCCCGCCTCGAAGCGCTCCCCCACCTCGTCGAGCGCCGGGATGAGCAGGCCGTTCATCACGTCGAGGGGGTCTGCCGCCTCGTCAAGCGCTGCGGCAACCGCGGGGGCAACCTCTCCGCGGCGGCCGGAGATGACAAGCGCCCGCACGCCGTGCGGGTCGGCGGCGGAGGCGGCGGGGCCTTCGGACGGAGAGGGCGCCGCAACCGCGCCCGCGCTGCCCGCGCCCGCCGGAGCCGGCGCCGCGAGCGCGCCCGCACCCGCCACAGTCCCGCCCGCCGGCGCGGCGTACGGGTCCTGCCAGCCAGCGTACTTCTCGATGAACGAAGCGGAGCCCGCGTCCTGCGCGTTCAGCACGTGCCAGGCCGCCAGCGTGTCGCGGTAGCGCGCGGCGCCCGGGTTCATGATGGCCAGGTCGAGCCCCGCACCAAACGCCGCCGCCAGGAACACCGCGTTCAGAAGCGGGCGCTGCGGCAGGCCGAAGCTCACGTTGGACACGCCCAGCACGCAGCGCACGCCCAGGCGCTCCTTCACCAGCGACACCGCCCGCAGGATCTCGGCCACCTGCTCCTGATTGGTGGAGGCGGTCATCACCAGGCAGTCGATGGCCACGTCGGCGCGCGGGACGCCGGCGGCCTCGGCCGCGCGCACGATCTTGTCGGCCAGGCGGAAGCGCTCCTCGGCCGTAGGGGGGATGCCGTTCTCGTCCAGCGTGAGGCCCACCACCGCGCAGCCGTAATGGCGCGCGACGGGCAGCACCGCGTCCAGGCTCTCCTGCTTGGCGTTCACCGAGTTGATGATGGGCTTGCCGGCGTAGGCGCGTACCCCGGCCTCGACCGCCGCGGGGTCGGACGAGTCGATCATGAGCGGCAGCGGGCAGGCACCCTGCAGCGCCTCGACCACCCGCGGGAAGAGTGCGGGCTCGTCCACCTCGGGAAGGCCCAGGTTGACGTCGAGCAGGTCGGCGCCCTGCTCGGCCTGCTCGATAGCCTGGCCGACCACGTAGTCCAGGTCCTCGGCGCGCAGGGCCTCTTTCAGGCGCGGCTTGCCCGTGGGGTTGATGCGCTCGCCCACGCAGGCAACGTCACGGCTCCCCGCGGGCAGCACCACCGCCTGCTGCGCGCTCGTCACGGCAAAGCACGGGGCGGGACGGCGCGGCTGAGGCATGCGCCCTGCGACAAGAGCCGCGAGCTCGGTGATGTAGGAGGGGTCGGTGCCGCAGCAGCCGCCAACCACCGACGCGCCGGCGTCGAGCATGTGCGCCACACCGGAAGCGTACGCGCGCGGCGGGATGTCGTACACCGTGCGGCCACCCTCGTCGCGCGGGAGCCCGGCGTTGGCCTGCACCATCACCGGCACAGGCGAGACGGCAAGCATCCGCTCGACAAAGGGCGCCACCTCGTCAGGGCCCAGCGAGCAGTTGACGCCGAGCACCTCCACCCCCAGGCCGGCGAGCGTGACGGCCGCCACCTCGGGGCTGGTGCCGAGAAACGTGCGCCCCTCCGCGTCGAAGGTCATGGTGGCGAAGATGGGCAGGCGGGTGTTCTCCTTCACCGCCAGCACCGCCGCCTTGATCTCGAGCAGGTCGGACATGGTCTCGATAAGCGCCACGTCGGCACCGTGGCGCTCGGCGGCGCGGGCCTGCTCGGCGAAGAGGTTGTAGGCGTCGTCGAAGGACAGCGTGCCGAGCGGGCGCAGGAGCGCGCCGGTGGGTCCGATGTCGGCGGCGACCCAGCGCGGGCGGGCGGCGCGGGCGCACGCGATCGCCGCGGAGAAGACCTCGTCCACCTGCGCGGCAAAGCCAAGCTTGGCCGCGTTGGCGCCAAAGGTGTTGGTAGTCACCATCTCGGAGCCGGCCTCAACGTAGGCGCGATGGATGGCGGTGATCTGCTCGGGGTGCGTCAGGCACAGAAGCTCCGGCAGCTCGCCGGCGGCGAGCCCCTGGCGCTGCAGCATGGTGCCCATGGCCCCGTCGAGCAGCAGGCAGCGCGCGCCGCTCAGAACGGCAAGCAGCTCGGCATCGGCCACGGCGAGGTCGCCGGGGGCTTCGCGGTAAGGGTGGTTGTTCTCGTCAAAGCGCATGGGTGTTCTCATTCCCTCATAAGCAACGGGCAGGCGCCCGATGCGATCCGTTTGCCGGCGCGCACCGCCGGGCACCCGCCTTGCGCCGTTATCCCCGCACGGCGCACCCGGAAAACCGGCTCGCCCGTCAGCGCCGCCCTCACCGCGCGCGGTCGCACGTAAGGCCGCGCGCCCGCAAGGCGCACCCGGCGCGCTGGCGGCACACCTGGCAGGCAGGGCGCTTCTCCCCCGCCGGCGCCGAGGCCTCGAACACGCCCGCAACCGCCGTGACGCTCTTGCTCGGGACGAGCATGCAGGAAGGCGCGCAGCTTACGCCCAGCCTGCGCGGGGCGTCCAACGCGGCGAGAAACGCCGGCTGCACCTCCAGCGGTAGGTCGCCGTACCCGGGGCTGAAGCGCCCGCCCAGCACGAACCCCGCCGCCGTGGCCTTGGCGCGCACCGCCTCTTCCAGCGCGTCCGCCGCAGCCTCAACGTAGGCGGAGCAAGCCGCGTCGTACACTACGGCGTCGAGCGGGTCGGTGGCCGCGCGCGCCCGCAGGCGCTGCTCGCTGGCGGGCCCGAGCGTGCAGCAGAGCACCGCCACCGCCACCGCCCCGAACAGGTGGGCGGCAACGTCCTCTCCGGGCAGCGCAAGCGCCGTGCCGGCAAGCCGAACGGGAGCGGCGCCCGTCACCGCGAACACCCGCGCAAGCCCGCGCGGGATCAGCTCGCGCTCGCAGCGGGCCACCACGCGCTCAATGCGCGCCGCGAGCTCGGCGTCCATGTCCTGGCCGGTATACCCCAGGTAGCGCAGGGCCTCGGCGCGGTCGATGTGAGCAACCAGAGGCTGTGCCGGAACATCCAGCGCCGCGGGCGAAAGCGACGCCGCGCCAACCTCCGCGCCGCGGACGCCCGCAGCGCTATCCGCGCGCCGCGCGCGGGCCTCGCCGCCGCTGCCCGCCGCAGTCTCCCGTGCCTTCGCGGCAACGTCCGCGCTTCCGCACATCGTACGCTAGCCCCTCACCGCCGCGGCGCACGCCCGCGCCACCGTCGGTCGGTTCATGGCGTACACGTGTAGATGCTCAACGCCGTGCTCCTTCAGACCGGCCAGCTGGCGGCACGCGTAGTCGATGCCCGCCTGCCGCAGCGCCGCCGGATCGTCCTCGTACTTCGCCAGCAGCTTGATCACCGGCGCCGGCAGCGACGCCGCGCACATGAACACCATGCGCTCGAGCTGCTGCTTGCTCATAAACGGCATCACGCCCACCGCAACGGGCACCGTGACGCCCGCCGCCCGCGCGCGGTCCAAGAACCGCAGGATGGCCTCGTTGTCAAAGCACAGCTGCGTCACCAAAAAGCTTGCCCCGGCCTCCTGCTTCTCCCGCAGGTAGCGAATGTCAAGCGCCAGGTCGTCGCAGGCGATGTGGCCCTCGGGGTAGGCCGCCGCGCCCACGCAGAACCCCGCCGCGGCGAGCTCCGGGACAAGGTCCTTGGCAAAGCGGTAGTCGCGCGCCGCTGCCCCCGGCACCGGGTCGCCGCGCAGCGCCATCACGTTCTCGATACCCGCCGCCTTAAACGACGCGATCTTCTCGGCCAGGTCGGCGCGGGTAAGCCCCATGCAGGTGAGATGCGCCACGGACGCCACGCCGCACTCACGCGCGATCATCGACGCGATGTCCTGCGTGGCGCCGGCGTTGCCCGAGCCGCCGGCCGAGCAGGTCACGCTCACGAACGCCGGGTCGAGCTCGGCAAGCTCGCCGGCGATGCCGCGCGCCTCCTCCAGCGTCAGCGCGCCCTTGGGCGGAAACATCTCGAACGAAAGCGCCGTGCGCCCCGCCTCGCGAGCCTGGGCATACGCCTCGTCAACCCTCATGCCGTCCTCCTCGCACTCTCAAAGCCCGCGCCGGGCCCTATCCCTGACGCCCGGACCGTTGCCCAACCATCCGCTGCCAGCGCCCCTTTGCGCGACCAGACAAAAGCATCGCGGGCGCGCCAACCCGAGCCGCATGTTTCAACGCCCGCTATTATCGCCCAACGCGGCCGCGCCCGCCTAGTGCCGAGAAATGAAACATGCTTGCAATGCGCGGGCGTCCGCGGCCCTGCTGCTAAAATGGGCAGCGTAGCAAACCAGCCCGCCGGCATGCCGACGGGCGCCCGGCGCATCCGCCGCGTACGACAGGAGAGCCCATGGCCATCACCCCGCAGGAAATCGCCGAAACGCGCGACATGGTCGTCGAGCAGCATCTGGACATCCGCACCGCCACCATGGGCGTCTCGCTTCTGGGCTGCACCGACGAGAACATCGACCGCATGGCGCAAAAGGTTTACGACCGCATCACCACCCAGGCAGAGCGCCTGGTGCCCGTGGCCCAAGACCTCGAGCGCGAGTACGGCATCCCGATCGTCAACAAGCGCGTCTCGGTCACGCCCGTCGCCATGATCGCCTCCGCGTGCGCCGACGAGGACCTCACACCGCTTGCCCAGGCACTCAACCGCGCAGCTGAGACCATCGGCATCGACTTCATCGGCGGCTTCTCCGCCCTGGTGCACAAAGGCATCGGCGACGCCGACCGTCGCCTCATGAACTCCATCCCCCACGCGCTTGCCGTGACCAACCGCGTGTGCTCCAGCGTGAACGTGGCGAGCCTGCGCGCCGGCATCAACATGGACGCCGTGCTCAAGATGGCCGAGGTCATCAAGGCAACCGCCGAGGCCACGGTGGACGACCAGTGCTACGGCGCCGCCAAGCTCGTGGTGTTTTCCAACATGGTTGAGGACTCGCCGTTCATGGCCGGCGCGGTGCACGGCACCGGCGAGGCCGACGCGGTCATCAACGTGGGCGTCTCCGGCCCCGGCGTCATGGCGGCGGCGCTTGAGCGCCTGCCCGAAACCGCCGACTTCACCGAGGTGGCCGAGGAGATCAAGAAGACGAGCTTCAAGATCACCCGCGCCGGCGAGCTCATGGCGCGCGAGGCATCCCGGCGGCTCGGCGTGGCCAAGGGCATCGTGGACCTGTCGCTGGCGCCGACGCCGGCGGTGGGCGACTCGGTGGCGCGCATCCTCGAGATCATCGGCGTGGGCACCTGCGGCGGCCCCGGCACCACCTGCGCGCTTGCGCTGCTCAACGACTGCGTGAAGAAGGGCGGCGTCATGGCCAGCTCCAGCGTGGGCGGGCTCTCCGGCGCGTTCATCCCCGTGTCCGAGGACGCCGACATGATCGCCGCTGCCGAGAAGGGCGCGCTCACGCTCGAGAAGCTCGAGGCCATGACCTGCGTGTGCTCGGTCGGCCTCGACATGATCGCCGTCCCCGGGGACACCTCGGTGGAGGCCATCGCCGGGCTCATCGCCGACGAGATGGCCATCGGCGTCATCAACAACAAGACCACGGCCGTGCGCGTGATCCCCGCCATCGGCAGCCAGGTGGGCGACCGGCTGGATTACGGCGGCCTCATGGGCTATGCGCCGGTCATGCCCATCAACAGCCACGCGGGCACGGTGCTCGCGCACCGCGGCGGCCACTTCCCCGCCCCGCTGAACTCGCTGAAGAACTAGCGGCAAACACCCCGGGGGCGCGTTTGGCCTCCCAGCGCGCCCCCGGGGCACATTGGATGTTGTTTAGCGCGGTCCCCCTTGGTACACGGCACATTCCGCCCGAAGAACCCGCAGGTAGAAAGCTTGCCGCGTTCTTGGCTACCGGGAATCCCACCCCTAAACCACATCCAATGTGCCCCATCCGCTCCATCGGGCCGATTCCCGGCAGAAAGGCGTCGTCATGAACGTGGATCCCGCGCGCACCGACGCGCTTTTACTCACCTGCGACTGGAACGCCGAGTGGAAGCGCCTGCAGAAAGCGCGCCGCCGGGCGGACGACGCCGCATGGTGGGACAGCCGCGCCAAGCATTTTCGCCCCAAGGAGACGAGCCCCTACGCGCAGCGGTTCCTCGAGCTTGCGGCCATAGCGCCCGGCGAGACGGTGCTCGACATGGGATGCGGCTCGGGCACGCTGGCCGTGCCCCTGGCGCAACAAGGCCACCAGGTCATAGCCGCGGACTTCAGCCAGGCCATGCTCGACACGCTGGGCGAGGCCGCCGAAGAGGCCGGTGTTTCCAGCCGCATCCAACGCGTCCGCCTTGCGTGGGAAGACGACTGGCAAGCCGCCGGCGTATCGCCGCGCTGCGTCGACGTGGCGCTAGCCTCGCGCTCCATCGCCACGCACGACCTCAGAGCGGCCCTGCTCAAGCTGGAAGGCGCCGCCCGCCGGCGCTGCTGCGTCACGCTTGCCTGCAACGCCGGGCCACGCTACGACGCCAAAGTGCTCGAGGCCGTGGGCGTCTCGGTAGGCGAAAGCGTCGACTACCTCTACGCTTTCAACATCCTGGTGCAGGCAGGTCGCGCGCCCGAGGTTCGCTACCTGGACAGCCTCCGCAAGGACACCTTCAACACGCTTGAAGAGGGTGTGGCCGACTTTGCCCGCATGCTCGAAGCGGGCCACGAGGACAAGGTGGATGAGCTGCGTGCCTATCTCGCCGCCCACATGGTCGAGAACCCCGAAGCGGGGCAGCCCGGTCCCAAAGGCAAGCTGCTGGGACGCTACACGCTGGACCACGAGCGCGTGGTGCGCTGGGCGTTCGTCAGCTGGGAACCACGCCGATAAGCACCGGCCTGGCGCAGGTTGGCGCGCGAGAACGCCGACGTTTCAAACACCTTCCACATCCTCTGGCACCCCGCACGCCATACCATACGCGTTACCTGCGCCTTAAGCACTTCGTCATGCTTTTCCCACAAGAGGGGCACACGCCAGCATCGCGCAATGGATAGACTGATGCCAGCCGCGCGCGTTTCCGCGCGGACAGGCACAGCGCTCGCCTCACGCACAACGCATCCGCACTGCCCCACCATTGCCGCCGCAGGCGAGCGGCTGTCAACCGAAAGGAGCCTGCTATGAAAACGGTCACCAAGATCCTTGCCGTTCTGGCGCTTGTCGCCGTGGCGATCGTGGGCGCGTTCACGCTCATCTCACGCTCGGGCACCGCGGTGGTCAACACCGCGCTCGAGGCGTCCGGCGTGAAAACGCAGGCGGAGGACGTGCTCCGCAGCCATGTTGCCGACATCGCCGCCGCTACCGGCATGAGCGAAGACCAGGTAAACGCCGCCATCGACCGTTTGGACATCGCCTCATGGAATGCGACCGACCTACCTGCCGACGCCCAGCAAGCCGGTTCGGTAGATGTTTCCTACCAGGGCGTAGACGCCACGGTTACCACCTATAGTGACCCGTCTTACGTAACGGTGGACGCGCTCGGGCAAAATATCACGCTCTCGGTGCCCGAAAGCGCTCAGCAATACCTCCCGCTCTTGAGCTACCTGCAGTAACGCCGCAGAGAGAGAAGAGACAGCCGGGAGCACGGCAGAACAAGGCCTCAAACACACCGACCAAGCAGGAAGCAAAACAAAAGGCGCGCGGCCATTCGACCGCGCGCCTTTTCTTACCTCTTTGCGTAGCTCTCCAGATTACGAAATGGCAACAGTGGAGCCTCCCATGGGGTCCTCAGTGCTGGTGCCGCTGTCAGAGCCACCGTCGCCCGTGTTGCCGCCCTCGCTGCCACCGCCGGGATTGGTCTCGGAGCCACCCGTGCCGTCGCTGGGGTTATCGCCACCGGTGGTACCCGAATCGCCGCCGGTGGTATCTCCGCCGCCAACATCGCCGCCGGTGTTACCGGCGTCGCCACCGGTATTCACGTCGCCGCCACCGCTGTTGCCGGTATCGCCGCCGGTTGCCGGCGGGTTGTAATTGTTCGCCGGAGGCGTGTACGCAGGCGGCGTATACGTGTAGTTGTAGTTCGGCGTAGACGAGGTGTCGGTATCCGTTGCGGTGTCGTCAGTCTCGGCAGAGGTCTCGGCGGGCTGCTCCTCCTCTGGCTGCACCGTCTTGCGACCGTCGTAGAACGCGCGCGCAGCTTCCTGCTCCTCAGCCGGCAGGGCTGCCACCGCCGCGTCCACCGCAGCCTGATCGTTGGGATCGAGGATGGTGAAGGTCCACGCGTCGGAAGGCGACGCACCCTCCTTGAGCATGTCCTCGGTAACCTCGATCGTGTGCTTGGGCTGGTAGGCGTAGGTGCGCCCGTCGGCAAGGGAGGGTATCTGCGTGGCGGTCACCGTGTACGTTCCCGCCGCGAGCTCAAGCTGAGCGGGCGTGCCGGGCGTGACCTGCAGCGCAGCCACCTCCGCGCCGGCAGCGTCGGTAACCGAGAAGTTGAACGTGCCGTAATCGGCCACCCACTCGGGTGCGTCAACGGTAAGCGACGCCGTAAGCGAGGTCGGCACCTCTTCCTCCTGCTCCACCGGCTCCTTCTTCACCGGCTCGGGCATGGGCTCGGGAGCGCGCAGGAAGAAGAACCAGACCGCGACCGCAATGGCAACAACCACCACGGCAGCCACCGCCGCGACAAGCGCCATGCGCTTGCGCTTGTCCGATTCGTCCTCGCCGCCGTCGCCGTCAAAACCGTAGTTGATCCAGGTGTTGGCGTTAGCTTCCACCTCGTCGGCATCGCCTTCGGCAAACGTGTAGGGCGCAAACGAGGTCTCGTCGGTGTCAGCCGCCCCGTCGATGGGGGGAAGCTCGGTGCTGTCAGCAAGCGAGAAGCACTTCGTGGGCAGCGCCGTGCCGTCAACGTCCTCGTCAAGAGAGAGCAGCGCCGTACGCTGGTCCTCCGCATCAAGCATCGCCTCGGTTTTGTCGGCACCCTCCATGGGGGCGGCCGCCTGCGGCTGGTCGCTTGCCGCCGGCACCTCACGATCCATCAGCGCCGTGGAGAACAGATCCGCCTCGTCGGCGTCAGCGATGGATGCAAACGCGTCGCGTGAATGCCCGGGAAACGCCGTGCGCTTCCGCGGAAGCTTCGAGCCGCCCGCGGGCTCGTCGTCCAAGCCGCGATCCAGATCCTGCATGATGTCGAACGAGTGCTCGGCCTCGCCAGGAACCTTGTCGTTGTCGATCATCCTTACCCCTTATAGACCCGCGTTTTTGAAACGCGCGAAAAACCGACCCTAACAGAGAAAGGATACCATCACCGCACGCAGGCGAGCGGCCATACGCTGTCAGCGCTCTTCCTTTTTCACCATCGCCGCACGAAACCCTGCACCGCATACCCCGTCCGTGAGGCCCGCAGCGTCCCAGGTGGCCACCCCGAAAAGAGAAGGACAGGCCGCACGGCCAATGCCCTTCGGTTACAAGCGAGCTAAACGCCATGAAAAGCTAAACTCAGGAGCAGCCCGTGGTGGTGCCGCAGTCCAGGCACACCTTGCACGTGCCGTTTTGCACCATGCGCGTGCTCGAGCAGTTGGGGCACACGCTGCCGTCGTACAGGCGCTCGCCGTGCTGCGCGGCGTCACGCGCAGCCTCGTTCACAAAGGCCGACGTGTAAAAGTCGCGCGTGTCGGCCTCGCCCGTCTCCTCACGCAGCTCGTTTGCCTTCTCAGCGCGCAGTCGGTCCATGGCCGCAGGGCTCACCGCCGGCTCGTCCTCCGCATCGACCCCGTCGGCTGCGGCAACACGCGTCTCAACCGCGGCCACCACGTCCGCCAGCGGCAGCGGGGCAGGCGCGCCCACCGGCTTCACCTGCACGCGGCTGTAGTCTCCCAGCTCGATGTCGATCACCTTGGAGATGAGGTCGGAGATGCTCGTCACGTACTTGATGTTGGGGTGGCTCTGCACGAAGCCGTACGGCTCGTACTTCTGCCCGCGCAGCATCTTGGAGATGTTCTGCGCCGGGATCCCGTACTGCAGCATCACCGAGATGGTCTTGGACAGCGAGTTGAGCAGGCCCATGATGGTGGTGCCCTCGCGGTCGGTGGTCACGAACAGCTCAGAGATCTCCCCGCGGCTGTTGCGGTTCACCGTGGTGTAGATCTTCACCCCGTCGATCTGGGCAAGGTGCGTATGCCCGTTGCGGATGCCCTGGATGCGCTCGCGGTGCGCGGGACGCGCGTCGGCAGCCAGGCGGCGCCGGGCGTCGCGCGCGTACTCGAGCAGCGCTTGGTAGGAAAGGTCGGCCAGATCGTCGCGCGCACCCTGGTCGGCCAGGGTGTTGTTGAGCGGCTGCGCGTTCTTGGACCCGTCGCGGTACAGGGTGATGCCCTTCACGCCCGTCTGCCAGGCGAGCATCACCACGTCCTTGAAGTCCTGCACCGTGGCGGTCCGCGGCAGGTTCACCGTCTTCGAGATGGCGCCGGACACCAGCGGCGTGAGCGCAGCCACCATGAGCACATGCCCCTGCGGGGCGATGAAGCGCTCCCCGGAGCCGCAGACGTTGGCCGTGTCGAAGATCGGCAGGTGCTCGGGGCGCAGGTGCGGCGCGCCCTCCAGCTTGCCGTCCTTCACCATGCCGTTCTCGTCCTTCTCCTCCACGTAGGCCATGATGTCGGCGATCTCGTCCTCGGTATAGCCCAAGCGCTTGAGCGCCGCCGGGATCACCGGGTTGCCGAGCGTCATGAAGCCGCCGCCGACGAGCTTCTTGTACACCATGTGGCTGAAGAACGGCTCGATGGAGGTGGCGCCGCAGTCCATGGCGAAGCTGATGGTGCCGGTAGGCGCCATCACGCTTACCTGTGCGTTGCGGTAACCGTAGCGCTCGCCCAGCTCCTCGGCGTAGGTCCACGCCTCGATAAGCGCGCTGGAAAGCTCGTCCTCCCCCAGCTGGGAGAGCAGCTCGTGGCTCACGCAGAGCGGCTTGATGGTAAGCCCTTCGAACGCGTCGGTGCGGGCGCCGGCCACACGGGCGTGGTTGCGGATCACGCGCTCCATGTAGCGCTTGTTGATGCCGTAGCACTCAAACGGCCCCACCTTGCGCGCCATGATCGCCGAGACGGCGTACGAATGCCCGGTGAGCACGCCCACCAGCGCCGCCGCGTAGGCGCGGGCCTCGGGGCTGTCGTAGGGCAAGCCCTTGCACATAAGCAGGCTCGCCAGGTTGGAGATCCCCAAGCCGGTGGCGCGGAAGCGATAGGTCTTGCGCGCGATGTCCTCCGTGGGGAACTGCCCCCACACGATGGATGCCTCGAGCGCCAGCTGCACCGTGGCGATGGTGTGCTTGTAGCCCTCGAGGTCGAACACGCCCGACTCAGGGTCGTAGAAGCGGTAGACGTTGATGGAAGCCAGGTTGCAGCTGGAATCGTCCAAAAACGCGTACTCGCCGCAGGGGTTGGTGGAGTTCAGGCGGTTGTAGCTCGCGCCCACCACGCCGTCCTCGCCGGCCGGGCAGGTGTGCCACTCGTTGAAGGTGTCAGAGAACTGCGGAGCGGGGTCGGCGCAGCGCCACGCGCTCTCGTTGAAGATGTCCCACAGATGCTGCACGGACACCTCGCGGTCGAGCGCATGGTCAACGCGGCCCTTGAGCTCGTAGGCGGCGTCCGGGTGATCCGGCAGGTCGGCCACCTTCTGCATGAATTCGTTGTCGATGCGCACGGAGTTGTTGGAGTTCTGCCCTGAGACCGTAGCGTACGCCTCGCCGTTGATGTCGCCGTCGTAGCCCATCTTCATGAGGGCCAGGGCCTTGTCTTCCTCCTTGGCCTTCCAGGTGATGAACTCCTCGATGTCCGGGTGGTCTATGTCGAGGCACACCATCTTGGCGGCGCGGCGGGTGGTGCCGCCGCTCTTGATGGCGCCGGCGTTGCGGTCAAACCCCTTGAGGAAGCTCATGAGACCGCTGGAAACCCCGCCCGAGGAGAGCTTCTCGCCCTCGGCGCGCAACGGGGAGAAGTTGGTGCCCGTGCCCGAGCCGCCGCGGAAGAGCTTGGTCTCCGTAACGTACTCCTCGGCAATGGAATGGGGGCCGAGAAGCGAATCCTCGATGGAGACGATAAAGCACGCGCTGGCCTGCGTGCGGGTGTAGGTGTCGGGCGACTCCACCACCGATTTGGCCTCGGGATCGTAGTAGAAGAGCTCCGACGGACCTCCCGAGATGCCGTATGCGCGCTTGATGCCGGTGTTGAACCACTGCGGGGAGTTGGGGGCGAAGCGCTGGTCGAGCAGCTGGTACACCAGCTCGTCGTAGAGGATCTGGGCCTCCTCGTCGGTTTCGATCATGCCCTCCTCAACCAAAGCCGCCACCCAGAAGTCGACCATGCGGTGCGCCACCTGGCGCATAGACGTCTCGTGCCCCGTGCCGGGAACGCCCGCCTTGCGGAAGTACTTGGAAACGATGATGTCCACCGCGTTTTGCGAGTAGCCGGCGGGAAACTCAACGTCGGCCATGTCGCACAGCACGCGCCCCGACTTGTAGTCGGTCAGGTGCACGCTGCGCTTCTCCCACTCAAACAGGTCGTACACCGACAGCTCGGGGTGCTGGTCGAGCTCGGTGGTGTAGTAACGGCAAACAAGCTCGCTGATCTTTGTTGCCATGAACTCCCCCTTCGTAAAACCGCACGGTTGCTTTGAGGAAAGCGTAGGGTTCCGTGCGGACACAAAATGCGCCGTGGATTTTATTTTAGAGGAAGCTCCTATCCTCTTGTATAAAGAATCCCTTAATCGGTGGGCGGTTCACCCGTAGAACACTATATATTGTGTTGTGTAGAAATTATGAGCAGGTCTTGCCTCGATCCGCACAGGTCAGGTGGGCCCCATCGCTTGTGAGAAAAGTCATCCCGCCTATCCGGCAAGCGGCCTTGACAGCGCGAGCGCGCAAGGCAAGAGACGCCGCGTGTAAGCAAACCCCGGCTATGCCGCAGCCGCTCCGTGGGGTTTCTCTGCCGTTCGAGAACCGCGGCGCGGCGCCGGGCCGCTTCGGGTATCGTTGGCATGTTACGCACTCCCTTACACACCGCGCACCGCATGCGCTTACCCCGAAAGCAGGAAGACATGGCACTTCTCGGAAAGCAGGTACGCCAGCTCCGCAGCATGGCGCATCACCTCGACCCCGTTATCAGCGTGGGCAAAAACGGCATCACCGACGCCGTGGCGCGCCAGACCGAAGAGGAGCTTGAGCTTCGCGAGCTCGTGAAGGTGTCCGTGCAGGAGATGAGCGACTACTCCGCCCGTGAGGCAGCAAACGAGCTGGCCGAGCGCGTCGGCGCCGAAGTCGTGCAGGTTATCGGCCGCAAGTTCTCGCTGTACCGCAAAAGCTCCCGCAAGGACGTGGAGCACATCCAGCTGGTGTAGGGCGCGCCGAGCAGCAGAGCCCTTCGCAGCCAAGCCGCGAGCCGACGGGCACCATGCCCAACCGGTTCGCGGCTTTTTTGATAGCCCTCGTACGCTCGCAAGTTCTCAGCGTATCGAGTATTTTTACTCAATACGCTGAGTAAAAATACTCGATAGCCCCGCCCCCGTCCCCCCAACACGCAAAGGAGAACCGCATGACCCAACCTGCCGCATCCGTCAGCGCCTTCAAGCAGCTGCAGCGCAGCCTGTGGACTCGCGACTACACCATGAAGATCCTCTCGTTCGACGGCGCCACCGTGGCGCCCGAGCGCGGGGCCGCCGCGCGCGGAGAGGCGCTCGGCGCCCTGGCCGAGGAGCGCCACCGCCTGCTCACTGGCTCCGACGCGCAAGACCTCGTGACCGCCCTCTCCGCCGCGCGCGACGCCGGAACCCTGGACGAGCAGACCGCGTTTGAGCTGAACGTCTTTGCCCGCGACCAGCGCGAGGCCCTCGCCGTGCCGGCTGAGGAGGAAGCCGCCTGGACGCGCCTCGTGTGCGAGGCGGACGCCGTGTGGCACCGCGTCAAGCCCACCGGCGACTGGGAGGCCTTCGCGCCTTACGTCGACCGGATCGTCGCCACCCTCAAGCAGCGGGCTGCGCGGCTCAACCCCGCCGCCGACCCGTATGACGTGATGCTCGACCTCTACGAGCGCGGCATCTCCCAGGCCAGCGTCGACGCGTTCTTCTCCGAGGTCCGCGCAAGCGTCGTGCCGCTTGTGCGCGCCATCACCGAGCGGGGCGAGCAGCCGTCCCTCCCCTTCCGAGCCGCCCGCGGAAGCCACGACGCGCAGATGGCCCTCTCGCGCGACCTCATGGCGCTGCTCGGGCTCGAGATGGACGGGGCCGCGCTCTCCGAGACCGAGCACCCCTTCTCGGAGGGCTTCGCCGCAGGCGACGTGCGCGTTGCCACCCACATCTACGAGGACGACGTTCTCTCCAACGTGTACTCGGTGATCCACGAGGCCGGCCACGCCCTCTACGAGCAGAACGTCGACCCCGCCTACGCCTACACCTGCCTGGAGGGCGGCACCTCCATGGGCATCCACGAGAGCCAAAGCCGCCTGATGGAGAACATGGTGGGCCGCAGCCGCGCCTTCATGGAGCCGCTGCTCGAGCTGCTCGCCAAGCGCTTCCCCGAGGCCTACGCCAACGTCACCGCAGACGAGCTCTACCGCGCCGCCAACATCGCCCAGCCCTCGCTAGTGCGCCTGGAGGCCGACGAGCTCACCTACCCCCTGCACATCATGATCCGCTACGAGGTCGAGCAGGCGCTTTTCGCAGGCGAGGCCACCGCCGCCGACGTGCCGGCGCTCTGGCAGAGCCTCACCCGCAAATACCTGGGGCTCGAGGTTCCCAACAACACCGTGGGCTGCCTGCAGGACACGCACTGGTCGGGCGGCGACTTCGGCTACTTCCCCACCTACGCGCTCGGCAGCGCCTACGCCGCGCAGTTCGTGGCCGCCATGCGCACCGACGGCGTAGCCTTCGACGCCGCGTGCGCTGCCGGCAACCTGGCGCCGATAAACGCCTGGCTGCGCGAGAGGATCTGGCGCTGGGGCCGCGCCAAGGACGCCGACGAGCTTGTCCGCGGCGCATGCGGCACCGCGTTCGACCCGGGCTTTTACTGCCGCTACCTGACCGAGAAGTTCAGCGCGCTGTACAGCCTGTAGCGGGCACGCACCCCGTAAACACCACTTCGCATTGAACGGCAAACGCCGCAGGAACCCGATCGGTTCCTGCGGCGTTTCTGCAACAAAGCCTCAAAGAGCGCTGTTGTCCGTCCGTGAAGCGCTTACACGCGCGCCAGGCGCGTCTCAGGCACTCCTTGCGCGCGCTCGATGAGCGCCGAGAGCAGCGGCGGCTGCTTCACCGTGCGGCCGGCGAGGTCGGTCAGCGACGCCAGTGAGCGCGCCACCTCCGGCGGCTCGAGCTGATCCTCGGTGGCCTGCCAGCTCCAGTTGCCCGCAGCCACGCCCGGCACGTTCATGCGCGCGTCGTCCGTAAGCCCCAGCACGTCCTGCAGCGGCATCATGGCCACCACCGCGTCGCTCGCGATGACCGATCGCTTGATCTTCTCGGCGATCTCAGCGCCGTCACCGGTGCCGAACGAGCCGGTGCACCAACCCACGAGCGTCTGCGTGTCGTGCGTGGAGGTGTAGGCGATCTTGCCGGGGTGCGCGCGGTAGCCTTCGCGCACGTCGTAGTCGGCGAACAGCGCCACGTCCATCCCGGCGAAGCCCGTGCGCGCCACCAGCGCGCGCACCGCAGGCGTGATGGTGCCCAGGTCCTCGGCGATGAGCGGCAGCGGCCCCAGGCGCCGGCGGGCGCGCTCGAACAGCTCCAGCCCCGGACCGGGGATCCAGCGCCCCTCGGAGGCGGGCTTGCCCAGCGGGATGCTGTAGTAGCTCTCCAAGCCCAGGAAGTGGTCGAAGCGCGTCCAGTCGTACAGCTCCATCATGCGGGCCAGGCGCGCCGTCCACCACGCGTACCCGGTGCGCTTGTGCTCGGCCCAGCGGTAGGTGGGGTTGCCCCACACCTGGCCCTGCGCGGCAAAGGCGTCCGGCGGCGTGCCGGCAACCTCCACCGGCGTGCCCGTCTCGTCCACGTTGAAGAGCTCCGGGTGCGCCCACACGTCGACCGAGTCAGCCGAGACGTACATGGGCATGTCGCCGATGATCTCGATGCCGCGCACATGGGCGTAAGAGCGCAGGTCTCGCCACTCGACGTCGAAACGGAACTGGCAGAACATGTGGAAACGCGCCGCCTCGATGAAGCGCGGGTCCTCCAGCAGGTCGCGGTCGTAGTGCTGGAACTCCTCGGGCCACTCGTGCCAGTCCGCGCCGCCCTGGGCATCGCGGATGGCCATGAACGCGGCGTAGGGCAGCAGCCAGTCAGCGTTCTTGAGCACGAAGGTGTGGTAGGCGGCGTCAGGGGCGAAGGCCTTGAAGCTCGCGCGGAGGGTCTTCTCGTCCTCCTCAAGCAGCGCCTCGTTGCCGGCGAAGGCCGACACGCCCGCGTACGGGCTTCCGTATGCATCCACCGGGTTCACCGGGAGCACCTGCCAGTAGCGCTGGTGCGCCGGGGCGAGAAAGTCAACGAAGCGCCGGGCCGGCGCGCCGAGCGTGCCGGGCTTGCCGTGGTTGGGCACCGACGTGATGTGGCACACGACGCCCGAGCCGCGCTCGAGCTGGCGCGCGTAACGGGGCTGGCCCTCGCGGAAGTACACCAACGCGGCGCCGAGCGGCCACAGCGTCAGGGTAACGTTGCCCTCCTCGTCCGGCGCAAGCTCCGCACCCGAAACCAGGTCCAGCGCCATGGCGCCGTGCATGGGCAGCTGCACGCGGCGCGGGCGCGTGGTCGAGCGGTTCACGCACACGGCCAGGCGCTCGGAGCCCATGTTGTCGCCGAAGCGCCAGAAGCCGAAGACGTCGCGCCCCTGCGAGAAGAACCGGATGTCGCCGTCAACCAGGAACGGCAGCTCGCGGCGGACGGAGATGGCGTTGCGGTACATGGTCATGGTGTCGCGGTCCTCGCGGCCCCACGGATACGGCCCGCGGTTGCACGGGTCGGAGAAGCCCTGCATGCCGGCCTCGTCGCCGTAGTAGATGCACGGCACGCCCGCCATGGTCATCTGGAGCAGCACCGCCAGCCAGAAGCGGCTCTTGGCGAGCTGCAGCTTGTCGCCGGGCAGGCGGTACTCGCCGCGCTCCTTCTCCGAGAAGAAGCTGTTCTCGGCCGGGGCGTCGCCCAGCACGGTGAGGATGCGCTGGCGGTCGTGGCTGCCGATGAGGTTGAGCGAGTTGTACAGGGCCTCGCGCGGGTAGTTCTCGCGCAGGGACTCCATGCTCTCCTCAACGTCCTGGGCCGTTACGGCGCCCGTCAGAAAGCCGAGAACCGCGTCGCGGAACGGGTAGTTCATAGCGGCGTCGAGCTCGTCGCCCAAAAGGTAGCGGCGCAGCTTGCCGTAGGCGGTCTTGTTGGAGGCGTCCTCCCAGACCTCGCCGAGCACCAGGGCGTCTTCCTTCACACCCGTGGCGCGGGCCTTGATCTTCTCGATGAAGTCGTCGGGGAGCTCGTCGGCAACGTCAAGACGCCAGCCGCGGGCGCCGGCGCGCAGCCACTTCTCAACCACGCCGCCCTCGCCGGTGATGAACTTCTGGAAGGTGGGGTTGTTCTCGTTCACCGCGGGAAGCGCGGCCACGCCCCACCAGCTGTCGTAGTGCGCGCCGTCGTCAGAGAAGCTGAACCAGTCGCGGTATGGGCTGTCCTCGCTTTGCCACGCGCCCACGCTGTCGTAGTTGCCCAGCTGGTTGAAGTAGCGCGAGTCCGAGCCGGTGTGGTTGAACACGCCGTCCAAGATGACGGAGATGCCCCAGGCGGCCGCCTCGCCGCACAGCTCGCGGAACGACTCCTCGTCGCCGAGCATCGGGTCGATCTCGAGATAGTCGCCCGTGTCGTAGCGGTGGTTGCTCTCGGCCTCGAAGATGGGGTTCAGGTAAAGGGAGGTGACGCCCATCTCGGCCAGGCGCGGCAGGTCCTCTTTGATGCCCGAGAGGGTGCCGCCGTAAAAATCCCAGGTAAGCACGCTGCCGTCGTCGCCGCGCTCGTAGTAGGCCGGCTTGTACCAGTCCTCGATGAAGCGGCGGCGCGGGCCGTTCTTGTGCAGCTCCATGGCGGCGGCAACCTGCTTTTCCCAGCCCGCTCCGCGACGGTAGCGGTCGGGGAAGATCTGGTACACGATGCCGCGGTTGTACCACTCGGGCTGAACCGGGCGCGGCTTGTAGCAGGTGATCTGGAAGGACGGCGGCATGTGGTCGCACAGCACGCCCTCGCCGCCCACGGTGCCGGGCTGCGCGCCCAGGTACACGGTCTGGGCGTGGGGCTCCTCTATGATGAAGCTGTACCAAAAAACAACCTGCTCGTCGCAAGTGACGGAGCAGGTGAAGCGCAGGTGGTCTCCGCAGGGCTGAGCCTGCATGGGATAGAGGTGCTCACCCTCGCCGTCAACCCACACGCGGCAGGTACAGGTGGCGCGCGGCCGGTCCCACACCTCCACGGCGAGGTCTACCGTTGTGCCGAGACGCACCGCCCCGAACGGGGATCGGAACGATGCGTCTCGACTGTTGTGACGTGCATCCATATATATCTAGCCCTCGAACCTCGTCAGCCCGAGGAACTAGACGCGCGCAGCTACACCTCGGGATGCAGACCGTGGTACAGCCCGCAGTACTCCTCTGCAGAGCGCCTCCAGCTGAAGTCGCGTGTCATGGCGTGGATCTGCAGCTTCTTCCATGCCTCTGCATTGTTCCAGAAAACGTCCGCCGCCGCAAGGATAACGCCAGTCATTTCGTCACCGTTGAAGTTGGCGAAGCTAAAGCCGGTGCCCTCGCCGGTGAAGCGGTTGTAGGGCTGGACGGAGTCCTTCAGACCACCGGTCTCGCGCACGATCGGCAGGGTGCCGTAGCGCATGGCGATCATCTGGCTCAAGCCGCACGGCTCGAACAGCGACGGCATGAGGAACATGTCGCAGCCGGCGTAGATGCGCCGCGAGAGGTCGGAGTCGAAGGTGATGCGGGCCGCCATGTTGGGGTACTTCCAGTCGAAGTAGCGCATGGAGTCCTCGTAGCAGGTGTCGCCCGTGCCGAGCAGCACCACCTGGATGCCGCGGGAGAGCACGGCGTCCAGCGCGTACTGCACCAGGTCCATGCCCTTCTGCTTGGTCAGGCGCGTGACCATGCCGATGAGCGGCACGTCATCGCGGACCTCGAAGCCCATCTCCTGCTGCAGGGCGCGCTTGCAGGCGGCCTTGCCGGAGAGGTCGGCGGCGGTGTAGTCCTCGGCGATGGACTGGTCGGTGCGCGGGTCCCAGGTGACGGTGTCGATGCCGTTCAGGATGCCCGACAGCACGCTCGAGCGCTCGCGCAGGATGCCGTCCATGTGCTCGCCGTAGAACGGCATCTGGATCTCGCGGGCGTAGGTGGGGCTCACCGTGGTGATGCGGTCCGAGTAGCACAGGGCGCCCTTCATGAAGTTCACCGTCTGCGGGCCGCAGTACAGCTGACGCGCCGCGTTGGGGATATGCGCCAGGCCGCACACGTCGGAGAGCATCTTGTCGCCGTACTGGCCCTGGAACAGGATGTTGTGAATCGTGAAGACGGTCTTCACGTTCTGGTACAGCGGCATGTCCATGTAGAACTCGCGCAGAAACACCGGTGCCAGCGCGGTCTGCCAGTCGTTGCAGTGCAGGATGTCGCACTGGAAGTCCAGGTGCTGCAGGCTCTCGACCACGGCCTTCGAGAAGAACGCGAAGCGCTCGCCGTCGTCAAAGTAGCTGTAGAGCTGGTCGCGCTTGAAGTAGCGCTCGTTGTCGATGAAGATGTAGTCGACGCCCCGCTCGGTGAGCTTCTCAAGGCCGCAGTACTCCTGGCGCCAGCCAAGCGGCACGTAGAAGTCTGCGATGTGCTCCATGCGGTCAACGTAGCGCTGCGGGATGCTGCCGTACTTCGGCAGCATCACCACCACGTTGCAGCCCGCGTCCTTGAGCGCCGCCGGCAGCGAGCCGGCAACGTCGCCCAGGCCGCCCGTCTTGGCGAACGGGGCGGCCTCGGACGAGGCGAATACTACTCCCAGGTTGCGATTAGACATACTCTGCCTTCTCCTTGATGAGGATGTCGTCGGGAGTGCCGCGCAGCTCCGTACCGGAGGGAACGAGGTTGTAGCGGTCGATGATCGCGTTCTCGATGCGCGCGCCGCTCTCGATGACACAGGATTGCATGACGATGGAGTTGGTCACCACCGCACCGGGCTCGACCACAACGCCGCGACCGAGCGCCGAGCCGCGCACGGTGCCGGAGATGCGGCAGCCGGCGGACACGAGCGAGTCGCGCACCACGGAGCCCTTGAAGTACTTCGCGGGCGGCGCGTCGTGAGCCTTGGTGAAGATGGTGCGGTCGGGGTTGAACAGCGCCGTGTACACCTCGGGACGACGAATGTCCATCGTGCGGTCGTAGTAGCTCTTGGCGTCGTAGATGCCCGCTGCGTAGCCCTCGAACTCGTAGTAGCCGATCTGATAGGCCTGCTCGGCCTTGAACATGGCCTCCTCGAGCGCCATGTAGTCAGCCTGCGCGAAGTTCTCGATGACGTCGATCAGATCGTCGCGGTTGAAGATGCAGTAGTCGATGGACTCCAGGTCGCCGTACTTGACGCCCCGGGTGAGGCTCACGACGCGGTCGCCCTCAACCTTCAGGCCGTACACGTCGTCGTTGATGGCGGTGGCGCGGTGGCAGATGATCGTGGCGGAGTTGCCGGAGGCCTCGTGCGCCTCGATGGCAGCCGCGAGGTCGAGGTTCACGATCACGTTGGAGCCGGAGAGCACCACGTAGTCAGCGCTGTCGCGGATGAGCAGCGCCTTGTTGTCGATGATGTCGCGCAGAAGGAAGCGGAAGCCCTCGTGGGCGCCGCCGTACACGGTGCCGGGCAGGATGAACAGGCCGCCGTTCTTGCGGTCGAGCATCCAGTCGCGGCCGGTGCCCACGTGGTCGAGCAGGCTGCGGTAGTTCTGCGGGACGATGAGGCCGACGGTGCGGATGCCGGCGTTCACCATGTTGGACAGCGGGAAGTCGATGAGACGGTAGCGGCCGGCGAACGGCAGACCCGCCATCGGGCGGCGCTTAGAGAGGGCGCACGGCACGCTGGTCTTGTAGTTCGCGGTGATAAGTCCGATCGCCTTGTTTTTCACGGTCACTCTCCCCTTCCGATGACAACGTCGTCACCTGCAAGAGCGGTGTCCTTGGTCGTATCGACGCTGCCGAACTTGACGTTCTCCTCAACCACGGCGCGCTCGCCCAGAATGGCGCGCGCCACATGGGCGCCGTCCTTCACCACGGCACCCGGCAGCAACACGGAGTCCTCGACGATGGCGCGCTCGCCCACGTAGGAGTCGGTGGAGATGATCGAGTGGCGCACGGTGCCGAAGATGCGGGCGCCGTTGTCGATGAGGCAGTCGTCCACCACGGCGTCCGGGCCCAGGTAGTGCGGCGGGCGGGTGGAGACGTTGCTCATGATCGGGAACTCGTCGGAGTAGAGATCGAACTTCGGGTCGTCGCCCAGAAGGTCCATGCTCGTCTCATGGTACGAGGCCACGGTGCCTACGTCGCGCCAGAAGTCCTGGAACTCGTAGACGTACACCGGCTTCTCCTCGGCCAGGAGCTTCGGGATGATGTCGCCGCCGAAGTCGTGGCTGGAGTGCGGGTCGATCGCGTCAGCCTCGAGCTCGTCGATGAGCAGCTTGGCGTCGAAGATGTAGATGCCCATGGAGGCGAGGTTGCTCTCGGGCTTCTCGGGCTTCTCGTCGAAGCGGACCACGCGGTCGTCGTCGTCCTTCAGAAGGATGCCGAAGCGGGAGGCGTCCTCCCACGGCACGGGCATGACTGCGATGGTGAGGCCGGCGTTGTGCGCCTTGTGGGCGGCGAGCATCTTGCCGTAGTCCATGCGGTACAGCTGGTCGCCGGACAGGATGAGCACGGTTTCCGGATCATGCATCTTGATGAAGTCGAGGTTCTGGTAGATGGCGTCGGCGGTGCCGGCGAACTCGCGCATGCCCTCCTGCGTGGCGTACGGGCTCAGCGTGGTGACGCCCGAACCCGGCTCGTCCAAGTCCCACGCCGCGCCGTTGCCGATGTAGGCGTGCAGCAGATACGGACGGTACTGCGTGAGCACGCCCACCGTATCGATGCCGGAGTTGGCGCAGTTCGACAGCGGGAAGTCGATGATGCGGAACTTGCCGCCGAAGGAGACGGCTGGTTTGGCGTTCTTCTTCGTCAACTCCCTCAGTCTGCTTCCTTGCCCGCCGGCGAGAAGCATGGCGATGCATTCCTTTTTGCTCATCCTGCTCTCCTTAAAAGCCTTTCCTACAGATGTATGGCGTTACACATGCCAGATGTCATGTGCATACTCCCGAATGGTGCGGTCGCTCGAGAAGTGCCCGGAGTTGGCGGTGTTCATCAGCGCCATGCGGTTCCACTTGATGGGATCGCCGTAGGCGTCAAGGAGCTCCTCCCACGCGGTCACGTACGAGCGGAAGTCCTTGAGCACGAGGTCGTGGTCGTTGTTGTCCATGAGCTCGCGGCGGATGGAGTCGAAGGTACCCGACAGGCGCGAGAAGGTGCTGTCGGTCAGCTCGTCGACGCAGCGGCCCAGACGGTCGCGGTCGGCGTTGTACTCGTCCCACGAGAAGTACTGGCCGCTCTTCTGCAGCGCCACGACCTCAGGCTCGGTGAGGCCGAAGATCTTGACGTTCTCGCGGCCCGCGAGGTCGGCGATCTCGATGTTGGCGCCGTCGAGGGTGCCCAGCGTGATGGCGCCGTTCATCATGAGCTTCATGTTCGAGGTGCCCGAAGCCTCCTGGCCGGCCGTGGAGATCTGCTCGGAGATCTCGGCGGCGGAGTAGATGAGCTGGGCGTTGGAGACCGCGAAGTTGGGAATGAACGCGACCTTGATGACCTTGTTCACGCGCTCGTCGTTGTTCACCACGTCGGCCACCGAGTTGATGAGGCGGATGACCTCCTTGGCGAAGTAGTAGCTCTGAGCCGCCTTGCCCGAGAAGATGAAGGTGGTCGGGCGGACGGTGAAGCTCGGGTCGGAGATGAGGCGGTTGTAGACGTCCATCACCTTGAAGATGTTGAGCAGCTGGCGCTTGTAGGCGTGGAAACGCTTCACCTGCACGTCGAACACCGAGCTCGGGTCAACCTCGACGCCGGTGGTCTTCTTGATGTAGGCGGCCAGGCGCTCCTTGTTCTTGCGCTTGGACGCGGCCATGGCGGTGAGGAACTCCTCGTCGTCGGCAAACTGCTCGAGCTTCTTGAGCTCGAAGGCGTCGTCGAGCCAGCCGGTGCCGATGCGGCTCGTGATGAGCTTGGCGTAGGAGGGGTTGGCCTCGGCCAGGAAGCGGCGGTGGGTCACGCCGTTGGTCTTGTTGTTGAACTTCTCGGGCGTGAGCTCGTAGAACTCCTTGAACACGTCGTGCTCGAGGATCTGGGTGTGGAGCTCGGCCACGCCGTTGACCGAGTGGCTGCAGATGATGGAGAGGTTCGCCATGCGCACCTCGCCGTCCCACAGGATCGCGGTCTTCTGGAACATCTCGCGCCAGTTGGGGTTGTCGGTCGGGAAGCTCTCGCGGTAGCGGCGGGCGATCTCGTCGACGATCTCGTACAGGCGCGGCAGCAGCGGCTTGAACGTGGTGATGGGCCACTTCTCGAGCGCCTCGGGCAGCACGGTGTGGTTGGTGAAGGAGACGGTCTTGGTGACGATGTCCCAAGCCTCGTCCCACTCCAGGCCCTCCTCGTCCATGAGGACGCGCATGAGCTCGGGGCCGCACATGGCCGGGTGGGTGTCGTTGGTGTGGATGGCCACGTACTCGGGCAGGCTCTTCCAGTCGTCGCCGTGCTCCTGGCGGAAAGTGCGCAGGATGGAGTTGATGCCCGCGGCCACGAACAGGTACTCCTGCTTCAGGCGCAGGATCTTGCCGTGCTCGCCGGCGTCAGCCGGGTACAGGATGGTGGAGATGGCCTCGGCCTCGGCGCGGCCGGCGTTGGCCTCGGCGTAGTCGCCGCGGTTGAAGGCGTCCAGGTCGAACAGGTCCTCGGCGGGCTCGGCCTTCCACACGCGCAGTTTGTTCACCAGCGCGCCGCCGTAGGCCACCACGGGGATGTCATAGGGGACGGCCATGATCTTCTGGCCGCCCTCGGTGCGGTACATGGTGCGGCCGTCCTTCTCGTAAGAGACGGACTTGCCGCCGAAGACGACCTCCACCGAGCTCTCGGGACGGCGGGCCTCCCAGGGGTAGTCGTGCTTGAGCCAGTTGTCGGCCTTCTCGACCTGGCGGCCGTCCTTGATCTCCTGCTTGAACAGGCCGTACTGGTAGCGCATGCCGTTGCCGTAGAAGGCGATGCCCTCGTGCGCAGCCGAAGCCAAAAAGCACGCAGCCAGGCGACCCAGGCCACCGTTGCCGAGCGCGGCGTCTGGCTCGCGCTCCTCGAGCGCCTCGAGCGTGGTGCCCATGTCCTCGAGCGCCTCGGCAACCATGTCGCGGATGCCGAAGTTCAGCAGGTAGTTGTCGAGCAGGCGGCCAATGAGGAACTCGAGCGAGAAGTAGTACACGCGCTTCTTGCCCGTCTTCTCGATCTCAACCTCGTTCTCGCTCGCGATGCGGCGGGCGCGGACGGCGATGAGCTCGGCCAGCGAGTAGAAGCGGTCGTGAGAGCCGCACTGCTCGAACTCCTTGCCGGTGTTGGCGCGGACCATCGTGCGGTACTGCTCGATAAAGTCCTCTTTGTCCTTGAAAATCTGGCGCATGTGTCTTTAACCTCTTCCGTTTCGCTTGACACGACGCAGCGCACGTTCGGCCCTCCCGTTGGGAAGAACCTCCCCTATCAGATCGTGCGCCAGCTTCTCCTTGCGCGCCTTGTTGACGCGCGGGATCCGCTTGGCGCGGGGCGGCTTGGGCGGCACGTACGAAGACGGACCGACGCGTTTGAAGACCACACCCGCGAGTGGGGGCACCTTGATGGTAATGGAATCCTCGCGCCCATTCCAGCTTTCGGGGTGACTCGAAACCGTTTCTGTGTTAAGAACGCCCGACCCGCCGAGCTCGACGGCGTCGGTGTTCAGGATCTCGACGTAGTCGCCCTCGCGCGGCACGCCCACCTTGAACTCCTGGTAGGTGGCCGGATCGAAGTTGATGAGGATAACCAGGTCGTCGTCGGGATTCTCGCCCTTGCGCACGAACGAGATGATCGACTGGTCGGCGTCGTCGGCGTCGATCCACTCGAAGCCGTCAGGCGTGTAGCTGCGCTGCCACAGGGCCGGCGTCTCCTGGTAGAACTCGTTCATGCGGCGCGTGAACTCGTGATAGGTGCGGTGGGTCTCGTACTTGTCGATCAGGAACCACTGCAGGCCCTCGTAGTAACGCCACTCGATGAAGGTGGCCAGCTCGTTGCCCATGAAGTTGTGCTTAGCGCCGGGATGGGTCATCTGGTAGAAGTAGAGGGTCCTCAGGCCCGCGAACTGGCGCCACATGTCGCCGGGCATGCGCGTGATGAGCGAGCACTTGCCGTGCACGACCTCGTCGTGGGAGAGCGCCAACACGAAGTTCTCGTTGAAGGCATACATGATCGAGAAGGTGAGCAGCCGGTGGTTGCCGGGGCGCCACGGGAAGTCGGTCTGCATGTAGTGCAGGGTGTCGTGCATCCAACCCATGTCCCACTTGTAGTGGAAGCCCAGGCCGCCCTCCTCGGGCGGATAGGTCACCAGCGGCCAAGCGGTAGACTCCTCGGCGATCATCATGACGTCGGGATGGTAGTGCTCCACCGTCTTGTTGACCTCGCGCACGAAGTCGATGGCGGTGAAGTCCTCCTCGGTGCCCTTGCTGTTGAACTTCTTCTTGCTCGGGTCGTCGATGCCGAAGTTCAGGTAGAGGATCGAGGTCACGCCGTCCATGCGGATGCCGTCGATGTGGTACAGGTCGAACCAGTACAGGGCGTTGGAGATGAGGAAGCTGCGCACCTCGCCGCGGTCGAGGTTGAACTTGAGCGTGCCCCAGTCCGGGTGCTCCTCCTTCTCGTAGAGCATGCTGCCGTTGAAGGAGGCCAGGCCATGGGCGTCCTTGCAGAAGCCGCCGGGCACCCAGTCCAAGATGACGGCCAAGCCGGCGCGGTGGCAGGCGTCCACGAAGTGCATGAACTGCTTGGGGTTGCCGTAGCGGCTGGTGGGCGCGTAGTAGCCGGTAACCTGGTAGCCCCACGAGCCGTCGAAGGGATGCTCGGAGATGGGCAGAAGCTCGATGTGGGTGTAGCCCATGTCCTTCACGTAGCTCACGAGCTCTTCGGACAGCTCGTCGTAGGTAAGGTAGTCGCCGCCGTTGGCGTCCATCTCGCCCTCGTCGCCCGAGGGGTGGCGCTGCCAAGAGCCCAGGTGCACCTCGTAGATGTTGAGCGGCTCCTTCATATGGTTGGTGGCGGCGCGCCTCTTCATCCACTTGGCGTCGCCCCACTTGTAGCCTGCGAGCGAGAAGGTCTTGCTCGCCGTGGCGGGCGGGCACTCGGCCCAGAACGCGTACGGGTCGGCCTTGTAGAGCAGGTCGCCGGCGCGGGTCTCGATCACGTACTTGTACAGGGCACCTTCCTCGAGGCCGGGCACGAAGCCCTCCCACATGCCGCCCGTCTCAACCTCGGTGAGCGGGGTGGCCTCGGCGTCCCAATCGTTGAAGTCGCCCACCACGTGGACGCTTTTGACCTCGGGAGCCCATACGTTGAACGACCAGCCCTTCTCGCCGTCTTTCACGGCCGGGTGGGCACCCATCTTCTCATAGCTCTTGTACCACTTGCCCATACCGTTGAGGTACAGGTCGTCCTTGGTGAGCGCCATGCCGGTGCCCGCCAGGACTACGCCGACCTCGGTGGTCTTGTGCGCATCGGTGGCGGCGGCCTTGCTCGCGCGTTTCTTGGTGGCAGCCATACGCAACCCCACTTTCCCGTCTTTACGGATCGCAAACGACCGTGAGGCGCCCGTGCGGGCGCAAAAGCGGCGTGCACGCACACCGCAGCAGAATCGTGTTTATTGTAGTCAGTTTGCCCGGGCCCCATGCATACGAACCGACGCGCGGCGCAAGTTAGGGCGCAAGTGGTAGGGCGCGCCGCAGCAGGCGGAGACGCGTGCGCGAGGGCGAGCGGAGGCCGGCGCAAGACGGATACGGGGGCGGACGGCAGGCAACGGACCTCGCCCCCACCTGACCAGCGCGTAGGCATCCTTGTGCGTCATGCGCACGATCAGCCGGCAAGCCGGGCATTCTCGCAGGTCGTTTCCGCGGGTAATCGGAGCGGTGGCCCGCTGAGTTATCCGCAGGGGCAACGCCTGACGTTCGGTTGGTCGCGAGAATCGCAATCAGGCTTCCATTTGCACGCGGAAACCGCATGTGAGCCTTCGGTTGACCGCAATAGACGCATATAAAGCCCAGTTGGCCGCGCTTACGACAGCCAAGGTACTGGCTGATCGCGATTATCGCAGGTAAATTGTAGTTAGGAGCTCAAAGCACACGCAACTCCCGGATTTCCGGGAGTTAGATGTCATGCGAGCTCCCAACCGCTCCGGCGGCGACGTTTCGGCGGCTAGCCGAAAGCTTAGAAGACAGCTTGGCGGGCAACCGGAAGGCCAGGAGTGCGGTTGCCCACGGCAATGGCATGCAAGCCACCTTCCCGGCCCCGGCAGCAATGAGGCAGCGCCTCGAAGAAGAGGGAGTTCGATTCTCCCCAGGTTCTTCTCGCCCGGCGCTTATCGCAATAAAAAAGCAGGTAGGAGCGGTGTCCTACCTGCCGGATCAGTTGGTGGAGGCGCGGAGAATCGAACTCCGGTCCGCGATAACCCCCTGAGAGGCATCTCCAGGCTCAGTTGCCGTTTGGATTTAAGACGCGTTGGGAGCGGCAACGCACCCGCGGCGTCCGAGTCGGTTCGGTCTTAGCGCGCGCCATACCGCCTACGTGCGCGCGAGCGATCCCCTGAAATGACGTCGCCCCGGGAACGGGGATGATCCCCGGTTAGACGTGCCTGCTGTTAATTAAGCGGCAAGAGCCAGCTGAGGCTCGTAAGAAGAATCGTTGTCAATTCATTTGACAGTACCCCTGTTTAGCGTGGTGAGGAGACCACGGCCTGCTTCCTCTCTCAGAGCTATCACGTCGAAACCAGTCGCCCCCGGATACCCGAGGTCGTGTCCGACCTGTCAAGGTGCGGCGCGCGAGAAGACCGCGCGCATAGAAGACGATCATAGCACATGCGCTGTCAGGGCATGCCGTCGAGGAGGGATGCCGATCAGCCGCCGCTCGGTGTGACCTTGGTACCCGTCCCCCGACGCGGCTACGACAGCGCGATGCCTCCGAGCCAGCCCCAGCGCGGGGAGACCGTGGTGCCATAGTAGGCGCACCACGAGTCAAGGCTCTGGGTGTTGATGGAGCCGATGTTCTCCATCACCTGGTTGTTGCCGATGTAGATGCCCACGTGGCCGTAAATGCGGCCCGCCGTGGTGTGGCTGTGCGTAGATACCGCCACGATCATGCCCACCTGAAGATTCGAGCGGTTGGAGCTCGTGCAGTAGGCGTTGTACATGTCGCACGCGTTGCCGCCGATAAAGCCAAGGCCGGCGCGCGAGAACACGTTGGACACCCACGCGGCGCACAGGCCCGCGCCCGGGGAGGGCGTGGAGTAGCACGCGTTCACCACGCGCTGCTGCGAGCCGGTGCCCGCCGACGACTGCGGCATGCCGCCGCCCGAGCTGCCGGAGCTGGAAGAGCCGCCCGAAGAGCTGGAGCCAGACGACGAGCTCTGCTGGCGCGCAGCTTCCTCGGCACGCTTGCGGGCCTCGGCCTCCTCCTGCGCAGCGGCCAAAATCTCTGCGTCGCGCTGGGCGATAAGCTCCTGCACCTCTTGGCTCAGGCCCTGCAGGGTGTTGGTGGCCTCCTCCTGCTTGGCGCGCATCTGCTCAAGCTGCGAGGTCTGCTGCGCGTTCAGCTCCTCGAGCTCCTGGCGCTGAACCTCGAGCTCGCCCTTCTGGCGCGCAAGCTCCTCGCGGGCGGCACGCACCTCGTCGATGAGCTCTTGGTCGCGGCCGTTGACCTTGTTGATGTAGTACAGGTTGGAGGTGAGCTCCTCAAACGACGTGGACGCCAGCAGCACCGAGAGCAGGCCCTGGTCACCCGCCTTGTAGTCATCGGCAAGGCGGTTGGAGAGCTGGTCTTGCTTGTCGGCGAGCTCCGCTTCCTTGTCCTCGATGTCCTGCTGGATCTCATCGATCTGGGTGTTGGTGTCCTCGATCTGATCGAGCGTGTCGGACTGCTGCTCGGAGAGCGCGGTGTACTCGTCGGCGATCTGGTCGAGCTGGGCCTGCACCGCGTCGTACTGGGCCTGGGCATCACTCAGCGCGTCGAGCGTCTCCTGCGAGGCCTGCGGCTCGCCGAAGGAGCGCAGAGGGTTGCCCAGGATCACGGCGGCACCGGCGCCGAAGAAAGCCGCCAACATCGCGCGGCGGCTCAACGTGCGCTGGCCGGTCTGCGGGGTGGGGCGGCTGTTGCAATCAGACATGGCGTGCTCCATCTAAACTGTGTTCGCCTCGCTAGCGTTGCGCTAGTAGCATTAGGATAGCGCAACGCAGGCGCGCGAACTCAATCTCCACGAACCGCTCAGGCGCGGCAGGACGATAACGGCGCAGCAAACGCGCTGTGGATGTGGAAACCAGGCCCCACAGGCAGCAACGGGAACCGAGCCGAGACGACGCGCGCCCTTGGGCAACGCCCGCCCTTGTCGCCCTGCGGCGATATGAGAGAATGGGACCCGTGAAAAATCGCACTGGCGAGGAGGCAGGCAATGGCTCAGGAAAAGACGGCGCTGATCCTTGAGGGAGGCAGCTTCCGCGGGCAGTTCACCGCGGGCGTGCTCGACGTGTTCATGGAGGCCGGCGTCACCTTTGACGCGTGCTACGGCGTGTCGGCGGGCGCCTTGAACGGCATGAACTTCAAATCGCGCCAGATTGGGCGTGCGAACCGCATCAACCTGGCGTTTCGCGACGACAAGCGCTACATGAGCCTGTCGGCGCTGGCAAAGACCGGCAGCGTGGTTGGCTACGACTTTTTGCTCGACGACATTCAGAACCGCATCGACCCCTTCGACAACGAGGCGTACCGCGCGAACCCCATGCCGTTTTACGCCGCGGTGACCGACCTGCTCTTTGGAACGGCCGACTACCTTGAGGTAACCGACCCGGTAGCCGATCTCGGCATCGTGCGGGCATCCTCGTCGCTGCCGCTGGTGGCGCCGCCGGTTGAGATCGACGGGCACCAGTACCTGGACGGCGGGCTGGCGGACGCGGTTCCCGTTGAGCATGTGCTCGGTGCGGCCGGCTTTGCGCGCGCCGTGGTGGTGCTGACGCGCGAGCGCGGCTTCAAGAAGGAGCCGTACGACAAGCAGACGCTCGCAGCCGCGCAGGCGCGCTACGCCGCCTATCCCTACTTCGTCGAGGCGCTGCGCAACCGGCACGAGCGCTACAACGCCCAGCGCGAGCACATCCGCGCCTTCGAGGCCGAGGGGCGCGCGTTGGTGATCTGCCCCGCCGGCCCGGTTGACGTGGCGCAGATCGAGCACAGCGGCGAGAAGCTCCTGCGCCTGTATGTTGAGGGGCGCGCAGAGGGCACGCGGGCGCTCGAGCAGGTGCGGGCGTTTATCGACTAACGCAGCGAGAACGGGCAGCCACGGGCGATAAGCACCCCGGGCATCGGGCACCAAGGGCTGAGCATCATCCGGCCGGCCCGCCATCGGCTGGCCCGTCCGAGCAACCTGCCGGCCCGTTCGCCCAGCCAGCTTGCCCGGCAGGCCCCAAACCCAGTCGGTCCACAAAAAAGGGAGCCGCGCTTGCAACGCGGCTCCCTTTCTTTGGCGTGCAGGTTGTCTGCGTGAGTGAGCGGTAAGGCTCTACCCTACTCCTCAACAAGCTCGAACTGGTCGGCGCCAACGCCGCACACGGGGCACACGTAGTCCTCGGGGAGCTCGGGAGTGTCGACCTCAACCTCGTAGCCGCACACGACGCACACGAACTTGTACTTCTTCTCGTCAGCCATGGGAATTCCCTTCGTTTGGTTCCAACGGGTATCCACAGTATAGCCAACGGCGCCGATTTCATTCATGGCAAGCGCCATATCCCGAAAAAACGTTTGCGTCGCGGTGGCAAACCACCCTTGCGGCACGGCTGGCAATTGGCCGCCCTTGAACAAGCTCCCGCAGCTACCCGCAGCGGCAGTCGCAGCGAGGCGGAACCGCAGGCGCGCTTATCGCCCCTACGCCTCGCCTCGGATCTCCTCCACATAACGCGGTCGCTCGCCGATAAGCTCGCGCGCGTCCTTGAGCGCCGCCGCCAATGCCCGCGCACGCTCGAGGTACTGCCCCAGCACGTACCGCAGGTCCTCCTCGGCAAACGCGTCGGCCAGCAGCTCGGCCGGGCGCATGCGCTCGTCGTAGGTAAACGGAACGCAGTGGTTCTCGGCCACCACCATGAACAGGCCCAGGTTCTCGTACTCGGCCTCGCTAACCTCGCCGGAGCGGATGAGCATCCCCAGCTGCTCGAGCTCGCTCATGAGCTCCCACAGGCAGAAGAGCACCCGCCGCGCAGCGTGTTTGACCCGCCGCCCGGCCTCGTCGCCTTCTGGCAGGCTCCGCAGGTAAGCTGCCGCGCGTCCGTGCACCATCTGGAAATGCAGCAGCGCCTCGCTCGACGCAGCCACGTCCACGTCGGAGGTGAGGCTCGTGCGCAGAAGCCCCCAATAGCGCTCGATCAGATCGAAGAGCTGGTGCGCGTTGGCCAGGAACAGCCGGCGGTCGCTCGTGGGAACGACTAGGCGGTTCACCGCGAACACCAGCGCCACCGACGCCGCCAGGCACGCCAGGCGCATCCCGATGGCGTAGCGGTCGCCTATGGAGATGGACGCCATGGACAGCGCGTAGGCCGTGGCGAAAAACGCCATGACCGTGCCGCCCGGGGTTGAGGAGTACAGGCAGGTGATGAGCACCATCCCCAGCAGCATGACCGCCGCGTACGGCAGACCCAGAAGCGACACCGCGTGCACGAAGACGCAGCCCAGCACCGTGCCCGCCGTGCGGGTGCGCATGCGGTGGATGCTCTCAGCCGGCCAGGGCTGGGTGAGCAGAAACGCCGTGAGCGGGAACCAGTACAGGTGGTCCACCGGCATCGCTAGGCTCACCGTGCACGACACGGCCATGATGACGGCGCAGCGGATGGTGAAGCGCAGCTCGAAGGAGTCAAGGCTGGGGTGCTTGCGGAACGACGCCACGCGCAGCTGGTTGGCGGTGGAGAGATGCCAGGCATGGCGGTGCGGGCTTGCGGCGTCGCGCAGGATGAGGATGAGCATCCGCAGGTAGCTGCGGTAAAACAGCCGGAAGCGGTCGTTGGCGATGGAGGGCGCCCCAGCGGCGAGCTGCTCGGCCTGGCGGATGAGCACGCGGTTGTCGGTGACGTTGATCTGCTGGTCGACTGCGCGCGTGAGCTCGGCGAGCTCGCACAGGTACGGAGCGTGCGGGCAGCCGGGGCCCTCGTGCCACTCCAGGCGGCCAACCAGGTAGGCCGTGCGCTGGGTGAGCATGGCGAACATCTCGTACAGGTTGGCGATAAGCGGCTGCACGCTGGAATCCTCGCGCACGGCGTAGGCCAAATCGGAGAAGTCGGCGCGCAGCTTCAGCACCATGGGACGCGTAGCGGGACCGATGCCGTGGTCGGCCATGTGCTGCAGCACCTCGGCCAGGCGACGGATGTTCTCGTGCAGCTTGGCCACGTTGGCATCGGCCGCATGACGCACCACGCCTGAGATCACAAGCGCTGCAGTGAGGACGGTGCAGCACATGAGAAGAAGGAGCACCTGCTGGGGCAGGTTGTCGAGAAACTCGGGGCGCAGCTGCAGAAAAAGGAAGAGCATCATGTAGGGAAAGTAGCGTCGCGGGTTCAGCTGCGAGGAGCGCATGAACACGAAGACGAACGGCATCGCCAGGTTGAGCGCCGCGCACAGCGCCAGGTTGAGCGTGGCCAAGCGCGCCGCCGCAAGTGCCAGCAGGCTCACCAGGTAAAAGCGCGCGTACTGCGCGGGCGGGTTGTACTTGCTGTGACGCACGTTGAACAGCGTGGTGTAGCACGAGACGGGCATCACGTGGCTTATCCCGAAGGTAAGCACGGTAACCCAGAACAGGACAATGAAAAACGCCGAGGTGGGAGCGGCCTTTTTGAACTGGGCCGGCAAGCCGGGAAGGGTCTCGGTGCGCCACGTGCGCAGCGCCGCCATCGCGCGTTCCCGCAGCCTTTCCACGTGACGCGCCACGCCTTTGCGCGCCTGCGCGCCCGCCTGCTCCGTATGCCCCGTTGCCTCGCTCAAAACGCCGCCCTGCCCATGCTCGCATTCGCCTGCTTTTTACCATACGCCGCCCGGACAACCGTCGCAAGGGAGCGTTTGCGGAAGGCGCCCGCGCGGCGTGCGCGGGCTAGATGGGCGCCGATGCGATCCCGACAGGCGTGGTTCGGACAGGCGCCGGCACGATCCTGGCGGGCGAAAAGCGCGTCCGTACGAAGCTCGTGGGCAAAACGCGCACCGATACGAAACCCGCGGGCGAAATCCGCACTGGCACGAAACCCATGGGCGGAATCCGCATCGATACGAAGCCTGTGGGCGAAAAACACGGTCATACGAAGCTCGTGGGCGAAGAGCGCACTGATACGAAAACGTTGGGCGAAAAGCGCGTCCGTACGAAGTCTGCGAGCAAGAGACTCCACAGCACAGGCCCTCGCCTCTCGCAAGAAAACTCACGATGCTATATCGTGCTCGTCCAGAACAACCATAACAGCATAAAAACGTGTCTAGAAACCGCGTGGGCGAGCATTGCAGTCGTACGAGCGCGCTTCTCGCCCACGGCCGTCGTATGAACTCGATTCTCGCCCATAAGCTTCGTATGAATGCGATTTCCGCCCACATGCTTTGTACGGATGTGCCTTTGCCCGGCGGCGTCGTACGGACGCGCCTTTGCCCGCACGCTTCGCACGGACACACCTTTCGCCCGGCGGCGTCGTACGGATGCGCTTTTTACCCGCAGGCATCGCGCGAGCGTGGTTCTCGCCCATGCGTCTCGTATGGGCTGTGGCTTTGGGAACAGCGCCTGCCGCTAGTTGCAGTGGCGCCAGCGGCTGTCGGTGGCGATACGCGCGGCGATGAGCCCGATGGGCAGGAACAGCACGATCATGAGCGCCTGCGTGCCCCACGAGAGCGCGTCGGTCACCTGCAGCGTGCCCAGGTAGTACACGGCACGGTACAGGTAAAGTCCCGGCACCATGATGACAATGGAGGGCACGGTGAGCGAGATGCGCGGGAAGTCGAGCTTGCGACGCGCCACCGCGGCGAGCAGCCCCGCCGCAAACGCGCCCACAAACGCCGCGAAGGCCGCCGGCATCCCGAGGAGCCCTACCAGCTCAAGGCGCAGCGTGTTGGCAACCGCACCGATCACGCCCGCCGTGGCCGCCATGGCAGGCGGGCTGTTGAAGAGCATGGAGAACCCGTACACGCCCACGAAGCTCGCGACCAGGCGCAAGGCCAGCTGCACGAGAGGGTTCAGCCCCAAGTCGGTGAAGTCGTCCGGGTACAGCTGCACGAGCTCGGCCACCATCAGCGCCACGAGCGTTGCCACCACGATGACCGTGACGGCGTACACGGCGCGCTCGATGCCGGAACGCAGATCGAGTTTGGCGATGTCGAACCCGCTGGTGATGAGCGGGAAGCCCGGGATCACGAAGAGCATGGCGCCGATGTAGCCCGCCTCGTGCGCAAGCGCCGACGGCATCACCAGCGACAGGGCGAGAAGCACCCCCAGATACGTGAGGCACGCCGCCGCCACGCCCGCGCCGATGCAGGCGAACTGTGTGAGGTGCCGGTCGATCATGAGGCGGCGCACCAGGTTGCCCGCGCCCGCGCCGATAAAGGCGCACAGCATCTCGATGGGACCGCCGCCGAGCAGAAACACAAAGGCCGCGCAGGCAAAGGCCGCCGCAAGCCCCACAGCAAGCGGGCCGTAGTTGCCCGGCGTGTGCTCGACGGCGTCCATGCGCCGATGGAAGTCGTCCACCGTCCAGCTGCCCGCCGCGCGCTGGGCCTTTTGGGCAAACTGAACCATCAAAGCGATGCGCTCGGTGTTCACGCTCGTGGTGGCAAGCGTCACCACCTCGGAATAGGTTTCGTGGCCGTCAATGCAAGTGCACTCCAGGGTGATGAGGCCCAAGTCGACCACGCAGGTGATGCCGAGCGCCTCGGCGATGGCGTTCATGAGCTCGCGCACGCGATAGCCGCCCGTGCCGGCCGAGAGCATGAGCAGGCCCGCGCGGCACACGATCGAGCTCTTGTCGGACAGCGTGGCGCAGCGCGCCGGGCATGCGGCGTCCTCAACCAGCTCGTGCCACTTCATCGCCGCGTGGCTCGCGCGCTTGTCCGCCCCGATGCTCACCGCGCGGTGCAGGTGGCTCTGCCCGTGCACCGACTCGTACGAAAGCCGCGTAGGCCTATGCGATCGCTGCGTGTCGCCCATGTGCCTCTCCCCTTGTGCGTGACGCCGCCGAACGTGACGCCGCTGAATCCCTGTGAATCCTTATTATGCACCGGCGAGAAGAGCCCGCCGGCCAGCCTTGCCGCCTCATGCGCGAAGCGGGATGAGAAGAGCCCCTCCCATCTGCCAAACGCACCTAGCCCACTGCTGCGCCCCCATGCCTAACGGAGGCACAAAAAAACGGCCCCTCGGATGAGGGGCCGCCATAGCGCAAGCTTAGAGCTTGATCTCGATGTCCACGCCAGCGGGGAGGTCGAGACGCATCAGCGAATCAACGGTGCCCGAGGTGGGGTCGAGAATGTCGATGAGGCGCTTGTGGGTGCGCATCTCGAACTGCTCGCGGGAATCCTTGTCCACGTGGGGCGAGCGGATAACCGTGTAGAGGTTGCGCTCGGTGGGCAGCGGGATGGGGCCGGAAACGCGGGCGCCGGTCTTCTGAGCGGTGTCCACGATGAGCTTGGCAGACTGATCGACAACCTCGTGGTCGTAGCCCTTGAGGCGGATCCGGATCTTCTGGCTAGACAATGGTACCTCCAACGTAAGACGAGGGGCTATCCTCGCAGGTTACTTACCGATTACGCGTTGCCGCCGTTCTTGGCGACAACCTCGTCGCGCACGCTCTTGGGAGCGGGCTCGTACGAGTCGAACTGCATGGTGTAGGACGCGCGGCCCTGCGTCTGGGAGCGGAGGTCGGTAGCGTAGCCGAACATCTCGCCCAGCGGCACCTTGGCGCGGATGAGCTTGGAGTTGCGACGATCCTCCATGCCCTCGATCTTGCCGCGACGGCCAGAGAGGTTGCCCATGACATCGCCCATGTACTGCTCGGGGGTCTCGACCTCAACGGACATGACCGGCTCGAGAAGCACCGGGTCGGACTTCTTGAGGGCGTCCTTGATGGCCATGGAACCGGCGATCTTGAACGCGGCCTCCGAGGAGTCGACCTCGTGGTAAGAACCGTCGAAGAGGGTCACCTTCACGTCGACGACCGGGTAGCCCGCGATGACGCCGGACTGCAGCGCCTCCTGGATGCCCTTGTCGATGGACGGGATGTACTCCTTGGGCACGACGCCGCCGACGATGGCGTTGACGAACTCGTAGCCCTTGCCCTCCTCGTTCTTCTCCAGCTTGATGACGGCGTGACCGTACTGGCCGCGGCCGCCGGACTGGCGCACGAACTTGCCCTCGGCGCGCTCGACGTCGTGGCCCGCGGTCTCGCGGTAGGCAACCTGGGGCTTACCCACGTTGGCCTCAACCTTAAACTCGCGGAGCAGGCGGTCGACGATGATCTCGAGGTGCAGCTCGCCCATGCCGGCGATGATGGTCTGGCCGGTCTCGTGGTCGGTGTGCACCTGGAAGGTCGGATCCTCCTCGGCGAGCTTGGCAAGCGCCATGGACATCTTGTCCTGCTCAGCCTTGGTCTTGGGCTCGACGGCGATGTCGATAACCGGATCCGGGAAGTCGATGGACTCGAGGATGATCTCGGAGCCCTCGGAGCACAGGGTGTCGCCGGTGGTGGTGTGCTTGAAGCCCACGGAGGCGACGATGTCGCCGGCGGAGCACTCCTCGCGGTCGATGCGCTGGTTGGAGTTCATCTCGAGGATGCGGCCCAGGCGCTCGCGCTGGCCGTTGGTGGCGTTGACCACGTAGGAGCCGGCGTCGGCGTGACCGGAGTACACGCGGAAGTAGGTGAGCTTACCGACGAACGGGTCGACCTGGATCTTGAAGGCCAGGGCGCTGAAGGGCTCCTTGGGGTCGGAGTGGCGCTCGGCCTCCTCGCCGGTCTTGGGGTCGGTGCCCACGATGGCCGGGATGTCCAGCGGGCTGGGCAGGTAGTCAACGACGGCGTCGAGCAGCTCCTGAACGCCCTTGTTCTTGTAGGCGGAGCCCACCAGGACAGGGTTGAGCTCGTTGGCCAGCACGCCCTTGCGGATGGCGGCCTTGAGCACGTCCACCGGGATCTCCTCGTCCTCGAGAACCATCATCATGAGGTCCTCGTCGAAGTCGGCGGCAGCGTCGAGCAGCTCAGCGCGCTTCTCCTCGGCGATCTCCTTGAACTCGTCCGGGATCTCGTCCATCGGCTCGGGATAGGTCATGCCCTTGTCGTCGGCCTTGAAGTCCCACGCGGTCATGGTCACGAGGTCGATGACGCCCCAGAACTGATCCTCGGCGCCCATGGGGACCTGGATCGCGATGGCGTTGGCGCCCAAGCGGTCCTTCATGGTCTCGATGGCGTTCCAGAAGTCGGCGCCCACGCGGTCGTACTTGTTGATGAAGGCGATGCGGGGGACGTTGTAGTTGTGAGCCTGACGCCACACGGTCTCGGACTGCGGCTGCACGCCGGCAACGGCGTCGAAGACCGCCACGGCACCGTCGAGGACGCGCAGGGAGCGCTCGACCTCGGAGGTGAAGTCCACGTGGCCGGGGGTGTCGATGATCTGGATACGGTAGGAGGTGCCGGTGGTGGCGCCGCCCTTGCGCCAGAAGCAGGTGGTGGCGGCGGACTGAATGGTTACGCCGCGCTCCTGCTCCTGGACCATCCAGTCCATGGTGGCAGCACCGTCGTGCACCTCGCCGATCTTGTGCGTCTTGCCCGTGTAGTACAGGATGCGCTCGGTCGTGGTGGTCTTACCGGCGTCGATGTGAGCCATGATGCCGATGTTGCGGGTGTCTGCGAGGTTGTACTTAGTAGCCATAGATCGAAAGCCCTTCTACTAACTACCAGCGATAGTGCGAGAACGCACGGTTGGCTTCGGCCATCTTGAAGACGTCCTCACGACGCTTCACGGAAGCGCCCACGCCGTTGGAGGCGTCGAGGATCTCGTTGGCCAGGCGCTCGGCCATGGTCTTCTCCTTGCGTGCGCGGCTGAAGTTGACCATCCAGCGGATGGCGAGCTGCGTGGAGCGGCGGGAGTTGACCTCCATCGGCACCTGGTAGGTGGCGCCACCGACGCGCTTGGGCTTGCACTCGAGGGTGGGACGGACGTTGTCCATGGCCTTCTTGAAGACAGCGAGGGCGTCGCCGTCGCTCTTCTTGGCCACGATGTCGAACGCGTTGTAAACGATGCGCTCGGCGGTAGACTTCTTGCCGTCCAGGAGGACCTTGTTGATAAGCTGCGTCACGAGACGGTTGTTATACACGGAATCGGGCATAACCTCGCGACGATGAGTCTTGGATGCACGACGCGGCATGTGTTTCTCCTCTTAAAAGATCGCGTATCTTGTGCGTCTTGAGAAGCGCGGGAAGCGCTTGGAACCGAAGGGGGCGGCTTCGCTCGTAACTGCCGCTCTTCTTGCCCGGCGCAGGCGCTGGCGCCCGGAGGCGCTAAGACGCGTGAAAGTGGTCAGACTACTTCGGGCGCTTGGCACCGTAGCGGGAGCGAGCCTGCTTGCGGTTCTGCACGGCAGCGCAGTCGTAGGCGCCGCGGATGATCTTGTAGCGCACACCAGGCAGGTCGCGCACACGGCCGCCGCGGACGGCGACGATGGAGTGCTCCTGCAGGTTGTGACCCTCGCCCGGAATGTAAGCGGTGACCTCGATGCCGTTCACGAGACGGACACGGGCGACCTTGCGGAGAGCCGAGTTCGGCTTCTTGGGGGTGGTGGTGAAGACGCGGGTGCACACGCCGCGCTTCTGAGGGTTGTGCTGGAGGGCCGGGTTCTTGGACTTCTTGACGGCCTTGGTGCGACCCTTGCGCACGAGCTGGTTGATTGTAGGCAAAGCTTTCTCCTTCTCAAAAAACGTCCAGCTTATGATGAGAGGTGCAACGGCTAGCCTCGGGGCGTCAGCATCCACCCACGAAACAGCAGGTGATACTTTAGGCGCGCCCGATAGGGGTGTCAACAGACCACGCGTCCGGGCGTTTCCAGTTTTGAGGGCAAATGCGGAAAGTCTCCACAATTGAGGCGGGGTGGGGGCAGTTGGGCGCGGGTGCGGCATGCAAGCGGTGGGGGTGCTCCTGCGCGTGGCGATGACGCCGGCGGTTGGGCGCGATTTTGGGATCTAGGCGCTGGCGGTGCCTTTGCATGCTGCGCAGCACCGGTGGTTGGACGCGTTTTTGATGCGTAAGCTGCGGACGGCTCTCCTATGCGCCCTGCCGCTTCAGCGGTTGGTCGCTATTTTGACAGCGAGGCTCAGGTTTGTCGCGGAAACGACTGCTAACGGATGAGCGACGCTTCGCGTTGGTCGCCCTTATCGCAGGCAAGGTTCGGTTGGCCACGCTTCCGTCCGCCAAGGCTTCAGTTAGTCGCTATTACGACATCTCCAGAGCGGTTAGGAGCTCAAACTGCAGCTAATTCTCGATTTTCCAGCGATGAGATGTCGTTTGAGCGACCAACGTGAAATTAGATGTCGTCGCAGCGATCAACCAAGTGCTTGGCCGCTAGAAGCGCGACCAACTGGCAGCTAGCGGAGAAGAGCGCGGGCAACCGAGCGGGACGTGTGAGTCGATTGGTCGCGTTTCTGACGTCTAGGGGAACATTGCCCATCGGCTCGGCATCCAACGCTCCGGCTGATCGCGCAAACGGCCGCTAACGAATGCGCCCCTACTGGCCGCTGCGGATGTGGGCGAACAGCGCCTCGCGAACACCGGGGCGGTAGCGGCGGCTCACCGGCACGGTACCACCACCTACGAGCTCGATCGCCGAGGTGCCCAGCGAGCTCACGTAGTCGAGGTTCACAAGAAAGCTCTGGTGGCACCGCACGAAACTCGGCGGCAGTTCGCGCTCAAGGTCGGCCAGGCGCGCGTACGTCTCGAAGCTCTCGCGACGCAAGTGCACCTGCACGCGTCGCCGATTGCTCTCTATATATATGATGTCGCGCGGGCTCACCACGCGCTCCTCGCCTTTGAGGTGAAACCGCACCGGATGGCCGCCCGCCTGCCGCAGGCCGGCGACCGCCTGAGCCAGCGCCTCGTCAACGTCGGCTTGGCGGAACGGTTTCTGCAGGTAGCAAGCGTGCGGCGTGCGATAAATGCGCGTGTGGTACACGTCGTAGCCGCTGAGGTAGACCACCTGCGCGTTCAGCCCCGCGGCGAGAAGGTCGGCCACCACGTCGATGCCCGTGCGGGAAGCGCCGGCCTGCGCCGGCTCAAAGGCGGCGACGCGAGGGGCCCAAGCACTGGCAGCCGACCCCGCAGCCGCACTGGGCCCCTCTGGCGCCATGCCGTCCGAAGCAACATCAGTCGCCGCGTCAGCGCGGCGGACTAGCTGCTCGGCGTCGTGCAGGCACACGTCCATGAACAGGATGTCGGGGGCATGCCCGCCGCGCACGCGCTCCTCCAGCCCCTCGGCAGCTGTCCAATACGTAACGGACAGTTCCGCGCCGAAAGCCGACGCCTCCACCATGCGCGCCAGCTCCTGCGCCTGAGCCAGGTTGTCGTCCACGATCGCAACGGAATACACAAGCGCCCCCTTACTTGCACCCATGGCCTTGCCCCAACGCAAAAGACGAGCAACGCCCGCCTTCCCTCACAACGATACCGCGCGCCGGCGAGGGCGCACGGCGGGATCGCACGGTTAAAAATGACAAAAAAGCAGCCGGATGCGCAAAAGCAAAGGCACGAGAAGAGGCAAGAGGAGAGCCGACTGCGGCAGGAACAAGCTGCGCAAAACCGACCAGGCGCGTAACGCCCTCGTTGCTTGGGGACGCCAAGGTGCACCAAACGTGAAGACACCATGCTCGGGCGTAGCGACAAACAAGGAAGCAGCGCCAACGCCGGCGCTACGCTTATCGCGCGTCTCGCCACAGACGGCAAGACCGATCTTGCCCGGCAGCGCCCACGAACCTACCGCAGTGACCGCCGCCAGCCTGCCGCGAAAAGCGGATGCGAACGGCGCATGCCACACCCTGCCATTCGTACCCGTCCCCCATGGCACATTCCCTGCCATTCGTACCCGTCCCTCATGGCAAGTCCTAGAGCCTCCAGAGCGCGCTCAGGGTGAAGACGCCGCGCTCGGCCGTGCACGACAGGTCGCCGTCGTGGCGGCGCACGATGGCCTCGATGATGGAGAGGCCCCAGCCGTGCTCGGGCAGCGCAGCGGCGGCATCCGCGCGGGCCCCGCCGGCAGCCCCGCCGCCCCGACGCTTCTCGCCCAACGGAGAGCGGAACCCACCGGACACGCCGCGGGCAGGCGCCGCGGCGCCAGGCGCGCACGGGTTCCGCACGACAAGCGAGAAGAACCCGTGCGCCGGCCGCGCCGCAAGCTCGATGCGCGGACGGACACCGTCTACCCCGGCAGCCCCGGGCGCCGTACAGGCATGCAACGCGTTGTCGAGCGCGTTGGCGAAGACGGCGCAGAGCTCTACGGGCTGCATGCCGGCGTCGAGCGGCACCGCGGCCGCAACGCCCAGCTCAACGCCGGCCTCGGCGCACTGCGCGGCCTTGGCGGCCAGCAGCGCGTCCACCGCCGGGTGCTCGCAGAAGCGCTTCTCGGGCGGGCGCACCACGTACTCGGCGCCCGCAAGCGCTCCGTCAGCCCGCGCAACATCTCCTGCGGCAAGCGCCGCCTCGAGCCCCTCCAGCTCCCGCAGCAGCTTCACGCGCAGCTCGTCGGCTTGCGCCGCGCCGCGTTGAGCCAGGTCCGCATGGCGCTTCTGGGCCGCCACCTGCTCTTCGAGCAGGCGCGCCCGCGCCGCCTCGCGGTCGGCGCGCTCGGCCGTGAGCACGCTGCGGAACAGCACCGGGTCAAGCACGGCGCAGACCATCCCCAAGAGCGCCACGAACACCGCGGCGTCGCGGCCGAACGCGTACGCGCCCACCAGCCACACCGCAAAAGCCACCGCGAGCATCTGGCTTGCCGGGTACAGCATGTTGAGCATCCGGCGGGCCGGCGCCACCTCGGCAAGCATGCTCCACAGGCGCGCCGTCGTGACCGCCAAGGCCGCAAGCGCAGCCGCGCACAGCACGTAGGCAACCGTCATCGCGACCCCTCCTGCGCCTGCTCCTCCGCTCGCAAGGCATCCGTCAGCTCGTGCACGTAGGCGCGGGCCTCGCCCAGCTCGCCGCGCTCGATGAGACTCGCAACCACCTGCAAGTGGTTGCGCTGGTCGTGACGGAAGCGCGCCACCTGGCCCGACGCCAACAGCGCCGCGCGCGAACGCTCCAGATACGCTCGCAGGTCGTCCTCGAGCTCGCGGGAGCGCGCCCGCTCGCGCTCGGCGCGGTTGAATCGCTCCGCGCTGAACAGCACCGCAACGAGCGCCGCCAGCGCAAACAGGATGACGCCCGTGAAAACGTATAACGGCGCCCGGCCGCTTTCCGCGTAGTAAAACAGCAGAAAGAACGGCGCGAGCACCATGGCGAGCTCCAGCGCCGCAAACGCCACGAACGCCTGCCCGGCCCGGCCCCTTACCCCAAAACCCACGCGGGCAAGCAGGTACTGCAACCCCAAGCCGCCCGCAACCAGAAACGCCGCGTACGGCACGCGCAGAGCCGTGAGGAACTCCGGGCTCAGGACGTCGGCACGGTATTGGGGAATGCCTACCAGCGAGAACACCAGCATGCTGAGGGTCTCGTCAACGGCAACGAGGGCAGTCAACAGCAGTCCGCACATAACGCGGCGACCGAGGGCGCCGCGCCAAAAGAGCACGGGCACGCCGCAGTAGTTGATCACAAGGTTGATCAGCGAGAAAAACGCGGCCATGCTCGCCTGCACCGTGGTGAGCACCGCCGTGACGAGGTTGAAGACCACGAAAAACGCCAGCGGCCGGCGCATGGGCAAAAGCAGCATGGCAACCCACGCGATCACAAAATTGATCAGCCACCCCGAGACGAACTCCGCAAACGCCGCCATGCGCCGACCCCTTTCTCCGTACCCGTCCAAGTCCGTACCCGTCCAAGCATAGCGGAAACAGACGCGGGGGTGCCCGCCCTCCGGCAAGCACCCCCGCGCCTCTGCCCGATCTTCTCAGCCCGGGCCTTAAGCTACTCCACGCTCTTCAGCGCCTCGAGCATGTCGACCTTCACCAGGCGGCGGTTTACGGCAAAGCCCAGCGCCACGGTGATGACGCCCACGATCACCAGGGGGATCACGAACACGTACACGGCAAAGCCCGGGTCGAACATCACGTTGTCGGGCGGCACCACGGTGATGATGTAGTTGCGGAACCACACGCCTATGACCCAGCCCGCCACGATGCCTATCAGCGTGAGGATGATGGTCTCGCGGTAGATGTACATGGTCACCTCGTTGTCGTAGAAGCCCAGCACCTTGATGGTGGAAAGCTCGCGCAGGCGCTCGGACACGTTGATGGTGGTGAGGTTGTACAGGATCACCACGGCGAGCATGCTGGCCACCGCGATAAGCACCACCATGATCATGTTGAGCGAGTCGACGATGGTGGCGATCTCGGCCTTGAGCGAGGTGTTCTGCTGGATGCCTTTGACCGCCGGCAGCTCCATGAACGAGCAGGCCGCGGCGTTCACCGCGTCGGCGCTGCCGTTGGCAAGCGTCACCAGGTACGCGTTCTTCTCGTACGGAGCGTGGAAGGCGCGGCGGTAGGCGCCCTTGCCCACGAAGAGGAAGTGCCCCAGGTACATCTCGCACACGTCGGTCACGGCAAGGGTGCGCTCGGTGCCGGTGGCGTCCGTCACGGTGAAGGTGTCGCCGGGGCCGACGCCCAGAAGCTCGGCCAGGCGCTCGGAGAGCACCACGGAGTCGTCCGTGAGCGTGATGGGCTCGCCGGTGGCGCGCACCTGCAAGGTGATGTAGTCCGCCAGCTCGGCGGGGTCGTCGGGCACGATCATCGTGATGTCCTGCGTGTCCATGCGCGCGCCGGCCTCGCGGGTGACGTTCTCGTAGTACAGCGGCAGGCTGCGCGCCACGTCCTTCTCGGCCAGGCAGCTGGCAAGCGCGTCGAGCTCTGTGGAAGTGGCCGTGGGCGACTCGGCCACGATCATGTCGTAGCTCACCAGGCGGCCGAACTGCTCGTCGGAGATGCCCGAGATGGAGTACTGCGTGCCGAAGCCAGCCACGAGAAGCACCACCGCGCCCGCCACGCCGAAGATGGTCATGAGCATGCGCTTCTTGTAGCGGAAGAGGTTGCGCGCGGTGACCTTCTGCGTGAAGGACAGGCGGCGCCACAGCGGCCTCACGTGCTCGAGCAGGATCTTGGACCCGGCCGCAGGCGGCTTGGGCAGCAGCAGCTCGGCCGGACGCGCGGTCAGCTCCTGCTTGGCCGAAAGCGCCGCCGGCAGCACCGCCGACGCGTAGCCCAGCGCAAGCGCCACCGCGCTTACCGCAGGGTCGAACGTCAGCGTGATGGCGGGCAGGGTGAACTTGGCCCCGTACGCGGCGTACACGATCCACGGCAGGACGGTGTGGCCCGCCGCAATGCCCAAAAGCGAGCCCAAGGTGCTCGCGGCAAAGCCGTAGACCACGAACTTGAGCATCACGTCGCGGTCGGAGTAGCCCAGCGCCTTGAGCGTGCCGGAGTTGATGCGCTCTTCCTCGACCATGCGCGTCATGGTGGTGAAGGTCACCAGAGCCGCCACGAAGTACAGAAAGATGGGAAACACGTTGGCCAGCGCGTCGATGATCTCGGCGACCGTCTGGTACACGCGGTAGCCGTCGCCGCCGGGCACCTCGCGCCGCGAGCTCACCGTGTAGCTGGGCTGCTCCAGGCCGGCGAGCTCCTCGCGCGCCTCGGCGAGCTCGGCCTCGGCCTGGGCGAGATCCGCCTCGGCGCCGGGGCGCTCGTCCTCGTAGGCCGCGCGGGCCTTTTCGTAGGCAGCCTCCTTTTCGGCCAGCTCTTGCTTGGCGGCGGCGATCTCGGCCTCGCCGGCGGCACGCGCCTGGGCAAGCTCGGCTTGGCCGGCGGCGAGCTCCTGCTCCTTCTGGGCGAGAAGGTCGGCGCCCTGCTCGAGGGTCTGGCGGCCGGCGGCGAGCTGCGCCGCGCCGTCGTCAGCCTGCGAGCGGGCCTGCGCCAGCTGGGTTGCCGAGGCGGCGAGCTTACTGCGGCCGGTGGCAAGCTGCGCTGCCGCGTCGTCGAGCTGCTGCTTGGACTGCGCCAGCGCGGCGCGGCCCTCCTCGAGCTGCTGCGCGGCTCCGGCGAGCTCCTGCTCCTTGGCGGCGAGCTCCTCCTGCTTGGGCTTGAGCGCCGCCGCTTGCGCGTCGAGCTCGGCCTGCTTGTGCGCAAGCTCCTGCGCACCGGGGTTGTAGGTCTCGTCCATAAAGGCGTCGCGCGCCGCCTGCGCCTGCGCCTCTGCGTCTGCCGCAGCTGCAGCCGCGGCCTGCGCCTTCTCCAGCTGGACGGCAACCTCGGCGCGCGCGGCCTCAAGCTGGGCGCGCTTCTCGTCCGCCAGGTCGGGTACGGCGAGCTGAGCGTCGAGGGCGTCGATCTTCTCGGTTGCATCAGCGCACGCCTGCTCGGCCTGCCCGCGCGCGGAGGCGGCCTGGTCAAGTGCGGCGTCATAGCCCTGCTTGCCCTGCTCGAGCTTCTCGGACGCCGCGGTGATCTGCGCCTGGGCGGCATCCACCGCATCCTGCGCGGCGGCGAGCTCGGCCCGGGCGTCCTCAAGCGCCGCGGCGCCCTGGCCGTAGGCGTCCTGCTTCTGCGCGAGCTCGGCGGCCACCTGCCTGTACGCCGCCACGCCCGCGTGGTACTCCTGCTTCTTGGCGGCGAGCTCCGACGCGGCGGCGTCGTAGGCTTCCTGGCCCGCGGCTATCTGCTGGCGGGCCGCAGCGAGGTCGGCCTCCTTGCGCGCGAGCTCGGCCTCGCCTGCGGCAAGCTGTATGCGGCCGCTTCGTATCTGCGCGGCGCCGGACGCGAGCTTGTCGCCCGCCGCCGCGAGCTGCGAGGTCAGGGTGTTCTCGGCCGTTGTTATCTGCGCGGCCCCACTGTCCAGCTGGGTGCGCGCGTCGGCGAGCTCGGCGGCCGCCTGGGCGAGCTCGGCGCGCCCGTCGTCGACCTGCGCCTGCCCGTCGTCTATCTCTTGCTGGCTGTCGGCGCGCACCTCGGCCAGGCGCGCCGCCGGACGCTGGGCGAGCAGATCCTCCAGCTCGTTTTTATGCTCGTGCACGGCCTCGTCGTAGGCGTCGCTGTAGGGGTCGAGCCCCTCGGTGTCGGTGAAGGTGAGGCGCGCCGTCATGTGCACGTCCGAGTCAAACGCCGCGGGCGCCACCACGCCGTACGCGTCCAGCTCGCCGGAGCCCGCCGTTGACTCGCCGTGGTTGATCTTCGAGACGATCTCCGGAGAGCGCACGAAGCCCACCACGGTGAAGCTCGTGCGCGTGAGCACCGTGTTGCCCTGGGCGTCGGCCTTCTCGGTCACGGAGAACGTGTCGCCCAGGCGGTAGGCGTCTGCGAGCTTCTCGTCCAGCGCCACCTCGTCGGCTACCTCGGGCATGCTGCCCTGCACAACCTCGTACAGCGAGACGTCCTCGGGCGCCGACTGCAGGCGCACGCTGGTGTCGGTGCCCTTGATCACCACGTCCTTCAGGTAGCCGTACTCAACCTGACGCAGATCGTTTACCTGGGCGATAAGCTCTTGGTCGGCCGAAGTGAGGCCGTAGTCGGCGATGACGGTGAGGTCGGCGGCGTTGAGGCTTTGGAAGTACTGCGCGCCGGCCGCGCGCATGTCCGGGCCGGCCACTTTGAGGCCCACGAGCGCGAAGGACCCGAGCGCCATGAGGCCCACGATGGAGAAGAACCGCCCCTTGGAGCGGCGGATGGAGGCGCGGATGTCGCGCCACAGGGCATGCTTGCCGCCGCGGCGCAGGCGATGCCGCGCGCGGGGAGCGTTTTGGTTGCGCGGTTCCATGGCGACCCCCTACCACTCGATGGCAGAGATGTCGGCGGGGTGCTCGCTGCGCTCGATCTTGACCACGCGGGCGTCGCGCATGTGGATCACGCGGTCGCCGATGGGCGCGAGCGCGGCGTTGTGCGTGACGATGAGCGTGGTGGCACCGCGAACGCGACACATGTCCTGCAGGATCTTGAGCACCTGCTTGCCGGTGCGGTAGTCGAGCGCGCCGGTAGGCTCGTCGCACAGCAGGATCTTGGGGTTCTTGGCCACGGCGCGGGCGATGGCCACGCGCTGCTGCTCGCCGCCGGAGAGCTGCGCGGGGAAGTTGTTGAGACGGCCCTCGAGCCCCACGAGCTTGAGCACCTCCACGGGGTTCTGCGCGTCGCGGACGATCTCGCTGGCGAGCTCCACGTTCTCCTTGGCGGTGAGGTTGGCCACCAGGTTGTAGAACTGGAAGACGAAGCCCACGTCGGTGCGCCGGTAGCGCGTGAGCTCGCGGCGGTCGAGACGGGCGATATCGCGGCCCGCCACCACCACGCGGCCCTCGTTGGGGCTGTCCATGCCGCCGAGGATGTTGAGCAGGGTAGACTTGCCGGCGCCCGACGCGCCGAGGATGATCACGAGCTCGCCCTTCTCCACCGAAAAGGTGACGTCGTTGTTGGCGATGATCTCCGTGCCGCCGGTGTGGTAGCGGCGGTACAGGTGCTCCACGTCGATGTAGGCCATGGGCCTTCCTTTCGTTCCGCGCCTGCGGCAAAGCCGCGGGCAGGGGTGCGCCGGGATCCGCGCCGCGTCTGCGAGACGTCCGCGCGCAACGCGTCCTGCGATACCCTGATCGTTCCCGTTTCACGCCTAAATAAACAACATGTTGATTTAAGCGTGGGCATATTCTAGAGTTGGGAGTAGGGCGGTTCAATGAACAGAACCTGCCGAAGCGTTGAGATAGCCACATCGGCACCACAGAGCTGAAAGCGCCGCATGCACTGCGAACGAAAGGGATCCCATGGCCGAGAAGCGCAACACCGCCACGCGCCGCAACATCAAGCGCGCGTTTACCGAGCTCATCGCCGAAAAGGGCCTGGACGCGCTGTCGATAAGCGACATCGCGCGGCGCGCGGGAATCAACCGCGGCACCGTGTACCTGCACTTCGTTGACAAGTACGACCTCATGCACCAGCTTGAGGACGACGCGCTGGCGCACCTGGGCGAGCTGCTCTTCCCGACGGCTCGGGAAGAAGGCGCCGCAAAGGCGGCACCGGGGCCAGACGCTGAAACGCCAGCCGCAGAAGCTGGCCCGGCCGCGCGGGATATGGCGGCGAGCAGCGCCGCACCAGCTTGCGGAGACGCCCCGGACGAGTTCGTCTCAGACGAGGCGATCCTGCGCGCCCTGAGCTTCGTGCAGGAGGACCGCGCGTTCTTCACCGCGCTTATCGGCCCCGGCGGTGACGCCCAGTTTGCCGAGCGGTTCAAAAACATGCTGGGAGAGCGTCTATTGGCGGAGATCCAGCGCTCGGACACGCTCACCATCGACACGCACGGCATCCCCGCCGACTATGCGCGCGAGATCGCGCTGGGCGGTGTCATGGCCGTGGTGCTGCTGTGGCTCAAGAAGGGCGCCGAGGAGCCGTGCGAGGACGTTGCCGTCATGATCGGCAAGGCCAAGCGCCTCTCGCCCTACGACTTGCTGGGATAACTGCAGCAGAATCCGCGCCAACCGGCCTGCTTGGACGGCTTGTCAAGCCGTGGTTTCATTAAACCTGTTGTTTTGGACACCCCCGCAAAGTAGACAACCGTTATCTGCCATCATTTCCGCAGGTCGCAAAATGTTATATAACCTCCATACTTTAGATGGTATTCAAAAACAACAGGTTTATGAGCCTCGCTCCTTCCTAGCACACAGAATACCTTTCCTCACGGTCAAAAACGCCCCGCCATCGCCGCCCGACAACAATCCAAATCGCCTCCAAACCGCAATTCAGCGCGGCCACCCCAGCTCGCGCGCCCACATTACGGTCTTTCCTTAAGGAAACAACGCCCGATGCAGCCTAGAGCGCTCTATTTGGAACATACGCGTTAGCGGCTGCAGCGTAAAACCAAGTCGCGCGCAAAACGTTTCCAACATCGCTTCGAAACAGCTGAGATCGCACATCTGGTCATAGTTGATTTCAAACATGGTGTAGCCCATGGCCTCGAGCGCCGCCCGCCGTCCCGACTGCAGGGTAAAACCCTCGCGGTCAGCATGGTAGTCCTCGCCGTTTACCTCTATGCAAACACGCTGGTCGGGCCACATGAGATCGGCGATTGCGTAGCTTCTTTCTGCAAGCAAGCGTGCCGCAGGCGCGTAGTCGATCCGCCGGTTGAGATACGGCCGCGGCCAGCCCTGCCCGCCCAAACGCGGTTCAAGGCAAAGCAGCATGACCAAGCGCGACTCCAGCGGCGAGGCAGAGCCGTTCAGCACACAGCCAACCGCCTGGCGGAACATCCGAATCCCGCGAAGCCTCCGCACCTGCACCGCAAAGTTCTCCAGCTCCTCGACGGTTGCCAGAGGAGGACGCCGCCACAAGTTGGTCGGCTTGCCGAAGCGGTCGTATGAAAGCACCCATGGAACATCGTGGAAATCGTCGCAAACGGCTACCGCGCGTCGCCCGTCGGCGTCGTAGTACTCGCGCACGCCGCCTGGCATGTCCGGGCTAACAATGCCGTTGGCCCGCAGGGCATCCAACGTATACGACGCCGCATCGGTGAAGTTTGCCACGCAATACGTGCCGCACGCTTCAAACATGTGCAAAACAAGCTCGTAAAACGACCAGCTACGAGAAGCCTGCGCCAATGCAAGCGGAACCGACGCGACAAAGAGCCCGCCGCCCAAGGACAACGCATGCTGCTTCAGCGCTACCTGGCTAAACGCGTGCGGCGCGATGAGCGCGCTATCCCGAAACGACGAGCTATTGTCGGCAGAAACGCAAACAGGAAGAGACAGGTTCTTTAGGTCGGTGCGCAACCGTCCATGCACCTTACGCACTGTCTCGCACGCGTTAACGCGCACAGAAGCCAAGCGCGCGTCGCCCCCGCCCTGCGCCGAACATTGAGCCATGTCCTCATTTGTTAAAGCTGCGCCCGCAACAAGAGGCGGTGTAGACCAATACTCCCAAGCAGATTTCCCGCAAAGCACTGCCATGTACGCTCCCTCCACCGTAAACCAATGGGACGATTTCACCCTATGGCTCGACAGATGAGCTGTTCTCGAATTCATATAGTGCCAACAGTGTTAAAATTATAAATTTATGTAAACAAAGATATGAAGCGGGTTGTAGGTGCGATGAAACACACCAGCCGCGCGCACCCCTGCGCGCTGCCCGTGAGCCCTATCCCGCGCAATCGGATGCGAAACGGTTCGCCCTATCCCGGCGCAGAGCCCTCTTTTATCGCGCGTTTGACCAGCCCTCGCGTTGTTCCTGTTGTTTTGGGCCACCTCACTGAGTAGCCCGGAAAACAGCAAGCTCCTTACCTGCTGGTTTGTTTTTCAGGTAAGGAGCCCTACCGCGTGCAGAGGCCTAAAACAACAGGAATAACAATGATCAGGCGCTTACGTCAGTGCGCGCGGGCGTCGAGCTCGCCGGCGAGCTCGTCTATGGTGACGCCGCTGGCGTGGCACACCACCAGCAGGTGGTAGATGAGGTCGGCCGCCTCGTAGCGAACGTGGTCGTGGTCGCCGTCCTTCACGGCAAGCGTGACCTCGCAGGCCTCCTCGACCACCTTCTTCAGGCGGTAGTCCTCCGGCCCTTTGAGCAAGCGCGCCGTGTAGCTTTCCTTCGGATCTGCGCCCGAGGCGTCGCGCTGGGCGATAACCGCCGCCAGCTTGGCAAGCGTGGCGCCGATGTCCCCCGGTTTGACGTTGGCTGTTCTCTCTCCCATGGTGCTCCTTTGCTTACGTGTGCGCATCTCCGGACGCGCTGTATCGCCGGCCATGGGGCACAAGCGCGAACGGCAGGTTGCGCGTGCTGCCATTCGCACCCGTCCCCCATGGCAGGCAGGTTATCGCTGTCCGTCCAGCCGGTTGAAGAAGCAGCTCCGCGCGCCGGTGTGGCAGGCGGGGCCCGGCGAGTCAACCCTCACCAGCAGGGTGTCGGCGTCGCAATCTGCCCACAGCTCTTTGACCTGCTGCATGTTTCCGCTGGTAACGCCCTTGTTCCAATACTCCTGGCGGCTGCGGCTCCAAAACCAGGTGGTGCCGGTCTCAAGCGTGCGGCGAATGGACTCGGCGTTCATCCACGCCACCATGAGCACCTCGCCGGTGTCGTGCTGCTGCACCACGCACGGGATAAGCCCGCGCTCATCGAACTTCAGCTCGTCGATCTGCATGCTTCCCCTTCCCCGCTGGACAGCCTCGAGGCGAGGCTGCGCCCCTAAAAGTCCAGGCGCACCGGGATGCCCTGGGCCGCCATGTACTCCTTCACCTGCCGGATGCTGAACGTGCCGAAGTGGAACACGCTGGCAGCCAGCACCGCGTCGGCCTCGCCCTCGATAACGCCCTCGGCAAAGTGCTCGAGCGCGCCCACGCCGCCCGAGGCGATCACCGGGATGCTCACCGCACGCGCCACCGCGCGCGTGAGCGCCAGGTCGAAGCCCTCCTTGGTGCCATCGCGATCCATGCTCGTGAGCAGGATCTCGCCGGCCCCGCGGCGCGCGGCCTCTGCGGCCCACGCCACCGCGTCGATGCCCGTGGGCACGCGCCCACCCGCCAGGTACACCTCCCAGCGGTCGGGGCCCGCGCAGCTGCCGCCCGCCGCGCCTTCGGGAAAGCGCCCCGGGCCGGATGCCTCCGCGCCCGCCGCTGCCGGACCGGCCGCCAGCGCGGCGCCCAGACCCGAGCCGTCGCCGCGGAAGCCCTCCGATCCCACGCGCTTGGCGTCGATCGCGCAGATCACCGCCTGGCTGCCGAACATCTGCGCCGCCGCCGTGATGAGCTCGGGGTTCTTCACCGCCGCCGAGTTGAGCGAGAGCTTGTCGGCGCCCGCGGCCACCATCTGGCGCATGCCACCTAGGTCGCGAAAGCCGCCTCCCACCGTGTAGGGGATCGAGAGCTCCTCGGCAGCGCGCGCCGCCATGTCTATGGTCGTGGCGCGCTTGTCGCTCGTGGCGGTGATGTCCAAGAAGATAACCTCGTCGGCACCCTCGCGGTCGTACGCGGCGGCGAGCTCAACCGGGTCGCCGGCGTCGCGCAGCGCCACGAAGTTCACGCCCTTCACCACGCGCCCGTCCTTCACGTCCAGGCACGGGATCACTCGTTTGGTCAGCATCGGCACTCCTTCGTTGCGGGTGAAACGGGTGGGCGGCCTTGCCTCACGCCTCGCGCGCGGCGGCAAGCGCCTCGGCAAGCGAGAAGTTCCCCTCGTACAGCGCGCGCCCCGTGATGGCTCCCTCGACAACCTCCGGGCCGGCTGCGGCAAGCGCGCGGATGTCGTCCAGGGTGGAGATCCCGCCCGAGGCCACCACCGGGAAGCCAGCGAGCGCGGCCACGCGCCGATACGCCTCCACGTCGATGCCGGTCTGCATGCCGTCGCGCGCGATGTCGGTGAACACCAGGTGCTTAAAGCCCAGCTCGGCAAGGTGCCCCACTACGTCCTCCAAGCCAAGCGGCACGTCGTCGCGCCACCCGTTCACCTTGACCTGGCCCTCGCGCGCCGCAACGTCCGCAACGAGCAGGTCGCCGAACGCGCGGGCCGCAACCTCGGCAAAGCCCGGCTCGCGCACCAGCACCGTACCCAGCGCTATGCGCTTGCACCCCAAGGCCGCCAGCTCGTCGATGCGCGCAAGCGACCGCACGCCGCCGCCCACGTCGATGGACAGCCCCGGTACCTGGCAGATAGCGCGGATCGCCGCGACGTTGGCAGCGCGCGCGTCCTCGTCCTCCTCCAACGTGGCCGAAAGGTCCACCACGTGCAGCCACGTGGCGCCCTGCCGCGCAAAGTCCTCCGCCACGGCTACCGGGTCGTTTGCGTACACCTTCATGCGGCGGCGGTCGCCACGCTCCAGGCGCACCACCTTGCCGCCAACCAAGTCGATCGCAGGGAAGAGAATCATGCACGGGCTCCTTATCTGTTGCGGCGCGTTGCCGCGGGTCAGGCGAGAAAAGCAGGCGGGCTCGGCGCTAACGGCGCTCCTCTGGCTCGTCGCCGCGGGCGCGGGCCGCGGCAAGCGCCACGAAGTTCTCGAGAATCTCGTGGCCCTGGGTCGAGGACTTCTCGGGATGGAACTGGCAGCCGTAGAGGTTGCCGCGCCACACCACCGAGGCGAACGCACGCGCGTAAAAGGTCTCCGCCGCCACCGCGTCGGCCTGGGCGTCGGCGTCCAGCGCGTAGGAGTGCGTGAAGTACATGTTGGCGCCCTCGGCAAAGCCGGTAAGCAGCGGGCAGGCGCGCCCCCGCTCGGTCAGGTGCACCTGGTCCCAGCCCACGTGCGGCACCTTGAGCCGCCGCGCGGGCAGCAGCGTGCACGAGCCGCGCAGAAGACCCAAACCCCGCACCCAGCGCTTGCCGTCCGCATCGCAAAACACCGTGCCGGGGGCGAGATCCGAGCCGCGCGCGTCGCAGGCTTGGGCAAGGGAAACGGCACTAGAGGACGCAGACGCCGCGCCGCCCGGTGCGACTGCCTCGTCGCCCGGATCCGGAACCCCCTCGTCGCCGCGGTCGAACAGCAGCTGAAGCCCCAGGCAGATGCCTAAAAACGGCACGGCATGCTCACCGGTGACCGCGTCGATCACCGCCTGGTCCTGCCCCGCTGCGCGCATGAAGGTGATCGCGTCGTAAAACGACCCCACGCCCGGCAGCACCAGCGCGTCAGCCGCGCGGATAGCGGCGGGGTCGTCGGTCACCAGCGCATGGGCGCCGGCGCGCGCAAGGCCGCGCGCCACGCTGGAGAGGTTCCCCTTGTGGTAGTCGATAACCGCGATGGTTGGCTGAGTGGCCATGCGCGCCTCCGTTCCTGCGAGAAAAGCCCAAGGGCCGTTGCGAACCCTCTTATTGTCACCGCCGCCCAGCCGCGCGCGCAACATCTGCGTCAGGTTGTAACAATTGCCCTGCCGTTGTGCCATTCGCCATTGGGGACGGGTACGGATGGCAGGTGGCAGGTTCTAAAGCGAGCCCTTGGTGGAGGGAACGCCCGTCACGCGCGGATCCAGCTCGCAGGCGCGGCGCATCGCACGGCCCGCGGCCTTGAACGCCGCCTCGATGATGTGGTGGCTGTTGGCGCCGGCCAGCTCGCGCACGTGCAGCGTGGCGCGGGCGTCGCGCGCGAACGCGTAGAAGAACTCCACCGCCAGCTCGGTGTCGAAGGCACCCACGCGCTCGGTCGGCATCGGCAGCTGGCAGTACGCCTGGCCGCGGCCCGAAAGGTCAACCACCGCCTGCACCAGCGCCTCGTCAAGCGGCACCGCCACGTCGGCGAAGCGCGTGACGCCGCGCTTCTCGCCCAGCGCCTCGGCAAAGGCCTGACCCAGCACGATGCCCGTGTCCTCAACGGTGTGGTGCGCGTCGACCTCCACGTCGCCGGTTGCGTCGACCGTGAGGTCGAACAAGCCGTGGCGCGTGAACGCGTCGAGCATGTGGTCGAAAAACGGCACGCCGGTGGCGATGTGCGCGGTGCCCGAACCGTCAAGGTCGAGCTCCACGGTGATGTCGGTCTCGCCGGTGGCGCGGTGCACGGTCGCCGTGCGGTTGGGCGCCGGCTCTTCGGCGCGCGCCGTGCGAGACGCGCGGCGGGCGCGTTTGCGCTTGGGCCTTGCCGCGGGCTTGTCCTCCGCGGGGGCGGCGGCCGGCGCGGGCTCGTCGCCCAAGTCGAGCGCGAGCGTAACGGTGGTACCCGCCGGGCCCTCCTCGGAAGCCGAAGCGCCAGCACCCGCCGGCTCCGCCGGAGCCGGGGCGATGCTCGGATCCACCGGCGCGGGGGCGATAAGGTCGGAGGTGGGGGCGGCGCTTTCCGCCTCAGCGGGCTCATCGGCGCCGGAGGCCACCTCGGCCGGAGCGGCAGGCGCAGCGGCGTCGTCAACGTGCGTGCCGTCCTCGGCCGCGGGCTCAGCGGGTTTCTCGGGCCGCCCGTCCGCCTCAGCTGCCGGCGCTTCCGCCTTCTCAGCCGGCTCGCCATCCGACGTCCCGGCCTCTCCGTCAGCGGCAAGGGCATCCTCGGCCGCGGGCTCCTTGCCAAGCGCGTCACCCTCAGCCGCCACCGCCTCCGGCGCAGCGTCTCCTTCAAGCGCAACCGTCTCGGTAGGCGCAAGCGCAGGTTCGGCCGGCGCCTCAGCAGCCGCAAGGTCGTCGGCAGCCCCCTGTGCGAGCGACACGTCGAAGGCGAGGTTCTCGACCGTGGCGTCTACCAGCTCAACCGCGGGCTCCTCCGCCGCATCGACCTCGTCGGCGACCGGCGCCACGTCCGCGTCGGCCTCGTCGTCCGCAACATATTCAGGGGCCGGCTCGCTTACCGCCTGGACCTCGCCGGGCGCGTCGTAGGCAGCAACCGCCTGCTCGCCGTAAGGCGCGGCGGCTGCGCTTTCCCACGCAGCAGCCACGCCGTCGTCCGGCGCGGGCCATGCGTAGGCGTCGTACGTCGGCGCCGCGCTGTCCAGCGCCCCGAACGCGCCGATGCGCTCCGGCTCGGGCACCGCAGATGCCGCGTTAAACGCGCTCGCAGGCGCCGCGGCGTCACCCGCCGCCGGCGCCGCAAGCGCGTCGCCCGCATCCTCCGCGCCGTATGCGTACGCGCTCGACGCGTCGTAGCCCGCAGGCTCCTCCGCGTCGTACCCCGCGGCGAAGGTGTCAAACCCAAACGCGGCAGGATCTTCCGCCGGCGCCTCCCCCACGGCCGCAGGGGCCTCCGCCGCTTCGGGCTCGGGCTGCGGCTCAGGCTGCGCAACCCAGCTCGGCGTGTAGGATCCGTACACCGAACGACCGCGCGGGGCCGTGCTGCGCTGCTTGCGGTAAATGGTCATCGGGGCTCCTCCCCTTCTCAAAACGCCTGAGTACGCACGCGCGCGGGACCGCATGGGGCTGAAGCGCCCGAAGCAGGAACCGCCCGAGCGCTTCTCGCCCAGCGGGCGCCCCTGAGCGTGGGCCCGGCCGTGGCCGCTCCGCCTTCGGGTACTTAAGCGGCACCTGTGAGCTCGGCGAGCGCGGCCAGCACGGCGTTGTTCTCGTCCGGCGTGCCCACCGTGATGCGCAAGCAGCCGTCAAGCCCCGGCACGTACGAAAAGTCACGTACGAGTATAGAGTACTCGTCGCGCAAGCGGGCGCGCACCTGGCTGGCGCGCGGCATCCGCGCAAGCACGAAGTTGCCCGCGCTGGGCCACACCTCGAGCCCTGCCGCCGCAAAGCGCGGGGCGCGCAAGGCCGCCAGCAAGCGCTCGCGCTCGGAGCAGATCTGCTCCACCACCCGCCCAAAGGACGCGCGGTTCCGCACCGCCGCCGTGGCCGCCGCCTGCGTGAGCACGTTCACCGAGTAGATCTGGCGGATGGCGGCGAACACCTCCACCACGTCGGGCGCGGCCAGCACGTAGCCACAGCGGATGCCCGCCTCACCGAAGGCCTTGGAAAGCGTGTGGAGCACCACCAGGTTGGGGCAGCGCTCAAGCAGCGGCGCAGCCGAGGTTCCGGCGGGTGCGAACTCGCCGTACGCCTCGTCCACCATCACCAGGCCGGGGCACGCGGCGCACACCCGCTCCACCAGCTCGGCGCTCACCAGGTTGCCCGTAGGGTTGTTGGGCGAGGTGAGGATCACGAGCTGGGCGGTGCGCGCGGCCTCGAGAAGGGCCGGCGCGTCTATCTCGAACGTTGCGGGGTCGCGCCAGACGCGCGCCACCTCGGTTTGCGCCAGCGAGGCGAAAAACGCGTATTCCGAGAAGTCCGGCGGGCAGGTCACGAGCGTGCGGCCCGGGCCGCCGAACGCCAGCAGGAAGTTGTAGAGCAGCTCGTCGCCGCCGTTGCCCACGCACACGCACGCGCGGTCGACGCCGTGCCAGCGGGCGAGCTCGTTGCGCAGCGCGCCCGACATGGGGTCGGGATAGCGGTTGAGCGGCGTGGCGGCCAGCGCCTCGTTGATGGCGGCGCGGGCCGGCGCGGGCATGGGGTAGGTGTTCTCGTTGGCCGAGAGGTTGATCCGCGTGGGGGTGAAGTTGGGGTCGTAGGGCTCGATGCCGGCCAGGTGGGGCTGCACCAGGGCGCGCATGCGCGCGGAAAGCTCGGCCATGCTACTCGGCCTCCTGCGCAGACGCCGGGCACGCGGCGGGCGCCGACCCTGCGGCGGACGCGCGCGCAGGGCCGTTCTCGCCCGCGCAGACGCCTGCGGCAACCACCGACGGCGCGTCGTCGGGCCACGCCACCTGCGTGAGGTCGGCAGCAGCCAGGGCTTCCGGCGTCACGCTTTCGTCGCCCAGCTCGAGCGCGCGGCGGCGCAGGCCAGCGGAAAGCGCGTGCGCCCACAGCCCCTCCGCGTGCGCCAGACGCTGCGTGGCCGGCGCGTCGGCCATAAGACCCTCGGGCGTGTAGCAGATCACCGACGAGCGCTTGACGAAGTCCTCAACCGAGAGCGGGTTGGAGAACAGCGCCGTGCCGCCGGTGGGCAGGGTGTGGTTGGGGCCGGCCACGTAGTCGCCCAGCGGCTCGGAGCTCCACGCGCCCACGAAGATGGCACCGGCGTTGCGAATGCGGCCGAGCAGGCCGAGGGCGTCGGCGCAGTGCAGCTCCAGGTGCTCGGGGGCGATGGTGTTCACCGCGTCAACGGCGGCGGCGAGGTCGGCTGCCACCACGACGGTGCCCTCGTTGTCGAGCGAGGCGCGCGTGATGTCGGCGCGCGGGCTCTGCGCCATAAGCTGCTCCGTTGCGGCCTCGACCTCGGCGGCGAAGGCGGCGTCGCAGGTTACGAGGTAGCAGGCGGCAAGCGGGTCGTGCTCGGCCTGGGCCATGAGGTCGGCGGCAACCACGGCGGGCTTGGCGGTAGCGTCGGCGAGCACGCACACCTCGCTGGGGCCGGCCACCATGTCGATGCCCACGTCGCCGGAGACGAGCTGCTTTGCGGCGGCCACGTAGGCGTTGCCCGGGCCGGTGATCTTGTCGACCCGCGGGATGGACTCGGTGCCGTAGGCGAGCGCGGCCACGGCCTGCGCGCCGCCCACGGTGTAGATCTCGTCCACGCCGGCGAACTTGGCCGCGGCCAGCGTGTACGGCGAGATGGGCGCGGTGCCCGGAGCGGCGTCGCGCTGCGGCGGGGTGACCATGACCACGCGCTCTACACCCGCCACCTTGGCTGGGATGGCGTTCATGAGCACGGTGGAGGGGTACTGGGCGCGGCCGCCGGGCACGTAGATGCCGGCTGCGGCGACTGGCGTGACCTTGACGCCCAGCATCGTGCCGTCTGCCCGCGTGGTAAACCAGCTTTGCGTGACCTCGCGCTGGTGAAAGGCGCGGATCTGCGCGGCGGCCTTCTCAAGCGCGGCGAGAAACGCCGGGTCCAGACCGTCGAGCGCGGCGTCAATCTGCTCTTGGGGCAGGCGGAGCGCCGTGAGCTCTACGCCGTCGAAGTCGCGGCAGAAGCGGCGCACGGCGGCGTCGCCCTCGGTGCGCACGGCTGCCACGATGTCGCGCGCAGCGTCCACGATGTGCTGCGGGAGCACGCCTTTGCGGATGAGCTGCGCAGGCTTGAGGCGCTCGCCGGGCGCGAGGGTGATGGTTTTCATGGGCATCGTCTCCTTATGGCTTGCCCGGCGCGCGGCGCGGGCGAAGGCGGGCGGATGACGCGCCGCCGGAATGCGGCGGCGCGGCTTGCGACGGTTCCATACTTTATCATGGTAAAGTGACTGACTCAAACGGGGCGGCAAGCGATGCGGCTGGTGTTACCAAGCGTTTTCGGGCGTTGCGCGGGGGGGCGGCGCATGGGGGCGCTAATTCACTTAGCAAGGGAGACGGGCGCGGGAGTCATGCTGCCGCATGTCCTGCCGCTCGCGCCCATCGCCACGCCCCGCCCTGCTCCGCTTATTTGAAGTGCAGCCCCGTGCTGGGCGGATCGCCTGCGCCGTCCGCGTCTGCGGGAACCAACCCTTGTCCGCGCATCTCCGCGCGGTGGAGCCCAGGCCCCTGCTGCTGACACCGCTGGCGCTGCTTCTGCCGCTGCTGCTCCCGCGTCCTTCTCCGCCGCCGCGCCGAATCCATCACGAGAAACATGCCGGTCCCCAGCAAAATGCCCAGCCCCGCTACGCGCAGCGCGTCCTCTAGCGCAAGCAGCGGCGAGTCTCCGGCGTTGCCCGGCACGATCTGCGAGATCGCCGCCGCCAAGGGGCCGGGCGCCTGTTCGGCCTCGTCGTTTGGCACGCGCTCGCAGAACACCAGCATGCGGTGGTGCGACGGGTGCTCGCCGTACGGATGGCAGGTGAGCAGCGTTATCAGGTCGCGCCCCGGCTGGATGCCCACCGCGACCGTGTCGTCGGGCGAGACCACCTTGAACGCGCTCACGCGGTAGGTGAGCTTGTCCCACGGCGTGGTCACCGTGACCGTGTCCCCTACCTGCAGGTCCTCGATATCGCGAAACATCGGCAACCCGTGCCAGCCACCGCGGTGCGCCGCGATCACCGTGTTGGACGTGCTCTCTCCCAGCGGCATGGACGTACCGGCCACCACGCCAGCGCCGTACTCCATGTTCGCGGCCGTAGCGCCCAGGTACAGCGGGATCTCAACGCTCATAGAAGGGATGGATATGCTGCCGATAATACCGTCCGGCAGGCCGAGCTCGGCCAAGTCATCACCGCTGAAGGCAAACGGGTCGTTGATCTGCCCGCCCTCGCCAGAGAGCACGCGCGCGTTATAGTCAACGAGCTGTTGGTAGGTGGCGTCGCCCTCTTTGCTGCGAAAGGCGGACGCGTCGGCGCTGACATTTGCCGCGGTGTCCTCCGAAGCCACCGCGCCGTCCGCGGAGCCTGAGCCCGCCGCGTTGGAGCCTGAACCGGCGCCGGTTTCGCCAACGGTTCCGGCGTCGCCGCCGTCTACCGCGCCCGAGCGCCAGGCCGCCAAAGCCTCGTCTACGTCATGTTGGGCAATTGCCGCCGTTATCGCAGGATAGAGCAGCAGGCCAAGACCAACCGCCAGCATGGCGACGCCGGCGACCATCGACACGCGCCCGCTGCGCCGCCTTCCGCGCCCGCCGTTGCCGCGCGCGCGAACATACGCTGCGCCCGCGCCACGGGATCCGCCGCGCCTTCTCATACCGAGCCCCATTTCTCCCGTATGCCGCAGCCACCCCGCCACAACCCACGGTCCGGAACATCGTTTTTGCTAGAGAAGCGCGCGCCCCGTCGCACGCTGTGCCGCCTATTATCCCGCATTCGCGCCAGGCGCGCCACAGCAGCGCCGAAGCGCCGCGCCCACGCGGCAACCCTTCGCTCCGCCCAACAAGCCGCGCGACACCGCTCTCTGCTACACCCTTGCGCTTGTAGAACCTTCCTCCCAAAACGTTCCGCTAGCGTTTTCTTCCTCCAACAGGCCTGTTTTTGCCTTCTATGACGACAAAGACTGCCAGCAGAACGTTCCAAGATGAAGAAAACGCAAGCGTAAGCGGCAGCTGCCAGTTGCAGGCATCGTTGCGCATGCAGCGCGTCTCAGCTGCGTGCTTCCGCATGCATTCCGTATTTGCAACGGGCCATTTTTAGCTTCTAGCTGATACAGAGTGCATGCGGAACGTTTCCATAGATAGAAAATGCATGCGGAAGCAATGGCGCACGCCAGTGCCCTGCCGCCCGGCCGCCGCGTCGTTGCGCCGCCGCGTCGCAGCCCCCGCGCGCCCGCCCGCGCCTCAGCCCTCGCGCACCGCCGCAGCAAGCTTCTCGCCCAGCGCGCGCACGCGCGGATCCAGACGCGCGCGGCCGGGATGCACAAAGAACCGCGCCGTGCATTCCAGGATGTCACCGGTCACCACCAGGTGGTTCTCGCGCAGGGTGGTGCCTGTGGCGGTGATGTCCACGATGCGGTCGGTCATGCCCACGATGGGGCCGAGTTCGATGTTGCCGTGCAGCTGCACGATGTCGGCTTGGATGCCGCGGCTCTCGTAGTACCCCTGTGCGATCTTGGGGTACTTGGTGGCCACGCGCAGCGTGCCCCGGCGAGCGTAGGTGCACTCGGCCTCCCCCGCGCGCCCCTCCGGCTCGGCCTCGATGAAGCGGCACGCGCCGAAGCGCAGGTCAACCAGCTGCAACAGCCCCAGGTCGGCCTCGATGAGCGAGTCGCGCCCGCAGATGCCGCAGTCGGCCCCGCCGCAGCTCACGAACGCCGGCGCGTCGGTGGCGCGCACGATCACGAACTCAACGTCCGCGCCGCCCGGCACCACGAGGTGCCGCCCCGGGTTGCGCAGCCGCGCCACGTCCAGGCCCGCGGCTTCGAGCAGGTCCACCGACCCGGCAAAGAGCGACCCCTTGGGCACCGCGATGCGCAGCGGGCGGACGGGGCGCGCGGGGACGCCGGGGGAAACGGAGGCCGGGCGCGCGCCGTAGCTGTCGCTCTTCTTGCCCGCAGCGGAGGCGCGCGGAGCGTCCTCGGGCATCGCAAGCTCAAGGCGCTCCAGCGAGAACGCGAAGCCCGCCGCCGGCAGGGACTCGCCGCCCGCGTCGAACGACGAGTCGTAACGGCCGCCGGAGCACACGCACTCGGTTTGGCCCGCGGCGTACACCTTGAACAGCAGGCCCGTGTAGTAGTCGAACGAGTTCATGATGGAGAAGTCGAAGCGCAGGCGATCCGCCTGGCCGCGCTCGGCAAAGGCGGCCATGAGCGCGCGCAGCTCCTCGGTGGCCGAGCCCAGGATGCCCGCCGACGCGATGAGCGTATCCACGGCGTCAAGCGCCTCGGCGCCGCCGTGCACGCGCGGGATCTCGCGCAAGGCGCACGCGAGCTCGGCCGTCAAGGAGCCGCGCTCCTCGGCCTCCGCCACGGCATCGTCCAGGTCGACCAGGTTGTTGCCGTGCACGCAGTCGATAACCGCGCAGGCCAGCTGCGCGTCGGCCACGTGGGCCAGCGCCGCGTGGAGCGGCCGCACGCTGCCGCACACCACGAGCCAGTCCGGCAGCGCCAGCGCCTCGGCGGCGTCGGCGGCAAGGCCCACCACCTCGGCGTCCGCCTCTGCGCCACCCGCGCCGATAAGCTCCACGCCGTGCTGGATGAACTGGCGCTCGCGGCCGGCAAGGCGCGGCTGCTCGCGCACCACCGGCCCCTGGTAGCGCACGCGCAGCGGGAAGCTGAGCGCGCCGCGGCGGGCCGAGACCATGCGGATGATGGGCAGCGTGAGCTCGGAACGCACCACCATCAGGCGGCCGTCGTCGTCAAAGAGCTGCAGCGGCGTGTCGGCGATGCGGCCGCCGGCCTCGAGCACGCCGCGGTTCTCGAGCAGCGGCGTCTCGATGGGCAGGTAGCCGTGGGCTTGGAAGCAGTCCTGCACGGTGCGGGCGATGCGCTCGCGCACCAGCGCTTCTTCGGGCAGGATGTCGCGAAAACCCCATGGGGCGGCTGCGATCATGGTGCGACCTTTCTCTTATATAAGTACGGCACCGGCGGGCAGACGGAACGTGCGGCGGGCGCCTCGGCATATCTGGTGGGTACTTTACCATACTAAAGTACCCACCAGCGCTTCCCGCCCAACCGATGACGGATTCGTTACATTGCGCGGGGAGCGGGCAGCGGCGCGGCAGAGACCAAGCGGGCGGGCAACCAGCCGGCGCGGCAAAGATCCAAGCAGATCCTGCACAGTTTGGGCCGTCAATCAACCTGCAAATGTGCAATATCTGCTTGGATCCCGCGCACACCCAAATCAAATGGCGCGCAATAACCATTTTTGGCGTATAGTATGCATCGGGCATCATAAAACCGCGCAATGCACGCAGATCCGCACGATCAGCCAAGCACCTGCCGGCATAAGCAGCCCACTTTCGGTTCGCCGCGCAGCGCGCCGTACGTGGAGGCTTATGCGGGCAGGTGCTTTTTTCGTCCGACCTGCTGGGCCACGCGCCCGCGCGGTCGCGTGGCGCCGCACCGCAAGGCAAACCGCATGCCGCCCGGCATGCCCGAACAGATGGGAGCACCTATGGCAGAAGAGCACGTCACCCCCGCCGCTGAGCCCGCCGACACCGGCGGCGCGCAGCCCTTCGTAGAGGATCCGTGGGCGCGCTGCAAAACGCGCAACGGCCTGCCCGGCGACGAGGTTATCTCCGCGCTGCAGAAGAGCATCCGCCGCGGCGACGAGCGCGCGGCCTGCGAGTTCGCCTACGAGATGTACATCACCTCGCCGGCGTGGGAGGAGAAGCTCTGGCGGCGCCTGCTGGCCATCTCGGTTGAGGACATCGGCATGGGCAACCCCAAGGCCGCCGTGCTGGTCAACGCACTCAACCAGATGCGCCAGACCTTCCAGTACAACGAGTCCGACCGCGCCATGTTCTTCTTCCACGCGATCCGCTACCTGTGCGAGTCCGAGAAGGACCGCTCCACGGACTTCCTCAAGAACATCGTGATCAAGAACTTCGCCATGGGCTACGTCCCCGAGATCCCCGACTACGCCCTGGACAAGCACACCGTGCGCGGCCAGCAGATGGGCCGTGACTCCGAGCACTTCTTCAATGTGGCGTGCAAGGTCACCCCGCAGGCCGAGGTCTCCAACACCTACCGCGAGGAGTACGGCGAGCTGCTGAAGCACTACAGCCCCGACAAGGTCATCGCCTCGGCGTTCAAGTTCAGCGCGATCCAGGCGTAAACGCGGCTGCGCAGCCGGCGGCAACGGCCCCGCCAACCCCGTCGCGCGCTTCTCGCCCACCGCGTTTGCAACCCCACCCCCTTCGACAAGAAAAGGCGGCTTTTATGAGCACCACCTCTCTTCTCGACCGTTTAAACGACAAAGTCCAGCCCTTCGCTGAGAAGATCGGCGGCGAGCGGCACCTGCAAGCCATCTCCGACGGCATGTTCCTGAGCCTGCCGTTCATGGTCATCGGCGCGTTCTTCCTCATCGCGGCGAACCCGCCCATCAACATGGACCAGTACGACCCCGCCACCGCCAACGTGTTCATGCAGGCGCTGGCCGCGTGGAAGAACTGGGCCGTGGCCAACTACGACGCCATCACCACGCCGTACAACCTCACCTTCGGCCTTGTCGGCCTGATCTCGGCCTTCGGCATCGCCTACTCGCTGGCCGGCGAGTACCGCCTGGCGCAGGCCAACAGCGGCATCATCTCGCTCGTGACCTTCCTCATGGTGGCCACCCCCGTTGCCGAGGGCACGCTCCAGACCCAGTACCTGGGTGCCGACGGCCTGTTCGTGGCCATCATCATCGGCCTCCTGTCCGTTGAGATCACCCACTTCATGGACAAGCACAACATGCGGCTCAACCTCCCGCCGAGCATTCCGCCGGCCGTGGCCACGTTCATGAGCTCGCTGCTGCCGCTCCTGGCCAACATCGTGATCTTCTACGGCATCAACCTGGGCTTCATCGCCGGGCTCGGCGTGAGCTTCCCCGCCGCCGTGATGCAGGCGCTCACCCCCGGCCTCGACATCGCCAACAGCCTGCCGGGCTTCCTGCTGGTGGTGACGCTGGGGCAGGTGCTGTGGATCTTCGGCGTCAATGGCTCCTCCATCATCTTCCCCATCGTCTTCACGCTGGGCGTGGCGCAGACCGGCCTCAACGCCGAGCAGTTCGCCGCCGGCGAGGCGCTCACCCATGTTATGAACCTGCAGATGTACCGCATCTCGGTCATGGGCGGCGCGGGCAACACGCTCGGCCTCATCATCCTCATGATCCTCTCCAAGGTGCCCGAGAACCGCACGCTGGGCAAGCTGGCGCTTATCCCCGGCATCTGCGGCATCAACGAGCCGGTCATCTTCGGCCTGCCGATCGTGTTCAACCCCATCATCGCCGTCCCGTTCATCCTGACGCCCATCGTGACGCTCACGCTCACCTACCTGGCGCAGTCGCTGGGGCTGATCGGGCTGGGCTACATCGTCGACCCGTCGTTCACGCCGTTCTTCGCGCAGGCGTTTTTGTCGAGCATGGACTGGCGCAACGTGGTGTTCACGCTGGTGCTGATCCCGCTGACCGTTGCGATGTACTACCCGTTCTTCAAGGTGTACGAACGCAGTCAGCTCAAGCGCGACGAAGAGGCCGTGGCCACCGCCAAGGCGGCGTAGCTGCCTCGTCGCTTGCCGCGGGCGGGCAGGGCGCGCTTGTCCTGCCCTGCCCGCGGCGGCGACGCGCTTTACCCGGCGGCTTTGCCCCCTCGCGAAGCCTTCGGGTAAAGCGCATACGGCCCGACGGCGCCCCCGCCTTGGCGCCTGGCTGCCCGGCATACCCCGCGCGGCGCATCGCGTGTGCGCCGCCTCCGCTTACGTGCGAAAGGAACCCGCATGATCCTCAAGGGAACCGTGATCTGGACGCCCGAGCTGGGGCGCGTCGAAGTGCGCGAGGGCGCCTACCTCGTTGCCGACGGCGAGACGGTGCGCGGCGTCTTTGACGAGCTGCCCGCCGACTGCGTCGGTCAGCCTGTTGCCGACTACGGCGACGCGCTCGTCATCCCGGCGTTCACCGACGCGCACGTGCACGCGCCGCAGTTTCTGAACGCCGGCATCGGCATGGACGAGGAGCTGCTGCCCTGGCTCAACCACCACACCTTCCCGCTGGAAGCGCGCTTTGCCGACCCCGCGTTTGCCGACCGCGCCTACCGGGCGTTTCTGAACGCGCTGTGGGAGGCCGGCACGCTGCGCTTCTGCGCGTTCGCCACCGTGCATGCCGAGGCTACCTGGCACCTGATGCGCCTGGCCGAGGATGCCGGCTTCTCGGGGCTGGTGGGCAAGGTCAACATGGACCGCAACGCCCCCGACGAGCTGCGCGAGGACACTGTCGCGTCGCTGGCGCAAACCGAGATGCTGGCGCAGCGCAGCCGCGAGGAGCTGCGCCGCATAGGGTTCATCGCTACGCCGCGCTTCGTGCCTGCCTGCACGCCGGAGCTCATGGAGGGCTTGGGCCGGCTGGTTGAGACCTACCAGCTGCCCGTTCAATCCCATGTGGACGAGAACCGCAGCGAGGTGGCGCTGGTGCGCGAGCTGCATCCCGACGCCCCCAGCTACGCTCACGTGTACGACGCCTTCGGCCTCATGCCTGCCAGGCGCACCGTGCTGGCGCACGCCATCTGGCTCACCGGCCCCGAGGTCGATCTGCTGCGCGAGAAGCACGTGCTCGTGGCGCACTCCCCGCAGAGCAACGCCAACCTCACCAGCGGGATCATGCCGCTCAGGCGCTGGCTTGACGCGGGGATAGCGTGCGCGGTGGCCAGCGACGTTGCCGGCGGCAGCGACGTTGCGCTTTCGCGGCACGTCGCCTGCGCCGTGCGTACCTCCAAGCTGCGCCAGGTCGCCTGCGCCGAGGAGCGCGCCGCCTCTGTGCCCGAGGCCCTCTACCTGGCCACCAAGGCGCCGGGCGGCTTCGCCGGCTTCAGCCAGCCCTCCGGCAGCTTCGAGCCCGGCTACCGCTGCGACGCGCTGGTGATCGGCGACGAGCGCACAGCCGAGCTGGACGCGCTTCTCGCCCGCACGCCGCTGGAGCGGCTAGAGCACTTCATCTACACCGGTGACGACCGCGCCATCCGCGCCCGCTACGCCGGCGGCACCCTCATGCCGCGCCCGTTCTAGCCGGCGGGCGCGCGCCTGAAAGGCGAAGGATCATTTCGCACGCGCTGGATCCGGGTTCCATCCTTGGGTCCGGCTCCCGCGCCGGTCGAATCATGCTCTCGTGTCGGGCACCCGTGTTCACCCGTCGAACCCACGCCCCACCACAAAGCCGTCCCCTGTCGATGGGGCCGCGCTGCGCTCGTACAACTGTCATCCAAGAACGCTCTGCTTGCTTTTTCTTCATCGTAGAACGCTCCGCTAGCAAAGCTTTCCTCTAACTCGCCCTTTTCGGCCTCTACGCCGTAGAGAAATGCTAGTGGAACGTTCCAGGGCGGTATAACCGCAAGCGCAACGTGGCTGCGTGCGAGAACCGCAAGCACAACGTGGCTGGCAACGCAGCCTTCAACTGCAACGTTCCTCCTACCAGCGTCGCGGAATACCGAACGACTCGAGGATATGCGCAACGTACCCTGGCTCGCGCACGTGGCGGAACAAAAAGCGCATCACCGGCATGCCCAGCGCCGTAATGCGCGACTCCCGCTGCCGTTCCTCCAGGAGGACGTCGACCGTCGACCTGCCGGCGCGCATGCGCTCATCAACGTACTTCTCCGCACCGTCGAGCTCGCCGACAACGCGGCGACCGTCCGGTAATTCCCAAAGCATGTCGGCGCGAAATACGCCGCGCAGGCTCGTCGGATCAGGCAGCTCAACTTGCAAGTTGGTTGGTAGCATGAACCCTTCTGCAATAATGACGCCGCGCAAAATGGACTCTCCGCCGCTCTCTGCCCGCGCGTCCGCCAGCGCAGCCACCTCAAGCGCGCGGCGCAAGCCGGGACGGCGCTTGCCCTGTACCAGCATGAAGGCAGTAAGATCCTCCTTGCTTATGCCGTACAACCGCAAGGCAGAGTCGGTTATCGCCAGCGCATCGGGCAACGGGCCAGCAATCAGACAGTCAAGCAGCGTCTGCATCAGCGAGGTTACAGGCAGTCCTCGTGCCATTGTCACCTCGTCGGCACGCGCCCGCGTATAGCAGCGCCTTACATACTCGTTGCCACGAGTGGGCGAACGACGCGAAGACCGCACGTACACCTGCGACACTAAGCGATACGACACGCTGAGCCCATGAGCCAGCGCTGCCGAATAGAGACAGAACGTCCATGAGGGATGCGCCTCGTACGCGCCGCGCAGTATACAAAGCGCCTGTTCACCCGGCTTGAGGTTATGCCAAAATTGCGAGCGTACATACAGCAACGGAAACGGGTTGAGCAGCGCTCCATCACGCACGCTTTGCCGTGCCAGACGATAGTTCTCGTCATCGGGGCCAATCGCTGCGCAGCTACTGTTTCTCTCCGCCTGGTCGAGAACCGCTTGGAGATTTTGGAATCGCCGTGTTCTGCGCGGAATCTTTGAATGCAGCACGCTCGCATGCGCGCCCTTACTATAAGCACCGCGTCTAAACACCGTACCCACCGCAAGGGTGTCGTCCATCCGAGACGTGCTGCTGTACCCAGAGCTACTCGATTGGGCGATATGCCACATTCCAGCAGAGAGGAACCTCTCGTCCACCTTGCCCTTCAAATGCCCGGCTGGCATATTGTTGGTCTTCGACCGTTGTGCCATATTCCGCTCGCTACTCATGTGATGCCTCCGCGTCCTTTCCAAGCTCGCCAGGAAATCCCCTGCGGCTGGACCTGTCTTCCTTACAGAAACGCTAACAGGCATATCTGGCAGATCTCTTACCTGTACCTATGCAAAGCCTTGGCATGAAACCGTCGAGAGCTTTCTTTGGGCAGGCAGTTCCGTTGACCTCAAAACGCAACGATTTCGATACGCATCGAATTATCCTTACAACACACATAGACTGCGAGCGCCTTTGCCCACACGACACGCAGAGAGCAACGAATTTGTCACAAACCCGGCTTGCATACTCTTCTCAATCGCATTGAGACAGGTGCGCCCGCTCTTCGCAGCCGCTTCGAGGCAGTTTGATACGAGCGTTGCTTCCGCTGTGCTTGCATGCGTTTCCTTGTAGCTCGCTCTGCTTGCTTTTGCTTCATCGTAGAACGCTCCGCTAGCAAAACTTTCCTCTAACTCGCCCTTTTCGATCTCTACGCCGTAGAGAAATGCTAGCGGAACGTTCCAGGGCGGTATAACAGCAAGCGCAACGTGGCTGCGTGCGAGAACTACAAGCGCAACAGCATCCGCGGCACAGCAAAGCGTCTTTTTCAAAGCGCGCGCGGCTTCGGCGCGAGCCCCGGTACGGCGCTCCGGCGCGAGCCGCGGGGACACACCACGCTCCTGCGCAAACAAAAAAGCGCAGGGCGGCCGGTTGACCGTCCTGCGCTTTGGTTGCGCAGAAGCGCTGAAGGCAAAGCTACGCGGGTCTGGACAGACGTGCCGCTAGCTTAGTCCTCCTGCTCCTCAGGGTGCTGGTCGTCAGAGTCGACCAGCTGGTTGAGCAGCTCGTCCAGCGAGGCCATGTCCTCGTTGATGACGCCGGGCTTGCTCTCGGAGGTCTCGGCCGGAGCGCCGATCATCTCCTCGTCCTCGTAGTGACGCGGCGCGCTCGAGCCCAGCAGGATGTCGTCCGGGCCGTCCGGCGAGAACACCATCTGCAGCAGCTGGGAGAGGTCTTCCTCGTCCGCCACGTCCTCGTTGTTGTCGAGGATGTAGAGCAGGCCGCGGGCCTCGAGGCCGTCGCGCAGCTCCTCGATGGCCTTAGCGCCGATGCCGTCGATGCGCAGCAGATCCTCCTCGGACTTGCCGACCAGGTCACCCACGGTCTCGATGCCCACCTCGGAGAACTTGTTGGTCCAGCGCTGGGACACGCCCAGATCGTCGAACAGGTACAGGCGCGCGTCCTCGGCCGAGATGGTGTGGCCGTTCTTGGTGAACTTGCCGTTGCCGTCGTACTCGTCGAAGCCCAGGAAGTCCAGCGGCGTGGGCACCTGGTCCTCGATCTCGCGCAGCTCGTCGGGCGCCCACTCGGGCAGCACCTTGGAAGTCGGCGAGGTCGGGCCGTCGATGGACTTGTAGCCGTCGGCGGTGCGGTAGGTGAGCCCAGCGTTGGCGTAGGCCTTGAGGCCGGTGCCGGCCGGGATCTTCTTGCCCACGATGACGTTGGACTTGAGATCCAGCAGGTGGTCGACCTTGCCCTCGATGGCGGCCTCGGTCAGCACGCCCGCGGTGCGGACGAACGACGCCGAGGAGAGCCAGGAGTCGATGGAGCTGGCGACCTTCATGGTGCCCAGGATGCGCGGCTCGGCCGACGGCGGGTTACCGCCCTCGCGCGCCACGCGCTCCACCTCGTCGGCGAACTCGTAGCGGTCGATGTACTGGCCGAGCAGGTACTTGGAATCGCCGGGGTCGGTGATCTGCACGCGGCGCAGCATCTGGCGGGCGATAACCTCGATGTGCTTGTCGTTCAGCGCAACGCCCTGGCTGGTGTAGACCTCCTTGACCGAGCGCACGAAGGTGTGCATCGTGCTCTCGATGTCCGTGAGCTGGCGCAGGTTGCGGAAGTTCACGAAGCCCTTGGTGATCTGGTCGCCGGCGCGAACGGTACAGCCGTCCTCCACGTCGGGCATGAAGCGCACCGAGGCGGGGACGCGCTTCTCGTCCAGGATGCGCGTGGGGTCGTCGGAGTCGCGGATCTGCAGGATGTACTCGGACTTCTCAGGCGTGATCGAGAGGGTGCCGGAGTACGGAGCCAGGTCGGCCTCGCGGCCCAGGATCTTCTCGTTGACGTTGCCAACCACGTCGAACATGCGCGCAACGGTCGGGAGACCCTGCGTGATGTCCTCGGCGCCGGCCACGCCGCCGGAGTGAATGGTGCGCATCGTGAGCTGGGTGCCGGGCTCGCCGATGGACTGCGCGGCGATGATTCCCACCGCGGTGCCGATGGCGACCGGACGGCGGGTGGAGAGGTCCCAGCCGTAGCACTTCTGGCACACGCCGTGCTTGGAGTGGCAGGTCAGGATGGCGCGCAGCTTCACCTCGGTCATGCCGTGGGCAACCATGGTCTTGAGGTCGTCCACGCTCTCGATGTAGCCGTCCTTCTCGAAGAGCTTCTCGCCGTCGGGGGCGATGACGTCCTCGATGAAGCAGCGGCCGATGAGGTCCTCGTCCAGCTCCTTGGACTCGGGCTTCATGAGCTGGTAGGTCACGCCCTCGTCGGTGCCGCAGTCCTCCTCGCGCACGATGACGTCCTGCGCCACGTCGATGAGTCGGCGGGTGAGGTAACCGGAGTCGGAGGTGTGGGACGCGGTGTCGACCAGGCCCTTGCGGGCGCCGTAGGTGGAGATGAAGTACTCGAGCGGCAGCAGGCCCTCGCGGAAGTTCGCCTTGATGGGAAGGTCGATGGTCTCGCCGGACATGTCGGCCATCAGGCCGCGCATGCCGCCGAGCTGGCGCAGCTGGGTCTTGGAGCCACGGGCGCCGGAGTCGGCCATCATGTACAGCGGGTTCTCCTCGTCGAAGAGGTCAAGCATCTTGGAGCCGACCAGGTCGGTCGCCTCGGTCCACACGTTGACGACCTCGGTGTGGCGCTCCTGCTCGTTGATGAAGCCGTCCTCGAAGTACTCGTTGATCTGGTCGACGTCGGACTGGGCCTTGGCCAGGATCTGCGGCTTGTCCTCAGGCACCACGGCGTCCCACAGCGAGATGGTGAGGCCCGAGCGGGTGGCGTAGTGGAAGCCGGTGTACTTGATGGCGTCCAGGATCGGGCCGACCTCGGCGTCGGGATAGCGGGCGCAGCAGTCGCTGGTGACGCGGCTCACGTCGCCCTTGACCATCTTGTAGTTGATGAACTCGTAGTCGGCCGGCAGGCACTGCTGGTTGAACACGATGCGGCCGATGGTGGTCTCGAAGCGCGCGGTCTTGGTGCCGGTGACGTCGTAGTCAACGGTCTCGAGGCGCGTCTTGCCGTTCTCGTCCACAACCTGGTTCACCACGCGGAAGTACGCGGTGCCGTCCTCGCCGAGCACGTTGGCGTCGCCCTCGGACACGCGCACCTGGATCTTGGCCTGCAGGTCGATCTCAGCGCGGGCGTCGTAGGCGTTCATGGCGTCGTCGAAGCTGGCGAACACGTGGCCCTCGCCCTTGAGGCCGTCGCGGGCCTGGGTGAGGTAGTACACGCCGATAATCATGTCCTGGCGCGGTGTGTTCACGGGCTTGCCGGAAGCCGGCGAGCGCAGGTTGTTGGCAGACAGCATCAGCACGCGGGCCTCGGCCTGAGCCTGGAGCGAAAGCGGCACGTGCACCGACATCTGGTCGCCGTCGAAGTCGGCGTTGAAGGGCTCGCACACCAGCGGGTGCAGGTGGATGGCCTTGCCCTCGACGAGCACGGGCTCGAACGCCTGGATGGAGAGGCGGTGCAGCGTAGGCGCGCGGTTGAGCAGCACCAGGCGGCCGTCGATAACCTCTTCCAGGATGTCCCACACGAAGCTGGCGTTGCGCTCGATGGCGCGCTTGGCGCCCTTGATGTTCTCGACCTTGCCGAGCTCGACCAGGCGCTTCATCACGAAGGGCTTGAACAGCTCCAGCGCCATGGTCTTGGGCAGGCCGCACTGGTGCAGCTTGAGCTTGGGGTCGGTAACGATAACCGAGCGGCCGGAGTAGTCGACGCGCTTGCCCAGCAGGTTCTGGCGGAAGCGGCCCTGCTTGCCCTTGAGGGCCTCGGCCAGCGACTTCAGCGGGCGCCCGCCACGGCCGGAGACCGGGCGGCCGCGACGGCCGTTGTCGAACAGGGCGTCGACGGCCTCCTGCAGCATGCGCTTCTCGTTGTTGACGATGATGGCCGGAGCGTCCAGGTCGAGCAGGCGCTTCAGGCGGTTGTTGCGGTTGATGACGCGGCGGTACAGGTCGTTCAGGTCGGACGCGGCGAAGCGGCCGCCGTCGAGCTGCACCATCGGGCGCAGGTCCGGCGGGATCACGGGGATCACGTCGAGGATCATGTTGGCCGGGTCGTTGCCGCCCTTGAGGAAGGCGTCCACGACCTCCAGGCGCTTGACGGCCTTCTCGCGCTTCTGCTTCTGGCCCTTCTCCTCGGAGATGATGGCCTTGAGCTTCTCGGCCTCGTCCTCGAGGTCGATGGCGGCGAGAAGATCGCGGATGGCCTCGGCACCCATGTCGCCCTTGAAGTACATGGAGTAGTAGCGCTTCATCTCGCGGAACAGCGCCTCGTCGGAGATGAGGTCGCGCTCGGAGATCTGCATGAAGGTGTCGAAGGCCTCCTGGCGCAGCTCCTTCTCCTCGGCGTACTCCTCCTTGAGGTCAACGATGCCCGCGGCGATCTCCTCTTGGGAGAGGGGCTCCTCGTCGGAGAACTCGTCGAAGTTCTCGGGGTTGCCCTGCTCTTTCAGGCTCTCGATCTGGCGCTCGCACTCGGCGTCCAGCTCCTCGAGGTCGGCGGCGAGCTCTTCCTTGAGGTCGTCGGCGTCGGCCTCGCGGGCCTCGTAGTCAACGTGGGTGACGATGTAGCTGGCGAAGTAGAGCACCTTTTCCAAGTCCTTGGACTTGATGTCCAGAAGACGGCTCATGGGGAAGCTCGTGGGGCTCTTGAAGTACCAGATGTGGCTCACGGGCGCGGCCAGCTCGATGTGGCCCATGCGCTCGCGGCGCACCTTGGCGCTCGTGACCTCCACGCCGCAGCGCTCGCAGACGATGCCCTTGAAGCGGATGCCCTTGTACTTGCCGCAGGAGCACTCCCAGTCCTTGGCGGGACCGAAGATCTTCTCGCAGAACAGGCCGTCCTTCTCGGGCTTGAGGGTGCGGTAGTTGATGGTCTCGGGCTTCTTCACCTCGCCGTGCGACCAAGAGCGAATCTTGTCCGCGCTGGCAAGGGAAATCTTGATGGCGTCGAAGTCAGTGGTGTCGAAATCTGCCACAGTCACTACTCCTTGTCAGTCGTATCGTGGGCGAGCTCGGCGGGCGCAGCCTCGTCGGCGGCCTCGTCGTCGGCGGCCTCGATGCTGTCGAGCAGGTCGATGGCCGAAAGCTCGTCCAGGGCCTCGCCGGCCTCGGGGGAAGCAACCTCGCCGGTGGTGAGGTCGACCTCGCGCATCGGCTCGATGTCGAGCGCGAGCGAGCGGATCTCCTTCACGAGAACCTTGAAGGACTCCGGGATGCCGGCCGTGGGGACGTTCTCGCCCTTGACGATGGCCTCGTAGGTCTTGACGCGGCCCACGGTGTCGTCGGACTTGACGGTGAGGATCTCCTGCAGCACGTTGGCGGCGCCGTACGCGTACAGGGCCCACACCTCCATCTCGCCGAAGCGCTGGCCGCCGAACTGGGCCTTGCCACCGAGCGGCTGCTGGGTGACGAGGCTGTACGGGCCGGTCGAGCGCGCGTGGATCTTGTCGTCGACCATGTGGCCGAGCTTCAGGATGTAGGAGGTGCCCACGGTGATGGGCTCGCGGAAGGCCTCGCCGGAGCGGCCGTCGTAGAGCATGGTCTTGCCGGCGCGGTCGAGCTGCGTCACGAACTCGGGGCGCATGTGCTCGCCGTAGCGCTCGCGGGCCAGGTTGATGAGGTTCTTGTTGGCGCGCTGGATGACCTCGGCGATCTCGTCCTCCTTGGCGCCGTCGAACACGGGCGTGGAGACGAAGAACGGGCCGGGCACGTAGGTGTCCGAGTCGGCGTTCTCGGTGTCCCAGCCGTTGGCGGCGGCCCAGCCGAGGTGGCACTCCAGAAGCTGGCCCACGTTCATACGGGAGGGTACGCCCAGCGGGTTCAGGATGATGTCGACCGGGGTGCCGTCGGCCATGTAGGGCATGTCCTCAACGGGGAGGATCTCGGAGATGACGCCCTTGTTGCCGTGGCGGCCGGCGATCTTGTCGCCCTGCTGGATCTTGCGGCGCTGGGCCACGTAGACGCGCACGATGTCGTTCACGCCGGGGGCCAGGTCGTCGCCGGCGTCGCGGCTGAAGCGCTGCACGTCAACGACGCGGCCGTAGGCGCCGTGCGGCATCTTGAGCGAGGTGTCGCGCACGTCGTGGGCCTTGGCGCCGAAGATGGCGCGGAGCAGGCGCTCCTCAGCGGTGAGCGCGCTCTCGCCCTTGGGCGTGACCTTGCCCACGAGGATGTCGCCGGGGCCCACCTCGGCGCCGACGCGGATGATGCCGTCCTCGTCGAGGTTGGCGAGCATGTCCTCCGAGAGATTCGGGATCTCGCGGGTGATCTCCTCCGGGCCGAGCTTGGTGTCGCGGGCGTCGATCTCGTGGCGGGTGATGTTGATCGAGGTGAGCAGGTCCTCGGCCACCACGCGCTCGGACACCACGATGGCGTCCTCGTAGTTGTAGCCTTCCCAGCTCATGTAGGCCACGGTGAGGTTCTGACCGAGCGCCAGGTCGCCGTGGTCGGTGGAGGGGCCGTCGGCCAGCGGCTCGCCGGCGAGCACGCGGTCGCCCACGCGCACCAGCGGGCGGTGGTTGATGCAGGTGCTCTGGTTGGAGCGCTGGTACTTGGGCAGGTGGTACTCCTCCTTGCCCTCGGCCGTCTCGACCACGATGGTGGAGGCGTCGGCCTTGGTTACCACGCCGTCGTTCTTGGCGCGCAGCACCTCGCCGGAGTCCAGCGCGGCGCGGCGCTCCATGCCGGTGCCCACGTACGGGGCGGCCGGGTGCAGAAGCGGCACGGCCTGGCGCTGCATGTTGGCGCCCATGAGGGTACGCTTGGCGTCGTCGTGCTCGAGGAACGGGATGAGGGTGGCGGCCACCGAGATCATCTGGCGCGGGGACACGTCCATGTAGTCCACCGACTCGAGCGGCACGTCGGCCGGCGCGCCGAAGGAGCCGTCGAAGTCGCGCGTGCGCGCAACCACGGAGTGCGGGCGGGTGAGCTCGCCGGTCTCGGGGTCAACGGCCACGAAGGCGCCCGTCTCGGGGTCGATCGGGGTGTTGGCCGGGGCGATGATGTGGTCCTCTTCCTCGTCGGCCGTCATCCAGTCGATCTGGTCGGTGGCCACGCCGTCAACCACGCGGCGGTACGGCACCTCGATGAAGCCGTACTCGTTCACGCGGGCGTACAGCGCCAGGCTGCCGATAAGGCCGATGTTGGGGCCTTCGGGGGTCTCGATCGGGCACATGCGGCTGTAGTGCGAGTTGTGGACGTCGCGCACCGCGGTGGGCACGTTGGTGCGGCGGCTGGAGCCGGACTTGTGGCCCGCCAGGCCGCCGGGGCCCAGCGCCGAGAGACGGCGCTTGTGGGTGAGGCCGGCCAGCGGGTTGGCCTGGTCCATGAACTGCGAGAGCTGCGAGGAGCCGAAGAACTCCTTGATGGCCGCCGTGATCGGGCGGATGTTGATGAGGCTCTGCGGGGTGATCTCGTCAACGTCCTGGGAGCTCATGCGCTCGCGCACCACGCGCTCCATGCGGCTCATGCCGATGCGGAACTGGTTGGCCACCAGCTCGCCCACCGTGCGGATGCGGCGGTTGCCGAAGTGGTCGATGTCGTCGGTCTTGTAGCCTTCCTCGTGCGCGGCCAGGTGCAGCAGGTAGCGCAGGGTGGCCACGATGTCCTCGTCGGTGAGGACGCTGACCTCCTCCTCGGTGGTGAGGCCGAGCTTCTTGTTGACCTTGTAGCGGCCCACGCGCGCCAAGTCGTAGCGCTGCGGGTTGAAGAACAGGCCCTCGAGCAGGCTGCGGGAGGCCTCGACGGTCGGCGGCTCGCCGGGGCGCAGCAGGGTGTAGATGCGCTTCAGCGCCTCGTCGCGGGAGGGGGCGGTGTCGCGCTCGAGGGTGCGCATGACAACGTCGGAGTCGCCGAGCAAGTCGACGATCTCCTCGTTGGTGACGGCGATGCCCAGCGCGCGCAGGAACATGGTGGCGTTCTGCTTGCGCTTGCGGTCGATGGAGACCACGAGCTGGTCGCGCTTGTCGACCTCGAACTCAAGCCACGCGCCGCGGGCGGGGATGACCTGGGCCTTGTACACCTGCTTGCCGCCGTCCATCTCCTGCGAGAAGTACACGCCCGGGGAGCGAACGAGCTGCGAGACCACGATGCGCTCGGTGCCGTTGATGATGAAGGTGCCCTGGTCGGTCATCATGGGGAAGTCGCCCATGAAGACGAGCTGCTCCTTCATCTCGCCGGTCTCCTTGTTCACCAAGCACACCTCGGTGAGCAGCGGAGCCTGGTAGGTCATGTCCTTCTCGCGGCACTCCTCCACCGTGTGGGAGGGGTCGCCGAACTGATGCTCGCCGAAGGTGACCTCGAGCATGTGGTTCTGACTTTGGATGGGGCTGGCTTCCTTGAAGGCGTCACGCAGACCGTCGGTCATGAAGCGCTGGAAGGAGTCCTTCTGAACCGAGATGAGGTTCGGGAGCTCCATCGCGTCCGGGATCTTCCCGAAGTTGATGCGCGTGCGGCTGGTCGTGGTGGCATACGTTGCGTTAGGCACCAGGCTATCCTCCTTTGTATAGAAAGGCGGCTTTTATAGCAACCTAACAGTTTATCAGGAGGGTGCCGTTTAGCAAGAAAACGCTTGACGAATGCGGGCGTTTGTGCATGCAAAACTTTTTTGTCGATAAAAGCGCAGGTAAACGCTGCTGTTACGAACACGCGTTCATGCATTTTCCATGAACGGCCATAGGAGACGGTCCGGCTAGCAGAGACGGGCGCGTTTGACCGGCCGCGCGGCATCTGCCAGACGCATCCATCCCGAGCGGCTGAGGCACGCCCGTCCCTGCTCATGCACCTGCCGCGCATACCCGTTCCCCGCGGCGACGTCAGCGGCTGTGGCGCAGCAGGGCATCCACCAGGTCGTTGTCAGCCTGATCGGGCGAGCCGAGCGGCAGCCCGCACGCCTCGAAGAAGTGGCTGCCGGCGAACTGCCGCGCGCGGAAGGAGTCGTGCGCGCCGTCGTCTAAGTAGCGCACGCGCGACACCCCGTCGGTGGTGGCGCAGTACAGCGGGCCGCTTGCAGCCACGCGGCGCTGGTAGAGCTCCTCGTTCGACCACAGGATCGCGCCGGCCATGTTCTCGAGCTCGTAGGCCACGGCGTACTGCTGCCAAGGCAGCGCGCGCTCGCGAGCGTAGTGGTCGAGAACCGAGGCCATGCGCGTCACGCGCGTGAGGGTGTCCTCCGCGCTGATGAGGCGCAGCGGCGGCAAGGCGCCGGTGCCGGCAACAGGGTCGGAGCCGGCCTCGACCGCGGGCGCGCCCGTGTCCTCTGCCCGCGGCGCGGCAACCTCCCGGCGGGCCTGGTCCTTCTCGCCCGCAAGGCTCTCTCGGCGCACCGCGCACTTCTCGCCCGCGGCGCCCGCCGTCAGCGCCCGCAGGCGGGCCAGGGCTTGGGCGCGCTTCTCGCCCGCAAGCAGCACGATGGGCACCGAGAGCTTGAGCGACTCGTCGGCGAACAGCTCGATGGCCGAGTGGGGCACGCGCGGGTCGTCGGCGGTGGGGATGCTGAAGATGAGGGAGTCGTGCGCGTGTTGCACGCAGCAGGTCAGGCCCTGGCGCGCAAAGGCGGTGCGCAGGGCGTCGGCGTGCGCGTTGATGCGCTCGCGCGAGGGGCTTTCGGGCACGCGGCGGCCCATGCGGAACAGGTACAGGTCGAACAGAGGAATACCCGGCGCGGCATAGTACACGGTACGTCGGCAAAACGCGCGGACCTCGCTGCGACGGCGCGTGGCCTTGCCGTAGAGCTCCACAAGCGCGGAGCCCGCCGCCGGCCCCGAGGTGGAACCCTCGCGCACCTCAACCACGCCGTCGGCAACGTAGGGTGGGAAGTCGCCCTCGAACACCTGCACGAGCACCACGCCCTGGGCGGGGTTGGTCGGGTCGGGCAGAAAGCGCACGTCGAAGCGGGGCGTGGGCGTCACGTGCCGGCGCGCGAGCTCGCCGATGATCTGGCCGTAGTCGGCCGCAAGGCGCGGCACCGGGCACACGTCCTTGGCGCGGTCGGCGATGCCCACCACGATCCAGCCGCCGGCCGAGTTGGCGAACGACGCGATGATCTTGGGAATCTTCTTGCGCACCGTGGGCGAGAAGGTCTGCTTGAACTCGAGCGCGTACCCCTCGTCAAGGTCGGCAAGCTGCGCGAGGTCTGCCCACGTTACCTCGGCGAGCGCCTTGGGCGCCCCTTGCTCGCTGCGAAACGGGCTGAACATGGCCGCTCCCTCCCCCGCCCGGATACCGCGAGTATACCCAGAGCGACGGGCGCGAGAAAAACGCGTTCGACCGCACCCGCCAGGAAAAACGAGCCCGCACAGATCTTCTGAACGAACGGAGCGCCCATACGAAGCTGCTGGGCGAGAATTGCGCTGGTACGAAAGCACCGGGCGAAAAGCATGCTGGCACGACGCCGTTGGGCGAAAAGCACGTTGACACGAACGCGGCGGGCGAAAAATGCACTGATACGACGCCGTTGGGCGAGAACGACACTCATACGAGGGAGCGGCCCTTCTCGCGAGGACAAACCCTTGCTGCAAAGAACACCCCGCGTCGCGTACCTGGGGAAACGTCGCCGGGGTTTTAGCGTCGCTCCTTACGGAGTCCCAGGATGACGGAATCGCGTTCGTATGAATGCGGTTCTCGCCCAGCGGGTTCGTATGAGTGCGGTTCTCGCCCAACAGCTTCGTATGAGTTTCGTTTTGGCCCAGTGGTTCCGTATCAGCACGATTCGCGCCCAGCAGCCTCGCGTCAGCACGATTCGCGCCCAGCGGGTTCGTATGAGCGTGCTTCTCGCCCAGCAGCCTCGTATCAGCGCAATTCTCGCCCAAGGCATGAAAAAAGGGGCCGGACCGCATGGATCCAGCCCCTTGCTGAGCGCACGCTCGGCAGGCAGGCACGTGGCCTGCGAGAAAACTACTTGAGGGAAACGGCAGCGCCGGCAGCCTCGAGCTTCTCCTTGGCAGCCTCGGCGTCCTCCTTCTTGGCACCCTCCATGATGGCCTTGGGAGCGCCCTCGACGGCAGCCTTGGCCTCCTTCAGGCCCAGGCCGGTGAGCTCGCGGACGACCTTGATGACGGCGATCTTGTTGTCGCCGAAGCCCTCGAGCACGACGTCGAACTCGGTCTTCTCCTCCTCAGCCGGAGCAGCGGCAGCAGCCGGGCCAGCCACGACGGCGGCCGGAGCAGCGGCGGACACGCCGAAGGTGTCCTCGATAGCCTTGACGAGCTCGGAAGCCTCGAGCAGGGTCATTTCCTTCAGAGCCTCGATGATCTCCTCGTTGGTAAGCTTAGCCATTTTTCAATCCTTTCGGTTTCCGTGCGGCGCACGGAGGCTGTTCGTGGTATGCGACGCGGATGCGCCGCGGGCACGCGCAGAGATGCGCGCAGGACAGGGCAGCGCTTAGGCAGCCTTCTGCTCGGAGATCTGCTGGATCTGACGAGCAAGACCGCTGGACACGCCGTTGACGCAAACCGCGATGTCGCGGGCGAAGCCGTTGATGAGACCGGCGATCTGACCCAGGAGCTGATCCTTGGTGGGCAGGTCGGCGATAGCGCGGATGTCATCGGCGGAAACAACGTTCCCCTCAGAGATACCGCCCTTGATCTCGATAACGCCATTCGCGGTGGCGGTGAACTCCTTGAGAACCTTGGCGGCCTCGACCGGCTCGTTCTCGTAGAAGACGCAAGCCGTGGGGCCGGCGAGGATGTCGTCGAGCGCGGGCTGCTCCTTCTCCTTGAGCGCGATCTTGACCAGGGTGTTCTTGAGAACCTTCATCGTGGCGCCGGCTTCGCGCAGCTTAGCGCGGAGATCCTGCGCCTGGGCAACGGTGAGGCCGGAGTAGCTCACGACGAACACGCCGTTGGAAGCGTCGAGAAGCTCGTTGATCTTCTCGACCTGATCGAACTTGGACTGTGCGGGCATGGTACACCTCCTTGTTGCAATACTCGGCACACACCGCCACACGGACGTGGGCGGGGCCGTCTTGCAACAAGAAAGCCCCGCCGCTAAACCAGCGACGGGGCGAGAAGACAAGATCTGCTCGACCACCTCGGCAGGCGGGCTTGCGCCCATTGAGCCTTGCGGCACCGGCTGTCTCTGGCAGCGGAATGTGCGATGAACACGCTGCGACCTTTCGGCCACCCGGATATTGTGCCAGCAGGCGAGAAGCGCGTCAAGCATATGCACGAACCCGCCACATCAGCCGGCAGGAGGCCCGGGCGCAGAACGGCCCATCGGCGAGCGAGGCCGCAAGGCTCGAGATTGCGGCGAAAACCGAGGCGCGCGCACCCGCGGTGAGGCGCAAGGCTTGATCCGCAAGGTCGAACCCCGCCGCCCCGCGCAGCGTCGGCTACAGACCCAGGGCCTCGGCAACCTCCCCCGCGCAGGCCAGCGCGTCGGCCATGGCGCTCACGACCAGCGACGAGCCGTTGCGCGCGTCTCCCGCGGCGTACACGGGCGCGGCGCCCGCGGCCGCCTGCGCACCGGGCGCGTCAGCGCACAGGTGCCCGCCGGGCTCGGCCATCACGGGAAGCGGCCGGCCCTTCTCGGCAAGCGCGGCGCCCAGCGCGTCGAACACCCCGTGCTCAGGCCCTGTGAAGCCACAGGCCACGAGCACCAGCTGCGCCGGAAGCTCGCGCTCGCTGCCGGCGATGCGCTTGGGCGCGCCATCGGCCCAGGAAAGGTCGCACACGCGCAGGGCACGGGCCGCGCCCTTCTCGTCCCGCAGCACCTCCAAGGTGTCCACCGCCCACGAGCGCATCTCGCCGCCCATGAGGGCGATGGCCTCCTCCTGGCCGTACCCGCACGTGGCGGCCACGGGCCACTCGGGCCACGGGTTGGTTGGCAGACGCTCGGCAGGCGGCGCCGGCATGAGCTCGAGCTGGCGCACGCTTTTCGCCCCTTGGCGCACGGCGGTTCCCACGCAGTCGTTGCCGGTGTCGCCGCCGCCGATCACCACCACGTCGAGCCCCCCAGCCGAAATGGCGGACGCCGCGGGCTCGTCAGGCGCGCCCGCCAGCACGGCGCGCGTCGCCGCCTCCAGGTAGTCCACCGCGAACACCACGCCCGGCGCGTCGGCGCCCGCAGCCGCGAGCCCGCGGGCCGCCCGGGCGCCGACCGCCACCACCACGGCGTCGAAGTCCGAACGCAGCTCGGCCGCAACGGACGGGTCGGCCGCGTCGGTGCCCAGACGGAACGCGATCCCCAGCTCTTGCATGAGGTCGGTGCGGCGCGTCACCACGTCCTTCTCGAGCTTCATGGCGGGAATGCCGTACATGAGCAGGCCGCCCGGACGGTCATCGCGCTCGACCACCGTCACGGCCGCGCCGCGGCGCGCGAGCTCCCACGCGCAGGCGAGCCCCGCCGGGCCCGACCCCACCACCGCCACGCGCGGCGCGTCCGGTGCGGCGGGCGCAAAGCGCGCCGGACCCCCATGCGCCCACTCCCAGTCGGAGATGGCGCGCTCGTTGTCGTGGATGGTAGTGGGCTCGTCGTTCACGGTGCCTAAGTTGCAGGCGGCCTCGCACAGCGCCGGGCACACGCGGCTCGTGAACTCCGGCAGCGGGCTCGTGAGCGCCAGACGCTCGGCGGCCTCCCTCCAGCGCCCGCGGTACACCAGCTCGTTCCACTCGGGGATGAGGTTGTGCAGCGGGCAGCCGCTGGGGCGCGCGTGCCCAAACGACTCCCCCGCCTGACAGAACGCCACGCCGCACATCATGCAGCGGCTGGCCTGCACGCGCTGCGCCTCGGCGTCGAGGTTCACGTACAGCTCGTTGTAGTCGTGCGAGCGCTCGGCCACCGGGCGCAGGCGATGCGCCTCGCGGTCGTGCTCGAGAAATGCTCCGGGCTTGCCCATCGGTATCTCCTTCCGTAGGAGCCATGCGAGAGTCACGTGCGGTTTCGCGGCGGGGCAAGGCAGCCTGCCCCACCCGTCTCAGGGACCCGATGCGCCAAATTAAGCACGGCCTAATCTGGCGCATGGGCGACGTCAGGCGGTAACGGCTTCGAAGGCCTGCTCCAGCGCCTGCTCGCGCGTGGCGCCGTTGCGCTCGGCCTCCTCCACGATGCGCATCACGCGCTCGTACTCGGTGGGGATGACCTTCACGAAGTGGCGCGAGAGCGCGGCGAAGCGGTACAGCAACTTGATGCCGCGCGGGCTCGCCGTGTAGCGCACGTGCTCCTCGATAAGCGCGCGGATCTCCTCCAACTCGGCAGGGCTCGGCGCTTTGAGCTCGACCATCTCGGTGTTGCAGCGCTGCGCGAGCGTGCCGTACTCGTCGTACACGTACGCCACGCCGCCGGTCATGCCCGCCGCGAAGTTCTGGCCGACCTCGCCCAGCACCAGCGCCACGCCGCCGGTCATGTACTCGCAGCCGTGGGCGCCCACGCCCTCGACCACCAAGGTGGCGCCGGAGTTGCGCACGCCGAAGCGCTGGCCCGCCAGGCCGTTGGCAAAGCCGCGGCCGGCCGTTGCCCCGTAAAACGCCACGTTGCCCACGATGATGTTCTCGTCGAACTTGTAGGTGGCGCCGGCCGCCGGGCGCACGGACAGCACGCCGCCCGAAAGCCCCTTGCCGAAGTAGTCGTTGGCGTCGCCCACCACGTTGAGCGTCACGCCGGCAGGCAGGAAGGCGCCGAAACTCTGGCCGGCCGAGCCGTCGCACTCCACGGTGATGGAACCGTCGGGCAGGCCGTCGGGGTGCGCACGGGTAACCTCGCTGCCCAGCATGGTGCCCACGCAGCGGTTCACGTTGTCGATGTCGGCACGGAAGCGCACCGGACGCAGGTGTTCGCGCGCATCAGCGGTGAGCGGCACGAACAGCGTTGCGTCCAGGGTCTTCTCGAGCCCCGAGCGGGCCGCCATCTCGGGCAGGTAGTGCGGGGCGTCGGCGCCGGGGATGCGCGCGCCGAACTCGCACACCGCGGGCGCCAGCACGGGCGCCAGGTCCAGCAGGTTGGCCTTCCAGTTGCCGGGAACCTCCACCTGCCTCAGGCACTCGGGATGCCCCACCATCTCGTCGACGGTGCGGAAGCCCAGGCGCGCCATGACCTCGCGCAGCTGCTCGGCCACGAAGAGCATGAAGCGCTCCACGTGCTCGGGCTTGCCCTTGAAGCCCTGGCGCAGGCGGCAGTTCTGCGTGGCGATGCCGGCCGGGCAGGTGTCCTGCTGGCAGTCGCGCTGCATGAGGCAGCCCATGGAGATGAGCGGCATGGTGGCGAAGCCGAACTCCTCGGCGCCCAGCAAACACGCCACGGCCACGTCGGTGCCGTCCATGAGCTTGCCGTCGGCCTCCAGCACCACGCGCGAGCGCAGGCCGTTTTGCAGCAGCGTCTGCTGCGCCTCGGCCAGGCCCAGCTCGAGCGGCAGGCCGGCGTGCCAGATGGAGTCGCGCGGGGCGGCGCCCGAGCCGCCGTTGTGGCCCGAGATCAGGATCTTGTTGGCAGCGCCCTTGGCCACGCCCGTGGCGATGGTGCCCACGCCCGCCTCGGAGACGAGCTTCACCGAGATGCGCGCGTGCGGGTTGGCGTTCTTGAGGTCGAAGATGAGCTCGGCCAGGTCCTCGATGGAGTAGATGTCGTGGTGCGGCGGCGGGGAGATGAGCCCGATGCCCGGGGTGCTCTGGCGCACCTTGGCCACCCACGGGTACACCTTCTTGCCGGGCAGGTGACCGCCCTCGCCGGGCTTGGCGCCCTGGGCCATCTTGATCTGGATCTCGATGGCGCTGGAGAGGTAGCGGCTAGTGACGCCGAAGCGTCCCGAGGCCACCTGCTTGATGGCGGAGTTCTTGGAGTCGCCGTTGGCAAGCGGCGTCTCGCGGCGCGGGTCCTCGCCGCCCTCGCCGGAGTTGGAGCGGCCGTGCAGGCGGTTCATGGCGATGGCCATGCACTCATGCGCCTCTTGGCTGATGGAGCCGTAGCTCATGGCGCCGGTGTTGAAGCGTCGCACGATGCTGCGGGCACCCTCCACCTCCTCGAGCGGCACGGGCGTGCGGCCGGCCGCGTTGAAGTCGAGCAGGTCGCGCAGGCGCACGGCGCGGCCCTGAGGGTGCAGCCGGGCACTGTACTCCCGGAAGAGCTCGTAGTCGTTCTCGCGGCACGCGCGCTGCAAAAGGTAGATGGTCTGCGGGTTGATGAGGTGGTCCTCACCGCCCAGGGGGCGCCACTTGGTGAGGCCGAGGCTCGGCAGCTGGTTGGGCGCGGGGCTCTGGGCGATCTTCTCGGCCGCCGCGGTGCGCTCGCGCTGCTCGCGCTCGATGTCGGCGATCCTCAAGCCGCCCACGCGGCTCACGGTGTTGGTGAAGTACCTGTCCACCAGCTCGGGCGCCAGACCCACCGCCTCGAAGATCTGCGCGGAATGGTAGCTCTGCACCGTGGAGATGCCCATCTTGGACATGATGGCCACGATGCCGGCCGTCACCGCCTTGTTGTAGTTGGCGATGCCCTGCTCGGCCGTGAGGAGGTCGCCCTTCTTGTCGGCAAGGTCGCCCTTGTCAGCCATCTGGGCGATAACCTCGTGGGCCATGTAGGGGTAGATGCCGCTGGCGGAGTAGCCAACGAGGGCCGCGAAGTCGTGCGCGGAGATGGCGTCACCGCACTCCAGCACGATGTCGGCGAAGGTGCGCACGCCCGCGCGGATGAGGTGGTTGTGCACGGCCGAGACCGCCAGCAGCGACGGCACGGGCACCTCGTCGGCGCCGGCGCGGTCGGAGAGCACCACGATGTTCACGCCGCCGCGCACCGCCTCCTCGACGCTGTGGGCCAGCTTGTCAAGCGCAGCCTCGAGCGCGCCGGTGGGAGCGTCCTTCTTGAACACGGCGCGGAAGCGCTGGGCCCTGAAACCCACGCGGTCGATGCCGCAGACGCCCTCGAACTCGGCGCGGGTCAGCAGCGGCCGAGCCAGGCGCACCAGCTGGCAGGAGGCGCGCGAATCCTCGAGCAGGTTGCCGTGGTTGCCCAGGTAAAGCACCGTGGAGGTCACGAAGCTCTCGCGCAGCGCGTCGATCGGCGGGTTGGTGACCTGGGCGAAGAGCTGGTAGAAGTAGTCGAAGAACGACCGGTTCTTCTTGGAGAGGCAGGCCAGCGGCGCGTCGATGCCCATCGAGGCCAAAGGCACGCTGCCCATCTGCGCCATGGGGCGCACCACCTCGTCGACGTCGTCCCAGTGGTAGCCCAGCTTGGCCATGGCCACGGTGGGCTGCACGGCGGCGTCGGGCGCGGGGGCGGCGTCTTTCTCGCGCTTCTCGCCCGCGGCGGCCAGGTCGGCGATCTCGATGGTCTCGTCGGCGATCCAGTCGCGGTAGGGCTTCTCCTTGGCATAGCGGGCGCGCAGCTCGTCGTTGTACACCACGCGGCCGGAGCCCAGCTCGACCTCGAGCATCTCGCCGGGACCGAGGCAGCCGGCGGTAAGGATGTTGTCAGCCTCGATCTCGATGGTGCCCACCTCGGAGGAGAGCAGGAAGCGATCGTCGCGCGTCACGTAGTAGCGCGCGGGGCGCAGCCCGTTGCGGTCGAGCGCGGCGCCGAGCGTGCGCCCGTCGGTGAAGGCTATGGCCGCCGGGCCGTCCCACGGCTCCATGAGCATGGACTGGTAGGCGTCGTAGGCGCGACGCTCGGGCGGCAGCGAGGCGTTGTGATCCCACGGCTCGGGCAGCAGCAGGGAGACGGCGCGGGAGAGCGGCCGCCCGTTCATGACGAGAAACTCCAGCACGTTGTCCAAGATGGCCGAGTCGGATCCCTCGCGGTTGATGATGGGCAGCACGCGCTCCAGGTCGTGCTGGAGCACCGGCGAGTACAGGTTGGGCTCGCGGGCGCGGATCCAGTTGACGTTGCCCTTCAGGGTGTTGATCTCGCCGTTATGGATGATGAGGCGGTTGGGGTGCGCGCGCTCCCAGCTGGGCGTGGTGTTGGTTGAGTAGCGCGAGTGCACCAGCGCCACCGCCGTCTTCACTGCGGCGTCGTTGAGGTCGATGAAGAAACGGCGCATCTGCGTAGCCACAAGCATGCCCTTGTACACGATGGTGCGGCTGGACATGCTGCAGATGTAGAAGATCTTGCCGGCGAGCGCGTGCTCGGCGTCGGCGCGCTTCTCTATGGTGCGGCGGCACACGTACAGCCGGCGCTCGAAGGCGTCGCCGCGCGGCGTGTCGTCCGGACGGCCGAGAAACGCCTGCAAGATGGTGGGCATGCAGGCGCGGGCGGTCTCGCCCAGGTCGTGGGGATCGGTGGGGACCTCGCGCCAGAACAGCAGCGGCACGCCCGCCTCGGCGCATCCGGCCTCGAACGTGCGGCGCGCGTCGGCTACGCCGCGCTCGTCCTGCGGGAAGAAGAGCATGGCAACGCCGTAATCGCCCTCGTCCGGCAGGATCTGGCCGCATTTCTGCGCTTCCTTGCGGAAGAAGTGGTGCGGCACCTGGAAGAGGATGCCCGCGCCGTCGCCGGTGTTCTTCTCAAGGCCCGTGCCGCCGCGGTGCTCGAGGTTCACGAGGACGGAGAGAGCATCGTCGAGGATCTGGTGCGAGCGCACGCCCTTGAGGTGCGCGAGCGCGCCGATGCCGCACGCATCGTGCTCGAACTCGGGGCGGTACAACGTGGGCTGGCTAACCTTGTCGCTCTGCTGTTGATGGCGCATGGCGTCCCCTCCTTGGTCTTCCCCTTCATCTGAAAGCGCCGCCCGAGAAGGGCGGCGCGCTGCGATGCGAAGTGAGTTTCTCAAGTGTATGGGAACGGGTGCGCCGGCAACGAGCGGACACGCGGCGGCAAACAAACGCTAACTGGCTTGCAAACTGCCGCTCACAAACTCGAAACCTGCCCGAAACGAACCCGGGCCGGCACACGGGGGCTGTGCGCGGGCATGCGCGCGAGGCTGCGCATGCATTCCGTATCAGCTGCGCACGTCCGCATGCAATCCGTATCAGCTAGCGGTCGATAATCGCCTCCAGCTGATACAAAAGGCATGCGCAACGACGCAACTGGCGCAAACAGCATGCGCAGGGCCCTTCGGCACTGTGGGCAAGGGCGCTTAGAACACCGTGATGCGGAAAGAACGCACATCCTCCTCGCCCGGCGCGAGCGTGATAATGTCGCGCTTGTGCTCGAACACGTCGTCCTCGTCGGTGGCCGTGGTGTGGCCGACCCACGGCTCCAGCGCCACGAACGGCGCGTCGCCCATGCTCCACACGCCGAGCGACGTGAAGCCCTCGAAGTCGCAGCGCACGCCGTGGCCGGTCTTCACGCTCACAAGCTCGGCCGTGTTGCCCGGCACGCCCTGGAACACCCAGGCGTCGTGCTCAAAGAGCTCGTGCGCCATGCGCAGGTGGTCGTCGTTTTCAAAGGGCGTGCGCGCCGCGTCGTAATCCATCAGGCCGTTCTCCAGCACCATGGGGCACGAGGGCGTCCACTTCTCGGCAAAGCGCAGCTCGAAGTCCTCGAACGTCTCGCCGGCATCCGCATCCAGCGGGACGTTGAACGCCGGGTGCCCGCCCTCGATGAAGGGCAGGGGCGTGTCGCCGGTGTTGATGACGTGGAACTCGTGCTCAACCGTGGCGGGCCCCACGATGCGATACGTGGTCTCAAAGCGGAACGCAAAGGGGAACGCCGCCAGCGTCTCGGGGGTGGAGCTGAACGCGTACGTCACCGCGTCGGCCCCCGTGCTCACGATCTCGTGCTTGTAGTTGCGCACCAGCCCGTGACGGCCCATCTCGGTGGGGCCGTTGGCCGTCTCGGCGCGCCCGTTGCGCAGCGAGCCCACGATCGGGAAGAGGATCGGGGCGGTCTTACCCCACCAGCGCTCGTCGCGCTGCCACAGGTACTCCCGCCCGTCCAGCTTGATGCTCTTGAGCTGGGCGCCCATCGTCTCAGACGCAACCGAGAAACCGCCCTGCTCCAGCGTGGTTACCGTTGTCTCTGCCATGTTTCCCCTTCCGTGCCGTTGCTGCTCAAGGCGGCGGGCGCAGGCGTTGTTGGCCTCCCCGCCGCCGTAATCCGAGGCCCATTGTGGCACAGGGCGCAGGCGCCGTGCACCCCGCGCCCCCAAGCGGCTGCCTCACGGCGGAAAGCGGTCGGCCGCGACGCACTCAACCACCGCGGCGCGCTCACGCCGCGGCACAGAAAAAGCCCCGGGCGTGAACCCGGGGCTCGTGGCAAGCAAGCGAGGTTGTTGCTACCCTACTCAGCCATGAAGTCGCGCTGGATCGAGGAGTCCACCTTGACGCCGGGGCCCATGGTGGAGCTCAGCGTGATGGACTTGATGTAGCGGCCCTTGGCGGAAGCAGGCTTCACGCGCAGGATCTCGGTGAGGAGCGCGGCGTAGTTCTCGACGAGCTTCTCGACCTCGAAGGAGCACTTGCCCAGCGGCACGTGGCAGATGCCGTAGCGGTCGGCGCGATACTCGACACGGCCGGCCTTGAGCTCGTTCACCATCTTGGCCACGTCCATGGTCACGGTGCCCAGCTTGGGGTTGGGCATGAGGCCGCGGGGGCCGAGGATACGGCCGATGCGACCAACCTTGGCCATCTGGTCGGGGGTGGCGATGGCAGCATCGAAGTTGATCTCGCCCTTCTGGATGTCGGCGATCAGCTCGTCGGAGCCCACCACGTCAGCGCCGGCCTCGCGAGCCTCGTCGGCCTTGGCGCCGTCGGCGAAGACCGCAACGCGCACGGACTTGCCAGTGCCGTTCGGCAGCGAGATGGAGCCGCGGATGTTCTGGTCGGCCTTACGGGTGTCGATGCCCAGACGGAAGTGGGCCTCGATGGACTCGTCGAACTTCGCCGGAGCAACCTCCTTGACGAGGTTCAGCGCCTGCAGCGGGGTGTAGAGCTTGGTGCTGTCAACCTTCTCGGCAGCAGCGTTGAACTTCTTACCGTGCTTAGCCATTCTCAATACCTCCTGTGGTCAACGGGCCTGTGCCCTCCCACATATGTGCGTGCCGGATTGCACGCAAAGCGCGCCGAGCCGTTCCCGACGCGCTGGAAACACAAGTGTGCGAGCCTTAGTCCTCGGCGATGGTGACGCCCATGGAGCGGGCGGTGCCAGCGATGATGGCCTTGGCGCCCTCGAGGTCGATGGCGTTGAGGTCGGGCATCTTGGTCTCGGCGATCTGGGTCAGCTGAGCCTGGGAGAGCTGGCCGACCTTGTCGCGCTGCGGAACCGCGGAGCCGCTCTTGAGGCCGAGGGCCTTCTTGATGAGCTGGGCCGCCGGCGGGGTCTTGCAGATGAAGTCGAAGGAGCGATCTTCGTAAACCGTGATGACGGTCGGGATGATGTCGCCCTTCTGCTCCTGCGTGGCGGCGTTGAACGCCTGGCAGAACTGCATGATGTTGACCTGGGCAGCACCGAGGGCGGGGCCGATGGGCGGAGCCGGGTTGGCAGCGCCAGCGGGGATCTGAAGCTTGATGACGGTCGCGACTTTCTTAGCCATGACGTGTCCCTTCTTACTTACCGAACGTGTAGGTTGTACGTATCGTCAGCGCAGTTGCTAGAAGCACCCGTCCACAGGAAAGCAAGCGCGCGAACGTCTGAGCAGAAAGCCCGTCTCACCCAGCGTGCAGGTAAGAAGGGCAACAGCTACGGCCGCGGAGAGGCTTCCCGCTCCCCGGCCGTCTCGGCGGCTACGAGATCGCAGCCACCTGGTCAAACGAAAGCTCAACCGGGGTCTCGCGCCCGAAGATGAGCAGCGTGACCTTGACCTTGCCAGCCTCGGCGTTAACCTCGGAGACCTGGCCGTCGAAGTCTGCCAACGGGCCGGACGTGACGCGCACCGAGGTACCGACCTCGATGCCCACCGCCGTGCGCTTGGGCGCTTTGCCAACGTTGGAGCGCTTCATGATCTTGTTGTACTCCTCGCGCGAAAGCGGCGCGGGGTTGTCGGCGGCACCGAGGAAGCCGGTGACGCCGGGGGTGTTGCGCACGCAGGAGCGCGCGTCGGCGTTCATCTCCATGCGAACCAGCACGTAACCCGGAAGCACCTTGGCGTCCTTGGTCTCGCGCTTGCCGCCTTCCTTGATCTCGGTTACGCGCTCGGTCGGGATCTGGATATCGAAGATGTAGTCCTGCATCCCCATGGCCTCGATGCGATGCTCGAGGTCGGTCTTGACGCGGTTCTCGTATCCAGAGTAGGTGTGAACAACGTACCAATGCTTAGCCATTGCGTTACCCCCTCAGCCCCGCGAAGAGAACCAGACCCTCACCGATCACGAGGTCGAGCACGGCGATAACCACGCCAACCACGATAAGGGAGACGACAACCGCCACGGAGTAGTTGATCAGCTCCTGCTTAGAAGGCCACACCACGCGATGCATCTCGGTCTTGACAGCCGAGAAGTAGTTCTTGATGCGGCCGAAGAAAGTGGGCTTGGCGTTCTTGGCCTTCTTGGAACCCTTGGACTTGGAAGCGGTATCCTTCTTGGCCGCAGCCTTGTTGTCCTTGTCGGCCTTGGACTTGAAGAGCCCCTTCTTCTTGGGCTCGGGAGCAGCCTGCTTCTCCTGCGACGCCTTCTGCTTAGCAGCAACAGGAGCCGTCTGCGCAGAGGCACCCTGAGCGGGCTTCTGCTGGCCCTTCTTTTTCTTCTTGTTGCTCGCCATGATGGCTACCTCCGAGAAAAACTCTCCCGACCCTAAGAAACCGTAAGCCTCACGAGGAGGCTTACGGATTAAAGACTGGCACGCCAGGAAGGACTCGAACCCTCAACACTCGGTTTTGGAGACCGATGCTCTACCAATTGAACTACTGGCGTATGTTTAATACCCTAGCGGGTCTCGCGGTGCAGCGTGTGATGACGGCACCAAGGGCAGTACTTCTTGATCTCCATGCGCTCAGGCATGGTGGACTTGTTCTTGGTGGTCGTATAGTTGCGGCGCTTGCACTCGGTGCACGCCAGAGTAATCATAGTACGCATGTATCCTCCTAAAATTTACCCTTACGCGGGCACGGGTTAGTACATTACCATCCCCTACCTGCCCCGTCAACGATAAGTTCCTAGATGAGAAGCTCTGCAGATACGCTCCATATTTGGCGCACGATCTTCTTGGTTCCGGTGGCGGGCTTGGCGGATGAAATTCCGAAATCTGCCCGATATCAGATTTCGGAATTTCATCCCCCCGACCCTGCCTGCACGCGAAGATCTGTAACGCGGGAGGGCTTACGTTTGGTGGAACGTAAGCGGTTGATGCTTGGTCAGGGTGGCTGAGACGTTGTTTTACTGCGGACTTTCCACGAGACGAGGAGATCGAATTCCGGATTGAGTCGCTCGCAGAACACACTTTAGCCGTCCCGAACCCTGGATCACAATCTGCTCGTTGCTGACCTTCCTCTGGAGCTGCATAAAAAAGCCCGACCCTTTTGGGGTCGGGCTTTTATCGTTCGCACTAATAAAGCACGAAGGAGTTGTTACTTGAGGATCTCGGTAACAACGCCGGAGCCGACGGTGTGGCCGCCCTCGCGGATAGCGAAGCGCAGGCCCTCCTCCATGGCGATCGGGTGAATGAGGTCGCCCTCGATGGTCACGTGGTCGCCGGGCATAGCCATCTCGACGCCCTCAGGCAGCTTGACGGTGCCGGTGATGTCGGTGGTGCGGAAGTAGAACTGCGGACGATAACCGTTGAAGAACGGGGTGTGACGGCCGCCCTCCTCCTTGGTCAGAACATAGATCTCGCCCTTGAAGTTGGTGTGCGGGGTAACCGAACCCGGCTTGCAGAGGATCTGGCCGCGCTCGATGTCCTCGCGCTTGATACCGCGGAGCAGGATGCCGACGTTGTCGCCAGCCTCGCAGAAGTCCATGGTCTTGCGGAACATCTCGATGCCGGTAGCAACGGAGGACTGGGTCTCCTTGATGCCGACGATCTCGACGGGCTCGTTGAGCTTGAGGGTGCCGCGCTCAACACGACCGGTGGCAACGGTACCACGGCCGGAGATGGTCATGGTGTCCTCGATAGCCATCAGGAAGGGCTTGGCGTCGTCGCGCTCGGGGGTCGGGATGTACTCGTCCACGGCCTTCATGAGCTCGCGGATGGACTCGACCCACTTCTCCTCGCCGTTCAGGGCGCCCAGAGCGGAGCCCTTGATGACGGGCAGGTCGTCGCCCGGGAAGTCGTACTCGGAGAGGAGCTCACGGGTCTCCATCTCAACGAGCTCGATGAGCTCGTCATCGTCGACCATGTCGCACTTGTTCAGGAAGACGACGATGTAGGGCACGCCGACCTGACGGGCGAGCAGGATGTGCTCGCGGGTCTGAGCCATGGGGCCGTCGGTAGCGGCGATAACGAGGATAGCGCCGTCCATCTGGGCAGCACCAGAGATCATGTTCTTCACGTAGTCAGCGTGACCAGGGCAGTCAACGTGAGCATAGTGACGCGTGGGGGTCTCGTACTCGACGTGAGCAACGGAGATGGTGATGCCGCGCTCGCGCTCCTCGGGAGCCTTGTCGATGTCCTCGAAGGCGGTAAAGTCGGCCTTGCAACCCTCGGTCTCGGAGAGAACCTTGGTGATTGCTGCGGTCAGCGTGGTCTTGCCGTGGTCAACGTGACCGATGGTGCCGATGTTAACATGCGGCTTAGTGCGCTCGAACTTCTGCTTGGCCATGAAGCCTCCTCCTTTGAGGTTGCCCCTTACGGGAACACCTGTCCTTCTTACACAACGACCCCCTGTTTTACGAGGAGGCCGCAGGGTAACCATGGTAGCGGTGACTGGATTCGAACCAGTGACGCCACGGGTATGAACCGTGTGCTCTAACCAACTGAGCTACACCGCCGTGCTGGAGCCTGCAACCAGACTTGAACTGGTGACCTCTTCGTTACCAACGAAGTGCTCTACCGACTGAGCTATACAGGCTTGATGGTGGGAGCGCAAGGATTCGAACCTTGGTAGGCAGAGCCAACGGGTTTACAGCCCGTCCCCATTAACCACTCGGGCACACTCCCAACTATCATTGCCCTCGGCGACCGGGTTGTTTGGCCCGCTCACTTCAAGCAGGAAGTATATTAGGCAACCGCCGTACCCCTGTCAACTATAACACGCCACCGGGCGTTACCTCTTTTGCAAAAAACTTTTTTGCTGGCGATTCCGCAGGTACAGTGGGGTGTTTGTCGCATGGTCTGCCAACGTAAATCGTGGTGACGTTGTGAAGCGAACTCAAACGGCATGTGAGCGGCGCGCCCGAGCTGGAACGAATCTCTTATAGAGTCGTTCCTCCGCGTTTTCTCAGCTTCGCGCCCTCAATAGGGTTCGATTCCTGTCGCTGGCTCCAGACGAGAAAGGCCTGCCCAAACGGGCAGGCCTTCTTTCTCGTCTGGAGCCAGCGACAGGAATCGAACCCGCAACCCAGTGATTACAAATCACTTGCTCTACCGTTGAGCCACGCTGGCTTGGTTGACGCGCGGGTGTATCACCCGACGCGAGCTTGTTAAGAATATCGTTGCGCGCGTAAAACCGCAAGCGCTTCGAAGCTTATCCACGACCGGGCGCGCCGCCTGTGCAGCGCGCAGGCCCTGCCCCAACTAGCCCCGATCCCGCAGAGAGGCCAGCTTGGCACGCGCCTCGGGGCTCAGGCGATCGGCTAGTGTGAGCTTCATGGGCGGGGTTTCGTCCATCTCACGCTGCACGCTTGCGTTCACAGCGTCGATCTCGGCGGTGAACATGCGCGCCGAGATGCGCGTCACGCCCTTGCCCATCGCCACCGCCTGGATGGTGCCGTCACTTGTAGCCACAGTCACGGCGCGGCCAGCCTCACGCGCGTCGGTGCACAGCTGCTCGATCACCCGGTCAGCCGATACCCCCGGAGGAGAGAAAACCACCTGCACGCCGGCCTGCGACAGGTTGGGACGGTCGGGGTTCTTGTTGCCTGCGCCGTCGAACACCACCACAGCGTCATAGCTGGCCTGGGCAAACGCCGCCACGTCGGAGATAAGCGCCTCGCGGGCGCGCGGGTACACGTCGCGGCTGAGCGGGTCGCCGGCGGTGTCGTGGTACACCAGCGCCTCGTAGCGCGGCGTGGCGTAGATAACGTTGTAGCCGTCCACCACCAACAGCGGGCGCTTCCGCGCCCCGCGGCCCGTGCCGTACGGGCTCACGCCCGCCTCGCGGCGCAGCGCACCGTTCGCCGCGCCGGATCCCGCCGCGCTCGGCACACCGGCGGCGACACTGCTGAACGCGTTGCCGGCACCAAACGTGCTGGCGTCCACGACCGGCTTGGCCGATCCCGCGCCAAAGCGCTTGGCCTTTTTCTTGTTGCGCTTGCTCATGCTAGGCGTCCGCCCCCTCGCTAGCGGCATCCTCGCCCAAACCGCCGTGAGCGGCACCGCCCGGCGCATCGCCGTCGGCCAGCAGCTCGGCTTGGTTGGCGCGCAGCCACTCATAGCACATCACGGTGGCGGCCTGCGCCACGTTCAGGCTCTCGGTGGCCCCGCGCTGCGGCAGCTTTACCAAAAAGTCGCACTTCTCGAGCATGAGGCGGGAGATGCCCGAGCCCTCCGAGCCCATCACCAGCGCGATGCGGCCCGTCAAGGGCGCCGTCCACACGCTCTCGCGCGCGTGCTCGGACGAGCCGCCCACCCAAAAGCCGGCCTCTTTGAGGCGCTCAACCGCTGCGGGAAGGTTGGGCACCTGCGCGATGGGCAGGTGCATGACGGCGCCCGCGCTGGTTTTGTACGCACCCACGCCTACGGCCGCCGCGCGCTTGTTGGCGATAATCACGCCCGCAGCGCCCACGACCTCGGCCGAGCGCACGATGGCGCCGAAGTTTCCCTCGTCGGTCACGTGGTCGAGCACCACCACGAGCGCGGAACCCTGGCCGGCGCGGGCAAGGATGTCCTCCAGCGGGGCATAGGGAAACGGCGCTGCCTCCAGCACGATGCCCTGGTGAGCGCCGTGGCTCGAGATGCGCTCAAGCTGCGCGCGCGGCACCTCCTTGAACGGCACGCCTGCTTGGCGCAGCTCGTACACCAAGCGTGCGAGGTTCTCGTCCGCCTTCGCATCTTGGGCGATAAGCGCCCGTTTAACGGGAAAGCCGCTGCGCAGCGCCTCGGCAGCTGCGCGCCGCCCCTCTATATATGTGCCGTTGGCGTTGCGGGGCGACGCGGCCCCGGCCCCCACCGAACCCGAGCGGCCGGCGCCGCCCTTGCCCCGCGCGTGGTCCGAACGCGAAGAGCCTGCGGCTTTGCGTCCTTTGCTGCGATCTGCGTTGCGCATGCGGCTGCCGTACGCATCAGCGGCGGAGGATCCCCGCTGCTTGCGAGGGCGCGCCTGGTCACCCGGTTGCTGCGGGCGCTGCGTGCCCCCCTGCCGGTTTTTGCGTTGTCCCTGCCGCTTATGCTGCATTGCTGTTCCTTTCGCCCTTTTCACCCTCCCAGTATACCGAAGGCGTCCGGCACGCAAAGCGAAGGCAGCGAGCCAGGCACGCAATCGCCGCGCACCAAGCAGGCCCCGCGCCCCCAAAGCATCGCACACCTGACAAAGGGGGAGCTTTTCTCGCCATTTTTGTCAGTTGTGCGATGCTTTCTCACTCCCAAAATGCAGCCGGGGCCGCTGCCGAACTTCTCGGCAGCGGCCCCGGCTGGCAAAAGGGGTTGAAATGGATCCGTCCCCATCTGACCCGCTCAAGCCGGTTTACGCGTGCTTGATGCGGCTGCCGGCGGCGGTGTCCTCGATGGCCAGGCCCATGTCGCGCAGCTGGTCGCGGATGGCGTCGGCACGCGCCCAGTCCTTGGCGGCGCGGGCCTCGGCGCGGGCGGCGAGGATCTTCTCGGCCGCCTCGTCCACGTCATCGCCGGTGTAACCAACCAGGCCCGCGGCCACGCCGAGCAGCCCCACGGGCAGCGGCTCTTCGATCTCGGGCAGCTTGACGCCCAAGATGGCGAGCGCGCCGGCGATCGACACCGCGCACACCGTCGCCGCCTCCTCGTCCACGGCCGAACCTGCTTGGTCGAGGTAGGTGTTGGCCTCGGTCACCAGCTGGAAGTATGCCGCCAACGCGCCGGCGGTGTTGAAGTCGTCGTTCATGCACGCCTCGAACTCGGCGGAGGCGCGCTCGGTTGCGCTCACCAGTCCCGCCGCCAGCTCGGCGTCCGCCGCACCCTCCGCGTGCGTCACCGCCCACTTAAGGTTTTTCACCGTGCCGGCGATGCGCGCCAGCGAGTTCTCGGCGCCCTCCAGGCGCTCCCACGAGAAGTCCAGCGGGCTGCGGTAGTGCGTCTGCAGCATAAGCAGGCGCAAAGCCGCCGCGCTGTGATCGCGCAGCACCTCCTCGAGCGTGAAGAAGTTGCCTAGGCTCTTGGACATCTTCTCGCCGTCCACCAGCAGCATGCCGGTGTGCATCCAGGTGTTGGCGAATCCCTCGTGCCAAGCGCAGGTGGCCTGGGCGCACTCGTTCTCGTGATGCGGGAAGGCCAAGTCGGAGCCGCCGCCGTGGATGTCGATCGGCGTCCCCAGGTAGCGGTGCACCATCGCCGCGCACTCGGTGTGCCAGCCCGGGCGCCCCTGCCCCCACGGGCTCGGCCAGCTGGGCTCGCCGGGCTTGGCGGCCTTCCACAGCGCAAAGTCGAGCGGATCGCGCTTGGCCTCGCCGGCGGCGATGCGCGCGCCCACCATGAGGTCGTCGATCTTGCGGCCGGACACCTCGCCGTACGACGGGTCGCTTCTCACCGAGAAGTACACGTCGCCGTTGTCGGCCGCGTACGCGTACCCGCCCTCGATCAGCGTCTTTATCATGCCGATCATGGGACCGATCTCCTTGGTGGCGCGCGGGCGCACGTCCGGGTCCATCACGTTGGCGGCACGCATGATGTCGATGAACTTCCTCGAGAACTCCTCGGCCACCTCGGCCGCGGTGCGTCCCTGCTCGTTAGCGCGGTTGATGATCTTGTCGTCCACGTCGGTGAGGTTCTGCGCGAACGTGACCTCGTAACCCGCGGCGACAAGCCAGCGGCGGATCACGTCAAAGGAGATAAAGGTGCGCGCGTTGCCGATGTGGATGTTGTCGTAGACGGTTGGGCCGCACACGTACATGCGGACCTTGCCCTCCTCGATGGGGCGGAACTCCTCTTTTTTATGCGTTTTGCTGTTGTAGATCTTCATGGTGGGCCTCCTCGAGGAGGTGTCCATATACGGTCCAGCGCTTCGGACAGTCCTGCGCAAGACGAAGAGCCCACTGGGTTCTTCTTTGCGTGCGGAACTTGCGCTAGACCGTATATGGACACCTCCAGACAGGTTATCTCTCATCATCGGGCGCGCGTCTCTAAGCAGCGTCGCCCCGTTCGTCGGGTAAGGAATCCGCGGGAAATTCCTTAGAAGGGAAAGGACGGTGTACCCTGCTTGGGACGGGGTTAGTTGCTACATCGCTCGAGCAGGCAGACGGCCCAGGCGCCGATGCCCTGGCCCTCGCCTTCCCAGCCGAGCTTCTCGGTGGTGGTTGCCTTCACGCCCACGGCGTCCACGGGCACGTTGAGCGCGCGAGCCAGGTTGGCGCGCATGGCGTCGCGGTGCGGGCTGATCTTGGGAGCCTGGCACGCGATGGTGCAGTCGGCGTCCACCAGCTCGTAGCCGAGGCCGCGCGCATGCTCCATCACGCGGGCGAGAAGCACAAGGGAGTCCGCGCCCTCGTAAGCGGGGTCGGTGTCCGGGAAGAGTTTGCCGATGTCGCCGCCGCGGCACGCGCCCAAGATGGCGTCAGCCAGGGCGTGAGCCAGCACGTCGGCGTCCGAATGGCCGAGCAGGCCCTTCTCGTACGGGATGTCGACACCGCCGATGATGCAGCGGCGCCCCTCTACCAAGCGGTGAACGTCGTATCCATGGCCGATGCGCAGCGCGCCGTGTTGCATGTGCCGCCAGCCCCTTTCGTGCCGTTGACAAGTATCTGCCCATGATACCGCACCTGCGCGCGAAGCCGCCAGGCGGCGAACCTGCATTCGGGGCAACCTGCCATGGGAACCGCGTGCTGAGGGCATATGGCGCGCATGCCGGCGTCAGCGCCAACCCTCATGGCAGCGGGCGCGCCCCTAGCCGCTGCGCATGCGCAGCAGGGCCTCGATAAGCGGCAGGTCCTCGGGAACGGTGGCTTTGAGGTTGTCGCGCGGGGTCTTGAGCAAAAGCACGTGTCCCCCGGCGCGCTCCACCAGCGACGCGTCGTCCGTGCCGGTAAATCCCGCGCGCTCGGCCGCGTCATAGGCCACACGCATCACCGCCACGGGAAAGACCTGCGGGGTCTGCACCGTCCAAAAGCGCGTGCGGTCGGGCGTTGCGGCGATGGTTCCTGCCGGGCCGACCTCTTTGAGCGTGTCCACCGCCGGCTGGCCGCACACCACGCCGTCCCACGCATAAAGCTCCCCCGCGATGACGGCGCCGCCGGTCGCGTCCGCGCCTTCGTCCGCGCCGTCGCCGTACAGCGCCCCAACCGCCCGGTCGATAACCTCGGGGGTCACCAGCGGCCGCGCGCCGTCGTGGATCGCCACCACGTCAAAGCCCGCCGGCACCGCCGCGACGCCAGCGCGCGTGGAGTCCTGCCGGGTGGCACCCGCCTGCGCGTAGCTGACGGGCGTGGCAAGCCCCAGCGGCTCCACCGCCGCAGCGCGCATCTCGTTCATGCGGTCGGCCGGGCACACCACCACGATGTGCCCGATGCTCTGCGCCTGGTCAAACGCCGTGAGCGACCAGCTCATGAGCGGCCGGCCGGCCACCTCCATGAGCTGCTTGCCGCCGGTATGCCCCAGCCGGCTGCCCACGCCGCCCGCCGCGATAACCGCGCACGCGCTCCCCAGCACCGCGCAGCCGCTGTCTTTCTTCGCCATGACGCCCGCCCTTCTCGCACGTGCCGCCTGCCGCATGCCCTGTCCGCGCCTAGCGCTTGGACTGCATGCGGGAGAGGCTGTCTGCCAGGATGGTAGGGTTGTTCACGCCGAAGTCGCGCAGGCGCTCGGGGTCCTTCTTGATGTCTTTCAGCACGTCCTGGAACGAGTCGTACTCGTCCACGATCTTCTCGGCCACGCCGTCGCGCACCACCGACACGCGGGAAAGCGTGCGCAGCCCCAGCGGCGTCAGTACCGAGTCCTCCTCGAGGTTCTGATAGCCCAGCGCCGAGGCGATGCTCTTGGGGTTGGTAAGCTCCTGCGCGCTCATGGCGCGGAACCGCTCGCGCACGGCGGCGGCGTTCTCCTCGGTTGAGTCGGCCGCGTAGTCGCGGATCATGAGGTTGTACTCGTCCTCCACGCCGCTGCCGGCCAGCTGCTCGAGCTGCATGCGCACGAGCTTGCCCTGGCTGCCCAGTTCCTCGATGGAGCGCTTGATCTCCTCTTTTGCCTGCTGAATGAGCTCGAAGGTGGAGAAGATCTCGGTGACGTCGGAGAGCGTGACGTAGTCGTCCAGCTCGAGCGCGGTGAGGCGGACGAGCTGGCGGTCGAGCGAGGTGCGCGTGGTCTGCAGCGTGGAGAGCAGCTGCCCCACGGTGTTCATGATGTCGGCCACCGACTTGACCTGGTGCGCCTTGCCGTCAACGTACACGTTGATGACCGAGCGGCGCTCCGACACCGAGATCACGATGGCGTCGGTCAGGACGCTCATGCGCGCGGCGGTGCGGTGGCGCATGCCCGTCTCGCTCGTGGCGAGCGACGGGTCGGGGTTGAGGTGGAAGTTGGCGCGCAGGATCTGCGAGAGGCTCCCGTCGATCACGATGGCGCCGTCCATCTTGGAAAGCTCAAACAGGCGATGCGAGGTAAACGAGATGTTGAGGGGGAAGCCGTCGTTGCCGGCGGCGAGCACGGCCTCGGTGTCGCCCACGCAGATGAGGGCGCCCAGGTGGCCGGCGATGATCATGTCGAGCGCGGTGCGCAGCGGCTGACCGGGTGCCGTAAGGCGGATGGCCTCTCTCATGCGCTCGCGCTGACTCTTCTTCTCCATAGGCCCTCCCCGCTTGCGGTATGACGTGCGTTCGCTCTGCTTAAGTATAAACCGCCCGCTTTGTACCCGGGGAGACAAGCACCTAGACAAGAGGCGGCGGGAAGCCGCGAAAAGGGGCCGGCCCCAAAACCCGCCGCATACGGCAGCATTTGGAGCCGCCCCCTTCGGATAACGGAAGCGATAAGCCCTGGCGCCGGAAGCACGTGGCCCCGGGCCCGCCCTTGCGCGCCATTGGGGACGGGTACGAATGGCACATACCGCATGTTCTGCCATTCGTACCCGTCCCCAATGGCAGGATGGCAGGATGACGGATGAGCCGGCGCCTTCCTTAGCGCACGCCGGCGCCGAGGCCCGCGGTGCGCGAGGAGCGCGGCGAGCCACCCTGGCCCAAGCGTGCGGAACGCGGGGCGCGGTCGAAGCCCTCGCCCAGCGCGCCGTGCTTGCGCGGCGCGGGGATCTCGCCGGTGGTGTGGCTGAACACCAGGCGCTCCTCGCCCTTCTCGCCTTCGGCGGGCGCAACCGCGTCGGCCAGCACGATGTCGCCCTCTCTCCACTCGCCGGCCAGCAGCTCCTCGGACAGCGGATCCTCGATGAGCGTCTGGATGGCGCGGCGCAGCGGGCGGGCGCCCATGGCGCGGTCGGTGCCGCGGCGGACGATAAGGTCGAGCGCGGCGGGCGTGAGCTCGATGGACATGCCGTTGGCGATAAGGCGCTGGCGCAGCTCGTCCACCATGAGCTCAGCGATGGCGCGCAGGCTCTCGTCGGACAGCGACGAGAAGACCACGATGTCGTCCACGCGGTTCAGGAACTCCGGGCGGAACAGGCGCTTGAGCTCGCCCATCGCGCGGCCCTTGATCTCGTCGTTCGTGAGACCCGCCTCGCCGGTGGTGCCGAAGCCCACCGAGCTGGTCTGTGCGATCTCGCGCGCGCCAACGTTGGAGGTCATGATGATCACGGTGTTGCGGAAGTCCACCGTGCGGCCCTGGCCGTCGGTGAGCCGGCCCTCGTCGAGCACCTGCAGCAGGATGTTGAAGATGTCGGGATGGGCCTTCTCGATCTCGTCGAACAGCACCACCGAGTACGGCCTGCGGCGCACGGCCTTGGTGAGCTGGCCGCCCTCGTCGTGGCCCACGTAGCCGGGCGGGCTGCCGATGAGCTTGGAGACCTCGTACTCGCTGGCGAACTCGCTCATGTCGAAGCTGATGAGCGCGTCCTTGCTGCCGAAGAGGTACTCGGCGAGCGTCTTGGCGAGCTCCGTCTTGCCCACGCCGGTGGGGCCCAGGAAGATGAACGAGCCGCCCGGGCGGCGCGGATCCTTGAGCGGCGAACGGCTGCGGCGGATGGCGCGGGCCACGGCGGCAACGGCCTCGTCCTGGCCCACGACGCGCTCCTTGAGCACGTTCTCGCAGGTGAGCAGGCGGCGGCTCTCATCCTCGGTGAGCGCGCTCACCGGCACGCCGGAGGCCACGCTGACGATGTCGGCGATCTCGCGCACGTCGATGACGAGCGGCTTGGCCTTCTGCTCGGCGGCCCAGGCGTCCTTGACCTTGGCCAGCTCGGCCTCGGCGGCCTTCTGCTCGTCCTTGAGCTCCGCGGCCTTGTTCATGTCGTCAGCGGCAGCGGCGGCCTCCACCTGCTCCTCAAGCTGCGCGACGGCCTGCTGAGCGGCGCGAACGTCCTCGGGCGCGCGGTTGGCGCGGATGCGGGCGCGGGCGCCGGCCTCGTCGATGAGGTCGATGGCCTTGTCGGGCAGGAAGCGGTCTTGGATATAGCGCGAGGAAAGCGACACCGCCGCCTCGACCGCGGCGGGCGTGTAGCTCACGTGGTGGTGCTCCTCGTAGCGCGGGAGCAGGGCGTTTAAGATGCGCACGGTGTCCTCGGGGCTTGGCTCGGCGATGTCGACCACCTGGAAGCGGCGCTCGAACGCCGGGTCCTTGGACACGTGCTTGCGGTACTCCTCGGCCGTGGTGGCGCCGATGATCTGGAACGCGCCGCGCGCGAGCACCGGCTTGAGCATGGAGCTCGCGTCGATTGAGCCCTCGGCCGAGCCGGCGCCGATGAGCGTGTGCATCTCATCGATGAACAAGATGATGTCGTCGGCCTCGGTGGCCTCTTGGATCACGTTCTTCAGGCGCTCCTCGAACTCGCCGCGGTACTTGGCGCCGGCCACGAGCCCGGGCAAATCGAGCGTCCAGATGTTTTGGCCCATGAGGTTCTCGGGCACGTTGCCCGCGGCGATCTCCTGCGCCAGGCCCTCCACGATGGCGGTCTTGCCCACACCGGGGTCGCCGAGGATAAGCGGGTTGTTCTTGGTGCGGCGGGCGAGAATCTCCATCATGCGGGAGATCTCCTTCTCGCGGCCGATGACCGGGTCGAGCTTGCCGGCGCGCGCCTCCTCGGTGAGGTTGGTGCCGAACTGCGCAAGCGTGGACTCCTCGCCCGAGCCGCCGCGGCCGGCGGCCTCGCCCGAGAAGAACGGCAGCCCCGCGCCGGGACGCCCCGAGGAGGCGCCGGCCAGCGGACGCTGCTTGCGCTTGTCGTTGCTCGTGAGCTTCTCGACGGCCTCGCGCACGCTGGCCGCCGAGACGCCCAAGCGGGTGAGGATGTCCATGGCCATGCCGTTGCCCTCGGCCACGATGCCGAGCAGGAGGTGCTCGGTCGACACGTAGGTCTGGTTGTTCTCGCGCGCCTCGCGGAAGCTGCGCTCCATCACGGCGATGACGCGCGGGGTGAAGGCGAGCTTGGAGGCCTCGACGTTGTTCTCGGCCGGAACGGTAGTCTTGAGCTGGTCGATCTGCTCGCGCACGTCGTCGTAGCTGATGTCAAGCGAACGCAGGGCCTCGGAGGCGATTCCCTCGTCTTCCTTGGCAAGCGCCAGCAAAAGGTGCTCGGTCCCCACCTTGGCAGAGCCTTGGGCCAGCGCCTCTTCCTTGGCGATCGACATCGCCTTGCGGGCGCGGTCGGTGAAACGGTCTAACATAATCCACCTCTTTTGGGTGCCGCCCGCGGCCTGCGTAAGGCCAGAGTCCGTCCGGGCGGCTCACATGCTCATGTGCTCGATCGCGGTTTTTACCGTGTCTGTTTACCCAGAGAACGAACATGGTAACCCAAAAGCCCGCATATTCACAAGCCGGTGCGCAGCCGCGCGCGGAGGTGGCGTTGGCGCGGCTGCCGGACGCACGGCGCTAGGCGCGCTGCGCCTGCACGGCCGGCTCGGCAAGCACGGTGCCCTCGGGGAAGACGCGGCGAAACAGCCAGCGCGAGAAGGGGCCGGCCACGATCAGGTTCCACGGCAGGGCGGCGATGAAGTTCCACGGGATGTTGGTAAGCCAGATCGCGGGGATGAGGCTCACGTTGCCGGTGTGCGTGGTGGCCTCGAGCGCGCCGTACAGCGACATGAACAGCACCATCGGGAACACCATCAGGGTGCTGATCGCCAGCGTGACGGCGAGCTTGGAGCTCTTGCCGGGGGTCACGAAGAAGCGGAACGCGGCCCACTTGGCGAAGCGGCTCGCCACGAAAACGTCCAGCAGCATGGCCACCACGTAGGCAGGCGGGAAGCCCACCCAGGACTCGGCCAGGATGCCCAGGTTGAACTCCCAGCCGTGGACGCGCATCACGTTGTAGACGCTCATCCACAGAACCATGCAGGAGCACATGATGACGGTGAAGATCAGACTCTCTCGCTTGTTGGTTGGCATGCGGTACCTTTCCGTTGTCGGCGATGCGTTTGCATCGGCTCTTTGCACGTTCCGCCTGGCGCGGCGCGAGGTGGCTTGGGTGCCCTGCGCTGTGCACCGCTCCTGCAACGGGGCGAGCTGCGCAGGCGTCCGAGTCTGGACGCAGGCACCGCGCTCGGGCAGCAAGCCGGTCGGGCGCGGCATAAAAAAGGCGCCCCCGATTCGCGCGGGAACGCCATCTGCCATGCCTATGCTCGAACAGCTGTGAAAACCACCCTACCAGCTTTTGCGGCGACGCGTAAGCGGAAAGTTTGTGGAGGATATCTTAGAGCGGGCAGGGCGTGCGGGCGGAGCTTCGCGCCCGGCGGAGAAAAGCAACGGGTATGCATCTCTTTTTCAGGCCGTTTTGCATACCGCGCGTAAAACGCGCACCGTCTACCTGCGAGTATGCGAGAAGCGCCGGTTATGCTGCATTAACACACGGGCAAAGGCATGCGTAACCGACACCGGCGAGACAGGCGGCAGGGCGGCAACGCGCGCTTGCGCAGCTCCGTCATACGCGGAACTGCTAGTATAGCCTCCGAAAACGCCGAGACCCGCACGCGGCTGCGCGAAACAGCCGCGCGGCCGCTCCGGCGCCTGACGACGAAGGGCACCCGGCATCACCACCCCCTCTCGTCCGGCGCGGCGTTTGGCGGCGATGCCCCAGGCAGCCGTCCTTCTCGCCCGGCGTAGTTCTCGCCCATCTGAACCCTAAGGAGCAGCCCCGCATGGCACCCGCACCGTCTACCCCAGCCTCGGCACGCAACGCCCCCGCGCCCGCTCGCGGCACGAGCTGCAGCGCCAACGAAAGCACGTCCGTCCTCACGCGCACGTGGTGCGTGGCGCTGCTCGCCACGACGGCGTGCGCCCTGTGGGGCAGCGCCATCCCGTGCATCAAGATCGGCTACCGCCTCATGGGCATTCAAAGCTCCGACGTGCCCTCCGAGATCCTGTTCGCAGGCCTGCGCTTTATGCTGGCGGGCGTCATCGCGCTGGGGGCCGAGGGTCTTGCGCGGCGACGCTTCCCGCGCGTCAAGCGATCCTCGTGGGGCATGGTGGCAAAGCTGTGCCTCGCGCAGACGGTGGTGCAGTACGCGTTCTTCTACATCGGCGTGTCCAACGCGTCGGGCGTGAAGGGCACCATCGTAAACGCCTCGAACACCTTCATCTGCATCCTCATCGCCGCGCTCGTGTTCCGCCAGGAGCGCCTCACCGCGCGCAAGGTTCTCGGTTGCGCGGTGGGCTTTGCCGGCGTGGTTATCGTGAACCTCACCGGCGAGGACCTCGGCGGCTCTGTGACGCTCACCGGCGAGGGCTTCATCCTGATCTCGGCCGTGTGCTACAGCGTGTCGTCCGCGCTGATCCGGGTGTACTCGCAACGCGAGAGCCCCGTGGCCCTGAGCGGCTGGCAGTTTTTGGTGGGCGGCTGCGTCCTGGCCGTGGCGGGTCTTGTCGCAGGCGGGCGCATCCCGCAGGTGACGCCGGCGGGCGTCGGCGTGCTTGCGTGGCTGGGATGCGTGTCGGGCGTGGCGTACTCGCTGTGGTCGGTGCTGCTCAAACACAACCCCACCTCGCGCGTGGCCATCTTCGGCTTCATGAACCCGGTCTTCGGCGTGGTGCTTTCCAGCGCGCTGTTGGGCGAGCAGAGCGCCCTGCCGTGGGCGCAGACCCTGCTGGCGCTGGTACTTATCGCCGCGGGGATCGTGATCGTGAACCGCACGGGCGCCGGGACGGAGGCGGCGCCGACAGCAAGCGGGCAGACGGCGGACAAGCGCGCAGCGACAGACGGGCGCGCGCTGGCAGATGAGGGCCCAGCGGCGGCAAAGCCGACGGCGGCCGAGAAGTGACGGTTACGCATCTCTTTTTGACCGCGCTTTTATCGCCCAAGGAACATGCTTCGGTTACGCATGTCTTTGCTGAAGCGGTTTGCATAACGCGTGAAAACAGCAACTCTCCTACCTGCGTAAACGCAACAAGTGACGGTTACGCCGCATAAAACTCAGCGCAAAGGCATGCGCAACCGTCACTTTCGTTGAGCACCCCTCGCAGAGATATGCGTAACCGCCGTGTGTGCGGAGCACCCTTCGCGAAGGTATGCGCAACCGCCGCCGGGGCCGCTTACGCCGCCTTGGGCGCGTCGGCAGCCGCAGCTTCTTCCAAGTCGTTGAAGCTCGTGCGGATGGAGAGGTACTCGCTTGCCAGCAGCACAAACAGGATGCTCATCACGATCATGAACGAAAGCACGGCGCCCGAAAGCCCGGTGAAGCCGATCAGCAGCCACGGGATGTACAGCGAGAACCCGAACGTCATGATGTAGATGCGCGTGACGGACTTTTGGCGCCGTAGCAGCGTGATGACCTGGTAGAGAAAGTCAATCGCCGCCGTAACGCCGCCGGCCGCCACCATGACGTAGGAAAGCCCGCGGAACTTCTCGAAGTCGACGCCGTAGCACAGGCTCATGAACGGGATGCCGATCCAAGCCATCACCAGCATGGTGGCCGCCGTGGCGCCCACGATAAACACCAGGATCGCGACGATGGTGAGGTCGAACGCCCGGCGGCGCTTGCGGTTCGACCACAGGCTGGCCATGCGCACCAGCAGCGGCTTGTACACGCTCTGCACCCCCAGCGTGATCCCTGAGGCGGGGATGAACAGCGCGCTGTAGTACAGCTGGTTGTCGTACGGAAGCATGCCCTCCATCATGAACTTGGGCATGGAGTCGATGAGCATGTAGAGGAACAGCGCCACGAACAGCGGGAAGCACTGGCGGAAAAGCGCGCGCACGCTGCGGAGCGTGAAGCGGCGCGAGCGCGGCGTCTCGAACAACGTCACCGGCAGGGTGAACAGCACGAACGTGGCCGCGCAGCCCACCGCCATGGCGATGCAGGACACGCCGATGTCGCGCGTGACGAGCAGAGCCGCGGTGAAGAACGTGATGGCGGCAAGCGAGCGCACCAGCTGGGAAATGCCCGCGAGGTAGAGCTTGTCGGTCTGCTGGAGGCGCCCCTCGTACACGTCGGCCAAGGCGTCGAGCATCTTCCACAGGTAGGTTCCGATGCTGATGGAGAACATAAGGCCCGTGTAGCCGCGCAGCCAGCAGTACGCAACGCCGACCGCCATCATGGCCGCGCACGTGAGGATGCGGTGCACCTGGTAGTCCTTGAAGGTGTGGCGCTCGGTCAGGTCGGACACCTGGTAGGTGCGCACGCCGTAGTTGCCCACGTACATGAGGAGCATGCCCGTCACGTACGCGAGCGAGAACATGCCGGCCTGCTCGGCGCCGGCCAGCTGCGTGGCAACCACGGTGAGCACGGGAAACGCCATGCCCCAGGCCACGGTGCCCAGCGTGTTCCAGATGAAGTCGCGCGTGGTTTGGTGTTCGGCGTACTGCGCGGGCTCGTAGGCCAGCGTGCCGCCGGTGACGGCGCCCACCAGCCGGTCGAACCAGGCGTTCACGAGCTTGCGCAGCTTGCTTTCGCGGTGCGGGCGCTGCCCGGGGTCGGGTGCGCCGGCGCCGGGGCGGACGGCGGCGCGCACCTTGCCGGCAAGCGAGGCAAAGGCGGAAGGGGCACCTGCCGGGTGGCTGTTGGCTGCGGCTGATGCGGCAGGGGCGCCAGCGGACGCAGGGTGACCGCCGGTGCGCGCAGGGCGGGTGCCGGCAGGCGCGGGACGGACCTCGGACGCAGGGCGTCGCACGGCCCTCGGCGCACCAGACGGCGCGCGCTTCTCGTCCCCCGGCGTCAGGTGATTCTCGCCTGCCGGCTTCCGACCCTGCTTTGGCATCTCGGACATACCTGGCTCCCTCCGCGTTGCCGTGCAGTACCAACCATTATGCGCCAAATAATGCCGGGCTTCATTTGGCGCATCCGTTTTGGCGCACAAAAAAGCCCCCGAGGACCTTCCTCGGGGGCGGAGCCGCAACAGCAAAGCCGCAGCGTTGCCTTAGCAGAGCTTGGCGCCGGCCGGGATCGCGTCGTCAACCATCAGCAGGTTCAGGCGCTCCTCGGCCTCGTCGCCCGCGCCCTCCGCGTGCACGGCGCTGATGAGCATGCCACAGGAGTCGATGCCCATCATCTTGCGCGCCGGCAGGTTCACGATGGCGATGCAGGTCTTGCCCACCAGGTCCTCCGGCTCGTAGAACGCATGGATGCCAGAGAGGATCACGCGGTCGGTACCCGTACCGTCATCCAGCGTGAACTTGAGCAGCTTCTTGCTCTTGGGCACGGCCTCACACGCCTTGACCTTCACCGCGCGGAAGTCGGACTTGCAGAAGGTGTCGAAGTCGACGCAGTCCGAGAACAGCGGCTCAACGGCCACCTGGGAATAGTCGATCGTCGGCAGCTTGTTGGTCGCCACGGCAACGGCGTGCGCCGCGCCGGGCTCAGCGGCCTCGCCGCCGTCCGCAGCGGCCCCGGCCACAGCCTCCTGCGCCGCGCGCGCCGCAGCCGCGCCGTTGGCGCTGCCCTTCTCGGGACGCATGTGCGGGAACAGCAGCACGTCGCGGATGCTGGCGGAGTCGGTCAGCAGCATCACCACGCGGTCGATGCCGATGCCGATGCCGCCCGCCGGCGGCATGCCGTACTCGAGCGCGCGCACGTAGTCCTCGTCGTACTCCATGGCCTCGTCGTCGCCGCCGGCCTTCTCCTCCACCTGCTTGCGGAAGCGCTCGGCCTGATCAACGGGGTCGTTCAGCTCGGAGAAGGCGTTGGCGTACTCGTGGCCGGCGATCACGAGCTCGAAGCGGTGCGTCAGGCGCGGGTCGTCCTCGAATCGCTTGGCCAGCGGGCTCACCTCGATGGGATAGTCGACCACGAAAGTGGGGTTCACGATGGAGGGCTCGCCGATCTCGTCGTAGAGCTCCGCGATGAGCTTGCCGGCGGTCCACTCGGGCTTGACGTCGATGCCGGCCTCGCGCGCGGCGGCGGCCAGCTCCTCAACGGGCGTGTCCAGCGTAACCGTGCGACCCAGCGCGTCGGACACGATCTCGGTCATCGGACGGCTCGGCCAGGTGCCGGACAGGTCGATCTCGGTGCCCTGGTAGGTGATCTTCTCGCCCGCGCCGATGGCGGCCGCGGCGGCCTTGATCACGCCCTCGGCGAGCTCCTTCATGCCCTCGAGGTCGGAGTAGGCGCGATAGGCCTCCATGGTGGTGAACTCGGGGTTGTGGGTAAGGTCCATGCCCTCGTTGCGGAAGATGCGGCCGATCTCGTACACGCGCTCGAACCCTCCCACGAGCAGGCGCTTCAGGTGCAGCTCGGTGGCGATGCGCAGGTAGCATTCCTGGTTGAGCGCGTTGAAGTGCGTGATGAAGGGTTTGGCCGTGGCGCCGCCCTGGATGGTCTGCAGGATGGGGGTCTCCACCTCCATGTAGGCGTTCTCCTCCATGTAGCGGCGGAACGCCGAGATGATGGCGGAGCGCTTCTTGAAGGTCTCGCGCACGTCCTCGTTCATGATGAGGTCAACATAGCGCTGGCGGTAGCGCGTCTCCTTGTCGGAGAGGCCGTGGAACTTCTCGGGCAGCGGGCGCACGGCCTTGGAAAGCAGCGTGAGCTCGGTGGGCGCGAGCGAGAGCTGCCCGCGGCGGGTGCGCGTGACGGTGCCGGCAACCTGCAGGATGTCGCCCAGGTCGAGCTCGGCGAGAAGCGCCCAGTCGGCCTCGGACATGGCGTTGACGCGGCAGAACAGCTGGATCTCGGCGGTGGCGTCGCGCAGCACGCAGAAGGCGATCTTGCCCTGGTTGCGGATGGCCATGACGCGGCCGGCCACCGTGTAGGCGTCCTCGGTGTTCTCGCCGTCGGCGAGGTCGGCGTAACGCTCGATGATCTCGGAGACGTGCGCGGTGACCTCGGAGTGCTCCGGGTACGGCGAGCGCCCCTCCTCGATCATGCGGGCGCGCTTGACCAGGCGCAGCGTGCGCTCGTCGGTGGTGGCGGGGTCGGCGGCAAGGTTCTCGGCGGATACGGTCTCAGCCATAGGTGTCCTTTCTAGTAACCACACAAAAGCCGCCCCTCGGGCCGGAGGCCCTAGGAGCGGCGGTGCGCTAGCGATAGGGTTGCGGTCTCGCGCGCCTATCCCTAGCGCGAGATCTTGACGATGGTGTAGGTGCGGGTCTTGCCCGAAGGCGCCACGACCTCGACCGTCTCGCCCTCGGAGCGGCCGATGATGGCGCGGCCGATGGGGCTCTCGTTGGAGATCTTGTGCTGCAGGGAGTTGGTCTCGGTGGTGCCGACCATGGTGACCTCGGTGGTCACGCCCTCGGCGTCGACCAGCGTCACCACGGAGCCGATGGAGACGATCGCCAGCGAGCCCTCGCCGGCGTCCTTGGCGTTGGCCAGGATGGCGCGGATCTCGCGGATGCGGGACTCGTTCTTGGACTGCTCTTCCTTGGCGTCGTCATACTCGGAGTTCTCCGAAAGGTCGCCGAAGTCGCGCGCGACCTTGATGCGCTCGATGATCTCCTGGGCCTTCTCGCCCTCGCGGAACGCGAGCTCCTCGACGAGCTTCTGACGGCCCTCGGCGGTTAACACGATCTCAGGTGCATCCATGCGGCAGCTCCCTTGGATTTCGGTGGCAGTTCACAGGAATCATAAAACGCCGAACGGCACGCGGGGAGGACCCGAGCGTGCCGTGCGTCACATCTCCATAGCATTCCTACGAGCGCGCCTCTCCGGACAAGCCCGCAGGCGGGAGAGCTAGTCCTCCTTGATGGGGGAATCCTCCTCGGCCTTCTTGGCCTTGGCAGCGGCCAGCTTGGCCTCGAGCTCCTTGATCTCCTTGTCCTCGTCGGACTCCTCGATCTTCTCGGGCTCGTCGTCACCCTCCATGCCCTCGCGGACGTTCTTCACCGTCTGGCCGAGCGACTTGCCCAGCTTGGGAAGGTTCTTAGGCCCGAAGATGACGAGCACGACGATAAGGATGATGATGAGTTCGAAAGGACCCAGCTTGAAAGGCATAACGTTCCTCCAAAGAATACGGAGCGCCTAGGTGCCCGCACGCTGCGGGGGCGCTGACGGCTCGAAAGAGTATACCGCGCCCATGGGAGCCGAACAACCAAGACACAAAAAAGCAGCGCGTTTACGGCCCGCTAACACGAGCCCCACAAGCCGCACATACCAAAAGCACGGGCAGACCGTCGTGGGAGCAGGCGCGGACGGTACACGCGCATGCCCTGCCGTCGGTGCCCGCCTCAGGGCAGATAAGGCGCGCTACGAAAACAGGCCAAGGCGTAAGCCCTGGCCTGTTTGCATTCACTGGTCGGGTTGACTGGATTTGAACCAGCGACCCCCGCGTCCCGAACGCGGTGCTCTACCAAACTGAGCCACAACCCGAGTGCTTGGATATCATAGCAAAACATCCGGCGAGTTGCACGGGATTTTTTTCGCGTCAGGCGATATTTTTTCGCCACGGCACGCCCTGCGCGCAGAAAGCGCCGGGCTCGCCCCGCGGCGATTACCCCACGGCGATGTAGGGTCCGCGCTCCATCATCTTGGCGGCCTGCGCCCACCAGTTCTTCTCGTTCAGGGCGGCGAGAGCGATCTTCTCGGCCGCCATGGCGGTGTTGCACACGGCGTACACGCACGAGCCCGATCCGGTCATGCGCACGGCGCGCACATCGGGCTGCTCGGAGAGCCATGCCATGATCTCGGGGATCTCGGGGATAGCCGCGCAGGCGATCGGCTCGAGGTTGTTTGAGAGGTTGGCGAAGATGGCCGTCTCATCGTGCTTGCGCAGCGCGTCTACCAGCGGCTCCAGCGCACCGGCAGCCGGGGTGCTCTTGTCGAACGCAGCGTACGCCTCCGCCGAGCTCATGTGCGCTTCCCACGGCTTCACCAGCGCCACCGAGGTGCCGGTGAGCGGGCGGAAAAGCTCCTCCATGCGGTCGCCGCCGCCGGAGAGGTAGGCCGGCGGACCGTAGAGGAAAAACGGCACGTCGGCGCCGCACGCGCGCGCTACCTCGTCGATGCGCGGGTCGGTGGGGTCGATGTTCCAGAAATGGCAGATCCCCATGATGACCGCGGCGGCGTCGGCCGAGGGGCCGCCTAAGCCCGAGCCAGCGGGAATGTGCTTGTCGATCACGATGGTGAAGCGCGGGTCGCGGCCGAACGCCGCGCCCATGGCCTTGGCGGCCTTGGTGGCGCTGTTGCTGTCCATGGGGATGCCAGCGTCGGGAACCATCTTGACCATGAGGTCGTCCGCCGGGGCGATGGCCAGGGTGTCCACCAGGTCGATCGTGGTCATGACCGAGTCCACGCGGTGGTAGCCGCGCTCGTCAAGCTCGGGGTACACGCCCAGGTAGAGGTTCACCTTGGCCGGAGCTGTCACCATGATGAAGGGAGAGGCCATTACTCCTCCTCTGCGGGATCGCCCGCCGGGGTGAAGATGCGCTCGCCGGACTCGGGGTCGAACAGCTCGACCGTGCCGGTGAGCACGTCTACGTACTGGTAGCTCTGACGCGACTTGCGCCCGCGGCGCTCATCGACCTCGATGGTGAAGACCGAGGGGTGCACCGTCATGACTGTGCCCATGCGCTCGATCACGCGCGTGCGGCCCATATTGGCGCGCACCTTGACGCGGGTGCCCACCATGCCCTGCAGCTGCTCGTGGATGTCTTCGATCCGGTTGCCTTCCAACTCATCCATGCTGTCTATCCTCCACCAATGAGCGCAGCGCAAGCGCCGCGTTATGTGTTCAATGTGCTAAAGATTTAGTATAGCACGGGCAAAGGAAGTGCCCGCGCGGGGCAGGCGGCGCAGCGCGCTCACAGCTCGTCGGTGTCGAGCACCACGGTGAAGGGCCCGACGTTTACCAGCGAAACCTCCATGTGCGCCCCGAACACGCCCGTTCCCACGCGGTCGGCACCCAGATCGGCGCGCGCCAGGTCGCACACGTACGCGTACAGACGCTCGGCCTCGGCCGGTGCCGCCGCCCCGGTGAACGAGGGCCGACGCCCGTGGCGGCAGTCGGCCAGCAGGGTGAACTGGCTTACCACCAGCACCCCGCCGCCCACGTCGGCAAGCGCCAGGTTGGTCTTGCCCCTCTCGTCCTCGTTGATGCGCAGGCCAACCAGCTTGTGCCAGAGCTTTTGCGCCGTGGCCTCGGTATCGCCCTGGGCTACGCCCAGAAGCACCAGGTACCCGCGGCCAACCGAGCCCACCACCTCGCCGTCAACCTCCACGCGCGCCTCGCGCACGCGCTGAACCACTGCCCTCATGCGTTTCCTCCCAACGTTGCCCACCCCGCGCGCGAAACCGGGCTTTCGTTGCCCGCGCCGCGGCGCGCGCCTTACCTATCCAGGCGACGCGGCTCGTGGCTGAAGCGGTTCAGCACCTCGCAGCCATCCTCGGTTACCAGCACCAGATCCTCGATGCGCACGCCGGTGTTGCCGGCCAGGTAGATGCCCGGCTCGATGGAGAAGATCATCCCGGGCTGCACCGGCTCGTCGTGCGTGGCCGAGACATCGCCGGGCTCGTGCTCGTCAAGGCCGATCTGGTGACCCAGACGATGCGTAAAGCAGGGGCCGTAGCCGGCGTCGGCAATCACGCGGCGCGCAGCGGCATCGATGTCGCAGAAGCGCACGCCGGGGCGGACCAGCGCCTCGGCCGCCTCGTTGGCGGCGCGCACGATGTCGTAGATGCGGACACTCTCCTCGCTGGGCTTGCCCCAGAAGAACGTGCGGGTCATGTCCGAGCAATACCCCTCGGGCAGACGGCACCCCACGTCGAACAGCACAACGTCGCCCTCTTCAAGACGCGTGTCATCCGGGGTGTGGTGCGGGTTGGCCGCGTTGGCGCCGAAGCTCACGATGGGCGGGAAGGAATGGTCCTCCGCCCCGTGCGCACGGTAGATGCCGAGCAGCTGGTCGGCCACCTCGCGCTCCGTCACGCCTTCGCGCACGAGCGCGGCGAACTCGGCCATGCAGGCGTCGTTGATGGCCGAGGCGCGGCGCATGAGCTCCTGCTCCCGCGCATCCTTGATCGCGCGGGCACCGTCGACGGCAAACGACCCCAGGGCAACCTGGGCGACCGCGCCGGACTCCATCAACGGCACCAAGAAGCGCGCGGGCATGTTCTTGTCGACACCCAGCACGCGCTCGGCGTCGATGTAGCGGGCAAGAAGAGCCGGCACGTCATCGGCGTCGGTGAAGCTCACGAAGCGGCACCCTTCCGGATGCTCCAGCGGGAACAGCTCGTTTACGAACAGCACGGGCGCGGCGCCGTCGGCCATCAGCAGGCCGAAAAAGCGCTCGCCGGGCTCGGTGGTAACGCCGGTCAGGTAGTAGATGGACAGAGGGTCGGTAACCAGCAGCTGGCTCAGGCCGCGCTCAGCTGCGGCGGCCATAACGCGGGCCGCGCGCTCGGTGTTTAGGGCCATGGGGGCTCTCCTTTCGGGGTCATAAGCTGGGAGGTGGTGCAAACCTCGCACTTAACGTGCACAAGATTACGGTGCTGCAAAGTAAGCCCGGTAGCACCAACGCAACTACCAGCGGTTTTCTTGCGAAGATTACTGGGTCTTGCAACAGAGGGCCGATCGGTGTGCACGTTAACGGCGAGGTTTGCAGAGACAGGGGCGCTCCGCCGCCTTCCAAGGTGTGCAAAGGCGCCGGAACAGGGGTCCGGCGCGGCGTCTACGCGGTGGTCCAGCCGTCCAGCTGGCGCACCAGATCTTGCAGCGCGTGGAAGCGATGGCTGATAGCGTTCTTCTCCTCGGGAAGAAGCTCGGCCATGGTCTTGCCGGGCGTGTCAGCCGGCAAGAAGAGCGGGTCGTACCCGAAGCCATACTCGCCGCGGCCGGTGCGGCCCACCACGCCTTCGCACGTGCCCTGCCCCACCGTGACCAAGCCCGAGCGGCTCACCAGCGCGATCACGCTCACGAAGCGCGCCGTGCGCTCAGCGTCCGGCACATCCGCCAGATTCGCCAGCAGCTTCTCGTTGTTGGCGGCGTCATCGCCGTGGCGGCCGCAATAGCGCGCCGAATGCACGCCCGGCTCACCGCCGAGCGCGTCCACCATCAGGCCCGAGTCGTCTGCGATGGCGGCGAACCCGGTCTCGGCAACGGCGGCCTCTGCCTTTATCAGAGCGTTGTCGCGAAACGTCTCGCCGTTCTCGTCCGGCTCGGGGAAGTCCCCCAGCTGGCCGAGCGCCACAAAGCGCATCCCCGGCAGCTGCGGCGCCAACATGGCTGAAATCTCCTCAAGCTTGTGCAGGTTGCCCGTGGCGACCACCACGGTTGACGCGGGGTCGAGGGTTTTGATGTCGATATGCTCCATGCGCGCTCCTTTCGGCTGGTTGAGGCAGCTCTTTTTGAGATCGCTCTTAGTATATACATGTCCCCACGGCAGGCCGCCACGCGCCGCAGCATGTTTCCAAACGCCGGCGCGCGGGTAGCGCGCAGGCAAGCCCGACCCGCCGGCAGCGGCAGCGCTGGGCAGTTGAAGGCCGGACACGCCAGCGCAACAGGGCCGGACGCATCCGCAACGCCGTGACCTGCCGTTGGAAACGGATGCGGACCGCAGGGCGCGCCGCGCATCCCGCCGTCCGCACCCGCCGCCGATCGGCGGGCCATGGGCGAACCTGCGCTACGGAGATGCATGAAAAACGCGTCGTACCGTATACTGTATGCGTTCAACTGACGCTCAGCCCGCACATGGCGGCCTGGGTTTGGCAAGCAAAGCGCGCGCTCGGCGGGCGGGCCGCGCCGTCCCCTACGCCCGCTGCAAAGGACCGTCATGAGCGACCCCGCACACAAGCCCTCCCCCGCCAAGCAGATCACCACCGCCCTCGGCGCCTATCTTGACCTACTCGAGAACAACCACGTCTTGGCCGAGGTCATCCCCGCCGGCACGCCTGCCGACACCGCAAGCGCCCGCGAGGACGCAGCCGGCGCCGCAGCTTGGCTCGACGCCCTGCGCGCGCTTCCCATCCGCCACGTGTCGTGCAGCTCGGCCGACGTGGCGCCGGACACGCTCTTCATCTGCAAGGGCGCCGCGTTCAAGCCGGCCTACCTTGAGGAGGCGTCCCGCGCCGGTGCCGTGGCCTACGTGGCGGAGCGAACCTTCCCCGACGTCGACCTCCCCTGCGTGCGCGTAAACAACATACGCCTGGCCATGGGGCTTCTCGCCGACGCAGCGTGGGACCACCCCTCCGGCAAGCTCGACATCTGCGCGTTCACCGGCACCAAAGGCAAAACCACCTGCGCCTACTACCTGCGCGGCATCCTCAACGCCGCCGAGCGCGCCGCCGGCTGCGACGGCCGCACGCCGATCTTCTCGACCATCGAGCTGGACGACGGCATAGAGGCCGATCCCTCCAAGCTCACCACGCCTGAGCCGCTCGACCTCGAGCGCCATCTGGCCAACGCCGCAGCCGCAGGCGCGCGGCGCGTGATCATGGAAGCCTCCAGCCAGGCGCTCAAGTACGGGCGCGTCACCGGCGTGCGCTTTGCCGTTGGCGCGTTCATCAACATCGGCAACGACCACATCTCGCCCATCGAACACCCCACGTTCGAGGACTACCTGGCCGCCAAGCTGCGCATATTCAAGCATGCCGAAACCGCCGTGGTGAACCTCGAGGGCGCACCCGAGCACCTGGATCGGATCCTCGCCGCGGCGCACGCAGCCTGCCCGCGCGTGATCACCTACGCGCTCAACAGCTCGGACGCCGACGTGGCCCTGGTTGCCGCGCGCCCCGCCGTGGGCCATCCCGGCGCTACCGTGGCCACCGTGCGCACGCCGCAGTTCGTGGCGGACGTGACGGTGCCCTCGGTTGCCGAGTTCAACCTCTCCAACGCGCTGGCGGCCGTTGCCTGCGCCTACGCGCTCGGTGTCGACCGCAAGAGCATCGCCTGCGGGCTCGCCGACGTGCGCGTGCCCGGCCGCATGGAGCTCGTGCCGCTGGGGCGCGAGGACCTGGTGGGCATCGTGGACTACGCGCACAACGGCGACGAGCTCGAGACGCTGCTTGAGACCGTGCGCCGCCACTACCCCGGCCACGAGGTGGTGGCCGTGTTCGGCGCCACGGGCGTGAAGGGCGTGGAGCGGCGCGTGGGCATGGGCCTCGCCGCCGGCAAGCTGGCCGACCGCATCGTGGTCACCGAGGACGACGCCGGCACCGAGGACGCGGCAGCCATCTGCGCCACCATCGTCGAAAACGTGCGCAGCGCCGGCAACGACAACGTGCAGGTGGTGCTCGACCGCGCCGAGGCCATCCGCACCGCCGTGCGTGAGACAACCAAGCCCGCCGTTATCGTGGTTGCCGGCAAGGGTCACGAGAAGCGCATGCTGCGCGCCGAGGGCCCCGTCCCCTACGAAGGCGACGTGGAGGCGCTCACCCGCGCCGTCCGCGAACTTGATGCGTAGAGAATAGCCCCCGCAGCGGCAAGGCGATAAACGCCCCGCGGCGCTACGACGGGAAACGCCGGTTGTCGAGCAGGCTCTTGGTAGCCGCGAGATAGCGCATGTTGCGGTCGTAGTCCATGATGAACAGCGTGCTGTACAGCACGTCGAGCAGGTACTCGAGCGCTATGTGCGAGGAGAACTGCGCGATGCGGGCGCGCGGGTGCTCGCGGTCGCTGAAGAACAGGTAGCACGCCAACCCCGGGTGCAGGCGCTCCACCTCCTGCGCGCCGATCATGATGACGGGCACGCCGCGCTCGCGCAAGATACCCAGCAGGCTTGGGATGTACTGCGCGCGGCCGGAGTACGAGATCGCGATGGCGGCTCGGCTGGCGTCCGACCCCACGGCGATCTCGCGCTGCGCGTACTCGGTCGCCGGGCAGCGCACGTCGCGTCCGATGCCGAGCAGCCGCTCCTCGAACCATTCGGCGGCGTAGAAGTTGTGCGTGTGGGTGTAGATGTCAACCGTGCGGGCGGCACGCAGGATGCGGGCGGCGCGCACGAGCGACGCCGTGTCCAGCGTATCCAGCGTGTCGGCCACGCTGACCTCGTACAGCGCCTTGAGACGCGCGGCGGCCGAGCGCGGCGTGTCCGACGCGGTGAAGGGAAAGTTCACGTTCACCTGGTCGGGGCCCGGCGCGTTTTCGGCGGCGGCGCGCGCAAGCTCGATCTTGAGCTCCTTGAACCCGGTCACCCCGATCTTCTTGCAGAAGCGGTGCACGCTTGCCACCGACGCGTTGGCCGTGCGGGCAAGCTCCTGCACCGTGTAGCCCTCCACCGCGTCCTTGAGCCTGAGTACCGTCTGCCCCACGCGGTTCTCCACCGGCGTGAGGTCCGGGCAGCTTTTGATGCGCTTCTCTATGCGCATGGTGCCTCCCCCCTTTACGGCAACCCGCGCGCGACTAAGGCGGGCTGCCGGCACGCGGCGCGCAGGCGCGCAGCGGCGCGGGGCGCCCTTCTCGCACAGACAGGTGAGGTACGCTGGCGCGCGCTTCTCGCCCAACCGTTTGCCGGCGGTTTCCCACCGTTTGCCGCCGGGCGTTTTCCGCCTGTTCACGATCTTATCGTCAGACGTTTCAAACTATATCAAACCCAAGGTCAAAGACGCGTAATTCTTAGACACAAACGTATCAGCTTTGCCGGTGCTCCTTGTGCTCACCGCACGTTGGGGCGCACACTGCAAGGTGTCAGGACAAGCGGCTCCGCCCCGGGCGCAACGTCGGGGAGACGGACCGCACAGAGAGGAGTACGTATGGCAGACGGCGTCAAGATCGTGACCATCGGCGGCGGATCGAGCTACACCCCCGAGCTCATGGAGGGCTTCATCAAGCGCTACGACAAGCTCCCCATCCGCGAGATCTGGCTCGTGGACATCGAGGACGGGCGCGAGAAGCTCGAGATCGTGTCGGCCATGGCCCAGCGCATGTGGGACGCGAGCCCCTACGACGTCACGGTGCACACCACGCTCAACCGCCGCGAGGCCCTGCCGGGCGCCGACTTCGTGACCACGCAGTTCCGCGTGGGCCTGCTCTACGCCCGCATCAAGGACGAGCGCATCCCGCTTAGCCACGGCATGCTCGGCCAGGAGACCAACGGCGCCGGCGGCATGTTCAAGGCGTTCCGCACCGTGCCGGTGATCGGCCAGATCATCGAGGACATGCGCGAACTCTGCCCGGACGCGTGGCTCATCAACTTCACCAACCCCTCGGGCATGGTGACCGAGGCGGCCATCAAGCGCTTCGGCTGGAAGAAGACGATCGGGCTTTGCAACGTACCGGTGGGCGCCATGATGAACGAGCCCGGCGTCATCGGCAAGAAGGAGGACGAGCTGACCTTCCGCTTCGCCGGCCTCAACCACTTCCACTGGCACAAGGTCTATGACAAGCAGGGCCGCGAGGTCACGCACGAGATCATCGACCACATCAACGACCCGGACAACGGCATGCCCAAGAACATCGCCGAGCAGCCCTTCTCCGAGGAGCTGCTGCACGCCACGGGTCTGCTACCCTGCGGCTACCACCGCTACTACTACATGGCGCACGAGATGCTCGAGCACTGCATCGAGGACTTCGAGAAGAACGACTCCCGCGCCGAGCACGTGAAGAAGGTTGAGGACGAGCTCTTCGAGCTGTATCGTGACCCCGAGCTCGACCACAAGCCCGAGCAACTGGCCGAGCGCGGCGGTGCGCACTACTCTGACGCCGCGTGCGAGACCATCTGCGCCATCTACAACGACAGCCACGAGCACATGGTGGTGTCGACCGAGAACCGCGGCGCGGTGCCGTGCCTGCCGCCCGACTCCATCGTCGAGGTCTCCGCGCTCATCAGCGCCAAGGGCGCCGAGCCGCTGGCGTGGGGCGAGATGAACTCCTTCGAGCGCGGCTGGCTGCAGCTGATGAAGGCCATGGAGGAGTGCGTGCTGGACGCCGCCATCTCGGGCGACTACGGCAAGGCGCTCGAGGCCTTCTGCATCAACCCCATGGTAGAGAACGGCAAGGAGTCCGTGCAGGTGCTCAACGAGCTGCTCATCGCCCACGAGAAGCACCTGCCGCAGTTCGCCGATGCCATCGCCAAGCTGAAGGCTGAGGGCGTTGAGATCAAGGACGCCAAGGTCCGCGAGCTGCTGGCCGAGGGCAAGTAACACGCGGGTTGTGTGCCTTTTGCTGGCAGCGCGCAACGTTTCTGTGTTACACTGCAAACCCGCGGGCGATTGGCGCAACGGTCAGCGCAGGTGCTTTACACGCACAAGGTTGGGGGTTCGAATCCCTCATCGCCCACCAGCTTGACTGCGACGGCCCCGGCGACGGGGCCGTTTTCATGCCCGGGCGGCGCGCGGGGATTCGAACCCGCAAGGGCGCGGAGCTGAGGGAACGGCGGAGCCGTTGCCCAGCGTAGCGCGCAAGGAGGCCGGCAGGCCTCCGCAGCGGAGCACGGGCGGCGCCAGCCGCACGCGGAATCCCTCATCGCCCACCAGCTTGACTGCGACGGCCCCGGCGACGGGGCCGTTTTCATGCCCGGGCGGCGCGCGGGGATTCGAACCCGCAAGGGCGCGGAGCTGAGGGAACGGCGGAGCCGTTGCCGCTCCGGTTACCCGCGAATATGTCCTGCAAGGCCTCGGTTGATCGCTGAAACGTCACGTTAAAAGCGGTTGGTCGCCCTAACGACAGCCAAATCCCGGAAATCCGGAAGTTACGCGTCGTCCGAGCGACCAACCTGAATCAACCCGCAATTATCGCGACTAACCAGAAACTTATCTGCAGCCGCAGCGACCAACCGACGCCTGTGCGACCTTATCGCGCCCAACCGGCTCACCAGCCACCGCTGCAGCCCTGTCGCAGCAACCCACCTCGCGCTTCTCGCCTACTCCTTGGCAGCGAGCAGGGCGCGCATGCTGGCAACCCAGCCGTCGATGGTCGCCCCGCGCGAAAGCAGGGTGCGGCCGGGGTGATGGCGCATCTCGTGGTCGAGCGCCTTCTGCACGCCGGGATGCGGCAGGCCGTTCTCCATCAAGATGAAGTTATTCACTTTGCGGCCCATGAGGAAGTCGGACGGCGCATCGCCGATGGCCAGGCCCTCCTCGGGCTTGACGCCCATGATCTCCATGCAGCGGCGCACGCCCTTGCCCTTGGTGAGGCCGCGCGGGATGATGTGCAGGCTGCGGCAGCGCGTGCCGTCGTCGGGGATGGCCAGCGTGGTGGGCTTGGAGATGCGGTTCACGTACCCGTTGTCCGCCAGCTCGAGCGCCAGGCCCGACGCGTCGATCATGGCCTCGAGCTCGCTGTCGGGCACGTCGCCGCGGAAGGTTACCGTGACCTCGCGGTGCTTGTAGCCGGGGCCCATGTCGTTGTGGTACTCGATGAGGCCCTGCCAGCGCTCGAGGATCTTGTGGCAGATGCCCGTGTTCTCGATGACCTGGTGCGGCGTGATGCCGCTTGCGGGGTCGTAGTGCATCTCGGCGGTGTAGTACGACCAGCGGTTGGCGCGCACGTCGGTCACGATGAGGCCGCCCATCTCGCCGATGTAGGCGTTGAGCCCCAGGATGCGGCAGTCCTCGTGCAGCATGGAGCGGTTGCGCCCGGAAACAGGGATAACCTCGATGCCAGCGCGCTTGAGCTCGCACAGCACCTCGGGCAGGGCCGAGGAGGGGTTGCCGGCGCTGTCGGCCATCACGGTGGAACCCGGCGCGAGCATGGTGCCGTCCAGGTCGGTGAAGACGTAGCGCACCTTGGCGAGGCGCTCCTTGAGCTCGCCTTCGGGGCGGGCGGGCAACTGGGACGGGGCGAGAAGCTCGGCGGCGGATGCGGCGGTTCCGGACATGGGCGGTCCTTTCGTTGCGGTTTGCCCCCTCATTCTACCGGTCTGCGCCGGCGCGGGCACCCCCGGGAGCAAAAAGGCCGCACCGGGCACAGCACCTCGCCCGCCATTGGGGACGGGTACGGATGGCACAAGCCACGTGTCCTGTCATTTGCACCCGTCCCCAATGGCGCATGGCTGGTCGGTCTTGCCTTAGCTCCTGAAGCCGGTCACTTCGTTTTGCAGGGCGATAAGCTCGGCGATGCCCTTCTGGCCGAAGTCGAGCAGCGTGCTCAGGCACTCGCGCGAGAACGGCGTGCGCTCGCCGGTGCCCTGGATCTCGATGAACTCGCCGGTCTCGGTGCCCACGAGGTTCATGTCAACCTCGGCGTGGCTGTCCTCGCGGTAGTCCAGGTCGAGAAGCACGCGCCCGTCAACCAGGCCCATGGACACCGCAGCCACCTGGCCGGTGAGCGGCAGGCGCGGGATGCGCCCGGCCTCGACCCACGTCCACAGCGCGTCGTGCAGCGCCACCCATGCGCCCGTGATACTGGCCGTGCGCGTGCCGCCGTCGGCCTGGATCACGTCGCAGTCAACGGTGACGGTGCACTCGCCGAGCGCCCGCATGTTCACCACGGTGCGCAGGCTGCGGCCGATGAGGCGCTCGATCTCCTGGCTGCGGCCCTTGCGCTGACCGACCTCGCGCTTGGTGCGGCGGTTGGTACTCGCCGGGAGCATGGCGTACTCCGCCGTGACCCAGCCCTGCCGGCTGGCCTTGCGCCAACCCGGCACGCCGTCCTCGATGGTGGCGGCACACAGCACGCGCGTGTCGCCGAACTCGGCCAGGCACGAGCCCAGCGCGTTTTTCATCACGCCGCGCGTCAGCTTAACCGAACGCAGCGCATCCTCCGCGCGCCCGCCGGCGCGCTCGGCCTTGATGCTTGAGATGTCTGCCATGGGTTGTCCCCTCTCTCGCCCTGTAAGCGGCCAGCCGCCCGGCCGGCCCTTGCCGCCGCAAAGCCGCGACGCGACGCTCGCCGCACCGAGCGGCCGGCGCCGCGCTACCCCCGCAGCTCCTCCAGCTCGTTGAGCTCAATGTGCTCGATGCTGCGCAGCGGCTTGCCGAAGATGAAGCTGCCCGCCACCGCGAACGACGCGATGTTCTCGGACGTGGTGGCAAACCGGTGCCGCGCGACGGCATCCGAACCGGCCAGCTGCTCGCGCCGGCGCAGCGTCTCGATAAGCTCGGAGGTGGTCTCCTCCGCCGACGACACGATGCGCACGTCAGACCCCAGCGCCTCTTGGATGGGCGCCGCAAGCAGCGGGAAATGCGTGCAGCCCAGCACCACCGTGTCGATGCCGTGGCCCTCGAGCGGGCGGACCACCTGCTGCACGAGCCCGCGCACCGCCGGCGTCATGAACACGCCCTTGTCCTCGAACCAATCTTGGTTGAGGCGGTCACCCGACGCCAGCGCGTCCTCCACCACGTCGACGAACACGCTCGCCGGGCAACCGAACACCCGCACGCCGGCGTCGATGGCCTGGATCGCGCGCGTGTAGGCGCCCGAGCGCACCGTGAGGTTCGTAGCGAGCACACCCACCCGGCGCGAGCGCGTGGTGTGCACGGCGGCTCGCGCACCCGGGGCGATCACACCGATCACCGGCACGTCGAAGGTCCGCTGCGCCACCGTGAGCGCCGAGGCCGTGGCGGTGTTGCAGGCGATCACGATGATCTTGACCCCGCGCTCAACCAGCCAGCGCCCCGCCTGCAGCGTGTAAGCGCGGACCTCCTCCTCCGTGCGCGTGCCGTACGGGCAGCGCTGGGTGTCGCCCACGTAGTAGATGGACTCGCGCGGCAGCGCCGTGGCGATGGCGCGCGCCACCGTGAGCCCGCCCAGCCCCGAGTCGAACACGCCGATGGGGCGGCGGTCAACCGGAAGATGCCCGAGATCCGCAGCGGCCAGCGTCATCGCGCGCCTGCCTTCTCCGCAAGCACGCGCTCGGCCACCGCAACCACGCCGGCCTCGGTGTTGGCGGGCGCCACGTAGCGCGCGTACGCCTCCATGCCCGGCGTGGCGTTGGCCACCATGAAGCCGAAGCCGGCCGTGGCGAGCATCTCCTTGTCGTTGAACGTGTCGCCGAAGGCCATCATGTCCTCAACGCCGATCCCCAGCGCCTCGCCCACGTGCCTGAGGCCCTCGCCCTTGTTGACGCCGGGCATCATCACGTCGATCCACATGGGACCGCTCGTAGCGGCGGACAGGCCGTCTACCAGCCCTGTCTCCTTCAGCTTCTCGAAGTGCTCGGGCGCGCTGTTGTCAATGAAGAAGATCGTGAACTTGTTGGCCGGCACGTCCAGCTGCTCAAGGTCGTCCACGAACTTGATCTCGTGGTAGAACGTGCGGTAGTTGGGCTCGAAGGCCTCGTCGCGCTTCTCGATGTAGGCGGCGTCGTAACCGCACACGTTGCCCGAGCCGGCCGTCTCGTGCACGTAGCGCGCCAGGCGGCGGTACACCTCGGTGGGCATGGCGCTCTTGTAGAGCACCTGGTCGCCCAGCATGATGAGGCCGCCGTTGTCACCCATCAGCACCACGCGGTCAAGGTAGTTGCGGAACATGTTGCGCAGCGTGTAGACCGGCCGGCCGCTCGCCGCCACGAAGTAGATCCCCTCGTCGTGCAGGCGCTCGATAAGCTCGCCGAACCCTGCGGGCAGCTCGCCGTCGTCGTCGAGCAGCGTGCGGTCCATGTCCGACGCGATAAGCTTCACGTCGGCCAGCGTGCGCCCCTCGGGCGTCGTCAAACCAGCCAGGTCGGTGGGCGTAAACAGCTCGTTGTCTGCGGGCATGCGGATCCTTCCCCTCTGCGTGCGAGCGCCGCCGCGGCGCCGCGCTTTCCTGCGCTACTCTACCATAGTCACCCTGCGCGAAAACGGCGCGGCCGGAGCAGCGCGCGCATGCCCACGCGGACTGCAAACGCCGCGCCAGGCGGCCGGCGCGGCGCCCTTGTCGGCCAGCAGGAAGCAGCAAGTCTGCAGGTCTCGTTTCACGCTGCCAGGCAAAGCGCGCGCCGGTTCCACACGCCTGCACCGTAAAACCGCACGCTGGGCGAAAACCTTGGTGTTTCTCAAAATTACCCTTGACATATGAACATACATTCACATAATGATATATGAACAGTTGTTCATACGTTGAAAGGTTTTGATATGGCGCAGGAACCATCTCGCTCAGCGCGGATCGCGGCCGAGCATCTCGGAGCAGGCACGCGCCCTGCCGGCCATGCAGCCGAGAACCACCGTGCGGCACCCGCGGACGGCCCCGCCGCGCACGCCGACGCGGTCCAGCCCGCCGACCCCGGCGAGCGCTGCATGCCCAACGAGGAGCTGCTCTACGACCTCGCCGACCTCTTCAAGGTCTTCAGCGACACCACCCGCATCAAGATCCTCTACTCCCTCATGGACGCCCCGCTCTCGGTGGGCGACATCGCCGAAACCGTCGGCGCCACCCAAAGCGCCGTGAGCCACCAGCTGCGCATCCTCAAGCAGGCGCGCCTCGTGCGCTTCAACCGCGACGGCCGCAGCGTCATCTACTCGCTCGCCGACGACCACGTGCACACCATGCTCGCCCAGGGCATGACCCACATCTGCGAGTAAGCCCGCAGCCCCGGGCAAGAAGAGCCCCTGCTACGGCGCGCGCACGGCCGCCGAGCCGCATCGTCCCCGCGCGCTCCGAGCTCGCCTCGCGCGAGCGCCGCAGCAGGAGGTCTTCTCCACCGGAAAGGCGCGCGCCGGCCCCGGTGCGCCTGAACACGAAAGGAACCACCATGCGTAAGTCTTTCAAGCTTGACGAGATCGATTGCGCCAACTGCGCCAACAAGCTTCAGGACGCCCTCGCCAAGCTCGACGGCGTTGAGAAGGTGTCCGTTAACTTCCTGACGCAGAAGCTCACGCTCACCGCCCCCGACGACCGGTTCGACGAGGTGCTCGACCGCGTAGTCAAGCTCACCGCCGACATCGAGCCCGACTGCGAGATCCTGCGCTAACGCCTGTCGCACCGGGGCGTCCGGGCGCGCCTGAACGCGACAGGCAGCGCCCGAACCTACGGAAAAGACGCGCCCCTCCCGTCTCGACCACGGAAGGGGCGCTGTTCAAGCGGTGTGAAACCGTTGATTGCCCTCCAGTATAGACCAAGCAGGTGAACCCCATGAACAAGAAGCAAAAACGCTGGCGCAACCGCATCGTGCTGGCGATCGCCCTGTTTGCCGTCGTCATGGCCCTCGAGCAAACCGGCGTGCTCGCCATGGCGTTCGGCGCGTACGAGCCGTACGCCGCCTTCGTCCTGTACCTCGTGCCCTTCCTCATCTCGGGCTACGACGTGCTCATCAAGGCGGCGCGCAACATCCGCCGCGGCGAGGCCTTCGACGAGGCCTTCCTCATGACCGTGGCCACCCTCGGCGCCTTCGCCACGATCCTGTTCCCCGACACCGAGCCGCAGTCGGCAGAAGGCTGCGCCGTCATGCTCTTTTACCAGGTCGGCGAGCTGTTCCAAAGCTACGCGGTGGGCAAGAGCCGCTCGTCCATCAGCGCGTTGATGGACATCGCCCCCGACTACGCCAACGTCGAGCGCGCGGGCGAGCTCGTTGAGGTCGATCCCGACGAGGTGGCCGTGGGCGACGTCATCGTGGTGAAGCCCGGCGAGCGCGTGCCCATCGACGGCGTGGTCGTAGAGGGCGCGAGCCAGCTCGACACCGCCGCGCTCACCGGCGAGAGCATCCCGCGCCACGTTGAGCCCGGCGCCGAGGTCATCTCGGGCTGCATCAACATGACGGGCCTCCTGCACATCCAGACCACCAAGCCCTTCGGCGAGTCAACCGTGAGCCGCATCCTGGAGCTGGTGGAGAACGCCAGCGAGAAGAAGGCCAAGACCGAGAACTTCATCACGCGCTTCGCTCGCGTCTACACCCCCGTCGTCACGCTGGCCGCCGTGGTGCTCGCCGTGGTGCCGCCCGTGCTGGGCATGGGCCCGTGGACCGACTGGGTGCTGCGCGGCCTCACGTTCCTCGTGGTCAGCTGCCCGTGCGCGCTGGTGATCTCGGTGCCGCTCAGCTTCTTCGGCGGCATCGGCGGCGCCTCCAAGCTGGGCATTCTCGTGAAGGGCTCCAACTACCTGGAGCTGCTCTCCAAGGTTGACACCGTGGTGTTCGACAAGACCGGCACGCTCACCTCGGGCACCTTCAACGTGGTGGCCGTGCACCCCGAGACCGGTGTTGACCCCGACTACCTGCTCAGCAACGCCGCGTACGCCGAGGCCTTCTCCGACCATCCCATCGCCGTCTCGATCAAGCAGGCCTACGCCGGCGAGATCGACGAGAAGCGCATCCGCGACGCGCGCGAGGAGTCGGGACACGGCGTGTCCGCCACAGTTGACGAGCACGTGGTTGTCGTTGGCAACGACAAGCTCATGGCCGAGCACGGCACCTCGTGGCACGACTGCGATCTCACCGGCACCATCCTGCACGTGGCGGTGGACGGTGCTTACGCCGGGCACATCGTGATCGCCGACGTGGTGAAGGATGACGCGGCTGAAACGATCCAGGGCCTGCGCGCGGCCGGCGTGAAGAAATGCGTCATGCTCACCGGCGACCGCAGGGACGTGGCCCAAGCTGTGGGCAAGAAGCTCGGCCTGGACGAGGTGCGCGCGCAGCTCCTGCCCGAAGACAAGGTCAACGCCGTGGAGGAGCTCCTGGCAGCCGAGAGCAACGGCGGCAAGCTGGCCTTCGTGGGCGACGGCATCAACGACGCCCCGGTGCTCATGCGCGCCGACGTGGGCATCGCCATGGGGGCCATGGGCTCTGACGCCGCCATCGAAGCCGCCGACGTGGTGCTCATGGACGACAAGCCCAGCAAGATCGCGCTGGCCATGCGCGTTGCCCGCAAGACCATGCGCATCGTGTGGCAGAACATCGTGTTCGCCATCGGCGTGAAGATCGCCATCCTAATCCTGGCGGCGCTCGGCATCGCCAACATGTGGCTCGCCGTATTCGGCGACGTGGGCGTGGCCATCATCGCGATCTTGAACGCCATGCGCGCCATGCGGGTCAAGAACAGCTAGCGTTCCCGAGCCAGGTGATTAAGGCTTCATAAAGAGGGAAAACGTTAACCTGATAGCAGTTAGTCGCTTTTCACACCATCGCCAACCGGCCCTGAAGCCAAAAGCCCGGAGGTAACCATGCGGCTGACCGAGGTGCCTTACCCTTGGCCAGCCGCACTGCCCATCAGGGCGCCTCGTCCAAAAACATGGAGAACAGCCTCGCGTCGGTCGCGTGGCGGCCACGCTTTTCACCAGCTCCGGCTCTGCCTGTCATCGACGCATCCAAGCAGCTTACGTCATCGGAAAAGACGGTCTTTGCTGCGCCGCCCTCACACCGCAAGCCCCTCAAGAGAACCATCGATGCCCCTATCCGCGGGCAAGAAATCGTCGATGCGGTGGAATGGCGCGAGAGCTGCACTCACACGACAGACGCGTGCGAAAAGTGCGCTGATACGAAACCCCCTGGGCGAGAAGCGCGTTGATACGAGCACCTTGGGCGAGAATTGCATCCATACGAACGGATCGGGCGAGAAGTGCACTCATACGACAGCGGCAATCCAAACGCATAGGAATTAGGCGCCCGAACGACATGTACGACACGAAACACGCTCGTATGAGTACACTTTTCGCCCACGGCACTCGTACGAGCGCGCTTCTCGCCCATGTGATGTCGTATGAGTGCTCGTTTCGCGCAACGGCTTCGTATGGATGCGTTTCTCGCCCAAACACGGCACATGAACGCTCATTTCGCGCAGGGATTTCGTATGAGTGAGCTTCTCGCACAAGAGTTTCGTATGAGCACAGTTCTCGCGCAACGATGCTCGTATGAGTGTGATTCTCGCCCGAAAGTCTTGCATGAGCGCATGTTCAGCGCAGACGGCCTCCGCCCTGCCCCGTGGCTCACGTCATCTTGCCCCGCCAAGTTACTCGCTCCGACCACCGACCGCGCGGCACCTGTTCCTCTGGGCGCCGAGCGGGTACAGTAAGAGGTGCATGGCGATTATCCTTGAGGCGAAAGGAAGCCCTATGGCAGTTACGTACGACGAATCGCGCGTGACCGTGGTCGACCACCCGATGGTGCAGCACAAGCTCGCTATCCTGCGCGACAAGAACACCACTACCAAACAGTTCCGCGAGCTCGTGAGCGAGCTTGCGCTCTTTGAGGGCTACGAGGCCACGCGCGACTTCCCGCTGGAAGACGCACCCGTCTCCACCCCGCTGGAAGACACCGTGTGCAAGCGCATCGCCGGCCGCAAGGTAGCCGTGCTGCCCATTTTGCGCGCAGGCCTGGGCATGGTTGACGGTATCTTGCAGCTCATCCCCGCCGCGCACGTGGGCCACATCGGCATGTACCGCGACGAGGTCACCCATGAGCCGCACGAGTACTACTGCAAGGTTCCGGCCGGCATCGCCGAGCGCACCTGCCTCATCGTGGACCCCATGCTCGCCACCGGCGGATCGGCCACGGCGGCCATCACGTACCTGCGCGAGCAAGGCGCCAAAGACATTCGCCTGCTGGTGCTGGTAGCCGCCCCCGAGGGCTTGGCCGCCGTGCTCGAGCACGATCCTGGCGTGCGCATCTACACCTGCGCCATCGACCGCTGCCTCAACGAGAACGCCTACATCCTGCCCGGCTTGGGCGACGCCGGCGACCGCATCTTCGGCACCAAGTAGGCTCGCTTGCTGGGCGATACGTGCGGGCGGCCCAGCTTTGACCACGCTGTCCGCAGGCGCCAGCCGCAGCTGAAGCGCATAACGAAACGGACCCCGACCCGGCACATCCGGATCGGGGTCCGTTCTCATGAGCCGGCGCGGTACCGCGACGCTGCGCCCCGTTGCAATCCGCACGCTCTGCGCGGCAACGGCGCCGCAACAGGGCGCGGGCCGTTCTCAGCTGCAAGCTGCGCGCTCTTCTCGGCCGCCGCGCCCGCGCTCTTCTCGCTCGGCGCAGACGCCGGCCGGCGGTGCCGCTATGCCAGGTTCTTCTCGAGGTACGCCACGATGCCGTCCGACTCGTAGAGCGGCTCGCCGTCTATGAACAGGCACGGCACCTGCACCTTGCCGCCCACGCGCTTGAGCTCCTCGCGTGCGGCAGGGTCGGCGGTGATGTCGGCCTGCGGCAACTCGATGCCCTTCTCGGCCATGAAACGCAGGACCTTGTGGCAGAAGGGGCATCCGGGCATCACGTACAGCATATACTCATGGGCCATGGCGGCTCCTTTCTCGCGGGGCGCGCTTCCGTTCGCTGCGCGCATTGGTTACTTACCCGCGCGGGCAAGCTCGGATTCGATGAGGCGCGTGAGAACCTCGGTGAAGTCGTGGCCCGCCGCGCGCATCATCTGCGGGAAACGCGAGTAATACGTGAGGCCCGGCGTTGAGTTGACCTCGTTGAAAACGACCTCGCCCTCCGGCGTCACGAACAGGTCCACACGCGCGAAGCCCGAGCACCCCAGCGCCTCGTACACGGCGCGGCCGGCGGCGCGCACGCGCGCGAGCAGGTTCTCGTCGAGCTCGGCCGGGCAGCGCAGCTGGGTGTTCTGGCCGGGGTTCTTCTCCAGGTGGATGCGGAAGAAGCCGTCGCCGGAGATCACGATCTCGTCAACCGCGCCCATCTCGATGCCGCTTACCGCGTCGCCGACAACCGCGCAGCCAACCTCAACGCCCGCGATGGCCTCCTCGACCGCAACCTTCTCGTCCAGCGCGAAGGCCTGCTCGAGCGCCGCAGCCAGCGCGGGGGCGTCGGCGGCCTTGGACACGCCGATGGACGAGCCGCCGCGCGCGGGCTTCACGAACACGGGGAAGCCGCCGCAAGCCTCGAGCGCCGCGGCAACGGCGGCCTCGTCGGCGGTACCGCAGGCGTTGCGGTACAGCACCGCGCAGCGCGGCGAGCGCACGCCGGCCGCCGCTGCCAGCCGGTGCGAGGCGTCCTTGTCCATGCAGACAGCGCTGGCCATGACGCCACAGCCCACGTACGGGATGCCGCAGGTCTCGAGCACGCCCTGCACGGTACCGTCCTCGCCGCCCTGGCCGTGCAGCACCGGGAAGGCCACGTCTATGGCAAGCGGGTGCAGGCCTGCGCCGTCGGCCACGGCCAAGCCGCCCCTCTCGCCCGCCCGGCCGGGCACGAGCACCACGGGCTGGCAGTCGTGCGCAGCCCACGCGTCCTGACCGCGCGCGATGTCGGACGCGTCGCCGGCGTAGCGCAGCCACCGGCCCTCGCGCGTGATACCGATAAGCACCGGGTAGAACTTTGCGCGGTCGAGCGAGCGCACCACGTTGTCGGCCGACTTGCAGGACACGTCGTGCTCGGTTGAGATGCCGCCAAAGAGAATCGCCACGTTAATCATAGGAACACGCTCCTTTGCTGGGCTGCGTTTTTCGAGCTGCGTTTTGCGGGCAGCAATTTGCCAGCCCTCATGATACCCACTTGCCGCAGGCGTCAAAATCCGAGCGGCGGCGCCCACGCTTTTACGACAAAAGCGCAAGCATCGCGTGCCGGACGCCCGCGCTTTTGTCGTCCAAGGGGAAACAACGGTTACACATCTCTTTGCCAGACCGTTTTGTATAACACCTGGAATTTCCAAGCCTTCTACCTGCGGAAACGTAAGAAGTAACGGTTATGCCGCATCAAATCTCACGCAAAGACACGCATAAGCGTCACTTGCGTGAAGCGGGCCTTGCAAAAGTATGCGTAACCGCCACTTGTGCGAGAATCACAGGACCACCGGCCACGCAAAGGCATGCGTAACCGTTACTTGTCCGAAGCGAGCCGCGCAAAGGCATGCGTAACCGCCACGTACGCGAGAACTGCCGAGCCGGACCCGGCAAAACGCGCGTACGATAGCGCTGGGATTATCCGCCGCAAGCACCTGTTCGCCCGTTGGGCAGAGAGGATCCGAGATGTTTCGCAACGCCGTCGAGAGCGACCTGGACGCCGTGTACCGCCTGATGTGTGCGCTGGAGGAGCGTGCGCTCCCCTACGACGACTTCGCGCGCATCTACCGCGCGCAGGTGGCCTCCCCTGCTCTGCAGGGCATCGTAGCCACCTCGGGGCCAGACGACACGGCCGAGAACCTCGGCGACGAACGCGTGGCAGCGTTTATCAACCTGCGCTACGAAGACCAGCTGCACCATGCCGCCCGCATAGCCGAAGTGCTTGAGCTGGTAGTTGACCCCGCCGAGCGCAGCCACGGTCTGGGCGGGGCGCTGTTTGACCACGCGTGCGAAGAGGCCCGCGCCCACGGCTGCCAGCAGATCGAGCTCACCACCAACCAGCTGCGCCACGACGCGCACCGCTTCTACGCGCGCAAGGGCATGCTCAACTCGCATTACAAGTTCACGCTGCCGCTTGATACCGAACCCGGCGACGCCCCGCGCGAGAACCGCATCGGCTGCTAACGCCCCGCGGCGGGAAAACGCCCGAGGCAGCGCAAAGGAAGCACCGCGGCGTCCTCTGCCAGCCGTTTTGTCATCGCAGCGCCGTCCGTCCGTAAAACGTTCCCCTCACGAGTCGAAATAGGCCGCTGCAAGGAAACTGTTGCGCGCACAGCGTTTTTACACGGCGCTTGTGCTCGCAGAGCTACCTTTACTGGCTAAACATCCTTATGCGCGCGCAACCATCTCGGCAGGCAGGCTCCAAACAGAGCCGCCGGAAAAGCGACCGCCGCGCCACGCGAACGGGGCCCGCCGGCATCATCGCCGGCGAGCCCCGTTAACCTGCCTATGCAGCTAGCTCAGCGCCGCCCTGCGCTTCCGCGTGCCGCTGCTACGCCATCAGCTTGCACACGTTCTGCGCGAACGCCACCGGGTCGGGCACGTCGATACCCTCCATGAGCAGCGCCTGGTCGTACAGCAGCTCGGTGTACAGCTTGAGCTTGTCGGCGTCCTCGCCCTCCTGCGCAGCCTGCAGCTTGGCGAACACCGGGTGCTGCGCGTTGAGCTCCAACACGCGCTGGCTCTTCACGCCCTCGGGCATGGGGCCGGCGTTCAGGACCTTCTCCATCTCAAGCGAAACCGGGCCCTCCGCCGTGATGCAAGCCGGCGCGTCGTCGGCCGCGGTCAGGCGCGCCGACACGGTGACCTTGGTGACCGCACCCTCGCCCAGCGCGTCCTTCATGGCGCTGAATAGGCCCTCGTTGGCCTTGGCAGCCTCCTCGGCGGCCTTCTTCTCGTCCTCGGTGGCAAGGTCCAGGTCGCCCGACGCCACGTTCTTGAGCTCCAGGCGCTTCTCCTCGGGCTCGGCCGGCGTCTCGCCCTCGGCCTCGGCGCCCTCCGCGCCCGCATCCGCCTCGACCACCGGCGTGAACACGTACTCGCGCATGGCCTGGAAGCAGAACTCGTCCACGTCCTGGGTGCACAGCAGCACGTCGTAACCGCGGTCGAGCACCGACTTGACCACCGGCATCTTGGACAAGCGGTCGCGGTCGTCGCCCGCCGCGAAGTAGATGGCCTTCTGGCCCTCGGGCATGGCGGCGGCGTACTCGGCGAGCGTCACCATCTTCTCGTTCTTGGCGCTCCAGAACAGAAGCAGGTCGCCCAGCTCGGCGGCCTTCATGCCGTAGCTCTGGTAGATGCCGTACTTGATGCCGCGGCCGAAGTTCTCGAAGAACTTCTCGTACGCCTCGCGGTCGTCGTCGCGCATGCGCTCGAGCTCGGAGGTGATCTTCTTCTCGATGCGCTTGGCCATGGCGGTGAGCTGGCGGGTCTGCTGCAGGGTCTCGCGGCTGATGTTCAGGTGCACGTCGGCCGAGTCGACCACGCCGCGCACGAAGTTGTAGTAGTCGGGCAGCAGGTCGGCGCACTTCTCCATGATGAGCACGTTGGAGCTGTAGAGCTCCAGGCCCTTCTCGTAATCCTTGCTGTACAGGTCGAACGGCGCGCGGCCCGGGATGAACATCAGCGCGTCGTACTCCAGCGCGCCCTCGGCGTGCAGGCTGAAGGTGCGCACCGGGTCGGTGTAGTCGTGGAAGGTGGACTTGTAAAACTCGTGGTACTCCTCGTCCGTGACCTCCGAGGCCTTCTTCTTCCAGATGGGGGTCATGGAGTTGATGGTCTCCAGCTCCTCGTAGCTCTCGTACTCGGGCTGGTAGTCGTCGCCCGCGTCCTCGGGCTTGGGCTTCTGGCGGCTCTTGGTAACCATCATCTTAACGGGGTAGCGCACGTAGTTGCTGTAGCGCTTGATCAGGTCCTTGAGCTGCCACTCCGAGAGGTACTCGTCGTAGGAGACGTCGTCGGTGTCGTCCTTCAGCGTGAGGATGACGTCGGTGCCGCTCTCGAACTTGTAGGCCGGGTCGGTAGCGGGAACCTCCTCGATGGTGTAGCCCTCCACGCCGTCGGAGGTCCAGCGGTACGTCTGGCCGGTGGCGTAGGCGCGCGTGACAACCGTGACCTCCTTGGCCACCATGAAGGCCGAGTAGAAGCCCACGCCGAAGCGGCCGATGATGTCCACAGCGTCGCCCTGGGCCTCGGCGTTCTCGGCCTTGAACTCCTCGGAGCCGGAGTGCGCGATGGTGCCCAGGTTGCGCTCGAGCTCCTCGGCCGTCATGCCGATGCCGTTGTCCGAGACGGTGAGCGTGCGGGCGTCCTTGTCAACGGAGATGCGGATAGCCAGGTCGTCCTGGTTGAGCGCCACGGTGCTGTCGGTCAGGCTCTTGAAGTAGAGCTTGTCGATGGCGTCCGAGGCGTTGGAGATGAGCTCGCGCAGGAAGATCTCGCGGTTGGTGTAGATCGAGTTGATCATGAGGTCGAGCAGCTTTTTGCTCTCTGTCTTGAACTTGCGCATGAGAAAAACGCTTCCTTTCAACTACGTGCAGAACGGAAGCTATCTTACCCCTATCTGCGCTCATATAACCTAAGCGAGAAAGACTTAGATTTTCTTCATGCGAGAAGTGCAGAGGCGAAGGCAGCGGCGAACAGCCTGCGGCGCGTCGCGCGTCGCTCGCTACTCCTCCGTCGCGTCGACGGCGAGGGCGCCGCGCGTGCTGAAGATGATGTTGGCGAGCCCTTCGAACGCCTCGACCGCCTCGTCGCTGTACGACATGCTCGTCATCACGGCCATGAGGTACGGCGTGCCGTCCGCGTCCTCCACAATGCCCGCGTCCGTGACGCTGCAGTACGCCTCGTCCTCGCTCGGGTACCAGCCGGCCTTGTCGTACACGGTTATGCCCGGCTGCGTGATGCCGTCGCGGAGAAACGACGTGGTGGTTTTCCCGCACAGACCCTTGAGCCAGGTAGCCGTGTCGCCGCCGGTCTGGAAGTACTGGTACGCGTTGGCCCACAGCTTCACGAGGCTGCGCGTGCTCAGCGTGGGAAAGCTCTCCTGGTCGTACCGCGCGTCGGTTACGCCCAGGTCCTCGATCCAGGTGTCGAAGTCCTCGGCGTCGTAGGCGTCGCGCAGCGCCACGAACGAGTCGTTGTCCGAGTCGACCACGGACGCCCGGATGAGCTCCGAGACGCTCAGGCCGCTTGCGCTTTCCGGACATTCGTCGTCAAGCGCGAGCTTGCCGCCGTCGACCAGGTCTTGGCACAGGTAGACGGCGTAGGGAAACTTGAACGAGCTGGCGCCGTAGATGCGCTCGTCGGCGTTGTAGGCCAGCCCGAAGCCCGTCTCCAGGTTGATGAGCACGTAGCCCGCCTCACCCAGCTCGCTCACCGGGGCGAGCGCCGTCGAGAGGGCCTTGAGCTCGTTGTCGGTGAGCTCGGGCGCGTCGGCACCGGAAAGCGAGAACAGCTCCGGATCAGTTTGGGCCGCCGGGATGCTGTCCAGGTCGGCGTTGGCGATCGAGAAGCTCTCAATCATGCGGCGCTGCTCGCGCGCCTCCTCTTGGGCCGCGGCCTCGGCGGCTGCGGCCTCCTCCGCCTGGCGCTGCGCCTCCATGCGTCCGTTCACAAAGTTCACGCCCAGCACCACGGCGAGAACCACCACCACGCCCGCAAGCGCCCACGGCGCAAACGAGCGGCGCTGGTGCCGCGCCAAGATGAGGCGGTGATTGTTCCTGCGGCGCCGCGCTGCGGCGGCACCGCCGGGACGACGCGAGGGAGAGCCGGGCACCGGGCCGAGGTCGGGCCGGACGTAGCGATGGGGCCTGCGCGGCTCGTCGGGCACGATCCGGTCGGGCTCGCCTGCGGCGTACGAGCCGTAACCGGAGTCATATGCGTCGTCGCGATCGTAGCCACCGTCGTCATACGGGTCATATGCGTCGTACGGGCCCTCGGAGCCGGCAGCGCGATACCCGCCGCGGCGCGCGCCCGAGCGGTCGGAGCCGTAGCTGTAACCGTCGTCGTAGTCGGGGCCGTAGCCAGAATCGTAGCCACCCTGGCCATATACGTCATCGTAGCCGCCGGCGCGCTCGTCCCGCCCGTAACCGTTGGCGCCTGCGCGGTACGCACCCTGCTCAGAGCCGTAACCGCTGCGGCCAGCGCCATAGCCGTACGCGTCGCGGCCAGCCGCGTAATCGTCCCGATAGGCACTACCGTAGTCGTACGCGTCGCTGCGCCCGCCGTCTACGGCAGTGAACCCGCTGCGCGCACTGCTCCTACCGGCACCACCGGCAAGCGCCACGTTGCGCCCGCCTGGGGCGGCAGACGCGTCACGGCCGTACGCGCCGGCGCTCGAGAAGCGCTGCTCGTCTTCGCCGTATCCGCGCTGCGATCCGCGCGCGTTCTGCGCCGCAGCGTTCCGCGCGTCACGCGGTGCGCGGGGACCGTGCGGACGCCCGCCGGGGCGCCCCTGCCCGCGCGCGGCGTCGCGCTCCTCGGCCTGGGCGCGCACATCCGCCTTGGAGGCCCGCCTGAAGTGCGGGGCAACGGCAGAGCCGGCCTTGCGTGCCTGCGACCCCACCTTGCGGGCCCCCGAGCCAACCTTTCCCAGCACGGACCGGGCTGCGTCCGCCCCGCGCGCACCGGCAGAGGCGCGCGCCCCGCGGTCACCGCGACGGTTGGCACCGCGCGGCGCGCGCTCCCGTCCGCTGTTCTCGTTATGGCTCATGAGCGTACCTGCGTTCCCCGGCTTCCTGTGAAATAGAGTAAATTGTACGCGCATCTGGCTGCGCGGCGCCAGCGTATCGCGCAAACGGCCCGCTGAACCCGCCAGCGGCCGGCGGTCCTTACGCCAGACCAGCCACCGCGTCGGCCATGATGCGCATCACGGCGAGCGTCTGCTCGGGCTTCACGAAAGGTGCCTCGCCCTTGACGATGGCGCGGTACACCGTGTCGTACAAGCGCGCGTAGTCGCCCTGGACGCTTACGACCTTCTCCTCGTGGTAGCCGTTCTCGTCGTAATAGGTCACGGTGGCGAAGTCCTCCGGGCGATCCTCGCCAAAGCCGGGCTCGCCAGGCATATAGAACACCTTGAGGTGCTCTTCCTGGCGATCCTTGGTCTGCTTCACGAAGCAGCCGCGCGTGCCGTAAACGGCCAGGCTCGGCCGCAGCTGGGCGCGGAAGTAGCTGGCCTTCACCTCGTAGCGCAGCCCGTCAGGAGCGATGGGCAGGTCGGCGCGGGCGTCGGGCGCGTAGTTCAGCGCAAAGTCGAAGTAGTCGTTCATGCGGCCCGGCCCCAGGATCTGGCGCACGTCGGCCTGCACGGCGTCGGGCGATCCCAGGTAGCCCACCGCCTGGTCGAGCAGGTGCACCGCGTGACCGTACACAAAGGAGTTGTACGGGTCGAAGCCCTGCGCAGCCTCAGGAACCTCGGGGCGCCAGTAGTCGTAGGTGGCCACGATCTCGTACACCTGTCCGAGCTTGCCGGAGGCGATGACCTTCTGCATGGTCAGGTAGTCGGCGTCAAAGCGGCGATTCTGGTAGGCAGAGAGGTACAGGCCCTTCTCGCGCGCCAGCGCAAAGAGCTCCTCGGCCTGGGCCACCGTCTCGGTGAAGGGCTTCTCTACGATCACGTGCTTGCCGGCCTCAAGCGCCTTGCGCGCCAGCTCGTAGTGCGGGCCCACCGGCGTGCACACCGCCACCACGTCGACGCCCGGGTTGGCGAGAAGCGCCTCGAGGTCGTCGGTGTAGGTGACGCCGGGCAGCGCCTTCCACGGCGAAGTGCCCAGGTGGCGCTCGTACACGTGGGTGATGCGGAACTCTTCCGGCCGGGTGAGCACGAACGGCGCGTGGTAGCGGTTGGTGCTCTTGCCGTTGCCGATAAACGCCAGGTTCAAAACACGGTCTGCCATTGCTTCCTCCCCACTGCGCCAATCTAGGCCGTGCTTAATTTGGCGCATTCTGTCTTACGTAATGCGCCAAATTAAGCACGGCCTAGATTGGCGCACGGATCGCGGCTACACGGCGTGATCGTCGGTAGCGTCGATGACTTTCTCCATCCACACGTGCGGCTGGCCCTCGTCTTCAAAATCAACCGCAGTCACCGGCACGTAGCCCTGCTTGCCGTAGAGCCCCTGGATGTACTCCTGGGCGTGCAGGCGGATGGTGTCGGCCCCCAGCTCGCGCGCCACGTCCTCCGCGGCGCAGATAAGCTCGGTGGCAAAACCCTGTCCGCGGTACTCGGGCAGCACCGCCACGCGCCCCAAGATGAAGTGGGGCGACCCCGGCTCGCTCGGATACAGGCGCGCGCAGCCCACCAGCTCCCCGTCGGTGTAGATCGTGAGATGCGTGGCGTCCTCGTCGATCTCGTCGAACTCGTTTCGGTAGCCCTGCTCCTCCATGAACACGCGCTGGCGCACCTCGTAGGCGTCGTCCTCGCAGTTGAGGCGTATCTCGAAGTTCATAACACCCTCTCTGCGGCGTTGCCGCATAGACACAGATACATATGTTATACCCCGTGGACGCGTTTTTCCGAAGATGCCGGTCACAGAATCGAGCGGCGGCGCAGCCATGGGTACGCCAAGGTAACGGCGTGGCCGCACGCGGTCCACGCGCCGTGCAAATATTCGAGCTATGAACGATTTCCGGTCCGGGCTGCGTCCCCTCCCTGCTTCGAGGGTCGCTTTTATGCATAACGATCATTGTTGTACCTGATAGCCTGCCATGCGTATGCATTTTTCCAAAGGCCCGACAGAGACCACTGCCGTCAATCGTTCATAGCTCAAATATTTGCACACCTCCGTGCAGTCCAAACCGGGACAGCCGCGTCAATCGCGTCGTGTAGGGCAAAAAGTCAGGAGACGGAGACTATAATGCCTGCGGAACACCCATCCGGCAGAAGGAACCCGCATGCGCCCGTCTACGTTATCCGGCCGCGACCGCCCGCGCGGCACCGGCATCCTCGCCCCCTTGAGCGCAAGCCTGGTGCGCACCGAGCGCCAGCTTGCCGCCGACACCCGACGCGACCTGGGCAACATGCGCGCCAGCCTGCGCACCTTGGTGCTCACCCTGGTGGTCTCCGCCGCCATGGGCGTGGCGGCCTGGGCCTTCCTCGCCGCGCTCAACCTGGTGACCGGCGCGCGCGAGCAGCACGCCTGGCTCTTCTGCCTGCTGCCGGTGGTGGGCGTAGCCACCGCCTGGATCTACCGCAACCACGGCCTGCGCGCCGCCCGCGGCAACAACCTGGTAATCGACAGCTCGGTCACCGGCACACCCATCCGCGCGCGCATGGCCGCCCTCACGTTCGCATGCTCGGTGGCGACGCATCTGGCCGGCGGCTCGGCCGGCCGCGAGGGTACGGCGGTGCAGATCGGCGGCACCATCGCCAGCAACGTGGCCGAGCGCGCGGGCCTTGCCGGGCGCGAGCGGCAGGACCTCATGCTCGCGGGGATCTCGGCGGCTTTCGGCGGGGTCTTCGGCACGCCGCTGGCCGGCACGTTCTTCGGCATGGAGATGTGCACGATCGGCAAGCTCAACTATGGCGCCGGGCTCTACTGCCTGATAGCCGCCTTCACCGGCGACGCCGTGGCGCGGGCCCTGGGCACCGAGCACGCCTTCAACGTCATCCGCGCCGTACCCGCGCTCGAGCCCGCCACCGTGGCGCTCGTGGCCGCAGCGGCCGTGGGCTTTGGGCTGGTGGCGCGGCTCTTCTCGCTCGCCATCCGCGCGGTCAAGTGCTTTTACGGCACGCGCTTCACCAACTACCTGGTAGCAGCGCTGGTAGGCTCGCTGGTTCTTTTGGGCACCTACGCCGCCTTCGGGCTTTTCCGCTACGGCGGGCTTTCGGAGTGGCTTGTCTCCGCCGGCTTCGCGGGCACCGCCAGCTGGGCAGACGCCGCGCTCAAACTCGTGATGACGGCGCTCACGCTAGGTGCGGGCTTTCAGGGCGGCGAGGTCACGCCGCTGTTCGGCATCGGAGCCGCGCTGGGTGGATGGCTCGGCACGGTCACCGGCCTCGAACCCAGCTTCATGGCGGCGCTCGGCATGGCGGGCGTCTTCGGCGCCGCGCTCAACGTGCCCATCACCACCGTCATGCTCGCCCTCGACATGTTCGGCGGCCAAGGCGCGCCCTTCTTCGTGATCACCGCGTTCGTGAGCTACCTGGTGGCCGGCCACCGCGGCGTGTACCCCGCGCAGCGCATCGTGACGCCCAAGCGTCGCTCGCTCGCCGCCGAGGAAGGCGAGACCGTGGAAGACGTGCTCAAGCAGCGCGCCGAGAAGTAGGCGCACAGCCCACCTGCCATGGGAGGCGGACATCCCCGGCAGGCATGCTCGGCGCCCGCCACACGCACCCGCCCCTCAATAGAGCGCGCCTATATCAGGTGCATGCGGTTCACCGGGAACGAGAACGTCACGGCGAAGCCCTCGCCCTCCCGGCCAGACGCCGAAACGCCTAGGCCCATCTTACCGCACAGCTGCCTCACCAGGTACAGCCCCAGGCCCGTGGCGCGCTTGCCGGTGCGGGCAGCACGCCCGTTGCTGCCGGTGAAGCCCTTCTCGAACACACGCGGCAGGTCGGCTGCCGAGATGCCGCAGCCGTTGTCGCGCACCGCAAGCTCCACATGCTCGTCGGCCAAGCCCTCGCCCACGCTGCGCGCCTCGAAGGTGATCTCGGCGCCCGTCTCGCGCGCGTACTTCACGCTGTTCTGGATCACCTGGCCCAGCATGAAGACAACCCATTTGTCGTCAGCGTACACCTCGCGGTCGAGCCCCTGCAAAAACACGGCCACGTGCCCGGCGATAAGCGCGTGGCTGTTGGCCCGCACCGCCGCGCCCACCAGGTCGCGCAGGCTGTGCCGGCGCACCAGGTAGTCCTTCTCGACCGTTTCCGAGCGGGCGTAGAACAGCGCCTGCTCTATGTAGCGCTCAACGCGGCGCAGCTCCTCGGCCAGCGCGTCCAGGCGCTCCCACGAGGCGCCGTCGGCCTCGGCGGCGAGGTTCTCCAGCATGAGGTGGGCCGCCGCCAGGGGCGACTTCGCCTCGTGCACCCAGGTCTCGATGTAGGCGCGGTAATCCTCGGCTTGCCGGCGAAACGCCGCGATCTCGTCGCTGGCCTCCTTGGAGACGGCCGCAAGCGCGTCGTAAGCTACGGCGCCGTCGGCGTACGCGGGGCGCTCCAGCATCTCTATGGCAAAGCGCGGGTTCTCCAGGCACTCGGAAAGATCGGCCAGGTCGGCGTAAAACGAGCGCCGCCGCGCGTAGTCAAGCGCCACGGCAAGCGCAAACGCGGCGGCAACCAGCAGGCACGCCAGCACGATAAGCGCCGCCGACACCCCCGCCACCGCAAGCATGAGCGCCAGCGTCGCGCACAGCACGCATGCGAGCGCCGCGACGAACGCGTACGAGCGCGCAAAGCGCCAAAATCCCATGAGATCCTCCCTCGCGACGCGGGCGGCCGAGAAGCGCAGGCGCGCGGCCTACACCGCGTAGCCGCGCCCGCGGTGCGTCACCAGATACCCCTCGACGCCGATCTTTGCCAGCGAGCGGCGCAGCCGGTTGATGTTCACCGTGAGGGTGTTGTCGTCCACAAAGGCGTCGGAGTCCCAGAGGTCGCGCATGATGGCCTCGCGCGACACGATGGAGCCGGCGTGGCGCATCAGCAAAGCGAGGATCCGCAGCTCGTTTTTGGTGAGCTCCACGGTGCCGCCCGCCGCATGCGCCTCCGAGCGCGAAAGGTCGAGCGTGAGCCCGTTGTGCGCCAGCACGTTGCGCTCCGGCGCGTCCGCGGCGCGGCGGCGCAGCAGCGCGTTGATGCGCGCCACCAACACCCGGGCGCTGTAGGGCTTGGGAATGAAGTCGTCCGCGCCCATGGTCATGCCCATGACCTCGTCCACCTCGGTCACGCGCGAGGTGAGGATGATGATGAACACGTCCGAGCGCTGGCGCAACTCGCGGCAGACCAGCTGCCCGTCGGTTCCCGGCAGCGTGAGGTCGAGCAGCACCACGTCGGGCTGGGCGGCCAGCGCCTCGTCGGCCACGTTGTCGAAGCGCTCGCACCACGCCACCCGAAAGCCGTTGCGCTCAAGCAGGTGTGCCAGCTCGGCGCGGATGGGCTCGTCGTCCTCCACGATGTAGATCTTGGGCACAGCGCCCCCTCCCACCTCAGGCTGCAGTCCGCGCCAAGGCACCGCGCAGGCGCTGCAACCGCTTGCGTCAGGCCTTTGCGCGCAGCGTCTCGAAGCCTTGCGACAAAAACGCCCCCACCGGGCCCTCGAAGCCGTCGGCGCTCACCACGCCGTGCTCGTCCGAGATAAGCAGGAGCTCGGGCGCGTCCTTGTCCCACGCCGCCGCGCGCCCCACCGCCATGCCGCGCGTCTCGGCCAGCTGGGCCGCAAGCGACGCCGCGCCGCAGAGCGCCTCGTCCTCCCCGGCCACCAGCGTCAGCCCGTCGGGGCCGGCGTAGGCCAGAAGCTCCGGCGCCACGCCCGTCTCGCCCTGCTCAACGCGGGCGCTCGCCGCGCGCTCAACCAGCGCGGCGGCCTCCGTGCTCGGCAGCGGCTCATAGGCGCCCACGCTCATGGCCGCCTGGCCGTTCACGTCCACCACCAGCATCAGCACGCCGTCGGCCTCGGGGTACGACCCTTCCGCAACCGACCACTCAACGTGCTGCTTCACCCACGAGAGCATGTTGGTCCCCAGCGGCCCGCCGTTGACGCGCCGCGCCGAAAGGGCGCGCACGTGCCGGTTCAGCAGCGGGACATGCTTGCGGGCAAGGCGCCACCGGCACACCAGCGCCGGCTCGGCAAGCTCGAAGGTTTCCTGGGAATCTCCTGCGTTCTTATCGCACATAGACCCACACCCCTTGCAACGGCGAATCGTCCCGACCAACGTGTCCAGGCCATTATACCCGCGCGCCCCAAGCTGAAAGCGAGCTGTGCCGATACGCGCCCGCCATGGGGCGGCGCGGACACCGGGGCGCTCCGCACGCTTTGCCACCCGCGCCCACCGCGCGACAGACACAAAAAGCGCGCTGCCCGGGCCCCGCGCGTCTGCGCAGAACCCGGGCACGCGAAAATCAAAGCGAACGCTCGGCAGAAAGGCTTAGTGGCGGAAGTGGCGAGTGCCGGTGAACACCATCGCGATGCCGTACTCGTCGCAAGCCTGGATGGACTCGTCGTCGCGGATGGAGCCGCCAGGCTGGATGATGGCCTTCACGCCCTGAGCCGCCAGCGTGTCGATGTTGTCGCGGAACGGGAAGAACGCGTCGGAAGCGCACACCAGCCCGTCGGTGCCCAGACCCTCGCGCTCGCACACCTCGTGCGCGCGCTGGCAGGCCAGAAGCGCCGAGTCAACGCGGTTGGGCTGGCCGGGGCCCATGCCGATGCCCATCTTGTCCTTGGCGATGAGGATGGCGTTGGACTTCACGCCCTTGCACACGCGCCAGGCAAAGAGCAGGTCGTCCATCTCGGCGTCGGTGGGCTTGCGCTTGGTGGGCACGGTGAAGGTTGCCGGGTCCTCGGCCACGCGGTCGACGGTCTGCACGAGCATGCCGCCGTCTACCGAGCGGAACTCCAGCGAGGTGGGCGCGTCGATGCCGCCGGTGGCGAGCACGCGCAGGTTCTTCTTCTGCTGCAAAAGCTCCAGCGCGTCGGGCGCGTACGACGGGGCGATAAGCACCTCCACGAACTGCTTGTTGGCGTTGATGTGCTCCACGAACGCCAGATCGACCTCGCGGTTCACCGCGATGATGCCGCCGAAGGCGCTCTTGGGATCGCACGCGAAGGCGCGGTCGTAAGCGGTGACGGCGTCGGCGGCGATGGCGGAGCCGCAGGGGTTCTGGTGCTTCAGGATCACCACGGCCGGCTCGTCGAACTCGCGCGCGAGGTTCCACGCGGCGTCGGTGTCCAGCAGGTTGTTGTACGAGAGCGGCTTGCCGTTCAGCTGCTCGGCGTTCACGAGCGCGTGCTCGGTGGCGCCGGGCGTGCGGTAAAACGACGCGGCCTGGTGCGGGTTCTCGCCGTAGCGCAGGTCCTGCTGCTTGCGCAGCACCACGAGCATCTGGTCGTCGGGGGCGGTCTTCCACTCCTCGGCGTCGATCGCCAGCTCGTCAAAGGCGTCGTCGGCGGTATCGGAGCCGTCGGCGTCCGGGTCAACCAGCACGCCGCCCGAAAGCACCACGTTGGCCAGCCCGCGGTCCTGCGGCAAGTTCTCCTCGGCCACCAGCTGCTCGGCCATCCAGTCGGAGATGGCGGCGTCGTAGCGGGCGGTGGCGCTGTAGACCTTGTACTGCAGGCAGCGGCGCGTTGCCAGCGTGGTGGCGCCGTTGTTGGCGCGCATCTCGGCGAGCACCGCGTCGTAGTCGTCCGGGTCGATAACCACGGTCACCGAGTCGGCGTTCTTGGCGGCCGAGCGCAGCATGCTGGGACCGCCGATGTCGATGTGCTCGATGGCGTCGGCAAAGGTCACGTCGGGCTTGGCCACGGTCTTCTCGAACTCGTACAGGTTCACGACCACCAGGTCGATGAGCTCGATGTCGTGCGCGGCGGCCTCGGCCATGTGCTTCTCGGAGTCGCGGCGGGCGAGAAGCGCGCCGTGAACCTTGGGGTGCAGGGTCTTGACGCGGCCGTCCATCATCTCGGGGAACCCGGTGAAGTCCTCGATGGGGCGAACCTTCACGCCGGCTTCCTCAAGCGCCTTAGCCGTGCCTCCGGTCGAGATGATCTCAACCCCGAACTCGTCGGCGAGCGTGCGCGCGAACGCGGCGACGCCGGTCTTGTCCGTCACCGAGATGAGCGCGCGACGGATGGTCGGATCTGTGGCCATAAAACCCCCTCTTGTTCGAGCCGGGGCACCGCGCCCCGGCAACCACGCCCGCCGCGCCAATGCCCCGCTGGGCAGAAACGGCGGTACACCTACTGTACCGCACCCCGCCCCTCAAGCGCCCGAGAACAGGGGGTGCCGCCGCGAAAGCACGGCCGGACAACGTGCGCAAGCGTTGTTGCGCGCCGCCCCTTTTTATCCACAACTAAGGAGAAACGACGGACAATCCGAAGCACATCCCACCTTCACACGAGCCGGGGCCGCACGTGATAGAACAAGATAGCTATGAAAGGAAGGCCCCATGGTCTCAAGTGCGCAGTACCGCCCGTTTGAAGAAGACGATTTCGACGCCGTTGCCGCCATCGTGTGCGAGGCGTGGCACGCGGAGTGCCCCTCCCTTTCGTACGCGCGCCTGGAAGCCCAGGCCGATCTGGCCTTTTGCCTGGCCCGCTCAACGTTCTCACAGGTAGCCGTGGTAAACAACAAAGTGGTCGGCGTAGTGCTGGCCCGCGCCGGGCAACCGCGCGAAACCGACCGGCTCACCTGGCTCTCGCGCCAGGCGTCGGCCCTGGCGCTCATGGTCGAGAAGGACCCGGGCGCGGTGCAGGAGTTCTACCGCTACGCCCAGGGCGAGGACCGCATCAACGCCGAGCTGGTGGCGCAAAGCCAGCTTCCCGACACCTACGAGGTGGTGCTCTTGGCCGTGGCCGAGCGCTCGCGCGGAACCGGCGCAGGCAGCCTGCTGCTCGACGCCGCCGCCTCGTACCTGCGCTCCGAAGGCGCCGCGGACGCCTACCTGCTCACCGACACCACCTGCTCCTGGCGCTTTTACGAGAAGCGCGGTCTCAAGCGTCGCGCCGCGTACAAAACGCCGCGCGCCAGCCGCAAGGTGCTGGCAAGCGAGTACTACCTGTACGGCATGGAGCTTTCGGACTGAGCACCTCCGCCTGCTAACCCGCTTACGCAAGCGCCCGGCACCGCGGCATGACGCCGAGATGCCGGGCGCGTTGGCATTCCGCTCACGCAGGCGGCCCAGCGCCGTGGCGCTAAAACGCGCCGCCACCGCCTCCGCCCACGCCGCCTCCCCCGCCGCCGGAGAAGCCGCCGCCCAGGCCGCCGCCGGAGCTGTTCACGCTCGAGGCCAGCTCGCCCACGGTAAGCTTGTAGGTCTCGCCCATCTCGTGCGCCGGCGACGCCATGCCGCGATGCGGGTAGCACCACCAGTACACCGGGTAGTAGTAGCCGCCGTAGGCGTCCTGGCGCTGCTCGGGCGGCACGGCGTCGGCCAGCTGGCGCAGCACCTCGTCGGAAACGCCCAGGGCAACGGCCAGCACCAGCAGCTTGTTCCACAGCACCAAGTCGCCGGGCACCGCCTCGCCCAGACGCGTGAAGTCCTCGAGCCAGCGCTTGAGCGCCTGGCAGCGCGCGTCCAGCTCGGCACCCTCCTGCGTCAGGCGCTTGAACGTGCAGCCGAGGGCGCCGCCGGCGATGGCAAGCGCCACCCCCGCGGCGAACGCCAGCGGGTTGGCGTCGTTTTCCAGCCAGAGCGCCAAGCCCAGGATAATCAGCAAAAAGGCTATGACGACGCTTGCGACGCTCGCGCCGGTGCCGCTGGAGGCCACCAGGTTGCGCTGCTCGAGCGCGGCGGTCACCTCGGAACGGAAGTTCTCGTGCAGCTTGTTGTAGCCCTTGGCGTCGTGCTTTGCCGCGTCGCGCATGGCGCCGAAGGCCTGCGCGGCGCCCGCCGCGGGCTCCGCGCCAAAGAAGAGCGCGAGTGCGGCGCGGTCAATGGGGTTGGAGGCGCCAGACGGGTCCACCAGCTCGATGCGGTACTCCTCGACCTCCTTGGTGCCGAAGAGGCGCTTCTCCTCGCGGCGCTCTTGCTCGAGCTTGATCACGCGGTCGTCGGTGAGCTTCATGAGCGTGGAGATGAACGCCTCGTTGCTCACGGTGCTGTTGTGCGTGAACGCGGCGATGACGGCCGGATGGTCGGCCGAGGGCACGTCGCGGAAGTAGTCGAGGTGCGGAACCTGCGGCTTTTTGCGCGTGAGCTTGAGGGCGGCCACGATGGCGAGAAACACCGCCGGCGCCGCTACCGCCGCCACGCTGGAAGCCAGCTGAACGGTTCGCGCCTGCTCGCGCTCGGCGTTGGCGCGGTCAGCCCAGACCTCTTCCTCGGAAAGGATGGTGGGCAGGCGCTCCTCGCCCGCCGGCGTCAGCCCGGGCACCCACGAGGCCGGGAAGGCGATGCGCGCCTCGGCGAAGGAGCCGGACGCGACGCGCGGCACGCGGTAGGTTACCGCGGCGGTGGCGTCGTCCAGCTCGACCGTGGCGTTGTAGGGGCCGTGACCCCAGGCGCGCAGGTTGTCTCCCACGGTGAAGGAGCCGCTTGCGGGCAGACGCACGGTAAGCGTCACGTCCGTTGAGTCCACCTGCCAGTCGGGCCCCACGAACTGCCAGTACAGCTCGGCCGTGTCGGCCCAAGCCATCACCGCACCGGTGAGGCGGTAGGTGAGCTCGTAGGTTGCCTCGGCGTCCTCCTGAGGCTTGTAGAGCATGACCTCGCATATGCTGCCAGAAGCGGCCTGCTTAACCTCAACGGTGTATTTGTTGACATCGCCCACCTGGGCGGACGCCGGGGCGCCGGCGTTCTCGAACACGGCGCCGTCGGTTACGTCGCGCGCCGAGAGCACCTCCACGCCGCTTGCGACGCCCTGTTGGTTGGTGGCCAGCGGGATGTCCCAGTACACGCCGTTGAAGCTGCCGTCAAAGTCAAAGGTGCGCTGCTCAACCACCGTGAGCGCGCCGTCGGCGCCAACCGTTGCCGTGATGTTCACCGGGCCGGTGGTGTAGTCGTCGGCGTAGGCGCGGCGCGGCGCGGCGGCAAAGGCCAGCGCGAGCATGACGAGCAGCGCGGCCGCGCAGGCAACGCGGGAAAAGCAGGTGGGGCGGGCGAGGCGGGCGGAAAACGCCCGCAGGGCAATGCGCTGACCCGTCATGGCGCGTCCTTTCAGGTAAGGGAAAGCAACTGCGCCTATGGTACCCCAGGAACCCGGCACCCCATGCCGGCGGCGGGGTGAAAAAAGGGGGGGGGTGCGATGGGGCAAGTTGGCGCAGCCTCCTTCATACATGTATTTTTCTTTTCTTGTCCAACCTGCTAAAATGTTTTTTGCCGACTTGGGTGGAACAAAGCTGGGTTCCCGAATGGGAGTAGGCAATGTTGCTTAGAATTCCCTTGCTCCTGGGGTCGGCTCATATCTAAAGTTCAGACCTGAGCCTGTCTATGACACCGCTCGGGCTTTCTTTTATCTTCTCCCAGATAAGATCGACCGCCTGCTGAGAGTAGATATACGTTGGCTCTTCTCCCTCCATGGATGCGTCATAGGAATACCGCACGTCCCCTTTCATCGAATAATACGCCGTAAAAAGTCCAAACATATACATGTTGAAGGGCCGCCCGCTCTTCGTCCTCTCACGCGTATCGACCCCCATCTGCAGAATGGTGATACCTTCACGACGCGCGCGGGCACATATCTCCTTAACAACACCACTGGGCCGGTATGGATAACGGTTCTTCGCCTCAACAAGACTCTTTACCATGGCAACCGTATCACCATCACGCGACACGCGAACCGTGAGGTCTGCAGACTTTCGCTTCGTTACACGAAGCTCGGTAACATACGTGCAGGCGAAACGGCGGCTTTCGAGCTCGTCTTCCGTAGTTCTAATACCTTCCATTCGGTCGAGCATTCTGTTAAGTACGATGGGGTCATAACGTGCGCGGCGTTCATCCTCGTCAACCGACCCCCTGCGAACAGAAAGCATGAGATAATTCTCCGGTATGTGATCGCTTATCTCGACACCAAGAAGTCGGCGCATCTGCGCATCGTAATTCTCAACACTTGCCTGCAGCAAGGACACATAGAACGACTCGTACTCAGGAACGATGAAGTGTGTGCTCGTGTTCCTGACCTCAATCACCTTGTCCATGTTTCGGCGTAAGGGGTCTGAGCTATTTGTGAAAATCCTCTTGAAACAGTCCTCGAGCGAGAGCGTGCGATCGCTCTTCGGATAGTAGATGGATACCATACCTTTCTCTCGTATCAAATACGCCTTAAGCATGGCTCCCACGCGTTGCAAAGGAAATAAGCGCACCCTTCGACGTGGTACTTGATTGTGGGCCTGTTATACAGCTCAACAGCAAGAAGGAATGCCTCCTGCGTCTTCTCAACGAGCCGGTCATACGTCATCTTTTCGAAAGCATCCATAATCTACCCCGTTCTTTCAATATATTTTTATATTGATAAAATACTATATTGATTAATTATTGTATCTTGTCACAGTAAAATATACATAAGAGCGAGACCGCCGCCCACCCTAAACGAGGCTCGAACCCCCAGCCCATTCATGCAAAAAGCCCGCATCCCAAAAGGGATGCGGGCTTGCGTTTGCTACTGGCGGAGAGCTGGGGATTCGAACCCCAGATACCCTTTGCGGGGTATACTCGCTTAGCAGGCGAGCACCTTCGGCCTCTCGGTCAGCTCTCCGGGACAGTGCTCAGAATGATACCGCAGATGCGTTGCCCGGTGCAAGCGAAATATTTCCGCTCCACAACCACACGCCCACCACGCCTCGCGGCGGCATGGCGCTACGCACTGCTCTCACCCCGACAAACCCCTTACGCGAAAAACGCCTCGTCTATCACGATGTCGCCGGCATGGTCGCGCACCGTTTCCCACGTAAACGTCTCTGCCAGCCGCTCGGCGCTTGTAGGCTCGCCGCTCGGCGCCAGCCCCGCTGCATGCGCCAACCGTCCCAGCAGGCGCTCCGGCGTGCCGAACAGGCGCTTGAGCTCGCCTAGGTCGCAATCGTGTTCGCGCTTGGAGAGCCGCCGGCCGTCCGGTGCCACAAGCATGGGCACGTGCGCGTAATCGGGCTGCGCATACCCCAGCAACCGCTGCAGGTAGATCTGCCGCGGCACCGATCCCAGCAGGTCGCGTCCGCGCACCACCTCGGTTACGCCCATCTCCGCGTCGTCAACCACCACCGCAAGCTGATAGGCAAAAACGCCGTCGCTCCGGCGGATCAAAAAGTCGCCGCACTCCGCGGCGAGCACTTCGCGGCGCAGCCCGTACACACGGTCCTCAAACGCGATCTCTCCCGCCGGGTCGTTCGCCTCAGGCACTCGCAGGCGCAGGGCCGGCGGGCGGCGCGCGCTCTTCTCGCGCACCTGATCAGGGGTAAGGCGGCGGCACGTGCCGGCATAGATGGGCGTCCCGTCGCTTGCATGGGGCGCGCTCGCAGCGTGCAGCTCGGCGCGGCTGCAGAAGCACGGGTACACAAGCGGTTCACCGGCCGTCTGCGCGCCCGGCTCCTGCGACGCGGAGCTCGTTCGCATGGCCTGCAAACGCTTGAGCGCGTTTTCGTACAGGTCGAGCCGGTCATGCTGGTACACGGGGCCCTCGTCCCAGCCAAGGCCGAGCCAGTGCAGATCGTCCATGATCTGGCGGGCCCGCTCGGGATCGGCGCACCGCGGGTCCAGGTCCTCTATGCGCAGCACCAGCCGGCCGTTTTGCGCACGCGCCGAAAGCCATGCGAGAAGCGCCGAGAACACGTTGCCCAGATGCATGCGCCCCGAAGGTGACGGCGCAAAGCGCCCGATAACGCGCTCCGGGCTAGCCACCGCCTGGCATGCCGCATCCCGCATCTCGACCATCCTGCCCGCCTCTCAGTTGGTTGCCTGCCAACCGATTGTAGCGAAGACGTCACTTCTTGCGGAGCCAGCGAACCATGCACACAATCCCCAGGACGAGAAACACCAGCTCCAGGATCGTTTTGATCACCGAAACCCCCACCGGCAGCAAGCCGAAAAGATAGTACGTGGGCGTAAGATCCATCATGACCCCCTATTGCGCAGGTGCGTTGGGCGAGCCGAGCTGAAAGTCGCCTTACGGTGGATTGTACCCCGAACATCTCGCTGCAAATGCCCTGAACCCAAAGGCGCAAGCAACGGAAACAAAGCGGGGCGGGAGGAGGCGAGAGAGATGAAACGGGACGGACAGGTGGGCAACCAGATAGGCGGCGTCCTTCAACGAGCAACCTACACTTGACCCCGCCGCACGAAAAAGCCTCCCATCACTCGGACGCTATGTTCCAGTCCAAGAAATGGGAGGCAGTTCAAGATGGCGAGACGGCTTTACTGCAAGTGTGACGAGCAACGCCGCAACGTGAACTAAGCGGACGCAGATGCGCCAACGCGTTGAGGCGGCAGCGCCTTACAGCGGCAGGGCGGTCATCTGGGTGTAGACGCGCGCCTGATACTCGCGATCCAGATCGTACAGGCCCTTGGGGTCGCAGCCGAAGAGCTTCATGTTGGTGATCATGTCGCGGGCGTTGGTCTCCTCCTCGCCCTGCTCGGACACGAACCAATCCAGGAACTTCATCGTGCGCACGTCATGCACCTCGTGCGCCACCTCGTAGCAGTGGTGGATCAAGCCGGTGACGTACTCCTCGTGCTCGAGGCCAGCCTCCAGCGGCTCGAGATCGTTGGCGAAAGTCTTGTCGGGCTTAGCGATGGCCTCCATCGTGGGCGCGAAGTCGTTGTCCAGCAGGTAGCGACGGATGGCCATGGCGTGGTCCATCTCCTCCTTGGCCTGGATCTCGTACCAGTTGGCAAAGCCCTTGAGGCCGCGGTCCTCGTAGTAGTCGGCAAAGGTGAGGTAGAGGTAAGCGGAGTACAGCTCCTTGTTGATCTGCTCGTTCAAAACGGAGGTAACTTGCTCTGTAAGCGCCATGAGGCATCTTCCTTTCGTGAGGCGTGCGCGAATATAACACGCACAGTATACCCGCCTGTCCGGACCCAAACAGAGAAGTTAGACGCAGCGCATTTTTGCCATGGAAATCTCGAAGATCAGAACGCCGCTGGCCGGTCGGCAGCGATGACGACACGCAAGCTCAGGTTGATCACGCTGGCCGCAGCCATGCGATCACCAACACAGCGCCCATATACGGAAAAAGCCCGGAACCTTGAAGGCTCCGGGCTTGTCCTTTCAGCTGGTGCGCCGTACAGGATTCGAACCTGTGACGTACTGATTCGTAGTCAGTCCCTCTATCCAGCTGAGGTAACGGCGCGACGCGAGGAATATAATCGCATCCACCCCACCGTGTGTCAAGCGTCATTTCAAAAAAAATTTCTCAGGCCGCCAGCCGCCCCCAGGCGCTCCCAAGCAACATCCAGGAACGCGCCGGCCCCAACTCACCAGCATGCCAGCTGCAGCCCATCCGCAGGCTTGCAGCTTACAGGCTCCCGGCAGCCTTCCGGCTGTCACCCAGGCACGGACAGGGCGGTGTCCCAGCTTACAGATGCTCGGTTGCCTTGCTCACCAGCGGCGTAGGAATAACGCAGGCAACGTCTTTGCCCCACGCGCTGTTCATGAACGGGAACATGGCCATCCTAAACGCCAGGTTGCGCTTCATGGGCGCAAGCGCCCGCTCGTAGCGCGCAAGGGCCCCGTCGGCATCGCGCTCGCCGGAGGCCACCGCAGCGGCAACCGCCTTACCCGCCCGTATCCCTGAGTTCAACGCAAACGAAATGCCCTCGCCCGAGGTGCACGAGAGGAACCCGCCGCCCTCGCCCGCAAGCAAGATGCGACCTTGTCCCGCCACGAGGTCGGCCGGGCGGCGCACGTGCGCGGCCATCCACACCTCGCGCTTGACGGCCTCCCCCAGCGGGTAGGTGCGCTTGAGAGCCTCGAGCACCTCCTCGTGCTTGCGCTCCGCGTGCTTGGTCCCGGGGTAGAACACCGACCCCACAATGGCTACGGGCCCCTTGGGCATGAGGTAGCCGATGCCGTACTCACGCGGGAAGGCGTGCGAGCACACGCAGTCGAAACACGGCTCGAGCGCACCGGGTTCGATGCGCATGTACTCCTGCACGGTAAGGTAGCGGTCGAACGGGCGCAGCCCCAGGCACTCGCGCACCGTGGCGCGCGGCCCGTCCGCCGCAATAAGGTACGACGCACGCAGCAGCACCGGCTCGCGCTCCCCGCGCACGCGCACGTACGCCTCCACTCCGCGCGGCGTCTGGCTCACCGACGCCACGGGCGCCTGCGCAAGCACGCTCACGTTCTCGGGCAGCAAGCTCAAAAGCCAAGCGTCGAACAGCGTGCGGTCAACGTTGAGAAAGCGCACGTTCGTAGCTTTTTTCACGCGCCGATCCATGTGGAAGTAGCGAAAGGTGATCCACCGCGGGTCAAGCACCATGCACTCCGGAACGGCGCCGTACGGCTCAAGCGCCCTCAGCGAATAGCGGTTGAGCATGCCGCCGCAGCTTTTCTCGCGCGGAAGCGAACCGGCCTCCACCAACAGCACGCTCTTGCAGGCGCGCGCGCATTCCACGGCTGCCATGATGCCGGCGGGGCCCGCGCCAACCACCAGCGCGTCGTAGCTCTCCGCGTACTCCCGGTGCGATACCGAGCGGTACCGCGTCTGCCATTGAGGTTTCATGCACAAGCCGCCTTTCGCTGCGTGACGCAAAGCCCGTAACCTAGCCAGGCAACCAGTATACGGTACGCGCGAACCCGCCTACCGCACGATGGGGCTCTCGGCAACCTCGTAGGGCACGTGAAGCCGGCGCAGCAGATCGCGTACGCGCTGGGACGCGTCGTAGTCGCCGTACGCCGCAGCCAAAAGCGGCGGAAGCAGCGCGGGATCGTCCACATGCAGGTAATCGAGCAGCGGTTTGAGCTCAAAGGTGGGAACGCTCACGGAAAGCACGTGCGGCGACTCCTCAAAGCACCACTGGGTGAGATCCCCGGCGCTCTCCTGACGCACCCGCAAGCCGTAGGCGTCGTAGCTGCATGAAACCGTAAGCTCCTCCTCGTCATCCGCGCTTTGGAACAAGATGGCCTCGATGGGATACTGCGTGCTCATGGCCCCTCCTCGCAACGTGGTTTACGGCTTTACCATAGCATGGGCGGAGCCACAATACGAACATTTGTTCTTTTCATTTTGTGAACGTGTCCGCACGGAGTTTTATGATGGTGAGGGGTTTGCCGTGCCCGGGCCCCAGCCCGGCCTCGCACCCGCCAACTCGCATTCCGCGCCCGCGCTTCTCGCCCGCATAGAAAGGAGCCCGCATGCCCGCCCCCTACCCCGTGTTCGACCTGCATTGCGACACCGCCGATCGTCTCGCCTGGCCCACGCTGCCCGACGCGCTCAAACGCGCCACGGGGTTAGCCGCCTACGGCCCCGGCGACGAGCAGGACCCCGCCGGCGTGCGCAGCATCGCCCGCAACCGCTGCCACGTCTCGCTCGACGGCATAGCGCAGACGCCGTGGGCACAGTGCTTTGCCTGCTTCATTCCCGATGAGATAACGCCCGAGCAGGCGCAGGGCTTTTACCGCCACGTGATGGACAACCTCGCCGCCCAGGCCGAGCAGCACAGCGACCGTCTGCGTCTGGTCTCCAGCGCCCGCGAGATACGCCCCGCCCTCGAACAGGGCCTCATCGTTGGCGTCCGCACCATCGAGAACGCGCGCATGCTCGGCTTCGAGCCGGCGCTGGTGGGGGCGCTCGCCCGCGAGGGCGTCCTCATGGCGTCCCTCTCGTGGAACGGGGCCGGGCCGCTTGCCAGCGGCCACGACACCGAGCGTCCCTTAAGCCACACGGGCATCCGCGTGCTCGGCACCCTCGAGCGCGCCGGCATCGTCATAGACGTGTCGCACCTCAACGACCCGTGCTTCTCCGACGTGGTCGAGCACGCCGAGCGCCCCTTCGTGGCAAGCCACTCCAACAGCCGCGCCGTGTGTCCCGCCCCGCGCAACCTCACCGACGCGCAGTTTGCCGAGATCCGCGACCGCGGCGGCCTCGTGGGCTTCAACTTCGCCGACCTGTTCATCACAGAGTCCGGCACGCCCACCTTCGACGACATCTCGCGCCATCTGGACCGCTGGCTTACGCTCGGCGGCGAGGACGTCATCGCCCTCGGCAGCGACTTCGACGGATGCGACACCCCGCCCTGCATCGCCACGGCCGCCGACATGCCGGCGTTCCAGGAGCTTCTCGCCCAGCGCTTCGGCGAGAAGATCACGCGCAAGCTCTGTGCCGAAAACGCCCTGGCCTTCTTCGAGCGCTGGGCCAACTAGCGCCCGGCGCCTCCCTCGTTGGCGCCACCGCACACCCCGGCGCGCCTCTCCGCCGGTGCCGCTGCGCGACCCGGCACTGCCGCGCTCCGTGATCCCTCTCGTCTGGCCGCGCTGTCTCAGCACAAGAAAAGGCCCCGCACGCCGAAAAGCGCGCGGGGCCCGCAAGCGGCAGCGTGTCCAGAAAGGCTGCCGGAAGCCGGTTACGCCTCGATCTTCTCCATGCCGCCCATGTAGGGACGCAGAACCTCGGGCACGGTGATGGAGCCGTCGGGGTTCTGGTAGTTCTCCATGATGGCGGCCATGGTGCGGCCCGTGGGCAGGCCGGAGCCGTTCAGCGTGTGCACGAAGCGCGTGCCCTTGAAGTGCTCGGGGTCGCGGTACTTGATCTGCGCGCGACGCGCCTGGAAGTCACCGCAGTTTGAGCACGAGCTGATCTCCTTGTAGGCGTTGTAGCTCGGCAGCCACACCTCGATGTCGTAGGTCTGGCGGGCCGAGAAGCCCAGGTCGCCGGTGCACAGGCTGATCACGCGGTACGGCAGCTCAAGCTGCTGCAGGATGAACTCGGCCTCGGCCACCATGCTCTCGAGCTCGTCGTCGGAGGTCTCGGGCGTGGCGAACTTCACCATCTCGACCTTGGTGAACTGGTGCTGGCGGATGATGCCGCGCGTATCGCGGCCAGCCGAGCCGGCCTCCTCGCGGAAGCACGGGGTGCCCGCGGTGTAGTGCAGCGGCAGGTCTTTGGCGTCGAGCACCTCGCCGGCATGCAGGTTGGTGAGCACGACCTCGGCCGTGGGGATCAGGAACTGATCCTCGCCGGTGTGGTAGGCGTCGTCCTCGAACTTGGGCAGCTGACCCGTGCCGTACATGATCTCGCGGTTCACGATCACCGGCGGGATGAACTCCTTGAAGCCGTGCGCTATGTGCGTGTTCAAGAAGTAGTTCTGCAGCGCGCGGTCTAGGCGGGCGCCGGCGCCGGCCAGCACGGTGAAGCGCGCGCCGGAGAGCTTGGAGCCGCGGTCGAAGTCCAGAATCCCCAGCTCGGTGCCCAGGTCCCAGTGCGCCTTGGGCTCGAAGCCCTCGGCTGCGAAATCGCGCGGGGTGCCCCAGCGACGGCGCTCGGGGTTCTCGGTCTCGTCCTTGCCCACGGGGGTGTTCTTGTACGGCAGGTTGGGCAGGTGCGCCATGAGGTCGGTCAGGGCCGCCTCCAGCTCGGTGCGGCGCGCGTTGAGCTCGGCCACGCGGTCGTTGATGGCACGCACGCTGGCCTTGGCAGCCTCGGCAGCGTCCTTGTCGCCCGCCTTCATGAGCTGGCCGATCTCCTTGGACGTGCTGTTGCGCTTGGCCTGCAGCTCCTCGACCTCCACGATCACGGCGCGGCGATCGTTATCAAGAGAGAAGAACCGCTCGCGGTCCCACGTGGTGTTGCGCGAGCGCATGGCCTCGTCAACCGCGTCAGGGTTCTCTCGGACAAACTTCATATCTAGCATAGCGATCCTTCCAACAAGCGCCCGCGGGCAAACGTTTCGTTTAGCCTCCTCGCGCATTTGGCGCTTCTCGTGACCTCACGCCAGTATATACTGATGCAAATATGCCCACAGGTGAAAAGGTAGGGAATGGACGCTTTCTTTAACTTTTTGTTCGGCACGCGCGCTGGCGTGGCGATTCTCTTCATCGGCGGCATCGCGCTGTTCGCGCTGGTGGCGTTTTTGTCTGAGCGCAAGACCCGCAAGCTCTACGTAGACCGCGGCCCCAAGTCCGACAAGGACGACGACGGTTGGGGCGGGCTTTTCGGCTAAGGCGCCGCTGTCCCTGGCTGGCCGCCCCGGTCGCCCGACCATCCCGATCGCCCGGCATGCCGTCCGCACATCGGGCCCGTTGCCCGCATGTTCGTCATCCAAAACGCGGTTGGTCGCCCCAACGACCACTTAATCGCCTTTTTCGGCCTCTAAGCTGACGTTGGAGCGACCAACCTTTTCTTATCTTACCTGTCATATCCGCGGGCAACCGCCCGCCACCGCCGCCACCGTGCGGCTAAGCGCGCGAAAGCGGCGCGCTACCCCTCGATGGCGTCGATCGCCTTGATGAAGGCCGAGCGCAGGCCTGCCTCCTCAAGCGCCGCCACGCCGCGGATGGTGGTGCCGCCCGGCGAGCACACGGCGTCTTTCATGGCGCCGGGATGCGTGCCGTTTGCGAGCTGCAGCTTGGCGGTGCCGGCAACCGTTTGGCTCACCAGCGGATAGGCCAGCGCGCGCGGGATGCCGTACTTCACCGCAGCGTCAGCCAGGCTCTCGATCACCATGGCAACAAACGCCGGCGAGCAGCCCGAGATCGTGCCGGCGATGCTCATCAGGCTGCTGTCGATGTCCTGCACCGTGCCGAGCGACTCCAGAAGCGAGCGCACCAGCTTCTCTTGGCGCTCAGTGAGCGTGTGGGTGCTCTCGCACACCACGATACCCTCGTTCACCGCCACGGGAGTGTTGGGCATGGTGGAGATGTGGTGCGTGCCGGGCAGCAGCTCCTCGTAGCGCGCGCACGACCAGCCGGCCGCCACCGAGATGATGGGCTTGTCGCCCAGCTTCTTGGCAACCGGCGCCAGGGCCTCGGGAACCACGTGAGGCTTCACGGCCACGATGATCACGTCGGACGAGGCCACCAGGCTCTCTGCGTCCTTGCGCGGACGCACGCCCATGGCCTCGGCGCGCTTGATGAGGCGCTGGTAGTTGCCGGCGCACGCGTAGATGCGGCTCGCCGCCACCTTGCCCGAGGCGATGAAGCCCTCCGCCATGGCCGTGGCCATGTTGCCGAACCCGATAAAGCCAACGCGCGCGCTGTCAGAGCGCACGACGGTCTCCGCCTTGCTGATAGCCATGTTCCCACCCTTTCCGCCGAGCGCGGCGATGCGGTGCCGCGCGTTCATGCCGAGTCTTCTCCAGCTTAGCAGGAGGCGCGCGCTTAAGGCCGCAGACGCGGCGGACGTGACAAAAACGCCTTCCAGCGCATGGGCGAGAAGTGCAGCGAAACGCGTGGGCCGGGGTGGCAAGAACCCGAAATCCGCCCGATATCGGATTTCGGATCCTTGCCACCCCGGCCCTGTTGGGCACGCATCCGCTTGCCGCGCAGGCGGTCACATTTGCAACGGCCCTCTTACAGCAGCGCCGCCTCCCAGCCCTTCTCGCGGAAGCCAACGAGCACGGTGGTGCCGGCGCCCTCGTCGCTCACCACGATGGGGCGCTTCACCAGCATGCCGTCGGTTGCCAAGAGGGCGTAAGCGTCCTCGTCGGACATGCCTGCATCGAGCTGGGCCTTCACGCCGAGCTCGCGGTACTTCATGCCGCTCGTGTTGAAGAAGCGGCGCAGCGGCAGACCAGAGCGCTCGCGCCAGGTGGCGATCTCCTCCGCGGTGGGCGGCTCCTCCACAATATGGCGGTCAACGTGGGCAATCCCGTGCTCGTCCAGCCATTTCTTGGCCTTTTTACAGGTGGAGCAGGGCGGGTACTCGATAAACAACACGGCCATGGGGCATCCTTTCTGGCGTACCTCGCAGCGGGCAGAGCCTTGCGGCGACGGCGCGCGGAGCCAGCAAGCGCAAACGCGCGCGAACGCAGCCGGCACCCCGGCACGCCGCGCCGCCAAAGCGCTGCGGGAAACGGTCGATTCCCTCCAAGCATACCGGTATAATGGCGCCCATGACCAGAGCAGACCAGACATACCGGAAAACCAAAGGCGCACCCGACGCGGCCGAGCCCGCAGCGCGCGGCACGGAGCGTCCGGCACGCCCGGCGCGGGCAGCCTCGCACGGGCAGCGCATCGCGCTGTACGGCCTGCTCACCTGCGTGGCGCTAGTGGCCGCCTACGTTGAGGCGCTTATCCCCCTGCCGGTGACGGTGCCCGGCGTCAAGCTCGGCCTGGGCAACGCGGTGGTGCTTTTCGCGCTGGAGCGCCTGGGCGAGCGCCCGGCCTTTTACCTCATGCTCGCCAAGGTGCTGTGCACGGGGCTGCTGTTCGCAAACCCCTCCATGATGCTGTACAGCCTTGCCGGCGGCTTTCTCTCGCTGGCACTTATGATCCTAGCCGAGAAGAGCGGGTGGTTCTCGCTCGTTGCGGTGTCGGTTATCGGCGGTGTGGCGCACAACGCCGGGCAGCTCGCGCTCGTGGCGGCGTTACTCTCGCCGGCGGTGGCGCTGGTGAATGCGCCGATGCTCGCCGTGTCAGGCGTGGTGGCGGGCCTTGCCGTGGGCGCACTGACCTCGCTCGCGCTGCGCGCCGTACCGCAGGGAAGGTTGCCATGAGAAGCACGCGCCCCCGTTTTGCCCAGGTAACGGCCCCCCTCGGAAACGGCGACGCCAACAGAAGCTGCCGCAGCGTCCCCAGCGCGCTCGACATGGTGGTGGACGTGCCGGGTTCTTCTCGCAAAGCGGCAGCCGCACGCCCCCTCCCCGCCTGCGCGCCCCTCTCGCGCCGGGCGCTTATCCGCCGTGTGGGCGCGCTGGCCACCCTGGGAGCCGGAGCGCTTCTCGCCCCAGGACTTGTTGGCTGCGCGCACGACGGGGCAAACTCGGGCGCAGGTTCGCAAGGACAAGCCGCCCATACCCCCGGCGATCCTTACACCGGCTCGACCTTTGCCTTTGACACGTTCTGCCAGTTCACCGTGTACGACGACGAAGGCGCCATCGCCGAGCTGGGGCGGCTGTGCAACCGCTACGACAAGCTGTTCGACCTGTACGACAGCGCCTCGGACATCGCGCGCGTCAACGCTGCCGGCGGCGCGCCGGTGGAGGTGGACCCCGAAACCGCCGCGGTGATCCAGGCGGGCGTGGAGTGGAGCGCGCAGAGCGCAGGGCGCTTCGACGTCACCATCGGCGCGGTCTCCACGCTGTGGGACTTCGACGAGGGCGTACGCCCCGCCGACGCGGACATAGCCGCCGCGCTTCCTCATGTGAGCTGGGAGAACGTGAGCGTAAACGGCACCACCGTGCAGCTGGCGGACCCGGCGGCCAAGCTCGATCTGGGCGGCATCGCCAAGGGATACATCGCCGACAAGCTGGCAGAGGCGCTGCGCGAGCGCGGTGTGGAAAGCGCTCTGTTGAGCCTGGGCGGCAACATCCTGGCTGTGGGCTCAAAGCCCAACGGCAGCGCTTGGGCCGTGGGTATCCGCGACCCCAACGAGCCGGGCGGCACCAAGGTAGTGAACACCGTGACCGTGCGCAGCTGCTCCGTGGTGACAAGCGGCCTTTACGAGCGCACCTTTGAGCAGGACGGCCAGCGCTACTGGCACATCCTGGACCCGCGCACCGGCTACCCCGTCGAGACCGACGTGGTGAGCGACACGCTGATCTCCCCCACCTCAACGGCGGGCGACGCGCTCTCAACCACGCTGTTCGTGGCGGGGATCGAGGCGGGGTGCGCGCTTGCCGACGAGCACGAGGGCACCGCCGCGCTCTTTTTAGACGAAGCCAACGCCGAGACGGCCAGCACCCGCTGGGACGAGCTCAGCGCGCAGTAATACTGGCTCATTCAAGACTTCGACAAACCGGGGAACTGGCCCGATAACAGCCGTCGTCCATGCTGCGGCAACATATCATCCATGGTACCGCGTTTGTTCGCACGTGCGTGATCTATGTGGATCGTAAAGGGCGTGAAATATGCCAGACAGGACATTCAGATGAGCAATCCTTGCTCCGCGGCATTTAATGTAAAAGGAGTTGGCTCGCTAAGAGCAAGAGCGTTCGCCGAGACAATCCGCCGGCTACGGATGGTGCCACCACCGTTATTGAAACAGTAACCTTGATGGTGTATTCGCAAAATCAGATAGAGTTATCCAACCTGGAAGAGATCCTTTATGAATTTGCCGGCAAGACGCTCCATGATTGTCGAGGCCTGCTTTGACGAAAACGCCGACGGTGCCCTCACTATGGCAAAGTGGCTGAGCCCTGCCCTTGGAGAACCGCTCCTTTTGCCTGACAACTTAGCCGTAGGAAGGCTAAGGCCCTTCTCGCCCGCTCAGAGAAAGCGTGAACTTCTTGCCTACGACGGACGCGTTCCCGAAGACATGGAGAAACGTTACGCGGCGTTTGGCGCCCGCATAAGCAAAGCAGACACCGTGAGAATCTGGATGTCAAACAGCCCGCACGAAGCTGTCGGTGCTGCATATGTTTGCTCTTGCGTCACGTGCGGTGCCACCGCACCGCGTATAACCATGGTCAACATGTCCAAGCAAGGTAACGTTTCCTCAGTCGGCGCGTCTGATCCGCAAGATATCGCAGCACACGCGCTTTCCGCTGAACCCTGCGACGTTGCGTCAGGTGCTGTGCTGTGGAACAGGCTCTGCGAGGAAAACTCACCATACCGCATAGTTACCAACGGCCGCATTGTAAGCGTAGGCGAGAACCACTTCGATGAACTCTTACGGAACTGCGACGAACCCGGAGCTGACCCGATGGCAGCCGCCGTCCGTGCAGCAGCAACATACTACGCGGAAGAGCATGCCCTCTTCTCTGCCTATGCCTTGGCGCGGCGCGCGGAAGCGCTTCGTCAGGCGTCTATACACCCAGTGAGTTCCGCGCCAGGGCATGACAACTCTTAAAACTCCCCCACGCGGCGCACCTCGGGCTCAAGGTCCACGCCAAACTGGCGGCGCACCTCGTCCTGCACGTGGGCGATAAGCTCGTTGACCTCGGCCGCCGTAGCGCCGCCCGTGTTTACCACGAAGCCGCAGTGCTTCTCGGACACCTGCGCTGCGCCCACGCGGCAGCCGCGCAGCCCTGCGTCCATGATGAGCTTGCCGGCAAAGTAGCCCTCGGGCCGCTTGAACGTAGAGCCGGCGCTCGCCATCTCAAGCGGCTGCTTCTCGGCGCGCCGCGCCGCAAAGTCGTCCATCGCGGCGCGCACCTCGGCCGAGCCGGCAGGCGTCAGCGCAAACGTGGCCGAAAGCACCACCAGGCCCTCGGCGGCCACGCGGCTCTTGCGGTAGCCCATATCCAGCTCGCCCACCGTGAGAACCGCAAGCTCGCCGGGCATACCGTCTGCGCCGGGCACGTAAGCAAGAACGCTTTCCAGCACGCTCGCCGTGTCACCGCCGTACGCGCCCGCGTTCATGAAGCACGCGCCGCCCACGCTGCTCGGAATGCCCGAGAGCGGCTCCAAGCCGGAAAGCCCCACCTCGGCCGCAAGCTCGGCCACGTCGAACAGCAGCGCGCCGGCACCTGCCGTAACGCGCCCCGTCGGGCGGACGCGGGGCGCGTCCTTCACCCGGGTGGCCGCCGCTCGCACCGCGGCGTCAACCGGCGCAAACTCCACGGTCATCTGCGCGCACCGGCTGCCGAACAGCACCACCACGCCGCGCATGCCCTTGTCGCCCACCAACAGGTCGGAGCCGTTGCCCATCACAAAGGTGGGCGCGCCCGCCTCCGCACACCAGTTGAGCACCGCCGCCGCCTCTTCGGCGCTACCGGGCTCCACCAACACGTCGGCCGGCCCGCCGATCTTAAAGGTGGTGTGCGCGCTCAGGGGCTCGTCCACACGCACGTGCTCAGCGCCAACCAAAGCGGCAAGCGCCTCGGCGCATGCGTGCTTGTCAAACGTCTCGGCCATCATGGCAGCCTTTCCATTCCGTGCGAGAAAAACCGGGGCGTCCGCCGCATCCATTCGTCGCAGCCAGCCTCACCGCGCCCAACGCCGCCCGCAAGGCGCACGCAGCGTCCGCCACCACTCAGAAGCGCCTGCGGGCCCGCGCGGCTTTCCCGCTTTGTTACACAAGGGTCACATATTGTACCGCAGCTCTTGCACAGACCTACCCGCGGGATTATAGTGAAGCGGTTTCGAGGCGGGGTGCAATTCCCCACCGGCGGTGACGGTGGCGCCAAAACGGCGCCGACGAAGCCCGCAACCCGCGCAAGCGGTGGATCTGGTGCAACTCCAGAGCCGACGGTAACAGTCCGGAGAGGAGAAACGGAGATTCCTATGAACGCTACCCGTAATCGCAAACTCGCCCTGACCGCGCTTTTCACCGCGGCTTCCCTTGTGGTGAGCTACATCCAGGTGCCCATCTTCCCCGCGGCACCGTGGCTGCACTTCGACCCCTCCATCGTGGTCTGCTTGCTGGCGGGCCTGGCCTTTGGCCCCAAAATCGGCACGGCCGTGACCGTTATCTCCTGGCTGCCGCGCGTTTTCTATGATCCGTGGGGCATGCTCATGGCAGACATCGTGGCGCTTTCCGTCACCATCATCGCCGGACTCATCTACAGCAAGCGCCGCACCTACGCCGGCGCGCTCGTTGGCATGGTCGTCGGCGCTGTGGTTGCCGTGGTGCTTGCCTGCGGCGCCAACCTCGTCATCACGCCGCTGTACACCGCGGTCTCGGTGCAGGATGTCGTGGCCATGATCATCCCGATCCTCCTGCCGTTCAACGCGCTTAAGATGATCATTACCGTGGTGGCCGGCGCCGCGCTCATCAAGCCAGTCGAGAACCTCATGGGAACCGCGCGCGATGCCGCGTAACGGCGCGGAAGCCGCTCCTGCAGCTCAGCCGGGCGTTCCCGCCGCCTGCTTGGAGAACGTCCAGGTAACCTACCCCGACGGAACCGAGGCCCTGCGCGGTGTGTCGCTCACCATCGCGCGGGGCTCTTACACCTGCGTTGTCGGCGGCAACGGCTCGGGCAAGTCAACGCTCGCACAGCTCCTGAACGCGCTGATCGTTCCCACTCGCGGGCGTGTGCGCACCTTTGGCATAGACACCGCCGACGAATCGCGGCAGATGGAGATTCGCTCCCGTGCCGCGATGGTGTTCCAGCACCCCGACGACCAGATGGTCACCAGCGTGGTGGCCGACGACGTTGCCTTCGGTCCCGAGAACCTGGCCCTGCCGCAGCCCGAGATAGCCGCGCGCGTGGACGAGTCCCTCGCCGCCGTGGCGCTTAGCGACCTCGCGCTGGCCGACCCGTCCGACCTCTCGGGCGGGCAAAAGCAGCGCGTGGCCATCGCCGGCGCCCTGGCCATGCATCCCGACCTGCTCATCTTGGACGAGCCCGCCGCCATGCTCGACGTGCGCGGCCGCCGCGGCATTCGCCGCGTATGCCGCGAGCTCAACGAGCGCGGCATCACCGTGGTGCACGTGACCCACTTCATGGACGACGTGTTGGACGCCGACCGCGTGGTGGTGCTGAGCCGCGGCCAGGTGGTGCTCGACGGCGCGCCCGAGGAGGTCTTCGCGCACGAGGACACCGTGCGCAGCCTCAACCTCGACCTACCTGCCTCGCTGACGCTTGCCGACAAGCTTGAGGCGCGCGGCCTGCGCGTGCCGCACCGCGCCCGCGAAGCGGAGCTCGCGCGCGCGGTTGCAGACGCCGTGGAGACGCGGCAGGGTGGCTCAGCCCAGGCTGCCTCGTCTCTCCCGCATGACGCCGTTCCCGCAGCGGATGCCGCGGATAAGAAGAACCCTGCTACGGGCGCCGCGCTTTCCCCTGACGGCATCGGCCCCGGCGCCTCTGCCGAGCCCGCCGCCATCGCCTTTGAGCATGTTTCCTTCAGCTACGCCGCACTCGCGCCCAAGCGACGCCGCGGGCTTTTCCTGCGCAAGCGCAACCGGCTGCGCAGGGCGGCCGAGGCAGCGGCGCGCGGCCCGTGGGCGCTTGAGGACGCCTCGTTTTCCGTGGCTCCCGGCTCGCTCACCGCGCTCATCGGCCATACCGGCGCCGGCAAGTCAACGGTGATCGAGCTGGCCTGCGCACTCAAAGCCCCCACGCACGGCCATGTGCGCGTAGCCGGCATCGACACCGACAACCTTGCCCAGCGCCGCGAGCTGCGCCGGGCCATCGGCTACGTGGCGCAGCTGCCCGAGCGGCAGCTCTTTGCCGAAACGGTTTACGACGACGTTGCCTTTGGCCCCCGCAACCTGGGGCTTGCCGACGAAGAAGTGCGCACGCGCGTGCGGGAGGCGCTGGAGCTCGTGGGGCTTGACGCCGACGCGATCTGCGGTCGCTCGCCCTTCGCGCTCTCTGGCGGGCAGCAGCGGGGCGTGGCGTTGGCCGGCGTGCTGGCCCTCAAGCCGCGCATCCTGGTGCTCGACGAGCCCATGGCGGGCCTCGATCCGGCAGGCCGCGCGCGCACCGTGGCGCTGCTGCGTCGCCTCAACGAGCAGGGCACCGCCATGCTCGTGGTTACCCACAGCATGGACGACGCCGCCGCGCTGGCCGACCAGCTCGTGGTGCTCGACCACGGGCGCGTTGCCCTGCAGGGCACGCCCGCGGAAGTTTTCGCGCAGGAAAGCGAGCTGCGGCGCATGGGCCTCGGCATCCCCAGCGCCCTGCGCATCGCCCACAAGCTCTCCTCCGCAGGGGTACCGCTGCCAGGAGCCCAGCCGCTTACGCTCGACGCCTTGGCGGACGCGGTGGTTAGCGCGGCGAACGGCCCGGCGCGCGGCGCAAGACCGCCCGTAGCGGCCGCTGCAAGCGCGGGCCCCGCGGACCCCGCCTTGCATCGACCCGACGCCGCAAAAGGAGGCGAGCACCTTGGCGCTGCGCGTTAGCGTCGGCCAGTACTTCTCGGCCGACTCCCCCATCCACCGGCTCGACCCGCGCGTGAAGCTCGCGCTCACCCTGGCCTACATGCTGAGCTGCTTTTTCGTGGCGAACCCGGCCATGCTCGCCCTGGCGGGCGCGGCGGCGCTGGCGCTCGTGCGGCTTTCACGCGTGCCGGCCGGCCTGCTTTTGCGCTCAGTCAGACCCATCTTCTTCTTTCTGGTGCTCACCTCGGTCTTCAACCTGTTCTTCGTGTGCACCGGCAATCCGCTCGTTCAGCTGGGCCCCGTCTCCGTAACCTATGACGGCGCGTGGGCGGCGGTGCTGTACTCCCTGCGCTTCTTGTTCCTGCTCGTAGTGGGCGCGCTGCTCATGTGCACCACCACGCCCATCGCGCTCACCGACGCGGCCGAAAGCCTCATGGCGCCCTTCGCGCGCTGGGGCCTTCCGGTGCACGACGTGGCGCTGATCATGAGCATCGCGCTGCGCTTCGTGCCCACGCTTTCGCGCGAGGCCGAGAACGTTGTGGCGGCGCAAACCGCGCGCGGCGCCGACCTAGAGAACAAGGGCGCCATCGCCTACGCCCGCGCCTGCGTGCCGCTGGTGGTGCCGCTGTTTGCCAGCGCGCTGCGCCATGCCGAGAACCTCGGGCGCGCCATGGACGCGCGCTGCTACACCGACGGCGCGCACCGCACCCGCTACCACGTCATGCGCTTCGAGCCCGCGCGCGACGGCGTCGCGGTAGCCGTTGCCGCAGGCTACCTGGTGCTTCTCGTTGCCTGCGCGGTGCTGCTCTAAAGGGCCGCTGAAAGATATTTCTCAACGGGAAGAGCCCGTGCGGCCAACGCCCTGAGAAAGGTTTCCGAACGGCGCGGTCATGCGCATAGCGTGCGCGCAGGCAGGTATAACAGATGCGTACCCACTCCAAAGGGCTCGCGGACACGGGCCCTTTTTTTCGTGCGCCGACCCGCGCGCCGCGGCTACCGCGCGGCCTCGGTGGCGTTGGCCATCGCGAGCTCGCTCACGTCGACCACACCGCTGTACACGGCCAGCTTGTGCGAGAAGTTGCTCGCGTAGTCGTGCGAGAAATACGCTGCGTACAGGCAGTCCAGCACGTACAGCAGCGAGAGGCGCGTGGAGAACGACGAGATCTTGAGGTAGTGGTTCTCGCGCTCACACAAGCTCAGGCGGTAGGTGGCGAACGAGTCCACCGGCGTGCCCTCGGCCGACGCGATGAGCAGGATGGGCGTCTTGCGCTCGCGCAGCACGCGCACCACCCCGGGCACGAGCATCCCCCGGCCGCCAAACGAGATCACGATGGCCAGATGCGTCTCGTCCGAGTCGCCAACCGCCAGGCGCTGCTCGTACTCCTCCACAGGCACGTGCACCCTTACGCCGATCTCGGCCATCTGAAAGCGGAAGTTCTGCGCAATGGGCACGTTGCCCGCGCTGGTGTACACGTCGATCTGCTCGGCCGCGCACATGGCCGCCACGCAGCGCTCGAGCTCCTCGGCATCGAAGAGGTTCTGCGTGGCGATGACCGTTTGCGCGTAGTCCTCGCGCAGGCTGCGGACGATGTCGGCGGTGGACTGGTCGGGCAGGATGGGGAAGTCGAAGTTGAACGAGCCGTCCTCTTGGCGGTAGGACTCGAGCGCGCCGGACACGCGCAGCTTGAGGTCGGCGAGCCCCGTGCAGTCGAGCTTGGCGCACAGGCGGTACAGCGTTGCCTGCGAGGTGTAGCTGCGCCGCGCGAGCTGCTTGCCGTTCTCGCGCAGAAAGGCCTCGGGGTCCTCAAGGATGGTGAACGCCACGGCGCGCTCCTGCTCGGTAAAGCCGCGCGCGGCCTGCAGCCGCTTCAGCACGTTCATCGAAGCCCTCCCCCGCCTCTTGCCGTCCGGGCGCCCGTCGGCCCTGTAACCCGCCGGTACCTAGCTCAGGCGATCTACGAAAAAGTCCGCCATGCTCATAAACAGCTGCTTGGCCTTGGGATCGAGCTCGAGCGGCTCCAGGCGCTCCTTGGCGCGCGTCGTGAGCTCGAGCGAGTAGGCGCGGGCATGGGCGATGGAGCCAGCCTCCTCCATGATCTCGACCGCGCGGGCGAGAAGTGCCTCGTCGGAGGTGTGCGCCCGCAGGATGCCCACGAGCTCCTCGCGCGCCTCGGGTGCGGCGTGGGTCAGCGCGTGCACTACCATGAGGGTGCGCTTGCCCTCAGTGATGTCGCTGCGGAAGTCCTTCTTCTTGGCCTCGGCGGCACCCACGAGGTTCAGCAGGTCGTCTTGGATCTGGAAGGCGAGCCCCGTGTCCAGGCCGAAGGCGCGCAGGCACTCAACCTGCTCCTCGGTGCCCCCGCCAATGATGGCGCCGCACGCCAACGGCGTGGCGCCGCTGTAGTACGCCGTTTTGTGCGTGGCCATGGTGAGGTAGTCGTCCTCAACCAGATCGAAGCGGTCGTCGCGCGCCCAGCCCAGATCCAGCGCCTGGCCCTCGATGGTGCGCGTGGTCATGTCGACCAGCTCGTGCAGCAGGCGGATCTTCATCGTGTCGGTGAGGGTGTCGTCGTCGAGCACCGCGCCGGTTACCAGCGAAAGCGCCAGGTCGCCGGCATTGATGGCAATGCCCTCGCCCTCGGTGAGGTACATGCACGGCTTGCCGCGGCGCAGCCGGCCCTCGTCGGCGATGTCGTCGTGGATAAGCGCGGCCGACTGGAAGTGCTCCACCGCCGCCGCAGCCGAGCGGGCCGCGTTGAAGTCACCGCCCACGGCGCGCGCGGCGAGCATGCAGATCAGCGGCCGATGACGCTTGCCGGCGTTGCCCGAGAACTCCGCGAGCGGGCGGTACAGGTACCGCTCGATCCCGGGATCGGTGGTCTGCCCCTCGAAGTACGTGGCCAGATACGCGTTGAACGCATCGATGTTCTTCTCGAGAAACGCGGCGAACGGGCTCTCCACGGCATGCCTCTCTGTTGGACCCAACCTGACCCCCTCATTATAAACAGGGCAGCCGACAAGCGCGCGCGACGCGCACACAAAGGCGCCCCTCCGGTGAGGGGCGCCTTGCGATGGGATGAAGCGACTCTGTCCCGCCTGTCCCGTTACTCGTTGTAGCCGTTGGGGTTATGCGACTGCCAGTTCCACGAGTCGCGGCACATCTCGGCGATGCCGTACTGCGCCTTCCAGCCCATCTCGTGCTCGGCCTTGGAGCAGTCGGCGTAGTTCTCGGCAACGTCACCGGCGCGGCGCGGGTCGATCACGTAGGGAACCTCGTGGCCGCAAGCGTCGGAGAAGGCCTTGATGATCTCGAGCACCGAGGTGCCCTTGCCGGTGCCCAGGTTGAAGATCTCCACGCCGGTCTTGCCGTTCATCCACGCCAGCGCCGCAACATGGCCCGAGGCCAGATCCATCACGTGGATGTAGTCGCGCACGCCGGTGCCGTCGGGCGTGGGGTAGTCGTCGCCGAACACGTGCACCTCGGAGCGCTTGCCGATGGCCGTCTGCGCCACGTAGGGCAAAAGGTTGTTGGGGATGCCCTTGGGGTCCTCGCCCATGAGGCCGCTCGGATGCGCGCCGATGGGGTTGAAGTAGCGAAGCAGCACCACGTCCCACTCCGGATCGGCCACGGTGAGGTCGGAGAGGATCTGCTCGATCATCCACTTGGTCCAGCCGTAGGGGTTGGTGGCCGGCTTCTTGGGGCTCTCCTCGGTGAGCGGCAGGCTGTCCGGGTCGCCGTAGACGGTGGCCGAGCTCGAGAAGATGATGGACTTGCAGCCGTGGTTGCGCATCACGTCAACCAGCGTGAGGGTGTTGCCGATGTTGTTGGAATAGTACTCGATGGGCTTGGAGACGCTTTCGCCCACGGCCTTGAAGCCGGCGAAGTGGATCACGCGGTCGATCTTGTTCTCGGAGAAGATCTTCTCGAGCGCAGCGCGGTCGTTCACGTCGGCCTCGTAGAAGCTCAGGCGGTTGGCGGCCTCGTCGCCCACGATGGTCTTGATGCGGTCGAGCACCTTTACCGACGCGTTGGAGAGGTCGTCCACGATAACAACGGCGTAGCCGCCCTGCAGAAGCTCCACCACGGTGTGGCTGCCGATGAAGCCGGCACCGCCGGTAACGAGCACGCAGGTATCCTGAACAGCGAGTTCTTGAGCCATAAAAGCCTCCCGAGTTGTGGGGTGCCGGCGCGCAGGCGCAATGGCGCAACCGGGCCGCCGCACGACACGCGCGGCAACGAGGCTATTGTACCCCACGCGCCGGCACCGCCCGCACCGCCGGCGCGGCAAGCCGCAAAATGGCATGTTGATGCGCCTTTTGCAACCCTTTTGGCACGGTTGGGCGGCCAGCGGCCGCCCGAGGGGCGCCCGCCGCGAAAATGGATGTTGTTTTGTGGGCATGCGCTAAGTACACCCGCGATGCGCAAGGGTTCTACCAGCGGTTTTCTCGAGTGCAGAGTGCTGTCTACTTCGGACACCCCCGCAAAACAACATCCAATTTCCCTAGGCACGTCAGAACGCGCCCGCGCTAACGCATCCGGCACTGGATCAGCGCGTAGACGGCGCCGCCGGCAAGGGCCAGCGCCACGCCTATGCCGAGCGCCACCAAGGTCATCTCCCACTTGCCCGCGCCCAGGGCCGCCGCGGCAAACGTCGAGGTGACAACCGACGGGATCCGGCCCACGGTCACAATGGGCAGCAGCGCTCGGTAGCGCATGCGCGTAAGCCCGGCCGCGTACGTGAGCAGGTCCTTGGGCGTGCCGGGGATAAGAAACACCAGAAACATAACCAGCTCGAGCCGCGCCGTGTCTTTGAGCCACGCCACCTCATCCAGCCGCTCGGGCGAGAAAAACAACCCCACCACGCGCTTGCCCCAGCGCCGCACCGCAAAGAACACCAGCGTGGAGCCGACGGCGCTTGCCACCAGGCACGACAGCGTCCCCTCCCAAAACCCCAGCGCATAGCCACTGGCAAGCTCAACCGGCTCGCCGGGGATCACCGCCACCACGATCTGCGCCACGTTGACGCCCACGATAGCCAGCCGCGCCAGCACCGGCCGAGCCTCCACCAACGCCCGCACCGCCGCCGGGCTGCCCACCCATGCCCAGACCTCCGGCCCGTAGCGCCAGGCGAGAACCACCACCGCGGCCGCAAGGACCACCGCGAGCGCCGGGGCGAGCACGCGCGCCGCCCGTCCCCAACCGATCCGCGTCCGCCCGCGGCGCCCCGCCGCACGGGCGCGCAGCAGGCGCTCAACAGGCTCGGCGGGCATATGCGGCAGGTCGGAAGAGACCTCCCCGCCCAGGTCTAGCGCCGGCATCCCAACTGATCCCGCACGCGACCCTCGCGCCAGGTCAGGAACGTTGCGCAGGGAACGCACCGATCCGGCCGCACGCGCCACGCCGGGGCGAACCGCACCCGTGCCGCCCTCCGTGGCACCGGAGGCCGCGGGCGCCTCTTTGCCGCCGAACAGGCGTCGCTCGTCGCCTTCGTCTATGCAAAAGAAAAGCCGGCCGCAATCCCTGGCCTCTTCATTGCGTCCCATCGTTCCTCCCCACCGCGGCCGCCTATGGCCACAGCTCGCGCTGGATGCTTGACGCACCCCGTTTGCTACCTGCGGTTTTGTTGTCTAGAGGTCACACGGCCGGGCAACCGGGCCGCGCGTTGCGGCCCAAGCGCCCGCGCGCCCTACCGCGCCGCGGCCGTTCCCGCCGAAGGCTCCCCGCACCGGAAACGCGCCGTAACGCACGCGCCGTGCCCCGGCGGCGGAACGTTGGCAAGCGCAAGCCCCCCGCCGTGCAGCTCGGCCAGCACCGAGGCGATGTTGAGCCCCATGCCAAAGTGCTCGGCCGACTTTGCCTCGCTGTAAAACGGCTCGCAGCCGCGCCTTAGGGCCTCGGGCGTAAAGCCCTCCCCGTCGTCTGTCACCGTGCAGGCAAGCTCTCCGTTTGCGTACGAAAGCGCCAGGGTCACCTCGCCGGCCGCGTGGCCCCGGGCGTTGTTGAGCAAGTTGCCCACCGCCTCGGCCACGAGCGCAGGGTCGAGCGCCACCGCAACGCCGGCGCCCGCGGCCGGCTCGCTTCCTGCGTCCGGCCCGGCGCCCGCGGCCGGCTTACCGCCGAGCTCCGGCACCCCGCCGTCGCGGCAGCCCGTCGCAGCTTCCGCGGACCCGCCTGCTGCCCCAACGTCAACCAAGCGCGGCGCGGCGCCGTCTACCGCAAGCGCGCAGCTGAAGCGCAGCGGCTTGGGCGAGGCCGCCACCAGCGCCTCGGCCTCGCCGGCGAGCTCGCGCGCAAACGCGCCCAGCTCAACGCGCTCGCAAACCACCGGACGGTCCTCCAGCTTGCTCGCTGTGCTCATGAGGTCGGCGTAGCGCTGCAGTCGCGCCACCTGCGCGTCGAGCGTCGCCAGCGTGTGCGACGCCTGCACCAGGCGCTCGCGCGCCCCGTCGGCACAGGCGCGCAGCTCAGCGCCGTCGGCCTCCGCGCGCGCCGCCTCCCCGCTTGGCTCCTCCCCGCTTGGCGCCGCGCTCTTCTCGCCCACCGCGGCCGACGCGTCCAGCTGCGCCGCATCGGCTTCCAGGCGCAGGCGCGATATCTCGAGCGTGCCCTTGAGCACCGTGAGCGGCGTGCGCAGGTCGTGCGCAAAGGCGGCGTTCAGGCGCTTGCGCTCCTCCGCCGTGCGCCACATGCGCCGCTGCGCCGCCAACAGCGAGGCGCGCATGTGCTCAAAGGCCTCGGCCAGCCGGCCGAACTCGCGTCCCGACACTGCCGGCACCGCAAAGTCCAGGTCCTGCGCGGCGATCTTGTCGGTAGCCGCCGTCAGCACTGCCAGCGGCTCGGCCAGCCGCAGCCGGTAAAAGCGCCGGAACATCACCCACGCCAGCACGCCGAAAACCATGAAGGGCATCAAAAAGCCCAGCGCGCGCATCGCGGCCACCGCCGGCGTGAGGTCCATGTCCTGCGAGATGTAATACGCCACGTTTGACGAGGGCGTCTCGGCATCCGTGCTGAGCCCGATGGCGCCGCTGTCAACCTGGGTGCGCACCGACCGCTGGTGGGCGTCGTAGGCCGGCAGGTCGGCCGGGTCTATGTTGTCGCCACCCTGAGAGAGGACCTCCTCGTACGCGTCCGAGTCGTACGGATCCGCAAAGTTCCCACCCCAGTCCGAGATGGCCAGCGTGGGATCGTCGGCCACCATCTCGAGCGTTGCGTAGACCTCGTGCGTCTCCTCAAGCTCGGTGCCGGACAGCGTCCCGCCGGATGTGGACGAGCCCGCGCCCGCCTTCGCCGCGGCGTCCTCTCCCGCCGCCTCGGCCTCGGCGCCCGTGTCCGCCGGGTTGATCCCCAGGTACAGCGACCGGTCCCCGCTGTAATCGCCTATCTCTATGGAGGCGGCGGGCACGATGTCGCCGCCCTCTTGGTCGTACAGGTACGGCCCGTTATACACGTGCACAGGCATCTCGGCGTCCCACAGCCATTCGTACGCGTCGTTTACCAGCCAGATCCCCGCAAACGTAAGGCCGCACGCAAGCAGCAGATACGCCGCCAGGTAGGCGATAAACACCGCGGCGAGAGGAGCGCGCCGGTACCGCGCGCGCAAGCGGTCGGCAAAGCCCGGGGCGGAAGCGGGTCGCGCGGCGGCGAACGATGGGGCTGCTGCGCCAGATGCCGCTGCGCCTGTCACGACAGATGCCGCTGCGCCCGCCGTACCGGCGCCTGGGGCCTCGGCAGATCTCTGCGCGCGGCTCTCCGAGCGCTTATCGCCCAGGTCCTTGCCGGCGTGCGCGTGCTTGTCGGGCGCGTGCTTATCGTCTTGCTGTGCACCCCTCATCGCTGCAGCCCCCACTTGTAGCCCACGCCCCACACCGTCTCAACAGCGTTTTCGGGCGCGCCGGCGGCCGTCAGCTTTTTGCGCGTGCGACGGATGTGCTCGGTCACGCTGGAGGCGTCGCCCGCGGCGTCCCAGCCCCACACTTCCTCGTAGATGCGCTGGCGGTCGAAGACCTGCCCCGGGTTCTTGCTCAGCAGCGCCACGATGTCGAACTCCGTGCGCGTGAGCTGCACCTCGGCGGGCGCGGCGCCGCTTGCCATCACCGTGACTGAGCGCTGCGCATAGTCGATGCGCACCGGGCCGAAGGCGCGCACGGTGCGCGAGGCGCCGATTCGCGTCCCGCGGGCCAGATGCGCCCGCACCCGCGCACCGAGTACCTCGAGCGAGAACGGCTTGAGCACGTAGTCGTCGGCACCGGCCGAGAAGCCCTCCAATTGGTCGGCGTCTTCCACGCGCGCCGTGAGAAATATGATGGGGCAGGTCAGGCGCTCGCGCAGGCGGCGGCACAGCTCAAGGCCGTCCATGCCGGGCATGTTGATGTCCAGAAGCGCCAGGTCGATGTCGTCGCCGGCGCGGGCCAGCGCCTCGGCGGCGTTGTGCGCGCCGACAACCTCCATCCCGCTGAGCTGGAAGTACGCCACAAGCATCTCCACGATGTCGGGCTCGTCATCCACCACGAGCAGACGCGGCGGGCACGCGTCCGCCTTGCCGCCGTCGGAGCGCTTTGCCTTGCCCGCGTCGTGCATGCTGGATGCCCGCTTGTAATCCGCCATCGCCCTCTCCTTGCCAAGCGCCGCCCGGCCTCGCGCCGACAGCGCCCTTTTCGTCCATTGCCCTCAGCATTATCTTGGCAAGAGATTGTCAAGAAAAACTCAACGGCGGATGACTTTCCGTGTTTTTTAAGACGTTCCCGCATGTAGCGTCCCCGTGAGCAAGCCCCTCGCAAGCGGCAAAGCTTTGGCGACGCCCCCCTCTGCGCGATACGACCGCGGCGACCTCCGCGGGCAGCAAAGCCCCAGCGATACCTCCGCAGGCGGCACGGCCTCGGTCGTGCTTTTCTCGCAGACGCTACGGTTCCGATGACGCTCTCCGCAGACGGCATCCCCCAAGAATGCCCCGCAGAGCGAAAATCACGTTCGTGCGAATTGCCTGGGCGAAAGCCTTACCCATACGAACTCCGCAGGCGAGAAGCGCACTCATACGACGCTTCTGGGCGAGAAGTACACTCATACGAAGCGCTTGGGCGATAACCGCGCTCATACGAAGCGCTTGGGCGAGAAATGCACTCATACGAAGCGCGTGCGCGAAAACTCACCTGATACGAAAGTCTTGGGCGAAAATCCAACTGATGCGAAAGGGTCCTCGCGCTTAGATGTCATTTGCGCGGCCAACATGAGGCTTCCGACCGTTCGCCCGCCCGATTCAAGACGCCCGCCAACCTTAGATGATAAGATCGCGTCCGTACGAATGCACTTCTCGCGCATGCGCTTCGTACGAATGCACTTTTCGCCCAAGGGGCTCGTATCAGCGGGGTTTTAGCCCAACGCTCTCGTATCAGCGTAGTTTTCTCCCAACGCTCTCGTACCAGCGTAGTTTTCGCCCATGGCCTCCGCGCCAGCCTTCGCCTGCAATGCAAAAAGGCCCCGCCGCGTTACACGGCGGGGCCTTGATTTCTTTGGCTGGGGTAGAGGGATTCGGCGTCTGCCTGCGGCATCCGCATCCGCCCGGGCACTCCGCGCCCGGGCGCGTTCGCTGCAAACGCTCCGCGTTTGCCCGGCGCGAGCGCCCCCAGCGGGGTTCGCATCCCCCTTGCCCTGCCCGCAACGCAAAAAGGCCCCGCCGCGTTACACGGCGGGGCCTTGATTTCTTTGGCTGGGGTAGAGGGATTCGAACCCCCGTGACGGGCACCAAAAACCCGGGTCCTAACCACTGGACGATACCCCAAAAGCGCGAGGATAAGTGTAGCAGATGAGCGCCGCTTGCGCTAACCGTGCGCTAACCGCGCCCACACGCTGAGCTCAAGCGCCGCGCCCACCCGCCGCGGCCGCCCGCCGGGCGCAAGCCCGCACCGGCGCGTCAGGCGCACCCGCGGCGCGACGCCGACACCCCTACGCGCTCAGCGCGTCGCACAGTGCGTCGAGCACGCGCACCGCAAGGGTCTGCGCGTCGCTCGCCATGAAAGTGCCGTTGTAGCGGGTGATGCCCGTCAGCTCGATGCGGATGCGCGCGGGCGCGTGCTTGGCCGCCAGGTAGGCGGTGTGCAGACGCGCCGAGAGGTTCTCGCACTCGGAAAGGACGATGGTCGCCTGTGGCGCGGCGTCCTCGGGCAGCTTGCCGTCGGCCAGCGTCAGCACCAAGTCCACGTCGTCGGGTGCGCAGTCGTCGCACAGCACCAGGCCGCTCTGCTCGGTCGTGGCGCTGGCGATGTTCCACATGCGCGAGGCCACGCTGCGGGCAATGGGGTCGTCGCCGATCACGGCGATGCGGTAATGCTCCAGCACGCTCGCCGCACGCGCGAAGCCGGTGTGCGCGCCGGTATGGCTCTGGGCGGGCTTGCCCTCCCACACGTGGCGCAGGCGGTTGATGTAGCTAAACGTATCTTGGAACGCCATGCCGTCGGCAAACAGCCCCACGTTCTCCTGGAACTGCTGCAGGGCCGCCTCGGTGTGCGGACCGAAGTACCCGTCGGCCTCGCCGCAGGCAAAGCCCAGCACGTTGAGCGCCTCCTGCAGCTGCCGCACGTCGTTGCCGCGCAGGTTGGGAAGGCGCAGGTAGAGCGTGCGGTCGCCCAGCGTATACGAGGCGTCCACCAGCTCGCTCCAGCTCTCGAGGTCGATGCACTCGCCCGCGGGCAGGTTGTGGTCGCGCTTGAACGCGGCAACCACCTCGGCGGTGGAGGGCCCGAAGCGCTTCTCGGCCAGCTCGGCGTCAGAGATGGTGTAGCCCAGGCGGCCCAGGCGGGTCTGCACGTCTTCTACGGCGGGGCCGCGCATGCCCTGGCAAATAGGATCCATAGCCGATCCCCTCATTTCGCGAACGGGGCGCAGGGCCCCGGGAGATTGTACGCCTATAGTCTAGCAGCCCGCGCGCGCCTTGCCGATGCGGCATGGTTTTTTCAACCAGCCGATACGGCGGACGGCGATAAAAGCGCGCCAGCCCAAACGGGGGGGGGGGGGGGGCAAGAAGCGCCTGAAGCCGCGGCGCACCGGGACCGGAACCCCCGCCCCACGCCCGGCCCCAGCGCTTCTTGCCCGCCGCTACAACGTCATGTTGGGGTCCGCGTCCACGCTGAAGTCCGCGAACTCGCCGCGCTCGAACTTGCGGCGCGCCACCACGGCGATCATCGCCGCGTTGTCGGTGCAGGCGTCCTGCGGCGGCACCGTCACGCGGATGCCCTGGCGCGTGAGCTTTCTCACCATCATCTCGCGCAGGTGCTTGTTGGCCGCCACGCCGCCACCCAGGCAGTACTCGCGCGCGCCGGTCTCGCGCAGGGCGTTGCGCGCCTTCTTGTACTGCACGTCGAACACGGCCGCCTCGAACGACGCCGCGATGTCGGGCAGGTGCAGCGGCCGGCCGGCCTTGGTCTCCTGCTCGATGTAGAGCACCACCGCCGTCTTGAGCCCCGAGAGCGAGAAGCGGTAGTCGCCGCGGCGGTTGAGCGCCCGCGGGAAGTCGATGGCCGCCGGGTCGCCCTCCTCGGCCAAGCGCGAGATGATGGGCCCGCCGGGGTATCCCAGCCCCAGCGCCTTGGCCACTTTGTCGAAAGCCTCGCCCACCGCGTCGTCGAGCGTCTCGCCCAGCACCTGGTAGTCGCCCCAAGCGCGCACGTGCACCAGCATGGTATGCCCGCCCGAAACCAGCGTGAAGATGAACGGCGGCTCGAGGTCGGGCGTGGTGAGCAGGTTGGCGAACAGGTGCCCCTCCAGGTGGTTCACGCAGATGAGCGGCTTGCCGGCGGCATAGGCGTAGCCCTTGGCAAACGCCACGCCCACCACCAGCGCGCCCACCAGGCCCGGGCCCTGCGTCACCGCCACAGCCGCAAGCTCCGAGGGCGCCACAGGGTCCGCAAGCCCCAAGGCGCGCCCGGCCTCCTCGCGCGCAGCGTCCACCACGCCGCAGATGACCTCCACGTGCTTGCGGCTCGCGATCTCGGGCACCACGCCGCCGAACCGCGCGTGGAAGTCGATCTGCGTGGAAACCTGGCTGGCCAGCAGCGTGCCGTCCTTGTCGATAATCGCCACGGCCGTCTCGTCGCACGAGCTCTCGATCGCCAAGATCAGCTGGCGGCCAAGAAGATCATCCGCCTCCTCGGCCGTGCGGCGCGGCGTGCGCTCGGGCCACGGGCGCGTGCAGGCCACCGGCTCGGGCGACGCGGCGTCCACCGGAAGCGCCAGCGGCAACGTCGCCTCCATCACGAGCGCGTGCTTGCCGGGCGCGTAGTAGTTCTTGCGCAGGCCCACCTGCGCAAAGCCGAGCTTCTCGTACAGCGCGCGAGCCGCGGCGTTGTCCTCGGCCACCTCGAGCGAGGCCGTGGTGCAGCCGAGCATCTGCGCGTCGTAGCTCACCTGGGCAAGCAGCTTGCGAGCGATGCCCTGACGACGGCGCGCCGGGTCAACCGCCACGTCGAGGATCTGGCAGTCCTTCTCGACCACCATGCCGCCGGCCAAGCCCACCAGCTCGCCGGTGTCGTGCGCCACCCACCACAGGCGGCCGGGGTTGTCGAACTCCGAGAGGAACATGCCAGGCGTCCACGCCTCGCGCTCGGCAAAGCAGCGCGCCTCCAGCGCCGAGGCGGCCTCGGCGTCGGCGGCTGCCATCGGGCGCAGCTGCAAGTGCTGGCCGGCAAGCTCGCCCGCCACGCCGGTCAGCGCGTCGGAGGCCGTCTCCGCACGTCCGAGGCGGCGGCGCTCGTTCTCCTCGGCGTCAGAGAGGCGGGTGTACACGGGCAGCACGCCCGCGGGGTCGCCGGAGCCCAGCGCCCCTGCGGCCGCCGGGTTGGCGGCGGCGAGCAAAAGCCCCTCGCCTGACGGATGCCACAGCGACTCGTCCACGCGCGAGGTGAGGCCGGCCGCGTCGAACAGGGCGCCGTGGCGCTTGAGGCCGTCGCCCGTCAGCTGGATCTCCGCCGCGTCTGCGCGCGCCGCCCACGCCGCCACAGCCTCGCTTGCCTTCACCACGTGCTCGCGCTCGAACAGGCGCGCAATCCCCTCGTCACCCACGCGGTACAGCGCGGGATACAGCTCGCCGCGCATGGCGTCGGCCGCCACGCCCACAAGGCCGCGCACGCCGGCGCGCCACGCCGTCCACGCCGCAGCGTCAAGCGTGGAGACCCCGTACAGCGGGACGTTGGCAGCCTCTGCCAGGCCCTTTGCCGTGGAGATGCCGATGCGCACGCCGGTGAACGATCCCGGGCCGCGCCCCACCAGCACGGCGTCGAGCCCCGCCACGCTGGCACCTGCCCGCGCAAGCGCGCGGTCCAGCGTGTTCACCAGCTCGACGTTTGCGCGACGGCGGCACGCATGGTCGCCGGAGGCCAAAAGCTCAACGGCCGCAGGCCCGCCCGCCAACTCAACGCGCGCCACCGCGCACGCCAGCATGTCCGTAGAGGTATCAACGGCGGCCACCAGAAGCCGGTCGTTGCGGTTCTTCATCTCAGCAGCTCCTTTTCTGCCGCGCACCCGCGGCCGCGCGCAACGCGCCGCCGGGCCGCGCTCCATGCTCCGCTTGGCGAGAGGCGCCCTACGCGGCCGCGACCACCGCCGCGTCAACAGCCGCCGCCAGCTCCTCGGCACGGGCGCCGTGGGCCTCGAGCGCAACCTCCCGGGCCTCCGGGTCATCCTCCACACGGCGTATGACCACGCCCAGGTACTCGTTGGTCAGCTCGTCCTGGAACTGCTCGCCCCACTCCAGCACGCACGCGCCCTCGTAGCCCAGCACGTCGTAGATGCCCGTGTCCTCGAGCTCGAAGGCGTGCTCCAGGCGGTACAGGTCAAAATGGAAAAGCGGCAGGCGCCCCGCGTCGTGCACGGCCATCAGGGCGAAGGTGGGGCTCGTCACCGGGTGGGTGTCGCCCAGCCCGCGCGCCAAGCCCTTGGTCAGGTGGGTCTTGCCCACGCCCAGCCCGCCGGTAAGCACCAGCACGTCGCCGTCGAGAAGCGCCGGCGCGATCAGCTCGCCCAGGCGCTCGGTGTCCTGCGGGCAGGCCGTGCGAAAGCGCCCGGCGCCCGTGCGCGCAAGCGCCATCACTGCGCCCCAAAGGTCAGATGCTCTTGCCCCGGGGCCGGTGCCCCGAAGCCGCCCGCAGCCGCAGCGCCCGGCACCGCCGGAGCCGGACCTCCCGCCTGCGCCGCGCCGGCCACCGCAGCCTGGGCCGCGGCCCCCGCCGACGCCGGCAGCTCCACCTCGGGCAGCGCATCGGAGCGCCGCGCCACCGGCTCGAGCGGCTCGCCCGCGGGGTGCTCGGCCAAGAACTGCCCAAGCATGTGGAAGTCCTGCTCGATAAGCTCCTGCCACGCGGGGTTGCGCAGCGCGGCCGCCGGGTGGAAGGTCGGCAACACGCGGAAGTGCCCCATCTGGTGGAAGCGCCCGCGCAGCTTGGTGATGCCCACCTCGGTCTTCAGCACGAAGTGGGTGGCGGGGTTGCCCATGGTCACGATGATGTCCGGCCAGATGCTGCGGATCTGCTCGCGCAGAAACGGCGCGCACACCTGCACTTCCTCCGGGCGCGGGTTGCGGTTTCCCGGCGGGCGGCACTTCAGCACGTTGGCGATGTAGATCTCCTCGCGCGTAAGCCCGGCAAACGACAAGATGCGGTTGAGGTTCTGCCCGGCAGCGCCCACGAACGGTTCGCCCTGCAGGTCCTCGTTGCGCCCGGGCGCCTCGCCGATGAACATCACGCGCGCGTGCGGGTCGCCCACGCCGAACACGATGTTGGTGCGCGTCTCGGAGAGCTGGCACAGGCGGCAATCGCCCAAAAGCGCGCGGATCTCCTCCAGCGAAACCTCGCGCGGCGCCTGATTGGTATGGCCGGGGATATGCATAACGCCCATCACAGATACACCTTCTCAAGACGCATGCCGAAGTCGCACGCCACCTCGTAGTTGATCGTCCCGCGCAGGCGTGCCATCTCGTCGAGCGTGATCTCGGCGTCGCCGTCGCGCCCGACAATGGTCACCACCTCGCCGGCCTCCGCCTCCGCAACGGGTTGGCGCGAGGTCTGCGTCAGCGCGAACATGCACTGATCCATGCAGATGTTGCCCACCTGGGGCAGGCGCATGCCGCGCAGCAGCACCTCCATGCGGTTGGAGAGCGTGCGTGAAAGCCCGTCGGCGTACCCCACGGGGATCGTGCAGATCTGCACGGCGGCCCGCGGCACGCGGTAGGTGAAGCCGTAGCCAACGCCCTCGCCCATGGCCGGGCGGATGGTGCGGGTGATGCGCGCCCGCACGCTCATGACCGGCTCAAGCGTCATGCGCGCCCGCGTGCGCTCGCAGGCCTGCAGGCCGTAGAGGCCTATGCCCACGCGCACCATGTCGCAGCCGGTGGCCGGCGAAAGCACCGTGGCCGGCGTGTTGTTGCAGTGCACGATGCCGCAGGCGAAGCCGGCGTCGCGCATGGCGGCGACCGCCTCGTTGAAGCGCTTCACCTGCAGCTGGAAGTCCCAGCCGTCCGGCTCGTCGGCCGTGGCAAAGTGCGTGAACACGCCGTCGCACTGGATGCCGCGGTGGAAGTCTATGGCGCGCCGGAACTCCACCACGTCGGTTGAGCGCACGCCGATGCGGTTCATGCCGGTTTCCACGGCCATGTGGTACTTGGCCACCTGGTGCTGCATCACGGCCTCCTCGCCCAAGGCCAGGGCGAACTCAACCGTGTAGACGCTCGGCATGATCTGGTAGCGCAGCAGCTCGGGGATGGCGGTTATCGGTGGCTCGTTCAGCACCAGGATGGGCTCCTTGATGCCGCCCTCGCGCAGCGCCACGCCCTCGCCCACCGTGGCGACGGCGAACAGGTCGGCGCCCGAGCGGCGCATCACCTGGGCGCACGCCAGGGCCCCGTGGCCGTACGCGTCCGCCTTGACCACGCAGCACAGGCGCTGACGCGGCTGCAGCAGCTGCTTGAAGGCCCGCACGTTGCGGCGCAGCGCCCCCTGGTCTATCTCAACCCAAGCCCAGCGCGTCTCGGGATACCTGCTCCGCGGCATGGCCCTACGCCTCCTCGCCCGACTTGCCCGCGTCGAAACCCATCTCTTCCAAGGCGTTCGACACGAACAGGCTCATGGCCTCGCCGATAAGGTCGATAAGGTCGGTGGCGATCACGCTCTTCTCGCCGAACTTCTGCGCGGCGATGAAGCCCGCGAGCGAGTGCAGCGTCACCGCATAGGAGACGAGCAGCTCCCACACGTCGGCCTTGCCGTGCGCGAGGGCCATGGTGCCGGCGATGATGCCGCCCAGCACGTCGCCCGAGCCAGCCGTGGCAAGCGCCGCCGGCCCGGCCAGCGGGATCAGCGCGCGCTCCACGCCCACCACCGCGGTGGTGGGGCCCTTGGCGACCACGACCATGTCGCTCGAGCCCGAGGCCCACAGGATCTTCTGCGAGCCCTCGATGGCCGCCGCGAGATGGCTCACCGTGGCGCCGTCCAGAAGGCGCGTGAGCTCGCGGTAGTGCGGGGTGAGCACCAGCGGCGCGTCGCGTCGGTAGATCTCGGGGAAGTCCTCGAGCTTGCCGGCGGCGAGCTTGGCCAGGCAGTTCAGGGCGTCGGCGTCGAGCACCAGCGGCACGTCGGTGTCGATAAGCTCGGAGACCACCTGCACGCAGCCGGCCGCCGTGGTGATGCCGGGGCCGCACAGCACGCAGTCGTAGCGCATGGCGAGCTTGGAGATGAGGCCGCTCGCCGCCGCGCCAAACGCGCCGCGCGCGTCGCTCGGCACGGCCACCACCGGCACCGAGGGCAGCGCCATGCGGATGAGGCTCGCGCACGCGTCGGGGGCGGCAACCGTCACGTAGCCGGCGCCGGCGCGGGCTGCGGCCTTGGCCGCCATCATGGCCGCGCCGGGGTAGGTGGCGGAGCCCGCAACCACGAGCACCGACCCGCGGCTGTACTTGTCGATGTTTGAGGAGAGCGGCTCGGCAAACTGCACGAGGTCGGCCAGGTCGAGGCGTTCGGCCGTGTGCTCCACGTTGTCGATGGCCTCTTCGAGGTGCTCGTAGAGCATGCCGCAGGAGATCTCGCCGGCGTAGTTGGGGCCCTCGGCGCTGTACAGGCCGAGCTTGGGCGCGAGCATGGTGGCGGTGCGGTCGGCGTTGACGCACAGGTCGGCCACCTCGCCGGTGTTGGCGTCAAGGCCCGAGGGCACGTCAACGGACACCACCGTGGGCGCCAGCTCGTTCAGGGTCTCGATCCAGATGTTGAGGGGGGCGCGCAGCTTGCCGTGGAAGCCGGTCCCCAAAAGCGCGTCCACCACCACGTCGGCCTGGGAGAGAATCTCGGAAAGCTCGTCGCGCGAGGGGCCGGCGTGCACGGTGACGTCCTTGGCGGCCGTGCGGCGGGCAACGTGGCGCGCCAGGGCGCTGGGGATCTCGTCGGGCTCGATCGGGGTCACCACGTCAACGGCGATGCCCTCGTGCGACAGCACGTCGGCGGCCACCCAGCCGTCGCCGCCGTTGTTGCCGAAGCCGCACAGAACCGTCACGCGCTGCGGGTTGTACGACTTCACCACCTCGGCGGTGAACTCACCGGCGTGCTCCATGAGCTCGGCCTTGGAGGTGCCGGCCTTCTCGATGATGTCTTCCAGCAGTTTGACTTCGTCGATGTTGAGGATCGGCTGCATGGCTGCTATCACACCCCTTGCTCTATGCTTGGTTCGTCGGCGCACCGGACGCGGCGGCGTCAGGCTGCGCCTCAACAGGTACAGACGGTTGTTGATTGTCTAAAGCGGCCGCAGCATGGGCATCGGCTGCCTGAGGCGCCGGTTGAGCCGCGTGCTCCTCTAACAGGGTGTCCTGCACGCGCTCGAGGTCGTCCAACACCGAGCGCGCCTCTCTGAACGAGCGGGCGATAACCGCGCGCTCGTCCTCTTTGGACTCCTTGGGCTTGGGACGAGCCTCGGCCGTAATGGCCATGGCGTTGGCGATAGCCAGCTCAGAGGTGAACGAGAGGGACAGCGCGACCTCCACGATGCCCGCCTGCTCGGCCACCTCAGCCGCGCGGCCGGTAAGCACCGCCAGCGGGCGACCGTTGGGATCGCGCGAAACCGACACGTCAGCCTTGCCGATGCCTTGGCTGAATCCGGTGCCGAGAGCTTTGAGAACCGCCTCGCGCGCAGCGAAGCGACACGCGTAGTGGGCTGCAGGACGTGGAGCCGACTCGCAGTACGCGCGCTCCTCGTCGGTGAAGACGCGCCGCGCAAACGCCGGCGTGCGCTGCAAGATGCGCTCTATTCGAGCAATCTCAACGATGTCGACGCCAATGCCCGCCTCTGCCATCTGCACCCCTTTCGCACCCTAGGTTCGCGCCATACACGCACTCAGTTATGATAACCCCACACGCAGGTCAAGCGCATGCAGGCGCACAAGCCTATAAAAAGCGTATTGAGTTATGCGATAAGGGGGCCTCCTGCGCCAGCTTAGGCCGCGCCTAAACTGGCGCGCGGCCGGCCGGGGCGCCGGCGCGGGCAGGCGCGCGGGCGCGAGGGGCGGCGCCG
>CALUOP010000004.1 GCA_944322305.1 uncultured Coriobacteriaceae bacterium | reverse complement strand
CGGATGCTTTGGATCGGCCATCGAGCCTCCTTCCATAGGCCCTCGTGAAACTGTCCAACCTAGTGTAGCCAATCCACAGTTTCTGAACGTGCTCGCCGGCCAGCTCTCCGTGGTGGGCCCGAGGCCGGCCCTGCCCAGGGAGGTCAGGGAGTACGACTCCCGCGCCATGAGGCGCCTTAGCGTGAAGCCCGGCCTCACCTGCTACTGGCAGACCCGCGGCAGGAGCGACACCACCTTCGAGGACATGGTCGACCTGGACCTTCAGTACATAGGAGAGAGGGGCCCGCTGACGGACCTCAAGCTTGTTTTCGACACCGTGAGGGTCGTCTTCTCGGGAGAGGGGGCCTGCTGATGGACATCTCGAAGGCCAAGGTCTGCATCCCCACCTCCTCTGGCGGCCACCTCACGCACATGCTCATGCTCATGCCGGTGCTCGACCGGGCGGCCGACCGCTTCTGGGTGACCTTCGACAAGGAGGACGCCAACAGCAAGCTCGCGGGGGAGCGGGTCTACCACTGCTTCTTCCCCACGAACAGGAACGTCAGGAACACCGTGAGGAACACGCTGCTGGCGGTGAAGGTGCTCCGCAGGGAGCGCCCCGATCTGATCGTCTCCTCCGGGGCGGCGGTGGCCGTCCCGTTCTTCCTCGTCGGCAAACTCCTCGGCGCAAAGACGGTCTACGTCGAGGTGTTCGACCGCGTGGGCAAGGCGACGCTGACCGGCCGGCTGGTTCGCCGCCTCGCCGACCTGTTCGTCGTGCAGTGGCCCGAGACGCTCGCCGTCTACCCGGGGTCGGTCGACCTCGGCTCGATCTTCTAGGGAGGGGCCTGTGGTATTCGTCACCGTCGGCACCCACGAGCAGCAGTTCGACCGCCTCGTCAGGGCGGCCGACGCCTACGCCGCCTCCACGGGCGAGGAGGTCTTCGTCCAGACCGGCTACTCGGCCTGCGAGCCCTCCCGCTGCGTGTGGGCCAGGTTCGTCCCGTACGCCGAGATGCGCTCCCGCATGGAGGCCGCGGACGTCGTGGTCACCCACGGCGGCCCGTCCTCCTTCGTCGAGGCGATGGCCGCGGGCAAGGTCCCCGTGGTGGTGCCGCGCCTCGCGCGCTTCGGCGAGCACGTGAACGACCACCAGGAGGCGTTCGTGCGCTTCGTCGCCGAGCGCCAGGGCGGGATCGTGCCCGTCTACGACGTCGCGGACCTTGCCGGGGCGATAGGGGAGGCGCGCCGGCTCTCCAGGTCGGGCGCCGGGTTCAGGAGCCACAACGCGGAGTTCTGCCAAGGGCTCCTCGAGAGGATAGAGAGGCTTTAGGAACATGGGAAAACCGCTCGTCGGCGTCATGTCGATGCAGAGGATCAGGAACTACGGCTCCTTCCTGCAGGCCTACGGCCTGAGGAGGCTCCTGGAGTCGCTGGGGTGCGGGGTGCGCTTCGTGGACTACCGGCCGGGGAAGTGCCTGGTGGAGCCCGAACGCCCCTCGCGCCTGCCGCGCCCGGCGGTGAAGCTCGCCGAAGCGCTGGCGGGGCCGGGGCCGCTCGCAGCCAAGCTCGCCTACGCCAACTACAAGCGCCGCTACGACGCGCGGACGTGGCCGCTGCTGGGGCTGCCCGTGGAGCCGGAATACCGCACGGCCGGCCTGGACATGCTCGTCATCGGCTCGGACGAGGTCTTCAACTGCGTGCAGGCGAACCCCAACGTCGGCTTCAGCCCCGACCTGTTCGGGGCCAATTCGAAAGCGAGGCGGCTCATCACCTACGCCGCCTCGTGCGGCAACACGACGCCCGCGAAGCTGCGCGAGCACGGGGTGGCCGGCGAGGTCGCCGGCTGGCTTCGGGGCTTCGACGCCCTTTCCGTACGCGACGAGAACACCGCCTCGGTGGTACGGGAGCTCGCGGGGGTGGATCCCGCCCGGAACCTCGACCCGGTGCTTGCCTGGGACTTCTTCGGGGAGGAGGTCCCCGAGAGCCCCGTGGAGGGCCGCTACCTGATCGCCTACGCCTACTCGGGCCGTCTGACGAAGGGGGAGTGCGCGGCCCTGAGGGGGTACGCCGACGACCGCGGCCTCAAGGTCGTCAACGTCGGCGGCGTCCAGGGCTGCTGCGACGAGTTCCTCGACCTCGGCCCCTTCGAGGTGCTCGCCGCCTTCCGGGGCGCCGAGTGCGTGCTCACCGACACCTTCCACGGCACCATCCTGTCCGCGATCGCCGAGCGCCCGTTCGCCGCGGTCGTGCGCACCCAAGGCTACGGCAACGTCGAGAAGCTGACCGACCTGCTCGGCAGGCTCGGCCTTGGGTCCCGCGTCGCGTCCTCGGCGGCCGACTTCGCCCGCCTGCTCGACTCCGCCCCCGACTGGGGCCCTGTGCGCGAGCGCGTCGCCGAGGGCCGCGCCGCCGCCCGATCCTACCTGCAGAAGGAGGTCTCCGCATGTACACGGAGCTGAAGTCCTACCAGATCATCATCGCCCTGCTGAAGGAGTACGGCATCCGCCGCTGTGTCCTTTCCGCCGGCTCCCGCAACGTGCCTTTCGTCCACTCCGTCGAGGAGGACCCGTTCTTCGAGTGCTACTCGGTGGTCGACGAGCGTAGCGCCGGGTACTTCGCTCTCGGGCTCGCCCAGGAGTCCGGCGAGCCGGTCGTGATCTCCTGCACCTCGTCCACCGCCACCTGCAACTACTGGCCGCCTGTTGCCGAGGCCTATTACCAGGGGGTGCCCTTGGTCGTGCTCACGAGCGACCGCGACCCGGCGATGCTCGGCCAGTGGGAGGACCAGATGATCGACCAGGTCGGCATGTACGACCGCCACGTGCGCAAGTCCGTGAACCTGCCGATCGTCAACGACCATGACGACTGGCTGTTCTGCCAGCGGCTTGTGAACGAGGCGCTGCTCGAGCTCGACCACCTCGGCACCAGCCCGGTGCACATCAACGTCCCCATGCGCTCCTACAACAACTCGTTCAACGTCCGCGAGCTGCCGCAGGTCACCCGCATCCGTCGGGTGGACGCGCTCTGCGGCGACGCGGCTTGGCGCCCCTACGCCGGCAGGCTCGCCTCTGCAAGGCGCGTGCTCGTCGTGGCGGGCCAGACGACGGGCGCCTCCCCGGAGCTCTCGGCCGCGCTTGAGCGCTTCTGCGCCTCCTGCAACTCCGCCGTCGCAGCGGAGTACATGGCAAACGTCCCGCGCGAGAGCGCCTTCAACCCGACGCTGTGCATGGAGTACCGCTACGTGACGGAGAAGAAGTTCGCAGAGCTCCTGCCCGACGTCGTGGTGTCCTTCGGCGGCAACATGACCGCCGGGCTCAAGGACATGCTCCGCAAGTTCGCGGGGAGGTTCGAGCACTGGTCGGTGCGCGAGGACGGGTCGGTCTGCGACATGTTCAAGAGCCTCACGACCGTGTTCGAGTCGACTCCCGAGGCGTTCTTCTCGAGGATGGCGAGGCTCCTCGACGGCGGCTCGAACGACGGCGGCTACCTCGGTGCGCTCAAGGCCTATGAGGCCCAAGCGACCGTGCCGGAGCTGCCGTGGTCGAACGCGCTGGCTATTAAGAGGGTCGTCGAGCGCGTCCCGTCCGGCTCGATCCTTCACCTCGCCGTGAACAACGCCATCCGCCTGGCCAACTTCTTCGAGCTGCGGCCCGGCGTGAAGGTCTACGCCAACATCGGCACCCACGGGATCGACGGGCCGGTGTCCTCGCTGCTCGGGCAGGCCGCCGCGTCCGGGAAACCCGCCTACCTCGTCGTGGGCGACCTCGCGTTCTTCTACGACATGAACGCGCTGCGCCTGCGCCACATCGGCTCCAACGTGCGCATCCTGCTGCTCAACAACCAGGGCGGCGAGGAGTTCTACTTCAACCGGATGTGGAAGAACGAGGCGAGCGACCTTCATACGACCGCGCGGCACCACACCAAGGCGGAGGGGTGGGTGCGCGAGTGCGGGTTCCGCTACCTCTCCGCGCGCAACGAAGCGGAGCTCAACGAGGCGCTCGGGGAATTCTTCGGCGAGGATGCTGGGGAGCCCGTCCTGTTGGAGGTCTTCTCAGAGATGAAGGCCGACTCGGACGTCATCTACTCCATCTTCGACGCAACCCGCCCGCGCGACGTGCAGTCCGAGGCGATCCGCCGCTCCAAGGAGCTCGTCAAGCGCACCATCGGCCAGGAGAAGGCCCAGCGGATCGCCGGCGTCTTCAAGAAGGGGCGGTAGCATGGGGGTCAAGAGGGTCATCAGGAAGGCGGCAAAGCTCGTCCTCTCTTCATCTCCCGAGAAGCACGTGACCGTGACCGTCGCCCAGGTGGCGGCGGGCTCGCTGCTTTCGGGGCGCCGCGTCGTCGTCACCGGCGGCGGGCGGGGCCTCGGTCTCGCGATGGCCGAGCGTTTCGCTTCCGAGGGCGCCTCGGTTTGCATCTCGGGCAGGAGCGAGGAGGTGCTCAAGGGGTCCTGCGCCAAAATTGGTTCGGCAGCGTCCTACGTCGTGGCAGACGTGCGCGAGGTCGAGCGGGCGGGCTGGTTCCTCGACGAGTGCGCTCAGCGCTTGGGCGGGGAGGCGGACAGCCTCGTCGCCAACGCCGGCGTGTCGCTTCACGAAGGCCGCTTCTCCAACGTTACTCCCGAGGGCTTCGACGCCCAGTTCGACACCAACGTGCGCGGCGCGTACTTCCTCGTGCAGGAGTTCCTGAGGCGGCGCCTCCGTATGGCGGAGCCCTCGGGCAACGTCCTCGTCGTCACCTCCGAGACCGGCGAGCAGGCTTATGACACGCCTTACGGCATGACGAAGGCTGCCATGGACAGCTTCGTGCGCGCCGCGTCTCGCCGCGTCTACCGCGCCACCGACGGCGCGCTGCGCGTGAACGCGGTCGCACCCGGCGTGACGCTCTCCGACATGACCGCGGAGTACGCCGACGCCTCGGACGGCAACCTCTACCGTGACTGCGCGTCTGGCCGCCTCTTCCTGCCCGAGGAGGTTGCCGAGGTCGCCCTTTTCCTGCTCTCCGACGCATCCAAGTGCGTCTCCGGCGAGGTGATCCACACCAACGCCGGCAACCACATCAAGGCCTTCTGGGACGGAGCGGACGATGAGTAGTCTCAACGAAGCGGCTCCCGTCCGGGTGCTCCACGTGCTGCAGCGCATGGAGGCGGGCGGCACGCAGGCCCTGCTTATGAACGTTTACAGGAGGATCGACCGGACTAAGCTTCAGTTCGACTTTCTTGTCGAGTATGAGGAGAAGCAGTTTTACGACGACGAGATCGAATCGCTGGGCGGAAGGGTGTATCGCACGAATCTGAGGAGGGACGCGAACGTACCTAGGTTCGTGAGGGTGCTCAAGACCCTGATTCGTGAAAACCGCTACCCCATCGTTCACGCGCATACGTACAGCATCGGCTACTTCGTTCTGAAGGCGGCGGAGCAGGAAGGCGTTACTGTGAGAATCGCGCATTCTCACAGTAACAGCATGGGAGGGGCCGCCGTTCCCCTGAAAATCATCATGCGGTCGCTTTTCCCGCTGCATGCGACCCATCTCATGGCGTGCTCCCAAGAAGCGGGGAAGTTCCTTTTCGGTGATCGCAGTTTCACCGTCATCAAAAACGCCATCGATGTAGAACGCTTCGCTTACAGCGAGGACGCTCGCGAGGACGTGAGACGCGAGCTCGGGTTGACGGGTTCGTTCGTCATAGGTAACGTCGGCAGGCTTCGTCGCGAGAAAAATCAGTCGTTCCTTCTCGAAGTCTTCGCAAAGGTTGTCGGGATGCGCCCTGACGCCCGGCTGTTGATGGTGGGCGACGGGTCGCTCAAGTCGGAGCTTCTGGCGAAGGCCGAGAGGCTTGGCGTGTTCGATCGTCTCACGCTCTTGAGCAACAGAACCGACATGGATCGTCTGTACCAGGGAATGGACGTGTTCGTCCTGCCGTCAATCTACGAGGGGCTTGGCATCGCGGCGCTTGAGGCGCAAGCATCGGGTCTCGTCACTGTATGCTCGGATGGGGTCGCGGAGGACGCCAACGTTTCCCCCCTGTTCGTGAGATGCGGCCTGTCTGCGCCTGCAGGAGCATGGGCTGAGACGGTTGTTGCTGCTAAGGGTCGTAGGGAACCTGACGCGGGGGCCGAGGGGGTCAAGGCTCATGGATTCGATATATGCGAAAACGCCTCTTACCTGCAGGATTGGTATCTAAGAAACGCCGTTGATGTGCGCGGGGCGATTCTTGGGATGGCAAAAGGCGACAAAACCGATGTCGACAATGGATGGGTGAAATAATCTCCTCTATTTCATTTCATCAAAGAGCACCATGGAGGCTGAAAGTTGAGAATCTTGGTAGTACGGTGGGGAGCCATGGAGTCTTGGTTTCCGCAAACTCGTTTGTCTGAGTTCTCTCTGATTTAGGAAATGGTGCTACTTTTATGGTAAATTATCTTCCAGAATACAGACTTAATGTGAAATTGAACTCGAATCCTTCAGTAAACTGTGGTGTCAGCTTTTGTTTGCTGTTTTAAGAAACTGGTTTCTAATACGAGGGTATATCATGGCAATCAAGGTATATGAACAGTCCGAAGCGGAAACTCTCACCCCAGAGATCAGTATCATTATGCCTATCTACAATGCAGAGAGTTATCTATGCGATACATTAAACTCGATTCAACAACAGTCGTTTGAAAATTTTGAAGCCATACTTGTTGATGACGGAAGTACAGACGACACATCTCGGATAGCCAGGTGTTTTGCTGAACGTGACCATAGGTTTGTTTATATCAAAAAGACCAATTCGGGGGCTGCGCTGTCACGCAACTTGGCCATTTCACTGATCAGGGGAAAATACTCTCTTTTTCTTGACTCGGATGATTTATTCGATTCGAAGCTACTCGAGATCTTATATCAAACAGCCTTACGCTCTGATGCAGATGTATGTATCTGTTGCGCAGATCTTTTCTCGTCCGTACCAGGGGACTTGGGAAAAAGGTTTGCTCCGGGTGCACGGATGCCTCAGGGTGTATATGATGCATCAAGCTTATCCGCATGTTTTTATCAGCGCGTGACAACAGTTCCATGGGATAAGTTAATTAGAACCTCTGTATTTCGAGAAAATGGAATACTATTTCAAAATATCAGATATAGCAATGATAACTATTTTGTATTAATGTCTCTAGCTCATGCAAATCGAATCGCATACATAGATGATGTTTTGGTTCACTATCGTGTGGGTTTAGGATCAAGTCTGAGAGACACTATGTATAAAGATCCTCTATGCGATTTAGTTATGCTTGATGCACTGCGAGCAGGTTACTTTGCTTTAAATTTACCGTGCGTTCCGTCCCGTTCCAGTCTTGAAGAGTTTTGTCTAGATGTAGCATTTAAAAACCTTTTCACCCTCTTGCTGCAGAATCGCGAAGCTGCATTAAGGTTTTATCAGAAATTGATTGATGAGTTCTCTTCTACATGGTATATCGACGTAAAAAAGTACTCAGTATTACATTCTACTAAATCAAGGTTTAAGGCATGGTGTTTCAGTCACGTGTCGTTCGAAGGCTTTGCATGGGCGGTCAATGCTCCGGCCTTGGGTGCCGTGCGAAGCATAGGCATATCAGAATGGAAAAAGCTGGTCGCGAGATTATTAGTTGCAGCTTTGAAATATCGACGGAAATGAAGTAAAGATCATCTCTTAAGGGTCTGGAAAATGAACGGGATTGCAACAAAGCATTTATCAATAATTAAATCAAAAATCAACTCGATCAGGAGGGGAGTGCGATTACGTCAGATTCAGGACTTGCATCCAGTTGAGCTACAGCAAAATGGCAAAAAGAGCGGTCGTATCGTCGTTTCAATGACGAGTTACGGTGAAAGAATACATACCGTGCATTACGCGATACGGTCATTGTTTGATCAGCTGATTCGGCCAGATGTTATTGTCTTATGGTTAAGCTCCGACTCAGATTCCATTTGCCTTCCGAACGAGCTAACTGAGCTGCAGAAATACGGACTCAGGATAGTCAGAGGCTGCAGTGATTTAAAGGGACATAAAAAATATTGGTATGCAATGCAGGAATACTCCGATGATTATATTGTTACTGTAGATGATGATCTTATTTACCCTAAAAATATGATCTTATCTCTTGTTAAATATAATACATTATATCCGAGAAGTGTTATCGCGAGACGCGTACATAGAATTTGTGTATCAGGTAATCATGTTGCTAAATATGCTGAATGGGAAAAGGAGTGGTATGAATCACGTCCAATTCCAAGAAAGAGCTTAATGGCAACGACGGGTGCTGGGACATTGTATTGTCCGTATATGTATAAATATTTGTTGAAAACGCCAGAGGAGATTATCAATAACGCTTTGCTTGCGGATGATATCTGGCTTAAGGCTGCGGAGGCTGCAGCGGGAATCAACGTGGTGTTTGCAAAGAATCATCAACAAATGCCGTTTGAACTCAGTTCAAGCAAAGGAAATGGGCTATGCCTGTCCAATGTGAACGAAGGCGGGAATGACAGGGCTCTTGACAGCGTAGTAAGGTTTTTCGCGCTTGATACTACGGCTTTTATTGATGAGTAGTGAGCGAAGGATATACAGTGAAAAATAACAATGCCACTCTCTCTTTAGGGAAGATCTCCGCCGATGTCGCTATATACTATTTCGCATTTGCTTTATATCTTATATCATATATGATTAAGTATATAAATATTAATTACGGATATGCAGTAACCATGCTGCACCTTCTATGCTTAGGTTTTATCTGCATCAAAATACTTTTACAAGGATTTAAAACGCTAATTTATTTATTACTTATGTCTATTTTGCTGGCTCTGTCTTTGCTATCATTCTACTTTACAAGTGATAGGACTATTCTATTTTTATCATTGTTTGTTATTGCAAGCGATAAAATACAAATAAAGTCATTGGCTAAAATATCTCTAGCTGTTATATCTATTGTAATGATTACGGTGGTTATGTGCTCTAGTTTTGGGGTAATTGACGCCGTATATCAAGTTCGAGATGGTTTTGGACTCCGCTCTTCGTTGGGGTTTAGTCACCCTAATCGATTTGGAAGCAATATGCTTGCCCTTGCGATTGCTTATGCGATAATTAAATTTCCGGTTTATAGCACTGTTGATACGGTTATCTATTCATCGATCTCCTGCATTATTATGGCTGTAAGTGATTCCCGTACAGCAGCTATTAGTGTTGTGCTTGTCATGGTTTTATCAGCAATTTGCAGTAAGTGTTATGGAAAAAAGATACAAAAGATGCTCCTTGTAGTAATGTGTTGCACATTTATTGTCGTTGTTTTTATAAGCTTTTACTTCATGAGTTCGTATGATCCCGCTATTTCATGGATGAGACAGTTTGATGAGCTTTTATCGGGAAGGTTAAATCTAGCAAACTCATATTACAGGGCGTATTCATTCAGTTCATTTGGTCGATCGTATTCAGATCTACTCCTGCTAGTGGGTACTCAGAAAACCGTTATGATCGATAACTCCTATGTGAACCTCTTAATTGTTTTCGGCTTGGTTCCAACTGTTCTATATCTGTTCGGCTATCTGACGCTGTTTCTGTATGCAATTAAAGCTGAGATACTGTCTGCGTGCGTGTTCGGCGCCTTTATGTACGCATGTGTTGGTTTTACAGAGTGTCTGACGATTGATTTTGCTATGAATTATTGCTTAATTGGCGTTGCGACTCTCTATAGCCATACGGTGAAAACAAATAGCAGTCGTCTGCAAAGTCCATTTTTGAATAAGGGTAGCTACTTGCGCGAATCGACAGCGAAGGTGCTGGGGCTGCGCAATATACATTAACGCACGAGGGCGAGGTGATCGTTGATGAGAAGTGGTTCACTTGGCATGCGCGGCGCGGCGGCGCTCCAGTTCGCTTCCAAGTACGCGAACGTGGCGGTGCAGCTCGTCGTCACGGCTGTCCTGGCGAGGCTGATCTCGCCCCAGGACTTCGGGCTGCTGTCGATCGTGACGGTGTTCACGTCGTTTTTCCAGCTCTTCTCCGACATGGGCGTGAGCGTCGCCATCGTGCAGTACCGCGACCTCACCGAGAGGGACTACGGCGGGCTCTTCGGGTTCTCCGCCGTCTTGGCCGCCGCGCTCGCGGCCCTCTTCTGCGCGGCGTCCGTCCCCGTCTCGTGGTTCTACGGCGACGCGCGGCTGGCGCCCCTGTGCTGCGCCGCGGCGCCGGCGCTCGTGTTCTCCACGCTCAACATGGTCCCCAACGGCCTCATGCTCAAGGGCAGGAGGTTCGGCGCCATCGCGGTGAGGCTCGTGGCCTCCACCGTCCTCGCGGGCGTTGTGGCGGTCCTGCTCGCACTGGCGGGCGCCGGGTGCTACGCGCTCGTCGCGCAGACGGTGCTCTCCTCGGCCGTGGTGCTTTTCTGGAACCTCGCCTCGAGGCCGATACGCGGCGTGAGCCTCCGCTTCATGGGGCCCCTGCACCGCGTGTTCTCCTACTCCGCCTACCAGTTCGGGTTCTCCTTCATCAACTACTTCTCCCGCAACCTCGACAACCTGGTGATAGGCAGGGTGCTCGGGACCGAGCCGCTCGGCTACTACGACAAGGCCTACAAGCTCACCACCTACCCCATGAGCAACGTCTCCTCGGTGGTCGCCTCGGTGATCCAGCCCTACATGGCCGAGGCGCAGGACGACCCCGAGAGGATGCTCGCGTGCTGGCTCAAGGTGGAGAAGCTGCTCTCGCTCGTCGGCGCGGCCGTGGCCGCCGTGTTCGTCGCGGCGGCCCCCGAGATCGTGGAGGTCTTCTACGGGGCTCAGTGGGCGCCCGCGGCGCCGCTCTTCCAGGCGCTCTCGGCCTCCGTCTACTTCCAGATGCTCGGGAACCCCTCCGGGGCCTTCTTCCAGAGCCTGGGGAGGACGGACCTGATGTTCCGGCAGGGGCTCGCCAGCACCGCGCTCACCGTCTCGGGCCTCGCCCTGGGCTGCGCCCTCGGGTCGCTCCGGGCGGTCGCCGCATGCGTCTCGGCCGCCTTCTGCGTCCAGATGGCCCCGATCGCCTACTACCTGCTCGTGCGGGGCATGGGGGCGTCCCCGAGGGTCCTGCTCCGGTTCCTCCCGGAGCTCCTGACCGCGTGCGCGGCGGTGGCCGCGTGCCTCGCGCTCTCGCCGCTCATGCCGGCCGGGGCGCTTCCCTCGCTGGCCTGCAAGGCTGCGGTCGCCGGCGCCGTGATCCTCGCCGGCTACGGGCTTACCGGGCAGCTCGGGACGCTCGCTCGGGCGCTCGGACGCTGAGCCGCCGGGAGCACAAGCTCGCCTTCATCGCGCCGCCGCCTGTCGGGCGGGCGCGTGGACTTTGACAACGGAAGACATCGTCTGAAAGGGGTCGGATATGGCCAATACCAAGATCGCTGTTGCCGGAACAGGCTACGTGGGGCTGAGCGTGGCGTTGCTGCTCAGCCAGAAGAACGACGTTAAGGCTCTGGACATCGTGCCGGAGAAGGTGGGGATGCTGAAGGAGGGGAGGAGCCCGATCCGGGACGCCGAGATCGAGCGGTTCCTGTCCAACCGGGAGGAGATGGACCTCAGCTTCGAGGCCACGATGGATCCGGCCGAGGCCTACGCCGGCGCCGAGTTCGCGGTGGTGGCCACCCCCACGAACTACGACGTCGACACCAACTCCTTCGACACCTCCGCCGTGGAGGCCGCGATGGACGCGGTGAGGGCGGTGAACCCCTCCTGCTGGATCGTGGTGAAGTCCACCATCCCGGTGGGCTACACCGAGCGCATCCGCGAGGAGAGGGGAGACGAGAAGATCCTCTTCTCCCCGGAGTTCCTGCGCGAGGGCCACGCCCTCTGGGACAACCTGCACCCCTCGAGGATCGTGGTGGGCGCGCCGCAGGGCGACCCCGAGGCCAGGGCCGCGGCCGAGCGCTTCGCAGGCCTGCTCGAGGAGGGCGCGGACCCCGGGGAGAGGGAGAGGGTCAACGCCGACGGCACGGCCGGGATCCCGAAGCTGCTCCTCGGCCCCACGGAGGCCGAGGCGGTGAAGCTCTTCGCCAACACCTACCTGGCCCTGCGCGTGGCCTACTTCAACGAGCTGGACACCTACTGCGAGGACAAGGGGCTCTCCTCCGCGGAGGTGATCAGGGGCGTGTGCCTGGAGCCCCGGATCGGCTCCCACTACAACAACCCCTCCTTCGGCTACGGCGGCTACTGCCTGCCCAAGGACACCAGGCAGCTCCTCGCGAACTACCGCGACGTCCCCCAGAACCTCATCCAGGCCATCGTGGACTCCAACGCCACCAGGAAGGACCACGTGGCCGACGAGGTGCTGAAGCGCGTGAACAAACTTGTCTACCAGGGGACCCCCAAGCCCCTCGTGGGCGTCTACCGCCTCACCATGAAGTCGGGCTCCGACAACTTCAGGGCCTCCTCGATCCAGGGGATCATGAAGCGCGTCAAGGCCAAGGGCGTGCCCGTGCTCGTCTACGAGCCGACCTTCGAGGGGGAGGAGTTCTACGGCTCCGAGGTCACCTCGGACCTCGCTTCGTTCAAGGCCCGCGCCGACGTCATCGTGGCCAACCGGTGGTCGGACGACCTCTCCGACGTGGCCGCCAAGGTGTACACGCGCGATTTGTTCAGGAGGGACTAAATTGGCTGGGCTTGTTTCAAAGGTTGCGAGGAGAGCACGTCGCGAAATAGTTCACAGTGTTGCGACTTGCCGTTGGCGTAGGGACCTGCGAAACCGTGGCTTCACTATAATCAGCCAGAACTGTGTTGGCGGATGCATCTACAGCGACTTAGGTAAGGAGTTCCTATCGCCGACGGTCAACCTTCTGATCGAGGGTGAGAATTTTGTCAAGCTGATCAGTGATCTACCACGCTATCTAGCTGTTGATGCGGTTGCAAAGGGTGTTTGTCACGCGGGCGGAAAGGAGGATTGTCCCTTGTTGGAGGTGGGCGATCTGAAGATTTTTGCGCTCCACTACGACAGTCCAGAGGATGCTGCTGCAGCGTGGAATCGTCGAAGGGTGAGGGCAAATCTCGACAACGTTTTCGTTGTGGCTAATACGTGGAACTTGGGGAACAATTCTGCGTTTGTGAAGAAGGTTTGCTCCTGTGGTTACCCGACAGTTGTCTTTTCCGACGAGGAGTGGAATGATCCGCGCGTCGTAACGTTGCCGGGTGATATTTGGATGCGCGACGATCGAGGCATTGTTCGTCCTAACCTCACAGATTGGGACGAGGGAGGGCTTAGGCACTTCGAACGCTTTTTCGATTTTGTTGGATGGCTAAACGATCAGCCAGATAGTCCGGCGTCGTATATGGCGTAGCTGCTACGGATGCTGATTTTTTCTTTGATGAACAGCGAGGGATGTCGAAGGGTACATCCATACCGAAGAGAAGGTTTCAATTTTTCCTGTGGTTAGTGTCTTTGTGGGTGAGTTCCGCGTTGAGTAATCGTCTCTACACAAGGTGACCGCTCGCTTATTTGTAGATTTTTATCCGTGTATCAAGTTTGCCATGTGGTTTCAGTGGGACCGCGCGGAATGAAGGTCTTGATTTCAAATCAACCTACTTGATTCAACAAGACCGAGCATACCCTGCGGCGAACGGGGACGCCGTTTGGGGTATACTCGTAGCAAGCAGAAGGTTTCAAGCCCTCCTGCGGTCATGCTTTTCTTTATGGGTGATGCCCACGCAGAACAGCCGTCTCCGCTAAAGGCGGCTGTTCCTTTGTGCGTCAGGCATCACCGGTGTGTTCTGGCTAGCAGAACACAATAACGTACGTCAGCAGAACCAACGCAACCAAGACAGCTGCTGCACGGATTCCCCTCCTTTCGCCCCGTTGGACTCGGAGGGCACCGCCCGCTTGCATGGATCTATTTTAGCATGATTACCTGCTAAAAGAAACACCTGTTCGTAATATACGGTTTGTCGCAAGCCTGATGGGGACGCCTGTTTGAGATGGCTTCGGCTTCGGACTCCGATTCGCTAGCGCTCAAACTAGCAACGCTCTTGACCGCGTCGATACCCTGATGATGGGCGGAGATGCCTTTGGGATACACTCGGTACGAGCAGAAGGTCTAAAGCTCTCCTGCGAATTGGGTTGGGGTTGGGCAATGCCCGCGCCGTTACCGACTCCGCTTAAGGCGGCTGCGCCGTAGCTTTAGAGCATCGCCCGTGATCCTACTTTACAAGTAGATTCAACACTGCATGTGGAGGCTCTCGGGCATGGTGGAGAAGCCGAGCGCCGAGGACGCCCCCTCCAGCCTCTACATGGTCGGGCGCTACCTGCTCTCGCCGCTCGTGATGGACCTGCTCGCCGACCAGGCCCCGGGCAAGGGGGGAGGTCCAGCTCACCGACGCCATGGAGCGCGCGCTCGAGCGCGAGGCCCTCTACGCCGTCGTGGTCGACCCGCTCGAGGGCGTGGACACCGGCACCCCGGCCGGCTGGATCGCTGCCAACGCCCTCATGGCCGCCGCCGACCCGCGCTTCTCCGGCGCCTTCTGGGAGGCCGTGGATGCCCGCGGCGGGCTCAAGCGGGGGGAGTAGCCCCTCCTTGCCGGGAATGTTTCATAGGGACCGCGCGGTTCGTTAGCCGCGCGGCCTTTTTTATGTAAACGTGCGTTATCGACAGATAGGGCGCATGTTGCCCTTTGAGTTTGCTTGGGCTTGCGCGCGCCGTAGATACTGTTCTTCTCTCATGTTAAGTACGGCTGCCCACGATTCGATTAGACGTTCCCGTATTTTTAGAGTATTGCGTGATAGTCGGGGAGGTCGTTTTGTATAGCTGTAGTCGCTTCATCAGAAGAGGTAACGGCGCATGGCTTTCCGACCGGTCTTTTCTTGCTGGCGAAACTGTTCGCAAAAGAGGAGGTTGCTGCTGGATCCCACCTATGCCAAAGACCTTTTGAGTGGATTACGTAGCTGTGCTATAATGAGCTATACACGTATAGCTCATGGAGGGTATCATGGGAGAAGCGGCTGCAGTACAGATGAACGTTCGCATTGATCCCGCGCTTAAGCAGATAGGTGACGAGGTTCTTGCGCGTAACGGCACTACTCCTAGCAAGGTGATTCGTAGCCTTTGGCGGTATTTTGCGGATCGTCAGTCTGTTCCTCCATTCTTGATGGGGAATGTTGGGTGTGAGGATGGCCGCGAGGCCAAACGCAGGATTGCGCACGAGGGCTTCGGGCTTGTCGGTAAGTTGGCGGCGCAAAACGGGCTTGAGATGAACGAGGCCATAGGGTGTCAAGAGGCTCGCGACCGCATGTACGATGCCATGCTTGACGAGATGTTCCCCGAGCTCGATTCCGCTGAGTAACTCGCTGCGTTCTTGTGGGGGTGTTCCCATGGCAAACGACGGCAATCGTGTACTCTTTGATACTAACGCATGGATGTACTACTTCTTTGGTAGCGGTGCACAGGGGTCTGACGTCTTATCTCTTGTCGATTGCTGTATCGAGAATGGGTGCGACATTCTCTATGCCCCCACAACGGTTAAAGACCTCTTTTATCTCATTCCGCGTTATTTCCGCCGCTTGCCAGCAGGGGAAAAGATTAGCACGGCTTCGGGGAGGGCGGTTGCTTGGGGTGTGATCGATGCCTTAATGGAAATTGCAACAGCGGCGCCCGTTGCAGTGGGAGAGTGCGAGCTCGCTCGTATGCTGAGATCGAAGCATCCAGACTTTGAAGACAATCTTATGCTCGCCGCCGCCGAGCGTGGAGGGGCGCGTTTTGTGGTTACCTATGACGAGCAGTTGCTTCGACGGTTTCCCGGGGTGTGCGTAACCGCTGGTGCTGCGGAGCAGGCTCTTTCTCTTTCGTCGTATGGCAGCTGCTGACGGGTCTGTTCTGTGCCTGATGCGTTTCGTTGCCATGAAAGGCGCCGCCGTGGGGAAGGCTCGGGAGAGTTCTATGTGCCGCGCCGCACTGGAGGGCTTGCCAGGGAGGGATGCCGATGTACGCCGACAACGATGCGCTTGTCCGTTTTTTCGCGCGGATGCCGGAGATGCTGCCCGTGTACCAGGTGTTTGAGCAGCGCGTCAACGAGCGTTGCGGCGACGTTGACGTGCGCGTGCAAAAGACGCAGATCACGTTCACGGACCGCTACGGTTTTGCGTGGGCGTCCCTGCCCGTGCGCCGGCGCCGCGACTGGCCGGAACGCTGCCTTATCGTGACCTTTGGCTTGGCGTACCGCAAGGAGTCGCCGCGGATCGCCATCGCAACGGAGCCGTATCCCCACCGCTGGACGCATCATGTGCTGGTAGAACGCGCGGAGGACATCGACGACGAGCTCATGGGCTGGGTCGAGGAGTCCCACGCGTTTTCGCTTACCAAGCGCCCGCGCAGGGGGGTGCCACGGTGTAGCACGCGGTGTTCGCGCAGCGTGAGCACCGCCGCTCAGTATCATCGCGCGCAGCTGGAGTGCGCGGCGCAAAGCCCGCTGCGGCGCTCCGACGGCGTTGCTTGCGCCGACCGCTTCTTAGCGTTCGCGTTTCTTGGTAACGATCACCTCGGCGTTAACGCCTGCGGCGAACGCGTCCGCGTCAGCGTCGGTGCCTACGATCGTCCCGTAGTGCGTGGGGATGGCCGCGCGCGGGTGGATGGCGTTCACAAACGCCGCCGCCTGCGCCGGATCCATGGTGTACGTGCCTCCGACGGGCACCAGCGCCACATCGCAGCTCACCTGCTCGTTCTCAGCGTTCTGGTCGGTGTCGCCGGCAACGTAGATGCGCGCACCATCCATGCAGATCACGTACCCGAGCCGGCCGTTCGCGCGCGGGTGCTTGTCGAGCCGCGCGGGGTCGGTGTTGTAGGCACCCGCGGCCTCAACGGCCATGCCGGCAACGGTTGCGCGCTCGCCGGCGCGCATGAGCTGGGTGGGGAGGTTCAGCTTCGCTACGCTTTCCGCCATGCTCGCGGGCGCTACCACCACGGTGTCCGGGCGCGCTACGCGTGCGATGTCCTCGGGCGAGAAGTGGTCGAAGTGCGCGTGCGTGACAAACACCGCGGCGGCATCGTGGGCGGCGTCTTTCTCGGTGAGCTGGAAGGGATCGAAATACACTGCGGCGCCTGTGGCGTTTTCGATGCGGATGGCGCTGTGAGTGATAACGCGGATGCGGTTGGTGACGGCCGAGATGTCCATGCGTGCTCCTTTGGTTGTGCGCTTGGTGCCATTATGCACCTTGCGGGCGGGGCTGCGGTGGACGAGGGCTGCGGCCGGCAGGTTGGGCGCTGCTTAGCATGGTTGATTGGTGTCCCGCTGGCTTGGCCGCGAGAACAGCAGGTAGGGGAAGGGGCGCTTCCTCCGGTTGGTCGCGAGAATGACGGGTAGGGGTCGTCGCCTCCGATTGGCTGTGAAAGCGGCGGGTAGGAATGGCCGTCGCATTTCGCTTAGCTGTGAAAACAGCGGGCAAGGGGCGGCCGTCTTCTCCGGTTAACCGCTGGTATGTCCTCTAAGCTCTCGGTTGGTCGCGGAAACGTCACGGCGGAATCAGTTGCCCGCTCAAAAAGCAGCTAACTCCCGGAAATTCGAGAATTGCGTGCGGTTTGAGCGACCAACGGGAATTTGCCTGCTGTTATCGCGATCAACCGAGGGCCTATCTGCGGACATCACAGCCAAATGGGAGTACCATACCCTTATCGCGGTTAACCAAGGGCGCCACGTCATTGTTGCGACCAGCTGAATATACGCGTAGCGAGCGGGGGTTAACGCTCTCCTGCGGACTAATCGTTTTTGTGCGCAGCACCTGCGCAGAACGGCTGCTTCCGCGAAAGACAGCCGGTCCTTTGTGCGTCGCGGCGTCAGTTTTTAGCATGGGAAGCGCTTGCCGCCGCGGTCTCGTTTGTTGTTGACAGTGCCCCTAAAAAGATGGCGGGCCTGAGGCGTATGCAACCGGCGCAGCTTTCCCTCACTGAGATTTGTTGGCGGATTGTAGATTCTGCGCGGAAGCGCACCTTGCCAACCGCCTATATCCTTCTTAAACTGCAACACTAAATGACATATTTATCAAATAGCAAGCCATACATATACGTCACAATGACTGAAACCGCTTGTGCAACTAAACTCGCGCATAAATCAAGCCTTTTTCGTCGCGGGCTTTGTCACGTTGCGGGGTATGGTACAGGGTTGTTCCGCTGTGCGAACAAGTTATTGCCTTTGCAGGTAAAAAGGGGATACTAGATGGCCCGCTTGGGGTTGAGCGCCAAGCGGGCACAGGGGTACAAGCCGGGAAGTAAAGGGGTTGCACATGTTTCGTGGGGAGAACGGGCTGGTTGACGGGCCGGCGCAGGCGCGTACCGCCGACGCAAAGGCTTGTTTGCGTGCGCAAATGAAGTCGGCGCGCGAGGGCATGCCGGTAAGCGCCTGGATCGCGGGCAACGAAGCGATCCGTGCACGGCTCTTCTCGCTTGACGCGTGGAAGCGCGCCTCCTGTATCCTTACCTACCTTTCCGTGGGCGCCGAGGCTGACACGCGCGGCATCGTTCAGCGGGCGCTTGCTGAGGGCAAGTCCGTTGTTCTGCCGCGTTGCTCCGGTCCGCGTGCCTTGCGCTGGTACCGCGTCGACACGCTGGAAGGTCTGGAGCACAGCTCTTTGGGGCTCGATGAGCCGCCTGCTGACCCCGCACGCGAGATCGACCCCGCCCAGCTGGGTTCGAACGCCTTGGCCGTGGTGCCGGGCTTGGCGTTTGACGTTGCCGGCAACCGGCTGGGCGCGGGCGGCGGGTACTACGATGCCTTCCTGCAAAGCTTTGCCGGAGCAACGGTTGGCATCTGCTTTGCCGCGCAGCAGGTTGAGAGCTTGGCGGCGTTGGGTGCGTTGGAGGAGCACGACCAGCCCGTGCAGACGGTGGTTGCGGGATAATAGCCTCGTGCATCAACGGGGGAGGAACCCATGCCCAAGGCCAAGCAGGACAAGAAGACCAACGCCATGCGCGAGCTCGAGCGCGCGCACATAGCCTACACGCCCCACGCCTACGAGGTGGACGAGAGCGACCTCTCGGGCGTGCACGTTGCCGCCCAGCTGGGCGAGGACCCCGACCAGGTGTTCAAAACGCTGGTGACCGAGGCGCCGTCGGGCAACCACGTGGTGTGCTGCATCCCGGTGGCCTCCGAGCTCGACCTTAAGGCGGCGGCGCGCGCGGCGGGCGAGAAGTCCCTTGCGATGGTGCACGTGCGCGACCTGTTGGGCCTTACCGGCTACGTGCGCGGCGGCTGCTCGCCCGTGGGAATGAAAAAACGTTTTACCACGCTGGTGGACGAGACGGCCACACTTTTCGACACGATCATGGTTTCCGGCGGCCGCCGCGGTCTGCAGCTTGAGGTGGCGCCCGGCGACCTGGTCGGTTTTTGCGAGGCAACCCTGGCCGACATCACCGCGCGCTGAGGCGCCGGCCCGTCCCGTTGTTCGGACGCCCAGCCGGGCTGTTAGGTGTTTATGGGGTTTGGCGCTTTGCGCGTAAAGGCTGCTACCATAGCCCATGCTCCCTTGGGGGGGCGCAATTGGATTCCGGGCCGCGGCGCGCAGCTGCGGCCATGCTATAGGCGAGGGAGCAGCACGTGAGCACGCAGGAAGGGCGTCCGCGGGGGGCGCATTTTGCCGGAAAGAACACAGGCGGCGCGGCGGGCGATAAGCGTCCGGCCTACGAGCCGCCGGCTTCGCGTCCCATTCCGCCGGATACCACCGCCATGTTCGTGGCGGCGGCCGCAAGCCGCGCGCCCAAGGGTGTGGCACCTGCCGGCCGCGTGACGCCGCCGCAGACAGATGCTTCCGCGCCGCACCCGGGCACCATGCCCGCAGGTCGCCGCCCGGCACCGGCCGCCCCGGCTGCGCCCGCGGCGCCGTCCGGTCGCCGCCCTGCGCCGGCTGCGCCTGCTGCCCCCGCCACTCCCGCGGCGGGGGAGAGCAGCCACCCCGCCGAGCGCACGGACTCCTTCCCGTCGTTCGGCTCGTACTCGCTTTCCGAGACCGGTCCCATCCCGGTGCGCGCGGTCGCTGCGTCCGAGACGGACGCGTGGGCTCCGCTGCGCGCGGACGGTCGCGCTTCCACGGCCGCCCCAGCCGCCGCGCCCGCGGCCGAGAAGGTCGCCCCGGCGCCGTCTGCACCGGCGTCCCGCCCTGCCGCGCGCAACGCCGCCCCGGCTCCGGAGGCCCCTGCCGCTGCTCCCAGCGTCACCGACTCCTGGACGCCCCTGCGTTCCGGCGCCGCTGCGTCTGCGGGCTCGCCCGACCTGCCGCGCCGCCGCACGGCGGCTGACTCCGCCGTGCAGGCCACCGTGCCCGACGTGGGCGTAGCGCCCTCGCCGGCGGATACCTTCGCGTTCACGCGCGCCGCGTTCGAGGCAGCCGGGCTCGCGGCGGACGCCGAGCCGGCCTCGTCCGCGCCGGCTCCCGAAGGGCCCTTCGCCCCCGCTCCTGCCGCACCGCGCGTTTCTCGGCCGGCGCCCGCCTTCGGTGGGTCGGCTCGTGCCGAGGCTTCCGCCGCCTCGCCTTCGGGCGCCAGCGCTGAACCTGCCCCGCAGCCTCAGGCGCAGGCTACCGCTGTCGCTGCCGACGATGACGACGTTCTCGGCGGCGGCGACTACGCCAGCGTGGGCCGCTCGGCCTCGCTCATGACCGGCCTCATCATCGTGAGCCGCATCACCGGCTTCATCCGCACCTGGGTCATGGGGCTGGTCTTCGGCACCTCGCTGCTCTCCTCGTCCTACTCCATTGCCAACAACCTGCCCAACATGCTCTACGAGCTCGTGATGGGCGGCATGCTCGTTACCGCCTTTTTGCCGGTGTACCTGGACGTGCGCCGCAACAAGGGCCGCGCCGGCGCCGAGCGCTACGTGGGCAACCTGCTCGGCATCCTGCTTCTGGTGCTGGGCGCGCTCTCGCTTCTGGCCACGGTGTTCGCCCCCGCGCTCATCTGGACGCAGTCGTTCATGAGCGGCGGGGAGGAGATGGACACCGCCGTCCTCTTCTTCCGCTTCTTCGCCGTGCAGGTGCTCTTCTACGGCCTGGGGTCGGTTTTCTCCGGTGTGCTCAACGCCCACCGCGACTACTTCTGGTCCAACTTCGCCCCGGTGCTCAACAACGTGGTGGTCATCGCGAGCTTCCTGGCGTTCCCCGCGCTTGAGAACGTGAGCCAGCTGCTCGCCATCGTGGTCTTGGCCGCTGGCACCACCGCGGGCGTCTTCGTGCAGATGGCCTGCCAGATCCCTGCGCTCAAAAAGTACGGCATCCGCATCCGCCCGCGCATCGACCTGCGCGACCCCGCCCTGCGCGAGACCCTCTCGCTCGGCATTCCCACGCTCATCGCCACGCTCTGCACCTTCGTGACCGCCTCGGTGCAGAACTCGGCGGCCCTCGCCGTGCAGCCCGAGACGGGTGCGGCGGTGATCTCCTACGCGCGCCTGTGGTACACGCTGCCGTACTCGCTTTTGGCCGTGTCCATCACCACCGCCCTCTACACCGAGCTTGCGCGCGACGCGGCGCGCGGCGACGACGACGCGGTGCGCGCCGGCATCTCCTCGGGCGTGGGGCAGATGTTCTTCTACCTCGTGCCGTTCATGCTCTACCTGATCGTGTTCGCCACGCCGCTCAACATGGTGTACTGCGCAGGCCGCTTCACGCTCGACGGCGTGGCGCTGGTAAGCGAGTACCTGGTGTTCCTCGCCACGGCGCTGCCCTTCTACGGCATCTTCGTGCTGATGCAGAAGGCCTGCTCGGCGCTGATGAACATGAAGCCCTACGTGGTGTCGTGCGTGCTGGGCGCGGTGGCTCAGGTGGCTGTGGCGCTTGCCGGCGGCGTTTGGGCAGGCTGGGGGATGCCGGCTATCGCGCTTTCCACCACCGCCTTCTACGTGGTGTCGTGCGCGGGCACGCTGGTGTGGATGCGCGGGCGCCTGCATGGCCTGCAGCTGCGCGGCATGCTCCACGGTCTTGCCTTCGGCGCAGGCCTGGGCGTGCTGGGTGCGGCGGCCGGCGCCGGCGTGCTCGCCGCGCTCGAGACCTTCGCGGGCCCGCTCGTGGTGAACGGCGCGTCGGTCTCCATGCTCAAGGTGCTGCTCTACGTGGTGGTGGCCGGCTTGGTGTCGCTGGTGGTCACCTTCGGCCCGGCGGTGGCCCTGAAGCTTCCCGAGGCGGGTATGATAAGCTCGATCGTCGGCCGCTTCACGGGCAGGCGATAAGCGCTCAACGTTTGTCAGCGCGTCAGGTGTGCGAGCGGCTCCGGCGCGCGCTTGGCGCTTCTTCGGCCGACAGGCCGGAGACGTTGCGCGGCGGCGGGGCGGGGTAAGGTTCCCGCTTTTGATAACGGGCAAAAGCGGGGTTCTTACCCCGCCCCGCCGCCGCGTTGTCCCCGCGTTCCGCATCGCCCGCTCTTCTCGCCCGTCCCGCCTGAAAGGAGGCCCGCATGGCCCGCTCCCGCACCGAGCAGCTCTCCTCGCACGCCGCGGGCTCCTCTCCGCTGGGGCCGGTGCCTGCGGCCCCCACCCACGCCGAGCCCATGCGCGAGCACCTGGCGCGCCTCGCCGCCGAGGTGGCGCGCGTCCCCACTGAGCCGGGCTGCTACCTGTGGAAGGACGCCGCCGGCCAGGTGGTCTACGTGGGCAAGGCCAAGAACCTGCGCGCCCGCATGCGCCAGTACGTGACGCTTTCCGACGAGCGCCAGAAGATCCCGCTCATGATGCAGGTGGTCGAGACCTTCGACTACCTGGTGGTGGAAAACGAGCACGAGGCCCTGGTGCTCGAGCGCGAGCTCATCGGCCAGTACCGCCCCTACTACAACGTCGACTACAAGGACGACAAGAGCTACCCCTTCATCGCCCTCACCAAGGGAGACGTGTTCCCGGCTATCAAATACACGCGCGAGAAGCACAAGAGCGGCACGCGCTACTTCGGCCCCTACACCGACAGCCGCGCGGCGCGCGAGACCATCGACACCCTGCGCAAGGTCACGCCCATCTGCTCGGCCACCTGCGCGGAGTGGAAGCGCGTGCGCCGCCTCATCGCCGCGCACCCGGATGAGGCGGATGTGATTCAGCTGGTATGCGCCCAGAAGGGCCGCCCCTGCTTCGACTACCACGTGGGCCGTGGGCCGGGCGCCTGCGCCGGCATGGTGAGCCCCGAGGAGTACGCCGGCAACGTGCGCGCGGTGGAGCGGTTCCTCTCGGGCCACCGCACCGACGTGGCGCGCGAGCTCAAAGAGCAGATGGCCGAGGCCGCCGCCGACCTGGACTTCGAGCGCGCCGCGCGCATCAAGCGCCGCCTAGAGGTCATCGACGGGCTGGACGACCGTCAGCAGGTGGTGTTCCCCTCCAGCGTGGACGCCGACCTGGTGGGCTTTTACCGCGAGGAAACCATCGCCGGTGCGTGCGTGTTCGTGGTGCGCGAGGGCCGCACGGTCCGCACCTGCGAGTTCATCTTGGACAAAGGGCTGGACGTGCCCGAGGAGGAGCTGCAGGAGGGTTTCCTCAAGCGCTATTACGACGAGACCTCCGACATCCCCGCCGAGGTGTGCCTGTCGGTCGATCTGGAGGACGCCGAGGTCATAGCCGGCTGGCTGGCCGAGAAGCGCGGCCGCGTGTGCCGCCTGCACCGCCCGCAGCGGGGCGAGAAGCGCCGCCTGCTCGAGATGGCGCAGCTCAACGCCCGCCATGCCCTCATGCGCTACATGATGCGCACCGGTTACGCCGACGACCGCACCAACCAGGCGCTCTTGCAGCTGGAAAGCGCGCTGGCCCTGCCGGCGCCGCCTTTGCGCATCGAGTGCTTCGACATCTCCACCATCCACGGCAACTTCACGGTGGCCTCCATGGTGGTCTTCACCAACGGCCGGGCCGACAAGAGCCAGTACCGCCGCTTCAAGGTGCGCAGCGTCACCGGCGAGGCCAACGACTTCCTCTCCATGCAGGAGGTCCTGGGTCGCCGCTACGCGCCCGAGCGCATGGCCGACGAGCGCTTCGGCTCCCGGCCCGACCTGCTCGTGGTCGACGGCGGCAAGCCCCAGCTCACCGCCGCGCTCACGCAGCTCGAGGGCTTGGGGCTCGACATCCCGGTGTGCGGCCTTGCCAAGGCGGACGAGGAGATCTTCGTCCCGTGGGACGAGACGCCGGTGGTCTTGCCGAGCGGCTCGGCGTCGCTGTACCTCATCAAGCAGGTGCGCGACGAGGCGCACCGCTTCGCCATCACCTTCCACCGCGAGCTGCGCGACAAGGCCATGACCGTGTCGGTGCTCGACGAGGTGGAGGGCGTGGGCCCCACGCGCAAGAAAGCGCTCATGCGCCATTTTGGATCGATGAAACGTTTACGCAGCGCGAAGGTGGATGAAATCGCCGACGTGAAGGGTGTTTCTGCATCAGTTGCCCAGAGAATATACGATACGCTGCGTGCCTGGGAGGCGGAGCGCGCCCGCGAGAAGGACGCAGAAGCGGAAGAGGCGTAATTCAATTCCGCACGAAAACGGGCACTGGTTTCAGACTGGTATCAGTACTGGTATCACACTGGTATTAGCAAGTCAAATAAAACCTTTCGAGATCTTTTTATGCACCGCCTAGAGCAAAAAGCGGGCCTTCCGCCGAGCTGTGGCGTTCTTTAACAGACTGGTAACGTAAGGTGGTTGCAAGGCAGGGGCGGCGCCGTCACCCGGGTCGGGGGTAAGAGCTCAGGCGCAGTGTTTCGGCTCTGTTAGCGTTTCGTTATCATCCGGGACGGCTCGGGCCGCCCGTGTTTTTCGCGTTACGGTGTTTAAAGGCTTCTGCGGGTGTTTTGCAGGGACTCGCAGACAAGCTCGGTATTCCTGCAAGGGATAGGAGCAAGAAGATGCGTGAACTGATGACCAAGGGCATGAGCCGTCGCGCCTTCCTCGGCGCTTCGGGCGCTGCGGCCGCGGTTGCCGGCCTCGGCCTGGCCGGCTGCGGTGGCAACGACACCTCCACCGAGGGCAGCGCTGCCGCTTCCGGCGGCACTGTGGGCGGCGGCACCATTACCGCCGGCTCGGCCTACGCCACCCAGAACTACGACCCGTCCAGCACCTCCTCGGCGCTTTCGCTCGGCACCAACTGGCAGGTAGTCGAGGGTCTCTACGGCATCAACTACCACGACTACACCACGTTCCCCGAGCTCGCCACCGGCGATCCCACCCAGGTGGACGACACCACCTACGAGATCACCCTGCGCGAGGGCGCCAAGTTCTCCGACGGCAACGCCGTGACTCCTGACGACGTCGTCGAGTCCTTCAAGCGCTGCACCGCCGAGGGCAACATCTACATCCCGATGCTGACCCCCATCGCCTCCATCGAGAAGAAGGATGACACCACGGTCACCGTCAAGACCACCATCCCGAACTTCTCGCTCATCAAGGAGCGCCTGGCCATCATCCGCGTGGTGCCGGCTTCCTCCACCACCGAGGAGATGACCGCCAAGCCCGTCGGCTCCGGCCCGTGGATGTACGAGTCCATCACCGACTCCGCCGTGGACATGGCCCCGAACCCCAACTACAACGGCGACTACGCCGCCGAGGACAACAAGCTCCACTACGACATCCTGACCGACGCCACCGCCCGCATCACCGCGCAGCAGGAGGGCACCACGCTCGTCATGGAGATGGCCACCGCTGACGCCATCGACCAGCTCGAGAGCGCCGGCTGCACGGTCGACACCGTCCAGGGCTTCGGCACCCGCTTCATGATGTTCAACACCCAGAAGGCTCCGTGGGACAACGTCAAAGCGCGCCAGGCCATCATGTACGCCCTGAGCTACGACAAGATGATCCAGAACGCCTTCGCTGGCCTCGCTTCCAAGCCCACCTGCTACCTGCCGGAGAACTTCCCGAACTACCACGAGGCCTCCGTGGTCTATGACACCGACACCGAGATGGCCCAGAGCCTGCTCGAGGAGGCCGGCGTCACCCCCGGCGCCATCGAGCTGTGCGTGACCGACAACGAGCAGGTCGTTGCCATGGCCACCCAGGTCAAGGAGGACCTCGACGCGCTCGGCTTCGACGTCACCATCAACGAGCAGACCTCGGCCAACACCTACACCTACATCGACGGCGGCGGCGACTTCGACCTGCTGCTGGCCCCCGGCGACCCGTCCTGCTTCGGCGCTGACCCCGACCTGCTCATGAACTGGTGGTACGGCGACAACGTGTGGATGAAGTCCCGCGCTCGCTGGAGCAACTCGCCCGAGTGGGCTGAGCTCACCCAGCTCATGAACACCGCGCTTGCCCAGGAGGGCGACGAGCAGCAGGAGACCTGGAACCAGTGCTTCGACCTGATCTCCGAGCAGTGCGTCCTCTACCCGGTTCTGCAGGTTCAGACCGCGACCGGCTACTGGGACGACCCCGCCACCGCGCCCAACGGCGTGGCCATCGAGGGCTTCGAGGGCATCGGCACCACCGGCATGTCGTTCCTCGGCTGCGCCACCGTTACGGCCTAAGATGTTGCGGTGATCCTTTGGCAAAGGGCGGGCACAAGCGCATAACCCTTTAGCTGAAGGTTTTCCAACGGGGATCCGGGCGGCACGTTCCTCTCGGATCCCCGTTCATTGACGTAGATAAGAGAGGGGAGAGGTAGTGAACAATCTTCTGCGCCTTATCGGCAGACGCCTCATCGCGCTGCCCATCATGGCTTTGGGCGTTACCTTGCTCGTGTTCTTCCTCATGTCCTTCACCGACCCGTCCATCCCCGCGCGCAACGCGCTGGGCGAGGGCGCGTCTCAGGAGGCCATCGCGCAGTATATGGACCAGCACGGTCTCAACAACCCCTGGCCCGTGCGCTACGTTGACTACATCGTCAACATGGTCCACGGCGACCTGGGCACCTACGGCGCCTCCCAGACCCCGGTTGCCGAGCGCATCGCCACGGCGCTGCCCGTCACGATGCAGCTCACCTTCATCGGCCTCATCCTGGGCGCTGTGGTGTCGTTCGTGCTGGGCGTGATCGCGGCGCTTTACCGCGACCGCTGGCCCGACCAGCTGATCCGCGTGATATCCATCGCGGGCATCGCCACGCCGTCGTTCTGGCTGGCGGTCCTGCTCATCCTGGTGTTCTCGTCCTACCTGCACGCGCTGCCCGCCTCGGGCGCGCTGCCGAACTTCTTCACCAACCCCGGCGGCTACCTGGCGCGCATGCTCATGCCCGCCGTTGCCCTGGCGTTCCCGCTCACCGGCCAGATGACCCGTATCGTGCGTACGGCCATGGTCGAGGAGCTCGACAAGGACTACGTGCGCACCGCCCGCGGCGCCGGCATCCCCGAGCGGATCGTCATCGCCCGCAACGTGCTGCGCAACGCCCTCATCACTCCCGTCACCACGCTCGGCCTGAAGATCGGCTACCTCATGGGCGGTGCCGTCGTCATCGAGGTCATCTTCAACCTGCCCGGCATGGGCACGGCTATCCTCCAGGGCATCCAGGGCGGCGAGACCACGCTCGTGCAGGGCGTCGTCATCGTCGTTGCGCTGGCCTTCGTCATCATCAACATCGTGGTTGACATGCTTTACCTGCTCATCAACCCGCGCATTAGGACGGTGTAGGCCATGTATTGGAGAAAAAGTCTTACCGAGAACATGGACAAGGCGAACGGCAAGAAGCCGAGCTTCGCGGGCCTCAAGAACATGAGCCTGTCGGGCAAGATCTCGCTTGTCCTGCTCATCCTCGTGGCGCTGTCGGCCATCCTCGCGCCGGTCATCGCGCCGCACAACCCCACCGAGATCTTTATCGCGCGCCAGCCGCCGAGCTCCGAGTTCATCTTCGGCACTGACGACAAGGGCCGCGACATCCTGTCGCGCATGCTCTACGGCGGCCAGTACTCGCTCGTGATCGGCTTCGGCGCGACCTTCTTCGCGCTCGTGCTCGGCTCCATCGTGGGCGCCGTCGCGGCCGTGTCGCGCAAGTGGATCTCCGAGGTCATCATGCGCGTGCTCGACGTCATCATGTCGATCCCCGGCATCGCGCTGGCGGCCGTTCTCGTGCTCATCCTGGGCAACTCCGTGCCGGCCATCATCTTCTCGATCGGCTTCATGTACACCCCGCAGATCGCCCGCATCGTGCGCGCCAACATCGTGTCCGAGTACGGCGAGGACTACGTGCGCGCCGCCATCGTCTCGGGCGCCCGCGCCCCGTGGATCCTGTGGAAGCACGTGCTGCGTAACTGCATCGCGCCGATCATGGTCTTCACGGTGACCCTCGTGGCCGACGCCATCATCTTCGAGGCCTCGCTGACCTTCATCGGCGCCGGCATCGTCGAGCCCACCCCCACGTGGGGCAACATCCTGGCCGACGCCCGCGCCGGCGTGCTGGCCGGCCGCTGGTGGCAGGCGCTGTTCCCGGGTCTCGCCATCATGATCACCTGCCTGGCGCTCAACATCCTCTCCGAGGGCCTGACCGACGCCATGGCCGCCGCGCCCTCCGCGCCCGTCTCGGCCGACAACTCTGAGTCCCGCCGCAAGGACGACATCCTGGCCTCTGACCCGGTCCGCGCCTACAAGGAGCAGGCCGCTTCCCTGGAGCGCCGTCTCTCCGCCCTGCGCGAAGTCGAGCTCAAGCGAACCGACCGCCACGTGCCCGACCACTCGGTGGAGCCGCTGCTTTCCGTGCGCAACCTTTCGATCAGCTTCGAGCGCCACGGCGACGTCCACGTGGTGGACAACGTCTCCTTCGACGTGCGCCCGGGCCAGTGCATGGCGCTGGTGGGCGAGTCGGGCTGCGGCAAGTCCATCACCACCAAGGTGATCATGAGCCTGACCGACCCCAAGGAGACCATCACCGGCGAGGTGCTCTACAAGGGTCAGGACCTGCTCAAGCTCACCAAGGAGGAGCACCGCAAGCTTCTGGGCCACGAGCTCGCCATGGTCTATCAGGACGCGCTCTCCTCGCTTAACCCCTCCATGCTCATCTCCGCGCAGATGAAGCAGCTCACCAGCCGCGGCGGCACCCGCTCGGCCGAGGAGCTCCTCACCCTCGTGGGCCTCGACGCAAAGCGCACCCTCGAGAGCTACCCGCACGAGCTTTCCGGCGGCCAGCGCCAGCGCGTGCTCATCGCCATGGCGCTGACGCGCGACCCGTCGCTCGTGATCTGCGACGAGCCCACCACCGCCCTCGACGTGACGGTGCAGAAGCAGGTCATCAAGCTCCTGAACGACCTGCAGGCCAAGCTCGGCTTCGCGATGATCTTCGTCTCCCACGACCTGGCGCTCGTTGCCGAGGTCGCCTCCGACATCACGGTCATGTACGCCGGCCAGGTGGTCGAGCAGGCTCCCACCAAGGAGCTTCTCACCAACCCGATCCACGAGTACACCCGCGGCCTTCTGGGGTCGGTCCTCTCCATCGAGGAGGGCGCCAAGGACGGCAGCCGCCTGCACCAGGTTCCCGGCTCGGTGCCGAGCCCGGCGGACTTCCCCAAGGGTGACCGCTTCGCGCCGCGCTCGAGCCACCCCACGGTGGGCCTCGACGTGCACCCGGTCATGAAGCGCCTGCCCGGCGACGTGTTCCACGTCTTCTCCGAGCTGCCCGACGACTACCTCAAGGAGAACGGCCTCACGCCGTACCTCGACACCCTCAAGAAGACCCCTGCGGAGGTGAAGTAAATGAGCGAGAGCAAGGCGCAAGAGCCCATCATCTTCCTCGACGACGTCTACGTGACCTTCCGCACGCGCACCGGCTCCATCCTGCACCCCAACAAGGTGCACGCCGTGCAGGGCGTTACCCTCAAGCTCATGCCCGGCGAGACGATCGGCATCGTGGGCGAGTCCGGCTGCGGCAAGTCCACCACGGCCAACGTCATGATCGGCCTGCAGCAGCCCACCTCGGGCAAGGTCTATTTCAAGGGCGTTGACGTGACCAAGCGCACCGCTGACGAGCGCAAGCAGATCGGCCGCGTGGTGTCGGTGGTCTTCCAAGACCCGGCCACGGCGCTGAACCCGCGCATGATCGTGCACGACCAGCTGCTCGACCCGCTGCTGGTGCACAAGATCGGCACGCCCGAGCAGCGCGAGGCCAACATCCGCGAGCTCATCAGCCTGGTGGGCCTGCCGAGCTCGGCGCTGGGGGCGCTTCCCGGCCAGCTCTCCGGCGGCCAGCGCCAGCGCGTGGCCATCGCCCGCGCCCTCGCGCTCGGCCCGGACGCCATCATCGCCGACGAGCCCACCTCGGCGCTCGACGTGTCGGTGCGCGCCCAGATCCTGAACCTGCTCACCGACCTCAAGCGCGACCTGGGGCTTGCCATGGTCTTCATCAGCCACGACATCCAGACGGTGCGCTACATCTCCGACCGCATCGTGGTTATGAACGGCGGCAAGATCGTGGAGCAGGGCCCGGCTCAGCAGGTGTTCCAGAACCCGCAGGACTCCTACACCAAGATGCTGCTCGGCGCCGCGCCGTCGCTGCTGCATCCCAAGCTCGGCCAGTAGGCGCGTCTCGCGCCGTCGGTTGCGGGGCGCCTCCCGGGCGCCCCGGGGCGGGGCCGCTCCGCCGGCCCGTCCGGCGAGTAGCCCCGCCTTTTTGCTGCGCCGCCCGAGCGCTATACTGCTGGGCGGCCGTATATCCCGCGCGGGCGCCAACGTTGCGCGCCCGCCTCAACCAAAAGGAGACAATACCGTGGCAGACAAGCGATTCACCGGCGTCATCCCGCCCGTGGTGGTTCCGCTCACACAGGACCGCGAGCTCGACGTGCCCTCGTTCGAGCGCAGCGTCAACCGCATGATCGAGGCCGGCGTCGACGGCCTGTTCATCCTGGGCTCCTCCTCCGAGGTGGTCTTCTCCACCGACCAGCGCCGCTCCGACATCATCCAGAACCTCGTGCGCATCGTCGACGGGCGCGTGCCCGTGCTCGCCGGCATCATCGACACCGAGACCGAGCGCATGATCGAGCACGGCAAGCGCGCCGAGCAGATGGGCGTGGACGCCCTCGTGGCCACCTGCCCGTTCTACGCCCTCCAGGGTATCGACGAGATCGAGTGGAGCTTCCGCTGCCTGCATGACGCGCTCGACCTGCCGATCTTCGCTTACGACATCCCGGTGTGCGTGCACAACAAGCTCGACACCGACATGCTCGTCCGTCTGGGCAAGGACGGCGTGCTCGCCGGCGTGAAGGACTCCTCCGGCGACGACATCTCGTTCCGCTACCTCGTGATGGGCAACGAGGACGCCGGCCACCCGATGTCGATCCTGACCGGCCACGAGGTCGTGGTCGACGGCGCGTACCTCTCCGGCGCTGACGGCTCGGTGCCGGGCCTGGCCAACGTGGAGCCCTACGGCTACGTGCGCCAGTGGAAGGCCGCGCAGGCCGGCGACTGGGCCAAGGTAAAGGAGGAGCAGGACCGCCTGGCGCGCATCATGCGCATCACCGCCGTCACCAAGGGCGTCCAGGGCTTCGGCGCGGGCGTCGGCGCGTTCAAGACCGCCCTGCAGCTGCTCGGCATCTTCGAGACCAACCAGATGCCGCGCCCCGTGCACTCGCTCAAGGGCGAGAACGTCGAGGCCGTGCGCCAGGTGCTCGTGGACTGCGGCCTGCTGTAAGCGCGTTGCCGCGCCCGGCTGCGGCGCCCGTCCCGACCGCGACTCACGGGGCGGCGCTACGTCGGCGCGGTCTGCGCGGGCAGGGGGGCGAAGCTGTTCTCGCCAGCCCGTCCGGCCCGCGCGCATCATATTGTTTTGTCCCTGAGGCCGGCGCCCTGGGCGCCTGCGGGCGCTCGCGCCGGCCTTTGCTTGTGAGGGAAGGAGGGTCCCTATGGATCCCCAGACTATCGTTGCCGTAGACATCGGCGGCACCAAGATCGCCTGCGGCTTGGTGACGCTTTCGGACGACAAGCCCGTCATCAAGAGCGTGGAGAAGGTGCCAACCTGCGCCATGGAGGGTGGCGCGCACGTGCTCGCCACCGTGATCGAGCAGGTCAAAGCTGCCGTCGAGCGCGCTGAGGGCCCGCTTGCCGGTGTGGGCATCTCTTCTGCCGGCGTGGTGAACCCCCGCACCGGCGACATCACCTTCGCCAACGAGCTCATGCCCGGCTGGGGCGGCACGGCGCTCGGCGCCGAGGTCACCGCGGCCACGGGGCTTGCCTGCCGCGTGCTGAACGACGTGCACGCCCACGCCCTCGGCGAGGCGCGCTGGGGCGGCGGTCGCGGCGCGCAGAGCTGCTTGGTGGTCGCGGTGGGCACCGGCATCGGCGGCGCCTTCGTCGAGCGCGGCCAGATCATGCTCGGCGCGCACGACGAGGCCGGCCACATCGGCCACGTGTGTTGCCCGGCGGCCGCCGGCGTGCCGTGCTCGTGCGGCGCCACCGGGCACCTGGAGCCCATCGCCGCCGGTCCTGGCATCATCCGCGAGTACGTCCGCCTGGGTGGCGACGAGACCTACGACGGCGGCAAGCCCATGGACGGCGCCGAGATCGACCGCCGCGCCGCCGCCGGCGACGAGCACGCCCAGGCTGCCGAGGCCCGCGCGGGCCGTGCGCTCGGCGAGGTGCTCGGCAGCATGGTGAACATGCTCGACCCCACCTGCGTGATCCTCTCCGGCTCGGTTGCCCAGTGCGGGCGCTGGTGGTCGGACGCCATGGAGGACGGCTTCAAGGGGCAGGCCATGCCCCCGGTTGCCGGCACTCCCATCGTGGACGGCGAGCTGGGCGGCGACGCCCCGCTCATCGGCGCGGCCGAGAACTTCGTCCGCTCCGGTTACGCCGAGGTGGCCGAGTAGGGGAGCCCCGCGCGCCTGCTGTTGCCCCGCCTCTCTCGTCCGCATTGTCCGTTCGCCTCTTGTTTTCGCTCCATCGAAAGGAGTCCCTCATGACCATCAGTCCGCTTGTCCAGCAGCTCAAGGGCAAGCTCATCGTGTCTGTGCAGGCCTATCCCGGCGAGCCGCTGCGTCATCCCGAGACCATGGCTCAGATGGCGCGCGCCTGCGAGCTCGGCGGCGCGGCGGCCATCCGCTGCCAGGGCCTTTCCGACATCGCCGCCATCAAGGGCCGCGTGGACATCCCCGTCATCGGCCTGTGGAAAGAGGGCCACGAGGGCGTCTACATCACGCCCACGCTGCGCCACGCGCTCGCCTGCGTGAACGCAGGCGCCGACGTGGTGGCCCTGGACGCCACCGACCGCCCGCGTCCCGACGGCCGCATGTTCGAGGAGACCGTTCAGGCCATCCGCGAGGCCTCCGACGTTCTTATCATGGCCGACTGCATGACCATCGAGGACATCCGCCGCGCCGTGGCTTGCGGCTGCGACTTGGTTTCCACCACGCTCTCGCACAACAAGCCCGCCATCGACACCACGCTTGACGACGGTCCCGACATCCCCATCCTCAAGGCGGCGACCTCGGAGTTCCCCGGTTACCCGATCATCTGCGAGGGGCACATCCACACGCCGGCCGACGGCAAGCTCGCCATGGACGCGGGCGCCTGGGCCGTGGTGGTGGGCACCGGCATCACGCACCCCACCTCGCTCACCAGCTGGTTCAAGGCCGCTCTGGAGGCGTAACGCCCGGAGCGCCCCCATCCCTTGCAAGGAGGCCCTGCGTGCACGCATCCGCAGGGCCTCCCGCCATGAAAAGGGGAAAGGCACATCGCTCTGATGCCCCTACATGCTTGGGCGATAGGCGCACGTGTTGCCCGGCAGGCATATGGCCCAGCCGGTTGCCCTCGAAGAAAACGGTCCGGAGGTGGCAACCACTTGCAGAGACGTCAGCCAAGCTCCCGGATGCCTGCGAAAGTGTCAGTCAAGTTTCCGGTTGTCCGCGGAAGCGTCGGCTAAGATTTCAGTTGCCCGCGGAGTTGTCCGCTAAGTTTCCGGTCGCGCGTGAGCACGTCAGCCACACGTCCGATTGCCCGCTCTTTCGTCGGCTAAGGCTGATCGGGTGCTTTCCATTGGTCGTGGAAACGACGCCGAGGCGCCGGTTGCCCGCGGAAGTGTCATCCAAGCCTCCGGTTGATCGTTAATTCGACGTCTAAGATCAGCTTGGTCGCGCAAACTGCATGTAACTCCCGGATTTCCGGGAGTTAGCTGTTGTCCGAGCGACAAACCGCTCCGGCGATGACAGAATTGCGGGCAACCGAAGCCCTGCGTGACGCTTCGGCGACTAACTGCGGTTGTGGGCCTCCTTGCATGACAAAAACGCGCCCAACTGCAGCGCGGGCCTCTGCAGGGCGACAAGAGCGCGGGCAGTTTCGGCGCGGTTCTCCGCTGGATGACAAAAACGCGTCTAGCTGCGGCTTGAGCTGCCGCTACGCGACAGAAGCGCGTCCAACTGCGACGCACGGCGCGGCTGTCCTCCCGCCCCCGCCGTACCCGCCGCGCCGCTTGCGCTTCTCGCCCGCCCCGCCGCGCGTTTCGGGTACCATGAGTAGCACAGGAGCGCGAGGCAAAAGGAGGCTCCATGGCTGACGGGCGGGCAATGCAGCAGGCTGAGGGCAAGGATCGCGTGCCCGACATCGTGATCATCACCGGTCTCTCGGGCAGCGGGCGCACGCAGGCCATGCACGTGTTCGAGGACATGGGCTACTTCTGCATCGACAACCTGCCGCCGCGCCTCATCCTGCAGCTTGCGCAGGTGGTGGGCATCAACTCCGGCGTGGGCAGGCACCTGGCGGTCACCTGCGACCTGCGCAGCCAGGGCCTTTTCGACGAACTGCTCGACGTCCTCGGCGAGCTTTCGGCCCACGAGATGAGCTACAAGGTCGTCTTCCTCGAGGCCTCCGACGAGGTTCTCATCCGCCGTTACAGCGAGAACCGCCGCCGCCATCCGCTGGCGCTGCCCGGCGAGTCCACCGAAAGCGCCATCCGCCGCGAGCGCCGCCAGCTCAGCGCCGTGCGCGACCACGCCGACATGGTCATCGACACCTCGCGCCTGCGCACCAGCGCCCTGCGCACGCGCCTTACCCGCGCCTTCTCCGAGCTCAGCGACCAGCAGCTCATGGACGTCCACGTCTTCTCCTTCGGCTTCAAGCACGGCATGCCCGTCGAGGCCGACATCATGATCGACGTGCGCTTCTTGCCGAACCCCTTCTACGACCCGGAGATGCGCGCGCTCACCGGGGAGGACGAGAAGGTCTCGAGCTTCGTGCTCGGCCACCCCAAGACGCAGGAGTTCATGAAGGCGTGGTGCCAGCTGCTCGACGCGGTGATGCCCGGCTACGTGGCCGAGGGCAAGGCGCTGCTGTCCATCGCGGTGGGCTGCACGGGCGGTCAGCACCGCAGCGTCGCCATTGCCAACGCTACGGCGAGCTACCTCGCCGGGCACGGCTACCACGTGAGCGTGTCCCACCGCGACATGCCGCGCTCGGCAGCCGCCGCCCAAGGCAGGTAGGGCGCCATGTCGTTCACCGCCGAGGTCCGCGACGAGCTCGCCCGCGTGGACCCCGCCTGCAGCTACTGCGACGTGTCCACCCTGGCCGCGCTCGTGCGCGTGTGCGGCACCATCACCTACGGGGGGCCGGGGCACTACCGGCTGCAAGTCGCCACCGAGACCGGCGCGGTGGCGCGCACCATGATCGGCCTCACCCACAAGGTCCTGAAGCTGCGCACCGAGTTCACCGTGCGCCGCTCGGTGCTGCACAAGGCCCGCAACTACCTCATCGTCTTGCCCGACCAGCCGCAGCTGGGCAAGGCGCTCGTGCTTCTGGGCGTGCTCGACCGCAGCCTGGCGCTCGTGCCGGGGTTGCCGGCGCACCTGCTGCGCCGCGCGTGCTGCCGGCGCTCCTACGTGCGCGGGGCGCTTATCGCCGGTGGCTTCATCGCCGACCCCAAGGGGGACTTCCACCTGGAGATCGCCGTGTCGGGCGAGCAGTACGCCCGCGAGCTCGCTGAGCTGATCGGCGAGCTGGGGGTGCGCGCCCGCGTGAACCGGCGCCGCGGCGCCTACGCCGTGTACGTGAAGAGCGCCGACGACGTGCGGCGCCTGCTCGAGGTGCTGGGGGCAACGCGGTCTGTTGAGGAGATCGACGCCGCGCGGCGCGTGAAGTCGGTCAAAAACGACGTGAACCGCCGCATCAACGCCGAGATGGCAAACCAGGTGCGCACAAGCGAGGCCGCCCAGCTGCAGCTCGACCTCATCGACAAGGCCGAGGCGCTGGGGCTTCTCGACGGCCTGTCGCCGGCGCTCAAGAGCTTCTGCGCGCTGCGGCGCGCCTATCCGGAGCTCTCCTTGCGCGAGTTGGGGGCCGCCTCGGTGCCGCCGCTGTCAAAATCGGCCCTCTACCATAGGATTCAGCGTCTGGAGAAGCTCGTGGCGGAGGCTGAGGCGCCGAAAAGCTAATCGTTTTATCTTCTCCTTACCTGCGCGTTGCCAAACGCTTGCGAACCGCCGACCGAAGTTTCTCCTCCTTTTGCGGCAAGCGATGCTGAAAAAGGGGTACACTCATCCCGTGTGGTTAACTGAGGCCGCGAGCGGATTGAGGAAGATCCGCGTTCGGGCTTCGCGAAAGGAGACACAATGGCAGTAAAGGTTGCTATTAACGGCTTCGGCCGCATCGGCCGTCTGGCGTTCCGTCAGATGTTCGGTCACGAGGGCTCCGAGATCGTTGCCATCAACGACCTCACCTCCCCGGACATGCTTGCTTACCTGCTCAAGTATGACTCCACCCAGGGCAACTACGCTCGCGATCACGAGATCACCTCTGACGAGAACTCCATCACCGTCGATGGCAAGAAGATCACCATCTACAAGGAGGCCGACGCCAAGAACCTCCCGTGGGGCGAGCTCGGCGTTGACGTCGTTCTCGAGTGCACCGGCTTCTACACCTCCAAGGCCAAGGCCCAGGCTCACATCGACGCCGGCGCCAAGAAGGTCGTCATCTCCGCTCCGGCCGGCAACGACCTGCCCACCATCGTCTTCAACGTGAACCATGAGCAGCTCACCGCTGATGACAACATCATCTCCGCTGCTTCCTGCACCACCAACTGCCTGGCCCCGATGGCCAAGGGCCTGAATGACTTCGCCCCCATCGTGTCCGGCATCATGACCACCATCCACGCCTGGACCGGCGACCAGATGCCGCTCGACGGCCCGCAGCGCAAGGGCAACAAGCGCCGCAGCCGCGCCTGCGCCATCAACATCGTCCCCAACAGCACCGGTGCTGCCAAGGCCATCGGCCTGGTTCTGCCCGAGCTCAACGGCAAGCTGATCGGTGCCGCTCAGCGCGTTCCCACCCCCACCGGCTCGCTGACCAACCTCTACGCCGTGGTTGACAAGAAGGTCACCGTCGACGAGGTCAACGCTGCTATGAAGGCCTACGCCGAGACCATCCCGGACACCTTCGGCTACAACGAGGACGACATCGTGTCCACCGACATCATCGGCGAGACCCACGGCTCGATCTTCGACGCCACCCAGACCATGTGCAACGATCTGGGCAACGGCCAGACCCTCGTTCAGGTTACCTCTTGGTACGACAACGAGAACTCCTACACCTCCCAGATGGTCCGCACCATCAAGTACTTCGAGAAGTTCGTGGCGTAAGTGCCCGCGCTTCTCGCAGAGCTGAGATAAGCGTCTGATTGAGGGCGCGGCCCCTATGCGTGCGTGCACGCCGGGCCGCGCCCTTGTCATGACGGGAGGCAAACGGACACCCCGCGCCTCCCGAAACGGTTGGTACCCGTCTTATGTGAAAGGAAGGTCCCATGGCTTTCACCAAGAAGACCGTCCGCGACATCGACGTCGACGGCAAGCGCGTCCTTATGCGCGTCGACTTCAACGTGCCGCTGAAGGACGGCGTCGTGACCGACGACACCCGCGTCAAGGCCGCGATCCCCACCATCAAGTACCTCAAGGAGCACAACGCCAAGGTCATCCTCATGAGCCACCTCGGCCGCCCGAAGGGCGACGGCCCGGAGCCGGCGCTGTCCCTCAAGCCCGCCGCCGACAAGCTCGCCGAGCTGACCGGCTACGAGGTCAAGTTCGTTGACGACACCTACGGCGAGAAGGCCGCCGAGGCCGTGGCTGCCCTCGAGCCCGGCGACATCCTGGTGCTCGAGAACGTCCGCTTCGACAAGCGCGAGAAGAAGAACGACCCCGAGATCGCCAAGACCCTGGCCTCCTACGGCGACGTCTTCGTGCTCGACGCCTTCGGCACCGCGCACCGCGCCCAGGGCTCCGTGGTCGGCCCCGCCGCCTACCTGCCCGCCGTGGCCGGCTTCCTGCTCGAGAAGGAGGTCGACACCCTCACCAGCATCTTCGCCGACCCGGCTCGTCCGTTCGTGGCCATCGTGGGCGGCTCCAAGGTGTCTTCCAAGATCGGTGTTCTCGACCACCTGATCGACTCCGCCGACACCCTCATCATCGGCGGCGGCATGGCCTACACGTTCTTCCTGGCCAAGGGTTACTCCGTGGGCACCTCCCTCAAGGAGGAGGACTGGGTCGAGCGCGCCGGCGAGATGCTCAAGAAGGCCGAGGAGAAGGGCGTCAAGATCCTGCTCCCCGTCGACAACGTCGTTGCCGACCACTTCGGCGAGGACGCCGTGGGCGAGGTTGTCGCCTCCGACGCCATCCCGGACGACCGCATGGGCATGGACATCGGCCCCGAGACCGAGAAGCTCTACGCCGAGGCCATCAAGGGCGCCAAGACCGTGTTCTGGAACGGCCCGATGGGCGTCTTCGAGATGGATCAGTTCGCTCACGGCACCGAGGCCGTCGCCCGCGCCGTGGCCGAGTCCGACTGCACCTCGATCATCGGCGGCGGCGACTCCGTTGCCGCTATCAACAAGTTCGACCTTGCCGACAAGATGAGCTGGATCTCCACCGGTGGTGGCGCTTCCATGGAGCTCGTCGAGGGCAAGGCCCTTCCCGGAGTGGAGGCGCTGCTCGATGCCTAACCGTACCCGCCTTATCGCTGGCAACTGGAAGATGAACAACGACGTCCCGGCCGCCAAGAAGCTGGCCGAGGAGCTCGTCGAGAAGGTTCCGGCCTCCGACGCCGTCGAGGTCGTTATCTGCCCGCCCACCATCGACCTTGCCTGCACCAGCCACAAGATCGCTGACTCCGCCATCAAGCTCGGCGGCCAGAACGTGTACTGGGAGGAGAAGGGCGCCTACACCGGCGAGACCTCCTGCGGCATGCTGAAGTCCGTGAACGCCCAGTACTGCATCATCGGCCACTCCGAGCGTCGCGACTACTTCCACGAGACCGACGAGGACGTGAACAAGAAGGCCAAGGCCCTCATGGCCGCCGGCATCACGCCCATCAGCTGCTGCGGCGAGTCCCTCGAGGTCCGCGAGGCCGGCAAGCACGTCGAGTTCGTGGTCGACCAGATCAAGAAGGACACCGAGGGTCTCGAGATCACCGACCCGTCCAAGTACGTGGTCGCCTACGAGCCCATCTGGGCCATCGGCACCGGCAAGACCGCCACGGCCGACGACGCCCAGGAGGTCTGCGGCGCCATCCGCGCCACGCTCACCGAGATCTTCGGCGAAGAGACCGCGCAGGGCATCCGCGTCCTGTACGGCGGCTCCGCCAAGCCCGAGAACATCGCCGGCTTCCTCGAGAAGGAAGACGTTGACGGCGCGCTCGTGGGCGGTGCCTCGCTGGTGGCCGAGAGCTTCGCGGCCATGGTCGAGAAGGCGGCTGAGTAAATGGCTGAGAACAAGCGTCATCTCCCGGCGCTGCTCGTCATCATGGACGGCTTCGGCTTGGCGCCTGCCGGCGACAACAACGCCGTGTACAAGGCCCGCAAGCCCTTCCTCGACGAGCTCTGGGAGAAGTACCCGCACACCACGCTCGGCGCCTCCGGTGAGGACGTGGGCCTTCCCGACGGCCAGATGGGCAACTCCGAGGTCGGGCACCTGAACATCGGTGCCGGCCGCATCGTGTTCCAGGAGCTCAGCCGCATCAACAACGCCATCAAGGACGGCTCCATCGAGGAGAACGAGACGCTCGCCAACGCCATGGACGACGTTGCCAAGTCGGGCAAGACCCTGCACCTGCTGGGCCTCGTCTCCCCGGGCGGAGTGCACTCTATGCAGCGCCACGGCGAGAACCTCGCCGCCATCGCCGCCATCCACGGCGTCAAGCGCGTGCGCTTCCACTGCTTCATGGACGGCCGCGATGTCGACCCGCACTCCGGTGCTGGCTACATCGAGACCCTGAAGCAGAACCTCGAGGCGTTGTCGCAGTACGCCGAGATCGACGCGCGCATCGCCACGGTCTCCGGCCGCTACTGGGCCATGGATCGCGACAACCGCTGGGAGCGCGTCGAGCGCGCCTACGACGTGGTCACCCTGCCTTCCGACGCCGACACCGACCCGGTTGCGGGCGTCAAGGCCTACTACGAGAAGGACCCGCGCGGCGACGAGTTCATCGAGCCGTTCGCCTGCCACAACGAGGGCGTGGCTGACGGCGACGCCATGGTGTTCTTCAACTTCCGCCCCGACCGTGCCCGCGAGATGACGCGCGCCTTCACCGAGGCCGACTTCGACGGCTTCAAGCGCAAGGTAACGCCCAAGCTCTCGCACTTCGTCACGATGACCGAGTACGACGATACCTTCAAGAACGTCGAGGTGGCCTTCCCCAAGACTTTCCCCGAGAACGTTCTGGCCGACGTTATCGCCCAGAACGGCTTGAAGCAGCTGCATACCGCCGAGACCGAGAAGTACGCCCACGTGACGTTCTTCCTGAACGGCGGCGTGGAGGAGCCCAAGGAGGGGGAGGAGCGCGTGCTCGTTCCCTCGCCGAAGGTTGCCACCTACGACCTGCAGCCCGAGATGTCCGAGCCCGAGGTCACCGAGAAGCTCGTGGCGGCCATCGAGTCTGACGCGGCCGACTTCTACATCGTGAACTACGCGAACTGCGACATGGTGGGCCACACCGGCGTCTTCGACGCGGCCGTCAAGGCTGTCGAGGCCGTTGACGACGGCCTGTCCAAGGTCATCCCGGCGATTCTCGCCAAGGGCGGCTTCGCGCTGATCACGGCCGACCACGGCAACGCCGACCACATGTACGACGAGGACGCTAACGGTGAGAAGCACCCGTTCACGGCGCACACCACCAACCGCGTTCCGTTCATCGTGGTCGACCCGGCCGCCAAGCTCACCGGCATCGAGGACGGGCGCCTGTCGGACATCGCTCCGACGCTGCTCACTTTGGCCGGCATCGAGCCCAGCGCCGAGATGACCGGCCGCGTGCTCGCCACCGAGGAGTAGCCCAACCCCGCCAGAGGGGCAGGTTCACGCGCACCCAAGAGGGGCCGTTGCAGCAAAAGCCGCGACGGTCCCTCTCTTATGGGTTCGTTGGGGACGTGTTCCAACCAACCCGTTTTTGGAAACGGGTCAGATGGAGCACGTCCCCAACGAACCCGTTTTCATTCTTGGAGTTTTAAGACCGTTTGCTGAAGCATGCGGTGCGTGCGCGTTGATCCCTTAAAATAGAGTTTCCTCCACGAGTCGCTGTCACTCTTTAAGGCAGCATCTTTGGGAGGGGAGTGCGCTTATGCCAAGGTTACCTCGACAGTATTCAGAATCCGGGTTTTACCATGTCATGCTGCGAGGAAACGGTAAGCAAATCATCTTTGAAGATGATGCTGATCGCCATTTCTTTCTGAAGTTGCTCAAGGATAAAGCAACAGCCGACAATGTGGCGGTTATCGCATGGTGTCTCATGAGCAACCACGTCCATTTGCTCATCGATGACCCGAAGATGTCGCTCAGCCACGTTATACATGCGATCTCAACAGCGTACGCACGTCACTTCAACGATAAAACCGGTCATGTTGGCGTCGTATTTCAGGGCAGATTTGCAAGCGTTCCCATAACGGACGATAACCAACTTCTTCAGGCGCTCCGTTATATTCACGACAATCCAGCCAAGGCAGGCGTAGCCGCTGTCGATGAGTATCCATGGAGCAGCTATGGGGAATATCGAGGCCGTCCGGTGATTGCAGACACGGAAATGGTGCTTGGTATGCTCGGCGGCGCATGCGGATTCCTGCGCTTTTGCGGCGACAAGCGTTTCGGGTCGTATTGCTTCAGGTCGACGAAGCGGGTACCCGACGAAGACGCGCTTACGGTGGTGCGCTGCACGTTAGGAAACATAGAGCCCGCGGAGCTGAAGAAGATGCCGAAGGAACAAAGGAATCGCGCGCTGCAATCGCTCCGAGCGGCGGGCATTACCGTGAAGCAGATGGAGCGACTCACCGGTATCGGGCACAACGCCATTTCTCGCGCAACAAAAGGGGTTGGTTGGGGACGTGTTCCATCTGACCCACTTGAGGAGGGGCGTGCATGAGCGGAATCGTATTCTTTGATATCGACGGGACGTTAACGCGTGGAGTGACGTCCGGTGCGTACCTTGCGGGGTTGCTTGGACACGAGCGGGCGATGAAAGAGGCTGAAGAGGCCTACGCGCGTGGCGAGATCGACAACAGCGAGGTGTGCCGCATCGATGCGGCTGGCTATGCAGGACACACAACGGCGGAGCTTTTTGAGATGCTTGAAGGCATGCCGCTTGTGGATGGTGTCACTCGAGCGGTTGAAGCTATTCACGCTCGCGACGGAGAGGCGCATATCACATCGCTTGCATGGGGCATCGTGGGGGAGTATCTATGCGAGCGCTACGGTTTTGATGGCTTTGTGGGTTCGGAGCTTGAGATCAAAAACGGTGTGTGTACAGGCGGCGTTGCTTGCGCGCTTGAGGCCGACGGTAAGTGCGCCTATGTGCGCAGGCTTTGCGCGATGCGGGGCGTTGATCTTGCAGCATGTATCGCGATTGGGGACAGTCGCTCGGATATCCCGCTCTTTGAGTTGGTGGGGACTTCGACTGCCTTCAACGCAACCGAGGAGGCGAGGCGCTCAGCGACGCACGTCTATCGCGGAGGGGATATTGCTGAGGCCCTTACTTTGGCGCAATAACGTGGCCGGTGGCTCGTTTAGAGAGAAAAAGGGTCAGATGGAACACGTCCCCAACCAACCCCCAACCAACCCGGATCGTGCGCACAACGGGGGTGGGATGTGCTACCATACCACCGTTATGGTACCTGGGGCCGCAACGCGACCTCATCAGTTAAGGAGAACGTTTTGGGTCCGCTGCAAATCGTCATCTTCGTTGTTTGGGCGCTTTCCGCGCTTGCGCTGATCGCGCTGATCCTCATGCACTCGGGCAAGGGCACCGGCGTGTCCGACATGATCGCGAGCTCGCTGTACTCCTCCAACTCCGCCTCCGGCGTGATGGAGAAGAACCTCGACCGTCTCACGGTTATCGCCGGCGTGGTCTTTGCCGTGTGCGTGGTGCTGGCTATGTTCTTCTTCCCGCAGGGCATCGTCGGCATCTAGCGCGTGGCGAACGACGCGCGCGCCGCTTTCAAGTTACGGTGGAGGGCCGCCCAGGCATGGGCGGCCTTTTTTATACAGCGATGGTATGCAAAACCCGGCGTTCCGCATGCCGTTCACGGCGCCAATTGGGCCGCTTATGCGTATTTGTGTAACACAATGGACACAATATGCTGTTTTCGGGCCATTCTATGCTATGCAAAAATGCATCATCATGCCAGCTTCTACTCCTGTGCGCTAAAGCGCAAGCAGGCATCACGTTCAAATATCTCAGTGCATCTTCGGTCGATTTGGGGTATTGTTATCCCTACGTCTGCTGAGGTCGGCGCACCCCGCCTCGGCGACCCGTAAGTCGGCGTCTCGCACGCCGAGAAGAAATGAAGGAGGAAACGGCATGGCAGATCTCAAGAAGCAGCCCGTCGTTGGCCGCCGCCAGTTCATCGGCGGCTCGCTGGCAGCTGGCGCGCTTGCGGTTCTCGCAGGCTGCGGCCAGAAGGGCGGCGGCACCGCAACCGCAGGGAGCGGCGAGGCCGCAACCGGCGGTACGCTCAAGTACTACATCAACAACCCGGTTTGCATCGAGCCCTTCAACCTGCAGGAGGATCAGGGCACCCAGGTTGGCTTCCAGCTCTTCGACGCGCTGACCCAGTACAACTTCGAGAAGAGCAAGCTCGAGCCGCTGGCCTGCGAGAGCTGGGACGTCAACGACGACGCCACTGAGTTCACCTTCCACCTGAAGCCCGCCAAGTTCCACGACGGCACCGACGTGACGTCCGCGAACTGGAAGTACGGCTGGGAGCGCATCGTCAACCCGGCCACCAACCCCGACAGCCCCTCTGTCATCAACTACCACCTCTCCATGATCGAGGGCTACGACGCGCTCGCCAACGGCGAGGCGGAGGAGATGACGGGCCTCTCCTGCCCGGACGACTCCACCTTCGTGGTGAAGCTCGCCTACAGCTACGCTGACTTCCCCTACGTCGCCTCCCACCCGGCGCTCGCCCCGATCCCGGACTGCGCCAAGGACATGTCCCAGGTCGACTTCGGCCTGGCGCCCGTGGGCAACGGTCCCTTCAAGATGGACGGCGAGTGGGTTGACGGCCAGTACATCAACATCGTGCGCTTCGATGACTACTACGGCGACAAGGCCATCCTCGACGGCGTGAACTTCGTGATCCAGAAGGACGTGGAGACCGCCTACAAGGAGTTCCAGGCCGGCAACCTCGACGTGTCCGACACGCCCGTCGCCTCGCTGGAGAGCGCCAAGGAGACCTACGGCGAGTCCGAGGACGGCTACACCATCACCCCGGGCCACCAGTTCCTGAACGGCACCGAGCCCTCCACCTACTACCTGACCTGCAACGTGGTCGAAGGCCCGTTCACCGACGTGAACCTGCGTCACGCCGTGTCCCTGGCCATCAACCGCGAGGCCATCTGCGACACGCTGTTCCACGGTTCGCGCACCCCGGCCGACAACATCGTCCCGCCCGGAATCGACGGCTACGAGGAAGGCGCCTGGGAGTACTCCCGCTACGACGTCGACGCCGCCAAGGAGATTCTTGACGAGTACTACCCGGCCGACGCCAACGGCTCCCGCGGCCTCACGCTGACCATCACCTCCAACCAGGACGGTGGCCACAAGGAGGTTATGGACTCCGTGATCTCCGACCTGGCCGCGGTGGGCATCGAGTGCGTTGCCGACACCCCCGACTGGGCCACGGTCCTCGACCGCTACCAGAAGCTCGACTACGAGTTCGGCCGTCTGGGCTGGGTTGCCGACTACCCGATTCTCGACAACTTCCTGTATCCGCTGTTCTACACCGGCAACGGCGACAACCGCGCCGGCTACAGCAACCCGGACGTTGACGAGAAGCTCATGGCCGCCCGCTCCACGGTTGACGACGACGAGCGTCGCACCGCGCTGCAGGCCGTGAACAAGGAGATCGGCGAGGACATGCCGGTCATCCCGCTCATGTTCTACACGCACACCATGGTGGGCTCCGATCGCATCAAGTCGCTGTATCTGGATCCCCAGAAGAAGGCTGACCTCTCCAAGGCTGAGCTGAACGCATAGTTTTTAGGTGAACATTAGCTGATCGCGATATAATTTCGATTATATCTGTGCGGGGCGCCCGTCCGCAGGGATGGGCGCCCTTTTGTTGTCCCAACCAATGGGGGAGAAGTCTATGGGGAAATACATATTGAAGCGCGTGCTTCAATTCATCCCGGTCTTCATCGGTGTCACGATCATCTTGTTCGCCATGAAGGCGATCGTGCCCGGTGACCCGATCTCGATGATCACGGGTGGCCGCTCCGTTCCGGAGGCGACCCGTCTGCAGCTCGAGGTTGAGAACAACATGATCTACGGGGATAAGAACGGCAAGCCGCTGCGCGACGAGAACGGGGACACCATCCCCGTGCCGATCTGGGAGCAGTACCTCCGCTACATGGACGACCTGCTTCACGGCGATCTGGGCACCTCGTACTCCAAGAAGCGTCCGGTTACCGACATCTTCGCCGAGAAGTACCCCTACACCATCAGGCTCGCCCTGTGCGCCATCTGCCTCGAGGCTGTGATGGGCATCGGCGCCGGCCTCATCTCGGCGGTGAAGCGCTACTCGTTCTGGGACATCCTCGTCACGCTCGTCACCTCCATCCTCGTGGCGGTGCCGGCGTTCTGGCTGGGCATGATACTCCAGCTGGTGTTCGGCATATGGCTGAAGGACCTCACAAACGGGGCCTTCTCCATGCCCATCTCCGGCGCCGGCGGTCCCACCAGCCCGTACCAAGACTGGATGCACTACATCCTGCCGGCCTTCACGCTGGCTGCCGTCTCCACGGCTTACACGGCGCGCATCATGCGCTCCCAGCTGCTCGATGTCCTCAACCAGGACTACATCGTCACGGCTAAGGCCAAAGGCCTCTCGCGCCGCGCGATCATCATCCATCACGCGCTCAAAAACGCGCTCATCCCGGTCGTAACCTACATCGGCATCGACTTCGGCGCGATGATGGCCGGCGCCATCCTCACCGAGACCGTCTTCAACTGGCCCGGCGTGGGCTATGAGATCTACCGCGCCATCAGCCAGCGCGATTGGCCGCTTGTCATGGGCGGCGTCACCATCATCGTGGTGGTGGTCATGATCATCAACCTGCTGGTAGACGTGAGCTACGCCTTCCTTGATCCGCGCATCAGGCTGGGCAACAGCAAGAAGCAGGACTAGGAGGAGAAGCATGCAGTACCCCGATCTCATTCAGCCCGACGGCGAGGCCGCCGCGGTTGAGGCGCACGCCGTCGAGGTTTCCGAGGGCGCCTCGCGCACCCTGTGGGGCGACGCCTTCAAGCGCCTGCGCAAGAACAAGCTCGCCATCATCGCCGTGGTCTGGATCGTCTTCGTGGCGCTCGTGGCCATCACGGCCGACCTCTGGGCGCCCCAGCTCCTCGGTTCGCCCACCGCGGCCGACACCACGGCCATGGCTACGAGCTCGCTTCTCCCGCCGTCGCTTGAGCACCCCTTCGGCACCGACGTCACCGGCCGCGACATTCTCGTCCGCGTGATCTACGGCGCGCGCATCTCGCTCACCGTCGGCTTGGTGGCAACCGCCATCTCCACGGTGATCGGCCTGGTGATGGGCGCCATCGCTGCCTACTACGGCGGCATCTTTGACACCATCATCATGCGTCTGGCCGACATCTTCCTGGCCTTCCCGTACGTGCTGTTCGTCCTGTGCCTCATCGCGGCCCTGGGACAGAGCATCACCAACGTCTTCATCGCCATCGGCATCCTTGGCTGGCCCTCCATCGCCCGCGTCTTCCGCTCGGCGATCCTCTCGGTCAAAGAGAACGACTACGTCGACGCCGCCCGCGCCATGGGCGCCTCCGACGTGCGCATCATCGTGCGCCACATCTTCCCGAACTCCGTTGCCTCCATCGTGGTGTACGCCACGATGAACATCGGCTCGGCCATCCTGTCCGAGGCTGCCATCTCCTTCCTCGGCATGGGCGTCCAGCCGCCGAACCCCTCCTGGGGCATCATGATCCAGGACGGCCAGGCCTACCTCATGAACGCCCCGTGGCTCATGATCATGCCGGGTCTCGCCATCCTCTCGACCGTGCTCGCCTTCACGCTCTTGGGCGACGGCCTGCGCGACGCACTCGACGTTAAGATGAAGGACGCATAATGGCAAAGAAGAAGCAAAGCTACGTAGACCTCAAGGACCAGCCGGTACCCGAGGGCTCCCATCTGCTCGAGGTCGACAACCTCAAGATGTACTTCCACACGCAGGACGGCGTGGTGCACGCGGTCGACGGCGTCTCCTACACGCTCGACCGCGGCGAGACCCTCGGCGTGGTGGGCGAGTCCGGCTCCGGCAAGTCGGTGACCGCCAAGACCCTCATGGGCCTCATCGAGATGCCTCCCGGCAAGATCGAGGGCGGCGACGCGCGTTACCGCGGCAAGTCGCTGCTTAAGATGACCGAAGAGGAGATGCAGCACGTCCGCGGCAACGACATCGCCATGATCTTTCAGGATCCCATGACCTCCCTGAACCCGGTCTACAAGATCGGCCGCCAGGTGGGCGAGGGGCTGCGCCTGCACCGCGGCTACTCCAAGAAGGAGGCCCTGGCGCGCGCCGTGGAGCTTCTCGACCTGGTGGGCATCCCCGAGCCCGAGAAGCGCGTGAACGAGTACCCGCATCAGTTCTCCGGCGGCATGCGCCAGCGCGTGATGATCGCCATGGCGCTTGCCTGCGACCCGGACATCCTCATCGCCGACGAGCCCACCACCGCGCTTGACGTGACCATCCAGGCGCAGATCATCGAGCTCATGCAGGAGATGCAGAAGAAGAACGGCAACGCCATCATCATGATCACCCACGACCTGGGCGTGGTGGCCGACATGGCCGACAAGATCATGGTCATGTACGCCGGCCGCCCCGTGGAGTTCGGCACGGCTGAGGAGATCTTCTACGACAGCCGCCATCCTTACACCTGGGGCCTCATCAACTCCATCCCCAAGCAGGAGACTGACGAGAAGAAGCCGCTCACGCCCATCGCCGGCAACCCGCCGTCGCTGGTGAACCTGCCCTCGGGCTGCCCGTTTGCGCCGCGCTGCCCCTACGCGGTGGGTATCTGCCACGAGAAGCTTCCCGAGCACATCACCACCGAGAGCGGGCATTACTCCGCCTGCCACTTCGCCGACGACCCGAAGTTCCTGGCGTATGCGCCCGAGACGTCCCGTACCCGCGCCAACCTTGCCGCTCGCAAGGCCGCCGGCGCCCAGCACGCAGCAAAGGAGGCGTAGGTATATGGCAGAGAAGACCCCTTTGCTCAAGGTTGAGCACCTTTCCAAGGACTTCCCGGCGGAGTCGGGCGTGTTCGCCAAGCGCTTTGCGCGCAAGGTCTCTGCGGTCAACGACGTCAGCTTCGAGATCTACCCCGGCGAGACGCTGGGCCTGGTGGGCGAGTCGGGCTGCGGCAAGTCCACGACGGGCCGCACCATCATGCGTCTGACCAACCCCACGGCCGGCAAGGTCTACTTCGAGGGCAAAGACGTTGCCGCCATGAACAAGCGCGAGCTCAAAGAGATGCGCCGTAACATGCAGTTCATCTTCCAGGATCCGTATGCGAGCCTGAACCCGCGCATGACCATCGGCGAGATCGTCTCCGAACCCATGACCATCCACAACGTGGGCACCAAGGAAGAGCGCATGCGTACCGTGCGCGAGCTTCTCGACGTGGTGGGTCTGAACCCCGAGCACATCAACCGCTACCCGCACGAGTTCTCCGGCGGCCAGCGCCAGCGCATCGGCATCGCCCGCGCCTTCGCGCTGCGCCCGAAGCTCATCATCTGCGACGAGCCGGTGTCGGCGCTCGACGTGTCCATTCAGGCGCAGGTGCTGAACCTCCTCAAGGACCTGCAGAACCGCTACGGCACGGCGTACCTGTTCATCGCGCACGACCTGTCCGTGGTGCAGCACATCTCCGACCGCGTGGCGGTGATGTACCTCGGCAAGATGGTGGAGATCTCCGACTGGAAGACCCTCTATGCCGAGCCGCACCACCCCTACACGCAGTCGCTGCTCTCGGCGGTGCCCGTGCCCGACCCGGACATCCAGAAGTCGCGCGAGCGCATCATCCTGGCCGGTGACCCGCCGAGCCCGCTCGACCCGCCGAGCGGCTGCCGCTTCCACACGCGCTGCCCCATCGCGCAGGGCAAGTGCTCCCAGGAGGCGCCGGAGTTCCGCGAGGTGAAGCCGGGTCACTTCTGCGCCTGCCACTTTGCCGAGCCGTTCCCCATCAAGCAGAGCTCCATCGAGCTGTAACGACGCGCAAGGCCCGCCTGTTTTCGCAGGCGGGCCTTTTTATGGCGGCCGGAGCGGGGGAGAACAGCTAGATCTAGCCGAATCCCATGCGTTGGGAGGCGTTGAGGCGATAAGAACCCGAAATCTGCCCGATATCAGATTTCGGAACCTTATCGCCTCAGCGCCCACTCTCCTTGCGGCGGCTCCTGCGCGCAGTGTTAGAGGCGTTCCGCATGCAGTTTGCATCAATTGTTAGGTTCCGCATGTATCTCGTATCAGATAGAGGGCCATTTTGGCTTCTACCTGATACAGAGTGCATGCGCAAGCCGTCGGCAGATACGGAAAGCATGCGTAGCGCGACGGTGACACCGCCGGGATGTGCCCGAAAAAATTTCCGAGAAAGTTGGGAACAGGGGTTGCGCGGATTTCGAATCTGAGTATTATATTCCTTGCTGCAACCCACGTCGGAGTGGCGGAATTGGCAGACGCGCTAGCTTGAGGTGCTAGTGATCATTTTTCGATCATGCGGGTTCAAGTCCCGCCTCCGACACCACGAATTCCCAAAGCCTCCTCGGAGGCTTTTTTCATATGCCGCATACGGTTTTGACGGTTTGAGAGGCAGCCATGGACGAGTCTACCGTTAGCATCGTTGACATCAACCAGGTGTTCAACCTCACGACGGACGCCATCGCCTCCTGCGCTGCTGACGGTACGATCCGTCGCGCCAACCGCCGCTTCGCCGAGCTGACGACCACCGAGGTTTCTGCGCTGGTGGGCCAAGACATCAAGGACCTGCTGTTCACCACGTCGTTTGAGCGCGCAAGCCACGCGCTGCCCTTCTCGCCGGGGGGCGAGGAGGCCTCGCTCATGCTCAAGCTGCCGGACGGGTCCTTCATCCCGGTGCACGCGCGCGCCACGGTTGTCGAGCGCGAGGGGGAGCGCCGCGTGGTGGTGGCCTTTCACAGCGTGCAGGAGCGCTACGCGCACGACCGCGAGCGCCGCCAGCTGCTCGAGGAGCTCAGCACCGCCAACAAGCGCCTTTCGGGCACGCTCTCCATCATTCTGTCGAGCCTTGGGTCGGCAAACCTGACCGACCTCACCTCCTCGGTGCTCAACGAGCTGACCGACACCCTCGACGCCAAGGGCGCTACCATGTACTTCGCCGAGAGCGGCGGTTTCAAGCTGCGCGGCATCTCCTCAACGCTCGTGGGCGCGCGCGTTCCCGGCTTCGTCCCGTACGGCGCGGGCGTTCCCACCCTCGTGGTGCGCGAGGACCGCCCCATGCGCTTCACCCTTCTGCCGCAACCCGGCTCCGCGCCCGACCCGCAGGCTCGCAGCGCGGTGTTTCTCGACCTGGACGTGCGCGACCGGCACCGCTTCCGCCTGCAGGACACCCCGCCGTTCCACACGTTCGCGTCGGTGCCGCTGCACTTCGGCACGCGCGTGCTCGGCATCATCGAGGCGGGCTGGGACCGTCCCTACACCCCGCGCGACACCGACGTCCAGGTGCTCGAGGCGGTGTGCGAATACCTCTCCATCGAGCTCATGGACCTCATCACCTCCATGCGCTCCCAGCGCCGCAACGACCTGGCGCGCTCGCTTTCGCGCGTGCGCGACGTGCTGTTCTCGGACAGCGTGGACTACGAGCGCGCCACCGCGCTCATCTCCGGCGAGATCGTGGCCAACCTGGGCTGCCGCATCAAGGAGGTCGAGCGCGACCCGCGCACGGGCGAGGACTACCTGGACTTCGGGACCTTCGGCAAGCTTCTGCTGCCGCGCGACATCACGTCCCTGTTCTTCTCGGCCACGGCGCCGGCGGTGCGCATGGGCGACGGGCGCGACGCCTTCATCTCGGAGGTGGACGCCGGCTCAGGCGGCTTCGACGGCTTTGCCGGCGACGTGGAGGACCGCCTGGAGACGGTGCGCCTGGCGCGCATCGAGCGCATGAGCCCGGTGGGCGACTGGCTTGTCACGCACGGGTTGCCGGCGAGCGGCGTCTTCATCGACCTGGGGATCGACGACGAGCGCCGCCGCGGCTTTCTGCTCATGCGCCTGGCCGACCAAGAGCCGTTCGACGACATGGAGTACGACTACCTGGCGCACATGATCCACGACTACGAGGTGAGCCGCAAGGGGCTGATCGCCAAGCGCGAGGAGCACCGCATCGCGCAGGCGCTGCAGCGCGGCATGGAGAGCCGCCTGCAGGAGGTTCCGGGCATCACCTCGGACGCACTGTACTCCTCGGCCACCGAGCAAGCGCTTGTGGGCGGCGACTTCTTCGAGCTTATCCGCCTGCCGGACGACCGCGCCGTCATGATCCTGGGCGACGTGTCGGGCAAGGGCGTGGAGGTCGCCTCGATGTCGGCGCTGGTGAAGACGGCGCTGGCCGCCTACGCGTGGGAGGGCATGAGCCCGGCGCGCATGGTGCGGGCGCTGAACGGCATGCTGCTGTCGTTCTCGCGCGTGGAGACCTTCGCCACCATGTTCGTGGCGCGCATCGACCTGCGCAGCGGCCGGGCGGTGTACTGCTCGGCCGGGCATCCGCCGGCGATGGTGTATCGCGCCGGCTGCGGCGAGGTGGAGCTGCTGAGCCGGCAGTCGGGCGTGGTGGGCGCCTTCCAGACGATGACGTACCACGAGGGGCGCTTTGCCTTCGGCGCGGGCGACATGCTGTTCCTCTACACCGACGGCGCCATCGAGGCGCGCGACGCCGCCGGCGACTTCTTTGGCGAGGACCGCCTGCGCGAGCTGGTGCTCACCACAGCGCCGCAGGGCGTGCACGGCTTTTGCCAGCGCGTCCTGTACGAGCTCGACCGCTTTACCGACTCCACGCTGAACGACGACATCGCGCTGGTGATGCTGCGGTTCGACCGGAGCGGGGAGGGGTCTGCCTCAGGGGCGGGCGCGGCCGGTGACGCTGCGGGGACCGCTTCGCGCCGGATCCGGGGCGAGAAGCGCGCGCCGGCCGCGGCTGCGACGGCGGTGTCGGACAGCGCTGGCGGGCGCGGGAGAGCCGATACGGCGCGCCGTACGGCGTCTGCGGGGCATATGGAGGCTGCGGGGACATCCGAGGGCTCTGCGGCGCCAGAAAAGCCCGCAGAGGGGCGTATCGGGGCGCGCAAGGCGCTCGAGGGCTCCCGAGGCCGTCTGGCGGGCGAGAAGAGCGCGGGCACGTCCCGCAGCGCTGCGGGCGAGAAGGGCGCGGGCGGTGCCGCCTCTGCGGGCGCACGGGGCGCCGAGGCCTCCCGCGGGGCTGCGGGCGAGCAGCTGGCCGCCCAGGCGCCCAAGAAGCGCGCCGGCTCCAAGAAGGCGGCCAAAAAGGCCGTGGGCGGCAAGACGGCAGGCAAGCGGGCGCACAAGGCCCAGGGCGGAGCGGGTGCTTCGGGTATCGTGCATGCGCCGATGGATCTGGGCAAGCGCGTGCTGCGTCATTGGATGAAGGACCGCTCATAGGGCGTTGCGCACTGCGGCGCTCACGGCTCTCAACAGCCACGCAACAGCATGCGCGGGGCCGCTGCAGGCGTTTCAAGCCGCAGTGGTCCCGCGCTTCTCGTTGTCTTGCCCGCGGCCTTGCGGGCGTGTCGCGCCGGGGCGTTTCGGGCGCTGCCCGCCCTGCGCGGGTACGTCGGCGTCCTTATCGGCCGTTAGGCGCGCTCGTCCCGCGCCTGGTAGGTCTTGGCCTCGTCGCCGGGCAGCGTGAGGTTTTGGAACGTGTCTGAGATGAACTGGTCGTCGTAATGGCGGTCCACGTACTCCTCGAACGCGTTGGACGCGGGGATGCCCTGGCGGCGGGCGTCGGCGCGGATGAAGCAGGCGAAGGTCATGAAGATGTCAAGCGTCATGAAGAGCGTGAGCAGCGACACCGCCACCATCTGGCGGGTGGAGGTTATCTCGCCGATGCGGTAAATAAGCTCGGGCATGGTGACCTTGCACCACACGAGCCCCAGCGCGCCCCACATGAAGAGGAAGCGTACGGCAACCCACTGGGTGAGGTGGTCGGGCAGGTGCAGGTAGCTCCACGACTCGGCGCCCACGAAGTACTCCATGGCCCAACCGGCGAACTGCTCGAGGCAGCCGCCCAAGACCATGGAAAGCGGGAAGATCACGTACCAGGGGCGCTTGCGCAGCGGCCAGAGCACGGCGGTGAGCAGGCACGCGCCGACGCCGTACAAAGGCGAGAACGGCCCCCACACCAGGCCCACGCGGCTTTCCAGCACGCCGAACTGGATGAACATCCACACTTCCTCGAGGATGAGCCCCAGCACCGAGGCGGCGAGGAAGATGATGATGTACTGGTAGAAGCCGGGGCTGTTGTCGTCGAGGAAGTCCTCGCGCATCTTGGCTTTGGCGCGCTTGATGGCCTGCTGCTGTTGCTTGGAGATCTTTGCGCGCAGGTGCTTGCGGCCGAAGCGCTCGATCTCGTCCCACTGGGCGCCCTCGTAGACCTCGGCGTCCAGGCGGCCTTGGGCGAGGGCGCGCTTGAAGCGCTTGCCGGCGCCGCGCGCATTGTGGTAGCGCGTAACGATGTAGATGCCCAGCCGCACGGCGAGAAACACGGCGAGGATGAAAAGGAAGACCTGTAGCAAGATAACCCCTTGAGGCGAAGTCGCTGCGGTGCGCACAGAAGCGGTCAGGCGTGTGACCAGCTGTTTTGAGCGCTTGAGCTAGATTTTACCCCAGGGTGCGAACTTTTTTCAAAAAAGTGCTTGCAATCCCGGGGGGACTCGCGTATATTATTTTCTCGCCAAGCGGACATGGCTCAGTTGGTAGAGCACAACCTTGCCAAGGTTGGGGTCGCGGGTTCGAGCCCCGTTGTCCGCTCCAGCGTAAGCACCGGGCCGATTTCGATCGGCCCGTTTTTAGGCGACGTGGCCAAGTGGTAAGGCAGAGGCCTGCAAAGCCTTTACCCCCGGTTCGAATCCGGGCGTCGCCTCCAGCGCTTTTTCGGAGCACTCAGAGCTCCTTTCAAAGCGGACATGGCTCAGTTGGTAGAGCACAACCTTGCCAAGGTTGGGGTCGCGGGTTCGAGCCCCGTTGTCCGCTCCAGTTCATGACAGCCTCCCGGCAACGGGAGGCTTTTTTGTTGCGATACCGCCGCAGGGCTCGAACCCGATGAGGGTGCGGAGCTAAGGGTTGCGTGCGATAATCGCGATCAGCCTGGGGGCTTGTCCTACGCCTGGCTGTGCGCGAGCAGCTTGGTAAGGCGCACCTGCGTGCCCGGCGCGCCTATGCGGCGTTGAACGTCCACGCGGTCAACGAGCATGCGCATGAGCCGGATGCCGCGCCCGCGCTCCTCGGTGGGGGCGTCGGTGTCCTCGTGCAGCCCCAGCGAGAAACCCTTGCCGTCGTCGATGACCTCGATAACCACGCGGTCGCGATACGCATGCACCGCCAGCACGATGGCCGAGGCGCAGGCGTGGTCGTAGGCGTTGGAGAGCGCCTCGCCACCGGCCAAGGCCACATCGAAGCGGTCCTCGTCGCTCAGGCCAACCTGGTTGAGCATCTCGGCGATGCGATGGCGGTACTGCGCCAGATGCTCCACGCCCGGCTCAACGCGCACCATCTTGCCCCACAGCGGCACGGCGTCGTGGTCGAGCAGCGGCACGTCGGGCTTGTGCGCCGCGCTCACGTGCAGCGGCTCGACCAGCTGCGCGATCTGCAGGATGCGCACCACGTTGGGGGAGGCGTTCACCAAGCTGAGCAGGCCGTCGCACTGCGCGAGCTGCCGCGCGCGCGAAAGCAGGAACGCCAAGCCGGTGGAGTCGATGAAGGTGACGAACTGGCAGTTCACGATGATGCGTCGGATTCCCGAGGCGGCGCACTCATCGATCGACGCGCGCAAGCGCGGCACGCTTGCGATGTCGATGTCGCTCTCGGGTGTGAGTACCGTTATGTTGCTCCATTCACGCATGGTTGGTTCATTCCCCGCCAGCGCGCGAGCTAAACAGACGGGGGATGCTTTTGCAGCAAACGGGCCTGGTTTGGGCAGAAACCGTCGTGGTGCGCGCGGTTTCTGCCCAGGGTCGTTACTTGTGCGCGTTCATGATGAGCATCTGCAGGCGGTTCTCGATGTTGGCCATGCTCATGTCGGGGTCGTAGTCCAGGCTGAGGATCTGCGCGTCGGGGTAGAGCTCGCGCAGCTTCTTCACGATGCCGCGCCCCACCACGTGGTTCGGCAGGCACCCGAAGGGCTGCAGGATCAAAAACGACCGGCAGCCGTGTTCGGCGTGGTGCAGGATCTCGCCGGGGATGAGCACGCCCTCGCCCGCGTCGAAGGTGTGGTGGATGATGGGATCCGACGCCTCCACGAGCTCCTCCATGCGCGTTGCCGGCTCGTAGAGCGGGTGCCGGCGCGCGATGCGGTCGGTCAGCGCGTGTGCCACGTCGAAGGCGTTGTCCGCCACGGCGTTCCAGGTGCGCGCCTTGAGCGGGCGCGTCACATGGTACTCGCGGTCCTGGGCATGCTGGTAGAAGTACGTCTTGCGGATAACGTCGGTCATCCGCGCCTCGATGACCTCCATACCGTTTGCCTCAAGGTACGCCTCCACATGGCGGTTGGCGCCGGGGTGGAAGTTCAGCAGGTACTCTCCCACGATAAGCACGGTGGGGCGGGGGTGGCTGCGGTCGTAGCGCACGGCGCACATGAGGTCCATGGCGTGTTCAAAGCCCTTCAGGCTCCCGCGGATCCCCCGTGAGCGCATTCCCGCGCAAATGGCCTCGACGCCGGCTTCGAAAGCCGTCTCGGCGCTACCGGGCTCCAGCTCGTACGGGCGGATCTTGCGCAGCAGCTCCTCCAACGCGTCGATCATGGGCAGCGCCGCCGCAATGCAGAGCGAGCCCTGGATACCCAGTCGGTAGCCGGGGTGCATGTCGTGGTCGTCGGCATCGTCGTTGGTAACGATGGGCACGTCCTCGAAGCCGGCGTCGTTGAGCGCCTTGCGCAGCAGCGCCGCGTAGTGCGTGAGGCGGCAGTCGCCCACGTACTTAGCCATCATGATGGCGGTCTTGCCCGGGTCGCGGTTGCCGTCGACCAGCGCCTCGAGCGCCTCGCCGATGACGATCTGCGCCGGGAAGCAGATGTCGTTGTGCACGTACTGCTTGCCCAGCTCGGCCGCGCGCTCGCCGCCCACCGGCAGCGACTCGGTCCGCAGGCCCTCGCGTGCCAACGCCGCCGCCATGACCATGCTGAACGCGTGGGAGGTGTTGGGCACCAGCACCGTGCGCTGGGAGAAGTCGCGTTTCTCGAACTTCGCGGGATAGGGGTCGGGCAGCGCCCGTGCCGCCACGGCGCCCTCCGCCAACCGGCGCATGTTGACCGTCTCCACAAACGACCGCACGCGTATGCGCAGCGGGCCCTGCGCGTCGCTCTCGTCCACTTTCAGGATGAGCGGCGTCTTGTGCGAGGAAAGCCCCATCAGGCGCTTGATCTCGTCGGAGAGGTAGGCGTCGTGCCCGCAGCCGAAGCTCACGAGCTGCACGTACTCCAGCGCGTTGCTCTCGGCGGCGATGAGCGCGCTGCCCAGCATGCGCGCGTGGAAGTTGTTCACGATGTCCAGGCGGCTCTTCGAGAGGTCCACCTCGTTCACGCCCGGCACGGCGTCCGGCGGCATCACGGGGATGCCCTGCGCGGCGAAGAGCTCGGGCAGGCCGTGGTTCACCAGCGGGTCGGAATGGTACGGGCGGCTGGCGAGAACCACGGCGTAGGAGCCGGCGGCCTCCGCCTCGTCCAAGACCTTCTCGCCCGCGGCGACAAGCTCGGCGCGGAAGGCTTCCTGCGCGGCCTCGGCCTGGCGCAGGGCCGCGTGCGCCTCGTGCTCGGTGACGCCCGCGTACTCGGTGAGGTAGCGGGTGAGCTGCCGGGTGCGGTCGCGGTCGGAGAACCAGTGGAACAGCGGCGCGTCGAAGGGGATGCCCCAGCGCGTCTCGGGGTTGTCGGAGTTCTTGATGACGAGTGGGTAGCCCTTCACCACCGCGCACATGCTCTCGGAGGTCTCGGCTCGGTTCTCGGTGGGGACGGTGGTCACGGCCGGCATGAAGATGCGGTCCACGCCTTGGTGCGCGAGCCACCGCAGGTGCCCGTGCACGAGCTTGGCCGGGAAGCACACCGTGTCCGAGGGCACGGCGGAGAGGCCGTCCTCGAACAGCTGGCGCGTGCTTTCGGGCGAGAGGACCACCTCGTAGCCGAGCGCGCGCAGAAGCGTGGTCCAAAACGGCGCGTTGTCCCACAGCGACAGCACGCGTGGCAGCCCCACGCGCACCCCGCGCGGCGCGCGCACGGGCTCAACCGGCCAATCTTTGAAGAGAAGCTCGCGGCGCAGCTCGAACAGGTTCGGCGCGCCGTAGGCCTCGTGCTCGGCGGCGCGCAGGCGCTCGCGCACGGCGGCGTCGCGCGGGTCGCCCATCACCTGGCCCTTGGGGCAGCGGTTGCCGGTGACCCAGGTGGTGCCGTCGGAGAAGGTCACGAGCGTGCGGCTGCAGTGGTTGCCGCAAAACGGGCAGCGCACGCCGGTCTGCTGCGTGTAAGAGAAGCTGTCGAGCTCGGCGAGGCCGATAAAGGAGGTGAGCTTACGGTCGGCGGGCGCGGCTTCGATCTTCTCCTTGGTGAGCAGGGCGATGCCGATGGCGCCCATGAGGCCGGGGTAGGGCGCGCGCGTCACCTCGCGCCCGAGGTACTGCTCGAGGGCGCGCAGCACCGCGTCGTTCCTGAAGGTGCCGCCCTGCACCACGATCTTGTCGCCGAGGCTCGCGGTGTTGGAGAGGCGGATGACCTTGGTGAAGACGTTCTCGATGATGGAGCGGGCAAGGCCGGCCATGATGTCGTCGGGGGTCTTGCCGTTGCGCTGCTCGTTGACCACCGAGCTGTTCATGAAGACGGTGCAGCGGCTGCCGAGAACCGCGGGATGGTCGGCGCGGAAGGCCGCCTCGGCGATGCCGGTGACGGGGATGCCCAGCGTGGAGGCGAAGTTCTCCAAGAAGCTGCCGCAGCCCGAGGAGCACGCCTCGTTCACCTCGATGTCGGTGACGATGCCGTGGTCGAGCCAGATGCCCTTCATGTCCTGGCCGCCGATGTCCAGCACGAAGGTGGCGTCGGGCACGTAGGCGCGCGCGGCGCGGGCGTGGGCCACCGTTTCCACCGTGTGGTAGTCGGCGTGGAAGGCGCGGGCGAACATGGCCTCGCCGTAGCCGGTGGTGCCGCAGCCCAGCACCGTGAGCTCAACGCCGGCGGCGCGGAAGCGGTCGCGGATGGTGGTGAGGGCGCGCGTGGCCACGGCCAGCGGGTCGCCCTCGTTGTTGGCGTAGAAGCTCGCCGCCACCTTGCCCTCGGGCGTGACGAACGCGAGCTTGGTGGTGGTGGAGCCGGAGTCCAGGCCGAGGTAGGCCTTGACCTCGGTGACGCCTGCGGCGGCGAGGTCCTCCGGCGCCTTGGGCTCGGGCGCCAGCGCGTGGCGCTCGGTAAAGGCGCGGCGTTCCTCGGCGTTTGCGAAGAAGCGCTCGCCCGAGCGCGCCTCGGCGGCGGCGTTGGCTGCCGCCTGGGCGAGAAGCTCGCGGGCGCGCGCGGGCTCAACGTCGGCCGACGCGTCGGCGAACAGCCCCTCGAGCGCGAGCGCGGCGCCCTCGGCCACGATGACCTCGGGGTGCTCGGGCAAGATGGCGTCCTGCTCGCCGAGGTTCAGGCGCTCGGAGAACGCGCGGATGAGGGTGGGGTTGAACGTGAGCGGGCCGCCCTCGAAGATCACGGGCGCGCAGATGTCGAGGCCCTGCGCCAAGCCGCCGATGGACTGCTTGGCAATGGCGTGGCAGGCCGAAAGGGCCAGGTCGGCGCGGGAGACGCCGTTGTTGAGCAGCGGCTGGATGTCGGTCTTGGCGAAGACGCCGCAGCGGCCCGAGATGTCGTAGACGGTTGTGCCCTGGGAGGCGAGCTGCTCGAATTCCTCGGGTTTTACCGAGAGCAGCTTGGCGATCTCGTCCAGGAAGGCGCCGGTTCCGCCCGCGCAGCTGCCGTTCATGCGCATGTCGGCCACGTCGAGCGAGCCGGTCTTCTCGTCTGTGCGGAAGAAGATCATCTTGGCGTCCTGGCCGCCGAGCTCGATGGCGGTGCGGGCGGTGGGGTAGAGGCGCTGCACGGCCACGGCGTTCGCCACGACCTCTTGGATGAAGGGGACGCCGAGCGCGTCGGCCACCCCGCGCCCGCCCGAGCCGCATACGGCCATGCGGATGCGTGCGGCAGGGAAGCGCTCTTGAACCTCGTCGATGACCTGCTGGACGCTTTCGGCCTGGCGGGCGCTGTGGCGCTTGTAGCGTGTGTAGAGCGGGGTGGGCGAGCCGGGTGCGAGCACGACGGCCTTGGTCGTGGTGGAGCCCACGTCAACGCCCACGTGGATAAGCGCCGGGGCGGACGTGGCAGAAAAGGTTTCGGTAACGTTCAAACAAGCCTCCCAGAGGCGTCTTGCGGATGATAACGGCGCGCCGGAGGTGCCGGCGCGCGCTTCCTTACTTTTTTGTCATGTTTACTATAAGAAAAAGGCCCTGCAGCTCAAGGGGGCTTACACAAACATCATACGGTACCTTATGATAAATGCGTTAAAAAGTATGGCAAAATGTGGGCGCGCGCCGTGAGGAAAGCGTTTGGCCTGTTCGGCGCGCTACCATGCACCTCCATCCTCACGTGAGGGCATGCTGGGCAGAAAAATTCAAAAAAGTGCTTTACATATTCGGGGGACTTCGGTATATTCTTCTTCGCGCCGGATGCGGCGCACACATATAAGGGCGTTTAGCTCAGGGGGATGAGCGCTTCCCTGACACGGAAGAGGTCACAAGTTCAAATCTTGTAACGCCCACCAGAAAAGACAAGGTCAACGGCTTAGGCGGTTGACCTTTTTTCTTTGCGCCATCAGGCGTGTCGTCGAATCGCCATCAAAGTGGTGCACGAAGCTTGGCACAAATGGGAGGCAAAGCCCGCGCGGAGTTGCCTACCGGTCGGAGCAGCTTCGGTTGGTCGCCAAAATGGCGTTGTGGCAACGGGTTGTCGCTGAAACGACATGGTGGAGCAAGTTGGTCGCCCATACGGCAGCTAATTCCCGAAAATCCGAGAATTACGTGCGGTTTGAGCGACCAAGCTAAATTTGTTTGTCGTGATCGCGTCTAACCGCAAGTCGCTTGCACGCCACAGCTTTGGGGGCATAGGGGAGCGCCGCAGCCGCAACATTCCCTGCGTGCCGTTGCATCCGTATGCTGCTGCCAGCCCCTCTCACCTAGGCATATCGCGCTGCAATAACTCCTCGCATATTGGTATCAAAATGCGAGAAGAACCGCGTGTTTCTCGGCGTACAATTTCGCTTGTTCGAACCTGTTGCGAGTTGGCGGTGCGGGCGTGGCGTCCGCGCCGCATCCGGCCGGTATCGCCCAGCGGCTCGCTTCGGGTTCCCGGGGAGCAATCGTACGCGGAGGTGCCGCCATGTCAGAACCCGAACCCCAACACAACCAACCTCGCAACGCCTGCGCAGCGTCTGCGCAAACCCAGGCCCCAGCGGCCGACTGGTGGAAACAGGCGGTGGTCTACCAGGTGTACCCGCGCAGCTTCCGCGACGCCAACGGCGACGGCTTGGGCGACATCGCCGGCGTGGTCGACCGGATGGACTACCTGCACAAACTCGGCGTCAACGCCATCTGGCTGTCGCCGTTTTACCCGTCTGAGCTCGCCGACGGCGGCTATGACGTGATCGACTACCGCAACGTCGATCCGCGCCTCGGCACGCTGGACGACTTCGACCGCATGGTCGCCGCGGCGCATGAGCGCAACATCCGCGTGATCGTGGACATCGTGCCCAACCACACTTCTACCAAGCACGTCTGGTTTCAAGAGGCGCTGGCCTCGGCGCCGGGCTCGGCTGCGCGCGAGCGCTACATCTTCCGCCCCGGGCGCGGTGAGGGCGGCGAGCTGCCGCCCAACGGCTGGCAGTCGAGCTTCGGCGGCCCGGCGTGGGAGCCGGTGGGCGACGGCACCTGGTACCTGCACCTGTTCGCCACCGAGCAGGCCGACCTCAACTGGGACAACCCCGAGGTGCGCGCGGACTTCGAGAAGACCTTGCGCTTCTGGAGCGACCGCGGTGTGGACGGCTTTCGCGTGGACGTGGCGCACATGCTCGTCAAAGACTGGAGCCGCGCGCCGCTTGACCAGCTCGATTACTGGCCCATCACTGGCCCCTCGCCCGACCCCTCGGGCTACCACCCCGTGTACAACCGTCCCGAGGTGCACGAGATCTACCGCGGGTGGCGCCGCGTCTTCAACGCGTACAACCCGCCGCGCTTCGCCGTGGCGGAGGCTTGGGTTGCCCCGGAGGAGCAGTACGCCTACGCGCAGCCCGACGAGCTGGGGCAGGTCTTCAACTTCGAGTTCGCCAAGGCCGACTGGTTCGCGGCGGATTTCCGTCGGGCGATAAGCGAGGGCCTGGCCGCCGCCGAGCGCTCGGGTTCCACCACCACCTGGGTGCTCTCGAACCACGACGTGCCGCGGCATGCCACGCGCTTCGGCCTGCCGCAGGTGAAGGCTGCCGCGCATCATCAGCTGGTGAACGACTGGCTCCTGCGCAACGGGGCGACGTATCCGGAGGACCGCGCGCTGGGGACCCGCCGTGCCCGCGCCGCCATCCTCATGGAGCTTGCGCTGCCGGGTTCGGTGTATCTGTTCCAAGGCGAGGAGCTGGGGCTTTTCGAGGTGGCCAACATCCCGTGGGACCGTTTGGAAGACCCTCAGGCCCGTCGCACGAACCATGACGGTGCTCTGAAAGGGCGCGACGGCTGCCGCGTGCCGCTGCCGTGGTCGGCCGCAGACGTTCCCGAGCCGGCCGCATGGGATCCCGCCTTTGGCGACGGCGCCACGGGAACCTTCGGGTTCTCGGCGCCGGTTGAGGGCGTGCCGCGCGCGTCCGAGCCCGCAGAGCCGCATCTGCCGCAGCCGCTGTGGTTTGCAGGCTGTGCGGCCGACGCCGAGGAGGCCGACCCTGCCTCCATGCTCAACCTGTACCGCCGCGCGCTCGCGCTGCGCGCCGAGCTGGTGGCATCGGTTGACCCGGCGGCGTTTTCCTGGCTTCCCGGTGAGGTGTTCGGCGCTGACGTCGCAAACGTGGTGGCCTACGAGCGCCCGACGGCCGCCGGCTCGCGCCTTGTCAGCGTCACCAACTTCGGGCCCAAGCCGGTTGCGCTGCCTGCGGGCGAGGTTGCGCTGGCGTCGTGCGCGTTGGAAGACGGCATGCTTCCTGCGGATGCCTCCGCTTGGGTGATCGCCTAGCATGCATGAGGCTCCAGAGAAGAGTTGCCTTGCATAAAGGTATAGTGCGCCGCGGCTTGCCGCAAGCGAGCCGCGGCGCGCTTTGCAACGCCTCAAAATGTGCTCATCTGCATTCCCTTTAAAGGCTCTCCACAACTCAAAACAAGCCGGGCGGCAAAACCGCAGCTCACGTTTTTCCTGGCGTTGCACACGTACTATTCGGCGAGCGGCAACAAAAAATCACATCCGGAAATCTCCCCGCGCCCGGTCAAGGTATGGGACGCGCATGACCTGCGAAAACACAAACTATCGAGGATGCAACAAATTGTTTACCCAATATCTTGTGTTTTTGTTTACCTAGCTCTTATCGTATAGTAGTCCCCGCGCACAATACGGCGCGCCGCCTCAGGGCTTGGTTCGGCGCGCTTTTGCCATCATGTTTCAGTTCGGTTGGGCCGGAAGCAAACGGGGAGACGCATGAAGATCATCAAGCGCAACGGGTCAGAGGTCATCTTCGACATCAACAAGATCATCAACGCCATTACCGCCGCCAACGGCGATGTGCAGGAGGCCCAGCGTCTCACCGAGCGCGAGATCCGCTTTGCCGCCGAGAACGTGCGCGACCAGTGCGAGAATGCCGGCCACACGGTTTCGGTCGAGGAGATCCAGGACATGGTCGAGGACCAGATCATGGCGCTCGACCATTACGAGGTGGCCCGGGGCTACATCATCTACCGCTACGTGCAGAGCTTGAAGCGCACCTCCAACACCACCGACGACAAGATCCTCTCGCTTATCGAGTGCAACAACGAGGAGGTTCTCCAGGAGAACTCCAACAAGAACCCCACCGTCAACTCCGTGCAGCGCGACTACATGGCCGGCGAGGTCTCCAAGGACCTCACCATGCGCATGCTGCTGCCGTCCGAGGTGGTCGACGCCCACAACGAGGGCATCATCCACTTCCACGACGCCGACTACTTCGCGCAGCACATGCACAACTGCGACCTCGTGAACCTTGACGACATGCTGCAGAACGGCACCGTCATCTCCGGCACGCTGATCGAGAAGCCGCACAGCTTCTCCACCGCCTGCAACATCGCCACGCAGATCATCGCCCAGGTTGCCTCCAACCAGTACGGCGGCCAGTCCATCTCGCTCACGCACCTGGCGCCCTTCGTGGAGGTTTCCCGTCAGAAGATCCGCCGCGAGGTGCTCGCCGAGATCGAGACGCTCGGTGCCGAGCCTGACCCCGAGAAGGTCTCCGAGGTGGTCGAGAAGCGCCTGCGCGACGAGATCCGCCGCGGCGTGCAGACCATCCAGTACCAGGTGGTCACCCTCATGACCACCAACGGCCAGGCGCCGTTCGTCACGGTGTTCATGTACCTCAACGAGGCGCGCTCCGCCTCCGAGAAGCGCGATCTGGCCATGATCATCGAGGAGACGCTGCGCCAGCGCTACGAGGGCGTGAAGAACGAGGCCGGCGTGTGGATCACGCCCGCGTTCCCCAAGCTCATCTACGTGCTCGAGGAGGACAACATCGCCGAGGGCACACCGTACTACTACCTCACCAAGCTCGCGGCCAAGTGCACCGCCAAGCGCATGGTGCCCGACTACATCTCCGAGAAGAAGATGCGCGAGCTCAAGCTCTCAGCCGGCGAGACCGAGGGCAACGGCGACTGCTACACCTGCATGGGCTGCCGCAGCTTCCTGACGCCCGACCGCTCGGGCAACGGGTACGACAACGTGGCGAACGCCGGCAACTACGAGCCCGGCAAACCCAAGTACTACGGGCGCTTCAACCAGGGCGTGGTGACCATAAACCTGGTAGACGTGGCGCTGTCCTCCGGCGGCGACGAGCAGAAGTTCTGGCAGATCTTCGACGAGCGCCTGGAGCTGTGCCACACCGCCCTCATGTGCCGTCACAACCGCCTGAAGGGCACGCTCTCCGACGCGGCCCCCATCCTGTGGCAGTACGGCGCGCTGGCCCGCCTCAAGAAGGGCGAGACCATCGACAAGCTCCTCTACGGCGGCTACTCCACCATCAGCCTGGGCTATGCGGGCCTCTATGAGTGCGTGAAGTACATGACCGGCCGCAGCCACACCGATCCGGAGGCTACGCCCTTTGCCATGCAGGTCATGCAGCACATGAACGACAAGTGCGCCGAGTGGAAGGCGGAGTCCGACATCGACTTCTCCATCTACGGCACGCCGCTGGAGTCCACCACCTACAAGTTCGCCAAGTGCCTGCAGCGCCGCTTCGGCGTGATCCCGGGCATCACCGACAAGGGCTACATCACCAACTCCTACCACGTGCACGTGTCCGAGGAGATCGACGCCTTCACCAAGCTCAAGTTCGAGAGCGAGTTCCAGCGCCTCTCGCCGGGCGGCGCCATCTCTTACGTGGAGGTGCCCAACATGCAGGACAACCTGCAGGCTGTGATGCGCGTGCTGCAGTACATCTACGACAACATCATGTACGCCGAGCTCAACACCAAGAGCGACTACTGCCAGAAGTGCGGCTACGACGGCGAGATCAAGATCGTGGAGGACGACGGCAAGCTGGTGTGGGAGTGCCCCCACTGCGGTAACCGCGACCAGCACACGCTCAACGTGGCGCGCCGCACCTGCGGCTACATCGGCACGCAGTTCTGGAACCAGGGCCGCACGGAGGAGATCCGCGACCGCGTTCTGCACCTGTAACGAGTGCCCAGCGCGGGCGGGGGGCGATAAGAACCTGGATTTTGCCCGATATCAAAATCCAGAGCCTCATCACCCGCCGCCCGCGCCTGCGTTTACAGGGGCAGACTGGTCTACTCTTAAGGTTCGGTTGGGGGCCTGGCATGTACTACTCCGAGATAAAGCACTGCGACATCGCTAACGGCGAGGGGGTGCGCACGTCGCTGTTCGTATCGGGGTGCCGGCGTCATTGCAAGAACTGCTTCAACGCCATTACCTGGGACTTCTGCCACGGGCAGGAGTTCACGCCAGCGGTTGAGGACGAGATCCTGACGAGCTTGGAGCCTTTCTACATCGACGGCCTTACTGTACTGGGCGGCGAGCCCATGGAGCCTGAGAACCAGACGGCTCTGCTGCCGTTTCTGCGCCGCGTGCGCGAGCGCTTTCCTGAGAAGTCCATCTGGTGCTTTACCGGCGACGCGCTGGAGGCCCTGCTCGGCCTGCCGCTGCCGGCCGGTGCCACCGCAGTGGGCGAGAAGTACCTGCCGGGTGTGACCGAGGAGCTTCTCGCGCAGATAGACGTTTTGGTTGACGGAGCGTACGAGGAAGAGCTGCACGATATCACGCTGCGGTTCCGTGGCAGCTCCAACCAGCGCATCATCGACGTGCCGACAACGCTTGCCGCGCTTGCGACGCTTGAGCCCGGGGCGGACGCGTCGGCTGCCATCGTTCCGTGGGTGGACGACCCGGTGTTCGCCACGCACACGATGGATTAGCGCCGGCGCGTAGGGCGGACACGGGCAAGGGTGGTGTTGGTCCGGGCGCGCGAGTGCTGGCGCGGCCAGATGCAGGCGCAGAGGCTATCGAACGTGGGGTACAGGCGGCGGAGGCCGTCGTTTGGCTACAGGCGGACGGCTGAGCTGCGAGGTTGGGCACGAGGAGGCTACCCGCGCCCGGTGCGCGGTTCGGTTGCCCGTGATTTTGTCGCCCTGTATTTGGATAGTCGCGTTCACAGCATGCAACTCCCGGATTTCCGAGAATTGGTTGACGTCCGAGCGTCTAAACGTAGATTAGATGTCGAAAGGGAGTTCAACTTCGGGCTTATATGACAGCGTTGCGACTAACCGGACGCTAGCTGACAAAAGGGCGGGTAACTGCGCGTTGGCTCGGCGGCTCTGCGGTCGTGCGCTGCTGCTAGATGCGCTAACAGCGACCAGCCGAGCATTAGGTGACAGTTCAGCGGGCAAGCGAAAGTCGGGCTGGCAGCGTGGCGATCACGCGCTGCTCGTAGAGGTCATTCTAGCGACCAGCCGTTGCTGATAGATGAAGCGTTAACGACCAACTGGGCGTTAGGCGATAAAACGGCGACCAACCGTCCCGCTGAGCGCCGTCCCGAGGGGCCTGGCTGCTCGCTACCTGCGGGAGGGCCCATGCGGAACGTGCTATAGTGGGTGCATTGCTGCGCCGAGTCGGCGCGCCGAACGAAAACCGCGCGGAAGGGGCGCTATGGTTGATCAGGACAAAGTTCGCGAGGCCACGCGCCTGCTCCTCGAAGGGATAGGGGAGGACCCAGCCCGCGAGGGCCTGCTTGAGACGCCCGACCGCGTGGCGCGCATGTACACCGAGCTGCTGGCCGGCATGGAGTCGGACGCTTCCGAGCACTTGGCCAAGACGTTTCCCGTGTCGTCGAACGACATCGTGATCGAGCGCGACATCGCCTTCTTCTCGCTGTGCGAGCATCACCTGCTGCCGTTTTACGGTCACGCGCACATCGGCTACATTCCCAACGGCCGTGTGGCGGGCCTGTCCAAGCTCGCCCGCACGGTGGAGGCCTTTGCCCGCCGCCTGCAGCTGCAGGAGCGCCTGACCGACCAGATCGCCGACGCGCTGATGCGCGAGCTGGGCTGCCAGGGCGCCATCGTCATGCTCGAGGCGGAGCACATGTGCATGACCATGCGCGGCGTGAAGAAGCCCGGCGCTCGCACCGTCACCTGCTCCTGCCGCGGTGCGTTTGAGACGGACCCAGCGCTTGAGCAGCGCTTCTTCCGCATGCTGGGGCGGTAGGCATGGCGCGTGAGATTCTACCGGACCGCAGGCTTCTGGCGGATGCCGCTGAGGCGATGCAGAACCTGGCGCATCCGGCGCTTGACTCCGACGTTACCACCGTGCTGCCGGTTCTGCGCGCCTCCGACACGGCGGCCGAGAAGCACGAGGACGAGAAGGCCGATCTGCAACCTGCCGCCGTCTCGGCGCATCCGATTGCGCGCGCGGGCGCGCCGGCGCCTGACGCACGCGCCAGCGTTATGCCGCGCGTGAACGCCATCTGGAACCATGAGCTGTTCCAGCGTCATTTCCGCGCGCTGAACGACTTCGAGCGCGATCGGCCGTTTTGCCGCCACGGCCTCCCTCATCTGCTGGACGTGGCGCGCCTGGCGTGGATCGAGAACCTCGAGGAGCACCTGGGCTTCGACCGCGAGCTTGTGTACGCCACGGCACTGCTGCACGACGTGGGCAAGGCTGAGCAGTACGCAACCGGTACGCCGCACGAGCTGGCGGGCGAGAAGATCGCCTCGGGCATCCTTGCCACCTTGCCGGATGACGCCTCGTTCACCACGGTGCAGGCGCGCCAGATCCTCACGGCCATCCGCGGGCACCGCCATCTGCGGCCGGACGCGACCCCGCTCGAGCGTCTCATCTACCACGCCGACAAGCGCTCGCGCACCTGCTTCGCCTGCTCTGCAGCCGACCGCTGCAAATGGGCGCCCGAGCGCCGCGTAACGGAAATCTCCTGGTAGGAGGCATTATGTCCACAGCTGACCGCACCGGTTGCGATACCGTGTTCATTGACGGGCTCGAGGTCTTTGCCAACCACGGCGTGTACCCCGAGGAGAACGCGCTCGGGCAGAAGTTCGTGGTCTCGGTGGCGTTTTTCTGCGAGACCCGCGCCGCAGGCGAGGCCGACGACCTCGCGCTTTCCATCAACTACGGCGAGGCCGCCCAGTTTATCGACGAGTACCTGCGCGCGCATACCTTCAAGCTCATCGAGGCGGTTGCCGAGCAGGTGGCTGCGGCTTTGCTCGAGCGCTACGAGCTGGCGCGCGGTGTGCGCGTAAAGGTGGAGAAGCCTTGGGCGCCCGTGGGGCTGCCGTTGCGCACGGTAGGCGTGGAGATTGAGCGCTGGCGATAGCGAAGCGCTGAGTTAACGTGCATACGCGTTTGGCTTTGACCTGCGAGGGGCCGGGCCGAGGCGATAAGAACCGTGGATTTGCCCGATATCAAATCCACGAACCTTATCGCCTCGGCCCGGCCTTCGTTCTTGTGCGTACTTGCTATGCGGCGAGGCGCTTCGCTATCGCCGGCGGCGGGAAGGCATTTTTTCATTGGGACGTAGTCTTGAGTTGAAGCGTTACTCCAATGGGGACTGGCGTAGGCGTTTTTGGGCTTGTTCGGCGTGCTTGCAGCAGTCTTCCACCAGTACATGGAAATGCTCGTTGTGGCTGGGTTCTCGCAGGTGGGCCAGCTCGTGGGCGACTACGTAGTCGAGGCAGAAAGGTGGATAGGCGGCGAGCTGCGCGTTTAGGCGCATGCGCTTTGTCTTGGGCGTGCAGGATCCCCAGCGTGTCTTCATGCGTCGCACGCTCCATGCGCTGGCCTGCACGCCGAGCGCGTTCTCGTAGGTTGGGGCTATAGCGGGCAGCACACGCAGGATCTCCGCGCGATAGATCTTCTCGACCAGCGCTTGCGCCGCTTCCTCGCGTGCGGCCGCGTCGAGTGCGGCAGGTAGCGTCATTTCGATAACTGCCTGCGGCTTTGCGGCTGTTTCAGGCCCTTCTTCCTTAACCAGCCGCGCGCCGGCGTGCCGGCACGTCTCGTCTAGGCGCAAGGCGATCTCTGCGCGCTGGCCCCACAGCGGCACGAAGCCCGCCTCCAGCACGCCGCGCCGACCCTTCTCGGCCGCGGCAGCCCGCGCCAGGCGCTTCTCGACCCAGCGGACGTGGCGGTCCAGCATCTGCTGGGCTGCGTCGAGCGTGGCGCGCGCTGGCATGCTCAAGCATACCGAGCCGTCCGCGCGCACGCGCAGGTTGAAGTTCTTCACCCGCTTGCGTATGACGGTAACCGGCACGGTGCCTGCGCAGGTGGCCAGGTACAGGGTGTTCGTGGAGCCTGCGGCGCGCTCTTTTTTCGTGGTTGCTCCTTTGGTATGGTAGGTCAACACTGACAAAGCGCCTGCGTGGCGCCTCGTGGAAAGGTATACCATGTCAAACAACGGCAAGCAGGTCAAGGCCCATTACCGCGGCACGCTGGAGGACGGCACGCAGTTCGACAGCTCCTATGACCGCGGCGAGCCCATTGCGTTTACGTGCGGCGCCGGCCAGATGATCGCCGGCTTCGACGCGGCGGTGGAGAACATGGAGGTGGGCGAGAAGAAGACCGTCCACATCCCCGCTGACCAGGCGTACGGCGAGCGTCGCGAGGACCTGGTGATCTCCTTCCCGCGCGCCCAGGTTCCCAATGCCGACGAGATGCACCCCGGCGACAAGGTCATGCTCGGCGGCCCCATGGGCCAGCCCGTCCCGGCGGTTATCGCCGAGGTGAACGACGAGAACGTGGTGGTGGACGCCAACCACGAGCTCGCCGGCAAGCCGCTGGTCTTTGAGATCGAGCTTGTCGAGGTCGCCGAGTAGCGGGTTCTTGCGCTTTGGCGATAGAGAAGAGCGTGCGCACGCGCGCGGCGGCGGAGCTGCGGCGGCGCAACACCGCCGCCCGGCTGCCTTGCCGCAGGCCTAAAGCAACGGCCGGCTCTCTTGTCCTCTGAGGTCTTGCAACCTTGCAGACAGGAGGGCCGGCCTTTTGCTCGCGGTGCCTCTGTTGCCGGGCTTACTTGCTCGGCGTGAGGTTGGAGAAGTCGTCAACCAGCAGGTTGAGGACGCGCGGCAGCACGCGGGCGCCGAAGATGCCCGTGGAGGAGGGGATGATCTCTCCGTCGAACTGCATGCCCAGCGACGGTTTGCAGGTGATCTTAACCTCTTTGGTGCGCAGCATCGTGAACTGCGGGCGGCCCAGGCCCTTGCCCGCCGGATCGAGGATACCGGCCAAAAGGGTGGGCAGCAGCTGCACGGTTGCAGCCGGCTCCACCACGGCTACGTCCAGGTAACCATCGTCCATGCGGCAGTCGGGGAAGAGCTTGATGTCGCCCTGGATCTGAGCGGTGTTGGCAACCATGCAGGCGATGCCGTCGTGCTCCTCCACCACGCCGTCGTGCTCGATGGTGAAGTGGGCCACCTGCGGGTTCGGGGTGTTGAGCGCTGCGGCGAAGTAGGCGAACTCGCCCAGGTCGGCCTTGCTCTCCTCGGCCTTCTCCATGATGGTGGCGTCGTAGCCCGAGCCGGCGATGATGAGGAATCCGTGGCGCTGCATCTTGCCGGTCTCGGGGTCCTCCCAAAACAGTTCGCCCATGTCGGCCTGTGCGGTGCGGCCGGCACGCGCGGTGTGCGCCAGCGCCGCGGGCTCGGGCGCGTTGCCGATGTTGTTGAAGAACAGGTTGGCCGTGCCCGAGGGGAAGATCAGCAGCGGCGTGGTGGCGCCGGTTGCCACCAGGTGCGTCGCGAGGTTGGAGATGGTGCCGTCCCCGCCCGAGAGCACGATGCGGTCAAACGAGGCGGCGTCGGCAACGGCTTCGGCGGCTTCGAGGCCCTCTCCCAGGTAACGGAGGACGATCTCGTCCCCGGCCTGCGCAAACGCGTGGATGAACGCGTCGATCTCGTCAGAGCGCGGGCCTGAGGCGGGGTTGTGGATGATGAGGCAACGCATTTACGCACTTCCCATCTAGCTGAAGGCTTGTATCATAGAAGATCGAATATGCAGATAGTACCCGCTCCAGCCGGGTTCTTCGCGTTTTTTAGGGGACTATGTACATTTCCACACATGCCGAGCTTGTTGCGTTTTGCGAGCGCGCCGCCGCGCGCGACGCCATAGCCGTTGACACCGAGTTCCTGCGCGAGCGCACCTACCGGCCGCGCCTGTGCTTGGTGCAGGTTGCCACCGACGAGGAGTGCGTCGCCATCGACCCGCTGGCGATCGGCGACTTGGAGCCGCTGGCCGAGCTCATGGCCAACCGCCGGGTGACGAAGGTGTTCCACGCATGTTCGCAGGACATGGAGGTGCTCTACCGCACGCTGGGGTGCCTGCCCAAGCCGATCTTCGACACGCAGGTGGCCGCTGCGTTTTTGGGGATGCGCATGCAGGTTGCCTACAGTGCGGTGGTGCACACCTACTGCGGGGTCGACCTGCCCAAGCAGGAGTCGCTGACCGACTGGTCGCGCCGCCCGCTCACGCCCGCGCAGTTGGAGTACGCGCTGGACGACGTGCGCTACCTCATCCGTGCTTATCGCCTGATGGCGCAGGAGCTGGTCGATCGTGGTCGCCTTTCCTGGGTGCGCGACGAGCTGTACCCGCTCACGCAGGTTGGGCACTACGAGCCGGACCGTCGCCAGGCGTACAGGCGCGTGAAGCGGATCAGCTCGCTGACGCGTCGGCAGCTTGCCGTGGCGCGCGAGGTGGCCGAGTGGCGCGAGCGTCGAGCCGAGGCGGCCGACATCCCGCGCAAGTGGGTGCTTTCGGACGAGGTGCTTATCGCCCTGTGCCGCCGCCTGCCCCGCACCGCCGCCGACGTGCGCGGCGTGCGCGGCACCGAGCAGCTCTCCGAGAAAGACGTGGGCGCGCTGATGCTGGCGGTGGAGCGCGGGGTGAAGTGCCCGCACGACCGGCTCCCGGTGACGGGGCATGCGCACCACACGCCCTCGCACGAGCTCGAGAGCGTCTCCGACCTGATGTACGCGCTGGTGCGGCTCATCTCCGACCGCTCGGGCGTGGCCACGGGCATGATCGCCTCGCGCGACGACCTGTACGACTTCGTGCGGCACCGCGACGAGTCCAGGCTGGCGCACGGGTGGCGCCATGAGCTGGTGGGCAGCCAGCTTGACGAGCTGCTGGCGGGCAACATCGGCCTGACGGTGAAAAACGGGGCGATCGAGATCCTGTAGCTCCTCTCCCGCAGCCGGCCTCCTTTCAGCCGCCAACGGCAACCCGTAAGCCTGCGGTCCACTGTGGGTATACGGGTGACACGCCCGCGCTGCGCGGGCGGCGCGCTCAGGCGTGTGGCCGTGGCACGGATCGGAGGAACCATGTACGCGTTCGGCCAGCTTTTGGGTACCGTTATCCCTGTTGTTATCGTCGTGATCGTTGTGGTGTGGCTGCTGTCGCAGTCGATCTTCATCGTCAAACAGCAGCATGCGGTGATTATCGAGCGGCTGGGCAAGTTCAACCGCATCGTGAGCGCCGGTTTTGCGCTGAAGATTCCCTTCATCGAGCGTCGCGTGGCGACGGTGAGCCTGCGCACCATGAAAAACGGCTTCAACGTAGACGTGAAAACCGAGGACAACGTCACCATCGACCTTGAGATCTCGGCGCAGTACCACGTTGACTTCTCACGCGGGGCGGTGCCGTCGGAGTCCGGCGTGTACAAGAGCTACTACATGCTGGCGCAGCCGGTTGAGCAGATGCGCGACTTTCTGACCGACGCGCTGCGCTCGGCTATCCCCGTGTACACCCTCGACGAGGTGTTTGCCAAGAAGGACGACATCGCGCGCGACGTGAACGAGACGGTGTCCGAGCAGATGGCGGCCTACGGCTTTGTGCTGGTGTCCACGCTGATCACGCGGATCGCTCTGCCGCGCGAGGTCGAGGACTCCATGAACCAGATCAACGCCGCGCAGCGCACCAAGGCCGCCGCGCAGGACCTGGCCGAGGCCGATCGCATCAAGCGCGTGACCGAGGCGAAGGCCGAGGCGGAGGCTATGGAGGAGGCCGGCAAGGGTATTGCCAACCAGCGCAAGGCCATCGCGCTGGGCATCAAGGACTCGCTGGAGATCATCCAGGAAACCGGCATCGGCAACGACGAGGCCAACCTGCTGTTCATGTTCACGCAGTGGTCCGAGATGATGGCCGAGTACGCGCGGACCGGGCGGAGCTCTACGGTGCTGCTGCCGAGCGACTTTCGCGAGAGCTCCAGCATGTTCGAGCAGATGATGGCTGCGGCGAGCGCTCACAAGCCGGACGGCAACGGGCCTGCGGCGTAAGCGCGCGGACACACCGCTTCTCACAGTGATCTACCCAACCGAAGGGGCGCCGCCGCGGCGCCCCTTTGCCTTGCGCGGGTTGGTTGGGGACGTGTTCCATCCAACCCGTTTGCGCGTCGTGGCAGCGGTCCGCGGCCGCAAAGTTTTTCTTGCAAACTGTGTATACCGTATATATACTGTAGATAGCGAATATACACGGTATTCGCATTCGGAGGCTCGTCACGACGTCAGCGCGCCTCCGCGCCGCGTGGGGGACGCCCCGCGCGGCCGTGGGAAAGGACCGCATTTGGAGATCATCATTGCAAACTCAAGCGACAAGCCCATCTACGAGCAGATTACCTCGCAGGTAAAAGGGCTTATCCTCTCCGGCGAGCTGGCCGAGGGCCAGCAGCTTCCCAGCATCCGCGCGCTTGCCAACAGCCTGCGCGTGAGCGCCATCACCACCAAGCGCGCCTACGCCGACCTCGAGTCTGCCGGCTTCATCGAAACGGTTCCCGGCAAGGGCAGCTTCGTGGCAGGCGGCAACACCGAGCTGATCCGCGAGGAGCATCTGCGCCAGGTGGAGAAGCTCATGGCCGATGCCGTAAGCGCCGGCCGCACCCTCGGCCTCACCAACGAGGAGCTCACCGAGATGTTCGCCCTCGAGCTCGAGTAAGCGGGTTGGTTGGGGGCGTGTCCCATCCAACGCCTTCATCTGCCCACGGGTTGAAACGGGACCGTCCCCGGTCAACCCGAGTCCCCGGCCAACCTGATGACGCAAAGGAGACCACCTTGTCTGACACTTCTTCCGCCGCCCCGCTGATCGAGGCGCGCGGTCTCACTAAGCACTACGACGGCTTCACCCTCGACGCCGTGAGCTTTTCCGTAAGCGAGGGCGAGATCGTGGGCTTCGTCGGCAAAAACGGCGCCGGCAAGTCCACCACCATCAAAGCGCTTCTCGGCCTCATCAACCTCGACGGCGGCGCGGGGAGCATCCTCGGCACACCCTCGCGCGAGCTTTCCCATCCGGCGCACACGGCCGTGAAGGAGCAGATCGGCGTTGTCTTCGACACTGTTTCCATGCCGGGGCACCTGCGCGTGGCCGACGTGGGCCGCGTCTTTTCCCACGCCTTCCGCACCTGGCAGCCCCGCCGCTTCGAGGAGCTTGCGCGCGCGTTTGGCCTCGACGCCTCCAAGCAGGTAAAAGAGCTCTCCCGCGGCATGGGCATGAAGCTCAGCCTCGCTTGCGCGCTTTCCCACGACGCGCGCGTGCTCGTGCTCGACGAGGCCACGGCCGGCCTCGACCCCATGGCGCGCGACGAGCTGCTGGACTATCTGCGCGGCTTCGTGGTAGAGCCGGGCCGCGCCATCCTGATGTCCAGCCACATCACCTCGGACCTCGAGCGCATCGCCGACCGGGTCCTTGGCATCGACGCGGGGCGCATCGTCTTCGACCTCGCCAAGGACGAGATCACCGACGAGATGGGCATCGCCCGCTGCCGCGTGGCCGACTTCGAGCGCGTGGCGGCCGCAGGCCTCATTCCCGAGCACGAAATCCGCTACCGCAAGCGCGACTACGGCATCGACCTGCTCGTGCCCGACCGCTTTGCCTTTGCCGAGAACTTCCCCGAGATCCCCGTCGACCGCATGACCATCGACGACTACCTCGCCCTCACCCTGAAAGGCGGTGTGCGATAAATGAAGCGCGCGTACCTTATGGAAATGACGATCTTCCGCGACTACGTGAGGCAGCTCATGGCACTTGGCTTCTTCGTCGCCATCTTCGTGTGCGCGGGCATGGGCACCATCGTGGCGGCGCCCGCCATCCTCACCATGATGTTCTTCCTGATGGGCACCATGGTGGCAGCAACCTATGACGAGCAGAGCAACTGGGGCCTCTTCCGCCTGACGATGCCGCTTTCGCGCCGCGACATCGTGCTGGCGCGCTACGGCGTCATCGCCACGCTGGGGCTCGTGGGCCTGGCGGCCGGCTCGCTTGCCTGCGCGGTCCTGGTTGGGCTCTCGGGCGTGGTCGAGCTGCCCTTCGGCCTTTCCGGCGCCATCGCCTTAGACCAAGAGATGCTGCTGTCCTCGATCTTCGCCACGTCGTTTTGCCTGGCGATGGGTGCGCTTATCGCCGCCGTCGAGACGCCGATCTTCTTCACGTTCGGCCACACCAAGGCAACGCAGTGGCTGCCCATGATCACGGTGCTCTTGGTCTTCGTCGCCCCGATGCTCATCGTCAACGGCACGGGCATCCTCGACAGCGGCGCCCTCCCCATGGAGGCGTTCACCCAGCTCCTGGGCTTTCTCGAAACGCCCGCCGGCGTAGCCGCCTTCTGCGGCGTCGCGGTGGTGTTCGCCGCGGCGGTGCTCGGCATCTCGTCTGCCGTGTCCTTAAAGCTCTACGAGCGCCGCGAGCTCTAGGTGATGCGGTGTGCGGGCGGGGCGCGCGGGGCGTTTCGCGCCAAATCCCTGCGAGATTTTGGGACGGCGCACCTGCACCGTGCGTTCCCGCCGCTATAATAGCTCCCAACATCTGCAGACGGTGATCGCGCGGCGCCGCGCCCCGTGCGGGACACGGCGCGCCGCCGGCGAGAGGGGAGCCCCATGAAAGAGCTTGAGGACCGCATCCAACGCGACGGCACCGTGCGCGCGGGCGACGTGCTGAAGGTCGACAACTTCCTCAACCACCAGTGCGACGTCGAGCTGTTCGACAAGATGGGCGCCGAGTGGGCTCGCCTGTTCGCCGGCAAGCGCGTTGACAAGATCCTCACCATCGAGGCTTCGGGCATCGGCATCGCATGCGTGGCGGCGCGCCACTTCGGCAACGTGCCGGTGGTGTTTGCCAAGAAGTACCAGTCCATCAACCTCGACGGCGACCAGTACGTCACCAACATCTACAGCTTCACCAAGCAGAAGAACTACAGCGTCATCGTTGCCAAGAAGTTCCTCACCGCCGGCGAGCACGTCATCATCATCGACGACTTCCTGGCCAAGGGCAACGCGCTCAACGGCCTTATCGAGATCTGCGAGGCGGCCGGCGCGGTGGTCGAGGGCATCGGCATCGCGGTCGAGAAGGGCTTCCAAGACGGGGGTGAGAAGCTCCGTGCCCGCGGCTACGACCTGCAGTCGCTTGCCATCGTGAAGTCCATGGATCCCGAGACGGGCAAGATCACCTTCGCCTAGGCTCCTGGCGCAGGCAGCCGCGCTGGGCGATAGGGGAAACGCTGACCTGCCATGGGGGACGGGTACGGATGGCGGAACATGCTGCATGTTCCGCCATCCGTACCCGTCCCCCATGGCAGGCTTGCGTATGTGCCCCGCTGCGGTTCGGCCCGTGATACGTCCGCAGCCTGGCAAAATGGGTACAAGCACACACATGAGCGAACGGCGGTTCCTCTGCCGTTCGGTGCCAACATGAAGAATGTGCTCTTATGCCTCTTTACTATGGGTACGGTTTCGGCTACGGCTTCGACCCCGCGTATCTGGCTTTGGTGCTGGTCTCGCTGGTGCTTGGCCTGGTCACGCAGGGCTACATCAACCGCACGTACAACACGTGGTCCAAGGTGCGCTCGGAAAGCGGCGCCTCGGGCGCCGACATCGCCCGCCGCATGCTCAACGCCGAGGGCTGCTCGGCGGTGGGCATCCGCTCAACGCCCGGCCATCTGACCGACCATTACGACCCGCGCGATAACAACCTCTACCTCTCCGCCGACAACCTCCATGGCGGCTCGGTTGCCTCTATTGCCGTGGCCTGCCACGAGGCCGGCCATGCGGTGCAGCGCGAGCGCGGCTACGCGTTCATGAAGGTGCGCCAAGCGCTCGTGCCCGTGGTGAACTTCGCCAGCCAAGCCTGGATGCTCATCTTTTTCATTGGGCTCTTCACTTCGATGACTCAGCTCTACACTGTGGCGATCGTGCTTTTCGCGTTCTCGGTGCTGTTCCAGCTGGTGACGCTGCCGGTTGAGTTCGACGCGTCTCGGCGCGCCATCGCCTACATCGAGCGTTCCGGTATGGGCGAGAACAGCGTGCGCGGCGCCAAAAAGGTGCTCACCGCCGCAGCGCTCACCTACGTCGCTGCGGCGCTGACCTCGGTGCTGCAGCTGCTGTACCTGCTTAGCCGCACGCGCGGGGGCAACGAGGAGTAGGGGAGTTTTCGCGTTTGCCCTGAGGCGCCGCGGCTTGCTGTTTCGGCGCGGGACTGAAAACGGGCCCGTGCGAAAAACGTGTCCGCACGGGCTGCTATGCTTGTGCAACGCAAGACGCTAAACGCGGCTCCCGGCGCTTTGCTCCCGTTGTTCGGCAGCCGTTTACGCTGCGCTCAGCGTCGTGGTACGAGAAGGAGTGATGCCATGGCACCACAAGGATGGAACCTCACCGGGGGGAGTGCCCAGCAGGCGGGTCGGCGCGCAAGCGCAGGCGCGGCGCAGCAGCCGCTGCCGTGGGACACGCTCGAGGCCGCCAACCGCGCCCACCCCTCAAGCCGCATGGGGCGCGTCCCCTCGCGCGCAGGTGCGCGAGCCTCGGGTGCGGGCGGCGCGGCGTCAGGGCCCGCGTCCTCTGCCGTGCCCGCCGGCGTGCCCGAAAACGCCGTTACGGTAACTCAGGCGCTGGAGTTTGCCGACAGCGCCCTCAAGGGCATCCCCATGCTCACGGTGCTCGGCGAGGTCTCAGGCTTCCGCGGGCCCAACGCGCGCAGCGGCCACTGCTACTTCCAGATCAAGGACGACTCCTCGGCGGTTGACTGCATCGTGTGGCGCGGCACCTACGCCAAGCGCACGTTCGACTTGCGCGACGGCCTGCAGGTGCTGCTCACGGGTCAGTTCAACCTGTACAAGCCCACCGGCAAGATGAGCTTCGTGGCAAGAAGCATCGCGCCCGTGGGGGAGGGCCTGCTGCGCCAGCAGGTTGCCGCCCTGGCCGAGAAGCTCCGCCGCGAGGGCCTCATGGACGAGGCGCGCAAGCGCCGCATCCCGGTGTTCTGCACGCGCGTTGCCGTGGTGACCTCGCTGTCGGGCGCGGTTATCAACGATGTGAAGCGCACGCTGGCCCGCCGCAACCCGCTGGTGGAGATCGTGTGCGTCGGCGCAAAGGTGCAGGGCGAGGGGGCGCCCGAGGAGCTCATCGCCGCGCTTGGCCGCGCGGCCGCCCTCAAGCCCGACTGCATCTTGCTCGTGCGCGGCGGCGGCTCGTTCGAGGACCTCATGACCTTCAACGACGAGGCGCTGGTTCGCGCGGTGGCGTCATGCCCCGTGCCGGTGGTAACCGGCATCGGCCACGAGCCGGACACCTCCATCTGCGATATGGTGTCCGACCGCCGTGCCTCCACGCCAACGGCTGCCGCCGAGAGCGTGGCGCCTGCGCTCCAGGAGCTTATCGACGTGCTCAACCAGCGCGAGCAGCGCCTGGGCCACGCCTTCTCCGCGCAAACCGAGCAGGCCTCCACGCAGCTCGCCACCTCGTCCGACCGCTTGGCCCGCGCCATGACCACCTATGTGGCGCACGCGCGGCTCGCGCTCGACGCCGCCGCCGCGCGCCCGTGCCTGGCAAGCCCGTTTGCCATGGTGGAGCGGCGCCGCGCCGAGCTCGCCCAGACCGAGGAGCGCCTGGCCCGCGCCGCAACGCAGATGGTCGAGCGCCCGCATGCTGACCTCGCGCGCCTGGCAGAGCGCTTGGCGCAGAGCACCACGGGCCTCGGTTCCAAGCAACACGCGCTGGGCCTTGCAGCCACGCAGCTCAAGGCCGTCGGCACGCGCCTTTTGGCCAAGCCGCAGGCCGAGCTTGCCCGCGCCGCTGCTTCGCTTGACGCGCTCTCGCCGCTCAAGGTGCTCGGCCGCGGCTACGCCATCGCCTACGGTCCGGAAGGCGTGCGCACCTCCGCGGCGTCGTTTACACCTGGCGACAATCTGCGCGTGCGCCTGGCCGACGGTGAGGTGGGCGCAACCGTCACCGCTGTTACCCCGAATCCGGCGGACGCGCGCTAGCGCCCGCTTTGTTTGCAACGTATCTGCCCAAAGAAAGGACATACCATGGCACAAGAAGCAAAGCCCGTAGCTGAGCTCACCTACAAGGAAGCCTCGACCGAGCTCGAGCAGATCATTCGCGCGCTGGAGTCTGGCGACATGGAGCTCGAGGCTTCGCTCGAGAGCTACACCCGCGGCGTGGAGCTCCTGAAGAGCCTGCGCGAACGCCTGACCACGGCCGAGCAAAAGGTGTCCGTGCTCCTGGCAGACGTGGACGGCTCTACGCAGCTCGTCCCCGGCGAGCCGGCCGACACCACCGACGCGCTCAACCTGTAGCAGCCATGCGGGGGCCCACGCACCGGGCTGCCCCGCGCTTTCCGTACGCTCGAAGCAATCAGTTTGAAGGAGCCTCTCATGTCCGACTGCATTTTCTGCAAGCTCGCCAACCACGAGATCCCCACCACGGTGGTCTACGAGAACGACCTGGCCTGCGCGTTTGAGGACGCCGAGCCCCAAGCGCCCGTACACGTGCTGGTGGTGCCAAAGCAGCACTTTGAGAACATGACCGACGAGATCCCCTCCGAGGTGCTCTCCGCCATGGCCGAGGCCGTGCGCGAGGTCGCGCGTATCAAGGGTCTCGACGAGGGCTTCCGCCTTATCTCCAACGCTGGTGCCGTGGCGGGCCAGACCGTGATGCATCTGCACTGGCACATCCTCGGCGGCAAGAACCTCGGCGAGGGGTTGATCCCTTAAGACCTGTTGGCGCTGGGGCGCGAAGGCTGCACAACACAGGCGCCGGGCGCGCGGCGCGGCCGTCGCCTGCTGCTCGCAGCTTGAGGGTGGTTTGCAAAGCCGCTGCGCGGTGCCTGTGCCGAGCCAAAAGCAGCATTTTGCGCGCAGGCTGCGCCGAAACCTAGAAAAGAGCGCGTCAAAGGGCGTATCATAAAGCCGATATGTCCATCAGGGCATGCGCCGCATCCGCACGGCGCGGCGGCGCGTATTCGCGTAGTCACGAGAATGGGAGAAAGATGAACGTACTGGTTGTGAACGCCGGCAGCTCCTCGCTTAAGTACCAGCTGCTCAACACCGAGACCCGCGAGGTCTTCGCCAAGGGCAACTGCGAGCGCATCGGCATCGAGGGTTCCTTCATCGGCCACACTGAGAACGGCGAGAAGGGCACGCTGGAGGTAGCGCTTCCCGACCACCGCACGGCCATCAAGCACGTCTTCGACATCCTCAAGACCGTGGACCAGCCCATCGAGGGCATCGGCCACCGCGTGGTGCAGGGCGGCTGGTACTTCCCCGACTCTGCTATCGTGACCGACGAGACGCTCGCCCAGGTGCGCGAGGTCGCCCCGCTGGCGCCGCTGCACAACTACGCCGAGGCCGACGTTATCGAGATCTGCCGCGACATGTTCCCCGAGCTCACCAACGTCATCGTGCCTGACACCGCCTTCCACTACAACATGCCCGAGCATGCTTGGCGCTACGCCCTGCCGCGTGACGTGGTGGACAAGTACCACGTGCGCAAGTACGGCGCCCACGGCACCAGCCATCGCTTCATCTGGCGCACCGTCCACGAGTTCATGGGCGACAAGACCCACAAGCTCGTGAGCTGCCACCTGGGCTCCGGCGCCAGCCTGTGCGCCATCGAGGACGGCCAGTGCATGGACACCACCATGGGCCTCACCCCGCTCGACGGCCTCATCATGGGCACCCGCACCGGCACCATCGACCCGGCCACGGTGTTCTACCTCAACCGCGTGGGCGGCTACTCCATCGACGAGATCGACACCATGATGAACAAGAAGTCCGGCATGCTGGCGCTCTCCGGCCGCAGCTCCGACACGCGCGACATCGAGGAGGCCGCCAACGCCGGCGACGAGAACTGCGCCATGGCCATGGAGATGTTCTTCTACCGCACCGCGCAGCTCTTCGCCGAGATGGCCGCCAGCATGGAGGGCGTGGACACCATGGCCTTCACCGCCGGCATCGGTGAGAACTCCGACACCTACCGCCAGGGCGTGGCCGACCGCCTGGCCTGGATGGGCGTCAAGATCGACCCGGAGCTCAACAAGGTCCGCTCCGACGATCCGCGCGTCATCTCCACGCCGGACTCCGCCATCAAGGTTCTCGTGGTCCCCACCAACGAGGAACTCATGATCGCGCTCGACGTGAAGCGCCTCATCGAGGCGTAAGGCATCCCTCGCTCGCAACGGGCGGCGCGCTTCACGGCGTGCCGCCCATCTTATGTGCGCGCAGCTACGGCCTTCGGTATTACGAAATGCGCCAAATTAGGCCCGGCCTAATTTGGCGCACGGGTAAACATGTGGCGATCAAGCGTAACCTTTAACGTGTCGTTGAACGTTAGGGATCCATACGCTAAGCTTGGAGCGATATACGGGTCGGGTTCGAGAAGGGAAAAGCCAGTAGGGTGTAGATACCCGTCGAGGCGCATTCTATATGACTGATACCGAAAACAACACAAACCACGGCGCCCCGCGCGGCGGCCATTTCGCCTCTGCCTCGCAGGTTACGTCCAACCATGCGCAGTCGCCGATGCCGGCGCGTCGCGGTACAAGTGCCAACGCCTCCGCCTCAAGCGGCAGGCGCCCCGCGCCAACCGCGCATGCTTCCAGCGCTCAGAGCGGCTACTCCAGCATGGAGGAGTTCGAGAGCGCGGCGCATCCGCACGAAGCCCAAGGCTACCGCCGCGTTAAAAAGAAGAAGCACAAGGCGCTCAAGCGCGTCGGCATCGTGCTCGGCGTGATCGTAGCGCTTTTCGCCTGCTGCGGCGTGGCGCTGGCCGTGTGGCTCAACTCGCTCGGCGCGTCCATGAGCTTTGACAACCAAGAGGAGGAGCAGGCCCTGCGCGAGGCCCTGCTGCCCCAGTCTGAGCTCACGAGCGACCAGGCCTTCTACGTTCTCATCCTTGGCTCCGACGCCCGCTCTGGCGACACTGCCAGCCGTTCGGACGTGACCATGCTCGTGCGCGTGGATCCGGCCAACGCCCAGATCCAGCTCATCTCTATCCCGCGCGACACCATGGTGACGATCAACGGCACCACCCAGAAGATCAACGCCGCCTACGCCTTCGGCGGTGCTGCCGGCGCCGTGCAGTGCGTCTCCGAGTTTGCCGGCGTGGACATCTCCCACTACGCCGAGGTGCACTTCTCGGAGCTTGAGAGCGTGGTAGACCAGCTCGGCGGCATCTGGATCGACATCCCCGAGAGCTTCAGCGCCGGCAACGGCGGCATGAGCTTCGAGGCCGGCAACCAGCTGCTCAACGGCGAGCAGGCCTTGGCCTACGCCCGCGAGCGCTACAACGTGTCCGGCGGCGACTTCGGCCGCGCCCAGGCACAGCGCCAGATCGTTGAGGCCATCATCAAGCAGGTGATCGCCGCCCCCGCCACCGAGGTTCCCAGCCTCATCGGCAAGCTGGCCTCCAGCGTCACCACCGACTACTCCATCACCGACCTGGTCTCGCTCGCCCAGAAGTTCTTGGGCAAGAACGTGACCATCTACTCTGCGGCGTGCCCCAGCTACTCCTACAGCACCGGTGGCGTGAGCTACGTGTGCACGGAGTTCAACGAGTGGCGCTCCATGATGCAGCGCGCGGACGCGGGTCTCGATCCCAACGACACGTCGGCCGTCATCCCCGAGGCGCAGCTCAACAACACGCGCCTGGGCGCTGCCACCAATTCCCCCGCTCCCCGCGACTACGCGTCGCTTGAAGCCAACGCCGGTCTTACCACCGACGACGTAGCTACCGTTGAGTAACGCATCCTGAAAGGTAAACCAACCCATGACCCTGCTCGAATTACTACAGCTTCTGAAGAAGCACCTCACGCTGGTGGTTGCGCTTCCGGTGATCTGCGCTGTTGTGATGGCGCTGTTCAGCATCATCGGCATGCGCGACACCTACACCGCGAGCACCAGCATGTACGTGCTGGCCACCAGCGCGGAGTCCACCACCTCTGCGCTTTCCTCTGAGCTCTCCGCTTCGCAGATGCTCACGAACGACGTTGCCACCCTCATCCAGTCCGACCGCGTGCTGAACGATGCTGCCGACTCCCTGGGTCTGGAGAACCTGGACGACTACGACATCTCGGTGACGAGCGAGACCACCACCCGCGTGATCACCCTTTCGGTTACCGGCAAGGATGCCGAGGGTGCCGCCAACGTGGCCAACGCCCTTGCTGAGAGCGTGTCTGGCGTGGCTCAGGAGGTCATGGAGATCCAGAGCGTCAACGTGATCGACCAGGCGCCCACGCCTGAGGCCCCCAGCGGCCCGAACCGCCTGCTGTACGTGGCGGTTGCCTTTGTGGCCGGCCTCTTCGTGGCCGTGGCCATCGTGGTACTGATGGACGTGCTCAACACCCGCGTGCGCGGTGCTGAGGAAGTTGAGCAGATGCTGGGCATCCCGGTTATCGGCCGCATCCCGGCTATGAGGGGAGGGAGCCGCTAATGGCCCGCAAGACCCGTGGCGCCGACGCGCTCGTAGTTCAGAACGCAGCCAAGACGCTGCTCGCCAACATCCGCTTCGCCAGCGTGGACGATCCCATCCGCTCGCTCGTGCTCACGAGCTCGGTGCCCAACGAGGGCAAGTCCACCGTGGCCATCAACCTTGCCCAAGCTATCGCCACCAGCGGCAAGCGCGTGCTGCTCGTTGAGTGCGACATGCGCCGCCGCACCCTGGCCGACGTGCTCAACGTGCGCGCCCGTAACGGCATCTACGCGGTGCTCTCCGAGCAGGCCACCTTGGACGAGGCGATCATGACCACCAGCACCAAGGGCATGTTCTTCCTGGACTCCGAGCCGCATATTCCCAACCCGGCCGACATCCTCGCCTCCAAGCGCTTCCGTCGCCTTATCAAGCTGCTGGAGCAGGAGTTTGACTACGTGATCTTCGACACCCCGCCGGTGGGCACGTTTGTCGACGCGGCGGTTATCTCCAGCTTGGTTGACGCTACCGCGCTGGTGGTGCGCGAGAATTTTACGCGCCGCGAGGAGGTGCAGGCCGCTTACGAGCAGCTCAAGAAGGCCGACGCCAACGTTATCGGCGTGATCATGAACTTCTGCGAGACCGAGACGAGCGAGTACTACTACGCCTATTACACCAAGGACGGCAAGCGCGTTAAGGCCGATAAGCACCATCACCACCACGAGTAAGTTGCAGCCGCGCTGCGCAGGGACTCAAGCACCGCCCTGCGCAGCGCTTATATGAGGGGAGAGGAGGAACTCATGCGCGACATTCACTGCCATATCCTGCCCGGCGTTGACGACGGCGCCGCCGATCTGGACGAGAGCCTGGCTATGCTTGAGGCCGCCAAGGCCGCCGGGGTTACCGGCATTGTCTGCACGCCGCACTGCCGCGACCCGTATTTTGACTACGACAAGATGTGGGACGCCTACGAGCTCCTTGTGGCGCACGCCAACGGCTTCCCTCTGCAGATGGGCTTCGAGGTGAACCATGCCAAGCTCATGGATCTGGGCATGGAGTGGGTTGATTACCTGCACTTTGACGGTTCTAACGAGTTCTTGCTGGAGCTTTCGAGCCGTGCTACCAAGTACGACTTCGAGGAGTACGAGCGCACCATCTTCGATTTGCAGGGCATGGGCTACGATGTGATCATTGCTCATCCCGAGCGTTACAAGGCGATCCAAGAGGATATCTCCATTGCCAAGCGCCTGATGAAGATGGGCTGTAAGCTGCAGGCTTCAGCTGACTTTGTGAAGGGCGGTCGCCTGGGTAAGGAGAAGAAGCCGGCGCAGAAGATGTTCGAGGAGAACATGTATCGCTATATTGCGAGCGACGCGCATTACCCCGAGCATTACAAACTGTTGGCTGACGCGGTGAAGAAATACCGCACCCGCGGTGCGCACATGCGGGTGTAACGATTGCGCAAGCCTTTCCGTTTTGGCTAGAAGAAGGGGGGGGGAGGGTGCTATTCTAATGAATACGCACCCATGAGATGCGGGGCAGTTTGTTGCGCATGGTTTGAACGGTGTTCAGGCCATGCGCAGGGAACTGAAGGGTCGGAGCGGTTTTCTGGTAAGAGTTCTGTTGCGCCCGTGCGTTTTCTGTACGCTGCGCCTGTAGGTGTAGCGGCTACATATCTTGTAGGCTGAGGAATCGTCGCTGGGTGCGCGTTGCTTGTGGTTCTCAAGAGTTTGAATACGCCGTTCGTTTCTTCTTTTTTGCTGCCAGCAAATGAGAAGTGGCGAAGCTTGTTCTGCCATTGGGGACGGGTACGTTTGGCGCAATATACCGTCAAACGATTTCGTATTCCATGATGTGGATGCTCACAAATCAACGCTGGCAAGCTCTTCGCCTCCTCTCGCGCAGCGCGTTGCAAGAGGGGAGGTTGGCCGCTCATGCTTCAAACCTACGTGGTGCAAGTGCTCACCGGGCGCGAAAAGCAGGTTAAGCATCTCATCGAAAAGATCGTTCGCCGCGATCTGGTAGAGGAGTGCTTCATACCCTACTTCAAGCTGAAGAAACGTATACAAGGGGAGTGGCAGCTCGTAGAAGAGCGGCTAACCCCCGGCTATCTTTACGTAACCACACGGGACATCGACAGCGTGCAGCAAGCGCTGTGGGGTGTCCCTTCTTTTACCAAACTGTTGGGAAACGACGGCGGATTCATTCCCTTGAGAAAAGACGAGATGCAGTGGCTCGACAAGCTTACCGGAGCGGGAGATCGCACGGTAGATATGAGCGAAGGCATTATCGAAGGCGACCAGATCCTCATAACCGCTGGTCCGCTGAAGGGCTTCGAGGCCCTAATCCGCAAAGTAGACCGCCACAAGCGCCTTGCCTACATAGACATGCACATGTTTGGTCGGACCAAGACGATAAGGGTCGGTCTCGAAATTGTCAGCAAAAGAGATAAGCAACAAACAGCGGGGTCAGAGTGACCCCGTAGGTAGGACAGAGGGGACTGGCTCACTCCGTCCCACCGAAGGTGGAACGGATGTGCCTGTCCCCGGCGTCCCGCCGGAGACGGTCGGTAACGTACCCTCGCCCTCTGACACCTTGGATCTCACGGGAATCGGCGCCGTAGACGCTGCGCTCTCCATGGGGATAAAGACTGAGTCGTCCGACTACGCCTTCGTGGAGCCCGGCAGCGAGAGGGGCCCGAGGGTGGTGGCCGCGGCGCCGGAGCCGCTTCTGGACCGGCGTCTCTACCGCGCCGCCAAGCGCCTCTTCGACATAGCCTTCTCCGGGGCCGTGGTGGTGGTCGGGCTCGTCCCCGGCGCGCTGCTCTGCCTGGCGATCCGCCTTGAGTCGCCGGGATGCCCCATCTATGTGCAGCAGAGGGTGGGGCGCATAACCCGCAGGGGAGAGGTTCGCACCTTCCCCATGCTGAAGTTCCGGAGCATGTACAAAGACGCCGACGAGCGCCTGGAGGAGCTGAGGGCCAAGAACGAGGCTGACGGGCCCCTGTTCAAGATCAAGGACGACCCCAGGGTCACCAAGATAGGCAGGTTCATAAGGAAGCACTCCATAGACGAGTTCCCGCAGTTCCTGAACGTCCTCGCCGGCCAGCTCTCCGTGGTCGGTCCCAGGCCGGCCCTGCCCAGGGAGGTTAGGGAGTACGACTCCCGCGCCATGAGGCGTCTCTCCGTCAAGCCCGGCCTCACCTGCTACTGGCAGACGAGGGGCCGCTCCGACACCACCTTCGACGAGATGGTGGAGCTTGACCTCCAGTACATAGCGGAGCGCGGCTTTTTAACTGATTTGAAGTGTATCCTCGACACCGTAAAGGTCGTCTTCACCGGGGACGGTGCATGCTGATGACCGCCCCGATCCGCGTCGCCCAGGTGATGGGCAAGATGGTCGGCGGTGGCGTCGAGCAGGTGGTGATGAACTACTACCGCCACGTCGACCGCTCCAAGGTGCAGTTCGACTTCCTGGTGGACGCCGACTCCACGCTTGTGCCGCGCGAGGAGATCGAGTCCCTCGGTGGGCGGGTTTTCAAGATACCACCCTATCAGCGAGTCTTCGCGTACCAGAAGACCCTCGTGAAGCTCTTTCGCGAACAGCGCTGGCCCATCGTTCACAGCCACGTGAACGCCCTCTCCGTATTCCCCCTGCGCGCCGCGAAGCGGGCCGGCGTCCCGGTGCGCATCGCGCACTCGCATTCCACTGCAGGCAAGGGCGAGCCTGCGCGTAACGTTGTGAAGTACCTGCTTAAACATTTTTCGACAGTTTACCCGACAGACCTTGCTGCTTGTTCGGATCATGCCGGGAGGTGGCTTTTCGGCGAAAAGAGTTCTTTTACCATTATTCCGAATGCAATAGAACTTACACAATTTCGCTTCGATCGGGCAGCGCGTGAACGCATTCGCACCAAGCTTGACATTCCAGATGATGCGTTCGTTATAGGGCATGTCGGGAGGTTCATGCCCCAGAAGAACCATCTCTTTCTTTTGAGCGTGTTCGAAAAGGTTTCAAGAGTGGATTCAGGGTCGATCTTAGCTCTTGTGGGAAGTGGCCCGCTTCAGGGACAGATTCGGGATCAGGTAGAGGAGATGGGGCTTCACGGGCGCGTTATCTTTTTGGGCCAGCTTGATGAGGTGGGACAGGTTTATCAGGCTTTCGACCTATTTGCACTTCCGAGCCTGTACGAAGGACTCGGGATGGTTGCGATCGAGGCGCAGGCCTCTGGTCTACCGTGTTTCGTTTCGCCAAACGTGCCGAATGACGTCGACGTTTCCAGCAGATGCCTGCACCTTCCCCTAGATGAGGATTGTTGGTGCGCTGAGATCATCAAATTCGCGCGCTCTTCGAGTGTCAGAACGATTGCTTCCGATCCGAAACTCAAGTCATACGATATCGATCTTGCTGCGCCAAAGCTTCTCAGGTACTACCTTGACCGGCTTGCAGCGCATATGCGGATCTAAGGAGACCCCATGCCGAACCTGCACATCGTCCTGCTCTCCGGAGGCTCGGGCTCGCGCCTGTGGCCGCTCTCGAGCGGGGACCGCGCAAAGCAGTTCCTCAAGGTCCTGCGCGACGGGGAGGGCAAGCCCGAGTCCATGGTGCAGCGCACCTACCGCAAGGTGCGCTCCCTCTGCCCGGGCGCCGACGTGACCGTTGCCACCTGCGCCTCCCAGGCATCGTGGCTGGCCGACCAGGTCCAGGGCGACTACGCGCTGGCCGTCGAGCCGGAGCGGCGCGACACCGCGCCCGCCATCATGCTCGCCTGCGCCCACCTCGCCTGGGAGCAGGGGGCGGACCCCGCCGACACGGTCGTCGTGATGCCCATCGACTCCTACGTGGACGACGCCTACTACGCCCGCATCGCCGACCTCGACCGCGCGGTGCAGGGGGACGCCGCCGAGCTCGTGCTGCTCGGCGTGGAGCCCACCTACCCCTCCGAGAAGTACGGCTACATCGTGCCGGCGGGGCCCGAGGGGGACCTGCGCCGCGTCGTCTGCTTCACCGAGAAGCCGGATGCCGCCACCGCGGAATCGCTCATCTCCCAGGGCGCGCTCTGGAACTGCGGCGTCTTCGCCTTCAGGCTCTCGCACCTGATGGGGATCCTCTCCGGCTACTACGCGGGCGAGCCGGGCTACGCCGCCCTGCGCGCCGCCTACGGGACGCTGCCCAAGAACTCCTTCGACTACGAGGTCGTGGAGAGGGCCGGCTCCGTCGCCGTGGTGCCCTACGCCGGCACCTGGAAGGACCTCGGCACCTGGAACACCCTCACCGAGGAGATGGCCGAGCGGGCCTCGGGCAACGCGGTGCTGGACGAGGCAACCTGCCCGGGCACCTACGTGGTGAGCGAGGTCGGCTGCCCCGTGGTCGTCGCCGGCATCCCCGACGCCGTGGTGGTCGCCACGCCGGACGGCGTCCTCGTGTGCTCCAAGGAGCAGAGCCCCCGCCTCAAGGAGCTCGTGTCGAAAGCAGCCCAGTAACCCATCGACCCATCGCCAATTTCACCAGAAGGAAACCGAGAAGAAAGGCAAGGGGAGAACCATGAAGAAGGCTCTCATCACCGGCATCACCGGGCAGGACGGCAGCTACCTCGCCGAGCTGCTCCTAGAGAAGGGCTACGAGGTCCACGGCGTCGTCCGCCGCTCCGCGGAGCACACCACCGGCCGCATCGACCACCTGCTCGCGGAGGGCTCGGTGGCGCTGCACGACGGCGATCTCTCCGACTCCTCGTCGGTGATCCGCGTCATGGCGGAGGTCCGACCGGACGAGGTGTACAACCTCGCCGCCCAGTCCCACGTCGGCACCTCCTTCGGCGCGGCCGAGTACACCGGCGACGTGGACGCGCTCGGCGTGCTGCGCGTGTTGGAGGCCGTCCGCATCCTGGGGCTCGAGAAGACCTGCCGCGTCTACCAGGCTTCGACCTCCGAGCTCTACGGCAAGGTCGAGGAGGTGCCCCAGAACGAGGAGACCCACTTCCACCCGTACTCGCCCTACGCCGTGGCGAAGCAGTACGGCTACTGGATCACCAAGGAGTACCGCGAGGCCTACGGCATGTTCGCGTGCAACGGCATCCTGTTCAACCACGAGTCGCCGAGGCGCGGCGAGAACTTCGTGACCCGCAAGATCACGCTCGCCGCAGCGCGCATTGCCGAGGGCCTGCAGGACCACCTGGAGCTCGGCAACCTCGACAGCCTGCGCGACTGGGGCTACGCCAAGGACTACGTCGAGTGCATGTGGCTGATCCTGCAGCAGGACGAGCCGGATGACTTCGTCATCGCTACGGGTGTCCAGCATTCCGTGCGGGAGTTCGTGGAGTGGTCCTTCAAGCACGTTGGCATCAGCCTCCGCTGGGAGGGCGAGGGCGTCGACGAGAAGGGTTACGACGGGGAGACGGGCAGGATGCTCGTCTGCGTCAACCCCGAGTTCTACCGGCCGACCGACGTCGTGAACCTCTGGGGTGACCCCACCAAGGCGCGCACCAAGCTCGGCTGGGATCCGCAGAGCACGAGCTGCGAGGAGCTCTGCCGCATCATGGTGGAGAGCGACCTCGAGGTAGCCAAGCGCGAGAGAGCGCTCCGCGATGCCTAGGGCCCTCATATTCGGTGCCAACGGCTTCGTGGGCGGCTACCTCGCCCATGAGCTTGCTGTCCACGGCTACGAGGTGTGCGGAACTGACGTGGCCGGCGACGCGAGGTGCGCCGGCCTCTCCGGCTACCTGCCCTGCGACGTCACCGACGCGGACGCGGTTCTGCGCGTGGTCTCGGAGTTCGCCCCCGACGCGGTGGTCAACCTCGCCGCGGTGAGCTCCGTAGGGCTCTCTTGGAAGATCCCGCAGAAGACCGTGGAGGTCAACGTCAACGGCGCGGTCAACGTCTTGGAGGCCGCCCGGAAGATGCCCGACCCGCCGAAGGTCCTCTTGGTGGGGTCGAGCGAGGAGTACGCGCCGTCAGAACGTCCCTTGAGGGAGACCGATCCCGTCGACGCGACGAACCCCTACGGGATCTCCAAGGTGGCCCAGGAGCGCTTCGCGGAGGTTTACGCCGAGCGCTACGGTCTCAGGGTCTACCGCACCCGCTCCTTCAACCACACGGGCCCCGGCCAGTCCGACGCCTTCGTGATACCCAGCTGGTGCAGGCAGGTCGCCGAGATCGAGAGGTCCGGGAGGCCCGGTGTCCTCAAGGTCGGCAACGTTGACGTGAGGCGAGACTTCTCCGACGTCCGCGACGTGGCGCGGGCCTACCGCATGATCCTAGAGTCGGACTACGCGGGAGAGGTCTTCAACGTCGGCAGCGGAACCGCCTACCCGCTGCGGGAGATCGCGGAGACCATATGCGGCTTCTCGAGCCAGCGGGTCGAGATCGAGGTCGAACCCGCCCTGCTCAGGCCGAGCGACAACCCCGTCATCTGTTGCGATCGCGTTAAGCTGAGAACGCTTGTGGGATGGGAACCCTCTCATCTTCTAAAGAAAACTATCTACTCAATATTCAAATACGAAGTAAGTGACTGATTGGTAGATACTTATATATGGTTAAGATTAATTTTCTAACTGGAAGCTTGGCGCTGAGAAATAATAGAACAGGGGTACATGAATACCACCACCAGTTAATTTCTGAGATAAGCAAAATTGAACAGGACTATGTTGTCTCGTGTTACGATACTGAAAGTAATTTAACAAGTAAAATAGATAATCTATCTGACTATATTTATCATGATCATATATTATACTCTAATAAATTAGTAAGAGTATTAAGTTACCTATTTCCTATAGAGCTATTTTTTGGAAAAGCGAATATATATGTGTGTGATGGATTGATTCCACGTACGATTTTTCGCGGGAAACGCATAGCTATCATATTTGATCTTATGGTGAAGAGATATCCTGAAAACTACTCATATATTAAAAAATTGTATCTCAATTATTACTTTCATAGATGTAAAAAAGCAGATGCAATCGTAGTTGATTCTGAATGTACTAAAGCAGACGTCGTATCATTTCTCGGTATTCCAGAAGATAAAATACACGTTGCTTATTGTGGGTGCGAAATACAGGAGTGTTCAGATAGTCATTATGATTTAGCTCCTCGGTCATATCTTTTATATATCGGAGATATGAGACCAAATAAAAATTTATTAAACGCATTACGTGCTTTTAAGATTGTACTGCAAAAAATACCATATCTGAAATTTGTGATAGCTGGTTCGAAATCTGGAGAATATCAAAAATTAGTAAACTATGTCAATAAAAACAACCTTACTACTTCAGTATTATTCCTCGGGTATGTAACAAACAAAGAGAAGTTTTGGCTGCTTAAAAATGCTTATGCACTTTTATTTGTCTCGCAGTACGAGGGATTCGGTATTCCTGTTATCGAGGCAGGATTGTCTGGTACTCCAGTTGTGACTAGTAACGTTTCTTCATTACGAGAAATAGGTCAGAACGCCTCTATATTAGTAAACCAAAATGATCCGCTTTCGATAGCAAATGGTGTTGAAAGTCTACAAGATGAATCTACACGGATTGCTGTAATTGCAAATCAAATAGAAAAATACGGTGTATACACGTGGGAGAAGACAGCACAAGCAGTTGAAGAGGTTGTTAGGCTACTTAGTAAGTGAGCAAACATGAATTACGATAAGAGCAAGTCTATTAGTGGCGACATACGGCGTACATGCGGTTCAGGTAACAAACGTATCGCTGTCATATTAGTAAATTATAATGGCTACGAAGATACAAGGGAATGTATCAACAGCATCGCTTGCTCTACGTATTCAAATGTTGTTGTGTACGTTGTTGATAATAACGCTAAACAGAAAGTAGATAGCTATAACACTATAATTGATGAAAAAGTGAGACTGATTAATCTGGATACTAATGTTGGTTTTGGAGCAGCAAACAATATAGCGGCAAAAGCTGCAGTTCGCGATGGAGCCGATGTATTGTTGATTCTCAACAATGATACGATTGTTGAGAATCATATGATTGACAGGCTGATTCAATATGTTGATTGCAAAACGATCGTCTGCCCAATTATGTATTTTTATGATACAGAATCAGCATGGTATGGAGGGGGAGAATTGTCTCCCTGGTCTGGAAGGGCGTCGCATAGACACTATAACAAATGCCGAAAAATATCATTTATCACTGGATGTTGCTTTATGCTTTTGGCTGAGACATATGAAGCGATCGGTCTCTTTCCTGAAGAGTATTTTATGTACTACGAGGATGTTGATTTTTCTCTTAAAGCACAGCAATGCAATCTGAACTTACTGTATGTGCCTTCTGCAAAATTATGGCATAAAGTAGGGCATTCTATTAATAAGACCTATGGATTGAAAAGCTACTACTTGAACAGAAATAGATTATATATATACAAAAAATACAAAAACTATTTCCATAATACAGTCTACATAATTTTCTTATTAACTAGAATTAAAGACATTGTATTTGGATTATGTAGAGTAAAGAAGTATCAACCAATTATTGATGCCATAGTCGATTATAAACGTGGGATTCAAGGAAAAACCGACCGTATGTATCCAGATTTACAGGGAGACACTCTTGCAGATTAACAGAACTAAGTCTATTCATGAGGAGTTTCCGATTTCCACACTTGAAAAAAAGCTTATATTTTGCTTTGGCTTAGTTTGCACAATGAATGGCTTTATGGTGTTTGGGAATTCAATCTCCAATTATGTAATGCTTGCATTGCTTATTGCACGATTTTTCAGGGGAGATCGTTTGCTAGATATTCGGTTCTCTGGGAAATCTACTGCCCTTGCCATAATAATGCTAGTTAGCATTATTATTTCAATCTTTGTTGCAGTTGAATACCTTCCTGTTAGTTGGCAGATGAACTCATTTAGCTGCCTGATTAAGTATCTATTAGTTATAGGCTATTTTTTCTTTTTAAACGGTACAACAAATCAAAGTAACGCACGTGACATTTTTTTGCGCGGTCTATATGTCGGATGTATTGTTCAGGCAGCATGGGGGTACCTCCAACTGATGTTGGGGTTTGCTGGGATTAAATTTAACACAATAGTGTTTGATAGCATTTTGGGGCTGCATGAATATCAGTGGGATTCATATGTTGCGGGTGGATTATTGAGGATGAAAGGAATAGGATGGGAAACTGCGAACTTTGCCTTGGCGATGATTGTTGGATATATACTATCTCGATATTATAAAAAAAATATTATCTTTAGTTTTATATTTGTTGCTGCAGTCATTTTATCGACATCACGAACAGGCTATCTCGGGCTTTTCGCAGTCTTCCTCTGGTCTGCCTTGTTTAAAAGACGGAAAAAGATGAGACGATTGAGTCATACCGGAATTATTTCAGTTGTTGTTTTGACTTTTCTAATTGGGTGTTGTCTTTATATATTTAGAGATATGCTTACTACGTTAATCAGTAATTTGTTGTCATCCATATCTGATATTGGTTCATACCAGAGTTCACAGCTCTCCTCATCAAGTAGCAGCTCTGATATTCATATGCATTATTATTCTTATTTAGGGACTCTTCTCAAATCTCTTTCACCACTGCAAGTGTTATTCGGAACAGGTTATTTTTCTGCAGGTTACCCATTTTCTTTATCTGACCCTTACCTGTTTACACGTCTCTCTATGGTTGGTTGGAATCCGGAATCCGACTTTGTTACTCTAATTGTAGGAAACGGGCTCATTTTTACTATATTGTTCTATACTATTGTTGTACGAGCATTATGGTTCCATCGTTCAGATTATTTCGGGTTAATCATTGTTGCAATACTGTCCTGCGGCATTACCTATCTGACATTGCGAGGAACTTGGTCTTTACTTGCGTTGATTTTGCTGTGTGGCCAAGCTTCAAATATGCAAGATAAGTTGTATTTAGAAAGTGCTGGTTATTCTTTTGTGGATTAAAGCAACGGTGATCAAGAATATCTTTTCGCCTAAAACACCGTGCATCATATAAGTTTCAGCTATTTATCAACATTAGAGGCGTTTTCGATCAATTTTCATCATTGACGATTATTAAAGATTGAGGAAAAAATGAATAGACTTACGATAGGTTTGCTTGGATTGACGTTCTGTTCTCCAAATCTTGGATGTGGGGCGCTAGCCTACTCATTTCGTAACATATTAGTAAAAATAGCCCGTGAAAATAATATAAAGATGAATATTAAGATTTTTACAAATGTTGACTCAAATAATTACATATATGAATCTAACAATTATATAACAGAAAATATTGAAAGGTTCTCATTTCGAAAACCTGGCTCAATTAGTGCGTTGTATAAAGAAATATCTAGTTGCGATTATGTTTTCGACTTTACTGAGGGCGATAGTTTTACTGATTTGTACGGAATGAAGCGTCTGATCCTCACTTCTCTTCCAAAGTTTAAGGCAATAAAAACATCACGTTTGATTCTAGGGCCCCAGACTTACGGCCCTTTTGCTTTGAATCTTTCTCGGCTGTTGGCACGACGGATAATGAAGGGTGCAGATAAGTTGTATGCACGCGATCAGGAGTCGTCAGAACTTGTGCGGAAGATATCTGGCTGTAATTCATTTACCACTACAGATGTTGCTTTCGCGTTGCCTTACGAGAAGAAGAGGCGAATTGATAACGCAGTTGGTATTAATATCAGCGGTTTGCTTTGGAATGGAGGGTACACTCAGGCAAATCAGTTTGGCCTCAAAGTTGACTATCGTAAGTATTGCGAAGCTCTAACTGATAGGCTAATAGAAAATGGTTACGAGGTCCACATTATCCCACATGTTATAGGAAGTGACGGACCCGATGAAGACTACAGGGTCAGCGAGGACTTTTGTCGTAGAAAAAATAATTGTATACTCTCCCCACATTTTACGAGCCCTATGCAGGCAAAAAGCTATATTTCCGGTATGTCGTTCTTTGTCGGAGCGAGAATGCACGCAACAATAGGAGCTTTTTCGTCTGGTGTCATTACTGTTCCGTTCGCATATAGTAAAAAATTTGCTGGGTTGTTTGGAACCCTTGACTATCCTTATGTTGTTGATGGCCGTAAACTATCGACTGAAGATGCTCTTGCAATAACTCTTGATTTAATTGAGAAACAAAATAATGAGCTTCATGATATCCAAAAGGAATCTTTACGTAGGGCGAAGTCTGAACTGGATGAGTTTAGCTGTAGTATCGCTGAGCTTCTCTTGAAGTAGCATTTATGGTGTCAACTTTAGTTCAACGATACTCATCTTCAGACTAATAAAGTTGTTAATGAGGATAGGGTTGAGATAATGGGAGCGGAATTAGTTGCTAAGGCAGCAGACCGTGTGGTTGCTGCATGTTCAGCATTTGGGCAAACATTGAAAAACGGTGGAATAGCTCATATAAACATTTCAACAATTCGAGCTGATTCCTTACTTTCAGATCGGAGGATCGTTGTAACCGGAGGTGGTTCTGGTATTGGTTTGGCAATTGCGAAGAAATGCGTTGATTCGGGTGCTTCAGTTGTAATTACGGGGCGAAATGAAGACAAGCTGGCTGCTGCAGTTGAATCGCTGGGCACCAAATGCGCTTCGTATCTCGTATGGGACATCACTGACTCTTCAATTGTAGATGACAAAATTAAATATTGTGATCACTTGCTTAATGGAATTGATGTTGTTGTAAATAATGCTGGGGTTGAGCCTCGTGAATTCTTTCCAGATGTCACGGCTGAAGAATGGGACCGTGTTTATGAAACGAACAGTCGCGGAACATTCTTGGTTTCAGAGGGTTTCTGTAGGTATTGGATGGAACATTCTTCAGGTAGCTACCGCTACCTCATTAACATTAGCTCGCAAGGCGGATTTGTAGGCGCAACATATCCTTATCGAATGTCAAAGTGGGATATTCGGGGTCTTACTGAGGGTCTTGGGCTTGCGATGGCGCCATATGGAGTCTTGGTCAATGGGGTTGCTCCAGGGGTTGTTAAAACAGCGATGCAAGATTTTGCCCTTAACCAAGGCAATAATATTTATTGCAATCAAAACCCACTGAAACGCGTAGCTCTGCCAGTAGAAATTGCAGAACTTGTTTCTTTTATGGTGTCAGGTGCCTGTAATTTCATGGTGGGTCAAACGATTGTCGTTGACGGCGGTTTTTCGCTGAGGGGCTAATAGGAGGAAGAATGCCAAGTAATAGGGACAACATTCAAATATTGGTTGAATTACTCAAGAAACATGATATTTCTAGACTTGTTATCAATCCGGGCGGAACGAACATTGCGTTCGTACGAGCAGTGCAGGATGACCCTTTTTTCACTTGTTACTCGGTGGTTGACGAGAGAAGTGCCGTGTACTTTGCAATTGGCTTATATCTACAGACTGGGAAGACAATTGCTTTATGCTGCACAAGCGCACAGGCGACAAGGAACTATATACCTGGTCTAACTGAGGCTTTTTACAAGCGAGTGCCCCTTCTGGCCATTACTATGATGAAGCACCCGCGGTTTACCTATCAAGAATACATGCAGGCTCCGGATCAGTCGTCTCTTCCTGCTGATAGCGTGAAGAAATCCTTTGTGCTTCCTTATATCTCGGACGTAAACGATGTATTTCATGCCATTCGCGTTGCCAATCAGGCCATACTCGAGCTTTCGCGTAATGGCATGGGCCCTGTTCAATTATGCGTTCCGTGGCTGGATTATTCAATCGAAGGTGCGAGACCATTAGTGAGGAGCATGCATCGCTATTCCATAGGGGATGACTGGAACGTGAGTCTCAGCGGGAAAAAAGTCATGCTTGTTATCGGCGAACACCGTCCATTTGCTGAAGAAGACCGAGAGCTGATCAACGAGTTCAGTGATAAGTTCGACGCTGTTATATATACTAATCATCTTTCCAATTTCAGCTCTGATCGGTGTGTGTCTTCCAACCTTTTGTTGTCCGTTATTGAAAAAGAGAAATTCAAAGATCTCGCTCCTGATGTATTAATTTCAATTGGTGGACAAACCGGTGATTATCCGTTTTATCGCATGCTGTCAAGGCCGGAATTCGAGGGAATAGAACATTGGCGAGTTGCTCCAGATGGCAACGTTGTGGATACCTACGATAAGCTCGTAAATGTTTTTCAGTGCGATGATTGGTACTTTTTTAAACACTTTGTTTCTGATTCTGATTATTCTTCTGGGAAGGGCGGGGCATCTTACCTTGACGGATGGCTGGCTGCGGAAGCAAATTTGAACAGAGCTGTTTCTGTGCCGTTTTCTAATGTTTCGATCGCTCAATATCTTTCACCGTTAATCCCTGGGGGTAGTGTTGTTCAGTTTTCCATTTTAAACAGCCTTCGTGTTTGGGATCTCTTCGAACTGGATGAATCTGTTTCTTGCTTTTCAAATGTTGGGGCATTTGGAATTGATGGAGGCATGTCTACGCTCATTGGACAAAGCTTCGCGACTGACGCGCTCTGCTTTATGGTTGTCGGAGATCTTGCTTTTCTGTATGACATTAATTCCCTATCGATTAGAGGGATACGTTCAAATGTTCGAATTTTGTTAATCAATAACGGAGGTGGTTTCGAATTCAAGCTCGGAACTGGACACGACAAAGAAACTGATCGCTACATTGCCGCGGCAGGGCATTTCAAAACTGCTAGAGGGTGGGCTGAAGATTGTGGTTTTGAGTATCTTTCAGCAAAATCTGAGGAAGAATTCGAGGCTTTTGCTAAGCGATTTGTTGGTGAATCTGATTATCCGATAATCTTAGAGGCTTTTGTCACTGATGATAATGAGGCTCTTGCTTATGAGAAGATCCTTAGAGAAAACCAAGACCTTAAGCCATCTGATGTAATTATTAAGGGCGTTAAACGTTCAATTAAACGAACGGTTGGTGCAGAGGGGGCTCGAAAATTGAGTTCTTTTCTCAACCGAAAAGCGTAATAGGACGTTTTTAGAAGTTCAACAATATCGATATTAAAATGATACTAGAGGAAAGCGCGTTATGGGGAAGTATCGGCAACTTGTTTTAAATACCGGACTGTTTGCTCTTAACGCAATAGCAACAAAGCTTATAACATTTATACTTGTTCCGCTTTACACTCATTTCATGAGTGCGGGCGAGTACGGTCTTACGGACATGTCGCTTACGGTTATAAGTCTTGTCACCCCCCTTGCAACTTTGTCTATCGCCGAGGCAGCTGTTCGTTATATAGTTGGCGATAAACAAAATGAAGCTGAATACGCGGCGATATCTTTCGGAATAACGCTGATCTCAGTGATTTTTGTTGCTTTGATGACACCCGTTCTTGATTTAGGGGCGTTTGGCGGACTTGGGAGTTATAAGGTCTGGTTCATACTGGCATATGCAACAAGTGCATTTTTGAATTTATGCGGCGAGGTTGCCCGAGGACGTGGTGAAGTGAGACTCATTCCGGTATGTGCGGGCGTCTCATCTGTCGTTACCCTTGCGTCGGCAATTGTTTTAATCGGGGGCATGGGGCTTGGGGTTAAAGGTTATTTCATTTCTGTATCGCTGGGACCTGCGCTTGCAATTTGTATTTACCTTTCCACGGGCGATTTGGGAAAGCTGGTACTATCTGGCGGAAGGCGTTTGTTTCATCTTGGTGGCGGGGAAATTCTATCCATCGTGCGACCCATGCTTGCATATGCTCTTCCGCTTATTCCAAACAACTTGTTTTGGTGGCTTAGTTCAGGGATTAACAGGTTATTTATTACGGGGATTTTAGGCATTGCGGCGTCAGGAATGTTTGCCGCTGCATCAAAAATCCCAAATCTGCTTAATACGGTTTACACTGTGTTTCAACAAGCTTGGCAGCTCTCAGCTTTTCAGGAGTCGGGAAGAGATGATATTGGGAAGTTCTTTTCGTCAGTATTTTGTGTGTTACAGGCGGGGATGACGGTGCTCTGCGCGCTTCTCGCTCTTTTTTCCCCACTGTTTGCTTCTGTGATGCTTCAAGGGGAGACGTTTCAAGCTTGGCCTATGATCAGTGTTCTTCTCCTATCAAACTTATTCAATGTTTTCGCTTCATTTTATGGAACAGTGTATTCAACAACAATGCACACCTCGTTCATTATGAAAACTACTATGTTTGGAGCAATCTCCTGTATCGTGCTGACTCCATTATTTATTCCGATTTTTGGCGTATCGGGAGCGTGTGCTGCTTCAGCGATTGGCCAGTTTCTTGTGTTTACGATGCGAACAATCGATGCTCGTAAATACATCAGGGTTAATGTTGGATGGAGATATCTTACACCGACTTTGGTGTTATTAATTGTTCAAGCCGTTGCAACTTCGGGGCAGCTAAATAGTTGGCATGCCATTTCCACATTTTGCACAGTGACAATTGTTGCGCTTCAGCTCGTTCATATTGCTCACAGTGATATAGCATACATGATGGCAAGCATGCTCAAGAAGAAGTGATTTGAGCTAAGCAGGCCAGCTATTGACCAGCAAGAATTCTTTACCGGCTTATATTGCTAATCCAATAATCTGCTAGGTATGAATGGGGCCTAGAGATTATTTGGCCGTGTCAGTCTCATGCTTTCAAAGTAATAGAGGGGTTGGGAATGATTGATAATGAGCTCCTGCGCCAATGGGAAGCCAATCTCGACGTAGAAGGCAGGAGGCTTCTTGCCGAGGCTCGGCAAGACCCCGCCGCCCTGGAGGACGCCTTCGCGCGCGACCTGCGCTTCGGCACGGGCGGCCTGCGCGGCAAGGTCGGCCTCGGCCCGAACCGCCTCAACGTCTGGACGGTGGGCAAGGCCACCCAGGGCCTGGCCGACTGGCTGAACGCGAGGTGCGGGGATCCCTCCGTGGTGATCGCCCGCGACAGCCGCCGGGGAGGGGCGGAGTTCTCCGAGCGCGCCGCCGAGGTGCTCGCCGCCAACGGCGTGCGCGCCTACCTCTTCGACGGGGTGGCCTCCACCCCGGAGCTCTCCTTCGCGGTGAGGGACCTGGGCTGCTCGGCTGGCGTGTGCGTCACCGCCTCGCACAACCCCGCCGAGTACAACGGCTACAAGGTCTACGGCGCCGACGGGTGCCAGATCACCACGGAGGCGGCGCGGCAGATCCAGGCGGCCATCGACGCCGTCGACGCCTTCGGCGGGGCGGCGCGCACGCCGATCTCGGAGGCCCGGACCGCGGGACTCGTCGCGGAGGCCGGCCCCGGCCTGCGGGCGCGCTACCTCGACGCGGTGGCCTCCGAGCTCGAGGGCGTGGACGTGTCCGGCTTGCGCGTGGCCTACACCCCGCTCAACGGCACGGGCGGCGCCTACGCGCCCGCGCTCCTCTCCCGCATGGGGGTGGGGAAGGTGCTCACGGTTACCGAGCAGGCCGAGCCCGACGGCGGGTTCCCCACCTGTCCGTACCCCAACCCCGAGTTCCCCGAGGCCATGCGGATGGTGACTGACCTCGCCGGGCGGGAGGGCTGCGACCTGGCGCTGGCCACCGACCCGGACGCCGACCGCGTGGGCGTGGCCGTGAGGCACGGGGGCGCCTACCGGCTGCTCACCGGCAACGAGCTGGGCGAGCTGCTCATGGACTGGCTCTGCGCGCGGGCCGCGGCGCGCGGGGAGGACCTCTCCCGCAGGGTGTGCGTGACCACGGTGGTCTCGGCCCCCAGGGCCGACGACGTCGCCCGGCACTGGGGCGTGCAGCTCAGGCGCACCCTCACCGGCTTCAAGTTCGCCGGCGAGCAGGCGGGCCTGCTGGAGGCCGCGGGTCAGGCCGGCCGCTTCCTGCTCGGCCTGGAGGAGAGCTGCGGCTACCTCAAGGGGATCTACGTGCGCGACAAGGACGGCGTGGAGGCGCTCGCGCTCGCCTGCGAGATGGCGGCCGACTACAAGGCCCGGGGCGTGGACCTGGTCGACGCGCTGGGGGACCTGGCGAGCCGCTGCGGGCACATGCCCGGGCGGCAGGTCTCCCGCGTCTTCGAGGGGGCGGGCGGCCCGGCGGCCATGTCGGCGCTCACGGCGCGCCTGCGCGCCGAGCCCCCGGCCTCGGTCGGCGGGCTGGCCGTGGAGGGCTCGCTCGACTACGCCCACGGCGCCCCGATGCCGGTGGTGAACCCCCTGCCGGGCGACCCCGCCCAGGTCCTCCCGCCCACCGACATGCTCGAGTGGCGCTTGGCGGGCGGCTCCAAGGTCCTCCTGCGCCCCTCGGGCACCGAGCCCAAGCTCAAGTGCTACTGCTTCGCCAAGGGCGCGACGGAGGGGGAGGCCACGGCGCTGCTCGACGCCATCGCAGGGGACGTGGAGGCGCTTATATCTGAAACTGAACGGTCGTAGGAGCCATTTACAGTTGTCGGTTTGACTCATCTCTGTCATTTTGGAGAAACATGGCATAGGTTCTGGAAAGTAGGGTTGACGTTAACGTGCACCCGCGTCATGGTGGACGGGCAGCATCGTTATTTTGCGACAAGGGCCGATCGGTGGTGGTGCGCTATCGGCCCTTCTTCGTGTCCCGCGTAAAATGCTTCCCTCGTGCTGGTGGACAGTAGATTTGCTCCCATAGTTTCGCAAGAGCTGCCGCGAGATTCGCAAGTTCCAATGCGCTTTGCGAATTAGTTGCCGGATTCCTAATGCGCAGCTCGTCACTCACAGTCATCACTCACAGATAGCAGTTTCGTGTGAGTGATGACTGTGAGTGACGAGCTGTGTAGTGAGTGACAAGTGTGAGTGAGGGCTATCCCTGAATGCCAGGAAAGGTAAGGGAAGGCTTGACGTGGCGAGTATCGTAGCAGATGCCTTCTTCTGCTTTAGATACTTTGGTGATGACGGGTGACCGCGCGTGCGGCCACCCGTTTTTCATAGCGCGGGCTTGTCCTGCGCGGTTCTGTACCTTGACAAACAGGAGGCACCCCATGAAGGGAATCGTCCTCGCCGGGGGATCGGGCACCCGGCTCTACCCGCTGACGCTCGTGACGAGCAAGCAGCTCCTGCCCGTGTACGACAAGCCGATGGTGTACTACCCGCTCTCGGTTCTCATGATGGCCGGCATCCGGGACATCCTCGTCATCAGCACCCCGGCGGACCTGCCCAACTTCGAGCGCCTCCTGGGAGACGGGTCCAAGTTCGGGGTCAGCCTCGCCTACGCCGAGCAGCCCTCGCCGGACGGCCTGGCGCAGGCGTTCCTGATCGCGCGCGAGTGGCTCGCCGGCGAGCCCTGCGCGCTCGTGCTCGGGGACAACGTGTTCTTCGGCAACGGGCTCTCGCGCCACCTGAGGCGCGCCGTGGCCGGCGCCGAGGCGGGGCGGGCCACGGTCTTCGGCTACCACGTGGACGACCCGGAGCGCTTCGGCGTGGTGGAGTTCGACTCCGAGGGCCGCGCGCTCTCCATCGAGGAGAAGCCCGTGCGCCCTAAGAGCTCCTACGCCGTCACGGGCCTCTACTTCTACCCGGGCGACGTGGCAGGGCGCGCCGCGGAGGTGCGCCCGTCCGCCCGCGGGGAGCTTGAGATCACGGACCTCAACCGCATGTACCTGGAGGGCGGCCTGCTGGACGTGGTGACGCTCGGGCGGGGTTACGCGTGGCTCGACACCGGCACCATGGAAAGCCTCTACGAGGCCGGGGAGTTCGTGCGCGCCGTGGAGCGGGCGCAGGACCAGCCGGTTAGCGTGCTGGAGGAGATCGCGTACGAGAACGGCTGGATCGGGCGCGGGGAGCTCGAGCGCGCGGCGGAAGCCTACGGCAAGAGCGCCTACGGCCGGCACCTGCGCAAGGTCGCCGCGGGCGAGTACGTGCGGCAGCAGGGGAGGGAGTAGCGTGGCGGAGATCGAGTTCGAGAAGGGGCTGCGCGTCACCGAGACCAACATACCCGGCGTCCTGGTGCTGGACCTGCCCGTCCACGGCGACTCCCGCGGCTGGTTCAAGGAGAACTGGCAGCGGGCCAAGATGACCGCGCTGGGGCTGCCCGATTTCGGCCCCGTGCAGAACAACGTATCCTTCAACGCGGAGCGGGGCGTGACGCGCGGGATCCACGCCGAGCCCTGGGACAAGTACATCTCCGTGGCCACGGGGAGCGTCTTCGGCGCCTGGGTGGATCTCAGGCCCGGGGCGACCTTCGGCGAGGTCTTCACCTGCGTGCTGGACCCCTCCCGCGCGATCTACGTCCCGCGCGGCGTCGGCAACTCCTTCCAGGCGCTCGAGGACGGCACGGCCTACACCTACCTGGTGAACGCCCACTGGTCGGCGGAGCTCAAGGCCACCTACACCTTCGTGAACCTCGCCGACCCGGCGCTGGGGATCGAGTGGCCGATCCCGCTCTCGGAGTGCACGCTCTCGGAGGCCGACAAGGGCCACCCCATGCTCGCGGACGCGCTTCCCATGCGGCCGAGGAGGACGCTCGTCACCGGTTGCAACGGGCAGCTGGGCCGCGCGGTGCGGGCGCTCGCCGAGGAGCGCGGACTTGCCGGCAGCTTCGACTTCTGCGACGTCGACACCTTCGACCTGGCGAACCCGGAGGACTACGCCCAGTACGACTGGTCCCTCTACGGCGGCGTCATCAACTGTGGCGCCTACACCGCGGTGGACAGGGCGGAGACCCCGGAGGGCCGTGCGGCCTGCTGGAGGGCCAACGCTACGGGGCCGGCCCTTCTCGCCCGCACCTGCGCCGAGCACGGCCTGACGCTCGTCCACGTCTCCAGCGACTACGTCTTCGACGGCGCGAAAGAGGTCCACGCGGAGGGCGAGGGCCTGAGCCCCCTCTCGGTCTACGGCCAGTCCAAGGCCGCGGGCGACCTCGCCGTCTCCACCTGCCCGAGGCACTACATCCTGCGCTCGAGCTGGGTGATAGGGGACGGCAACAACTTCGTGAGGACCATGGCGAAGCTCTCCGACCGCTGCGCCGACCCGGCCGACGCCCTCTCGGAGGTGTCCGTGGTCGACGACCAGGTGGGCCGCCTCACCTTCACCCGCGACATGGCCGGGGCGGCCCTGTGGCTCCTCGGCTACCGCGAGGGGGACCTGGAGCCGAGCTCGCCAGCGCCGTACGGGACCTACAACTGCACCGGCTCGGGCGACCCCGCCTCCTGGGCCGAGATCGCCCGCGAGGTGTTCGAGCTCAGGAACGGCAACGGAGGGGCTGTCCGCCCCGTCAGCACGGGGGAGTACTACGCCAGCGCGGCCGGCCCCGTGGCCCCGCGCCCGCGCTTCTCGACCCTCGACCTCGCCAAGCTCGAGGCCGCCGGCTTTGCCATGCCCGACTGGCGGGTATCCTTGAGGGGATACCTCGAAGACGGAGAGTGACAGCGGATGCGCCAAAATAGGCGCGGCCTGATTTGACGCACGAAACGAACGGAGGAACAAGCATGTCAGAGACCTTCGAGCCCAAGAGCATCATCGTCACCGGCGGCTGCGGCTTCATCGGCAGCAACTTCGTGCGCTGGGTGGCGCGCGAGCACCCCGAGGTCCATGTGACCGTCCTGGACAAGCTCACCTACGCGGGCAACCCGGAGAACATAGCGGGGCTGGACCCCGAGCGGGTGGAGCTCGTGGTGGGGGACATATGCGACGCGGAGCTTCTGGACCGGCTGGTCCCCGGCTGCGACGCCGTCGTGCACTACGCGGCGGAGTCCCACAACGACAACTCCATCGCCGACCCGGAGCCCTTCCTGAGGACCAACGTGGAGGGGACCTTCAGGCTCTTGGAGGCCTGCCGCAAGCATGACGTCCGCTACCACCACGTCTCAACCGACGAGGTCTACGGCGACCTGGCCTTGGACGACCCGGCGCGCTTCACGGAGGAGACCCCGTACCATCCGAGCTCCCCCTACAGCTCCACCAAGGCGGCCTCGGACATGCTCGTGAGGGCCTGGCACCGCACCTACGGCGTGCGCGCCACCATCTCCAACTGCTCCAACAACTACGGCCCCTACCAGCACGTGGAGAAGTTCATCCCGAGGCAGATAACGAACATCCTGGACGGGGTGCGCCCCAAGCTCTACGGCGACGGCAGGAACGTCCGCGACTGGATCCACACCGAGGACCACTCCTCGGCCGTCTGGGCCATCCTCACGAGGGGCAGGATAGGGGAGACCTACCTCATCGGCGCCGACGGCGAGCGGAGCAACATCGACGTGCTGCGCGCCATCCTGAAGGCGATGGGCAAGGATGAGGACGACTTCGACTGGGTGCGCGACCGTCCCGGCCACGACCGCCGCTACGCCATCGACAGCGCGAAGCTGCGCCGCGAGCTCGGCTGGGAGCCGGCCCACACCGACTTCGCCGAGGGCCTCGCCCAGACCATCGCCTGGTACCGCGACAACGAGCAGTGGTGGCGCCCCGCCAAGGAGGCCACCGAGGCCAAGTACGCCGCGCAGGGGCAGTAAGCCTTACGGCGGCTCTTCTCGCCTTTTGGCTGATTCCCTGAGACACCGTTAACGTTTACGATTGAACCGGTAACGATCCTGGTCGTTGCCGGTTCTTTTCTTATCGTCCTTACGCATTGCTTACGGTAAATTATGTTCTGACAGTCAGATATATCAGCGAATGAACGTGCGTATAATAATACGTATAGCATAGAGGGCTGGGTGTTGTTGCGAGGGAGGTTGCAGTGGAACCCATCTATTCCATGACAGCGCTGCAGCGCAACGCTGGGGAGGTCAAAGCGGCTGCGCGTGACAACGTGGTGCGCATCACCGAACAGGGGATGGGCGCGTACGTGTTTTGCAGCGAGGACGCCTTTGAGCGGCGCATTGCGCGCGAGCGTGAGGACGCGGCTTACGAAGCGCGGCTGGCCGAGGCGGTGGGCCGCGGCATCGCCGATATCGAGGCGGGTCGCTATGTGACCTCGGTGGACGAGGCTTTTGCGCGCGCTGATGCTTTGAGGAGAAAAAGTGCCTGACGTGACGTTGCGCCTTGCCGACGAGTTTGTGGAAAGCCTCGCGGAGATCCATTCCATGCGTCTGTTAGAGCGCATTAAGTCACTGGTTACCAGTATCGCGACCTTTCCTGAGCTGGGGTCTCCCATGGTCCGCAAGAGTCTTGTCGCGCGGTACGGGGACAAGCTGCGGCACATTGCCGTTGCCCAGTTTGTGATTGTGTACCGCTACGCCGACAACGTGGTGGATATTCTTGCTCTGGTGTACGGACCGCGCATCATGTAGGGAAACGTCGGCCTGCCATTGGGGACGGGTACGGATGGCGGGAGGTGCCGCACCTCCCGCCATCCGTACCCGTCCCCAATGGCAGGTTGCTTGGTTGCGCAGGGCTACTTGAGAAACGCGAGGAACGCCTCGGCCTGACGCTTGAGGTAGGGCTGCGAGTCGCCCAGCTCGAGCTTGCCGTCTTTGACCTTGCTGAAGCCGGACGGCACGGTGAGGCGCGGCTTGTTCATCACGCGCATGTTGAGAAACGAGATCAGCGCAACCAGATGGTCCTGCGCGCAGGCGGTGCCGGTGCCGCCGGCCGAGATGCCGCTGATGGCGCAGGGCTTATCGTTGAGCACCTGACCCTGCTTGGCGCTCACCGGGCGCGAGAGCCAGTCGAGCAGGTTCTTGAGCGGGCCGGGGAAGAAGTGGTTGTACTCGGGCGTGAAGAACCAGATGCCGTCGGCGTCGAGCACCTCTTGGCGCACGCGGGAGACCGCTTCGGGCGCGGGGCGCTCGATGTCTTCGTTGAACAGCGGGACGTCGTCCCAGGCGAGGATGGAAAACTCAGCGCCGGGGTCGAGCGCCGCGACCTCTCTCGCGGCTGCCTCGGCGAGCTGGCGGTTGAGGCTTCCCTGGCGCAGCGACCCTACGATGGCGAGTACACGCATAACGACTCCAATCTTTGCGGATGTCTCTTGCTTACCAGTGTTCCCGCGCGCGTCGTGAGTCAATCAGAGGTATGCCCGCCTTTGGCTGGCCGCGCTTTTGTGATGGCTGTGGCTCGCGTGTGGAAATGTGCGGTACCGAGGGAGCGCGGGCGCGCGTTTGGGGTAGAAAAGATGCCATCGCCAACGAGGGTCGGAGGTGGCGCATGGCAGAGAACAACGACGCGCAGCGTATGACGGGTGGGGTGCGGCCGGGTGCGAGCGCCGAGCCGCGCGGGAAGGTGGGCCCGCGCGCTGGTCGCAGCGCTTCTCGCCTGTACGGGGCTGCGCATGCCGCCTCCCGCCCACGCGGCGGCCGCGTGCTTACGGCCGCTCTTGTCGTAGCGCTTCTCGTGTTGGCGGGGTTGTTTGCCCTGCGCTATGCGCCGTCGGCGCTGACGCAGGGGCGCAAGGTCGCGCAGGTGGTGGCGTTCTTGCCGTGGCTCACCATTCCCGCTGCGGTACTGCTCGCCGTCAGCGCGGTCACTAAGCGGCGCGTGCTTGCGGTGCTGTTCGGGCTGTGCGTGGCCGCCGAGGTGGTCTGGCACGCCGGTTACTTCCTGCCGGCAACGGGCCTGCCCGCGGCCTCGCAGCGCGCAGCGGTGACCGAGCGCACCGCCTCGGACGACACCCTGCGCGTGATGACGCTCAACTGCATGAACGGCGAGGCGGACGCCGCCGCCATCGTGCGCGCGGTGCAAAGCGAGCGCGTGGAGGTTCTCGCCCTGCAGGAGGTTTCCACCGGGCTGCTCGAGCGCCTCAAGCAGGCGGGAATTGCCGAGCTGCTGCCGTACTGGCTGGTGGGCAAGGCCGGCTGGCGCGACAACGGCGGCGTGAACTGCTTGTTTTCGCTGGCCCCGCTCGAGGATACCTCCACCAGCTCGCTGCCCGACGAGGCGGGCGCGTCGGCTACGCCGGCTGCCACCGTTGAGCTCGGGAGCGGCATCAAGGTGCGGTTTTTGTCCGTGCACCCCAGCTCGCCCAAAACCGGCGTGCGCGGCCTGTGGAACACCTCGCTTTCGAGCCTGGGTCAGAGCCTGCGCGCGGACGTTGACTACGTGCTCATGGGCGACTTCAACGCCACGTGGGACCACCTGCGCTTCAGGCGGCTGCTGCAAAACGGCGGGCTGGTGGACGCCTCCGAGCAGGCAGGCGAGGGCTTCCACATGACCTACCCTTCGAGCCCCGAGCTTTCGCTGCGCTACTCGCCGGTGCCGGTGCCGTTCCCGCTGATGGAGATCGACCACATCCTGTACCCGCGCGCCGGCTCGGTGGCGGTGGCGTCGCTCAAGACGCTGCAGATTGCGGGAACCGACCACATGGCGCTGCTTGGCACGCTTGCGGCACGATGAGGCCCGGCGGGCGGGTAAGGTCAGGTGGCGACGCGGGGCCTGCCATGGGGGACGGGTACGTGCCATTGGGGACGGGTACGAATGGCAAGGGATGCGGCGCGTTCTGCCATTCGTACCCGTCCCCAATGGCAAATAACAAGTGCGCGCGCTTCCAGAGCGATATGTGGAGAACGCAGTGGCAGCGCGTGGCGGGCGCCTGTGCGCCTGCGGCTTTCGCGCCGTTCGTTTACACTGAGGTCAGAGAGACGCGAGTGAGCGGAGGGGCCATGACAAAGGCGGGCGGCGTAGGCGCTCAGAACGCAGGGGAAGCTGCCGGACCGGAGGCGGCTGGTGCGACAACCGGTGCGGATGCCGTGCTGGGCGAGTTTGCGTACTCGTTTGCGCGCCTGCCGCTGGGTGAGATCCACGCGCACCCCGAGAACGACTACTCCATGAACGAGGGCGAGCTTGTCGAGCTCATGGCCTCCATTGAGAAGGACGGCCTGGGGCAGCTGCCCTTGGTGCGCCGTCTGCCGGACGGGACGCACCAGATGATCGCGGGGCACCGCCGGCTGGAGTGCTTCCGACGGCTCGCCGCCGCGCATCCCGGCGCTGACGGCCAGCCCGGTCCCTACGACCTGCTGCCGGTGAACGTCATCGACGGCTTGGATGATGCCCGCGCCTCCATTCTGCTCAATGTCACCAACCTGGTCACCCGCAACCTCACGCAAGAGGAGCGCGGCGCCCGCTACCGCGCCATCGGCCGGCGCGTGCCTGCCATGCGCGCCGCCGACCCGGCGCTCCGCGGCGTGCGGACCAACGAGGTTATCGCCCGGATCGTTACCAAGGAAACGGGCGCCCCGGTGTCCGAGGCCACGGTGAAGCGCGCCATCGCGGCTGAGCGCCGTCTGCGCGACGCGCGCGAGAAGGCCACGCGGCTGCGCAGCGACCTCACCGACAACTGGCAGGTCGAAGCGAGCACGGGCAAGATCGACCCGGTGACGCTGAAGGCCATCTCCGAGCTGCCGGAGGACCGGCAGGAGGAGCTGTTCGTGTCCTACCAGCGCGAGGGCCTGGTCCCGGGCGCGCTGCGCTCGCACATCCGCCGGCTGGAGCCCAAAACCGCCGAGGACGCGCGCCGCGAGCTTGCGTCTGCGATCCGCAACGTGGAGGACGTGGTGGAGATGGCGCGCCGCAACGTGGAGGTGCCGGCCGAGCTGGTGCAGCGCCTGCACAGCCTGATCGACCAGCTGTAGCGCGCGGGCACGCCTGCGTTCTGTTGATTCTCGGTCCGTAGAGGAGCTTGCATGTCCCTGATCCGCATCGACACCCTGGACGACCCGCGCCTGGCGGCGTACACGCGCCTGACCGAGCTCGAGCTGCGCAGCCGGCTTGAGCCCGAGAAGGGCATCTTCATTGCCGAGTCGGCCAAGGTGATCGAGCGGGCGCTGACGGCAGGCATGGAGCCGGTGAGCTTTCTTATGGGCGAGAAGTGGCTAGAGCCGCTGGCGGCGCTGTTGGCCCCCTATGAGGACGGGGGCGCGCACGCCGAGGTCCCCGTGTTCGTGGGGCCGATGGAGCTGATGGAGCGGCTCACCGGGTTCAAGGTCACGCGCGGGGCGCTCTGCGCCATGCGGCGCCCGGCGCTTGAGGCACCGGGCGAGCTGTTGGCGCGCACGGACGCGCGCCGCGTGGCGGTGCTCGAGGGCATCGTCGACCACACCAACGTGGGCGCCATCTTCCGCTCGGCGGCAGCGCTTAACGTTGACGCCATCCTGGTGAGCCCGAGCTGCTGCGACCCGCTGTACCGGCGCGCGGTGCGCGTGAGCATGGGGACGGTGTTCCAAGTGCCGTGGACGCGCGCCGGCGAGCACGTGCGCGAGTGGCCGGCCGCCGGGGTGGACGCGCTGCACGCGGCTGGGTTCACCTGCGCGGCGCTTGCGCTCACCGACGAGAGCGTCTCGCTTGACGATCCTGCTCTGCAGCAGGTAGACAAGCTGGCGCTGTTCTTGGGCACGGAGGGCCAGGGGCTTAACCCGCGCACTATCCGCGCGTGCGACATGGCGGTGCGCATCCCGATGGCCCATGGCGTGGACTCCCTCAACGTGGCGGCGGCTTCGGCCGTTGCCTTTTGGCAGCTCTGCCCGCACGTGGCCAACGACTATCACTACCAGCCCGGGATGTTCTCGTAAGGGAGAGCCGACGCAGGGCCCAAGCGCCCGTTCTCAATGGCAGATGGGGCGCTGCAAGGCGCGCGGCACACGAGGCTGGGCGCCGACGGGAGGCCGCCGGGCGAAATAGCCACTGATACGAAGCGGGTGGGCGAAACGTGAACTGATACGAAGCGGGTGGGCGAAACGTGAACTGATACGAAGACGCTGGGCGAAATGTGCGTTGGTACGAGCCCACCAAGCGGGAGGCGCCCTGGCGCATGGCGTATCTCCCTGTGACGAGACGCACCATGCGCAATTATTCGTGCACATAAGACGCATTAGGGCATATCGCGCTTGCTAACAGTTGTGTGGGCGAGAATTGCGGTCGTACGAGCGCGGTTCTCGCCCACGCACGTCGTATGAGTTTTATTTTCGCCCCTCAAGCTCGTATGGTCGCATTTCTCGCACGTAAAACGCGGTTGGTTGCCCGTGCGTCGCGCACATGTCGCAACAGCGGGATCGAGCTAGGTTTGACTCAGCCAAGTTAGATTCAGCCAGGTTCACGGGCGCATCCGCCTGCTGAAGCGTGACCCCACGCGATACCTTGGTAAAACACCGTCGTTTTTACAACTCCGCTCACTGCCTGCGTGTTATTATGCGTAGCTACAGGCGTTGATGGGGAGGAGTAGGCAGCCTCCGCACGCATGAGAGAGCGGGTTCACGCCGGGTTGGTGCCCAAGGCGCCAGCCAGCCGCGCAGCAAGCGCGGCACCACGGCAAGGCTGCGAGACCCGCGCGTGCGACTGTCCGAAAATCACCCCGGAGCTGCGGCCCGAACAAAGGGCGCATTCGCCTTGCCCGCGAGCTGCTGCTTAGGCAGCGCGCGCTCGCAGATGCGGCAAGACAAAAGCGCGCTTTCAGTAGACGTCGCCGGGACGACCGCCGTCATGTGGTCGGCCGAGTACGGGTGCCAACGGGCGTCGCACGCCGCGGTGCGGCAGCGCGGAGGGCAACCTAAGCTGGGTGGTTTAGCGAGGAGCTTTGCAAAGGCTCTGCGTATCCGCGCCCGCCGCAACGGCGGTTCGCCGCGCACGGCCTTTTCCAAACAAGCGCTTCGTCCCAGCTTGCAGGGATGGGGCGCTTTTTTAGTGCCTCTACGAACGGGCGCGGGCGCAGAGCGCGCCTGCGCAGAAGAAGGGGAGAGCATGGCCAACAACTACAAAGACACCACCAACCTGCCCAAGACCAAGTTCCCCATGCGGGGCAACCTGGCCAAGGCCGAGCCCAAGCGCTTGCAGATGTGGAACGAGAACCGCCTCTACGAGCTGCTTCAGAAAAAGAACGAGGGCCACAAGAAGTTCGTCCTGCACGACGGCCCGCCCTATGCCAACGGCCCCATCCACGTGGGTCACGCCATGAACAAGATCTCCAAAGACATCATCATGCGCTACCACGCCATGATGGGCGAGCAGACCCCCTACGTGCCGGGTTGGGACTGCCACGGCCAGCCCATCGAGCACAAGGTCGAGGAGGCGCTCGGCACCGAGAAGTTCAACGCCACCCCCACTGACAAGATCCGCGAGATGTGCCACGAGTTCGCGGTGGAGAACATCGAGCTGCAGAAGGCCGGCTTCCGCCGCTTGGGCGTGCTCGGCGACTGGGACCACCCCTACCTCACGCTCTACCACGAGCATGACGCCGCTGACATCGAGGTCTTCAAGGCGCTGTTCGACAAGGGCATGATCTACCGCGGCCGCAAGCCGGTGCACTGGTGCAAGCACTGCCACACGGCGCTCGCCGAGGCCGAGATCGAGTACTCCGACGAGGTGAGCCCCTCCATCTACGTGCGCTTCGAGCTCATCGACGTGCCCGAGGCCCTGCGCGCGGCCGGCTGCCCGGTCGACGTGGTGATCTGGACCACCACCCCCTGGACGCTGCCGGCCAACTCCGGCGTGGCGCTCGCCGCCGACGCCGAGTACGTGGCCGTGTCCGCCAAGGGGCGCCTCGGCATCATGGCCAAGGCCCTGTGGGAGAAGGTCTTCCACGGCGTGGCCAAGGACGAGGACGCCTGCCTGTACGTGCCCGCCGGCGCCACCGAGCCCTGGAGCACCACCGGCGCCGAGCTTGTCGACCTCACCTACAAGCAGCCCATCTTCGAGGGCGTGACCGGTCGCATCGTCACGGCCGACTACGTGAGCCTTGAGGACGGTACCGGCTGCGTGCACACCGCCCCCGGCCACGGCGTGGACGACTACTACACCGGCATGCGCTGCGGCCTGCCCATCATTATGCCCGTCGACGACGACGGCCGCTTCTACCAGGGCGACGAGTACGGCACCGGCGGCCCCTTCTCCGGGCTCGACACCGACGAGGCCAACCCCGTCATCATCAAGTGGGTCGACGAACGCGGCATGCTCGTGGCCGAGAAGAAGATCAACCACAGCTACCCGCACTGCTGGCGCTGCAAGAACCCCGTGATCTTCCGCGCAACCGACCAGTGGTTCGTCTCCATGGACGACACCGGCCTGCGCGAGGAGGCGCTCGACCAGATCATGAACCACGTGACCTGGTACCCCGACCATGCCAAGAACCGCATCGGCTCCATGGTGGAGGGCCGTCCCGACTGGTGCATCAGCCGCCAGCGCAACTGGGGCGTGCCGATCCCCAGCTACACCTGCGCCGACTGCGGCGAGAAGGTCATGAACGACGCCACGCTCGACGCGGTGATCGCGCTGTTCAAGGAGAAGGGCTCCGACGCCTGGTTCACCGAGGCTCCCGAGGACTACCTGGGCGAGGCCTGCGTGTGCCCCAAGTGCGGCGGGCACCACCTCAAGGCCGACCGCGACATTCTGGACGTGTGGTGGGACTCCGGCGTCTCTTGGAAGGCGGTGTGCGAGAACCGCCCCGAGCTCACCTACCCGTGCGACATGTACCTCGAGGGTTCCGACCAGCACCGCGGCTGGTTCCAGAGCTCGCTGCTCACCAGCGTGGGCGCCTACGGCCAGGCTCCGTACCGCGCCGTGGTCTCCCAGGGCTTCACCCTCGACGGCCAGGGCCGTAAGATGTCCAAGAGCCTGGGCAACGTGATCGACCCCAACAAGGTCTGCGACACGCTCGGCGCCGACATCCTGCGCCTGTGGGTCGCCAGCGTCGACACCTCCAACGACGTGGCGATCGACGACGAGATCCTGAAGCGCACCTCCGAGGCCTACCGCCGCTTCCGCAACACCTTCCGCTTCCTGCTCGGCGAGCTGGAGGACCAGTTCGACCCGGAGCGCGACGCCGTGGCCTTTGACGATCTTGCGCCGCTCGACAAGCTCATGATGGCGCGCCTGTCCGAGGTGCATGCCGAGGTCGAGGCCGCCTACGCTGAGTACAGCTTCAACAAGGTGTACCGCACGCTCTACGACTTCGTGGTGACCGAGCTCTCCAACGTGTACCTCGACGTCACGAAGGATCGCGTGTACTGCGACGCGCCGGCATCGCACGAACGCCGCAGCGCCCAGACCGTGTGGGCCGAGGTCCTCTCCATGCTGCTGCACGACCTGCAGCCGATCCTCTCGTTCACCTGCGACGAGGTCATGGCCTACGCGCCTGCCGCGTGCCGCGACGGCCAGACCTACGCCGCGCTCATGGATTGGTACCGCGCCCCGCTCACCTCTGACGAGGCCGCGCCCTACCTGCCGGCGTACCGCGCGATGCTCGCCTTCCGCGACGCGGTGACCGCCGCCTTCGAGAAGGAGCGCGCCGCCGGCACCTACACCAAGACGCAGGAAGTGCGCGTTGAGGCCACAGTGCCCGCCGAGATGCTCGCCGAGCTTTCGGGCGAGACGGCCGCCGACCTGGCTGAGATCTGCATCGTCTCGGAGGTTGCGCTTGCCGAGGGCGACGAGCTCGCGGTTTCCGTCGAGCCGGCGCATGGCGAGCGCTGCGAGCGCTGCTGGAACTACCGCGAGCTCGGGGCGGACGAGAAGCACCCGCACCTGTGCGCCCGCTGCGCCGCGGTGGTCGAGGCTGAGTAGCAAACGCATGCGGCGCGCCGGGGTTGTCTCGCCCTCGGCGCGCCGGCATCTCTCTGTCAACGGGAAGGACGGCATGGCAGCACAGCAAGACAAGCGCGCGCACAGCGACGATTCCAAGGTCCGGCCGGGTAAGGGCAACGCCGCGGCTGATGAGTACCAGCAGGCCCTGAACGAGGTGAACGCCGCCGTTGCCGGACGCACGCACGCCCGCCGCGGCGCGGTTGAGCCCCGCTTGGCGTGGCGCCTGGCGGTGTGGGTCGTGTTGGGCGCCACGGTGCTCGGCATCGACCAGGTCACCAAGGCGCTTGTGCGCGCCGCCGTGCTGTCCGGCTGGATTTCCACCACCGTCATCCCGGGGGTGCTCGACTTCACCTTCGTGATGAACTTCGGCGCAGCCTTCGGCATCGGCCAGGGCTTCGGCGCCGCGTCGGTGCTTATCGCCGCGGTGGTGGTCGCAGCGTCGGCGGCCTACCTCATTCGCGCGCCGTACCTCTCCAAGCTCGAGTGCGTGGGGCTCGGCCTCGTGCTCGGCGGCGCGGTGGGCAACGCCATCGACCGCATCGTGCACGGCTTCGTGACCGACTTCATCGCCACCACCTTCATCGACTTCCCGGTCTTCAACGTGGCCGACATCGGCATCGTGGTAGGCGTGGTGCTCGCGTTTGCGGGCTTCGCGTTCTTCTCGCCGGCCACCAAGATGGAGCGGGAGGCGGCCGAGAAGCGCCGCGCTGCGGCCAACGGCTCCGCCCCGACTTCGAAGCGCTAGGGAGGAGGGCCATGGCAGGGACCTTCAGACACCGCGTGAGCGCGCAGGGCGCGGGCCAGCGCCTGGACGCGTATCTGGGCTCGCTTGACAACACGCCCTCGCGCAGCGCCTGCGCCAAGCTCGTGGAGCAGGGCGCGGTGCTGGTGAACGGCGAGGTGGAGACGAGCAAGAAGCGCGTGCTCGAGGAGGGCGACGGCCTTGAGCTCTTGCTGCCCGATGAGGTGCCCGCGCCCACCCTCAAGCCCGAGCCCATCCCGCTCGACATCCGCTACGAGGACGACTACCTGATCGTGCTCTCCAAGCAGGCGGGGCTCGTGTGCCACCCGGCGGCGGGGCACGCCTCGGGGACGCTTGCCAACGCGCTGGTGTACCACTGCGGCCCCGAGCACCTGGGGCGCCTGCAGGGCGACGACCGCCCCGGCATCGTGCACCGGCTCGACCGCGACACCTCCGGCCTCATGCTCGCCGCCAAAGACGACGCCACGCAGCGCGCCCTGCAGGACCTTATCCGCCTGCGCACGCTCGACCGCCGCTACATCACGCTCGTGCACGGCTACATCGCGCCGGACAGCGGCATCATCGACGCTGGCATCGCCCGCTCAACGCGCGACCGCGTGCGCATGACCGTCTCGGACGACCCGCTGGCGCGCCAGGCCATCACCACCTTCACCACCCTCGAGCGCTTCGAGGCCGGCCCGCGCGACGACGGCTACACCCTGCTGGAGTGCCATCTCTACACCGGGCGCACCCACCAGATCCGCGTGCACATGCGCCACATCGGCCACCCCTGCGTGGGCGACCCGCTCTACGGCCGTGGCAACGAGCGCGCCGACCACGGCCTTACCCGGCAGTTCCTGCACTCGTGGCGCGTGCGCTTCACCCATCCGGTCACCGGCGAGGAGATCGAGCGGCGCGACACCTTGCCCTACGATCTTCTTGAGGTGCTTGAGGAGATCGCGCCCACCTCGATGGGCAGGACCGAGGCGGGGGATACAATAGTGCCGCAACTGTGGTACTGAGCGCGGGCGCGCCGCGTTGCCGACGCGCGTTGCCTGCGCTGTGCGCTATGAGGTGATTCCGTGCAGCTGACCCCGCTGGTTATCTTCAACGGCACCCTGCTGGTGCTGTTTACCGTGTGCTTTCTGTACCAGGTTATCTACACGCTGGTTGGGCTGTTCCGCGGCGAGGTGAAGATTCCGCCGGCCAAGCGCCTGCACACCTACGGTTTCCTCATCGCGGCGCACAACGAGGAGGCGGTTATCGCCAACCTCGTGCAGTCGATCAAAGAGCAGAACTACCCGGCCGACAAGATCGACGTCTTCGTGATCGCCGACGCCTGCACCGACGCCACCGCCGAGCGCGCCCGCGAGGCCGGCGCCATCGTGTACGAGCGCAACGACCTGGCGCACAAGGGCAAAAGCTGGGTGCTGGACTTCGCGGTCAAGCGCATCTTGGTCGAGTATCCCGGCCGCCACGAGGGCTTCTTCATCTTCGACGCCGACAACCTGCTCTCGCCTGACTACGTGCGCTGCATGAACGACGCCTTCGACCAGGGCTACATGGCGGTCACGAGCTACCGCAACTCCAAGAACTTCGGCTCGTCGTGGATCTCGTCCGCCTACGCCACGTGGTTTCTGCGCGAGGCGCGCTACCTCAACAACGCGCGCATGCAGCTGGGGACCTCGTGCGCGGTGTCGGGCTCGGGTTTTCTGGTTTCGGCCGAGATCATGCGCGGCATGAACGGGTGGCATTTCCACACGCTTACCGAGGACATCCAGTTCTCCACGTTCTGCGCGGTGCACGGCATCCGCATCGGCTACTCCCCGGCTGAGTTCTACGACGAGCAGCCGGTGACCTTTGCCGCCTCGTGGAAGCAGCGTATGCGCTGGACCAAAGGCTTTTACCAGGTGTTCTTCACCTACGGCGCCCAGCTGGTGGGGGCTGTGGCGGGCTTCAGGCGCTTTGCGGCCTACGACCTGCTCATGACCATCGCCCCGGGCATGCTGCTTTCGCTCATCTCGTTTGTGACCAACTGTACGTTTTTGGCGGTGGGGTACTTAAGCCACGGGTTTTTGGCCACCAACGCCGAGCTCGAGATGTGTCTGGGGTCGCTCGTGATGACCTTCATCGGCCTGTACGGCACGTTCTTCTTCATGGGGCTGCTCACCACTATCACCGAGTTCAAACACATCCATACGCCCAAGCGTTGGCGCATCGTAACGAACCTGTTCACCTTCCCGCTGTTCATGTTCACCTACATCCCGCTCACGGTGGCCGCGCTGTTCAAGAAGGTGGAGTGGGTGCCCACGCGCCACGACGTGGCCGTGTCCATCGACGAGGTTATCGGCGCAAAGTAGGGCAGCGGGGACAGGTGCGCTTCAACCCGTTTCGGGACGTGCCTCGCGCCGTCCTTGCGCCGCTTGTCGGCGCCCGGCGCCGGGCGTTTACAGCAGCTCGGGCAGGCGCTTCTCGATAAGCGCGTCGATCTCGGCTTGCAGGGTGCGGTAGACGCCAAGCAGGCGCGCGCCCTCCTCGGTGAGGGTGGAGCCGCGGGCGCCGTCGCGCAGGATAAGCGCGCAGCCCACCTGCGCCTCGGCTTCCTTCATGATGCGCCACGCCTTGGAGTAGGCCATGCCCATCTGCTTGGCCGCGCGGTTGAGCGAGTGCAGGTCGCGCACGCCTTCGAGCAGCTGCGCCACGCCGCAACCGAACGCACCCGGCAGCGCGGGGTCGCGGCTCTCTATGCTCAGGCGCGCATGCGCGCAGATGTTGTCAGGCGAGTTCATGGGCGGCGCTCCTCAGGGCTTCCGGCGCGGACGAAGCGAGCCCGCAGGCGCGTCTTGTCCCTTCTGCGCAAATGCTGCGCAGGTGTTTTTCTCTCCCATTGTACCAGCATCGCTGCGTTACAATGGGACGCCAGTACCGGCTAGCCGCGAGCCACGGCATTTGGCGTCGAAAAGGAGCGTACATGGCAACGTTTTTCCCCGATGAATCGCATACCTTCTCCGAGTACCTGCTTGTTCCCGGCTACAGCTCGTCCGAGTGCATCCCGGCCAAGGTTTCCCTCAAGACCCCGCTCGTGAAGTACAAGCGCGGGGAGGAGCCCGCCATCTCGCTCAACATCCCCATGGTTTCGGCCATCATGCAGTCTGTGTCCGGCGTTGACATGGGCATCGCGCTCGCCACCGAGGGCGGCATGGCCTTTATCTACGGCAACCAGACGCCCGAGTCCGAAGCCGCCATGGTCAAGGCCGTGAAGGATCACAAGGCCGGCTTCGTGGAGTCCGACTCCAACCTCACTCCCGACATGACGATGGCCCAGGTCATGGCCCTCAAGGCCGCCACCGGTCACTCCACCATGCCCGTCACCGAGGACGGCACCTCGCACGGCAAGCTGCTCGGCATCGTCACGAGCCGCGACTACCGCCCCACGCGCGACGATCCGTCCAGCCTGGTGGGCACGTTCATGACCCCGCGCGAGAAGCTCGTGGTGGCCGACAAGGACGTCACGCTCAAGAAGGCCAACGACATCATCTGGGACAACAAGCTCAACGCCTTGCCGGTGGTTGACGAGAACGACTACCTGGTGGCGATGGTGTTCCGCAAGGACTACGACAGCCACAAGACCAACCCTGACGAGATGCTCGACGCAAACAAGCGCTACATGGTGGGTGCGGGCATCAACACGCGCGACTATGCCGAGCGCGTGCCGCTGCTGGTCGAGGCCGGCGCCGACGTGTTGTGCATCGACTCCTCCGAGGGCTTCTCCGAGTGGCAGAAGCTCACGCTCGACTGGATCCGCGAGCGCTACGGCGACACTGTGAAGGTGGGCGCGGGCAACGTGGTGGACGAGGACGGCTTCCGGTTCCTCGCCGACGCTGGCGCCGACTTCGTGAAGGTCGGCATCGGCGGCGGCTCCATCTGCATCACGCGCGAGACCAAGGGCATCGGCCGCGGCCAGGCGTCCGCGGTTATCGACGTGTGCCGCGCGCGCGACAAGTACTTCGAGGAGACGGGCGTCTACGTGCCGGTGTGCTCCGACGGCGGCATCGTGTACGACTACCACATGACGCTCGCGCTTGCCATGGGCGCCGACTTCATGATGCTCGGCCGCTACTTCGCCCGCTTCGACGAGAGCCCGACCGAGCGCGTGAACGTGAACGGCCAGTACATGAAGGAGTACTGGGGCGAGGGCTCGGCGCGCGCCCGCAACTGGCAGCGCTACGACCTGGGCGGCGCGGCCAAGCTCGGCTTCGTGGAGGGCGTCGACTCCTACGTGCCGTACGCCGGCTCCCTCAAGGAGGGCGTGCAGCAGACGCTCTACAAGATCAAGTCCACGATGTGCAACTGCGGTGCGCTCACCATCAAAGAGCTGCAGGAGAAGGCGCGCCTGACGCTGGTCTCGGCCACCTCCATCGTTGAGGGCGGCGCGCACGACGTCGTGGTGAAGGAGTCCAACCAGAGCGTGAGCTACTAAGCGCGAGGGCGGGCGGCTTCCCCGGGTTGGTTGGGGACGCCGGCGCTCTAAGGTTCGGACGCTGCTGATATGGCTGCGCGGGGCCGCGGGCGAATGTGCCTGCGGTCCTTTTCATTACGGGCGGCGGTGGCGGAGAGGGGCCTTCGCCGCGGATGCTGCGGGGGGTGCGGGTTCGCGGCGGTGTGTCGCTGCCGACGCACGCGGAAGGGCGCTCGATTTTGGCCCCGGTGCGCGTTGCCGCTATACTTAGGCGAGAAAACCGGGGCGCCGCATGGCGCGGGGAGCGTGATGGCATGTATTGCGTAAGCTGTGGGGCCGAGCTTGAGAAGGGCACGGCGTTTTGCCCGTACTGCGGCAAGCGCGTGGCGTCCGCGCCCGCGTCTGCGGATGCGGCCGCCCGGAGCGCGCAGGACGAGGCGGTTGCAAGCGCCATGGCCCGCACGTGCGTTGCCGCTGCAGCCGACGTTGACGCCGACGCCACCGCGCTCTTCTCGGCCGAGCAGCGCGCCGACGCCGCGCAGGCTGGGCGAGCTGTCGGTGCTGACGGCGCGGCGGCGTGCCCGCAGGGGCCCGTGGCTGGCAACGCGCGCGGCGCGGTGCCGATCGACCGCCGGGCGGCGTATGCGTACCCGGCCGATCCTGCCGAGACCGTGGTCGCTTCTCCCTATGCCCAGCCAACCGTTGCGGTGTCGGCTAACGGGGCGGGCGCAGGCGATGCGGTGGATACAGTGAGCGCCGGAACTGATCCCTTTGCCGCAGCCGAGCCCGCAAAGTCCGCCAAGCCCAGCGACACGGCGCCCATCAACGTGCCCCTGCCGCCGTCCATTCCGCAAGACGGGATCCTCTATCCCGGCAAGCCCGTGCCACACCGCGGCGCCGGGCGCACGGCGCTTGTCGCCGCGGGAGTGGTGGTGGTTTTCGTGGTGGCCGTGCTCGTAGGCTGGATGGTTGCCAGCGGCGGGCTGTTCTCGGCCGCGTCGGACGACCAGGCGACGCAGACCGACATCGTGCCCGCAGCCGACACTACCACGCTTATGCCGCTCAAGCTGCAGATCAGCGCGGTAAATGCCGATGCCTACCCTACGGTGGTGGTAGACTTCACCATCGCCGCAACGGACGGCTCCTTTGACGCGAGCGTCCTCACGCCCGCCGACTTTACCGTGTCCGAGACGGGTGCGGACGGCGGGTCGGCCACGGCGGCGACGGTCGAGCGGTTCACTGCCTCGGGCAACGGGGCGTGCCGCCTGGTGTACTCTTCGGCCCTGACCGGCAAGGCGGCCTCGGGCGCGCGCACGGTCTCGGTGGCCCTGGACGAGCTCAGCGGTTACGCGGGCGCCACGTCTACCACGGCTATCCTGGTGTCGGATGCCGATAACGCCGACGACAAGGACGATGAGGGCAAGAGTGCCGCCGATGTTGAGGCGGCGCTGAGCGATCCTGCGGGTTACGTGCTGCCCGACAGCGCCACGCATGCCTACGACGCCTCCGAGCTGGAGGATTACTCCGACTGGGAGCTCTGCCTTGCGCGCAACGAGATCTTCGCGCGGCATGGTCGCGGCTTCTCGAGCGCTGATTTGCAGGATTACTTCGACGGCAAGTCCTGGTATAGCGAGCAATACACGCCGGAGGAGTTCGATGCCATGTCCTCGCCGCTCAGCGACGTGGAGGCCGCCAACGTGGCAACCATCCGCTCGGTAGAGGAGTCCCGCGGCAGCGCATACCTGTAACGGCCGGGCATCTTGGGCCGGCGCCCCGGGTCAGCCGTGCTGCCGCGTTTTGTCGGCTCGTGCAAAGGATGCGCACGAGAACACCTTGAGGTCGCAGGTTTTTCTCGACAGGTACGATGGCGTACGTTGGCCGGCCCTGCATCTGCAGATTCCTCTTGGCAGATGCATGGTACTTGGGCCCTATGAGGCGGTTTCAGCCCATTCTTCTCGACAAGTGCAACAGGGCTCGTAGGAGAGCCTTGGGTCAGGTGCGTTCTTCTCGGCAGGTGCAAAAGGCGTGCGCTGTTTCGCTTCGGAGTGACAGGTTTTTCTCGGCTGGTACACACTCTCGCAGTGTGCGTCGCCTGGCCCTTTTGTATCTGCCAAGTAACTTGCGCAAAAACAGCGTCAAAAGGGTAATGTTGTCTGCACCTGCTGAGAGAATTGTGCGCACTTTTGTACCTGTCAAGAGGAATGCGCGCGCTCTCTACCCGGTGAGAAATAACGCGCGCCCTTCTCGTCTTTGTCGAGAAAAGTGCACGGTCGCGCCGCTGAGAAGGCTTCTTTCGCACTCCCGGCCTATGCGAGCCGCTGCCAGTTCCGTTGACGAATTTGCAGAAGCCGCGCCGCAAGGTCGAGCCGCGCGGCGTAGAACCCGGGCGGGTAGCGGCGAATGCGCCCGAACGCCGCTTTTTGCATTTGGTACGCCAGCCGGTCGGTGGCAAGGCAGTCGCTCGCCTGATGTCGCGTGAGCGTGAAGCAGGTGATGCCCGAGATCTGCAGCTCGTTTGTGCGCCGCAGGTCGTGATCCACCTGCTTGAACGTTTGATGCGACCGCTCGCCGTGGTAGTCGAGCGCAATGCTCAGCTCGGGCCATGTCAGGTCGGGTTTGCGCGGCTGACCTTTGCGCACCGGCGTTCCGTCGGCGTACCGAAAGCTGCCGGCGCGGATTTCGCGGTTGAGCACCGGCACGCCAAAGGCATAGCCGCCCAAACGCCGCGGCAGCCCAAAGCGCAGCGCCATCTCCGTTTCGGCGGGCGATGCTGCGCCGTCGGTTGCGAATCGCAAGGCGTCAGCCACCAGCGCGCCGCCGCGCAGTTCGGGCAAACGCTCGCGGGCGCGCGTGAGCGTGCGTACGCTTGCGAGCGGTTTTACCTCGGCGTAGCTGTTTCGGCCGCCTGCGCTGGTGGCATATGTGCCGCAGATCTCGTAGAGCAGGCTGATGCGCTCAACAAGATCCAGGCGTTGGGCCATCTGGGCGGCGGCGATAATGGGGTGCAGGCAAAGGAGGCCTGGGTCGACACAAAGCAGCGCCCACCGGGGAAGCGGGCGCGCAAGCACGTGGCTCGCCACGCCGCTTCTGCGGATGGCGGCCTCACGTGAGGGGACGGCTATGTGTATGCGCTTGCCGATTCCCAGTACGGCGCGGTCGATGCCGGCGATTTCCGACAGGCTGGGCGCTTTCAAGGTGCCGTACGCGCCCGAGACCGAGACGGGGCGTGGTTTTTCTCCGCGTGCGGCAAGGTGCTGCAGCGCTTGAAGTGCCGAGGCGTGGGCGAGAACAACGGTCATGGCTCTCCTTCCAAGCAAGGGAAGCCGGCACGATCTTGCCGAAAAACCAGCACGCATCCAACCAGCCCCCGTAAAACGGCGAAACCCGGATGGGGCGGCCATCCGGGTTTCCTGGTAAGGGGAGTGTTGCCGTTTTTGGGCTGAGGGGCAAGCGCGTTTTGCTGCGCGGTCGGAAATGCATTGCCAACGGTAGCGTCGGCTCGTTTTTCTCGACAGATGCAAGGTGGGTTGCTGAGGACGGGCGAGAGCTGCGGCGGGCGAGAGGGCTGCAGCATGCGGGAGAGTTGCAAGCGGGTGGGAGAGCCGCGGCATGTAGGGAAGCTGCGGTGAGCGAGGGCTGCGCCGGACGAGAACTGCGGCATGCAGGGGAGCTGCAAATGTTTGGGGAGGGCTGCGGTGGACGAGGGTTGCAGGAGGGCGGGCGAGAGCTGAGGCATGCGGGGCTTCAAGCAGGTGGGAGAGTTGCGGCGGAAGAGAACTTCAAGCGGGGGGGCTGCGGCATGTAGGGAAGCTGCGGCGGGCGAGAACTTCAGCTGCGGGGGTTGCAAGCGTGTGTGAGAGCTGCGACGGACGAGAGCTGCAAGCGGGTGGGGGAGCTGCGGTGAGTGAGCATGACGGTCATTGGGGGCACGCATCGCTCGATGACGTCGGCGTATTCTTCTCGATAAATGCCGCGTACGTGATGGGGATCATTCCCGTTTGGCGCATTTTACTTGGCAGATGCGTAAATGAGGGCGCTTGGGATGGGGACCTGTCATATTTCACTTGGCTTTTGCACGTATGCGCCGCCTGTCCGCTGAGGCCATTTTGTTTCTGTCGAGTAATTAGTGCAGAACGCTGGGAAAGCCTATGAGGTAGGTTGCACCTGCCGAGAGGAATGCGCGGTCTCTCATACCTGCCGAGAAGAAAGTGCGGCCCGGTGCGCTTGCCGAGAAAAGCGGGCGGCGCGCGTCGTGCCTGCCGAGAGGAATATGCGACCCCTCGAACCTGCCGAGAGGAATATGCGGGCCGGTGCGCCTGTCAAGAGGAAGCTGCAGCGCGCGTCGTGCCTGACGAGAATAATGTGCGGCCCAGTGCGCCTGACGAGAAAAATGCGTGGCGCGTGGTACCTGTCGAGAAAAATGCGCGCCGCCACCCGCGCCGCCCTCCCTGGCCGCCCTCCCCGACCACCCGCGCCGCCCGCCGCCCCACCTACACCGCCGCCCCGCTCGCGCCGCCCGCCGCCCCGCCCGCACCGCGCCCGTCCCACACTGTTACAACCGCGAGAACGTCGTGGACGCTGGAGCAAACGGTGTATACTCTTGAACGCTTACGCCGCACGGCAGGGAGCAGGGGGCGTCGGCGGTCGCGCGCCAATCCGGTGCAACCAGCCGCCGCCCCGCCGCCTCCCTTTTACGCATGAAGCTTCAAGAAGGAGAGCCTATGTGCAACTGCTCCACGCACGAGCCCCGCGAGATCCCCGCGTACAACGCCCAGGCCATCGAGGCCAAGTGGATGGACGCCTGGGACGCCGAGGGCATCTATAAGACGGACACCGATCCGGCCAAGCCCAAGAAGTACATCCTCGAGATGTTCCCGTACCCTTCGGGCGACCTGCACATGGGCCACGCGCGCAACTACACCATCGGCGACGCCATGGCCCGCCAGGCGCGCATGCGCGGCTACGACGTGCTGCACCCCATCGGGTTCGACGCCTTCGGCCTGCCTGCCGAGAACGCCGCCATCAAGCACAACACCCAGGCCAAGGCGTGGACGTACAAGAACATGGACCAGGCGCTCGCCACGATGCGCCGCATGGGCTTCTCCTACGACCTCGACCGCCTGGTGAGGACCTGCAGCCCCGACTACTACCGCTGGGGTCAGTGGATCTTCGAGAAGCTCATGGAGCGCGGGCTGGTTTACCGCAAGAAGAACCCGGTCAACTGGTGCCCCAACTGCAAGACGGTGCTGGCCAACGAGCAGGTCACCGACGGCGTGTGCTGGCGCTGCGGCGAGGCGCCCGAGAAGCGCGACCTCGAGCAGTGGTACTTCAAGATCACCGACTATGCCCAGGAGCTCCTGGACGACCTGGAGAAGCTCCCGGGGTGGCCCGAGCGCGTCAAGCAGATGCAGGCCAACTGGATCGGCCGCTCCGAGGGCGCCGAGGTTGACTTTACGCTCTGCGACGCCGACGACAACCCCATCGCAGGCGACAAGGGTAAGATCACCGTCTTCACCACCCGCGCCGACACGCTCTTCGGCTGCACCTTCTTCCTCCTCGCTCCCGAGTACGAGGGCCTGCACGACCTCGTGGCCGGCACGGAGTACGAGGCTGGCGTCATGGAGGTCGTGGAGGGCGCCAAGCACGTCACCGCGGTGGAGCGCGCCCAGGGCGAGCTCGAGAAGCACGGCGCCTTCACGGGCCGCTACGTGGTGAACCCCATCAACGGCGAGAAGGTTCCGGTCTGGGTGGCCGACTACATCGTGTCCGACTACGGCACCGGCGCCGTCATGGCTGTTCCCTGCGGCGACCAGCGCGACTTTGAGTTCGCCACCAAGTACGGCCTGCCTGTGAAGCCCATCATCCTCATGGACGACGAGATCCAGGCCCTTGTGGACGAGACGGGCAAGACGCGCGAGGAGGTTGTTTCCTCCTACCGCGCCGACACCGTTGCCTGGGAGTCCGCGCATGCCGCCGAGGGCACGCTCGTTCAGTCGGGCCGCTTCACCGGCATGACCGGCGGCAAGCACTCCGAGGGCGAGGCGGCCGTGGTGGCCGAGCTCGAGGAGCGCGGCGTGGGCCGTCGCAAGGTCGAGTTCCGCCTGCGCGACTGGCTCATCAGCCGTCAGCGCTATTGGGGCAACCCCATCCCGGTGGTGTACTGCGACCACTGTGGCATCGTTCCGGTGCCCGAGGATCAGCTGCCCGTGGTGCTGCCCGACAACCTCGACCTCGGCGCGGGCGAGACCCTTGCCGAGTGCAAGGAGTTCTACGAGACCACCTGCCCGGTGTGCGGCCGTCCGGCCCGCCGCGAGACCGACACCATGGACACCTTCACGTGCTCCAGCTGGTACTACCTGCGCTATTGTGACCCGCACAACACCGAGCTGCCCTTCTCCAAGGAGGCGGCCGACCGCTGGATGCCGGTCGACAACTACATCGGCGGCATCGAGCACGCCATCCTGCACCTGCTCTACAGCCGCTTCTTCACCAAGGCCCTGCGCGACATGGGGCTGCTCAGCGTTGACGAGCCCTTCACCAACCTGCTGTGCCAGGGCATGGTGAAGGACGAGAACGGCGAGACCATGTCAAAATCCAAGGGCAACGTGGTGCCTCCGTCGAGCGTGATCGAGCCCTACGGCGCCGACACCATGCGCCTCACGATCCTGTTCATCGCCCCGCCCGAGAAGGACTTCGACTGGGATCCCAAGGCCGTGGAGGGCGCGAACCGCTTCCTCAAGCGCGCCTGGCGCATGGTGTGGCAGCTCGCCGGCACCGCCGACCTCGGCGCTGTCGTCGACTCGTCCGCGCTTGACGAGGCCGCCCTCGAGCTCAACCGCGAGATGCACCGCACGCTCGCCAAGTGCACCGAGGACTTCGACCGTCAGCAGTTCAACACCGCTATCAGCGCGATCATGGAGCTCGTGAACGCTGCGAGCGCCTACCTCAACAACGTGCCGGCCGCGCAGCGCAACCGCGCGCTGTGCGCCAAGGTGGCCGAGAACATCGTGCTGGCGCTGACCCCCATCTGCCCGTTCTGGGCCGAGGAGCTGTGGCACGAGGCGCTCGGCCACACCGAGAGCGTCTACGGCGCGCCGTGGCCGACCTTTGACCTTGCCCAGGCCAAGCGCGACACCGTGGAGGTCGCGGTGCAGGTGCTCGGCAAGGTGCGCACGCGCATCGAGGTTGCCGCCGACGCCCCCAAAGACGAGGTTGAGCAGGCCGCGCTGGCCGCCGCCGAGCGCTGGATCGCCGGCAAGAACGTGGTCAAGGTGATCTACGTTCCCGGCAAGCTCGTGAACATCGTGGCCAAGTAAGCTTTGTGCGATAAGCGCCAACCCGAAGGGCACGCGATCGGAAAACGGTCGCGGGCCTTGTGCTTGACGGGTTGGGGCCGGGCATATCATCCCGTGCTCAAACAGCTTCGACGCGACGGACATGCCGGGAACGGCATGTCCTGCGTCTGCAGAACTGCGCGCGGGACGATATACCCGGCCCCAGCCCTGACGTTGACATGTCCTGATGATGTTGACTGCTCGAGAGCACGGGATGATATGCCCGCCCCCGCCCCAACCGCCAAGTCCGGATCGTGGAGAACCTGTGTGTGAGCTGGGCATATGGAGAAATGTGGCAGATTTTCTCGGCTTGTGCTATATTCATTCTTAACCTAAAGCAGCTGAAACGAGGGAGTGGGGCGTTCGCGCCCCGCTCTCTTCTTGTATGAGGAGGTGGGACGGTGGTTAAGACCAAGACGGAGCAGGCGGTTCTCGACGTGCTGGAGGACGCGGCCGCGGCTCACGGCGTCGACATCGTGGACGTCGAGGTGGTGGGCGCCACCAAGGCGCCGTGCGTGCGCGTGCGCATCGAGAAGCTGGACGGCGCTGACATCAACCTGGACGAGGTCGCCGGCCAAACCGGTTGGATCTCCGACACCCTGGATGCGCTGGATCCGCTGCCCGGCTCCTACACGCTCGAGGTCTCGTCGCCGGGCATGGCGCGCCCGCTGCGCCGCCTCAAGGACTTCGAGCGCTTCTGCGGTCACGAGGTCGAGGTCAAGACCAACGCCGTGGAGGGTCGCCGCAGCTTCACCGGCACCATCAAGGCCGTGGGCACCGACGCCGTCACCTTGGAGGTCGACGGCGAGGACGTGACCTTTACCCTCGACGAGATGAAGAAGGCAACGCTCAAGCCCTCGTATGACTTCAAGGGCTCGAAGGAGGAGAAGTAATGGCATCTGAGATGATGGAAGCGCTGATGGCGCTGTGCCAGGAGAAGCACATCGACCAGCTGTACCTGCTCGACCGCTTGGAGCAGTCGCTCGCCAAGAGCTACGCTGACATCCTGAACCTCACCTACGGCGCCAAGGTCACCATCGACCGCGCCACGGGCAAGATCTACGTGTACAAGCTCGTGCCGGTGGAGGAGTCCTTCGACGACGAGACCGGCGAGTACACCGAGTTCACCGAGGTGGACGTCACGCCCAAGGACACGAGCCGCATCGCCGCCCAGCACGCCAAGGCCGAGATCAACGCCATCGTGCGCAACGCCGCGCGCCAGCAGATCTACGAGGAGTTCTCCAGCCGCATCGGCGACATCATCACCGGCACCGTGCTGCAGACCACGCCCGACTTCACCATCCTGAAGATCCGCGAGGGCGTCGAGGCGGAGCTCCCGCACTTCGACCAGCGCCGCAACGAGAACGAGCGCAACGAGCGCCCCGCCGGCGAGCGCTACACCCACAACCAGCGCCTGAAGGCCGTCATCATCGACGTGCGCGACCCCAACGCCGCGGTTCAGCCGGTGCGCGGCGAGCACTCGCGCCCCTCCATCGTGGTCTCGCGCACCCACCCGGCGCTGCTGCGCCGCCTCTTCGAGCTCGAGGTACCCGAGATCTACGAGGGCTCCGTCGAGATCATGAGCTGCATCCGCGAGCCCGGCCAGCGCTCCAAGGTGGCCGTGCGCTCGCTCGACCCGCGCCTCGACCCGGTGGGCGCCTGCGTGGGCCCCAAGGGCAGCCGCGTGCGCACCGTGGTGGGTGAGCTGCGCGGCGAGCGCGTCGACGTGATCCTCTGGGACGAGGACCCGGCCGTCTACGTGGCCAACGCCCTCAGCCCGGCCAAGGTCACCCGCGTGCTTATCGACGAGGAGAAGAACTACGCCGGCGTCATCGTGCCCGACGACCAGCTGTCGCTGGCCATCGGCAAGGCCGGCCAGAACGCCCGCTTGGCGGCGCGCCTCACCGGCTGGCACATCGACATCAAGAGCGAGACGCTCGCGGCCGACATCTTGAAGAACGTGCCCGTGGCGCCCGAGCCCGTCGACGACCTCATCGACGCCGACGAGCCGCGCCGCTGCGAGTACGTGAGCCCCTCCGGCGTGCGCTGCCGCAACCAGGCGCGCCCCGGTTCGCGCTACTGCGGCGTGCACGAGGCCGTGTCGCTTGTCGACCCCACCGTGGTCGTGCCCGAATCCGACCTCATCGAGGATGCGGAGGATCTGATCTAGCGGCTTGCCCCGGCGCGCAACCGGGGACCGCGTAGGCGGAGGCGACCGTTGGAGAGGATTGATCCGGCGATGAGCCGGGGAGGTAGGTGAACGCTTATGGCGAAGGTTCGTGTACACGATCTTGCCAAGGAATTCGGCATGACGTCCAAGGAGATGCTCGGTCATCTGGCGGAGATGAAGATCCCCGCCAAGTCGGCCAGCTCCACCTTGGAGGATGCCTACGTGTCGATGGTGCGCAAGAAGCTCGCGCCCATCCTTGAGGCCCGCGCCGCCGAGATCGAGGCGCAGAAGAAGGCCGAGCAGGAGGCTCAGGCCGCCGAGGAGGCCGCCGCTGCCGCCGAGGCCGAGAAGGAGCGCCTGGCCGTTGAGGCCCGCCGCGCCGAGGAGCGCCGCCTTTCCGAGGCCGCGCGCCTGGCCGAGGAGACGGCGCGCTTCGCCGAGGAGGAGCGCCGCCGCCTCGAGCAGGAGGCCGCCGAGGCCGCTGCCGCCGCCGAGGCCGAGAAGCAAAAGAAGAAGCCTGCACCCGGCTCCTCAACCAGCCGCTTCAGCTCGCTGCTCGCCCAGATCGCCGAGCAGGAGGAAGTGCTGAAGGAGAAGAAGGAGAAGGAGGCCGCCGAGAAGGCCGCCGCCGCCGAGCAGAATAAGCAGGCGCGCGCCGAGCGCTCCCACGGCAAGGCGGGCAAGTCCGGCCGCCGCGGCGCCTCCGCCGACCTGGCTGCCTCCGCTCCGGCACCGGCGCCGGAGCGCGGCCGCGGCAAGAAGAAGCGCCACGAGTCCCACGAGGGCGAGGATCGCTACGCCCGCATGGCGCGCGAGGCCGAGGAGTACAACCGCGAGAAGGTGCTGCAGGAGGCCCGCGCCGCCGTTGAGGAGGCTTCCCGCGAGTCCACCGGCCGCCGCAAGAAGCGCAAGGAGAAGCGCGAGCGCGAGGCCGCCCGCGCCGAGCACGAGGCCAAGCTCCAGGACGCGCTCGAGCACGGCCTGTCGCCCGAGGAGATGGACACCGTCCGCGTGTCCGAGGGCATCACCGTGCAGGAGCTCGCCGAGGCTCTGGGGGTTCCCGCCAACGACATCATCAAGCGCCTGTTCTTGCTGGGCACCCCGCTCACGATGACACAGTCCATGTCCAACGACCTCGTGGAACTCGTTGCCGACGACCTGGGCCGCTCCATCAAGATCATCACCCCCGAGGAGGAGAACTCCTTCTCGTTCTACGACGACCCGGCCGACCTCAAGCCGCGCCCGCCGGTGGTTACCGTCATGGGCCACGTCGACCACGGCAAGACGTCGCTTCTGGACGCCATCCGCAACACCCACGTCATCGACCGCGAGGCCGGCGGCATCACCCAGCACATCGGCGCCTCGCAGGTTGAGATCAACGGCCGCCAGATCACCTTCGTGGACACCCCGGGCCACGAGGCCTTCACGGCCATGCGCGCCCGCGGCGCCAAGGTCACCGACGTGGTCATCCTCGTGGTGGCCGCCGACGACGGCGTCATGCCCCAGACCGTCGAGGCCATCAACCACTCCAAGGCCGCCGGCGTGCCGATCGTGGTGGCCGTCAACAAGTGCGACAAGCCCGACGCCAACCCCGACCGCGTGCGCCAGGAGCTCACCGAGTACGGCGTGATCCCGGAGGAGTGGGGCGGCGAGAACATGTTCGTGAACGTCTCGGCCAAGAAGCACCAGGGCATCGAAGAGCTGCTCGAGAGCGTGCTGCTCCAGGCCGACGTGCTCGAGCTCAAGGCCAACCCCGACACCTTCGCCTCCGGCTACATCCTCGAGGCCAAGCTCGACCGCGGCCGCGGCCCGGTTGCCACGGTGCTCGTGAACCGCGGCACCCTGCACGTGGGCGACGCGCTGGTGGCGGGCCTCAGCTACGGCCGCGTGCGCGCCATGATCGGCCAGCACGGCGAGCACAAGACCGAGGCCGGCCCCTCTGATGCCGTCGAGGTGCTGGGCCTGTCCTCCGTACCGGCGGCCGGCGACGAGTTCCGCGTCTTCGACGACGAGCGCGACGCCAAGAAGCTCGCCGACGAGCGCGCCCTCAAGGCCCGCATCGAGGAGCAGAACAAGGTCAAGCACGTGACGCTCGAGACGCTCTTCTCCGAGATGAGCGACAACGACCTCAAGGAGCTCAACCTGGTGGTCAAGGCCGACGTCCAGGGCTCCATCGAGGCGCTGGCCGACGCGCTGGGCAAGATGGACCAGTCCGAGGTGCGCATCAACATCATCCACTCGGCGGTGGGCGCCATCACCGAGACCGACGTGATGCTCGCCGCCTCCTCCAACGCCATCGTCATCGGCTTCGGCGTGCGCCCGCAGGGCAAGGCCCGCGACCTCGCCGAGCGCGAGAAGGTGCAGATCAAGACCTACTCGATCATCTACAAGGCGATCGAGGACATCGACGCCGCCCGCATCGGCATGCTCAAGCCCACCGAGGAGGAGCGCCAGACCGGCGCCGCCGAGGTGCGCGAGACCTTCCGCGTGCCCAAGGTCGGCGTGGTGGCCGGCTGCATGGTCACCGAGGGCGAGCTGCACCGCAACGACAAGGTGCGCGTGGTGCGCGACGGCGTGGTTATCTACGACGGCACCTTCGCCTCGATGCGCCGCTTCAAGGACGACGTCACGTCGGTCAAGAACGGCTACGAGTGCGGTTTGGGCCTCGACAAGTTCCAGGACATCAAGCCCGGCGACGTGCTCGAGGGCTACGAGATCGTGCAGATCGCCCGCACGGAGTAGGAGGGCGCTATGAAGCAGACCGCTGCCACCCGCCGCACCGGCGAGCAGCTGCGCGAGAAGCTCGGCTACATCTTGCTGTTCGAGATCGCCGACCCCCGGCTCGACCTGATCACGATCACGGGGGTGGAGGTCTCGGTGGACCGCGCCTTCGCGAAGGTGTATGTGTCGTGCGAGGAGGATCGCTACGAGGAGGTGCTCGAGGCGCTCAACGCCGCCAAGGGGCGCATCCGCTCGCTGCTGGCGCGCTCGCTCGACTGGCGCGTGACGCCCGAGCTCGCCTTCAAGATCGACCGCTCCACCGACGAGGCGGAGCGGATCGCGGTGGCGCTCAAGCAGGTGCCCGAGACCATGGCAGTGCCGAAGGACGAGGAGGGCTACCCCATCGACCCTGACGCGCCCGATCCGGACGAGGAGCCAGGCACGGCGCCTTCGGACAACGCGGGGGCGTAAAATACGCATCTTAGCTGAGCTAGCATACGTACCCGGCCGCTTGCGGCCGGGTCTTTGTTCGGGCCCGGCCCGAGGAGAACGAGGACGAAGGACAGCAATGGGTGAGTTCAACGGTTCCGCCGCTTGCGCGCGGATCTTCGAGCTGATCAATCAGGCGCAGACCATCGCGATCTCGGGGCACACGTCCCCCGACGGCGACGCCTTGGGCTCGGCGCTCGGGCTGGGGCAGGCCATCGAGGGGCTGTTCCCCAACAAGCGCGTGAGCTTTCTGCTCGCCGACGACGCCGAGGTGCCGCGCGTGCTGCGCTTCCTGCCGGGCGCGGAGCGCTTTGAGCCGGCGAGCGCCTACACGGCGACGCCGGACCTCTTCATCATGGTCGACTCGCCGCATCCCGGGCGCGTGAACCACGCCGAGGACGTGTTCTACCGCGCGGGCGCCACGGCGGTCTTCGACCATCACCCGGCGGCTGCTGAGGTCGCCGACGCGGTGGTGCGCGACACGCGCGCGGCCGCCTGCGCCGTCATCATCGAGAAGTTCCTGCGCGCCACCGGCGTCGAGATCGATCCCGCCATCGCCACCTGCCTCATGACCGGCATCGTGACCGACACGGGGCGCTTCCAGTATCAAAACGCCGACGCGGCCGCCTTCGCCTCGGCTGCGCGACTCGTTGCCGCCGGTGCCGACCCAGCGTGGATCGCGCTCAACGTCTACCAGAGCCAGCGCCCCGAGTACCTGCGCCTCAAGGGCCTCGTGATGAAGCGCCTGATGGTGTGCCCGGTCGAGGGCGGCGCCATCGCCTACAGCTTCGCCACGCACGAGGACCTTGAGCGCTGCGGCGTGAGTCCCGACGAGTGCGACGGGCTCATCGACATCGTGCGCTCGGTGGGCGGGGTCGACGTGTGCCTGTTTTTGCGCGGCACCGCCGACGGGCGCGTGCGCGGCAACCTGCGCTCCAAAAGCGCGCTCGACGTCTCGGCTGTGGCCGGCGAGCTCGGCGGCGGCGGTCATGTGGCGGCGGCGGGCTTCACCTTCGCCGGCACCGTCGACGAGGCGCTGGGCGCGGTGCTCCCGCGCCTGCGGGCGCTTGTCGCCGAAGGTGAACAGGCCGGCGCATAACCAGGCGCCGGCAAGCATCGGTAAGAACGCGCGCATGCCCGCCCACCCCGCGTGAGGCCGCGCACTAGATGCGGCGGCGCACGGCGGGCCTGCGAACCTACACGAAAAAGGAGAAGCGGTGGCACGGAAGCGAACCTCTGCGTACAACTGCCTCATCGCCGTGGACAAGCCGGTTGGCTGCACGTCGCACGACATGGTGTCGCGCGTGCGCCGCTTGGTGGGGGAGCGCCGCGTGGGCCACGCCGGCACGCTTGACCCGCTCGCCTCGGGCGTCATGGTGATCGGCATCGGACAGGCCACGCGGCTTCTGGGACGCCTCACCCTGGACGAGAAGAGCTACGTGGCGCGCATCGTCTTCGGCACCGAGACCGAGACCGACGACGCCGAGGGCGCGGTGCGCGCAACCGCGCCTGTGCCGCCCGAGCTTGCCGACCCGGCCTTCGCCGCGCAGGCGCTCGCGCGCTTCACCGGCCCGCAGATGCAGGTGCCCCCCGCGTACTCGGCCATCCAGGTGGGCGGTACGCGCGCGTACCGCGCCGCCCGCGCCGGCGAGGCGCTCGAGCTTGCCCCGCGTTCGGTTACCGTGCGCGCCGCGCAGCTCATCGGCGTGGCGCAGGGCGAGGAGGACGCCTCTGCGCACAACGGCGGCCCGGAGGGCGGCGCGGTTGCGTGGGACGTCGCCTTCACGGTGAGCAAGGGCACCTACATCCGCGCGCTCGCCCGCGACATCGGGCGGGCCGTGGGGTCGGCTGCACACGTGGGCGCGCTCAGGCGCACGGCCTCGGGCTGCGTTACCCTGGCGCGCTGCGCTGACGAGGAGGCGCTCTCCTCGTTTGACGAGAACCGCTGGGCGATCGACCCCATCAAGGCTCTCGGCGTAGGCCGGGTGGACCTTCTGCCCGAGGCGCTCGACGACGTCCTGTGCGGCCGGGCGGTTCCGCGCCGGCGCTTCGCCGCCGCCACTTTCAACACGCAGGCGCCCTTCGGCGAAGAGGAGCGTGCCGGCGTGGTGGTGGGCGGCAGGCTGCGCGCGCTCGCGTTTTACGACGGCGGGGCGCTGAGGATGAAAGACGTGTTTCCAGAGGGGATCGGCGGCATCAGATGACAGGCGTTGAGGCAAGCGAGCTCAAGCGGGCGTTTCTCATGACGGGGGCGCAGGCGCCGGCGTGGCGCCTGGCGTTCGATCCCGCCTGCGGCACGGGGTGCGTTGCCGCGGGCTCGGAGGGTCCTGCTGACGCGCCGCTTGCCTGCGCGGTGAGCATCGGCGCCTTCGACGGCTTCCACGAGGGGCACCAGACGCTCGTGGCCAAGATGGTTGCCGACGCACGGGCGCGCGGGCTCGCCGCCGTGGCGGTGACCTTCGACCCCGATCCTGACTGCGTGCTGCCTGGCACGCCGGCAAAGCGCCTGCTCACCTCCGCAGACCGTCTGCGCGCGCTCGCCGCAAGCGGGGTGGACGCGGTGCTCGTGGTGCCGTTCACCCGCGAGCTGGCGGCGCTCGACCACGAGGCGTTTTTCTCGCAGGTGCTCGGCGGCGTGCTCAACGTGCGGGCCGTGCACGTGGGCGAGGACTTCAGGCTCGGCCGCGGCGGCGCCTCCACGGTCGAGGTCATCGCGGCCTGGGGGTCCGCCTGCGGCGTCGAGGTCTTCGGGCACCGGTTGGTGCGCGACGGCGGCCTGCCGGTTTCTGCCACGCGCATCCGCGCGCTGGTGGGCGAGGGCCGCGTGCGCGAGGCCGCCTGCGAGCTGGGGCGCGCCTACGCCGTTGCCGGCGTGGTGGAGCACGGCCGCGGCGAGGGCGCGGGGATGGGCTTCCCCACGGCCAACGTGGCGGTGGACGGCCGCATGCAGCTGCCGGCCGAGGGGGTGTACGCGGGCTTCGCCCTGGTGGGGGACCGCGCATGGCCTGCCGCGATCAACGTGGGGCTCCCGCCGCTGTTTGCCGACGACGCGCGCTCCGCGCACTTGGAGGCGAACCTGCTGGGCTTTTCCGGCAACCTGTACGGCTCCGAGCTGCGCGTGGCGTTTTTCGACCGCCTGCGCGCGCCTCTGACCTTTGAGAGCGTTGACGCGCTTATCGCCGAGGTGAAGCGCAACATCGAGCAGGTCCGCGAGGCCTTTGGCGACAAGGCGGTGAGCTGCGCGTGATCTCGGAAGAGGACAAGGAGAGGGTCCGCGCCGCCACCGACCTGGTGGCGCTTGTGGGCGAGACTGTGGAGCTGCGGCCGCGCAACGGCGAGTTCTGGGGGTGCTGCCCGTTTCACGGCGAGAAGACCCCGTCGTTCCACATCATCCCGTCCACCCAGTCGTGGCACTGCTTCGGTTGCGGGGCGGGCGGCGACTGCTTCACCTACGTGATGCGCCGCGAGAACCTGAGCTTCCCGGAGGCCATCCGCTACCTGGCCGACCGCGCCGGCATCGAGATCGCCGACGACGGCCCCACCCGCGAGCGCGGCACCAAGCGCACGCGCCTGGTGCAGGTGTGCGAGGAGACGGCGGCCTTCTACCACACCATGCTCATGCGCGGCAAGGACAGCCGGCCGCGTGAGTACTTCGCCTCGCGCGGGTTCGGCTCGGCGGTGTGCCGCCGCTACCGGCTCGGCTTCGCGCCGGGGCGCGGCGCGCTTGTGGCGCACCTGCGCTCGCGCGGCTTCACCCCGCGCGAGATGATCGACGCCAACGTGGCGGTGTCGCGCGGGCGGGGGCTCTCGGACCGCTTCTACGACCGCGTGATGTTCCCCATCATGGACGAGCAGGGCCGTTGCATCGCCTTCGGCGGGCGCATCATGGGGCAGGGCCAGCCCAAGTATCTCAACACCGCCGAGACCGCGCTGTTTCACAAGAAGCGCAACCTCTACGCCTTCAACTGGGCAAAGGAGCACATCGTAGCCGAGGCCTGCGCCATTGTGACCGAGGGCTACACCGACGTGATCGCCTGCCACGAGGCGGGCATCAAAAACGTGGTGGCCACCCTCGGCACGGCGCTGACCGAGCACCACGTCAAGACGCTCACGCGCTTCGCCAAGAAGGTCATCTACCTGTTCGACGGCGACGAGGCCGGCCAGCGCGCAGCCGAGCGCGCCATCCAGTTCGTGGAGAAGGAGTCGGTCGACCTGCGCTGCGTGATCCTGCCGGACAACCTCGACCCCATGGAGTTCGTGAGCCAGCGCGGCGCCGACGCCCTGCGCGAACTTCTCGACCAGGCCCAGCCGCTCATGGATTTCGTGTTCCGCCGGCTGATGGAGAAGTCCGACACCTCTACCCCCGGCGGGCGCGCCAAGGCGCTCGAGGACGCCTGCCGGCTCCTCTACCCGCTGCGGCAAAGCTACATGATCGACTCCTACTACCAGCAGGTTGCAGACATCCTCGGCATCAATCCCGAGATGGTGCGCGAGTCGTCTCAGCGCGTGTGGCGCGACGTGCAGCGCGCCGAGGCGCAGAACCGCCGACGCGAGGAAGCGCGCGCCTTGGCCGAGCAGCAGCGCACCCGCCCAGCGGGGCCTGCGCCGGCGTCTGGCTCGGCGGCTTATGCCGCGCCGGCGGGCGAGGGGGAGTACGTGCCGTACGGGGACGCCGACGCCTACGTTGACGAGGGCTATCCCGGCGAGGACGGTTCCGGCGCGCCGGCGCCGGCGCCGTCTGCGGCTTCGGGGGGCGGGTCCGGCGCGGTGCCGCTCGAGGCGCTGACGGAGGTGGAGCGGCACAGCCTGCGCTCAGAGCGCGAGCTGCTCTGCCTGATGACGGCCTTCCCGGACGAGTTCCGCCCGTTTGCCGAGCGCATCACCCAGGTGCGCTGGATCGACCCGCGCGACGAAGCGATCGCCTGGGCGGTGCTCGCCACGCCAGAGGGAACGCCCGCCTCCGACGTCATGGCGGCGGCGCGCGCGGTGTGCCCGGAGGCTGCCGAGCTGGTGTCGGCCGGCACGATCAGCGCAACGAGCCGCCACCCCACGGAGACCAACATCGCCTTCACCCTGGACACGCTGGAGCTCTACGGCGCCCAGCGCGAGCGCGACCAGGCGCTTTCCCGCCTGCGCAGCGACCACGCCCTCAGCTCTGAGGACCGCCGGGCGCTCACCGAGCAGGCGGCCCAGCTCACGCTTAGGATCCGCGCGCTCAGCGAGGCAGCGGCCCGCGTGGCCGACCCCTTCGCAGACCTTGCCTAAGGGTACCTGCGGCGGGGCGGCCTGCCAGGGCGGCCATGGGGGGTGGGATGCCAGCGACAGCCGACGTACGCCCTGCCCTCCGCAGTGTCTTTTCTTAGCAGGCGTGCGCGTTTAGGATCGCTAAGCTGGCCAGTTGTGGAAACCTCACAGGGATAAGGCGCATGAGCGCTGGGTATAGTGTTTTCTGCTAGAATTTTTCCCACTTGTGACGCTTGAAAGGGGCAGGTGTGCCAAAGAAGACCACGAAGAACACTGAACTCGACGCATGCATCGAGAAGCTTCTCACGCTCGGCTCCGAAGGAGGCAGCGTTACCGAAGACGACATCCAGGTGGTCTTGAAGGACATCGACGTAACCGACAGCCAGCTGAACGCCGTGTATCAGTTCCTGCGCGACAAGGGCGTTGAGATCGTCTCGCAAAACGTCGAGGACGACTCCATGGACGACGATGTCTCCAGCTTGGATGACGACGAGGACGTTGAGGATCAGGATGCCAAGCTCGCCAAGGTGGCCGAGCGCGAGATGGGCGCTGCGAAGACCAAGCGTTCCACCGTGGTGCGCAACCGTACCCATCGCGCGCGCCAGCGCGGCGTGGACGCCTCCACCGTCATGCTCACCGGCGACCCGGTGCGCATGTACCTGAAGGAGATCGGCAAGGTCGACCTGCTCACCGCTGCCGACGAGGTTGACCTGGCCATGAAGATCGAGGCCGGCCTGGACGCCACCAAGAAGCTCGAGGCCGAGGAGATGGGCGAGGCCACCCTTACCCGCGCCGAGAAGCGCCGCCTCATGCGCATCGAGCAGGTGGGCCTGGACGCCAAGCAGGCGCTCATCTCGGCCAACCTGCGCCTGGTGGTCTCCATCGCCAAGCGCTACGTGGGCCGCGGTATGCTGTTCTTGGACCTCATCCAGGAGGGCAACCTGGGCCTTATCCGCGCGGTCGAGAAGTTCGACTACCAGAAGGGCTTCAAGTTCTCCACCTACGCCACCTGGTGGATCCGCCAGGCCATTACCCGCGCCATCGCCGACCAGGCGCGCACGATCCGCATCCCCGTGCACATGGTCGAGACGATCAACAAGCTCGTGCGCGTGCAGCGCCAGCTTTTGCAGGATTTGGGGCGCGACCCCACCCCCGAGGAGATCGGCGCCGAGATGGACATGAGCGCCGAGCGCGTGCGCGAGATCCAGAAGATCTCCCAGGAGCCCGTGAGCCTCGAGACGCCCATCGGCGAGGAGGAGGACTCCCAGCTGGGCGACTTCATCGAGGACTCGCAGGCCGTTGTGCCGCCGGACGCGGCGAGCTTCTCGATGCTGCAGGAGCAGCTTTCCCAGGTGCTCGACAGCCTGGCCGACCGTGAGCGCAAGGTTATCGAGCTGCGCTTCGGCTTGGTTGACGGACATCCGCGCACCCTCGAGGAGGTTGGGCGCGAGTTCGGCGTCACGCGCGAGCGCATCCGGCAGATCGAGAGCAAGACGCTTGCGAAGCTGCGCCACCCGAGCCGCTCCGGACGCCTGAAGGATTATCTGTCCTAAGCTTTTGGCTGAGGATACTTCGGAGGTAAAGGCCCCGGAGGATAAGAACCCGAATTTTGCCCGTTATCAAAATTCGGAACCTTATCCTCCGGGGCCTTTCTGGTGGGTATCCTGTGCGCTCCGGACGCTTCGTTTTACTCGCGTCCGGAGCTGGTGGGGCTACTTCGGCAAAGCTGGAAAACATTATTATTGTTGTGAGGGGCAACCTGACTTCGTCCTGGGGAGGAGCTGTTCGTTGCTGGAGCGGGGGGCGATAAGGTTCTCGATTTTGATATCGGGCAAAATCGAGGTTCTTATCGCCCCCCGCTCCTTAGCCGAGTGGTTGACGGTCTTATCACCCCCGCCCCTCGGCGATAGATCTTATCGCCTGATTACAGAGCCACCTCTTGGTACTCCAGGCGCTTTGCTTTGGCTTCGGCGTGGTGGAGCCATCGGCCCCAGTGGTGGTAGGCCACGAAGAGGGCGGCGGTGAGGATCCAGGTTACCGGGTAGACCATGAGCATCGTCTCGATGGTGTGGTGCAGGGGCACCACGGCGAGCAGCCAAATCACGCGGAAGACCACGGTTCCCAGGATGGTGAGCAGCATCGGGCGGAAGCTCTCGCCCGAGCCGCGGATGGCGCCCGAGGTGTTGTCCACGATGGAGTAAAAGGCGTAAAACGGCGCGATGAAGTGCAGCATCGTGGTGGTGTAGCCGGTGACGGCGGGGTCGTTGATGAAGATGCGCGACAGCGGCCCCACGAACGCCACGAGGGCGGCCGACATGCTGCCCACCACCACGACGGTGATCACAAGCGAGGTGTGATAGCCGCGGCGCATGCGCTCGTAGTTGCGCGCGCCGAAGTTCTGCGCGGCAAAGGTGGTCATAGACACGCCGAGCGCCTCGGTAACCATCCACACGATGGCGTCCAAGCGGCTGGAGAGGCCCCAGCCGGTGACGGCGTCGGTGCCGAAGGTGTTCACCGTCGACTGCAGGATGATGTTGGAGATGGAGTAGAGCGAGGACTGAATGCCCAAGGGCAGGCCGGTTCCGAGCATGCTTTTACAGATGCGGCCGTCTATGCCGAGCTGGCGCGGGTTGAGGCGCCACGCGCCGGGGGCGCGCATGAGGCGGCGGCAGATAAGCGCGGCGTTTGCGAACAGGGTGAGGCAGGTGGCCATGCCGCAGCCCATGGCCTCGAGCTTGAGCACGGCTACGAACAGGATGTCGAGGCAGGCGTTGATCACGCAGCCGCTTGCGATGATGAGGGCGGGCGTGCGCGTGTCGCCCACCGAGCGCAGCAGCGCCGAGCCCATGTTGAGTATGAGCGAGAACACCATACCCGCGGCGTAGAAGCGCGAGTAGGGGATCGCCTCGCCCATGAGCTCGGCAGGCGTGCCCATGAGGGTGAGGATCTGCGGGATGAAGGCCACGCCGGCAACCGAGATGAAAAGCCCGATGGCAAGCGCGAGCGTCATGGCGGTGTGGATGGAGCGGGAAAGGCGCGCGTCGTCATGGCTGCCGAAGAACTGCCCGGAGATGACGGCACAGCCCGCACCTAAACCTACCGAGAAGCCCACGGCGAGCTCGAACAGCGACGCGGTGGCCTGCACGCCGCCGAGCGCGAGCTTGCCGCCGAACTGCCCCAAGATGAAGGTGTTGACGAGCGCGTGCGCCTGCTGGAAAAACGAGCTGAAGAAGATGGGCACGCACAGAAGGAGCAGCTGCCGCCAGATAACCCCGTGCGTCACGTCGAGCGAGTCCGTGCCCGTCGTGCCCGACTTACGTTTTCCCAGCGCAAACGCCATGCTCTCGTCCCTTCTCGCGTGCTTCTCGCCTATGCGCATACTGCCTGCACGATGATAAACGAAACAGCGCGGCCTGAACCGCTGCTTTGCCGTTTGCCTGCACGCATCCTGAAGCACAACTTTTGCGCAGGTCGGTCTAGGTTCAGCGCTTCGGGGGTATCAGGTGGAACGTATCAATTGGCCTTGCAACTTTTGGAATGAACATGGACGAGAAAAAACGCCGACAGTCGATGATCCTCTACATCATCGCTGCGATCGTGATCTACATCGTGCTGAGCACGGTGTTGTTCCCGAACATCAGCCCGCAGCGCCAGGTGGTAGAGGTTTCTTACTCCCAGGTGTTGGACGACCTGGCTGCCAAGGATGTCGACAAGATCGAGTACGACAACAGCAACCTCGACATCCAGTACACCAAGGACGGCGAGAGCAACACCGTCTACACCTCTACGGCGATGTCGGGCGCGCAGGAGAGCCTGCAGGAGGCCATCCGCACCTCGGGCGCCGAGCAGACCAACGTGGTGCAGCAGGACAACAGCCTGTGGACCTACATGCTCATCATGTACGGCCTGCCCATCTTGGTGTTCCTGCTCTTCGGCTGGTGGCTCAACCGCCGCATGAAGAAGGCCATGGGCGACGACAACCCCTCCATGAACTTCGGCGGGGGCTTCGGCGGCATGGGCGGCGGCCTGGGCAAGAGCGGCGCGCGCATCGTCGCCTCCAAGGACGTAGGTGTTACCTTTAAGGACGTGGCCGGCCAGGAAGAGGCCAAGGAGGCCCTCAAGGAGGTTGTGGACTTCCTCGAGAATCCCAAGCGCTACGAGGCCATCGGCGCCAAGCTGCCGCACGGCGCGCTGCTCGTAGGCCCTCCCGGCACGGGTAAGACCCTCATTGCCAAGGCGGTTGCCGGCGAGGCCGGCGTGCCGTTCTTCTCCATCTCGGGTTCTGAGTTCGTCGAGATGTTCGTGGGCCGCGGCGCCGCCAAGGTGCGCGACCTGTTCAAGCAGGCAAACGAGAAGGCGCCCTGCATCGTCTTCATCGACGAGATCGACACCATCGGCAAGCGTCGCGACGGAGCGGGCTTCTCGGGCAACGACGAGCGCGAGCAGACGCTGAATCAGCTCCTGACCGAGATGGACGGCTTCGACAACCACAAGGGCATCGTGGTGCTCGCCGCCACCAACCGCCCCGACACGCTCGACCCCGCGCTGCTGCGCCCGGGCCGCTTCGACCGCCGCATCCCCATGGAGTTGCCCGATCTCGCCGGCCGCAAGGCCATCCTCAAGCTCCACGCGCACGACGTGAAGACCGAGCCGGGCATCGACCTGGACGCTATCGCCCGCGCAACGCCGGGTGCCTCGGGCGCCGACCTGGCCAACATCATCAACGAGGGTGCGCTGCGCGCCGTGCGCATGCATCGCACCCGCGCCACCCAGGAGGACTTCGAGGAGTCGGTGGAGGTGGTTATCGCCGGTCAGCAGCGCAAGACCACGGTGCTCTCCGAGCACGAGAAGCAGGTTGTGAGCTACCACGAGATCGGCCACGCCATCGTGGCGGCGCGCCAGAAGGGTTCGGCGCCGGTCACCAAGATCACTATCGTGCCGCGCACCTCGGGAGCGCTGGGCTACACCATGCAGGTGGAGGAGGACGAGAAGTTCCTCACCACCAAGCAGGAGGTGCTCGACAAGCTTACGGTGTACTGCGGCGGCCGCGCAGCCGAGGAGCTCATCTTCAACGAGATGACCACCGGCGCCGCCAACGACATCGAGCAGGCCACCAAGCTGGCGCGCAACATGGTTACCCGCTTCGGCATGACCGAGGAGTTCGGCATGGTGGCGCTCGGCACGGTGCAGAACGCCTACCTCAACCAGGACACTTCGCTGACCTGCGCGCCGGGCACGGCTGAGCGCGTGGACGCCGTGGTGGTTGAGCTGATGCAGGAGGCGCACAACCGCGCGATCCAGATCCTCAAGGAGAACAAGTTCAAGCTGCACGAGCTTGCGCGCTATCTGCAGAAGAAGGAGACCATCACGGGCGAGGAGTTCATGGCGCTGCTGATGCGCGAGAACCCGCTCATGCCCAAGACGCCCACGGTGTAGGTGGGACGCCTCATCTGAGCCTAAGCGGCCGGAGCGAAAGGGAAAATCGCTCCGGCCGCTTTTTGTTGCGCTGCAGGTGTTGGACAGATACGAAAAAGCCCCGCCGAAGCGGGGCTGTAATCTCTGGCTCCCCGGGCAGGGCTCGAACCTGCAACAGCGCGGTTAACAGCCGCGTGCTCTACCATTGAGCTACCGAGGAATGTGTGGTGCGCTCAAGCACAAGGAATAGTATATACAAGACGTCGCGGCGCGCAAGGACTTTTTTGAAAAAAATTCCGACAGCCAGGTTCTCCCTGATAGGAGGCCGCGTCTTCCTGATCAGGGCCAGTTTTCTTGTGGAAGGCCCAATGCGCCTCGGTGGGCACCGGTCCCTTTGGAAGGCGTGCGCCCGCTGCCGCGCTGCGCGGGCAAAATGAATGATCCGCCGCAAACCTCCTGTGGTAGACTGAAGCAGACAGAACGCTTTTAAGCAGGTGCGAGACACCCGTAAGGCGGTCGGCTCATAACGTGCCTTCCTCAAAGGGGTGTCTAACGTCGCACAGCGCGTTGGGCACCCCTTTCTTCGGCGCTCTGTAACGTATAGGCTCCAGCCGTTTCGGCCCGGCACAACAGGAAGGAGTTTCATGAGCACCTCTCCTCTGAAGGCGGTCATCATGGACGAGGCCGCCATCAACCGTGCGATCACGCGCATCGCCCACGAGATCCTCGAGCGCAACAGCGGCTGTGAGAACCTCGCGCTGGTGGGTATCGTGACGCGCGGCGACTTGATCGCCAAGCGCTTGGTGGAGGAGATCGAGAAGATCGAGGGGGTCCGCGTGCCCCTCGGCAACCTCGACATCAGCTTCTACCGCGACGACTACGAAACCAACTTCGCCCCCGAGGTGCACGGCACGCGCGTGCCGTTTGACGTGGACGGCAAGCGCATCGTCCTCGTCGACGACGTGCTCTACACCGGCCGCACCATCCGCGCCGCGCTCGACGCGGTGATGGACATGGGGCGCCCGAGTCGCATCGAGCTCGCCGTGCTCGTCGACCGCGGCCACCGCGAGCTGCCCATCTGCCCGGACTTCGTGGGTAAGAACGTGCCCTCCTCGCACGAGGAGAACGTGCGCGTGTTCCTGAAAGAGGCCGACGGCCGCACGTCGGTCGAGATCTTCGACATCGCCCCGGGCTCCCGCGCGGGCTCGGCGCCCCTGGGAGGTGAGTAGCGTGCCCTTTAACAACCACAAGCACCTGATCGACATCGCGGAGTACTCGGACGCCGAGATCATGAAGATCCTGGAGACCGCCCAGCTGTTCTCCGAGGTCAACCAGCGCCGCATCAAGAAGGTCCCCACGCTCAAGGGCAAGACCATCGTCAACATGTTCAACGAGCCCTCCACGCGCACCCGCAGCTCCTTTGAGCTTGCCGAGAAGCGCCTGTCGGCCGACACGCTGAACTTCGGCGGCTCCTCCACCTCCACGGTGAAGGGCGAGAGCCTCATCGACACGGTGGAGACGCTCAACGCCTACAAGATCGACATGGTCGTGGTGCGCGACAAGCACGCCGGCGCGCCGCGCATCGTCTCCGAGCACACGCCGGCCGTGGTGGTGGACGCCGGCGACGGCAAGCACCAGCACCCCACGCAGGCGCTTCTCGACCTGTACACCATCTGGCAGCGCAAGGGCGCGATCGCGGGCCTCAGGGTCGGCATCGTGGGCGACATCGCGCACTCCCGCGTGTGCGGCTCGCTCATCCCCGCGCTCAAGATCATGGGCGCCGAGGTCACCGTGGTGGCTCCGGGCACGCTGCTGCCCGCCCGTCCGGACGTGCTGGGCGTCGACCGCGTGAGCTACAGCCTGGACGACGTGCTGCCCGAGCTCGACGTGGTCTACATGCTCCGCATCCAGAACGAGCGCCTGGAAGGCGCGCCCTTCCCGAACCTCGACGAGTACCACCGTCTGTTCGGCCTCACCAAGCAGCGCGAGCCGCTCATGAAGCCCGACGCCATCGTCTGCCACCCCGGCCCCATCAACCGCGGCGCCGAGCTTGACTCCTACATGGCCGACCACCCGAACCGCTCCGTCATCCTGGACCAGGTCTACGCGGGCATCTGCGTGCGCATGGCCGTTCTCTATCTGTTGCTGGGAGGTGCCGACAATGGCCTTTCTGCTTAAAGGCGCCCATGTCGTAGACCCGCAGGCGGGTCTCGACGGTATCGCCGACGTGCTCGTAGAGGGCACCACGATCGCCCAGGTGGGCGAGAACCTCTCCTGCGAGGGCGCGGAGGTGATCGACCTTGCGGGGATGTACCTGGTGCCCGGTCTGGTTGACATGCACGTGCACCTGCGCGACCCCGGCTACGAGTACAAGGGCGACATCGCCACCGAGACCCGCGCCGCGGCCAAGGGCGGCTTCACCGGCGTGTGCTCTATGCCCAACACCAACCCCGTGACCGACTCGGGCGCGGTGGTTGCCTACGTGAAGAGCCGCGCCGCCGAGGTGGGCGCGTGCCACGTGTATCCGGCCGGCGCCATGACCAAGGGCCTCAGGGGCGAGGCGCTTTCGGACATGGGCGACATGGTTGCCGCCGGCGTCGTGGCCTTCACCGACGACGGCCGCGGCGTGCAGACGGCCGGCATGATGCGCCGCTGCATGGACTACGGCAAGATGTTCGGCAAGGTCTTCATGAGCCATTGCCAAGACGAGAGCCTGGTCGACAAGGGCCAGGTGAACGAGGGCGTTGCCTCCACGCGCCTGGGCCTTCTGGGCTGGCCTGCCGCGGGCGAGGAGCTCCAGATCCAGCGCGACATCGCCCTGGCCGAGCTTACCGGCGCCAAGTTCCACGTGCAGCACCTCTCCACTGCGCGCGGCATCGAGATGGTGCGCCGAGCCAAGGCAAACGGCCTCGCCGTCACCTGCGAGGTCACGCCGCACCACATGTTCCTTACCGAGGACGACATCACCGACGCCTACGACACGCGCCTCAAGGTGAACCCGCCGCTGCGCACCGCCGAGGACGCCGCCGCGGTGATCGAGGGCGTGAAGGACGGCACGGTGGACGCCATCGTGACCGATCACGCCCCGCACGCCGACTGGGAGAAGGCCCGCGAGTTCGAGCTGGCGCCCTTCGGCATGACCGGCATCGAGGCCAGCCTGGGGCTCGTGCTCACCAACCTCGTGTCGACGGGCGCTATCAGCTACGCGCGCATGGTCGAGCTCATGGCGGTGAACCCGCGCCGCATCCTGGGCCTCGACCCGGTGCGCGTCGAGGCGGGCTCCGCTGCCGACCTCACCGTCTTCGACCCGGAGGTCAGCTGGACCGTGGGCGCCGACGGCTACGAGTCCAAGGCCAACAACTGCGGCTTTGCGGGCGTCGCGCTGAAGGGCCGCGCCACGTACGTCCTCTGCGGCGGCCGCCTCACGCTCGCTGACGGCAAGGTGCGCTAGCACAGGCACATCGTCGGGCCCCGGCGCCTGGTCGCCGGGGCCTTTGGAGCAGGCGCGCCGCGGCTCTGCCCGCGGCGCGCGGGATATCGGAAGAAAAGGGGAGTGCTCATGCCGACACCTTCTCCCGCTCGGGTGCACGACTTCACCGTCGTGTCGAACGAGCCGATGGCGCGTGACATCTACGCGCTGACGGTACGCGCACCCAAGCTCGCCCAGGCCATCAAGCCCGGGCAGTTCGTGAACATCGCCGTTCCGGGCAACGCCGCATCGCTTCTGCGCGTGCCGCTGTCCTACGCCGCCGCCGATCCGGCCGCCGGGACCATCGACATCTGGTACGCCGTGGTGGGCGACGGCACCCGCCGTCTTTCCCAGATGCAGCCCGGTGCCACGAGCACGCTGCTCGGGCCGGGGGGTCGCGGCTGGACGGTTCCCGAGGGATGCCGGCGCGCGCTCCTGGTCGCCGGCGGCATCGGCGTGCCGCCCGTCGTGTGCCTGGCGCGCGAGCTCGTCTCCGCGGGCATTGACTTCGACGCCTGCGTGGGCAGCGCCTGCGCCGACACCCTGGTCGGTCCCGCCGAGCTCGAGGAGCTCGGCGCCGGCGAGGTCCGCATATCGACCGACGACGGGTCGCTCGGACTCGCCGGGTTCTGCACCGATCCCGCCGCCGAGCTTCTCGCCCGCGGGGGCTACGATTATGTGGCCACCTGCGGTCCCGAACCCATGATGGCCAAGGTGGCCGCCGCCGCGCAGGCGGCCGGCGTGCCCTGCGAGGCCTCGCTCGAGCGGATGATGAGCTGCGGGTTCGGCGCCTGCAACACCTGCGCCGTGGAAACCACCCACGGCATGGTGGGCGCCTGCATGTGCGGCCCGGTGTTCAACGCGGAGGAGGTTGTCTGGTGAGCAAGGTGAGCATGGCCGTCGATCTCGGCGGCATCAAGATGAAGAACCCCGTCAACACCGCGTCCGGCACGTTCGGCTACGGGTGGCAGTACCAGAACTTCTTCGACGTCTCGTGCCTGGGGGCCATCACCACCAAGGGCTGCGCGGCCGAGCCATGGCCCGGCAACCCCAAGCCCCGCATGACCGAGGTGTACGGCGGCATGATGAACTCCGTGGGCCTGCAGAACCCCGGCGTGCACGCCTTCGCCGCCGAGTCGGGCCCGTGGCTCGAGGAGCTCAGCTCCAAGGGCACGCAGGTCATCTGCCAGGTGGCGGGCCACTCGACCGCCGAGTACGTGGCCGCGCTCGAGCTCTTCGACGAGCTGTGCCCTTGGGCGGCGGGCTTCGAGCTCAACGTGAGCTGCCCTAACATCGCCGCAGGCGGCGCGGCGTGCGGCTCGACTCCCGAGGGTGCGGCCGAGGTCATGCGCGCCTGCCGTCCCGTGACCAAGAAGCCGCTGCTGGTGAAGATGGCCCCCGTGCGCCTGCCCGAGATCGCCCGCGCGCTCGAGGCCGAGGGCGCCGACGGCCTGACCGTCATCAACTCCATCCCCGGCATGGCCATCGACGTGCACACGCGCCGCTCCAAGATCTCCAAGCCCACGGGCGGGCTTTCCGGCCCGCTGCTGCATCCCATCGCCGTGCGCATGGTATGGGAGGTCGCCAACGCGGTGGACATCCCCGTCTGCGGCGTGGGCGGCATCATGACCGGCGAGGACGCGGCCGAGTTCATCCTGGCGGGAGCCACGGCCGTATCCGTGGGCATGGCGAGCTTTGCCGAGCCGGATGCCGCCGCGCGCATCCTCTCCGAGCTCACCGCCTGGGCCGAGGAGCAGGGCGTGAACGATATCAACGAGCTGATTGGAGCCCTGGAATGCTAGAGACCGCCGTGCGCGACCGCATCATGGTCGCGCTTGATTGCGACCGCGACCGCGCCTTCGAGCTCGCCGACCTTCTCGCCGGGCACGCCACGTGGCTCAAAGTGGGGATGACGCTCTTCTACGCCGAGGGTCCCGCCATCGTGAGGGCCTTCAAGGACCGCGGCTTCAAAGTCTTCCTCGATCTCAAGCTGCACGATATCCCGCACCAGGTCCGCGGTGCCGCGCGGTCGGCGGCGCTTGCGGGCGCCGACCTCATCACCGTTCACGGCCTGGGCGCCTCCAAGATGCTCGCCGCCGCGCGCGGGGGCGTCGAGGAGGCGACGGCGGAGCTCGGCTTCCGTCCGCAGGTCATCGCTGTCACCGTGCTCACGAGCATGGACCAGGCCGCGCTCGACGAGATCGGCGTCGAGCGTCCCGTGGCAGACGAGGCCGCCGCGCTCGCCTCCCTTGCGCGGGAAGCAGGCATCGACGGCGTGGTCTGCTCGCCCCAGGAGGCCGCCGGCATGCGGGCGCTTCTCGGACCCGAGGCCCTGGTCGTGACGCCGGGCGTCCGGCCGGCAGGCTCCGCCGCGGGCGATCAGAGCCGCGTGGCCACCCCTGCCCAGGCCATTGCCGCCGGCGCGAGCCACATCGTGGTGGGCCGCCCCATCACCGGCGCGGACGACCCGGTGGCGGCCTTCGAGACCATCGTCGCCGAGATCGAGGGTGCTTCTCGCACGGCGTAGGCGCACGCGCGCTTCCCGCCCCGCCGCGATCCGTCCCATGAGGCCAGCGGCGGGGCGGGCTGCCGAAGCTTCAGACGCCCCTGTTTGCCCCGCGCGCGTTAACTGCTGTTTTAAGGAAGGGCGTGGCACCGTGCTTTCTGTGTGTTCTGAGCGCCTTCACTGAACGAACATGCCCCGTTAGCTTGCAATTCTTGGTTCCTTCCTCTATGGTTATCAGTCGTTTAGGGGCCGCATGCCCGGTTGGGCCTGATGGCTGCGCCCCTAGCGTGAGATTATTTGGTTACATTTGGAGGTACTCATGGCTCTTCCTCAGCTTACCGACGAGCAGCGCAAGGCTGCCCTCGAGAAGGCCGCTGCAGCCCGTCACGCCCGTGCTGAGCTTCGCGATAAGATCAAGAACGGCGAGGTCACCCTCGAGTCGGTGCTCAACTCCGACGATCCCATCGCCAGCCGCATGAAGGTCTCCACCCTCATCGAGTCGCTCCCGGGTTACGGCAAGGCTAAGGCTGCCAAGATCATGGACGAGCTGGGCATCTCCACCACCCGTCGCGTTCAGGGCCTCGGCGTGCGTCAGCGCGAGCAGCTGCTCGAGCAGCTCGCCAAGTAAGTGAGCGCGTTTACGCCAACACTGTTCGTCGTTTCGGGGCCGTCAGGCGCGGGGAAGGGCACGCTGGTAGCGCAGGTTCGCGCGCAGCGCCCCGACCTGGGCCTGACGGTTTCTGCCACTACGCGCCAGCCGCGCGAGGGCGAGGTGGACGGTGTCAACTATCACTTCATGACCCGCGAGCGCTTTGACGAGCTAGTGCGGCAGGGCGCCTTCCTTGAGTGGGCGCACGTGTTCGACAACTGCTACGGCACGCTGGTGACCGAGGTCGAGAAGAACCTCGCAGCCGGTCACTCGCTTATCCTGGAGATCGACGTCCAGGGTGCCCTGCAGGTCAAGGAGAAGTTCCCCGAGGCGGTGCTCATCTTCATCAAGCCCCCGTCGCCCGAGGTGCTGCGTGAGCGCTTGGTGGGCCGCGGCACCGACGCGCCCGAGTCCGTGGCGCTGCGCCTGGCCACCGCCGAGCGCGAGCTTGCGCTCGCCGATCGCTACGACGCGGTTATCGTAAACGACGACCTTACCGAGGCGGTGCAGGAGCTCCTGCGCACCCTCGCGGAACACGAAAGGAAATGAGGTAGCAATGTCGGTCATCAAGCCTCCGATCGATAACCTTCTCGAGAAGACCGATCACAACCGGTTCCTCCTCGCCTCGCTCGCTTCCAAGCGCGCCTGCGACATCAACAGCATGATCCGCGGCCAGCACAGCCGCGTGCTCGCCGCACAGGGCGTGGACGACATCACCATCATGCTCTCGGGCAAGGACGCCATCTCCATGTCCATGGACGAGATCATGGACGGCACCATCTCCTACGACCACGACGCGTTCGAGCAGGCCATCAAGGGCAAGGCAACGAAGTAACATGGCTCAACGCGTCTGTCTCGTCCATTACCACGAGATCGGGCTCAAGGGAAAGAACCGCGCGCGCTTCGAGCGCCAGCTGGTCGAGAACCTCAAGGCGGCTTTGGCCGCCTTTTCTCCCTGTGAGATCCGTCGTCTCTCCGGTTACATCCTGGTGACCTTCGCCAAGCAGGCCGACGTGCCGTTGGCGCACGAGCGCATCCGCAAGGTACCCGGCGTGGCACGCGTTTCGCTCGCCTTCCTGTGCGAGCGCAACGTCGAGCAGTATGCCGCGGCTGCCGTGGAGGCTATGCGCGAGGCTGAAGTCACCGGCTTCACCACCTTCAAGGTGCACGCCAAGCGCTCAAACACCGACTACGAGCTCGACACCATCGCGATCAACCGCGCGGTGGGCGAGGTGCTGTGCGAGGCCTTCCCCGAGAAGAAGGTTCAGATGCACCACCCCGACCTTGTCGTCAACGTGCTCGTGGTGCAGGGTTCGGTCTTTGTTTTCGCGCGGCACGACGCCGGCGTGGGCGGCCTGCCGGTGGGAACTGCCGGCAAGGTGGTTTCACTTATGAGCTCGGGGATCGACTCGCCGGTGGCCTCGTGGAAGATCATCCGCCGCGGCGCGGTGTGCGTGCCGGTGCACTTCTCGGGCCGCCCTCAGGTGGCCGACACGAGCGAGTACCTGTGCCAGGACCTCGTGCGCGCGCTTGAGCCGGCCGGCGGCATCGGGCGCCTGTACGTGGTGCCCTTCGGCGACTGCCAGCGCGAGATCTCGCTCGCCTGTCCGGGCGCCCTGCGCGTGATCATGTACCGCCGCGTGATGTTCTCCGTGGCCGAGCGCATCGCGCGCATGGAGCAGGCCAAGGCCATCGTCACCGGCGAGTCGCTGGGACAGGTGGCCTCGCAGACACTCGAGAACATCATCGCGGTGAACGAGGTGGTGGACCTGCCGGTCTTTCGGCCGCTTATCGGCTCGGACAAGCAGGAGATCATCGCACGCGCCCAGGAGCTGGGCACTTACGGCATCTCCACCGAGACGGCGCCTGACTGCTGCACGCTCTTCATGCCGCGCCGCCCGGAGACGCACGCCAAGCTCGACCAGGTGCACGAAGCGTGGGACGCCTTCGACCACGACGCGATGATCGACCACCTGGTTGACACGTTGGAGTACGTGGACTTCGATTCATGCCCGAGCTACCGAGCGCCGCGCGCGCTGCGCGAGCGCCACGAGGTGCTGGCTCCGCGGTAGCGAAGAGCAGGGCTGCTTTCCCTAGGCGCCTTTGCCAAGGATTTGGCTAGGCAAGATCGTGCAGGTGATTTGGCTAGATCCCGCGGCAAAGCTTTCGTCCGTCGCCTAACTGCGCACCCCCTTGGCCCATCATCGGGTCAAGGGGGTGTTTTGGTATGGCGCAGTTGGGAGATGCGAGACAGGGCGGCGCGGCCAAGGTGCGCCAGGCGCTGCGGCAGCGTCCGTGGATGGCGGTGATGCTTGCCGTGGCCGTTGTGGGCGTGGTCGTGGTGGTGGTTCTCGGGGTTACGAGCGGCTCGCGCGCAACGCAGTTCACCGTGACGCGCGCCGAGGGGTCTGAGGCGGCAGTGGTACCGGATGCGGAAAAAGACGGCGATAAAGCAGATGAGGGCAAAGCCGACGAGGATGAGGCGGCAGAGGAGGACGCGGACGGCGAAGGGGAGACCGCGGAGCTGCTTGTGGACGTGGGCGGCGCGGTGGCCTCGCCGGGGCTGGTGAGCCTTGCGCCGGGTGCCCGCGTCAACGACGCGGTGGCCGCCGCCGGCGGGCTGACGGCTGAGGCGGACACCGCCTCGCTGAACCTCGCCGCCAAGGTGGAGGACGGCCAGAAGGTCTATGTGCCTCGGCAAGGGGAGGCCGCACCGGTGCAGGCAACGCCTGCGGCGGGCGGCACGGGAACGGCGGGAGCGGCGGAGGCGCAGGCACTGGTGAACATCAACACCGCAACAGCCGAGGAGCTCGACGCGCTGCCGGGCGTGGGGCCCTCAACCGCGCAAGCCATTATCGAGGAGCGCGAGACGAACGGGGCGTTCACGAGCGTTGAGGACATCATGCGGGTGTCAGGCATAGGGGAGAAGAAGTTTGAGAAGCTCCAAGGGTCCATCTGCGTCTAGGAACTTAGGCTGCGAGCTTCCCGCGCGTCCGTACGTGCCTCCCGTGCTCGCAGGGTGCGTCGGGCTCGCGGCGGGTTGCGCCGTGCTCATGGCGGCGGGGTGGCGCTGGTTCTGCGCAGATGGAGCGGCGCGCGGCGTTGGCTGGGCCGATGCGCTGGCGGCGGTGGGTACGGGCCTGGGCCCGTGCCTGGCCGGCGGGATCCTTGTCGGCGCGGCCGGCTTGGCTGCGGCCCGCGCCTTGAGGTGCCGCGCCGGGCGGTATCTCGCCCGTTGCGTTGCCTGGTGTGCGGCAGGCTGCCTTGCCGCCTGCGGGGCGGTGCCCCTTCAGCTGGCGGGGCAGGTCTGCGCGGCGGATGAGCTTGGCCGGGCGCCGGTGAGCGCCGGCGTGCTTGAGATAACCGGCGACCCCTCGGTTAGCCCGTTCGGGGTGTCGGCCGATGCAACGCTGTGGCGCAACGGCGCGCGCGTGGCAGATGTGCGTCTCTCGCTTCCAGAAGCCTATCAGCGGGGAACGTGCCTTACCGCGGTCGGCTCGGTCGAAGCTTTGGAGGAGGGGGATTGGGATCGTGCGCTGTTCATGCGCGGCGTGGTGGGGCAGGTCCGCGTGGCGGCGGTGACCGCAGAGCAGGACCCTGCGGCACCGCTCTACGCGCTGCGCGCGGCGGTGCTTGCCTCCCTCGATCCCGAGGCCTCGCAGGAGCGCGCGCTGGTGGCCGGTACGGTGTGCGGTTACAGCGCGGCGCTCAACGCCATGCCGGCCTCGGACGCGTTTGCGCTTACCGGGCTCTCGCACCTGGTGGCGGTGTCGGGGAGCCACCTAACGCTCGTGGCTGCGCTCGTCACCGGGATGCTCGAGCGCGCCGCAGCCCCGCGCCCCGCGCGCACGGTGCTCATCGGGGCGCTCATGGGCTTGTACGTGGTGTTCACGGGTGGCGCGCCCTCGGCGGTGCGCTCGCTGGTGATGGTGATGGCGAGCATGGGCAGCTCGCTGGGCGGAAGGCGCCCGCACGCGCTCTCGGGGCTCGGCCTCACGGTGTGGGTGCTTTTGGTGGCACGCCCGGGCCTGGTCTATGACCTGGGCTTCCAGCTCTCGGCGGCGAGCGTGCTCTCCATCCTGCTGCTCAGCCGATACCTTGCGTGCCTGCTGTGTCGCGTCGGGGTGCCGCGCACGCTGGCAGAGCTCTTGGCGCTCACCCTTTCGGCGCAGTGGGCCACGCTTCCCTTGACGATGAGCGCGTTCGGGCAGGTGTCGCTTATCGCGCCGCTTGCGAACCTGGTGGCCGAGCCTCCGATGACGGCGCTTCTCGCCTGCGGCATCGTGGTGGCGCCGTTTGCCACGGCGGATCCGGCTCTGGGATTTCTGTGGGCGGTGCCGCTTGCTTGCGCGCGGGTGGCCGTCTTTGCCGCGGACCTGTTGGCGGGCGTGCCGTATGCGGCGCTTGCGGTTGAGGCGCCGGGGTGGACCTACCCGGTGCTGTGGGGGAGCGCGGCGGCGGTGTTTTGGCTGTGGGCCAGCCCGCGGCGTGCGCACCTCCTTGCGGCAGGGGGTGTGCTTGCCGCCCTGGCGGGGCTTTGGATCTACGTTGCGCGCTTTTGCGCCGCCCCGTGCGTGACGGTGCTTGACGTGGGACAGGCAGACGCGATTCTCATTCGCGACGGAGGCCAGGCGGTGCTTGTGGACGCCGGCGAGGATGAGGCGACGCTTGCGGCCCTAGCGCGCAACGGGGTGCTCGTCCTGGATGCGGTGGTGGTTACCCATTGGCACAGCGACCATGTCGGAGGTCTGGACGAAGTGGCCCAGATGATACCGGTGGGCGCGGTGTACGCGGCGGCGGGCGCGGCCGGCAACGCACCTGACAACGTGCGGGAAGCGGTTGCGGACACCGCTGCCGGCACCCTGGGCGAGCTGCAGGCGGGGGACAGCTTTGCCGTGGGGCGCTTTGTCTGTACCGTGCTGTGGCCTCTTGAGGAGGTGGCGGGCAACGAGAACGGCGACTCGCTCTGCCTTGAGGTCAGCTACCGCGACGGGGTGGATGCGCTCAGCGCCCTGCTCACCGGGGACGCCGAGCGCGACCAGCTGAGCCGCATCGCCGACGAGGTGGGAGACATAGACGCGCTCAAGCTCGGACACCACGGCTCTGCCGAGTCGGTTGACGACGAGCTTCTCGACGCGCTGAGACCCGAGGTGGCTGTTGCCAGCGCGGGCGCGGGGAACCGCTACGGGCACCCCACGCCCGCGTGCCGAGAGGCGGTTGAGCGGTCGGGGGCTACCTTTCTGTGCACCATCGACAGCGGCGACGTGCGGCTCGCTCCCGCCGCCGAGGGGGTGGCGGTGACCGCGCGGTGACGCGCGGGGCCGCTTCTCCGCCCGCCCCTCACATGGCTTGCATGGGCGGGCGGGTCACAGTTCGGAACGGGGAGGCGAAATCGGTCGGAGCCGGTATAATGAACGACTGACCGCACACGTACGAAGGGGGCTTGCCCATGGCCACGGCGAAGCTCTTGCCGGCATACCTCATCATCGGAACGGACGAGCTCAAGCGCAACCGCGCCGTTACCCGCATGAAGCAGCGGCTCGAGGCGAGCGGCTTGGCCGACTTCAACCTCGACGAGCGCGACATGGCGCGCGGAGAGCAGGATCCCGAGGACCTGCTCTCTTCGCTCAACACCTATCCCATGGGCGCAGACTTCCGGCTGGTGATCCTCGAGAACTGCAACCGGCTGCCCAAGGCCGTGAGCGAGATGCTCGTGTCCTACCTGGCCAAGCCGAGCGAGACCACCGTGCTCATGATCATCGCCGACAAGCTCGCCAAGAACACGCGGCTGTACAAGGCGGCGGTGAAGTGGGACAAGAAGGCGCTTGTCGACTGCACCCCTAAGAAGCGCTGGGAGCTGCCCGCCCACGTGCGGGCGCTCGCACCGGCGCACGGTAAGGCCATCACGCAGGGTGCGGCCGAGGAGCTCGTGAGCCGCGTGGGCGAGTCGACCCGCATGCTTGACAACGAGCTCAAGAAGCTTGCGAGCATGGTCGCCGGCCCCGAGATCACGCGTGAGGACGTTGAGCGCTTCGTGGTGCGCACCGCTGAGCCCAAGCCCTGGGACTTCACCGACGCGGTGTGCTCGCGGAACCTCCCCAAGGCGCTTGGCCTCCTCAAGATGATGCCGAAAAGCGACTACCTGCTCTACTCGCTCACCACCACCCGGATCCGCGAGCTTATCGTCGCCAAGTGCCTCGATGCGCGCGGCGAGGGGGGCATGCTTGCCCAGACGCTCAACATGCGCGACTGGCAGGTGAAAAACCATCTGAGGTGGGCGCGGAGCTTCAAGATGGCGGAGCTCGTGGAGGCCCTGCGGCGCGCCGTGGAGGTGGAGCTCGCGCTCAAGGGCTCGCGCGACGCCGAGCTGGCCCTGATCCAGTGGGTGACGTTCATCTGCGGCGCGTAGCGCTTCACGCCGCTGTGCGTCAGAGGCAACCGCCGCCGACACAGCTGCCGGGCACGTCCCAGCTGCCCATGCTCGCAGGTAAGAATCCGTTCCGGGCCAACGGGGGCCTCGCTTGCCGCGCGTGCTGGGGCGCGACGCACAAAGAAAGGGCCCTGCGGTGGATGCGCGGGGCCCTTCTCGAACGCGATGTGGGAAGAAACTACTTCAGGCCGTTCACAAGCTTCTGGACGCCGGACTTGCGGTTGGCGGCCTGGTTCTTGTGGATGATGCCCTTGGTTGCAGCCATGTCGAGGCGCTTGTACGCGTGTGAGGCCGCAGCCTGCGCCTTCTCGACGTCGCCAGCATCCACAGCCTCGCGGACACGACGCACGAGCGTCTTGAGCTCGGACTTGACCGCGCGGTTGCGGAGACGGGCCTTCTCAGCCTGACGGATGCGCTTCTTCTGAGACTTGATGTTTGCCACTTCGAACGTTCCTTTCAGTGTGTACTCTCTGCCTTCTGAGACACGGCGTTGAGATCAACTGCTGCACTATAGCACGCGCGCCCGCCCGTGAGAAGGGCAAAACCCATGGAAAGCCTGTGTTTCTCACCGTTTGCACACGCGCGTCCCTCTCCCCTGTAGGTGCGGTATACGCTATGATAGGCGCCATGGCTACTTCAGACACCTCACACATCAGGAACTTCTCCATCATCGCGCACATCGACCACGGCAAGTCGACGATCTCGGACCGCATCCTCGAGCTCACGCACACCGTGGAGGAGCGCGACATGGAGGCGCAGCTGCTCGACTCGATGGACATCGAGCGCGAGCGCGGCATCACCATCAAGAGCAACGCCGTCCGCGTCATGTACACCGCCGAGGACGGCGAGACCTACCAGTTCAACCTCATCGACACGCCGGGCCACGTTGACTTCACCTACGAGGTCAGCCGCAGCCTCGCGGCGTGCGAGGGCGCGGTGCTGGTGGTTGACGCCACCCAGGGCGTTGAGGCGCAGACCGTCTCCAACGCTAACCTGGCGATGAACGCCAACCTGGACATCGTGCCCGCCATCAACAAGATCGACCTGCCTTCGGCGCATCCCGACGAGGTCAAGACCGAGATCGAGGACGAGCTCGCCATTCCCGCCGACGACGCCGTGTGCGTCTCGGGCAAGACCGGCGAGGGCATTCACGACCTGCTCGAGGCGGTCGTCCTGCTCGTTTCGCCGCCCGAGGGCCGTGCGGACGCCCCCTTGAAGGCGCTCATCCTCGACTCGTACTTCGACGAGTACCGCGGCGTGGTGGCCACGGTGCGCGTCTTCGACGGGCGCGTGAAAAAGGGCGACACGCTCACCATGATGCAGACCGGCGAGAGCTTCTTGGTTGACGGCGTGGGCGTGAAGCGCCCGGCCGAGCAGCTGGTGAGCGAGCTTTCCGTGGGCGAGGTGGGCTTCGTGGTGACGGGCCTCAAAGACCCCGGCGCCGTGCGCGTGGGCGACACCCTCACCTACGCCGACCGTCCCTGCAACGCGCCGTGCCCGGGCTACCGCGAGGCCAAGCCCATGGTCTACACGGGCATCTTCCCCATAGACAACAAGGACTACGAGAACTTGCGCGACGCGCTCGAGAAGCTGCGCGTGAACGATCCCTCGCTCACGTGGAGCCCCGAGACCTCCGTTGCCCTGGGCTTCGGTTTCCGCGTGGGCTTTTTGGGGCTGCTGCACATGGAGGTGGTGAAGGAGCGCCTGGAGCGCGAGTTCGCCCTGGACCTCATCGCCACGAGCCCGAGCGTGGACTACCACGTGTACAAGACCGACGGCACCATGGTTTGCGTGCGCAGCCCTCAGGACCTGCCGGACGCCACGCGCATCGAGCGCATCGAGGAGCCCTACCTCAAGGCCAAGGTCATCGTGCCCCCCGAGTACATGGGCGCGGTGATGCAGCTCGCCATCGAGCATCGCGGCATCACCAAGGACATGATCTACCTGTCGGAGAAGTCGGTGGAGATGCACTTCGACATGCCGCTGGCCGAGCTCATCTTGGACTTCTTCGACCAGCTCAAGAGCCGCACCAAGGGGTACGCGAGCCTGGACTACGAGTTCTCCGATTACCGCGCAAGCGACCTGGTGAAGCTCGACATCCTGCTCTCGGGCGACGAGGTCGACGCGCTCTCCTTCATCGTGCACAAGGACAAGGCCTACACGCTCGCGCGAGGGCTGTGCGACAAGCTCAAGGAGATCATCCCGCGCCAGCTTTTCGAGGTGCCCATCCAGGGTGCCATCGGCAACAAGATCATCGCCCGCTCCACGGTGAAGGCGCGGCGCAAAGACGTGCTTGCCAAGTGTTACGGCGGCGACATCTCGCGCAAGCGCAAGCTGCTGGAGAAGCAGAAAGAGGGCAAGAAGCGCATGAAGGCCGTCGGCTCGGTCGAGGTGCCGCAGGAGGCCTTCCTGGCGATCCTCAAGGTGGACGAGTAGCGCTCGGCCGGGATGCGGCGCCTAGGGCCGCGCCCGGCCGATCTCATACATGCAGCAGGGGAGACCTCATGGGTTATGCTGACGACCTCAGGGCCGCGTTTGCCGCGCAGCCCTTTTTGCTCGCGCCGATGGCGGGCGTGACCGACGCCCCGTACCGCCTCATGTGCCGTGCACATGGTGCCACGTGGGCGTACTCCGAAATGGTGAGCGTTGCGGGCCTTGCCTACAACGGCGAGAAGACCTGGGACCTCGTGATGCCCGACGCGCGCGAGCCCCAGCTGTGCGTGCAGCTGTTCGGCACCAAGCCCGAGCAGTTCGCCGCGGCCGTCGAGGCGGTCCAGGAGCGTGTTGGCGCGAAGCTCACGCTCATCGACATCAACATGGCCTGTCCGGTGCGCAAGGTAGCCGGCAAGGGCGAGGGAAGCGCGCTCATGCGCGCGCCCGAGCGCGCCGAGGCCATCGTGCGCGCCGCCGTTCAGCGTGCTCAGGTGCCGGTGACCGTGAAGATGCGCATCGGGTACACGGCCGCCGAGCGCACCGCGCCGGACTTTGCGGCGCGCATGGAGGCGGCTGGCGCCGCCGCCGTGGCGGTGCACGGGCGCACGGCCTCGCAGATGTACACGGGCACGGCTGACTGGTCGATCATCGACGAGGTGGCCGCGCGCGTGGGTGTGCCGGTGATCGGCTCGGGCGACGTGTTCTGCGCGCAAGACGCCGTGCGCATGCTCACCGAGACCGCGGCGAGCGCGGTGTTCTGCGCGCGCGGCACCTACGGCAACCCCTGGATCTTCGAGGACGCGCTCAGCCTTTTGCGCACGGGCGAGGAGCCGCGGCCGCATGGCTTCGAGGAGCGCCTGGAGGCGTTTCGGCAGCACCTGGGGCTTCTCGAAGAGGCGGGGGCTCACATGGTGCGGGCGCGGACCTTCGCCGCTTGGTATCTGAAGGGGCTGCCCGAGGCCGCCGCGTGGCGCCGCCGCGCCACGGCCTGCGTCAGCGCCGAGGACTTCCGCGCGTTGGTGAGCGATCTGGGCAAAGCGTCTGAAACGTGGGTGGTTGCGGGCGGAAAAGTGATTGATACGAGGGCGGCAGGGCTCTGACGGGGTCGTTCGAAGGCGTGAAAAGGGCGCAGACGCGAAAATGGATGTTGTTTTGCGGCGTCCGTCGAAGTAGCCGCTGAAAGCGCAAGCCTTCTACCAGCGCCTTTGCTCGGGCAAAACGCTCGTATACTTGACGGGACTCCGGAAAACAACATCCATTTTCCCAAAGGAGGGCGTTTCGGCAAATGGCGATCGAAGCTCTGTACCTTCACGTGCCGTTTTGCGCGTTGAAGTGCCGCTACTGCGACTTCGACTCCGCTCCGTGTCGCGACGCAGGGCTGCTCGCAGGCTACGCTGGCCGCCTGCGTTCCTGCGTGGAGCGGCTGGGGGCGCAGGGGTTCCTGGGGGCCTGTCGCACCGCCTATATAGGAGGCGGTACGCCGACCCTTCTGGGTGCGGGCTTGGCAGAGGTGGTGCGTGCCATACGGGACGCTGCGCCGGCGCTTGAAGAGCTTACCTGCGAGGCCAACCCCGAGTCGCTGAGCGCCGCGCTCGCCTTCGCGCTCAAGGAGGCCGGTGCCACGCGCCTCTCGCTCGGTGTTCAGAGCTTTTGCGACGAGGAGCTCGCCGCGCTCGGGCGCCTGCACACCGCCGCGCGCGCCCGCGTGGCGGTGTCTGAGGCGCGTGCGGCCGGGCTCAACGTCTCGGTTGACCTCATGTGCGGCATCCCCTTGCAGACCGCGGCCTCCTGGCGGGATACGCTTGAAGACGCGGTCAAAAGCGGCGCGGGCCACGTGTCGGTCTACCCGCTCACGGTGGAGGAGGGTACGGCGCTTGAGCGGCTTATCGACCGCGGGGCCTTTGCCGAGCCCGACGAGGATTTCCAAGCGTGCTGCATGGAGATGGCCCGCGAGGTGCTCTTTCAAGCGGGGTTTGCCCCCTACGAGGTGGCGAGCTACGCGCGGCCGGGCAAGGCGTGCCGGCACAACGTCGCGTACTGGACGGGCGTTCCTTACCTGGGCGTAGGTCGCTCGGCCGCGAGCATGCTCGACGCGCGCACGTACGCCGACCTGCGCGACGCGCTCGGCTTGCCCGAGGCGGGCGCGGCGTTCGGGCCGTCTGGGGAGGGCGTTGCCGCCGATGCGCCCGCGCGCCTGCGCTTCACGCAGCGGGGAGACGCCTTGCCCGGGGAGGATCCCGGCCCTGTCTTCGACCTTGAGTGCTTGAGCGCGCGCGAGGCGGCTGCCGAGGACTTGATGCTCGGCCTGCGGATGACCGGCGGCGTGTCCGCCGAGCTTCTCGCCCGCGCTGCAGCCGTGATCCCGAGGGACGCCCTGGCGCGCGCGGTTAAGGTCGCCTGCGCCGAGGGCCTCGCCTTCTGGGAAGACGCGCCGGCGGGGAAAGGCCCTGCGACCGGCGGGGCGCGCCTGATGCCCACGCGGCGCGGCTGGCTGTTGGGCAACGAGCTCTACGGCCTTTTCTGGGACCTCGCCGCGAGCTGAGGGGTGTTACAGGGCAATCGCCTGACAACCACTCTCCGGATGCGATGGGGCGATCCTTTCAGCAAGCGGCGCTCTATCTGCATTTGGCGTGGGCAAGCGGCACGCCTGCTGGCCGTGGAGATGCACCTCGTATATACTTCTGACACTATCTGCCCAAACCCAGGCTCAAGGCCGCCTGCGCGGCCGAGGAGGTCACACGCCTGATGGCGACGATGAACGAGAAGGACTACTATGCGATCCTCGGCGTGTCCAAGGACGCGTCGAAGCAGGAGATTCAGAAGGCTTTTCAGCAAAAGGCCCGCAAGCTTCACCCCGACATCAACAAGGCGCCGGACGCCGAGGAGCGCTTCAAGGAGGTTTCCGAGGCCTACGCGGTGCTTTCGGATGAGAAGAAGCGCGCCCGCTACGACGCCATGCGCTCGGGCAACCCCTTTGCCGGCGCGCCGTCGAGCCCCTACGGGGGCGGCGGCTACGCGGGCAGCCCCTTCGGCGGGTCGCCGTTCGACGGGTTCCCCTTCGGTGGCGCCTGGACCGGCCAGCGCCGGCGCGGGCGGGCGGCCTACAACCCCGAGAACGGCGCCGACGTGGTGGTCGACGTTGAGCTTACGCGCGAGGAGGCCAAGCACGGGGCGCGCCGCGGCGTGACGTACCGCCACTACGAGCCCTGCGCCAACTGCTCCGGAACCGGCTCCATGGCCACCGATCACGCCCACACCTGCCCCACCTGCGGCGGCGCGGGCTCCATCCCGGTGGACATGGCGTCCCTGTTCGGCATGGGCACCTTCCAGGTGGTCTGCCCCGAGTGCGGCGGCTCGGGTAAGGTCGTGGCCGAGCCCTGCAACGTGTGCGGCGGCTCGGGCCGCACGAGCGTCACCTCCGAGGCGGTGATCGAGTTCGCCCCCGGCACGCACGACGGCGACACCGTGCGCGTCAAGGGCAAGGGCCACGCCGGCACCAACGGCGCGGCCGCCGGCGACCTGGTGGGACGCGCCAAGGTGGCCGCCGAGCGCCTCGAGGGGCGCGCGGCCACGGGCTTTTACCTCATCGGCTTCATGTTGCCGTTTCTGGCCTTCTCGGCTGCGGCGGGCGTCTTCACGGTCTTCGCCGCGATCTGCCTCGTGCCGCTCGTGATCGGCGTCGCCATGGTGCTCACGAGCGACGTGCTCCACCGCAGCGCCCTGTGGTGGAAGCGCGGCGTGATGCAGGCGCTCAACGGCGTGGGCAACGGGCTGTTCTTCGCGCTCGTGGCGGTGTGGTTCACCAGCTGCTCGCAGCGCATGTTCCTCGCGCCTTACAGCTACTATTACTTCTAGCGAACGTTCCGCGCCCGGCGCGTCCCCTGGTTTGAGCTCGGGGTCACGCCGGCGCGCGTTGACGGCTGCGCTCAAAGCGGCGCCGCGGTTTCTCGGCGCCGCTTTTTGGGGCATACTGTTGCATGTTTCAGGATCGATGCAGGGGGGGGGCGCCTCCCTGCGCGCATAAGGGGAGAAGGGCCTAACCGTGTCGGACAAGCGTGACTATTACGAGGTTCTGGGGGTTGCACACGACGCTGACCAGCGCACCATCAAGCGCGCGTTTCTCAAAAAGGCGCGCGAGCTGCATCCGGATGTCAACAAGGCTCCTGACGCCGAGGAGCGCTTCAAGGAGGTCAACGAGGCTTACTCCGTCCTCTCCGACGAGCAGAAGCGCGCCAACTACGACCGCTTCGGCGACCCCAACGGCCCGGCGGGCTTCGGCGGCGGCTCGGGCTACGTCGACATCAGCGACATCTTCGGCGGCATGGGCATGGACGACATCTTCTCGTCGTTCTTCGGCGGCGCGGGCGGTCACGGCACCCGCGAGCGGCGCCGTGCCGGGCGCGACATGGCCATCCGCCTCACCGTCACGCTTGAGGAGGCGGCCCTCGGCTGCACCAAGACCATAGGCTACGACCGCCTGGCTCCCTGCGAGGACTGCGGCGGCAAGGGCTATGCCGACGGCGCCACCGAGCGCAGCTGCCCCACCTGCCGCGGCACCGGCTTCGTCACCACGGTGCAGCGCTCCATCTTCGGCCAGGTCCAGTCGTCCGCGCCCTGCCCAGACTGCCACGGCGAGGGCACGGTCATCGACCACCCCTGCGAGATGTGCGACGGCCAGGGTCGTACGCCCACGCACGAGCGCATCGACATCCAGGTCCCGGCCGGCGTTAGCACCGGCGCCAAGCTGCGCGTCTCTGGCTACGGCGAGGCGGGCTGGCGCGGCGCGCCAGCAGGCGACCTCATCGTTACGGTCGAGGTGGCCGAGGACGACCGCTTCCAGCGCCGCGGGGACGACCTGGCCTGCACCGTTTCCGTCTCCATGACGCAGGCGGCGCTCGGCACCACTGTCGAAATCGAGGGCGTCATGCCCGACGAGGGCGTTTCGGTGGAAGTCCCGGCGGGCACGCAGCCCGGCGCTACGGTGCGCGTGGCTGGCAAGGGCATGCCGCGTGTGAGCGGCTCGGGCCGCGGCGACCTTGTCGCGCACATCGAAGTCGCCGTTCCGCGCAAGCTCACCGGCGAGCAGCGCGCCTGCCTTGAGCGCTTTGCCGAGCTCACCGGCGAGACGGTCGAGAAGCGCAAGAACTTCGGCGAGCGCCTGCGCGACGCCATCGACGACATCATCGACTAACGCCTTCGGGCGAGAGGAGCTCCATGCCGCTGACCGCCGCTGTTGAGAACCTCGGATGCCGCGTGAACCGCGTGGAGTCCGACCGGATCGTGCGCGACCTCGTGGAGGCCGGTTTTTGCGTGGGCGCGCCGGACGAGGCCGCCGTGGTGGTGGTGAACACCTGCGCAGTCACCGGCGAGGCGGAGGCCAAGACCCGCAAGGCGGTGCGCCGCGCGCTCGGTCTGCCCCAGCGCCCGCAGGTCATCGCCACCGGCTGCATGGCCAACCTCCACGCCGCCGAGCTGGCGAAGCTTTCCGAGCGCGTGTGCGTGGAGCCGCTCAAGACCGCCGTGGCGGCCTGCGCGCTGCGCCTGGCCGGCGCCGACGCCGAGGTGCCCACCCAACCCCACGACCCCGCCGAGGTCAGGGGTTTGCTCGGGCGCAGCCGATTGGGCGTGAAGGTCCAGGACGGCTGCGACAACCGCTGCACGTACTGCATCGTGTGGAAGGCGCGCGGGCGCTCGCGCTCGGTGCCTGCGGCCGAGGCGGTGGCCGAGGTGCGCCGCGCCGTCGAGGCGGGAGCTGCCGAGGTGGTGCTCACCGGCGTGAACCTGGGGCGTTACGAGGACCTCTCGGAGGGCGGCGAGCCGCTTGCCCTGGACGGTTTGCTCGCGCGCGTGCTGGCAGAGACCGACGCGGCGCACGTGCGCCTCTCCTCCATCGAGCCGCCCGAGGTCACCGACGCGCTCATACAGGTCGTCGCCTCCTCCGGCGGGCGCGTGGCTCCGTTTTTCCATATGCCCTTGCAAAGCGGCTGCACCTCTACGCTCAAGCGCATGGGGCGCCTCTACACGGCCGACGAGTACGCCCGGGTGGCCTCGCGCATCCGCGCCGTGCTGCCGACGGCCGCCCTTTCGTGCGACGTCATCGCCGGCTTCCCCGGCGAGACGGACGAGGAGTTCGCCCAAACGCTGGCCTTCTGCGAGAAGGTGGGCTTTGCGCGCATGCACGTGTTCCGCTACAGCGCGCGTCCCGGCACGGTGGCGGCCGAATCCGCCGACCAGGTTCCCCCGGAGGTGCGCGCCGAACGTGCGGCGGCCCTACGGCGGCTGGCGCAGCGCATGGCGCGCCAAGACGCCCGCGGCCGCGTGGGCACCGAGGAGCTGGGCGTGGTGGAGTACCCCGGCGAGGCCACGCTGGCTTCGTTTCACCGCGTGCTTCTCGATCCCGGCGCACCTGGCCCGGGGACGCTCGTTCGCGTTACTATTACGGGGATAGGCGAAGATGGTATCCTGCGCGGACACGTGGGCGCCGAGGGTTAGAGGGGAGCGTATGGAGCAGCCGACCAAGGTCAGCCTCACGATACCGGACGGCGTGGACGCGGCGCGCGTCACCGGCGCCGAGGATGCGGTGCTGCGCGCTGTGGAGGCCGAGACGCCTGCGCGCGTCTCGGTGCGCGGCAACCGCATTGCGCTGGCGGGGGAGGCGGGCGAGGTGGAACAGCTTGCCCGGCTCTTCACCGACCTGGTCGAGCAGGTCTCCCGTGGCGAGGAGCCCACGCCCGACGACGCCCTGCGCACCTTGGAGGCCATCCGCGCCGACGTGTACCGCTCGACCTCGCTGCACGGCGAGGTGCTGCACACCTACCGCGGGCGGGCCATCCGCCCCAAGACCCCGGGGCAGCGCCGCTACATCGAGGCCATCAGCGAGCACACCGTCACCATCTGCCTGGGCCCGGCCGGCACCGGCAAGACCTACCTTGCCATGGCCGTTGCCGTGGCGGCGCTCACGCGCCACGAGGTGAGCCGCATCGTGCTGACCCGCCCGGTGGTCGAGGCGGGCGAGAACCTCGGCTTTCTGCCCGGCACCCTGGAGGAGAAGGTCGACCCCTACGTCCGACCGCTCTACGACGCGCTGTTCGACATGATGGACCGCGAGCGGGCCGCAGCCCTCATCGAGCAGGGCGTGATCGAGATCGCGCCTTTGGCCTACATGCGCGGGCGCACCATGAACGACGCCTTCGTGATCCTGGACGAGGCGCAGAACACCACGCCCGAGCAGATGAAGATGTTTCTCACGCGCCTGGGCTTCAACTCCAAGTTCATCATCACCGGCGACGCCACCCAGCGCGACCTCGTGGGCAAGCGCTCGGCGCTCGCAACGCTGCGCGACATCCTCGAGGGCGTGGACGGCATCGCCTTTATCGACCTGGACCGCAAGGACGTGGTGCGCCACGCGCTCGTGGGGCGCATCGTGGCAGCGTACGACGCCTACGACAAGAGGCAGGAGGAGGCCCATGGGCGTATCCATAAGCAATGACAGCGCGCTTGACCAGATCCTTTCCGACGAAGAGATCCGCGCGCTGGTAGAGGGGGTGCTGGCCGCCGAGGGTGTGACGCGCCCTCTGGAGGTGTCGGTCTCGGTGGTGGACACCGACGAGATCCACGAGCTCAACCGCGCCTGGCGCGGGATCGACAAGCCCACCGACGTGCTCTCCTTCGAGTGCGACTCGGCCTTTGACGAGGACATCCCCGCCGACGAGCTCATCGAGCTCGGCGACATCATCGTGGCGCCCGAGGTCATCGCCGCGCAGGCCCCCGGCTTCGGCAACACGCCGGCCGAGGAGCTGGCGCTCATGCTGGTGCACGGCACGCTGCACCTGCTGGGCTACGACCACATCGCCGACGACGAGGCCGAGGTCATGGAGGCGCGCGAGGACGAGCTCCTGCGCCAGCTTGTGCCCGCCCTGCAGGTGAGCGTGGGCCCCACCACCAACCATCGCCACGACTGAGCCCGCGTAAAGGAGCAGCCATGATTCCCGGTACCAACAAAGAGCATCCCACGTTCGTGCGCTCGTTCGGCTACGCCATCGAGGGCTTTGTCACGGCGGTCAAGACCGAGCGCAACATCAAGGTGATGCTCGGCATCGGCCTGGTGGCCATCGTGGCCGGCCTGGTGCTCGAGCTCGACCTGCTCTCGTGGATCATCATCTTCATCTGCTGCGGGCTGGTGGTGTTCGCCGAGCTGTGCAACACCGCCATGGAGGCCATCGTTGACCTTGCGAGCCCCGACATCCATCCGCTGGCCAAGCGCGCCAAGGACATCGCGGCGGCGAGCGTGTTCACCTTGTCGGGCACCTCGGCGGTGGTGGGCCTGCTTGTCTTCGGGCGCGCGCTGGGGCTCATCTAGCGCTCGGGGTCGCTTGGCCCGCGTTTGCGCCCGCGTCGCCTGACGGGCGCTCTTGTTCTCTTACGTTTGAAAGGATCAGCCATGTCTGAGATCACCTCTGAGGCCGCTTCGGCCGCTCAGCCGTTCCACAGCGGCTTCGTCGCCCTGGTGGGGCGCCCCAACGCCGGCAAGTCCACGCTGCTCAACGCCTGCGTAGGCGAGAAGGTCGCCATCACGAGTCCCGTAGCGCAGACCACCCGCCGGCGCCTGCGCGCGGTGGTGAACACCCCGACGAGCCAGCTCATCATCGTAGACACCCCCGGCCTGCACAAGCCCAAGGACACCTTGGGCTCGGAGCTCAACCGCTCGGCGCTGAAGGAGCTTGCCGATGTGGACGTGGTGGCCATGCTCGTTGACGCCACCAAGCCGGTGGGCACGGGCGACGAGTGGGTCGGCAAGCACGTGGCCGAGTCTGCCGCCAAGAAGATCCTCGTGCTCTCCAAAGCCGACATCGCCAAGCCCGAGCAGGTTTCCGCCCAGCTCGAGGCGGCGCGCAATCTCGCCCCGTTTGACGACGAGATCGTGGTGAGCGCTACCGAGGGCTTCAACGTGGAGGCCTTCGAGAGCCTGGTGGCCCGCTACCTGCCCGAGGGCCCGCGGTGGTTTCCCGAGGACATGACCTCCGACGAGTCCGACGAGATGCTCGTTTCGGAGTTCATCCGCGAAAAGGTCCTTTTGCACACGCGCCAGGAGGTGCCGCACGCGGTGGGCGTGCTCTGCGACGAGATCGAGTTCGAGAAGAAGCTCGTGCGCATCCGCGCGACGATCTACGTCGAGCGCGAGAGCCAGAAGGGCATCATCGTGGGCAAGAAGGGCGCCATGATCAAGGCGATCGGCACCGAGGCGCGCCGTGACCTGGAGCACCTGTTCATGGAGCGCGTGTGGCTCGACCTCACGGTGCAGGTCAAACGCGACTGGCGGCGCGACCAGGAGGAGATCCGGCGGTTCGGCTACGATTCAGGCGAGTAACCACGTTTTCCCTTGCGCTCGGGGGGCGGCGGGACGATGCGAACCGGGGAGGCCGGGGCATATCATCCCGTGCTCAAACAGCTTCGCCGCGACGGAGATGCCGGGAACGGCATCTCCTGCGGCTGCAAAACTGCGCGCGGGACGATATGCCCCGGCCTTCTGCGCATGGCTATTCCGCCGCCCCTTCTCGCTGAAATCGGTGGCTGCAGGTCGCTTGGCTTGCATTTTTGCGTTGGGTTTGAGCGGGCCCGGTGCTGAGGGGTTGTGTGTAATAGTGAATGGTTCAGCCGGTAGGCGAGAGGGGGTTGCGCTTTGGCGGGGGCTCGGACGTATCGGACGCTTGTTTTGGTGCTGGGTAAGACCAAGCTCAAGGAGAACGACCTGATTCTCACGCTGTTGGCTGAGAGCGGCGCGCAGGTGCGGGCGGTGGCCAAGGGGGCCCGCAAGCCCGGGGGGCGCCTGGCGGCCCGGTGCGAGCTGTTCTCAACCACCGACATGCTGCTCGCCCGCGGGCGCTCGCTTGACATCGTGTCCGAGGCGCGGCTGGTTGAGGCACCGCTTGCGCGCAACACCTGCTACGAAGCGGTGAGCGCGGCGAGCGCAGTGGCCGAGGTGGCGCGGCTGTGCTCGTTCGAGGACGCCGAGGACCCGTTTCTGTTTCCCATCACGCAAAAGGCGCTGGCCTTTGTCGGCGCGCTTGAGGACGGACCGCACCTGGACGTGGTGGTTGCCGCGTACGTCTTCAAGGTGCTCGCCCGCATCGGGTACCGACCTGACCTTTCGGCCTGCGTGGCGTGTGGGGATGCGGCGGTGAGCTGGTTTTCGGCGGCGGCAGGCGGGCTTCTGTGCGCCTCGTGCGCAAGCTCGGTGGCGGGTGCCGAGCAGCTGGGGTGCGCCGAGGTCGACTGGCTGCGTGCGCTTCTGGGGCTGCGGTTCGACGAGCTCGCTTCAGCGCAGATCGACGCGCCGACGGCGGCCTTCCTGCTTTCGCTTGCCCACAGCTGGGCGGCGACGCATCTGGACGCGCGGCTGCGCGCGCTGGAGTTCCTGCTCGGCGTCTAGGCGGGGGCAGGATCGCTGAGCCTGCCCCTGTGCGGCACGTGCCTGCCTGTATCGCCGAGGCCGCTTTCCGATAGGTCCCTATACCACGATGCGAGGCATTCGCCTCTCAAGTCGGTTGCGGGTGCCCAACCGCGCTTGACGGGGTATAGAATGGCTTGACGGTTTCGGCTGTTCTCCGACGGGTGGTTGGTATGAAGTACTGGTACCGTAAGTGGGCGCTTATCCAGCTCATCTTCATCTTCTTCGTGTTCTTGGCCATTGCGGTGGTGTTCCCGGGGCTTTACACCGTGTCTTCCATGTACTGGGTGCTCCTGATAGCCGACCTCGCCATCACGTTGTCGCTGTCCTGCTTCTTGGCGCGCCAGCTCGAGCCGTGGGCGCAGGACAACCCTTGGCGCGGGCCGCGCGCGGGCTCGGAGCTGACCGACTATCTGCACCGCAGGCTCTATGAGTTCGCCGAAGGCTTGGTGATGACCGCGCTTATCGTGGTGACGATGGCAACGCTCGTTGCCGGAGGAGCGGGTGATCAGATCCAGATATGGAACATCGTCCTATCTGCGGCGTTCGTTGTCGGAGCTGTCGTGGCGTTCGTGCTGCTGCGCCGCGCGCTTATCCATGACGCCGAGGCGGAGGACGACGCGTAGCACATCTGGCATTACCTTCTCGGGCATGGAGTGCTTGAGCGATCGTCTCTTGGTTACCCTGGCGTTCCCTGGCAACATACCCAAACCTCATTTCGTTTTTCGACTAGGGGGGGGGTAGTTCCGGGCATACTGTCAGAAAGCACCCTGAACGGTGGGACGGGTAGCGGAGGAGCGCATATGAACGGTGTGGTAGAGCTTCTCAAACAGTCGTGGCAGCGGCTTTTGCCGCACACCCGTATGACGCTTAAGCGCATGGTCGTGGTGAACGCGTGCGGCATCGTGTTGGTGGTGCTGCTCGCCCTTGTGCCTGGCCTGCTCCTCAACAGCGGCTTCGTGCAGGGCAGCTTGTTTTTCCTCATGGGCGGTTCGTTCATCTTGGGTGGTGCGTTCGTGATCTTTTACTACTGGACGGTGGTCCAAGCGCACCGGGCCGTGAAGGCCGATTACTTTGCCCGCACGTTTCCGGGCGAGAAGGACCCTGAGAAGACGCATTGGTCGCGCGGCGAGGGAATCATGCTTGCAGCAGCCCTGTTCGGGCTCGGGGCTTTTCTGCCCAACGTGCTCGGCCTCGTGCTCACGCTGGCAAGCGAAGGCCTTACGGTTGATCTCTTAACCGACTCGCTGTGGGTTGTGGTTACCTGCGTGCTCGTGCCGCAATGCTGTCGACGGTTTGTGGTGAACGATCCTGCCAACACCTCGGAGCTTCCTGGAAACGTTTGAGGCAGATGTTGGGCTGAGGAGGAGCCATGCCGGATGCGTTGCGTCGTTCCCTGCGGTCGTACTACGGACGCCAAGCGCTCAAGTGGTACGCGGTGTTTGCCGTTCTTCTTGTTGCGGTGTACGCGTTTTTCGCGGTCACGTACCAATGGTACGCAACGCCGGTGCGCATCGCACACGTGGTAGGCATGCTCGTCACCTTTCTCGCGGGCATGCTGCTTTCGGCCGTTGTCGGCACGCGCTGCGAGGAGCGCGCGCGTGCGATGCTGCATCCGTAGCGCCTGCGCCTTGTCCCACGGCCGTTGCCGCATGTGCATATGATGATGATATTGCAGGTGGGGGCGGCTATGGTATCATTCTCGCTTGTCCGTACCCCGTACCTAGCTGCACGCTGCACCGGCGGCAGGCCCGGTTCGGGGCGCATCTACGACAGAAAGGTGTTGGAAATGACCATTTCCAAGGAGCGCAAGGCCGAGCTCATCGCCGAGTTCGGCAACAACCCGCAGGACTCGGGTAACCCCAAGGCCCAGGTCGCCATCATGTCCGAGCGCATCCGCGAGCTCACCGAGCACATGAAGTCCCACCCCAAGGACTTCCACACTCGTCGCGGCCTGCTCATGATCGTCGGCCGTCGCCGTCGCCTTCTCTCCTACATCAAGAAGCGCGACATCATGGAGTACCGCGAGCTCATCGCCAAGCTGGGTATCCGCGACAACATCCAGTAAAGTCGTTGGACGGGGGAGCGCCTTTACGGCGCTCCTTTCTCTGTATAGCGTCTCGGCGTTCATGCTGAGAGCCGTACAAGTCACGTACATGCCAGGCGAGAAGCGCCTGTTGTGGAGCCGCCCAGACGGGGACGGCGCGCCGCCGAAGCGGCGAGTAGGAGCCCGCACGCAAAGGGGCGTGCGGAGATGAAAGAGGAATGATGACCAAAGTAAGCAAGACCTTCGAGCTCTACGGCAAGACCTACACCCTCGAGGCGGGCGAGCTCGCCAAGCAGGCAACGGGTGCCGCGCTCGTGAAGCAGGGCGACACCACCATGCTTCTCACCGCGGTGGTCTCAAAAGAGCGCAAGAACTACGACTTCTTCCCGCTGACCGTTGACTTCAACGAGAAGATGTACGCCGTGGGCCGCATCCCCGGCGGCTACCTCAAGCGCGAGGGCCGTCCCTCCGAGAAGGCCACCCTCACGGCCCGCATGATCGACCGCCCGATCCGCCCAAGCTTCCCGGCCGGCTTCCGCAACGAGGTTCAGATCGTGGCGACCTCGCTCGTTGCCGACCAGAAGAACCCCTTCGACGTGATCTGCGTCATGGGCGCGAGCCTCGCCCTCACGCTCGGCGGCGTGCCGTTCGAGGGCCCGCTTGCCTGCGTGCGCATCGGCCGCAGCAAGGAGACGGGCGAGTTCATCGTCAACCCCACCTACGAGGAGCGCGAGAACTCCGACCTCGACCTCGAGCTCGCCGGCACCGCCGACTTCATCTCCATGGTCGAGGCCTCGGCTGACGAGGTCTCTGAGGAGGACATGCTGGCCGCCATGGCGTTCGGGCAGGAGGCCATCGGCGCGTTCTGCCAGGCCCAGAAGGACTTCGTGGCTGCCTGGGAAGAGGTCAACGGCCCTATCGAGCCGAAGGACTACCCGCTCGACGAGCCGGTGGAGGAGGTCCACGAGCGCGTCTTCGCCCACTACGACGAGATGGCCGCCGCCCTGCGCGACGCCGACAAGCTTTCGCGCATCGCCCACGTCGAGGAGCTCAAGGAGGCTATCCGCGCCGAGTTCTCCGACGAGGAGCAGGAGACCTGGGCCCGCGAGATCCCGGTCGAGCTCAAGGCGCTCGAGAAGAAGGCCATGCGCACGATGGTCGTCGAGACCGGCGAGCGCGTTGACGGCCGCGCTGCCGACGAGATCCGCCCGATCATGGTGAAGGGCAGCTACTTGCCGCTCGTGCACGGCTCCGGCCTGTTCCAGCGCGGCCAGACCCAGGTGCTCTCGGTGCTCGCGCTCGGCATGCTCAACGAGTGGCAGCGCCTCGACACCATCGAGCCGGTCGAGGGTAAGCGCTACATGCACCACTACAACTTCCCGCCGTACTGCACCGGCGAGACCGGCCGCATCGGCAGCCCCAAGCGCCGCGAGATCGGCCACGGCAACCTGGCAGAGCGCGCGCTGCTGCCCGTGCTCCCCTCTGAGGAGGAGTTCCCCTACGCCATCCGCGTGGTCTCCGAGGTCATGGAATCCAACGGCTCCTCGTCCATGGCGTCCACCTGCGCGAGCTGCCTTGCGCTGATGGACGGCGGCGTGCCGATCAAGCGCCCCGTCTCCGGCATCGCCATGGGCCTCATCCAGGAGGAGGGCAAGACCGTCGTCCTCTCTGACATCCAGGGCCTCGAGGACTTCCTCGGCGACATGGACTTCAAGGTGACCGGCACCGAGCGCGGCATCACCGCCATGCAGATGGACAACAAGGCCACCGGCCTCACACCCGAGATCCTCGCCCAGGCGCTCGAGCAGGCCAAGCAGGGCCGCGCCTTCATCCTGGGCAAGATGCTCGAGGTCGTGCCCGAGCCGCGCCTGACCGTGCGCCCGACTGCCCCGCAGATCATCTCGATCAAGATCGACACGGACAAGATCCGCGACGTCATCGGCTCCGGCGGCAAGACCATCCGCGGCATCCAGGACGAGACCGGCGCCTCGGTGGACATCCAGGAGGACGGCACCGTCTACATCGGCGGCGACGAGGCCTCCGTCACGGCTGCCAAGGAGCGCATCGAGCTTATCGTCAAGGTGCCCGAGATCGGCGAGGAGTACACCGGCCGCGTGGTCTCCATCCAGCCCTTCGGCGCGTTCGTGAACCTGCTGCCAGGCAAGGACGGCCTGCTGCACATCAGCCGCGTCGCCGTGGGCCGCGTCGACAAGGTCGAGGACGTCCTCAACATCGGCGACGAGGTCAAGGTCAAGGTCATCGACGTGGACGAGAAGGGCAAGATCTCGCTCGACCGCCTCGAGAAGCCGCACGCGCCCGCCGGTTCCGGTGACGGCCGCGGCAACCACACCAACTTCGCAGGCAACCGCGACCGCTCTGCGCGCCCGGGCCGCAACAGCGGCCGCCCCTACGCGGGCGGTGAGCGCCGCGAGCGCACCGACCGTGACCGTGGCGGCTATCGCGGAGGCGACCGCGGCGACCGTCCCGAGCGTCGTCCGCGCCGTCACCACGAGGGGTAAACCCTTCGCATAGCCTGCGTTTTTAGCGCACGCATAGGGGGTCGACCGTAAGGAAGCTGGATTTTGCCCGATATCAAAATCCAGAGCCCTTACGGTCGGCCCCCTTCTTCGTTGCAGGCGAAAATGCATTGTCCTTCTCGCATGCGTTAGGGCCCGGTCGATAGGAACCCTGATTTTGCCCGATAACAAAATCAGGAACTCTGTCGACCGGCCCCCTTTTTGTTGCGAGCAAAAACATGCTGTGCCTCTCGCACGTAAGGAGAAGGCGATGAGGCCGGGACAGGGGTTATGAACCCGAAATCTGATATCGGACAGATTTCGGGTTCATAACCCCTGTCCCGGCCGGCGCATTCGCTTGGACCTCAAGAGGCGTCGCTGCCTTTTCCGTACTTCCTGTTAGGTTTGCACGTGGCCGTTTGAAATACCTGCGGAACCGGTATGATATTGAACACTGCGAACATGGCGCCTTATCTCTCTCGCGCCTCACCTGCTCCGTTTGCGGCATACAGCCGCTGTTTGCATAGCAACCGCGTTCCGAAAGGAGTATTTCTCACTATGGCAAAACGCAAGAACCCGCCGCTGCGCATCATCCCGCTGGGTGGTTTGGACGGCATCGGCAAGAACATGACCGCCTTCGAGTGCGGCAACGACATGGTGCTTGTTGACGCCGGCCTCATGTTCCCTGACGACTCCCAGCCCGGCATCGACTTGGTGCTGCCCGACTACAGCTACGTGCTCGAGAACGAGGACAAGCTGCGCGGCATCGTGATCACCCACGGCCACGAGGACCACACCGGCGCCCTGCCGTACCTGCTGCAGGACCTGAACGTTCGCGTGCCGATCTTCTCGAGCAAGCTCACGCTCGGCTTCATCGAGGGCAAACTCGCCGAGCACCGCCTGAAGAACGTCAAGATGCGCGAGGTCAAAGACGGTGCCCACATCAACCTGGGCTGCATCTCGATCGACTTCTTCTCCATGACCCACTCCATCCCCGCGGCGCTGGGCGTGTTTATCCGCACCCCGCAGGGCTCGGTCATGCACACCGGCGACTTCAAGCTCGACCAGACGCCCATCGACGGCGTGCGCCCCGACTACGAGCTCATCAACAAGTTCGCGCGCCAGGGCATCGACCTTCTGCTCTCCGACTCTACCAACGCCACCGTCCCCGGCTTCACCAAGTCTGAGGCCGAGGTGGGCTCGAGCCTGCGCCACATCATCAAGAACGCCGAGGGGCGCGTCTTCGTGGCGAGCTTCTCCTCCCACATCCACCGCCTGCAGCAGATCTGCGACGCCGCGGTGGGCTGCGGCCGCAAGGTCGTGGTGACGGGCCGCTCCATGCTCACCAACACCAGCGTGGCGCGCGAACTGGGCTACCTCAAGGTGCCTGAGGACTCCATAGTCGACGCCTTCGACGTGGGCTCCATCCCTGAGGAGAAGATCGTCGTCATGTGCACCGGGTCCCAGGGCGAGCCGCTCTCGGCGCTGTCGCGCATGGCCAACGGCGAGCACAAGACCCTCTCCATCCACGAGGGCGACACCGTCATCATCTCGGCCACGCCCGTCCCGGGCAACGAGAAGGCCGTCCAGCAGGTCGTCAACAACTTGGCTAAGCTGGGCTGCGAGGTGTACGACAAGACCAAGATGCTCGTGCACGTCTCGGGCCACGGCTCCCAGGAGGAGCTCAAGCTCATGCTCGCCATGACGCACCCGGCCTACTTCATGCCGGTACACGGCGAGGCGGTGCACCTGCGCGCCCACGCCGAGCTGGGCGAGAAGATGGGCATCCCGCGCGAGAACATCTTCGTGCTCGACAACGGCGACACGCTCGAGATGCGCGACGGGCGCGTGAAGGTGGGCCCGTCGGTCGACTCGGGCGTGGTGTACGTGGACGGCTTGCGCATCGCCGACGCGGACCCGGTGGTGCTGCGCGACCGCCAGAAGCTCGCCAACGACGGCTTGGTAACCGTGGTCGTCACCGTCTCTCCCAAGCACAACCGCGTGGAGGGCATCGAGTTCTCCAGCCGCGGCGTGAGCTTCTCCACCGACGACGCCTTCACCGTGGACGCCAACGAGGCTATCCTGCGCACCATCGAGAAGGGCTCCTTCAACTTCACCACGGGCACCGATGCCGTGCGCAAGGCGGTGCGCGACTCGCTCACCAACTTCCTGTGGAACCGCACCCATTCGCGGCCGATGATCATCCCGGTCGTCATGGAGGTCTGATTTGGCTCAGAAACGCAGCTCAAACGCAGCAGCATCAAAAGGTAAGAGAGGCGGGGCCCCTGCGGCCCCGCTCCGCGCATCACGGCAGGCGCCCGAGGAAAACCCAAGCCCGCTCGTAGGGGAGGGCACCGCGCGCGACCTGGTGGCACTCGGGATCGCCGTCGTGGCGGTGGCCTCGCTTATCGCCGTGGTCGCCCCCTCGACCGCACCGCTCACCCAGGCCATCGCGTCGTTTTTCCACGCGGGCTTCGGCCTGGGCGCCTACCTCATACCGTTTTTGTTGCTCGCCGCCTCGGCGCTGCTGTTCGTGCGCAGCGGGTTTCCCGTGCGCGCGCGCAGCGTCTGCGGCGGCGGGCTGGTGTTCGTGGGCGTGCTTGCACTGCTCGCCCTGTTCGTCGGCACGGGGGTAGCCGGCCCCGGGGCCTCCGAGGATATGATGCGCACCACCTTCTTCGGCTACGCTCACCTGGCCGCCTCGGGCGGCTACGTCGGGGCCTTCGTGGCCTACGGGCTCAAAGCCGCCTTTGGCACGCTCATCGCCGCGGTGATTCTCGTCGGCGTGGTGGTTGCCGGCTTCGTGGTGCTCGGCCTTTCCATCGGCGACGTTATCGCCGGGGCGCGCGACCGCGTGGCCGCGCTTGTGGAGCGCCGCCGTCCCGAGGTCAACGACGCCCCTTGGGGCGGGGTCGAGGCGGCAGGTGCCGCGCCGGCTCCCGCCGCAGGAGGCCAAGGGCGGCTTTTCGATGCGAGCGAGACGGCGTTTCTCGGCAACCGCATGACCACCGTGATCGACCGCAACGTCGGGGTGGACTACGGTGAGGATCCCTTCGTGCAGGTTGAGCAGGACGTCCCGGCCGACGAGGCGGCAACCACGCTTTTGCCCTTTGCCGACGACGGCGCTGACGAGTCGTTTCCGATGATGGACACCGTGCTCTCAGACGACGAGGAGGGCACCGCCCCCACGCGCCTGCTCAAGCGTGCCCCGCGCTCCAAGAAGGCGCGCGCCGCGACGGCTGCGTCCGAGACGCCCGCTGCCACGCAGAAGCAGGCTCCCGCGGAGCCTCCTGCCGAGAAGCCGTCCAAGCCGGCGCGGGCCGCGGCGGAAGCGAGCCGGCCGGTGGAAGACGGCGACGAGATCGTGGTGCCCGACTTCCTCAAGCAGGCGGCCTCGCAGGCCGTACAGGCGCAGGAGAAGATCGCCGCGCAAACCCCCGAGGGCACGGGCAACGCGGTGGCGCGCGGCGCCAAGCGAGCGGCCAAGGCCGTGGCGACCGCTGCGGCGGGGCTGCCGCCCATGGGGCTTCTCGCGCACAACCCGCAGTCCGCCACCTCCGCCGTCGACCGCACCGAGCTCGAGCAGACCGCGGCGAGCCTGCAGTCCACGCTCGCGGAGTTCAACCTGCAGGCGCGCGTGGTCGGGCTTATCGCCGGCCCCACCGTCACCACCTACAAGGTGCAGATGGGCGAAGGCGAGCGCGTCAGCAAGATCCAGAACCTCGAGGATGACATCGCGCTTTCGCTGGCCGCTGAGGCGGTGCGCATCTTCGCCCCCATTCCGGGCACCTCGCTCGTGGGCGTGGAGGTCCCTAACCGCACCCGTCAGACCGTGAGCCTGGGCGACGTTTTGCCCTTCGCCAAGGGCGGCCCGCTCGAGCTCGCCATCGGCCGCGACGTTGAGGGTGCGCCGGTCATCGCCGACCTCGCCAAGATGCCGCACCTGCTCATCGCCGGCTCCACCGGCTCGGGCAAGTCGGTCATGATCAACGCCATCCTTTCGTCGATCCTCATGCGCGCCGTGCCCGAGGACGTGCGCCTCATCATGGTCGACCCCAAGCGCGTGGAGCTTTCGGGCTACAACGGGCTGCCGCACCTGTACGTGCCGGTGGTAACCGAGCCCAAGCAGGCCGCCAGCGCGTTGTCGTGGGGCGTGGCCGAGATGGAGCGACGCCTCAAGATCTTCGAGCGTCTGAACGTGCGCAACATCGGCACCTTCAACAAGAAGCAGGCCGCCGGCGCCTACGAGGGCTACGACAACCCGCCCGACAAGATGCCCTACCTCGTCATCATCATCGACGAGCTCTCCGACCTCATGATGGTGGCGGGCAAGGACGTCGAGGCCTCCATCGTGCGCATCGCCCAGCTGGGCCGCGCGGCGGGCATCCACCTCATCGTGGCCACGCAGCGCCCCAGCTCCGACGTGGTGACCGGCCTCATCAAGGCCAACATCATCAACCGCATCGCCTTCAAGGTGGCCACCGGCATCGACTCGCGCGTCATCATCGACCAGGTGGGCGCCGAGAAGCTCATCGGCCTGGGCGACATGCTCTTCTCCAAGGTCGACTGGGGCAAGCCCAAGCGCATCCAGGGCTGCTACGTCTCGGACGAGGAGATCGCCCAGATCGTGGCGTTCTGGAAGGAGCAGGGCGATCCGGAGTACCACGAGGAGATACTTTCGGCCGTGACCCCCGCCATGGGCTCGGGCTCGGCTGCCGCCCACGAGGCGGGGGAGGACGACCCGCTTGTGTGGGAGGCCGCGCAGGTGGTGGTCGAGTCGGGTTTGGGCTCTACCTCCGGCTTGCAGCGCCGACTCAAGGTCGGCTACGCGCGAGCTGGTAGAATAATGGACATGCTTGAAGAGAAGGGTATCGTCGGCCCTCCTGACGGCTCGAAACCGCGCGAGGTGCTCCTCGATCCCGAGGGGCTTGAGGAGCTCAAGCGGCTTGAGGCGCAGATGGACGGCGCGTACTAGGAGAGGCCTATGGCTCGGTTCAGCGAGATGCTCCTCAATCGCCGGCGCCAGCTGGGGATGTCGATTCAACAGGTCGCCAACGTCATCAAGATCCGCCCACAGATCCTCGAGTACTTCGAGAACGGCGAGTTCACCCAGATGCCTCCGCGCGGCTACGCTCAGGGCATGATCTCCAGCTATGCCCGCTACCTGGGGCTCAACCCCCGCGAGGTCATCGACGCCTACTTCGACGACCTCTACGAGTTCGAGAAGAGCGCCCGGACCCACGCGGGGCGCTACCAGGGCGCGGTGATGGAGACCACGGTGCGCTCGTCCGGCGGGACGCGGACGGCGCCTTCGCGCCTGGCCGGCACCCGCGGCGTCGGGCGCCCCCCGCAGGCGGGTTACGTGTCCGACTACGAGGCCGTGCACGGCTCGGATGCCACGCGCACGCTACCGCGCAACTCGTTCGCACCGGCCGACCCGACCCGGCGCGGAGCTTCCCGCGCGGGCTCCGCGCGCGGCGGGCAGAGCCGCGGCACCGGCGCGCGCAACCGCGGCGGACGTGGTTCTGCGCGCAGCGGTGCGCACCCAGGTGCGGGCAGGAGCCAGGCCGGCTCCCGCTCCTCCCGTGCCGCCGACGGTCGCGGGACACGGCGGGGGAGCGCGTCGGCGGGTTTCGGGTTCGATCCGCGCCTGCTCATCATAGGCGGGGTGGTTGTTCTCGCCCTGCTGGTGGTGCTTGTCGTGCTGGCGGTGCGGGGCTGCACCGCGCAGCCTGAGAACGGCGCGAGCTCTGACCAGCCGGCGGCCGCGCAGACAGACGCCGGCGGCGCAGGGAGCGCGGACGGCGAGAGCGCCAGCGACAAGAACGCTGACGCGGATGCCCAGACATCCGACGAGAACGCCGGCGACGCCGACGCGGCAAACGGCTCCGACGCGGACAGCGCCGCCGACGGTGAGGAAGGCTCCGGCGCGAGCAGCTCAGACGCTGGCAGCGACGCCGATGCCGACCAAGCAGCCGAGCCGACCGTGATCGGCGTGGAGGTCGAAAGCGGCGTGTCGGTGTGGATGGAGATCACCGTGGACGGCAAGTCTGTGTACGCCTCGCAAACCGCCGGGCCCTTCTCGCGCGAGTACGAGCCCACCGAGTCCTTCGAGATTCGCGTGGACAAGTCCGACGCCGTGACCGTGACCGAGAACGGCGAGGAGCTCAGCTTCGACCGCAAGAGCGCCGGAGTGAGCCGCATCTCCGTGGAGGTGCCGCAGCCCGCTGCCTCCGGCTCTGCGGGCACCGGCGAGGACGCCGGGACAGACAGCTCAGGCACCGACGCCGGCGATACCGACAGTGCGGCGTGACAGAGCCGAGCGCCATGTAACCGCGGGGCGTCTCGCGCCCCGCATCCTTACCTGAAAGGAGCCAGCTATGGCCAAGGATTCCAGCTTCGACGTCGTTTCCCAGGTGAACATGCAGGAGGTCGACAACGCCTACCAGCAGGCCGCGCGCGAGCTCACGCAGCGCTACGACCTCAAGGGGTCGGGCGCGGCGATCGAGCTCTCCAAGCCCGAGAAGACCTTCACCGTAACCGCCCCGGCCGACTTCGTGGCGCGCCAGGTCATCGACATCCTCAACAGTAAGTTCGTCAAGCGAGGCGTCGACCTCAAGAGCGTCTCGTGGGCAGAGCCGCAGGCTGCCTCGGGCGGCAGCGTGCGCATCGTGGGCCGCATCGTGGAGGGCATCGACCAGGACACCGCCAAGAAGATCAACAAGGACATCAAGGGCACCAAGCTCAAGGTGAAGGTCACCATCGAGTCCGACAAGCTGCGCGTGAGCTCGCCGTCGCGCGACACCTTGCAGCAGGTCATCGCCTTTTTGCGCGACCAAGACTACGGTCAGCCCCTGCAGTACGTGAACTACCGCTAAGCCGGGCTCCCGCCCGCTTTCACCTGTCATGTGAGGAACCATGTCTGAGGCTTTGGGATCTGTCTTTTACATCACGCTGGGCTGCGCCAAAAACGAGGTGGACACCGACCGCATGCGCGCCCGGCTCACGGCTGCCGGCTACGCGGAGGCCGCAGAGCCGGCCGATGCGAGCTGCGTCATCGTGAACACCTGCTCGTTTCTCGCCTCCGCAACCGAGGAGAGCGTCACCGCCACCATCGAGCTGGCCGAGGAGGTCGCCGACGGCGTGCGCTCCGTGCCCATCGTGATGTGCGGATGCGTGCCGTCTCGCTACGGCGACGAGCTTCCCCAGGAGCTGCCGGAGGTTGCCGCCTTCGTGCGCACGGACGAGGAGGACGACATCGTCTCGCGCGTGGACGCCGTGGTGGGGACGCACCGCGCCGAGCCCCCGTTCATTCCCGACACGCTGCGCACCGTGACCGCGGCGAGCGCCTACGTGAAGATCTCCGACGGCTGCGACCGCTTCTGCAGCTTCTGCGCGATTCCCTATATCCGCGGGCGCTACGCCTCGCGCCCGGCCGACGACATCATCGCCGAGGTCCGTGAGCTGGTGGCGGGCGGCGTGCGCGAGATCGTGCTCATCGGCCAGGACACCGGCATCTGGGGCACCGACTTCTCCGACGACGTCCCCGGTCCCCGCACGCTCGCCGAGCTTCTGTGCGCGGTGGCCGAGGCGGTTCGCCCGGAGCGCGTGTGGGTGCGCGTGCTGTACCTGCAGCCCGAGGGCATGACCGACGAGCTCATCGCCGCCATCCGCGACACCCCCGAGGTGCTGCCCTACATCGACATCCCGATCCAGCACTGCAACGAGCGGATCCTCGCGGCCATGCGCCGCAGCGGGTCGGCGCCCGAGCTTGAGGCGCTTTTTGCGCGCCTGCGCGCCGAGATTCCCGGCATGGTGCTGCGCTCCACGGCCATGGCAGGCTTTCCCGGCGAGACGGACGAGGAGGCGGCCGAGCTCGTTGACTTCCTCGACCGCGTGGGCTTCGACTACACGAGCGTCTTCGCCTACTCGCGGGAGGACGGTACGCTGGCGGCGCGCATGGCAGATCAGGTTGATGAGGAGACCAAGCGCGAGCGCACCCAGACGCTCATGGACTTGGCCGAGTCGCTGGGCTTCGCCGCTACCGCCGCGCACGTTGGCGAGCGCGCGGAGGTCATTATCGACGGCGTGGAGGAGACGGACGACGGCCCTGAGTTCGTGGGCCATGCGTGGTTCCAAGCCCCCGATTCCGACGGCGCCGTGCATTTGGACGTCACAGACGCGCGCGTTGGTGATATGGTAACGTGTGAATTCACGGACAGCTTCTGCTACGAGCTGATAGGACATGTGGTGAAATAAGCCATGAGCGATACTCAAAAAGAGCTGACGAGCATCTGGACGCCGGCCAACATCGTCACCTGCGTGCGCATCCTGTTCATCCCCGTCTACATGGTGCTGGCAACCCTTCCCGACGGCACGCTGGGGCTGAGCACGGGGATCTTCGACGTGCTGGCGTTTCTCATCTACCTCACGCTGAGCCTGACCGACAAGGTCGACGGCTACCTTGCGCGCTCACGCCACGAGATCACCGACTTCGGCAAGTTCCTCGACCCCATCGCCGACAAGCTCCTCGTGTTCTCCGCCCTGCTCATCTTCATCGAGCAGGGTACCTTGAGCTTCTGGGTGGTCTTCATCATCTTGGTGCGCGAGTTTCTGGTGAGCGCGCTGCGCATGGTGGTGAGCGCCAACGGCGTGGTCATCGCAGCCGACAAGCTCGGCAAATGGAAGACCGCCACCACGATGGTGTCCATCTGCCTGTTCCTGTTCAACGACGTGATGGTGAGCTTCTCCATCCCCGGGGCCGCCTCGCTGCTGTTGGTGGGGCATGTGCTCATGGCCGCGGCCGTGGTGCTTACCGTGATCTCGGGCGTTCAGTACTTCTGGCGCTCGCGCGCCATCGTCTTCAGCGTGTAGGAGGCGTGCGACCATGGCTGGTTCCGAGCATCCGCGCTCCAACGCTGCGTCTGTGTGCGCCGATGATCTTACCTGCGCGGCTGAGCAGGTGATCTCCCTTGGTACCGCGCGCGGCCTGCACGTCTCTACCGCCGAGTCGTGCACGGCCGGCATGGTGGCGAGCTCCTTGGGCGCGGTATCCGGCGCCTCCGAGGTGCTGCTGGGCGGCGCGGTCACCTACGTCGACGCTATCAAGCACAAGGTGCTCGGTGTGTCCGAGAAGACTTTGGCCGAGCACACGGCGGTGTCTGCGCAGACGGCGCGCGAACTCGCTGAGGGCTCGCGCCGGCTCTTCGACAGCGACGCGGCGGTGAGCGTCACCGGCTACGCGGGCCCCACGGGCGGCACCGCTGCCGACCCGGTGGGTACCGTGTACTTCGGGCTCGCCACCGCCGCAGGCACCCAGACCCATGTGCGCCGCTTCGCGGGCACCCGCACCGAGGTGCGCCAGGCGGCAGCGCTCTTCGCGCTGAACCTGTTGCTCGAGGGGCTCAAGGAGGAGAAGTAAGCAGGGTCTTCTCGCTTGCCTTGCTGCCTTAGGTTGTGCATCTTTCATGTGCGGTACAGCCTTCTTGCCTGCCTTGCTTTTCACACAATGGACTTTCACTACATCGAGCCGCTTCGCTACCAGGTGTTTTTCGGCATGGTTGGAATCGTGCCAGATTTGGGCAAGCTTGTGCCAAGGGCACGCTGGGCGTATTGACAGGTTTTGGTTGGATCCAGGCGATAGGATGGGCGTGAGCTGTTGACAGCGAACAACCGTTCGAATAGTATAAGGATGCAATCATGGCGGACAAGGAGCAGGCAATGGCTAAGAACTCAGGTCCCGTGCGCACTGTGCATGAGCGTACCACGGGCGAGGAACGCGACAAGATGATCGACCTCACCAAGGCCGAGATCGTAAAGAAGTTCGGCAGCGGATCCATCATGCGCTACGGCGACGGCGGCCCCGAGCTCGAGGTCGAGGCCATTCCCACCGGCTCGCTCGCACTGGACGCCGCGCTGGGCATCGGAGGCGTTCCGCGCGGCCGCATCATCGAGATCTACGGCCCGGAGTCTTCGGGTAAGACCACGCTTGCGCTCGAGATCGTGGCGGAGGCCCAGGCAACGGGTGGCGTGGCGGCCTTCATCGACGCCGAGCACGCGCTCGACCCGGGCTACGCAGCCCGCATCGGCGTGGACATCGACGACCTGCTCATCTCTCAGCCCGACTACGGCGAGCAGGCGCTCGAGATCTGCGACATGCTCGTGCGCTCCGGCGCCATCGACGTCATCGTGATCGACTCGGTGGCCGCGCTTGTTCCGCGCGCCGAGATCGAGGGCGAAATCGGCGACACCACGGTGGGCCTGCAGGCCCGTCTCATGAGCCAGGCGCTCCGCAAGCTCGCCGGCTCGCTCGCCAAGTCCAAAACCACCTGCATCTTCATCAACCAGCTGCGCGAGAAGATCGGCGTCATGTTCGGCAACCCCGAGACTACCACGGGCGGCCGCGCGCTCAAGTTCTTCTCCTCGGTGCGCATCGACATCCGCCGCATCGACAGCATCAAGCAGGGCCAGGAGGTCGTGGGCAACCGCGTGCGCGCCAAGGTCGTGAAGAACAAGGTGGCGGCGCCGTTCCGCGCGGCCGAGTTCGACATCATGTACGGCACCGGCATCTCCAAAGAGGGGTCGCTGCTCGACATGGGTGTCGAGAGCAACATCGTGAAGAAGTCGGGTGCCTGGTACACCTATGACACCGAGCGCCTGGGCCAGGGTCGCGAGGCGGCGAAGGAGTTCCTGCGCACGCATCCCGAGCTCGCCGACGAGATCGAGCACAAGGTGCGCGTCGCCTGCGGCCTGGAGTTTGCCGACGACGAAACAACCGGCGACGCCGTAGAGGCTGCGGAGGCGTAAGGTATGCCGGCGGGCTTCGAGGCGGCAGGCGTCGTATCCACGCTTGCGGACGAGCTGGCGGACGGGGAGACATACGTAACCTCGTATGAGGTGTGCTTTCCCGCCCGCACGTCCTTCGGCATGGGCAAGCGCAAGCCCAAGGCCGACCTTACCGTGACGCTCGACACCGGCGCGGTCCTCTCGCTTAAGTTCCCCCAAGCGGCAGGGCGCTTCCTCAACGCGAAGGAGATCCCCCTCCCGCTTGAGAAGGAGGAGTTCTTCTCCACGCTGGCGTCACGCGAGCGCACCGCCTGCATGCGCGAGCTCGTGGCTGCCCTTGAGCGCCGCGACCTCACGCGCACCGAGGCGCTGAAAAAACTTGAAACCCTGGGGTTTTTGCCCGAGTATGCCGAACCCTGCGTTGAGGAGGCCGTTGCGCGCCGCTTCATCGACGACGCGCGGTACACCGCGTCCTTCATCGAGCGCAAGAAGCGCCAAGGGTGGGGACGTGGCCGCATCGAGCGCGAGCTCAAGGTGCGCGGCGTGTGCGCAGACGTGCTAGAGGGCTATCCCGAGGCATTCTTCACCGAGGAGGACGACCTCGCCCGCGCCGCGACGCTTCTCGCCAAAAAGAGCGTGCCGGAGCAGCGTGCGTACGAAAAGCTCGTGCGCTTTCTCATGGGCAAGGGCTTCAGCTACGGCACGGCCTCGCAGGCGGTCCGCGCGCACTTGGACGAGGGGGAGCGGTAAGGCGCGTCTGCCGGCCTCGGCTCCACTCCGCGTTCGCACCGTTTGTGGGGATTTACATGCCGCTGCGCTTGACGATGCCGTGCCGACAACGTAGGATTGAACGCAGTCATAGACGTGTTATGAGCTCATGCAACATGAGATGGTATAGATAGGTTTTGTATCAACATCATACTGCGGGTGCATATCACCTACATGACGACACCTGTCCTCGCGGCAGGTGCTTTTGCTGTTTTGACACAATGACCTAAACGAGGTGACACGCATGGAGATTGTTATCGCGATCATCGCCTTGGCGCTCGGCGCCGGCGTGATGTTCGTCGCCATGCGCAACGCGAGCAACGGGCGCGTCCGTCAGGCGGACGCCCAGTTGGAGCAGGCCCGCTCCCAAGCGGAGCAGGTTCTCGGCGAGGCGCAGCGACAGGCAGAGACCCTGAAGAAGGAAGCGCTCCTCTCCGCCAAGGAGGAGATCATCCAGCACCGTCAGGCCGCTGAGGCCGAGGAGAAGCAGCGCAAGCGCGAGCTGCGCACGCTCGAGAACCGCGTCATGCAGCGCGAGGAGTCGCTCGACCGCCGCAACGACGCGCTCGACAAGCGCGAGCACCAGCTCTCCAGCCAGGCCGGCCAGCTCGACCGCCGCAGCCGCGAGATCGACGGTCTCTACGCCCAGCAGCAGTCCGAGCTCGAGCGCATCTCCGAGCTCACGCGCGCCGAGGCCCACGAGGAGCTTCTCGACCGCGTGCGCAACGAGGTGACCCACGAGGCCGCCACCATCATCCGCGACTCCGAGCAGCGCGTGAAAAACGAGTGCAGCAAGACCGCCCGCGAGATCATCTCGCTGGCTATCCAGCGCTGCGCCGCCGACCACACCGCCGAGGTCACCGTCACCTCGGTGCACATCCCCTCTGACGACCTCAAGGGCCGCATCATCGGCCGCGAGGGCCGCAACATCCGCACCTTCGAGCAGGTTTCCGGCGTGAACCTCGTCATCGACGACACGCCTGAGACCGTTATTCTCTCGAGCTTCGACCCGGTTCGCCGCGAGACGGCGCGCGTGGCGCTCGAGAACCTCATCGCCGACGGACGCATCCATCCGGCGCGCATCGAGGAGATGTACCAGAAGGCGTCCTCGCTCGTGCAGCAACGCGTGCGCGAGGCCGGCGAGGAAGCCGCCTTCGACGCCGGCATCCACGACCTGCATCCCGAGCTCGTCAAAACTCTCGGCGCCCTGCGTTACCGTACCTCCTTCGGCCAGAACGTGCTCCAGCACTCCAAGGAGGTCGGCGAGCTGTGCGCCATCATGGCCTCCGAGCTCGGAGTCGACTCGCGCGCCGCCCGCCGCGCCGGCTTGCTGCACGACCTGGGCAAGGCCATCGACCACGAGGTCGACGGGCCGCACGCCGTCATCGGCGCCGACCTTGCGCGCCGCTACGGCGAGAACCCCGCCATCGTGCACGCCATCGAGGCGCACCACGGCGACGTAGACCCCAACTCGGTGCTGGCTGTTCTCGTTCAAGCTGCCGACGCGATCTCGGCCGCCCGCCCGGGCGCGCGTCGCGAGTCGGCTGAGAACTACATCAAGCGCCTGGAGAAGCTCGAGGAGATCTCCAACGCCCACGAGGGCGTCGAGCGCACCTACGCCATGCAGGCCGGCCGCGAGCTCCATGTGATGGTGGAGCCCGAGAAGATCTCCGACGCCCAGGCAACCGTGCTCGCGCACGACATCGCCCATCAGATCGAAGAGGAGATGGAGTATCCCGGCCAGGTGCGCGTGGTGGTTATCCGCGAGAGTCGCGCCGTGGATATTGCGAAGTAGGCCATGGCGGATTCCGGCGACCTGATCTCGTTTATCGCGTCCATGACGGGCGAAGGCAACCTCCGCGTCGAGGAGAACCTCGGCGCGGGGTTCGTGCGTCTGCGCGTTGCCGAGGCTGAGCGCCGCCAAGCCAAGCACGACATCCAGTATGTCGAGGACATCGTGGTGGAGATGCTGCGCAACGCCCGCGACGCCGGCGCTGACGCCGTCTTCATCGCAACCCTGAAAGAGGAGCGTACTCGTACGCTCCTCTTCATCGACAACGGCTGCGGCATCCCGCCTGCCATGCATGAGCACGTTTTCGAGCCGCGCGTAACCTCCAAGCTCGAGAGCATGCGCATGGATCGCTGGGGCGTGCACGGGCGCGGCATGGCGCTGTACTCCATTCGCGAGAACGCTGACGAGGCGCGCGTGATAACTTCGGACGCGGGTCTCGGTTCTTCCTTCAAGGTGGTGGTTGACCTCGACGCGCTGCGCGAGCGCGCCGACCAGTCGACCTGGCCCATCGCCAAGAAAAACGACGAGGGCGCCTTCGCCTGCGTGAAGGGTCCGCACAACATCATCCGTGCGGCGGGCGAGTTTGCCTTGGAAGAGCTTCACACCTGCGACGTGTACCTCGGCACCCCCACCGAAATCGCTGCCACGCTCTACGTCCGCGCCCAGCGCACCATCGACCGCTCCAAGCTGCTGTTCGTAGACGACGAGAGCACCCTGCCGGTTACTGACCGATTGGGCTGCGCCGGCGACGCGGCTGACTTCATCCGCATCGCCGCAGGTTTGGGCCTCGAGCTCTCCGAGCGAACGGCGCACCGCATCCTTGCCGGAGCCATACCGCCGCTGAACACCGTCTCGGGCCGCCTGCTCAGGCAGGGAAGCGCACATCGCGAGCCGGCGCCGATCGACCTTGCCAAAGACCGGCGCGGCCTCAAGATCGCCGCAGACGACCTCGCAGACTTCTCGCGCGTGCTCGAGCGCAGCTTCGCCCAGCTCGGCAACAAGTACTTCATCTCGCTGGCAACCGAGCCCAAGGTGCGCGTGCGGCGTGACCGTATCACGGTAACCTTCGACATCGACAAGGACGAATAGCCGCCCGCAGGTGCTTTACGCAGGGCGAATCTTCACGTAAAGTTACAGGCAACGCAGCAGTAACACATCAACACGGAGCAGTTCATGGATTATCTGAAAGTATCGAGCAAGTCGTCGCCGGCCTCAGTGGCGGGTGCGATTGCCGGTATGGTCAAAGACGGCGTCCCGGTGAACATCCAATGCGTAGGTGCCGGCGCGGTGAACCAAGCCGTGAAGGCCGTGGCCATCGCGCGGGGTTTCCTCATCCCCACGGGGTGCGACATCTCCTGCGCCCCCACGTTCTCCGACATCCTCATCAACGGCGAGTCGCGCACAGCCATTCGGCTCGCGGTTTACGTGCACCGCATCAACCTGCAAAACGCCGCCGGCACCATGGTGGACGAGGATATCCGTTAACGCTTGCGTTTCCAACATATGACAGGTGAGGTTATGTCGCTTTCCGTGCTTCAGGGCAAGACGTACTTCGTGCGCACCTTCGGGTGCCAGATGAACATGCACGACGCCGAGCGCGTCTCCGGGCTCCTCGACTCCTGCGGGTGCCTTCCCGCTGCGTCCCCTGACGACGCCGACATCGTGGTCTTCATGACCTGCTGCGTGCGCGAGAAGGCCGACACGCGCCTGTACGGGCAGTGCTCCTCGCTCAAGAGCGCGCCGGAGCCGCCTGGCGGCAAGCGCGTGGTTGCGGTGGGCGGTTGCATCGCGCAGCGCGACGGCGCCGGGCTGCTCACGAACCTCGACAACGTGAACGTGGTCTTTGGCACGCATTCCATCGCGCACGTGGCTGAGCTTATCGCTGACGCCTTTGCCTCGGACGATCCGCAGGTTCGCTGCGAGGAAGTTGAGGAGAGCGCGGCCACCGACATGCCCTGGCACCGCGAGACCGCCTACCACGCCTGGGTTCCGATCATGACGGGCTGCAACAACTTCTGCTCGTACTGCATCGTGCCTTACGTGCGCGGGCGCGAGAAGAGCCGTCCTTTCGACGAGGTGGTGGACGAGGTTCGCGGCCTTGTACGCGCCGGCGTGCGCGAGGTGACGCTGCTCGGGCAGAACGTGAACTCCTATGGGCGCGATCTCTTCGGCGCGCCGCGCTTTGCCGAGCTGCTGCGCCGCGTAGGCGACACCGGCGTGGAGCGCATCCGCTTCACCTCCTCGCACCCCAAAGACCTCCTTCCCGAAACCATCGACGCCATGGCGGAGGTGCCGGCGGTCATGCCGCAACTCCACCTGGCTGTCCAGTCGGGCTCGTCGCGTATTTTGAAAGCCATGAACCGCAAGTACACGCGCGAGGACTATCTGGCGCTGGTTGAGGCGGTGCGCGCCAAGATCCCCGGCATCGCACTTTCGACCGACATCATCGTCGGGTTCCCGGGAGAGACGGAGGAAGACTTCCTCGAGACGCTCACTCTTGCGCGCGAGGTGGGTTATGCTCAGGCGTTCACCTTCATCTACTCGCGGCGCGCCGGCACCCCGGCCGCGGAGATCCCCGACGACACGCCGCGCGCGGTGATCCAGGACCGTTTCGACCGCTTGGTGAACGTGATCCAAGATACCGCGTTCGCCTTCAACCAGCACGAGCTCGGCTGCACCGTTCCCGTGCTCATGGAGGGTCCCTCTAAGCACGACCCGTCGATTTTGCAGGGCAAGAGCCCCAAGAACCAGACCGTCCATACGCCGATCCCGGCAGGCGCTGACGCCGCCGCTTTCACCGGCAAGATCGTCGACGTGAAGGTGGATGTGGCCCGCACCTGGTATCTCGCGGGAACTATCGCAGGCGAGGCCCGATGACCGAGCTCGCAGGTTCGGTCATCGCCATCGGCGGTCCCACGGCCACCGGAAAAACCGAGCTTGCCGACGCGGTCGCCGCCGAGCTCGGCGGTGCCGTGGTGTCGGCTGACGCCATGCAGGTCTACCGTCGCATGGACATCGGCACGGCTAAAGCGAATCCCGCCTGGTGCAAGGCCCCGCTGCTGATGGTCGACGTGGTTGAGCCCGCGCAGGAGTACTCTGCGGCGCTCTACCAACGCGACGCGCGCGCCGTGGTAGACGAGCTTCTTGTCGAGGGGCGCCCTCCGGTCCTCTGCGGCGGCACCGGGCTTTACCTCAAGGCGGTGCTCGACGAGATGGATTTCCCGGCTGGCGAGGGAGCCGACCCGGTGCGCAAGCGTTACACGGCGCTTGCCGACGAGCTGGGTCCAAAGGGGCTGCATGACCTGCTGGCCGAGCGCGATCCGGCCTCCGCGGCGCTCATCCACCCCAACAACGTGCGGCGCGTGGTCCGCGCGTTTGAGATGCTCGAGCAGGGACGTTCCTACGCTGAGCAGCAGGTGGGCTTTGCCGAGCCGCACCCTCATTACCGGTCCCTGCAGTTCGCGCTCACGCGAGACCGCGCCGAGCTGTACCGTCTGATCGACGCGCGCGTTGACGCCATGATGGCAGCGGGGCTCTTGGACGAGGTGCGCGCGCTGGCCGACGAAGGTCTTGCCGGCACGCTCACGGCGCGCCAGGCCATCGGGTACAAGGAGCTGATCGATTACCTGCAGGGAACCTGCACGCTTGAAGAGGCGGTTGACACGATAAAGCTGCGCAGCCGCCGGTATGCCAAGCGCCAGCTCACGTGGTTTAGGCGTGACAAGCGCATCACGTGGATCAACCGCGACGAGGTGGGCCTCGACGAGGCAGTGCGCCAGGTGACCGCGGCGTACCGTTTTGCCTGCGAAGAGGTTGCGGGTCAAAGGGAGGCGAGCCATGTCGCGTGCTAAGCGCGTGCCCATCTCCATGGCGCCGGTCCCCGAGCGCGCTTTCTTGGTGGGCGTGGTTTGGCGGGGGAGCGCCTGGCCCATCGACAAGTCGCTTGACGAGCTCGAGCGCTTGGCTGAGACAGCAGGTGCCGAGGTGGTTGGTCGCATGGTGCAGCGGTTGGACACCCCGGTGCCGCGCACGTTCATCGGCTCAGGCAAGGTGCAGGAGCTCGTCAGCATGGTGCGCAACCTCGAGGTTGACACCGTGATCTTCGATGACGAGATCACTCCCTCCCAGCAGTCGAACCTTGAGAAGCTCCTGGGCGAGCCTGTGAAGATCATCGACCGTACCGCGCTCATCCTCGACATCTTCGGTCTTCACGCCCGCACGCGCGAGGGCCGCTTGCAGGTGCAGCTTGCTCAACTGCAGTACCTGCTGCCGCGCTTGCGCGGCATGTGGAGCCATCTGGCCAAAGAGCAGACGCGCGGCGGCATCGGCAGCCGCTTCGGACAGGGCGAGACCCAGCTTGAGGTCGACCGCCGCATGATCCGCAACCGCATCGCCACGCTCAAAAGCGAGCTCAAGGCTCTGCAGCAGCGGCGCGACGTGCAGTCCAAAGAGCGCATGGCCTCGCCGGCGTTTCGCGTGGCGCTTGCCGGGTACACCAACGCCGGTAAATCCACCCTGCTCAACACGCTGACCGGGGCCTCTGTGCTTTCTGAGGACAAGCTCTTCGCCACGCTGGACCCCACCACGCGCGGCCTGCGCCTCCCCGGCGGGCGCCTTGTCACCGTCACCGACACCGTTGGCTTCATCCAGAAGCTGCCGCACGGCTTGGTTGAAGCGTTCAAGTCGACCCTTGCCGAGGTGCGTTCGGCCGATCTCATTCTTAAAGTGGTGGATGTGGCTGACGAGGACCGCGCCCGCCATATCGACGCGGTGAACGACGTGCTGCAAGAGATCGGAGCCGAAAAGCAGCCCGCGCTCGTGGTTTTCAACAAAGCCGACCTTGCCGATCCCGTGGGGCTTCAGGCGTTGCTGAGGCGCTACCCGGACGCCGTGGCGTTCTCCGCCTTGACGGGGGAGGGTCTTGAGGGCTTGCTTGCGCGCATCGGTGAGGAGGCTGCGGCAACCGACCGACTGGTTGCGCTCGAGCTGCCGTACCGCGAGGGAAACCTTTTGCGCCTGATTCACGAGCAAGGTCAGGTGCTGCAGGAAACCTACGGTGAGACAGGCGTGCGCCTTGTGACGAAGATCCCCAAGCGCTTGGCTGAAATCGCCGCGCCGTACCGCTGCGCCGAGGATGCCTAGGCTGCTTGGGTCAGCGGACGCGCAAGCTACAGAACGTGTAAGACGACCTCGAACACGGCTACGATGACAACCTGGTGGGCGAGGTATATGACCAAGCTATGGCGACCGAGCCAACTAAGCGGTGGGCATATGTCACGCTTAGTCCATGCCGGCCAGCGGACAATGCGCATACCCGCCCACGCAGCCGCGAGGTAGAGAAACACGAAGGGGATGAGCGGGTAGTAGTCGCCTGAGGCGAAGCTTGCGCTGGGGAAACCGAGCCAAGCGAGCCCCTCCACCGAATAGGTTGCATGCGGCACGCCGTACAGCGCTATGAACAGCGCGATGAGCCCCAAAGGCACCACGGGGGCGTGTGCCCGGGCAAGCAAGGATCTTGTGGCGGCGAACACAAGCGTGCAGGCTGCCATGCAATACAGGATGCCGAACGAGATGGGTGTGGTGAGCTGCGTGACTGACGTTGCGACGAACACGGCAAGCGCCGCGGCGGCGTAGGTGCCCGCGCGCTTGAGGTTGTTGCGTGAAAACGACGTCATCAGGCCCGCCAGCGCGATAAACACCCAGCTGATGCTGCAGCGCCACACCTCTTGGTTAATCGGGTTGGCGAACCACAGCGCCGAGAAGCCGTATACGTACACGTAGTCGAACATGGTATGGAAGGCAACCATCGAAAGGATGGTGAGGCCGCGCAGCGTGTCGAGAACAGCGATGCGCTCGCGATGCGGTTGTGCGGCAGACGGCACGGCCACAGCGACTCCCTTTTTACGCGAAGCGGCGCATCAGCGCAACGACCTTGCCCAAGATGGTGGGGTTAGAGGCGTAGATGGGCTCCATGCTGTCGTTCTCGGGCTGCAGACGCACGCGGCCGCGCTCTTTGTAGAAGGTTTTGACCGTGGCCTCGCCGTCGATCATGGCGACTACGATCTCGCCGTTCATGGCGCTTTTCTGCTCGCGCACCACGATGTAGTCGCCGTTGAAGATGCCGGCGTTGATCATGGAGTCCCCATGGACCTCGAGGATGAACGAGCTGGCGTCGGTGGCGATCTCGGTGGGAAGGGTGAAGGTGTCCTCGACGTTCTGCTCAGCGAGGATGGGCATGCCAGCGGCTACGCGTCCCACAAGCGGCAGCGACACCGTGCCGCGAGGCTGAGAGGCGCCTGCGGACTCCTGCGGCTTGATAACCGAGGTGCCGTCTGCATTGAAAAGCTCGAGCGCACGAGGCTTGGTGGCGTCGCGCTTGATGAGGCCGTGATCCTCCAGCGCGTTGAGATGAGCGTGCACCGTGGAGGGAGACGAGAGCCCCACGGCGGCAGCCATCTCGCGCACGCTCGGCGGATAGCCCTTCTCCATCTGGTAGGAACGGATGAAGTCGTAGATCTGCTGCTGGCGCTTGGTGATCTTCCGTGCCATGGCGGCTCCTTTCGTTCGATGAGCCCATCATACCCGTTTCTCCAAGAAACATCAAACAAATGTTCTCTTTTCTCTTGACAGGAACAATTGTTCGTCCATAATAATAAACGAACATTCGTTCTTGCATCGAAATTTCATGTCCGCACGGACCGGTATAACAAGAACAGACGATCACCAAAGGAGGAGTCATGAACACCAACGTCGCCTACGCCCAGCCCGCACCATACGTTTCCGCGCCCGCGCGTCCTGCGCGCCGCCTTACCGTGGTCGAGGGTGGCCCCCGTTTCGCTGCGGCCCCGACCGTGGTGTGGAAGCGTGGCACCAAGCGCTCGCTTGCGTGGTGCGTTGCCTGCGTCCTTGCGATCGTTCTTGTTGCCTGCACGCTGTTTGCGGCCAAAACCTTCTTCGATCAGGTGTCGTACGACGCTGCAACCATGGGGCTTGAGCATACCGAGGTTTCCGTCAGCAAGGGCGACACGCTCTGGACGATCGCGGAGGCCCATCCGGTCAGCGGGCTTTCCACGCGCGAGGTTATCGACCTCGTCAAGGAGTGGAACGGCCTTGAGAGTGGTTTGCTCTCGCCTGGCGAGGTGCTTACCGTTCCTGCGGCGTAGAAGGTCTCACTTTTGCTTGGGCTTCATGTTCTGCGCTTGCAAGCTTGCCCGTATCGCGTGGTCCTCGACGGGGCCCGCAGCGAGGGTGCTGCCTCCGAGGCACCCTCGCTGCGGGCCCCGTCGTTTCAACTTGAATTGCGGCACCTTCGCGCGCAAGCGCTGTGGTATGGTTGTTCACGTTTTCATCCGTACGTCCGTGAAGCAGGTGTGCATGCACTGTCCCCAATGCGGTCATCCTCAAACGCGCGTCATCGATTCCCGCTCGCAGGAATCCTCAAACGCCATCAAACGGCGTCGCGAATGCCTGAGCTGCGGACACCGGTTCACTACCTTCGAGCGCTGCGAGGATCCGCTTGAGGTGCTGAAAAGCGATGGGTCTATCCAAGCCTTTGACCGCAACAAGATCCTCGTTGGCCTGATGCGCGCCACCATCAAGCGCGATATCGACACCTCAAAGCTCAACGAGCTTATCGACGACATCGAGTTCGAGCTGCGTGCTTCGGCGCAGACCCCCGTCTCGTCCCACACGCTCGGAGACATGGTGCTCAAGCGCCTGCAGAAGCTCGACAAGGTCGCCTACATCCGCTTTGCATCCGTGTACCGTGACTTCAAGGACATCGACGAGTTCATTGACGAACTGAACAAGCTGAGGTGAGTATGAGCATCCAGGTACGCATCACCAAGCTCGACGAGTCCGTTGAGCTGCCCTCCTACGCTTACGCAGGCGATGCCGGGCTCGATTTGCGGGCCAACGCCACGCTCGACATAGCACCGCTTACGCGCGCGCTGATTCCCACCGGCCTTGCCATTGCCATTCCCGAGGGGTATGCCGGCTTCGTGCAGCCTCGCAGCGGCCGCGCCCTCAAAGAGGGGCTTTCCATGGCCAACACCCCCGGCCTCATCGATTCGCACTACCGCGGCGAGCTCAAGGTCATCGCCGTCAACCTTGACGCCCACACGCCTATCCACATCGAGCGTGGCGAGCGCATCGCCCAGCTCGTTATCCAGGCGGTTCCCGCCGTGGATCTTGTCGAGGTCGACTCTTTAGACGATACAGACCGCGGATGCGGAGGGTTCGGTTCCAGCGGCGTGCAGTAACGCGCGCCGTTTTTATATGAACACGGCTCAAGCTGCGGAACAAGCGCCGCCGTGTAGAAGGGGAGAGATATGGATACGTTTTTCAAGATCTCCGAGAGAGGGTCGTCGGTCGGCACCGAGCTTCGGGCCGGCTTCACGACGTTTTTGGCGATGGCCTACATCATCATCGTCAACCCGAGCATCCTCTCGGCCGCAGGGATTCCGGCGACGGCCGCCGTTACCGCGACCTGCCTGGGCGCTGCGGTGATGACCGTCGCCATGGGCCTGTTCTCCAACCGTCCGCTCGCATGCGCCTCAGGCATGGGCATCAACTCCATCGTTGCCTTCACGCTCTGCGGCAGCATGGGCCTTGGCTGGCAAACGGCCATGGCCGTGATCCTTGTCGAGGGCGTCGCCATTTTGGTGCTGGTGCTCTGCGGTCTGCGCGAGGCCATCATGGACGCCATCCCGGTGTCGCTGAGGCACGGCATCTCCATCGGCTTGGGTCTTTTCATCGCTATGATCGGCCTCAAGGACGGTGGCGTCATCGCCGCTAACGCCGACACGCTGGTTTCCTTCGGCTCGATCACCGGCGAGGACGGCGCGCTTAACCTCACGCTCTTGGTCGGCCTGATCTCCATCGTCATCACCGTTATCCTGTATGTCGGCCGCATCAAGGGCGCCTTGCTCTGGGGCATCATCATCTCGGCCATCATCGGCATCCCGCTCGGTGTCACGCCGCTGCCCACGGGTGTTGTGGCTCCGCTCGACTTCACGACCTTCGGCGCGCCCTTCCAGGCAAGCAGCGTCACCGGCATTACCGGCATCGTCGAGGCCGTTACCACCCCGGCGCTCCTGCTGTTCGCCTTCTCGTTGATGATGAGCGACTTCTTCGACACCATGGGCACCGCGATGGCCGTGGCCAAGCAGGGCGACTTCCTGACCAAGGACGGCAAGGTTGAGGATATCAAGCCCATCCTCATCGTCGACTCGATCGCCGCAGCGGTCGGCGGTTTCTTCGGCGCCTCGTCGGTCACCACCTTCGTCGAGTCTGCTTCCGGTGCAGCTGACGGCGGCCGCACGGGCCTGACCTCGGCCGTTGCCGGTGTCCTGTTCCTGCTCGCCGCGTTCTTCTCGCCGCTGATCAACTGCATTCCGTCTGCGGCCACCTGCGGCGCGCTGGTGTTCGTGGGCTTCTTGATGATGAGCGACGTGGCCGACATCGACTGGGCCGACCCGGTCGAGTCCTTCCCGGCCTTCATGATCATCGTGGGCATCCCGTTCACTTACTCCATCTCCAACGGCATCGGCCTCGGCTTCATCACCTACGTGATCGTGTCGGTGGCCACCGGTCACATCAAGAAGGTGCGCCCGCTCATGTGGGTTGCCGCTGCGGCGTTCCTCGCGTACTTCGTGATGACGTTGATGGGGGCTTAAAAAAAACTTCGCGCGCATATGCCTCTGTTGGGAGCAGATAACGCAAGCAGACAGAAGGGCGACCGCTTCGTAAGGCGGCCGCCCTTCTGTTATAAAGACACGAGACGGCGCCTCACTAAGGGCGCCAGGATGGTTAACGCGTGTGAGCGGGCTTGCCGCCGAGATAGAACTCTACGAAATGCTTTTTCCGGGGGCGCTTCACGCCAATGCGTCCAAGAGCTGCCTGCGCTATCTCATGAGCGGCGTCAGGACGCCTCAGAGCCTCGCCGCCCACCAACAGGGCGCGCCGCACCTCGGGCAGGTCATGGATGTGGCGCAGCGTGCCGATAAGCTCGCGGGCGGTGGTAACATGCAGCGCCGCGCCGAGCGATGTGAGCATCACGGTGTTGGACTTCTCCTGGCCGTACGACTTGCCGAGCAGGATCATGGGCAGCCGCGCGCACAGACACTCCGTCACCGTAAGGCCGCCCGACTTGAGAATGGCGAGGTCGGCAGCCTGCATGAGCGCCGCCATGTTGTCCACAAAGCCGAGCACCGAGGCGTTGTCGAGCTTCATCGCGTCGAAGAGCTTGCGCAGATTGGTCTCGTAGGTGCTGTCTCGTCCCGGCAGGAACACGAAGTGCATCTTGTCGAAGCCGCGCAGAAACGGGATGGTCATCTCCATGGCCGCGCGGAAGCGCACGTAGGGCTGCGGCAGGCTCGCGCCCGCCATGACGAGCACGATGGTTTTGTCATGGGGCAGCCCGTAGGTGTCGAGCACCTCTTCGCGGTCTACCTGCGCGCCAAAGCCCGGACGCACGGGGATTCCCGTGATGGCGATGCGCTCATCGTCCACCTTGCGCGGACGCAAGGTCTCTGCCATGGCCTCGGTTGCCACGCAGAACAGGTCGCACTCCTTGTGCGGCCAAAAGCCCTCGACTTCGTAGTCTGTGGGCACGCACACGATGGGGTACTCAACGCCGGTAAGCATGCGCGCGCCCACCGCCACGTTGGCCGCCGTGATGTGCGTGGCTACGATTACCGAGGGCTTGCGCGTGCGCGCGTAGTCGTTGAACATTGGGAACATGATGCGCGACCACGCCGTTCCGCCGCCCCACAGCAGGCGCCCGGTGAGGGTGTAGCGCCACGTCACATCGTAGATGGGGCGCGTGGCGCCGGTGAAAAGGGAAGCGGTCTTGTTGCCGTCTATGGAGACGCGCCCGTAGTCGAGAACGTCAAGCACCTCAACCTGCAGGTTCTTGGGAACGGTACCGGTTTGGCGCAGTTGCTCGAAGGCTTGGGCGATCGCAAGGGCGGCGCTTTTGTGGCCGGAGCCCACCGACGCGTGCATGATCACCACGAGAGGAGCGTCGGCGTCATCGGATGGCGCGGCAGCAGACGACCCCTCAGCATGCAGCGGCTCGTCAGGCGCCGCCGCGTCAGAGGGGGCAGTTTGCGCTGTTTCAGCCACCGTGTTGCCGTCAAGCGAATCAGTATTACAAGAAGGTACCTTCATAATAAGCGTTGTAGGGGAATCGGCATCGCAGGGGAACGGTGCGTCAGCCTGGATCGCGCTAGATGCCTCAGCATCCTGCTCGCGTTCAACAGCTTCGCTCACAACGTCCTCCATCCCGCCAGCCGCGTATCTGCGGGCCACAAGAACGCCAGGCAGACGCGTACACTCAGTAAAACGCCCGCAGCAAAAAGCATCGGGTACCGCACGTTATTGTACGTCTTGAAGCCAGCCGTACAACACCGAAGGCGCAATCATCAACAGACGCCGATATAGCTCAACGCCAAGTGGGTATGAGAAACGCAGGCACGTGTCATGTATCCGCACCAAGGAGAGCATATGAGCAACCAACCCTATGACGTCATCATCGTCGGCGCCGGTCCGGCGGGTCTTTCCGCGGCCATCTACGCCGCTCGCTCCAGCATGCGCACGCTGGTAATGGAGCAGGCTTTGCCTGGCGGTCAGATAGCCCAAACCGATGTGATTGACAACTATCCCGGCGTACCGGCCATAAACGGCGCCGAGCTGGGCATGAAGATGCAGGAGCAGGCCGAGGGCTTTGGCGTTGAGATTGCGTATCGCGGCGTCACCGGTTTGCGCGCAGACGGTGCAGGCGGCTTCGTGGTTTCAGCCGACAACGGTGAGGAGCTTGCTGCGCGCTCGGTGATCTACACGGCAGGCGCCACACCGCGCATGGCGGGCTTCGACGGCGAGGAGCGCTTCCGCGGCCGCGGCGTCTCGTACTGCGCCACATGCGACGGCATGTTCTACCGTGGCAAGCGCGTGTTCGTAATCGGCGGAGGCAACTCAGCTTGCGAGGAGGCGCTGTTCCTCACGAACTTCGCCGAGCACGTGACCATGGTGGTGCGCCGCGACGTGTTCCGTGCGCCCAAGGGCGTAGCCGACAGGGTTATGGCGCACGACAAGATCGACGTGCGCTTCACAACCAAGATCGTAGCAGTTGACGGCAACGACGCCCTGGCTTCTGTGACCTTTGAAGACACGCGCACGCACGAGCAAACCACAGAGAACTTTGACGAGGGCTCGTTCGGCATCTTTGTCTTCACGGGGCATGAACCACAGGTCGAGCTGGTGCGCGACCTGGTCGAAATCGGCCCGCATGGCGGTGTGCTTACCAACGAGATGATGGCCACCAAGACGCCGGGCCTCTTTGTTGCCGGCGACGTGCGCGAGAAGCGCGTGCGCCAGGTGATCACCGCCGCCAACGACGGAGCCATCGCCGCTGTAGCCGCTTACGACTATGTTGAAGCTACTCAGGGCATCTAGAATTGTAGACGGAGCGCTGTACAAGGTGAAGCACCTCGTACGCGCTCCGTTGTCTTTCTCATTAGTAAACTCTGATAATATATCTTATGTAATGTTATGGTATGCAGACAAGATTTGCTTCACACGGGGCTGACTAGGTTTGAAGCAACCATAACATCTGTTACGTACTGCCATGAGGCCCCCTTCGTCTTTGTCTCGGCGTGCTCCCCGCTCGCATTCTCTTGCGCGCCGCTTGTGCGGCGCTTAAAGGCTCGCTCAGAAGTCACGCCGAGACAAAGACGAAGGGGGCCCGTGCGTTGTTGAAAAGCTTCTTGTGCCAGCTTCCCAGATCCCTTGCCCTTTACCGTAGGGATGTCTTTTGAGCGAACCTTTAAGCGGCACGCAGTGCCGCGCAAAAAGAAGTGAGCGAAGAGCATCCCGACGGTAAAGGGCAAGGGATCGCGTTACAAAGAAGACAATCAAAAAGCCCCGCTGAACATCAGTGCAGTGGGGCTTGCAAACAGGTCTTCTCGAAAGGCTGCGCGTCAGTACTCGAAGCCGATGATGATGCCGCTCTCCTCGGCGTAGTACGAGCACAGGCCGCCGCACGGCAGCACGTGGATCTCGGCGTTGATCCAGCGCTCTTTGATGGTGGCGCGCAAGGTCTCCACCGCCGCGCGGTTGTCCACGTGGTCAATGTAGACAAGGCCTCCCTGGTAGCCGTGGGACTCAAGCGTGTCGATGATCTTCTTGAAGGTGCGGCGCTCACCGCGCGTGGGACCCACGATCTTGATGGTCCCCTCGTCGCTCGCAATGCCCAGCACGCGGATCGCTAAACGCGAGGCAAGCGTGCCGGCCAAGCGCGGCATGCGCCCGGCCTTCACGAGGTTCTCGTAGCTGCTGAGCGAGAACAGCACCTGGGAGCGCTTCTCGAGATCCAGCGCGTAGGCAGCGACCTCTTCAAAAGAACAGGTACCTGACGAGGCGGCGATGAACTCGTCGATGCGCTGCACCATGAGCTCCATCTTGCCGCCCGTGGCACGCGAGTTGACAACGAGAATGTTTTTGGAGGGATCCTCTTTGAGCACGATGTCGCGCGCCATTTCAGCCGCTTCGAAGCTGGCCGAGAGGTTGGCCGAGATGGTGATGGCCACCACGTTGTCAGCCTTGCGGAAAAGCTCGGCCCACTCCCCTGCGCTTGGGCAGGCGCTGTGGCTCTCAGATTCAGACGCCGCTACCCGGCAGTTGAGCTCAGCTACATCGAGCTTGTCGTCGTCGATGTACTCCGTGCCGTCAACATTGATCTTAAGCGGCGCCGTGGCGAAAAACAGCCCCGGCGTTCGCGGGTCATAGCTGCGGAAGTTGCAGCTTGAGTCGGCGACGATGCCCCACTTCATGGTTCCTCCCCTTGCAAAAAAGCCTGGCTGTGACTTAGGCGCGATCGTCTTGCGACGCGCTGAGCGCGTTGAACACGCGACGCTTCAGAAGCGAGCGGTGAACGGTCTCGGTGAGCACAGACAGGGTTTCAAAGGCCTTCTCGAGTTTTTCTTCACGCTTCGGCGTGCTGTCGTCGCGGCCGAGCATGGTGATAAGCACCTGTTCGAACATAGCCGACTCGCGGTTGGCGGCAGCCACGTACTGGCGCAGGTTGCGCGGCTCGATGCCGAAGCGACGCAGCTCTGCGCAGGTGCGGATGATGGTGAAGTCAGCGCTGTCGACCAGCTCGCGGTTCTGCGGGCTCTTGACCAACGTGATGATGTCGTTTTCCACCAGCTGGCGCACGAAGCTTATCTCCACACCCAAGCGGTCGGGGATGTCCTCGATCGTGCAGAGCTTGGACTCCTCCTCGGCCGGCTCCTCTTTCAGCGGCTCGTTGGAAAGCAAGCCAACCTCGAAGGCGAGCGCGTCGAGCGAGGAAGCGCTGTCGAGCTTGGACTTGATGACGTTGAGCGGCATGTAACGCGTCTTCTGCAGGTGGAGGATAACCTCGAGCCGGTCCACGTCCTCCTTGGAGTACTGGCGATACCCCTTGGGCGTGCGGTGCGGCGTAATGAGCCCCTCCTCCTCCAAGAAGCGAATCTTGGAGTTGGAGAGGTCGGGATAGGCGCTGCGCAGCAGGTTGACGACTTGTCCGATGCTCAGGTAGCTCCGATCTGCCAAGCTACTCACCGGTCTCGATTCGCTCGGGGGCGCTGCCCGTGTGGTACACCAACGTGAAGGTGCCGATCTGCAGGGTGGAGCCGTCGTGCAGAGGAGCGGCGTTTACGATGGCGCCGTCAACCCACGTGCCGTTGAGCGAGCCGAGATCCTCCACCATGGCACCCTGCGCGTTCACGATGATCTTGGCGTGCGCGCGCGAGACGGTCATGTCGTTCAGGAAGATGGAGTTCTTGGGATCGCGGCCCACCGAGATCTCCGAGCCCTCGAGCGGGAACGAGGCCCCTGACTGGGGTCCCTTGATGATGGTAAGCACCGGCGTGGAGCCGTCGGGCCTGCGCATGAGGTCGGGAGCGGTGACGTCGTTAGAGGGAACCCGGAACACGCGGGTGGAGTCGTTGGAAGCGCTGTTCATCGGTTGCATGGTACCTCCAGAGAAAAGGCGGGCGCGTGCGGCCCGGCAGGCGGCAAGCTTGTCCCCATTGTACCCCACCGAGCGACGTTGCGGCGCGGCTACGCACCGAGCCGCGCAACGGTAACGCAAGGGGTTGAGGCAAAGGCCGCCTAGGCCGTAGCATCATCCTCCACCTCAGGGTTGAGGAAGTCGTCCTCCTCATCTTCGGGGTGCTCGCACGCGTGCTTGATGGCCAGCGCGCCCTCGACCGTGTAGACAACCGCGGTGATCATCGAGAACACAAGCCCAGCGTACACCACGAACATACCCACCGGCACCGTGCCCGAGGTGAGACCCGGCAAAAACGAAAGGCTGTCGGGAACAACCCCCAGGCCGTCCACGCGCGGGAATCCGAGCAAAAGCAGGCAGAAACCCACCAGAAGAAGCGCCGTAGCCGCCTTGCCCACGAGCACCACGTCGATCGGGCGCTTGTGGAAGCGGCGCACCACGATCGAGCCGGCAGCGAGGTACACGTCGCGGCCGATCACGAGCAAGCACACCCACAGCGGCAGCTCGCCGTGAAGCACCAAGCCGAGCACACCGGTGAAGAGCAGCGCACGGTCAACCACGGGATCCATGATCTTGCCCAGCCAGCTCACCGTCTTGGTGCGGCGCGCGATCTGCCCGTCCAACCAGTCGGTCGAGGCGGCGATGGCGTAGATCACGAGGGAGACGACGCGGTTGGTGTCCGTGACGAACAGGTAGAGAAACACACCCGTCAAAACCAGGCGCGTGAGCGTGATGACGTTGGAGATGGTGAACACCTTGTTCGAAGGATACTCTGACGTGCCGATAAGCTCACGTTTGATCTTCTTGCGCAGACCCACAGTACTCCCCTCTTGCATACCCCGTGCATTCTTCCCGAACCCGCGCCTCCCAACGCGTCTGCCACGGAAAGCGCACAGCAATGCGGCATGCTCGTGGTATACAAAAAGAGCCGTGTCAACCGACACGGCTCCGAATGCTCTGGTCGGAACGACTGGATTTGAACCAGCGACCCCTTGACCCCCAGTCAAGTGCGCTACCAAACTGCGCCACGTTCCGAATAAGAACCGCTCTCTCAAGCAGCAACGAATACTTTACCAAACTCTCTGCGGAATGCAAGCGAAAAATTACAACGAATTCTGATCAATCTTTGCGGCGCGATCCCTCGGCCTTTAACCCCGGGATGCTCCTCGCTCGCTTTCTCTTGCGCGGCACTGCGTGCCGCATAGAGGCTCGCTCAAAAGACATCCCATGACTAAAGGCCGAGGGATCTGATCAGCCTTGAAGAGCAACACTCAACGCAAGAACCCTTTCGCTTTTGCTTCGGCGTGACTTCTGAGCGAGCCTCTAAGCGCCGCGAAAGCGGCGCGCAAGAGAAGCGAGCGAGGAGCACGCTGAAGCAAAAGCGAAAGGGTCCGGGACAGTGGAAAAGCTACATCCGGCGGCCGAGAAGCACGGCAGCTTCTCGGAGGATGGCGCGGGCGGTTTGGTCTTTGGTCATGAGCGGGAAGTCCTTCTCGCCGTCGGCGGTGATCCACCGCACGCGGTTGGTGTCAGAGCCGAAGGTGGACTCGGCGCGCGATACGTCGTTGGCCACGATGGCGTCGCACCCCTTGCGTTCGAGTTTCTCGCGCGCGAAGTTCTCCACGTTGTCGGTCTCGGCGGCGAAGCCCACCACCACGCGGTGGCCCTTGTACTCGGAGAGGCGGCGCAGGATGTCGGTGGTCTCCACGAGCTCTACGCTGTCCAGGTGCTCCTCGGACTTCTTGAGCTTGTGGCCGGCGGGGTGCGCGGGCGTGTAGTCCGCTACGGCAGCGGCGCAGATGGCGAGGTCGGCCTCGGAGAAAGCCTCCTCAGCGGCAACGAGCATCTCTTGGGCCGTGGTCACGGGCACAGTGCGCACGCCGTAGGGCGGGGTGAGCGAGGACGGGCCGCTGACCAACGTCACCTCGGCGCCGAGCATGCGGGCGGCGCGGGCGAGCGCGTAGCCCATCTTGCCCGAGGAGCGGTTGGCGATATAGCGCACCGCGTCGATGGGCTCGTGGGTGGGGCCCGCCGTCACCAGCACGCGCTTGCCGGCAAGCAGGCTCTCCTCATCCAGCACCTCGCAGGCGCGCTCCACGATGGTCTCCACCGCGGCGAGCTTGCCGGTGCCGACGTCGCCGCAGGCGAGGTAGCCGCGGTCGGGATCCACCACCATCACGCCGCGGGAGCGCAGCCGGGCGAGGTTCTCCTGCGTGGCGGCTGCCTGCCACATGTGCACGTTCATGGCGGGTGCGACAAGCACCGGCGCGGTGGCGGCGAGCACCGTGGTGGTGAAGAGGTCGTCGGCGATGCCACAGGCCATCTTGGCCATCACGTTGGCCGTCAGCGGCGCGAGAAGCACCAGGTCGGCCTCCTCAGCGAGCGAGATGTGGTGGATCGGGTCGCTCGGATGGTCGAACAGCCCGATCGAGACCTCTTCGTGGGTGAGCGAGCGGAAGGTCACCGGCCCCACGAATTGGGCGGCGTGCTCGGTCATCATCACCTTCACGCGATAGCCGCGCTTCTGGAGGCCGCGTACGATCTCGCAGGCCTTGTAGGCCGCGATGCAGCCCGTGACGCCCAAAAGCACCGTCTTGGGTTCCGGAGACACGCAGGTGGCGCTCGTCATCAGGCCTGCGCCTCCTCGGCAGCGTCATCCGGGCGGATAAGGATGCGGTGGCAGTAGGGGCACTCGGCAACCTCGCCGGCGTGCTTCAGGTCGCCCATCTGGCTCGGCTGCAGGGCCACGCGGCAGGCGCTCGGCTTGTTGCCCACCAGGCGCTCGACCGCCATGCCCTTGAAGCGCTTGGCCACCGCCTCGTAGCGCGTGAACAGGTCCATCGGGATCTCGTGCACCAGGTCGGCGCGGCGGGCGTTGAGCTTCTCGCGCTCGGCGAGAAGGTCGCCGGCCTTGGCGCGGGTGCGATCGGCCTCGGCGCGCACGGAAGCCTCGAGCTTGGCCAGCGCCTTGGTCATGCGCGTCTCCTGAGCGCGGGCCTCATCGAGCTCGGCGGTGCGCTTCTCGATTGCGAAGGAAAGCTTGTCCAGGCGCTTGGCGAGGCCGGAGAGCTCGTTTTCGAAGTCGCGCACGGCGCGGTAATCGGTAAGGCCCGCCGCCTGCACCTGCGCCGCCTCCACCATCGACTCGGTCTGGGCGCGCTGGGCGGTCAAGTCGGCCAGGTCGATCTCCACGTCCTTGCGCACGCCGAGCAGGCGCTGCGCCTCGAGCTTCAGGGTGCGGTACTGCTGGCGCTTGCGCGCAAGCTCGCGGACCTCGGGCATGCCGTCCAAGGCCTCCTGGTTGCGCATCAACGCGAGGTCGAGTTCCTGCAGGTTAAGAAGGGTCGTTCCCACGCTCATTGCCGTATCCTTTACGCCGCGCACGTCCACCAGGGACGCTCAGTAGATGCCAACGAGATGAGGTCGCGAGGCACGTCGGCATCCGCGCACGCATCAGCGAGCACAGAGCAGAAGGGAGCCTCGGACCTGTCATGTCCGAGAAGTATAAGCGAAGTTCCGCGTGCGAGGAGGTCGAGGCACACATGGTAGCCCGCTTCCCCCGTAATCACCACATCGGCCCCCACCGCAGCAGCAGCCTTGCCGAAGCCTCCGAGCGAGCCGCCGAGCACGGCCATGCGCGCCACCGGCGCCTCCGCGCTGCCCCACACGCGCGGCTCGCAGCCAAAGGCTTCGGCGCAACGGGCGGCCAGCTGCCCCAGCGCAGCGCAAGACGTCGGCGCCTCGGCAAGAAAGCCGAGGCCGCACACCTCGGGTTCTCCCGGGTGCTCCAGCGAGGAGGAAGCCTCGACCCCCAGGCGCTCTGCCAGGCAGGCGCGCGCCTCGAGGCTGCGGTCGAGGTTGGTGTGAAGCGAGATGACGCTCACCCCCAGCTCAGCCGCGCGGAAAGCCGCGGCCCCCGCCTGGGACGAGTCGGCCGCCGTAGGCGTAAGGCGCGCGGGCGGGTCTATTGCCAAGGGATGATGGGTAACCAGAACGTTCGCGCCCGTCGCATGCGCCTCGCCGAGCGCGTGCTCGGAGACGTCGAGCGCCACGAGCACGCCCGCCACCTCGTCGGCGGGGCGCCCAACGAAAAGGCCGACGTTGTCCCAGTCTTCCGCCGTGTCTTTTGGGAACCGCGCCAGCAGCGCACGCTCCAACTCGCCGATCGTCATACGCTTTGTCCCTTCTCGCCTGCCGGCGCACGGTCTGCGTCGGTGCCGGCGCAGGTGTTGTCCAACGCTATGAAGCCGCCGCCGATGACGGCGTCGCCTTCGTAGAGCACGCAGGACTGACCGTCGGCCGCCAGCGTGCCCGCTCCCTCAAGCTCAACGCGCAAACGGTCGCCCGCGCGCGTCACCTGGGCGCTCACCGGGTGGGCGCGGTAGTGGGTTTGCGCCAGGCAGCGCAAGCCCTCCGACGGCATGGCGCGCCACAGCACCGGCATCCTGAGCGTGAAGCTCCGCGCCCGAGGCGGGGTGCCCTGCGCCACCGTGAGCGCGTTGGCGGCCGCGTCGATGCGCGTGATGAACCAGGGGCCGCCCGAGAGCCCCAAGCCTTTGCGCTGCCCCAGCGTGTAGCAGGCGATGCCGCGGTGCTCGCCCAAGTACGTTCCGTCCTCGGCGTAGATGGGGCCGGGGTTGAGAAGCTCGGGCGCGCGTTCCGCCATCGTGAGGTGGTAGTCGCCGCCCGGGGCGAAGCACACGCCGGTGGAGTCGGGCGCCTCGGCCGCCGCCAAGCCGCGGTCGCGCGCGAAGGCGCGGGTGCGCTCCTTGGTCTGCGCGCCAAGCGGGAACCGGCACCGCCCGACCAGCTCGGGCGGCAGGCGGTACATAAAGTAACTCTGGTCTTTGCCCGCGTCGGCGCCGCGCACGACGCGCGGCGTGCCGCCAGCGGCGCGTTCGACGCCCGCGTAATGTCCGGTTGCCACCAGCTCGCAACCCAAGCGGTCCGCTTCGGCCGCAAGGGCGGCGAACTTCACCGCGGCGTTGCAGACCACGCAGGGGTTCGGCGTGCGTCCGCAGGCGTACTCGGCAACGAAGGGGTCCACCACCGCGGCGGCGAAGCGCTCGGCAACGTCGACCTCGACAAGCGGCACGCCGCGCTCGGCGCAGAGTGCGCGGGCGCGCTCAAGCGCCTCGGCCGTCGGCACCGCAACCGGCGCCGTCTGCATCGTAAGCACGCAGGCGGTGACCTCCAGGCCCTCCTCGCGGAGCAGCTCCACCACCGCCGAGGAGTCCACGCCGCCCGAGAGCCCTACGAGCACGCGCGTCATCGCGGCCCCGCAAGGGCAAGAAGCACCTCGGCAAAGCGCTCGAGGTCCGCGGGATCCACGCGCTCGTCGAAGGAGATGCGCAGCGAGCCCGCCGCCTCGTCGCGCGGGATGCCCATGGCGGTGAGCACGTGGCTGGGATCGAGAGAGCCCGACGAGCAAGCCGAGCCCGCCGACACCGCGAAGCCCGTCGCGTCGAGCTTGAGGACGAGCTCCTCGCTCTCCTGGCCGCGCACAGTGACCGAGACGATGCCCGGCAGACGCTCAGTGCCGTAGGGGTCGGGCAGCGTGGAGGCGACGGCGGGCGACGAGAGCAGGCGGCGGTAGAGCGCGTCCGAGCGCTCGCGCAGGCTGCGGGCGGTTTCGGCAACATGCGGGGCCAGCGCGTCAGCCACGGCGGCGAAGGCCAGGGCGCCGCGCACGTCCTGGGTGCCCGCGCGCAGGCCCGCCTCCTGCCCGCCGCCGAAAAGCTGCGGGGCAAGCGGGCAGCGCGCCTTGAGGTACAGCGCGCCCACGCCCACCGGCCCGCCGACCTTGTGCGCCGCGACGCTTAGCGCGTCCACGCCTGCGGCCGCGGCGTCGAAGGGCACGTGCAGGTAGCCTTGGATGGCATCGGTGTGGAAGCGAGCGCCGGCGGCGTGAGCGGCTGCGGCAAGGGCGGCAACCGGCTGGACGGCGCCGGTCTCGTTGTTGGCAAGCTGGCAGGACACGAGCGCCACGTCGTCTGCGAGCAGGGGCTGCAGCGCCTCGGCCGCGACCACGCCCGCGCGGTTTGGCGCGACCGTTGAGACTGCGAAGCCGCGGCGCTTGAGCTCGGGCGCGTAGTCGAGCACCGAGTCGTGCTCGATGGCCGAGAAGACCACGCGCCGCCGGCGCGGCTCGCGGGCGCGAACACCCTCGGCGATGCCCACCACCGCCAGCTGGTTGGACTCCGTGCCGCCGCTTGTGAAGACGATCTCCGAGGGGCGGACGCGGGCGCCGAGGCTTCGCGCGATCGAGCGGCGCGCGCGCTCAAGCGCGGCGGCCGCCGCGCGTCCAAGCGAGTGCAGCGAGTTGGGGTTGGCGCCGGCAAACGCAGAGGCGTCGTAGGCAGCCATGGCGGAGAGCGCCTCGGGACGCAGTCGCGCCGAGGCCGCCATGTCGAGGTTCACATACGCCGGCGCGCTCTTATCGCTCATCAGCGAACCTGCCCGGCAGCGGCGCGGATGGCCTCGACCTCGGCAGCGGGATCGGCGGCGCCAAACACCGCGGAGCCGGCCACGTACATCCGCACGCCCCGCGCAGCAAGTTCACGGGCGTTGCAGCGCGTAACGCCGCCGTCGACCTCCACGATCGGGCGCGCGTCGTGGGCGTCAAGCATCCGCGCGAGGCGGTCGAGCTTGGCGTAGGTGTTCTCGATGAACTTCTGACCGCCGAAGCCGGGGTTCACGCTCATGAGCACCACGAGGTCCACCGCGTCCACGATGTCCTCAAGCACCTCGACGGGCGTGGCGGGATTGAGGACCACGCCGGCCTTGCAGCCGCGATCCTGGATGTGGTGAACGAGACGGTCGAGGTGACGGGCCGCCTCGACATGCACGGACACGATGTCGGCGCCCGCGTCGATGTACCAGTCGACGGTGCCGTCGGGGTCGTCCACCATGAGGTGGGCGTCAACCGGCAGATCCGAGCAGCGCTTGACCGCCTGGACAAGGGCCGGGCCGAAGGTGAGGTTGGGCACGAACCGCCCGTCCATCACGTCGAAGTGCAGGTAATCGGCACCGCGCACCGCATCGAGGCTGGCAGCGAGGTTGGTGAGGTCGGCAGAGAGCAGCGAGGGCGCGATGAGCGGCGAGGGCATGGGCGTATCCTTTTCTCAAGTGACGGACAACAGGGGTGCGCAAGCGCATCTGGAAAAGTGACGGGCGGCTTGCGAAAGGTCGCGCCGCCAATGGGGCATCACGCCTTGATCCCCGTGTAGAACTCCTCCGTGGGGAAGCGGTCCACCAGGGCGTGGAAGGCCTCGTCGCGCCCCGCGCCCTCCCAGAGTACGGCGTTGACGGCGAAGGTGATGGGCGCGTCGACCTCAAGCTCGCGCGCCAGGCGCGCCACGCTCTTCGCGGCCAGCGCCCCCTCCACGACCATGTGGGTGCGCTCGCGGTACTCCTCGAGCGTGACCCCCTCGCGGGCGAACAGCTCGCCGAAGGTGCGGTTGCGGGAGTGCGGGGAGGTGCAGGTCACCACGAGGTCGCCCATGCCGGCGAGCCCCATGCAGGTCATGGGGTCGCCGCCCTTGGCGGCCACCAGGCGGCTGATCTCGGCCAGGCCGCGGGTCATGATGAGGGCCAGCGTGTTGTCGCCGTAGCCGTACCCCACGGCCATGCCGCAGATGAGGGCCACCACGTTCTTCACGGCGCCGCAGACCTCCACGCCCACCATGTCGGAGCTCGCGTAGACGCGGAACTCGCGGGTGAGCAGGAGGCGCTTGAAGAACTCGGTCACGGCCTCGGAGGGCGAGGCGATCACGGAGGCGGACAGCGACCCCCGGCACACCTCCTCGGCGTGGTTGGGGCCCGACAGCGCGGCGATGCGCCCGGGGCAGCCGACCTCGTCGGCCACGACCTCGGTCATGAGCTCGCCGGTGTCCGGGTCGAGGCCCTTGGCGAGCACCAGCACCGGGGTCTCCGCGGGGAGGTGCGGCGCCATGGAGCGGGCCGTGGCGCGCACGAAGGCCGACGGGCTCGCCAGCACCACGCCGTCGGCGCCCTCGAGCGCCTCGGAGAGCTCGCCGGTGGCGACCACGTTGTCGGGCAGGCGGTAGTCGGTGAGGTAGCGGGGGTTCACGTGGCCGCCGTTGATGCCCGCCACCACGTCGGGCTCCAGGGCCCACATCCTCACCTGGTTGGTGCGCGGCGCGAGCTGCCCGGCCACGGCGGTGCCCCACGAGCCCGAGCCTATGAGCGCGATGGACATGTGCGCTTCCTTTCTCGTCAGCAGGGGCGCTAGCGGGCGCTCTTGCCGGCCTTCTCCTTGTCCTTTTTGGTAAACGAAAGCTTTGACTCCTCGTCGCGGGCGAGCTTTTTGATGTTCGAGCGATGCGCCCACACCACGAGAAGCCCCAGCACCGCAAGGATCACATGGAGCAACACGGATCCTTGCGGGTAATACACAAGACCCCACACCGGCAGCGAGACCGCGGCGGCGATGGAGCCCACCGAGACGTACTTGGTCAGCACGACGCCCACAAGAAACGGAATCCACAGCGAAAGCCCGATGGGCCACAGCCACGCCACGCACACGCCGAAGCCCACGGCGATGCCCTTGCCGCCGTGGAAGCCCAGGTACGGCGAGAACATGTGGCCGAGCAGGGCGCTGGCGCAGATAAGCGCCAGGAAGTAATCGTAGCTCTCGCCCGGGTTCAAGAGGTAGGCCTCCGGCCCCAGCACGCACTGCAGGACGGCACGGCTCGCGCACACGCACAGCACGCCTTTGAGGACGTCGCCCAGCAAGGTGAGCGCACCCGCAGCCGGCCCCAGCACGCGCAACGCGTTGGTGGCGCCCACATTGCCCGAGCCTTCGGTGCGGATGTCCTCGCCGCTGCCGAACTTGCCGATGAGGTAGCCAAAGGTGACGCCGCCGATGAGGTAGGACGCCACCATGCAGGCGAGAAGGACCGGGATCAGCATTACTCCTGCTCCTCTTTCTTAGCATCTTTCTTGCGGAACCGCAGGCGGATGGGGGTGCCCGTGAGGTCGAAGGTGTCACGGAAGCGATTCTCGATGTAGCGGCGGTACGAGTCGTTCACCAGGTCGACATGGTTCACGAAGAAGGTGAACGCCGGAGGCTTCTCGCCCGTCTGGGTCACGTAGTTCATGCGCAGGCGGCGGCGGTCCTTGGTGACCGTGTGGCCGAACTCGCGCATCTCGGTGAGCAGGCGGTTGAGCTGCGCGGTGGGGATCACCGCGGCGCGGTGCTCGGCCGCCGTGTCGATGTGCTGCCAGATGCGCACCACCGCCCGGCCGGTGAGGGCAGAGATGCGCAGGATGGGCGCCCAGGTGGCGAAGGTGAGGCGGAAGTCCACCGTCTCGAGCACGCGCTCGCGCTCGTGCTCCTCGGTGATGAGGTCCCACTTGTTGAGCAGCACGATAAGCGCGCAGCCGCGCTCGATGGCCAGGTTGGCGATCTTCTGGTCCTGCTCGGTCACGCCGGTGGTAGAGTCGACGACGAGCAGCGCCACGTCGGCGCGCTCGAGCGCACGCAGGCCGCGCACCGTGGAATAGTACTCGATGGGCTCGTGCACGTTGCTCTTCTTGCGCATGCCCGCCGTGTCCACGAAGCGGTAGCGGCGCCCCTCGTGCTCAACCACGGTGTCGATGGCGTCGCGCGTGGTGCCGGCCACGTCGGAGACGATCGAGCGCTCGGAGCCGATGATCTTGTTGTAGAGCGACGACTTGCCGGCGTTGGGGCGTCCGATGATGGCGATGTTGAGCGCGTCGTCGTCCACCTCGGATTCGTCCTCATCCTCGCTCGGCTCGGGGAAGTAGCTCACGCACAGGTCGAGGATGTCGCCGGTGCCGTGGCCGTGCAAGGCCGACAGCGCGTGCGGCTCGCCGATGCCCAGCGAATAGAACTCCCACATGGCGTCCTCGCGCTGCGGGTTGTCGAGCTTGTTCACCAGCAGGATCACCGGGACATCCAGGCGCTTGAGCATGCGCGCCACGCTCTCGTCCTCCTCGGTAACGCCGGTGGTTCCGTCGACCACGAACAGGATCACGTCTGCCTCCCGGCCGGCCATGAGCGCCTGGTCGCGGATGGAGTCGGCGAAGACGTCGTCGGACTTCATGGGCTCGATGCCGCCGGTGTCGATGAGGATGAAGTCCCGGCCGTTCCAATCGGCCTCGTGGTACGAGCGGTCGCGCGTGACGCCGCGGCTCTCGTGCACGATGGCGTCCTTCTTCTGCGCCAGGCGGTTGACGAGCGTCGACTTGCCCACGTTGGGGCGGCCGACGATGGCTACGATGGGTTTCATGTATCAGCTCCTAGAGCGGGTAGAGACGCGAATCTGCATTCAGAAGAAGTTTACCACGCGCCCTTGCCGCCGCTTGAGCTTCACAGCATGTCCCGAAACGCCGCATGCAGAACAAGTAACCGAAGACTTGCAACCTCATCGAAACGAATCACGCGGATCTCCGGACTCAGCGCTATGCGTAGCGCTGAGTCCGGGAACCATCTCCTCGGTGTCCGGATCCGCCGGCCCTGAGACAGAGGAGGCGGGCATGCTGAGGAAGGGAAGGAAGAGGGTTCCCGAGAGGTCGTACGCGAGGCTCGTGCGTCACGAGAGGAATGCGATAGAGCCGGCGCCCGAAGGGGCCGAGACGCTGCAACGGATGCAGGCGGCGCAAAGGCTACGGCTTCGGCAGGGCAGCGTCCATCACTCGAACCACGGTTCGCAGTACGCGTCGCACCTGATCGGGAAGACAATGCGCGATGCCGGCGTCAGGACGTCGACGGGCTCAATATCGTCGCCTTGGGACAGCGCCACGATGGGATCGCACACGGTCCTCATCAAGGCCGAGTGCGTGCACGCGAGGACCTTCGAGACGCGCGAGCGGGCCGCCCCGGGGACGGCGTAGAGGTGTAAACGGAATCGGGGTAGATTCATATTCCAGGTGAACTCCGAGCCCCGCGGCGAGCTCGCTTTCATGTCGCCCATCAAGATGCTCTCTCTCGCCTTCGGCGGCGACACGAGGGCGCTCATGGACGCCTTCGGGATCGTCGAGGTGGGCCGCGACGGGCTCGACCTGACGCCCGGACCCCAAACCTATAGCAGCGGCGGAGACAAGTGAGGGGGCCGCGCGTTCGGTTAAGTGCGGAGACGCCATCCCGGGCCGGGGTGTTTCGCTAAGGTTGGAAATCAACCCAGAACAGGTAACGTCATGACCGCAACCGTTTACCGGCGATGACCTGCCGTAAAGCTGGGAATCAAATATATCTATAAGGTTATGGGGCTTAATTTATTTAAAAGCAAAGCGGTTCAAGGTGATAGGGGATCATATGGCTCACAGTAATGTTGCGAGTTATGAATACGGGCCATACGCTCCTCAATATTCCTAATGTTGTTTCTAGAGATGAGCGCCCGCCCGTGTATGTGGCTCACAGGCGGGCGCTCTTACTTTTTTTCTGCTAGGTGGTATCGTTATGCTTTATATCATATCTGTGCTTATATCAATTCTTGTATCATCTATGTGGTTTATTATTTATCCACATATCGTTCATTGCGATCTTCTTCGCATAGGTGTCCATATAATACTTTTAATAAGTGGCATTTACTTGAGCAAAATAGTTGCGCTACGGTGTATAAAGAGAACCAGCAAGAACGCTCAAATACTGCATAAAATTAAGAGAGCATTTCGATGCAATTCTTGCCTTTCCATTTCTATTTTCACCAGGATTGTCTTCATTATTGATAGGTATGAATGAGACGACAAATCAGAGCATTTACATAGATATAGGTATCTTCATAGTATGTATGCTAGCTTCTACCTATGCGTGCTATCGATTCGTGCTGTTAGGCTCCAGCAGAAACAACTAGACGCTCCAGTCCTAGCAAAAGATCGCAGGGTGTGGTCGAACATGCCAAAACCTTTGCTCCGCGGGTGAAAAGAGCATGGGTGAGCTCAGTCTCAGAAGAGCTGTCCAGCGTCAACCCGTCGGCGTTGAACATGACGTTGGGAACGACCACGAGCGTGCCGGCAAGGCTCTCGGGCAGCTGGTCGAGGATGTCGCAGACGCACATGAGGCCCGTTACGTCCACGTTGCCGCCGAAGAAGTTGTTCTTCACGGCTACCACGCTCCCGCCAAGCTCGGGCGCCTCCACGAAGCTACGGATCGTGTCGGCAGCGGCGCAGCCGGAGAGCACCATGAGCTCAAGGCCTTGGGCGTCAAGCGCCTCCCGCACGTGCGCAAGGCGGCCCTTCTCCCCAGCCAGGCAGGCTTCAGCCTCGTCAAGGTAGCTGCGCAGCATGCCGATGCCGTCGTAGTACTGGGGGTAGCCGTCGTAAGCCTCGGCCTCGGGGATGGGAAGCCCCGCGTCCAGATAGAACTCGTCGGAGAGCTGGAACACGGTGCGGCCGCAGCGCTTGCGCGCCCGTTTCTGATAGGGCTCCACCTGGCGCACCACGGCGCGGGCCGCCGCAAGGTCGTCGGAAAACGATGACGAGAAGTTCCGCGCGTACTTGGTGTAGCCAAGCGGCACCACCGCCAAGCTCGTCACCTGCGGGTGCCCCTCGCAGAACGCGAGCGTGCGGTCAAGCTCCGCGCCGTCGTTCACGCCCGGGCAGAGCACGATCTGCGCGTGGATCTCGATGTCAGCGGCTATGAGCGCTTCGAGCACGTCCATACCGCGCTGGGCGTTCTTGCCGATGAGGCGGCGGCGCACATCCGGGCTCACGGCGTGTAGCGACACGTTCATGGGGCTCAGGTGCTTCTCGATGATGTTGTGCACGTCGGCGTCGGACAGGTTGGTGAGGGTGACGAAGTTGCCCTGCAAAAAGCTCAGGCGGTAGTCGTCGTCGCGAATGTAGAGCGTGGTGCGCAGGTGCTTGGGCAGCATGCCCATGAAGCAGAACGTGCAGGCGTTCACGCAAGTGCGCATGCCGTCGAACACGGCGTCGCAGAAGGTGAGGCCCCAGTCCTCGCCGGGCTCGCGCTCAAGGGTCACGGGCGTGGTCGTGCCGTCGCGCGGGTCAAACACGTCCAGGTCAACGTACTCCTCGCCCGTCTCCCACAGCCACACGATCATGTCGGTGAGCTCCTGGCCGTTGACCGTGGTCACGCACATGCCCGGCTCGATGCCCACCGCCCACGCGGGAGAACCCTCGCGCACCGCGGTGACCCAGGCCCCGCGCCCGCTCTCGCGGCTCGGCGCGTAGTCCGCGCGCGCCTGTGCGTATGCCGGCGCCGTCGTTGCCTGCCTGTCCTCGGCTGCCATGAGCCCCACCTGCCCCTTGTCGTGTGCTACGCCAGCGCCTGCAGCGCGGCTACCACCGCGTCGATGTGCGCCTGCGGCGTGGAGGCGCCGGCCGTCACGCCGATCGTCTCGACACCGGCAAACCACCTCGCCTCAAGCTCGTCGGCGGCCTCGATGTGGTGGGTGCGCGCGCAGCGCTCAGCGCAGATCTCGAAGAGGCGCCGCGTGTTGCCCGAGTTCTTGCCGCCTACAACCACCATGGCGTCCGCCTGCGCGGCAAGGGCGGCCGCCGCCTGCTGGCGCTCCTGCGTGGCGGCGCAGATGGTGTTGACCACACGCACCTCTTGCGCGCAAGCCAGCAGCTCGGCCACCACGGCCTGCAGAAGCGCGAGCGTCTGGGTGGTCTGCACCACCACGCCCACTTTTTTACCCAACGCGTCCGCGTCGATAAGCGCGCGAACGTCCTCGACGCCGCCTACCACGCGCGCGTGCCCGGCGTGACCGAGGATACCCTCAACCTCGGGGTGGCCGGCCTCCCCCACCACGAGCACGTCGTATCCCGCGTCCACGAGCTTCTTGGCTGCCACGTGCACTTTCTTCACGTACGGGCACGTGGCGTCGAGCACCGTCAGGCCGCGCGCCTCGGCGTCGGCGATAACCTCGGGCGTGGTGCCGTGCGCCCGGATGATGAGCAGCCCCGAGCCGGCGCCTTCCGGCGCGTCCGTAACCCGCACCCCGCGCGCCTCGAGATCCTCCACCACCAGCGGGTTGTGGATCAGCGGCCCCAGCGTATGCACCGGCCCTGCCGCCTGTTCAGCCTGCTCAAGCGTAAGCGAAAGCGCCCGCTCAACCCCATAGCAGGCCCCCGCCCGCTGAGCCACCACAATCCGAGCCATACGCCCTCCTCACTCCAGTCTTTCCCGCTACCGATTCTACCAACTCAGCCGCTATAAACGAGAACCACACAAGACGGGGCGGGACGATAAGAACCCTAAATCTGCCCGATATCAGATTTCGGAACCTTATCGTCCCGCCCCTTCAGAAAGGCAACTCTTTCAAGCGCTTTCAAGGCTTCCAGCCGAAACCTAGCAATGTCACCGCGCTGACCCGGACGCCCAAAGCGTATACGAATGAGACGCAGGGAACGAGGTTCTCAGATTTGATATCGGGCAAATCCGAGGTTCTCGTCCCCTGCGCCTCGCCAAGGAGCCGTTGCGGGGCGTCCGGGTCAGCCCCGTGCGGAAGTTAGTTCCGCCCGCAATGTTCGCGCTTGAGCCAGTCGCGCATGCCGATCATCCGCGCGATGGACTCGTCCTCCATCCACTGCACGCGCTGCTTGCGCGTATACCCCGCCGGCACCGAGGCCTCGGTCACAGGCTCGGCCACCCGCATCCACACGCGCAGGAAGAAGCGCGGCAGCTTGCCCTTCTTCTTGATGTCGCGCGCGCCGATGATGGCCATGGGCACGATGTCTGCGCCGGCGCGGCTGGCGATAAGCGCGCAGCCCCCGTGCATCTTCACCGGCTGGTCGTCAGACTTGACGCGCGTCCCCTCGGGAAAGATCAGGATGTCCTCGCCGCGCTTGAGGGCGTTGGCCGCGCGCTTCACGGCCTTGAGGTCGGCCGCGCCGCGGTGCAGCGGGATGCCGCCCACGCGGGCGAAGAACCAGTCGATGATCTTGTTCTTAGCGAACTCGCTTTTGAACAGCGGCCGCACGCGGCGGTGGCGCGTCCAACCGTCCACCACGATCGCGATGATCTCGAGCATGGAGGTGTGGTTGCAGATGATGACCTTGCCCGTCTCGCCCTCAGCGGGCTTGCCCTCGCCCAGAAGCTCGCGGCACTCGATCTTCCAGGGCCAGGCGAGCTTGGTGAAGACCAACAGCACCGTAAGCACGAGATAGTAGAACAGGCGGGCAGAAAGCGGGTACTCGGCCATACCGTTGTCGAAGTAGTCGTCAACCGAGGCGACGAAGGGCTTCACTTTCATCGCGACTCCTCAAGATGCGGGCGGACAAGCGCGGCGATGCGGTCGAGCACGCCGTCGACGGACAGCGCCGAGGAGTCGACCTTCACCGCGTCAGGCGCGGGTTTGAGCGGGGCCACGTCGCGCGAGGAGTCGATGCGGTCGCGCTCCTCGATGCCGGCGAGGGTCTCGGCCACCTCGGCCTCGAAGGCGTCCTTGTCGTCCATCTGACCGCCGTGGCGCTGCAGCACGCGGCGGCGCGCGCGCTCGGCCGGGTCAGCCGTGAGGAACACCTTCACCTCGGCTTCGGGGAACACCACCGTGCCGATGTCGCGCCCTTCGGCCACCACGTCGTGGTTCTCGGCAAAGCGGCGCTGCTGGACCACCAGGCCCTCGCGCACCCCGGGCACCGCGGCTACGAGCGACACCGCCGCGTCGACCTCAGGCGTGCGGATCTCGCGTGAAACGTCGCGGCCGTCCAGGCAGATGCGCAGCATGCCAGCTGCGTCGGGCTCGAAGGTGAGCGAAACGGCATGGGCAAGCTCGGTGAGCGCTTCTGCGTCGTCAAGCGCCACGCCGCGCTCAAGCGCCGCCAGCGCCACTGCGCGGTACATCGCCCCCGTATCCAGCTTGGCCATGCCGAAGCGCTCGGCTGCGAGGCCGGCTATCGTAGACTTACCCGAGCCCGCCGGCCCGTCGATCGCAACGATCATGCACTCCTCCTTGCTTGCGTTACCTTCACGCCCTAGCAGCCGCCGTTTGCGCAGCGGGCCACAAGCTCCTCGGGCGTGAGGTTGAACGCCTGCAGGCACAGCTCGCCGGTGTCTTTGAGCGAGAACAGCGTGCTGCCGACGTTCTGCGTCTTCATGTTGAACCATATGTCCTTGGTGTGCGTGTGGAACACGTACGAGAACAGCGGGCGCATCACCCCGCCGTGCGCCACGATGGCGATGCGGTCGCCTTGCGCCGCGCTGGAAACAAGGTCGCGCAGCGCGGCAAACACGCGCTCCTCGAGAGTCTCGAGCGACTCCGCGCCCGGCGCCGGCCACTCCGGGTCGAGCTGGGAGGGCAGGCCCTTAGCGTGCGCCTCGCGCTGGCTGATGCCCTCGAGGGGGCCGTAGGCGAGCTCCATCCAGCGCGGGTCGGCCTCGACGGTAAGCCCCAAGCGCGCGGCGGCTGGGTCGGCGATGGCGCGGCAGCGCTCGAGCGGGCTTGCGACGATGCGCGTGGGCGCCCAGGCGACGAGCGCCTCCTCGGCCCGAGCGCGCTGACGCTCCCCGAGCTCGGAGAGCGGCGGGTTCACCTGGCCGCAGGTGCGGTCCCCCTCGTTGTAGACGGTCTGCGGGTGGCGGAGGTAGAGCACGCGGGCACGCTCGGTGGCATAGTAGCCGCGCAGGGTAATGCTTTCCGTCATCCTCAAAACGTCCTTTCCGGTGGGGGCTGAGCTCTCAAACGCAGAGATTATAGCGTGTTTTTGTCAAGGTGGGCGCAAGCCTGCGTAAGCTTGCGCACTTCTTCAGGGGCGAGGTGGCGCCAGCTGCCCTCCTCCACCCCGGTGAGCTCTAGCGGCCCGAAGGTGGAGCGGTGCAAACGCAGCACCGGGTGACCGATCTTGCCCAGCATGCGCTTCACCTGGTTCTTGCGCCCCTCGTGGATGACAACCTCCACGCAGGTGTCGCCCGAAGGCACGCCGTAGGGGCACACGGAGAGCGCCTCGCGCGCCTTAAGCACGCGGGCGCGAGCCGGCTGGCACGGACCGTCGTCGAGCTCGATGCCGCGGCGCAGCGGCTCCAAGCCGTTCTCGTCCACCACGCCGTCAACCAACGCCACGTAGTGCTTGTCCACGTGCTTAGAGGGGTGCAGGAGGTTTTGGGCCAGCGTGCCGTCGGTGGTGAAGAGCAGAAGCCCCGTGGTGTCCTTGTCCAGGCGCCCCACCGGGAACAGGCCCGGGTAGCGCTTGCGCGGCACCAGGCTCGCCACGCAGGGGCGCCCCTGCGGGTCGCTCATGGTGGTGAGGTAGCCGGCGGGCTTGTTGAGCATCAGGTACACAGGCTCGGCCGGCAGGCGCACCGGCATCCCGTCGAGCGTGACCTCGTCGACGAGCGGATCGACCTTGGCGCCGAGCTCGGTCACCACCTCGCCGTTCACGCGCACGCGCCCGGCGGTCATGAGGTTCTCCGAGCCGCGGCGGCTGGCGGCGCCGGCGCGTGCCAGAAAGCGCTGCAGCCGCATGGGCACAAGACGCTCCCCGCCCGCCTGCGGCGCTGCGGCGTCCTTACTCATCGAAGCCCTCCTCGGCATCCGCGTCCGTATCGGCGTTCCCGATGATCACGAGCTCGTCGTCCTCGGTCTCAGCCTCGTCGGCGAGCGCGCGCTCCTCGTCCAGGTCTTCGGCCGTCTCCTCCAGGGTGCTTTGGATCGAGCGGCCCGAAAGGCGCTCGCGGATGAACTGGCGCGCTTGCTCGTCTGGGGCGAACTGCTCCAGATCGGGCAGGTCCTTCAAGCTCCGTAGGCCGAATTTCTCCAAGAAGGCGTTGGTGGTGCCGTAGATGATGGCCTGCCCGCGCTCCTTGTCGCGCCCGAGCTCGCGCACCAAGCCCTTGTCCACGAGCGAGGAGATCACGCCGTCGGAGTTGACTCCGCGAATGCCCTTGACCATCTCGCGCGTCACCGGCTGGTGGTAGGCGATGACCGCGAGCGTCTCAAGCGCGGCCTGGGAGAGCTTCTGGGTGTCCCACGACAGCACGAAAGCCTCAACCTGGTCGTGGTAGGCAGGGTGAGTAAACAGGCGCCAGCCGCCGGCGACCTCGCGCAGCTGGAAGCCCCGGTTGGCCTCCTCGTACTCAACCTTGAGCTCGGCTAAGGCACTCGCCACCTCGCCGGGAGTGGCCTTGAGCACTGCGGCCAGCGCGCTTGCGCTCACCGGGTCGCTCGACACCAGCAGAAGCGCTTCGAGCGCGCCTTTGAGCGAGGTCGCCTCGAGCTTATCCAGATCGGCCATGGGGGTTCTCCTTTACGCAGTGGCGGGATCGTCGGAGTCGAGCGCTTCGCCGGCCTGGTAGGGCTCCGCGCCCGGCACGCGGTCGATCACGATGGTGCCGAAAAGCTCGGCCTGCTCCAACGTGAGCGACCCGCGCTTGGCGAGCTCCAGGATGGCGAGGAAGGTCACCACCACCTGCTCAACGTTGGAAGAGCCGTCGAGCAGCTCGCTGAAGGTGAGGTGCCCGCGGTTCAAGGTGAAGCGGTCAACCGAGGCAACCGCGAGGTCGAGCGGCACGCGCTTAGGTGCCACGTGCTCGGCCTCAAGCAGAAACGACTCGCGCCGGCCGTCGATGTCGGCGCAGATGACGGCGAGGCCGCGCAGCGTGATGCCGGCCAGGTAGTCGGGCATGATGCCCAAGAACTCCGGATCGGGGCCGGCCACGCGCGGGTGCATGCGACTCTCGGCCTCCATGCGCGCGCCCAGCGCCGCGGCGGCGTTGCGGAACTGCTTGTAGGCGATGAGGCGGGCGATAAGCACCTCGCGCAGCTCGTCGCCCGTGAGGTTGGCGAGCTCGTCGTCCTCTTCCTCGTCCGGGTCAGGGCGGCGCGGCTCGTCGGGCACGAGCGAGGCCGCCTTGATGTCGAGAAGCGTGGAGGCCACGAGCAGAAAGTCGCTCGCCACGTCGAGGTCGAGCGCACCCATGCGCTCCACCTCCGCGAGGTACTGCTCGGCCACCTCGGAGATGGAGATGGAGCCGATGTCGACCTTCTGCCGCGAGACAAGCTGCAAAAGCAGGTCGAACGGTCCGGTATAGGCCTGCGTGGCGACGCGGTATGACATCCCTTCACCTCCTGAACTCCTACGTGCGATAAGAAACGACGTGCGAGCATGCCTTGGTTGGCGCCTTGGCTGCAGGGGACAAAAACGTCAGATTTACCCGATATCAAATCTGAGAACCTTGTCCCCCGCAGCCAAGGCGAGACGGCAGCGCATCAAGCAAGTTGCCCTCAGGGGCGCAGGTGATAAGGTTCCGGATTTTGTTATCGGGCAAAATCCGGGTTCTTATCGCCCGCGCCCCGGTGGGCAGACGGCTCGCCCAAGGTTTGACCTGCTAAGTGTAGCGCATCAGCTGCGCGCCGCCCGGCAGATCTCCAGCAGGCCCGGCACCCGACGCCCGGCCTACAGCGCGGCGAGCCCGAACAGCCCTGCCCCGAAGTCAAGCAGCGCGTTGGCCAGCGGGTACACCGTAGCGTTGAAGTACAGGCCGACAAGGTCGATGCCCGTGACGCTCGGCAGCAGGTAGAGCACGATGATGAGGATGGGCATGGCGTAGCGCTGGATACGGTAGTACGTTTGAAGCGCCTGCCCGCGGAGCAGCAGCACGAGCACCGAGGAGCCGTCGAGCGGCGGCAGCGGAATCAGGTTGAAAAACGCCAGCGAGAGGCTCACGAGCATAAGCGAGGCAAGGAACTGGGCGACGCCCACCGCGGCGTCCGCGCTCAAGGGCAGCGCGTCGTAGCCGGCGGCCAGACCGCCCCAGAGGACCGCCGCCACAGCCGCCAGCGCGATGTTGGAGGCCGGACCCGCAAGCGCCACCAGCACCTCGTCGCGCTTGGGATGCTTGAGGTTGCGCAGGTTCACCGGGACGGGTTTTGCGAAAGCGAAGACCGGCCCGCCGGCGAGGATCATCAGCAACGGCAGGAGGACCGTACCGAACGGGTCGATGTGGCTCAGGGGGTTGAGCGACACGCGGCCCCGCGAGCGAGCGGTCTTATCGCCCAGCAAAAAGGCCGTGAGGGCGTGGGCGCTCTCGTGCACCACGATGCCGATGATGAGCGCCGCCGCCTGCACGAGCAGGCTGACAAGGTAGGAAAGTCCCATGGGAACTCCAAGCGTTACGGGCGCAGGGCGCGCGAGAGCCGACAAAGCAGGTAGTCGGCCGCGAAGAACACCACGGCCATGATGGCGAAGTCTAAGCGGAACACGCCGCCGAAGGGCGTGGTCATCACCCCGTAGCCGGCGATGACGTCGGGCAGCATCCGCGAGAGGTCGACCACGAGGCCCACGATCGACAGGCGCGCCGCGGCCCCAGCGAAGCACAGCACCACGGTGAGCACGCACAGCGCAATCCCGAAGATGCGCAGGATAACCGCGAGGATGGATGCGGCAAGCGCGAAGGCGCGCGACTTAGGCAGACGCATGGGCAACCTCCTGCTCGATCTCCTCGGAAAGCTCGAGCCACTCCTCCTCGATGAGGGGCAGCTTCTTCTTGAGCGCCGTGTACTCCTGCATGGCCTCGTCGAAGCGCTTGGTGTCGGCGTAGAGCTCCTCGGTGGCCATGAGGGCCATAAGCTCGTCGTAGCGCTTCTGCGCGGCGGTGAGCGCCTTCTCAAGCTCGGACAGGCGCGCACGGCGCTTCTTCAGACGGCGGTTGAGCTCGGCGCGGGCCTGAGCCTCGGCGCGCTTCTGCTCCTTAGTCTTCTTCTCGCGCACGGGCGCGGCTGCAGGTGCTGCGGGCGCGGCCTGCGCAGAAGCCGCAGCGCCTTGGGCGGGAGCGTCCTTTTTGCCCGCCTCTTCTGCGGCGCGCGCAGCCAGGTCCTCGCGCTTCCAGAGGTAGTAGTCGTAGTCGCCGTCATACACGGTGATCTTTCCGTCGCGCACGTCCACCACGCGGTTGGCCACCGCGCGCACCAGGTGCTCGTCGTGGCTGATAAGCACGATGGTGCCCGGGAACTGCTTGAGCGCCTGCTCCAGCATGTCCACCGAGTCGATGTCCAGGTGGTTGGTGGGCTCGTCCAGGCACAGCAGCGCCTCAGGCGCCACGAGCATCTTGGCCAGCGCCAAACGCGCCCGCTCGCCGCCCGAGAGCACGCCCACGCGCTTCTCGACGTCGTCGCCTGAGAAGAGGAACGCGCCCAGGAGGCTGCGCTCCTGCGGCACCGTCCAGCCGGGCGCCACCGCGTCGATCTCCTGCAGCACCGTGCGCCCCTCGTTGAGGCCCTCGAGCTGGTGCTGCGCGTAGTAGGCGCAGCCCACGTTAACGCCGAGCGAGCGGGTGCCGCGCGTGGGCTGCTCGACGGCTGCCACGATCTTCATGAGGGTGGACTTGCCCGCGCCGTTGGGACCCACCAGCGCCACGTGGTCACCGCGGTACAGCGTCAGGTTCACATCCTCGTAGACGTGCTTCTCGCCGTAGTGCTTGGCCACATGCTCCAGGCTGACGACCATGTCGCCGGAGCGCGGCGGGTCGGGGAACTTGAAGTCCACGTGCTTGTGGCCCTCGGGCAGCACCACGAGCTCCTTTTTGATCTGCTCGATGCGGCGCATGCGCTCCTGGGCCTGGGCGGCCTTGGTGGGCTTGTAGCGGAACTTGTCTACGAACACCTGCATGTGGGCGATCTCGCGCTCCTGGGCGGCGCGCTTGGCGCGCATCTGCTCGAGGTTGTCCTCGCGCTGCTTGAGGTAGGAGGTGTAGTTGCCGGTGTAGACGGTGATGCGGCGGTTCTCAAGCGCGGCCACGTGGTCCACGCAGGCGTCCATGAAGGCGCGGTCGTGGGAAACGATGAGCACCGCACCCTCGTAGGCGGCGATGAAGCCGCGCAGCCACTGGACGCTCTCGAGGTCCAGGTGGTTGGTGGGCTCGTCGAGCAGAAGCAGGTCGGGACGGCGCAGGAAGAGCTTGGCCAGCGCGATGCGCATCTGCCAGCCGCCCGAGAACTCCGAGCAGGGGCGCGAGAAGTCCTCGACCTTGAAGCCCAGGCCCGCGAGGATCTGGCGCGCGTTGCTCTCCAGCTCGTAGCCGCCCAAGCCCTCGAAGCGATCCTGCACCTGGCCGTACTCGGCAAGCAGCGCCTCGAGGTTGCCCTCTGCGTCCTCCCCCGCCTCGGCGATGGCCACCTGCAGCTCCTCGGCGCGCGCACCCAAGCGCTGGATCTCGACGGCAGCCTGCATGACCTCGGTGAGGATGGGGTTCTCGCTTGCCAGCTTGGTTTCCTGCTCCAGGTAGCCCACCTGCACGCCCTTGGCATAGGTGATCGTGCCGCTGTCGGCCGACTCGAGCCCCATGATGATCTTGAGCATGGTGGTCTTGCCCGCTCCGTTGGGGCCCACCAACGCATAGCGTTCGCCCTTGTTCACCTGCAGGGTCGCGCCGGAAAAGAGCGTGCGCCCCCCGAAGCTTTTTCCTACCTTGTCTACGAGAAGAATCATGGCCGTCACATCCGCGTAAGCGCAAGCGTAGTTGTCTGTCAGGAGGCGAAACCACGGGGTGCTTGCGGCTGCGCGAGGCCTACGAGCCGGTGCGGGAGCCGCCAGGCTGCGACCGGCAACGTATACGAAAAAGGGCTCCAAGCGGTGCTCGGAGCCCTCATGCAAGTCATGGTGGGCGTTGCTGGATTTGAACCAGCGACCCCTTCCGTGTGAAGGAAGTGCTCTGCCCCTGAGCCAAACGCCCATGCTTTCGCAACGAAAGGAATAATAGCATGGCTCCCAACGCATGCCAAGAACTTTTTTCAAATTTCTTGGTTGCGCGGAGAGCGAGCGAGAACGCCCTGGTCAATGGCGTGCTCGAGCTTGCGCTTGCTCGTGATGAGCTTGCCCATCACGGTGCGCGGCAAATCGACCTTGTCAACCGCCTCCCCCGCCTCGTGCTCGCGGGCGATCTGCGTGGCGAGGTAGCACAGCAGCCCCGAGATGAACAGCGCGTAGATGTTGGTGAGCACGCCGCTGAACTGGCGGGAGAACACGCTCACGCCAAGCGCGGCCACGTTGATGACGATAAGCACGATGGTGACGATGCGAAACGCGCGGGCCAAGCGCGGGTGCACCGCGCAGCGCGCCGCGAAGATGGCGATGAAGAAGTTGATGGCCGCAGAGACAAAGAACGTGGCGGCGCTCACGATAAGCATCACGAACCTTGCGCCGCCCTCAGGCAGGTCAGACACCCTGTCCGAGAAAAACGCCGTCACGCCGACCAGCACAGAGCCCGCCGTGGTGACGACGCACCACGCTATGTACAGCCACGACACAAAGCGCAGCAGCTGCTGCGCACCCGTATACACGCGCGGCATCACGTCGCGTTGAACCTCATGCTGACCTGTCATCAGCTCTCCCATCCGCCCTTAGCGCGCCGTCCGCGCTTTAGCCGATTGTAGCATCCCGGCATGAAAAGCAGCCGAAAGCTACCCGGGTGTTGCCGATGGGTGAAGAGCAGGGGCATGGCTGACGCTTAGCTGCGACAAGCGCGTCTAACGCAAGGGCGCCTCGGCGGTTGATCGCGAAAATAGCCGCTAAGGCAGCCGCCCGGTGCATTTGCCCGCGGTTATCGCATTTAGGCCGAAGTGGAGGCTTCGGTTGAGCGCCTTTATCGCAGCTAAGGTTCAGTTGCCCGCCGTAATGTCATGTAAGGCTCAGGTTAGACGCGAGAACATCCGCCAAATTTCGTTTAACCGCTCCGATGGCATCTATCTCTCATATTTCCGAGAATTAGCCGTCGTTGAAGCGACCAACCACATCGGCCATGTCATTATTGCGACCAACTGAAATGGCACCGGGCGTTAGCACGCAAACGCACGGGCTGACGCGGGAAGTTTGGACGTTTGGTCGGTAATGTTCTTAAGACAAGCGGTGGTCTCGCGCGAGTTACGTGACAGCTTTTCAGGTCCGACGCGTCGCTCCTTCTTCGTGGAAGCGAATCTTCCATATTCGAAAAAAAGTTGTTGCAATCCGTGATGGCTTACCGTATAGTTACTACCGCACCACGGGGGCATAGCTCAGCTGGGAGAGCGCTTGACTGGCAGTCAAGAGGTCGCGGGTTCGAGCCCCGCTGTCTCCACCACCTCGTTACTGAAACCCGTAAGCCGTGCTTGCGGGTTTTTTACTACAGGCAATTGCCTGGATACGGGCTCTTGGCGCAACGGTTAGCGCAGGGGACTCATAATCCCTGGGTTCTGGGTTCGAATCCCGGAGGGCCCACCCACTGATATTTCCTCAAACCCCTAGCCTGAGCTGGGGGTTTGGTGCTTTTAAGCGAAGTTGTCCAACTTTGCGCTAATCGCCCTCTCGGTTTGCGGGCTTATCTGAAGTCTGTAGGTAAGCTATGTATGTTTCGGCTTTGAGGGCTGCATCACCGTGCCAATTCGTGCAAGCATGTGCACTCTTGTCAGACGCATACATTTAATTGCCGATCTACTCGTTACGTCTTTGATAGGCAGGGGTCACTTCGGCGTGCGCTTTCGCTGGAGAACGCCCACTGGCCCATCGCGCAAGCCGCACCGCCTGACAAGCTCGTCTACCAAAGCATCGTTGCCGTGCACGGAAACCACCGCGTCTCCGTCTATCGGCGCCTCGATCAGCACACGGTCTAACGAGTTGGCGGTCCCCGCCCACAGCGTCCGGACGCGCCGCACGCTCGTAACGTGAGCGTGCGGTATGCGGTTACGGGTAAAGGCATAGACGATCTCAAAACGGTCAGGATACAGCTCAACCCGATTGCTGAACAGCGAAAGCATCACGACAACGCCAGCCACCGAAAGCGCAACGAGCACGCAACGCATCGGTACCGACGTATTCCATATGCCGAGAAACGCAGCGACCGTGGCAACGATCACCACGGCAAACAAAGCCGCAAGGACAACGTACCACAGCCCGTTCTTCCCCGGGTATACCCGTTGCGGAACCTCGTCTCGTTTCATAATCAACGCCTTTCCGCAACCACGCGTTTCTCTCGGCGGACGTTACGCTTAGGATACCCCCCCCCGACGACCCGTTATGCTCTGATGCAAGGGATAATCTGCCCCTGGCGACGTCGTGCAGGCACATGGCTTTGACAACGTGATGCTATGGCTCAAGCACTGGCGTCAGGCTTCTCCTGCGCGGCTCCATAAAGGTCCCCTGCAAAAAGTTACCGTTTCTTCTTGCAATCGCCCGGGGTTTTCCGTATAGTACTTCTCGCACCACATGGGGGCATAGCTCAGCTGGGAGAGCGCTTGACTGGCAGTCAAGAGGTCGCGGGTTCGAGCCCCGCTGTCTCCACCACTTCGAATCAGCAACCCGCAGGTTTTAAGCCTGTGGGTTTTCTTTTGCCAAAAGGCGCCAAGAGCCTGATCGCATCTTTCTCCCGTGAAGAAAAGACGTGGATAGACGCGCTTCCGTCATTGTCAGAAAAGTTTGATGCTCGAACTGCACGTAACTTCCGGAAATCTGAGCGTTACGTGACACTAATGCGACCAAACGAGATTTACCTGTCGTTCTCGCGATCAACTACGGGCTTAGGCGATAACCGCAGTCAAGCGATAACCGCAGTCAACCGTCCCCCACCTCGCCCCTGCAAACATATGCGGGGTCCAAACGCCGCATGGCATCTGAACCCCGCTCAACGCGCTGTATACCGCGCTTACGCCATCTCGTAGATCATCTCACCGGAAATGTCGGCGAGCGTTGCCGCGCCGCACATCTCCATGACATCCTTGAGCTCCTCGGTAAGCTGCGCATGGTATGCCGCAACGCCTGCGGCTCCCCCACCGTAGGCGGCCACCACGAAGGGTCGGCACACCAAAACCGCGTGTGCACCCATCGCCAGCGCGCGGAACACGTCGAGGCCGCTGCGAATGCCGCCGTCCACCAGCACGAGCAGGTCGTCGGGAATGCTCGCTACGATCTCGGGCAGCACGTAGGCCGTGGGCGGACACCCGTCGAGCACACGGCCGCCGTGGTTTGAGACCACGATGCCGGCCGCCCCCGCCTCGCGCGCAGCGAGCGCCGCCGCAGGCGTCATCACGCCCTTTACGATAAACGGCATGCCGCAGCTGCCGATGATCTCGGCCAGCGCCTCAACCGACTTCGGGCCCGCCGGCGGCACCGCGCCCTTCAAAAAAGGCAGGCCCGCAGAGTCAACGTCCATCGCAAGCGCCGCGACACCCGCCTCGCGCGCGAGCGCAACCTTCTCGGCCACCACGTCGGCCGACCACGGCTTGCACACCGCCACGCCGGCACCGCCCACCTCGTCAATGCATTGACACGCGTAGCGGTAAATACCCGGGTCAACGCCGTCGCCTGTCCAAGCGATGGTGCCGGCCTCACGCGCACCGGCAACCACGATTTCGTTGTAGGCGTCCATGGTGAGCGCGCTGCCGTAATGGCGCTGCACGTCGCCCACCGGCCCGACCATGATGGGCGCAGAAAGCTCGTGGCCGAAAAACGAGAAGCGCGTGTCGGCGGCAAACGGATCATGGAAGGTGTCCATGTTTACCGTGACGCCCTGCCACGCCTCGTAGTTGCGCTCAGCCACACGGCCTGCCCCTTTAGCGCCAGGGCCGGGGATGACCCCGCGGCAGGCGCGTCCGTCGCACACCGGGCAGGCCTTGCAGTGCGGCCCCATCTTTCCCCGCGCAGCCGCGGCAAGTTCGGCATAGCCCATAGCGGTTCCCTTATTGAGCCTCGAACACCGCGCGCGCCTCGTGCACGGCGGCGGCGACCTTCTCGACCACGTCGGCCAGCGCAACGTCCACGCGCTCGCCCGTGGCGCGATCCTTGAACTCCACCGTGCCGTTGGCAAGGCCGCGCTTGCCCACCACGAGCTGGTACGGGAAGCCCATGAGATCGTTGTCGGCGAACTTCACGCCCGGGCGCTCGGCGCGGTCGTCGAAGACCACCTCAACGCCTGCCGCCGCAAGCTCGTCGGCGATGCGCGCCGCCTCGTCAAAGGCCTCGCCCTTCTTGTCGAGCGCGATGACCGACACCTCGTAGGGCGCCACCGAGATGGGCCAGATGATGCCGTGCTCGTCGTTATGCTGCTCGATGACCGCCGCCATCGTGCGCGAGACGCCGATGCCGTAGCAACCCATGAGGAAGGGCTTCTCGGTTCCGTCCTCGTCGGCGAAGGTGGCGTTCATAGACGCGGAGTACTTGGTGCCCAGCTGGAAGACCTGGGAGACCTCGATGCCGCGGGCGCCGGAAAGAGGCGCGCCGCAGTGCGGGCAGGGGTCGCCGGCCTTCACCGTGACGAGGTCGGCCCACTCGTCCACCGTAAAGTCGCGGCCCGGGCACGCGCCGGTGAAGTGGTAGTCGACCTCGTTGGCGCCGCACGCCCATTTCTTAGACTCGCGCAAGGTCTCGTCCACCACCAGGCGGATGCCTTGAGGCAGGTTCACCGGCCCGATGAAGCCCTTGTGCAAGCCATTCTCCTCAAGCTCTTCCTCGGTCATGAGGTGGTAGGCGCCAAAGAGCTTCTCGGCCTTGCAGTCGTTGAGCTCGTGGTCACCCGGCACGATGGCCACCACCGGCGTGCCGTCCTCGGCGATAAGCGCGAGCGACTTGCGGGTGCCGTTCTCGGGGAAGCCGAAGAACTTGGCAACCGCCTCGATGGTGCCGAGGCCGGGGGTGTGCACCTTCTCGAGCGTGCCGTCGCCGGGGCCCTCGCTCACCGCGACCTGCGTGGTGGCAGCCTCTTCATCGGCCGCGAAGCCGCATGCGTCGCAGTACACCAGTGCCGCTTCGCCCGCGTCGGCAAGCGCCATGAACTCCACCGACGTGTCGCCGCCGATCTGGCCGGAGTCGGCCACCACCGGCAGCGCCTTCACGCCGCAGCGCTCGCAGATGCGCGCGTAGGCGTCCTTCATGGCGTCGTAGGTCTCCTGCAGGCTCTCCTGGTCGGCGTTGAAGGAGTAGCCGTCCTTCATGATGAACTCGCGGCCGCGCATCAGGCCGAAGCGCGGGCGCATCTCGTCGCGGAACTTGTCTTGGATCTGGTAGAGGTTCACGGGCAGCTGCTTGTAGCTCTTGAGCTCGTTGGTGATGAGGTCGGTGATGGTCTCCTCGTGCGTGGGGCCGAGGGCGAACTCGCGCCCGTGGCGATCGGTAACGCGCATGAGCTCGGGGCCATAGGCGTTCCAGCGGCCGCTCTCGCGCCACAGCTCAGCGTCGGTGAGGATCGGCAGCAGCATCTCCTGGGCGCCGGCGGCGTCCATCTCCTCGCGCACGATGCCCTCGATCTTCTTGAGCGAGCGCCACGCCAGCGGCAGGTAGCTGTACAGACCGGCAGCCTGCTTGCGGATCATGCCGGCACGCAGCATCAGCTTGTGGCTGGCAAGCTCGGCCTCGGCCGGATCTTCCTTCAGAGTGGGCGCGTATAGGCGGCTCATCTTCATGACATGGGTCTTTGACACGAGGGTCTCCTCCCCGAAACGAATGCAAAACGATAGATCTACAGCATGATAGCGCATGCGAGCGGGTGCTTGGATTTCACCGTACCAGCCGGCATAAAATTCAGCGGACGATAAAAGCGCTTTCCGCTTGGACGGGCGCCTTCGGCGGCAAGGCTCCGCCTCGTGATCGCCCGCAGTCTTTTCGCGGGCTTACGCCCTGCGAAAAGGCGGGCTCAGAACTCGGCGGAGCATTGCCGCCGAAGGCGCCCTGGAGCATTGCCATGCAGCTTTAAAGCGCATGCGCGAGAATGTCATAAAGAGGAGCGAGCGCAGCGAGAACCTCAAAGCCCCCGGCCGGGGCCGGGCGCACGTACTGTTTTTATCGACAAGGACCCTTGAGAATCTCGCCTACAGCGCTTCGATCTCGCGCATGAGCTCCTCTACGATGGCGTCCTCGGAGATCTTGCGCACGACCTCGCCCTTCTTGAAGAGCAGCGCCGAACCGCGACCGCAGGCTACGCCGATGTCGGCGCCACGCGCCTCGCCCGGGCCGTTTACCACGCAACCCATCACAGCGACCGAGATGGGCTTGTCAACGCCGCGCAGGCGCCGCTCCACCTCCTCGGCGATGGGAATGAGGTCGACCTGGGTGCGCCCGCAGGTTGGGCACGAGATGATCTCGGGGCCGCGGCGGCGCAGGCCCAGCGCCTGAAGGATGCCCCAGGCCACGGGGACCTCTTCCACGGGATCGGCAGTGAGCGAGACGCGCAGGGTGTCGCCGATGCCCTCGGAAAGCAGCACGCCCAGCGCCACGGCGTTCTTGATGGTGCCCTGCTCGCGCGTGCCGGCCTCGGTCACGCCCAAATGCAGCGGGACCTGCGGGAGCTCGCGCGAAAGGGCGCGGTACGTCTCGATGGTGGTGACGACGTCGTGCGCCTTGGCAGAGAGCACGATGTTGCTGAACCCGCGGTTCTCGAAATGCCGCACGAACTCCACCGAGGAGGCCACAAGCTTCTCGGGCAGCGTGAGACCCTCGCGCGCGTCAACCGCGGGGTCGAGCGAACCGGCGTTGACGCCGATGCGGATGGCGCAGCCGTGCTCCCCCGCCGCGTCGATCACGGCGTCCACCTTGTCCCACGAGCCGATGTTGCCGGGATTGATGCGGAGCTTTGCCGCCCCGGACTCGGCGGCCGCTATGGCCAGGCGGTAGTCGAAATGTATGTCGGCCACAACGGGCACCGGGCTCTTGGCGCAGACGCGCGCAAACGAAGGCACCGCAGCAGCGTTCGGCAGCGTCACGCGCACGATGTCGCAGCCCGCAGCGGCAAGCGCGCGCACCTGCGCGAGCGTGGCCGCGGCGTCCTCGGTGGGCGTGCAGGTCATCGACTGCACCACCACCGGAGCACCGCCGCCGATCTGAACGGAGCCCAGCTGCGCCGGACGCGTTGCAGCGCGCGGCGCACCCCCGCTTTCCTGTGCCTTCATACCAACCCCCTTGCCTTTACGCTGCTAGAAGAAGAACCGCAGGATATCCTGCCTCAGCATGAACACGAACAGCAGCACCAGAAGCCCTACGCCCACATAGGTGACGGCCATCTGCACGCGCATCGGCACCTTGCGGCGCGTTACCGCCTGGATAACCTCGATGAGGAGCTTGCCCCCGTCAAGCGGCGGGATGGGCAGCAGGTTCATGAAGCCAAGCGAGAACGACAGCGCCGCCGCGAAGTTGATGAGCGTAGCCGCACCTGCCGAGGCCGCCTGCCCCGACATCACCGCGATGCCAACCATCGAGCTGGACTGGCTCAAGACCTCCATGGTCTGCGAGGGTATCAGCAGCCGCCCGATGGCCTGGGCGGTTGCGCTGACGGTGGCCCACGCCACGCGCGCGGAGTCGACCACGTTGAGCGTCACGTGCTCCCGCACGACCGAGATGCCGAGCAGCTCGTCCTCGGAGAGGTCGACCGTGGCGGTGTGGTCCTGGCCGTTATGCTCGAAGGTTACCTCGACCGGGCCGGTACCGGCCACAGCGTCGATCGCGGCGGTAAGCTCGCTCCAGGTGTTGGTCTTAAGGCTGCCGACAGACAGGATGCGGTCGCCGGGCTCGATGCCGATCTTCTCGGCCTGCGAGCCCGCCTCGACGGCGCCGACCTGGTTCACGTCGTAGGCCACGTCGTAGCCGATGACGGAGAACACGCTCATCATCAGAAGGAAGCCTACCGCGATGTTGACCGCGATGCCGGCGACTAGCATGAAGGCGCGCTTCCAAAAGCCCACGCCCAAGTACGTGCGGCGCTTCTCAGCCGCGAAGAACGCCTCGGCGCCGTACGGAGGCACCCACGCCTCGCCTTGCGCGGTTGCGTGCGCGCGGTCGAAACGCTTGCCGTCGTAGATGGTGCTGCCTGCCGCGTCGCGTGGCATGGCCTCGTAGGTGGTGGCGTAATACTTGCCGTCGGGCTTCTCGCCCGCCCCCTCGTCGTAGTACGGGGCGACCGACCCCCAGCCCATGAGGCCCACGCAAAGGTTGAGCGCCCGATCCTCGTCTATGGAGAGGGCTTCGGCGAGCTCGGAGGTGCTCAGGCGCCCGCGCTCGTGGATAAGCGCCAGGGCATCCGGCCCCAGCTCGTCTTCGAAGGGCTCCATGCCGCAGATCATGGCATAGCCGCCGATAAGCAGCGGGGTGACGCCGAACTTGGTGCCGATGCGACGCGAGACGTGGTGCAGGTTGAAGCGGCACGGCATGCCGAGGAAAAACTCAGTCACGCGCACCCCACAGGCGCGTGCAGCGAGAAAGTGCCCGCCCTCGTGTACGAAGACGAGCACGGAGATGATCACCACGAACCAGAACAGGGACGTGACGACGGTGACGAGCGTGTCCACACTAACTCCTTGCTTGCAAGAACCGCGCGGTCTCGGTGCGCGCCGCGCGGTCGATGTCCCATAGCTGCTCTAGGGACTCTACCCGCATCCGGTCGTGATGATCCATGGCGTGCTCGACCGCCGCGTCGATGTCGGTGAAGCTGCAGGAACCTGAAAGGAAGGCCGCCACGGCCACCTCGTTGGCCGCGTTGAGCACGCACGGCAACGTGCCGCCTGCGCGACCCGCCTCAAGCGCGAGGGCAAGGCAGCGGAAGGCCTCGGTGTCGGGCGCGGCGAAGGTGAGTGCGCCCAGGGTGCGGAAGTCAACGCGCGGGCAGGGGGTGTCCCAGCGGTCGGGACAGGAGAAGGCGTACTGGATGGGGATGCGCATGTCCGAGGCGCCCAGGTGGGCGATAACCGAGCCGTCGGCATACTCGACCATGGAGTGGATCTTGCTCTCGCGCTGGATCAGCACGTTGATGAAGTCCATGTCCACCCCGAAGAGGTGGTGCGCCTCGATGCACTCGAGGCCCTTGTTCATGAGGGTCGCCGAATCCACCGTGATCTTGGCGCCCATCTGCCACGTGGGGTGCGCGAGCGCGTCCTCGCGCGTCACCGCGGCAAGCTCTGCGCGGCTGCGGCCGAAGAACGGCCCGCCCGAGCAGGTGAGCCAGATGGCGTGAGCCTGGTCGGCCTTCTCGCCCCGGTAGCACTGGAAGATGGCCGAGTGCTCGGAGTCAACCGGAATAAGCTCGCCCGAGCGCGCCGCGAGCGGCATGATGAGGTCTCCGGCGATGACGAGCGACTCCTTGTTGGCAAGGCCCACGCGCTTGCCGGCCCTGAGCGCGCGCTCGCACGACCAGACGCCGATGGCGCCCACAAGCGCCACGATGACCACGTCGACCTCAGGCAGCTCGGCCAAGCGGGCCACCGCCTCCTCGCCAAAGGAAAGCGCGCAGCCTTGGGGCAGGTCGGCAAGGGCCGCGTCGTGGCGGTGCTCCTCGCTTGCCACCGCCACGTGGGCAGCACCGAACTCGCGCGCCGCTTGGGCGAGAAACGCCGTGGAGCTGTTCACCGAAAGCGCGACCACCTGGAGCTTGTCGGCATGCCGGCGGCAGACGTCGAGCGTCTGGGTGCCGATGGATCCCGAGCAGCCGAGCACGGCGACGCGCAGCTTCGGCGCAGCCTCGTTTTCGCTTCGTGTCATTTAGAGCACCCCTCCGATGATGAGCAGCAGGTAGGCGGTGATGCAGCCGAAGATGAGCGAGTCGCTGCGGTCGAGCATGCCACCGTGCCCGGGAATGAGGTTGCCGGAGTCTTTCACGCCGGCGCCCCGCTTGATGCGCGAGGCGATGAGGTCGCCGAAGACGCCGAGGACCGAGACCACCAGGCCGCACACCACCGCGTACCACAGCTCAAGCCTGAACTGGCCGGTGGCCCACAGGATCACCCAGATGAGCACGCCGCCCGCAAGACCTCCCGCAAAGCCCTCCCAGGACTTCTTAGGACTGATCTTGGGCACCATCTTGTGCTTGCCGAAGCGGCTGCCAACCAGGTAGGCGCACGAGTCGCTCACCCACAGCGACGCGCAGACCCCGATGGCCAGCAGCGCGCCCGCCATGCCCGGCGCGGCGTCGCGCACCAGCACGATGGCCGAGAGCATGAAGCCAGTGTACAGCGGGCCGAACGCCGTCACCGCCACGTCGGCGATGCGCGTGCGCGGCGACCACACGTACCACAGCCCCAGGGAGAGGATGAGCAAAAAGAGCAGCGCCGTGAGGAAAATGGGGCTAACCAAGGCGCTCAGCGGAAAGAGCACCGCCGCGACAAGGCCCAGAAACTCGTTGGGCATCTTGCCGTCGATGCGCATCATGCGATAGAACTCAAAGCAGCACAGCCAGCTCATCAGCGCGGTGAAGACAGCCGTGGTAAAGCGACCGAGCAGCAGGCAGGCGATGAAGAGTACGGCGTACAGCACGCCGAACCACGCGCGAACTAAAAAGCCCTTGAATCCGCTGCCCTCGCGCTGGCGCGACGGGCGGCGCGCCGCTTGGTCGACCTCGGCGGCGGTCACAGGCTGGTCGAACGCCTCAAGCTGTTCCTGCAGGGTGGTATGCTCCTCCACGTGGTTCCTCACAACAATCCTCGGCATGGTAAGGCCGCCCATGCGGGCGGCCGGCGGTTACTTCTTGGAAAGGCCGCCGAAACGGCGGTCGCGCCCCTCGAACGAGAGCAGCGCGCGGACGTAGTCCCAACGGTTGAAATCGGGCCAGTACGTGTCCGTGACGTAAAACTCAGCGTAGGCCACCTGCCACAGCAGGTAGTTAGACAGGCGCAGCTCCCCCGAGGTGCGAATCACCAGCTCGGGGTCGGGCAGGCCCGCAGTGTAGAGGCGCGAGGAGATCGCGCGCTCGTCTATCGCCGCCGGATCGACGCGCCCGGCGGCGACGTCTTGGGCCAGCAGGCGGCAGGCGCGCGTCAGCTCGGCGCGGGCGCCGTAGTTCACCGCCAGGGCGAGCACCATGCCGGTGTGGTCCTTGCAGGCCTCGACGCCGTACTCAAAGACCTCGCGCGTCTTCTTGGGCAGCGCCTCGATGTCACCGAGAAACACCACGCGCACGTTCTCGCGCTTGAGCAGCGGCAGCTCGTCGATGAACGTCTTGGCGAACAAGTGCATCAGCACATTCACCTCGTGCGCCGGGCGGTTCCAGTTCTCGGTGGAGAACGCGTAAGCGCTCAGGACGTCGATGCCCAAGCGAACACTCGCGGTGATGATCTCGCGCAGGGCAACGATGCCCGCTTTGTGCCCCTCGCTGCGGCTGAGCCCCTGGGCCTGCGCCCAGCGGCCGTTGCCGTCCATGATGATGGAGACGTGTCGCGGCAGCCGGGTGCGGTCCAAGTGCGAGAAGGGCGCGTCTGACGGCTCGTCGGCGAAGTAGGCCGCGAGCTTATCCTCGTCCACCTGCATTTAAATCTCCATGACCTCGGCTTCTTTGTCCTTCAGAAGCTTCTCGATCTTGGCCACGTAGGTGTCGGTGGCCTTCTGGACCTTGGCCTGCTCGCGACGGACCTCGTCCTCGGAGAGCTCCTCGTCGCGCTCGATCTTGGCGTTCTCCTCGCGGCGGATGTTGCGGATCGAGACGCGCGCGTGCTCAGCGAGCTCGCGGCACTCGCGCACCAGCTCGCGGCGGCGCTCCTCGGTGGGCGCCGGGAAGGGCAGGCGGATGCAGGTGCCGTCGTTGGTGGGGGTAATCCCCAGGTCGGAGGCGGCGATGGCCTTCTCCACCGCGTTCAGGATCGACTTGTCCCACGGCTCCACCACGAGCATGTGCGCCTCGGGAACTTTCACTGCGGCCATCTGGTTGATGGGCGTGGGAACGCCGTAGTAGTCGACGGTGATGTCTGCGAGAATGCTCGCGTTGGCGCGGCCCGTGCGCACCTTGGAGAACTGGTGCAAGAGGCTGTCGATGGTCTTGTCCATACGAGCGTTGATGTCCGGCATGGTTCCTCCCTTAGTCCTCGCGTACGACGACGGTGCCCACCGGCTCGCCGCAGAGCGCCTTGCGGATATTGTCCTCGCCCTCGATGTTGAAGACGATCATCGGCATGTCGTTGTCCTGGCACAGCGCCGTAGCCGTGGAGTCCATCACGTGCAGGTTGCGCACGAGCACGTCATGGTAGGTGATGCGGTCGAAGCGCACCGCGTCGGGGTTATTCACCGGGTCGCTGTCGTAGATGCCGTCAACCTTGGTGGCCTTCATCAGGCACTCAGCGTTGATCTCGCAGGCGCGCAGCGCCGCGGCGGTGTCGGTGGTGAAGTAGGGGTTGCCCGAGCCGGCCGCGAAGATGACCACGGAGCCCTTCTCCAGGTGGTGAATGGCGCGACGGCGGATGTAGGGCTCGCAGACCTCGTCCATGTGGATGGCGCTCATCACCCGACAGGGGCAGCCCTCGTGCTCGATGGCGTCCTGCAGCGCCAGCGCGTTCATCACCGTGGCGAGCATGCCCATGTAGTCGGCCTGGCTGCGATCCATGCCCCTGGCCGAACCCGCGAGGCCGCGGAAGATGTTGCCGCCGCCCACCACGACGCCGACCTCGACCCCGTCGTCGTGCAGGGCCTTGATCTGACGGGCCAAGCGGTCGGTCACGGTGGGGTCGATGCCGAAGCCGGCCTCCCCCATCAACGCCTCGCCGGAAAGCTTCAGCAAAACGCGCTTGTACAGGTACGCGGACACGGGAACCTCCTTTATCCAGAAACTTTTCCCATTTTATCATCGCCGATGCGGCGCGTCATAAAAAAGCAGGCTGTGAGCGGAAACCCACAGCCTGCGGCGCAAACGCTAGCGCAGATGCTTACTCGGCGTCGTCGCCCAGCACCAGGCGGTCGAAGCCCACCACGGTCACGGTGTCGCCAAGCTCCTTGGAGACCTTCTCAGCGTACTTGGAGATGGTCAGCGAGCTGTCCTTGATGAACTCCTGCTCGGTGAGCACGAAGCTCTTGAAGAACTTCTCCAGGCGGCCCTGAGCCATCTTCTCCTGGATGTTCTCGGGCTTGCCGGAGTCGGCAGCCTGCTGCTTGTAGATGGCAAGCTCGTGCTCAACGGTCTCGGCCGGCACGTTCTCGCGACGGGCGCAGATCGGCGCGGTGGCCGCAACCTGCATGGCAACGTCGTGCGCGAAGGTCTTGAAGGCCTCGGCATCGGCGGTCTCGGGCTTCTCGAAGGAGAACTCGACGAGGACGCCGATCTTGCCGCCCAGGTGGACGTAGGAGTCCAGAGCGCCGTTCTCAACGGTGCGCTGAGCGAAGCGGGCGATCTTCATGTTCTCGCCGAAGGTGTGGATGCGCTCCTTGAGCTCGCCGTCAACGGTGTCCTGACCCATCGGGCAGGCCATGAGAGCCTCGAGGTCGGCCGGCTTGTTGTCGACGACGACCTGGGCAAGCTCGCGGGCGAAGCCGGTGAACTTGGCGTTGGTGCCCACGAAGTCGGTCTCGCAGTTGACCTCGATAAGGGCGCCGGACTTCTTGTCCTCGGAGATGAAGGCACCGATGGTGCCCTCGTTGGTCTCGCGGCCGGCCTTCTTGGCGGCGGCGGCAAGGCCGCGGGTGCGCAGGACGTCGACGGCCTTCTCGATGTCGCCCTCGGCCTCGACGAGCGCCTTCTTGCACTCCATCATGGGCGAGTCGGTCATCTCGCGAAGCTGCTTGACGAGCGCGGCGGTGATGTTTGCCATGTGCGTTCCTTTCTCGCGAAGGGTAAACCTAAAAAGTGGGCGGCGGCAGGCGCGCTGCCGCCGCAAAGGTGCGTTGCTACTCGGCAGCCGGAGCGGCGGCCTCCTCGGCGGGAGCCTCGCCGGCCATCTCGGCCTCGGAGATCTGCTCCTTGCCCGAGCCGGCCAGAATCGCGTCAGCCACGAGGTTGGTCATGAGCGAGATCGCGGAGATGGCGTCGTCGTTGCTCGGGATGCCGTACTCGACCTCGTCGGGATCGGAGTTGGTGTCGAGCAGGGCCACCACCGGGATGTGCAGGCGCTGGGCCTCCTTGATGGCGATCTCCTCGCGCTTGGTGTCGATGACGAACAGAGCCTGGGGCACGGCCTTCATGGTGCGGGCGCCGCCGAGGTTCTTCTGAAGCTTCTCGAGCTCCTTGCCGAGCACGGCCTGCTCCTTCTTGGGCAGGGTCGCCATGGTGCCGTTCTCCACCATGTTCTCCAGCTCCTCCATGCGGTTCATGCGGGAGCGGATCGTCACGAAGTTGGTGAGCATGCCGCCGAGCCAGCGCTGGTTGATGTAGGGCATGTTGCAGCGCTCGGCCGCGGAGGCAACGACCTCCTGGGCCTGCTTCTTGGTGCCGACGAACAGCACGGTGCCGCCCTGCGCGGCGGTGTTGCGCAGGAAGGTGTAGGCCTTGTCAGCCTCGAGCACGGTCTGCTTGAGGTCGAGGATGTAGACGCCGTTGCGCTCGCCGAAGATGTAGGGCTTCATCTTCGGGTTCCAGCGACGGGTCTGGTGGCCGAAGTGGCACCCGGCCTCGAGGAGCGTGCGCAGATTGATCTTGGTAGCCATGTGAACCTCCGTTTGGTTTGGCCTCCGCGCGGTTTCAGCCCCGCACCCCCACCCTGGATCCCAGGGCACCACAGGGGAGCAAGTAGCCGCGCGTGTGTGATAGATACGGCTGCCTGGCGGCAACCTAAGGCATAATAGCAGCTCGGCGCCGGGATTCCAACACCCAAACGCAACGCGCCCACATCCTCTGCACGTGAGCGAGCTGCGCGGCCGCTCATTCCCCGCGCGGATGGGCTTGGTGCAGGGCGTCTTTGAGGCGCTCGGGGGTGAGGTGGGTGTAGATCTGCGTGGTGGCGAGCTGGCTGTGGCCGAGAAGCTCCTGGACCGAGCGCAGGTCGGCGCCGCCGGCGAGCAGGTCGGTGGCGAAGGTGTGGCGCATCACGTGCGGCGTCACGTCGGCGGGAAGGCCGGCTGCGCGCACCAGGCGGCCGAAGCGCTGGCGCAGGGCGTCGGCGCTCATGGGGGCGCCGCGGCGGGAGATGAACAGCGCCGGGGTCTCGGCAGGGCCTGCGGCGCGGCGCTTCCGACGGGCGAGCAGCTCGGGACGACCGCGCTTGAGGTAGGCGCTCAAAGCGCGCAGGGCCGTCTCGTGCACCGGCACGATGCGCTCCTTGGATCCCTTGCCGAACAGGCGCACCGTGCCCTGCGCCGCGTCAACGCTTGCCAAGGTGAGCCCCGCCGCCTCCGAGATGCGCGCGCCGGTGGCGTAGAGCACCTCGAGCATGGCTTGGTCGCGCAGGCCGTCGGGCGTTGAGGTGTCCGGTGCCGAGAAGAGCCGGGCGAGCTCGTCTGCCGCAAGCGTGCGCGGAAGGCCCCGCGGCAGCTTGGGGCTCGCCACCGTGGAGGAGGCGTCGGCTTCGATGATGCCCTCCGACGCCATCCAGCGGTAAAGGGAGCGGATGGATGAGAGGTGCGCCTGCACGGTCTTGGGCGCGTAGCGCGCGGCGCGCATCTCGCCGAGGTAGCGCCTGAAGTCGCGCGGGGCAAGCGCGAACGGGTCGGCGCCCGCGCGCCGCACCCAGCGCGCAAAAGCCGCCAGGTGCTCGGCGTAGGCGCGGACCGTCTCGGGCGAGTAGCCCATCACACCGCTCAGGGCGCCCGTGAAGTCGGCGATGCACCCCTCGAAGCGGTCCTGCCCGGCCGTGAGGTCCCGTCCCGCGCGCACGCTCTCGGCCGCGCCGGCAGAACCATGCGCAGCGAGGGCTTCCCTTTTCGTCTCACCCTCCACGGCGCTACCCAATCCGCAGGTCCGGGCGCGTTGCGAGGTAGGCGGCGAGGTCGGCCTGCGCACGGGCCGCGTAGGCAGCGTAGCGCTCGCGCTTCTTGCGGCGCCGGCCGTCCTCGAGCGGCGGCACGAGGCCGAAGTTCACGTGCATGGGCTGGTAGCCCTCGGTGGCCGGGTCGGTGGCATAGGCGACCAGCGCGCCGAAGGCCGTGGTGCGCGGAAGCTCCACGGCAGGCGCGCCGCAGATCTCGGCGTAGGTGTTGAGCGCGGCGAGCAGACCTGACGCGATCGCCTCGACGTAGCCCTCCGTGCCGGTGATCTGACCGGCGAGGCGCACCGTGGTGCCGGGCACCTTGAAGGTGCGGTCGAGCACGTGCGGGCTGTCGACGAAGGTGTTGCGGTGCATGACGCCGTAGCGGAAGAACTCGGCGTTCTCCAGGCCCGGGACCATGCGAAACACCCGACGCTGCTCGCCGAAGGTCAGGTTGGTTTGGAAGCCCACGAGGTTGTAGGCCGTGCGCTCGGCGTTCTCGGCGCGCAGCTGCAAGGCGGCCCAGGGGCGCTTGCCGCTGCGCGGGTCGGTGAGGCCAACCGGCTTCATGGCGCCGAACCGCAGCGCGTCGTGCCCTGTGCGCGCCACCTCCTCGGCCGGCTGGCAGGCTTGGAAGAGCTCGCGGCGCTCGAAGTCCTTGAGCACCACGCGCTCCGCGCCCACGAGCGCGTCGATGAAGGCGTCGTACTCCTCGCGCGTGAAGGGCGCGTTCAGGTAGTCGCCCTCCCCCGCCTCGCCGTAGCGCGACTGGCAGAAGAGCACCGAGCGGTCGATCGTGGAGGCGTCGACGATGGGCGCGGCCGCGTCGAAAAACGACAGCGCCTCGCCGCCCACGAGCTCGTGGATCTTCTCGGCCAAGGACGGCGAGCACAGGGGGCCGGCGGCGATAACCACGCGGCCGGAGGGGATCTCGGACGCCTCGGCGCGCACGACCTCGATGTTGTCGGCGGCCGCCACGCGCTCCTCCACCAGCTGCGAGAACCTCTCGCGGTCGACGGCGAGGGCCCCGCCCGCCGGTACCGCGGCCTGCTCCGCGCACGCGAGGAGGACCGAGCCGAGCATCTTGAGCTCGCGCTTCAGAAGGCCGGCGGCCGAGTCCTCGCGCGTGGACTTCATGGAGTTCGAGCACACGAGCTCGGCGAGGTTTCCCGTATGGTGCGCAGGCGAGCTCTTCTCGGGCCGCATCTCTACCAGGCGCACGGGTACCCCGCGCGCCGCGAGCGCGAGCGCGCACTCCGAACCGGCGAGCCCGCCGCCCACCACCACTACCTTCTCGGCCATAGCCCCTCGCTTCCCGATCGCTTGCTGAACCTACCTATTGTGCCCGAACGACGTTGCGCTTTGCAACGCGCGCACCGTAGGCGCGTACGCCCCGTCAGGAAGACGGCACACGAGCCCTTCGCCCTCGAGGCTCCCCAGCACCTCGAGCGCGCGGATAACCGACGCGTCGAGCAGGCGCGCCACCGCCTCCACGCGCTCGGGCGCGGCCGTGAGCGCCGACATCACGCGACGCTCCGCCCCGGAAAGCCCCGGCACCCCCGGCGCCGGACCGTGGCTGAAGCGCAGCGTGCCGAACACGCGCGAGATCGCCACCTCGAGCGACGCCTCGTCGACGATGCAGGTCGCGCCGTCGGCGATGAGCTGGTTGGTGCCGCGCGAGAGCGGCGAGAGGATGGAGCCCGGGGCGCAGATGAGCTCCCGGCCGAGGGCGAGCGCGGTCTCGGCTGTGGAGAAAGTCCCCGACGGCGCACCCGCCTCGCTGATGAAAAGCGCCTGCGCGAGCGCGGCGATGACGCGGTTGCGCTTGGGGAACGTGAAGCGCGCAGGCGGCGCGCCCCAAGGCGAGATGGACACCACCGCGCCCGCGCCGGCGGCAAGCGAGCGCAGCATGTCGGCCGCACCCGCCGGGTACACCACGTCCGCCCCGCAACCCAGCACGGCCACATGCGTGCCGCCCGCCTCGAGCGTCGCCCGGCCGCCTGCCTGGTCACATCCAATGGCGCCTCCCGACACCACCGCCACGCCCGACTCCACAGCGATCCTCGCCGCCAGCGCGGACACCGCAAGCCCGTAGGGGGTGGCGCGCCGTGCTCCGATGATGGCGATAGACGGCAGGGACAGCGCCTCGGGGTTGCCGTAGCCGTACAGGCGCCGGGGCGGGTCATCCAGCTCGTCGAGGGCAGAGGGCCACGCCCGGTCCCCGGGGGCGAGCTCGAAACGCCGACATCCCTCGTAGCTTCCGTAGGTAACGCGCATGGCCCCTCCTCACGCCCGGTTCCCGCGGTAGGCGGCCGCCTCGCGGATGTGTCCGGGCAAGATGTGCTCGGACTCCGCCATGTCGGCTATCGTGCGCGCGATGCGCGCAAGCCGCGTGATGCCGCGACCCGTGAGGTGGGCGCTCCGCGCCAGGGCGAGCAGCGCCTCCTCGGCCTCGGCCGGCATGACGGGGCGGTCGTCGCGCTTGTTCACGCAGTTAACGCGGGTCCGCTCGTCGGCCTTGGCGGCGCGCCACGCCGCGAAGGCGCGCGAGCGCGTCACCATCGCGCGCATATCCTCCGAGGTAAGCCCCTCCACGCCAAGCACGATCTCCTCTGGATCGGGCCTGCGTATGGTGAGCGCCATGTCGATGCGGTCGGCAACGGGCCCGCCGAGCTTCTCTTGGTACCGCTCGACGCGCGCAGCCGAGCAGGTGCAGGGACGCTCCGGGTCTCCGAGGTTGCCGCAGGGACAGGGGTTGCTCGCCGCCACAAGCTGAAACCGCGCCGGGAAGGCAAACGCGCCCTCCACGCGCACCACCCGCGCCACGCCGTCCTCCATGGGCTGGCGCAACGTCTGCAGGACGTTAGCCGGGAACTCGGCCAACTCGTCTAAGAACAGCACGCCGTTGTGCGCGAGGCTCACCTCGCCGGGGCGCACGGGACGTCCGCCGCCTATCAACCCGGCGAGCGAAACCGTGTGGTGCGGGCACCTGAAGGGGCGCACCCCCTCGATGAGGCCGCCCAGCGGCTCGCCGGCGATAGAGTGGATGGCGAGCGCCTCCTCCTTCTGTGCGCCCGCCAGCGGCGGCAGGATGCCCGGCAGGCGCTGGGCGAGCATGGACTTTCCCGAGCCGGGGCTGCCCACCATGAGCAGGCTGTGGGATCCCGCCGCCGCGATGGCGCAGGCGCGCTTGGCCATTTCCTGGCCGATCACGTCGCGATAGTCGCCCGGCGCGCGCACAGCGCCCCGCGGCGGCTCCAGGCGCGTCGCGCCCACCTCGGACAACCCCGCCCTCAGCTGGGCGATGCTCTCAAGCGCGCAGGTGTCGGCGCCGTCGACCACCGCGCGGTGCGCCTCGCGGCTCTCCACCAAGCGCAGGCGCTCGCGGCGGGCGTAGAGCTGGTAGGCCACCTCGCCTTTCACCGGGCATACCCGCCCGTCGAGCGCGAGCTCCCCCACGAACAGCGCGCCGTCCAGCTCGCGCACGGGAATCTGCCCGGTGGCGGCAAGAACCCCCACCGCGATGGGCAGGTCGAACCCGGAGCCCACCTTGCGCACGTCTCCAGGCGCAAGGTTCACGGTGATGTGGCGGCGCGGCATCTCAAAGCCAGCCGCCCTGAGCGCGCAGCGGATACGCGAGCGCGCCTCCATCACCGCGGTGTCCGCCATCCCCACCATCGTCATGCCGGGCAGCCCGTCCGATAGGTCTATCTCAACGGTGACGGGCACCACCTCGACGCCGCGGATGCATGCCGCCCGCACCGCGTACCCGCCGCGCCCGGCGCTCACCGCGCCTCATCTCGCACGCACGCGTCGACCACGTGGCGCACCCGCGCGCCGGCGCCGTCGAGCCAGCGCACCGCCACGGCGTCCACGCGTATGCGCTCAACCTCGGGATGGTCGGCGAGGTAGCAGCCGGCGATACGGCGATAGCGCTCGCGCTTCGCGGCGTTCATCGCCTCCTCCGGAAACACCGCGCCCTGATCCGGCGAGCAGCGCCGCGTCTTCACCTCAACGAGAACCACCACCCCGTCTTGGCGCGCCACGATGTCGGCCTCGCCGGCGAAGCAGCGCCAGTTGCGCGCGAGGATCTCGTATCCGCGCTTTTCCAGGTACGCTTGGGCGATCGCCTCACCCAGCGCGCCCAGCTCGCGGCCGCGCGGACCATCGGCAAGTTGCTGCGTAGCCATGTGCGCTCCCTTCTCCTCAAAGGTTTGGGAGCATCCTGCCACGCGCGTCCAACCGTTTTCCCACCGATCGCCCGCAAGGTCTTGGCGAAAAACCAGCCGGATCTGTCAGCTGTCCAACACGCGCAGGCCACAGGCGCGCGCGTGCGCAAAAACCCGCGTGAGCTACCTAGAACAGGGCATCTTGCTTCAGAAAATTCCCACAGAAGCTTACGCGGTGAACCGGGGAGAGCCCATGCGCCTGGATGGCGGCGATATGCTCGGGCGAGGCGTAGCCCTTGCTCTCGGCAAGCGGCCACGCGGGGTACTCCTCGCCCAGGGCGACCATCAGCTCGTCTCGGGTCACCTTGGCGACGATGGAGGCCGCAGCGATGCAGGCAACGAGCGCGTCGCCGTGCACCACGTTCTTCTCGCGCGGATGGGCGTGCAAGGGGTTGCCGTCCATGAGCACGCAGTCAGGGTCGAGCCCGGTGTCGGCAACCGCGCGCGCAACCGCCACGCGAAGGGCGGCGGCCATGCCCTTTTGGTCGATCTCGGGCGCAGGGATGTGGGCGATCCCGACGGCGTGGGCAACGTCTGAGATGCGGGCGGCCAAGGTCTCCCGGCGCGCCGGCGAGAGCTTCTTGGAGTCGTTGAGACCCCAAACAAGGGGCTCCGCAGGCAGGCACACGGCGCACACGGTAAGCGGGCCCGCCACCGAGCCGCGGCCCACCTCGTCAACGCCGACCACCACGCCGCTGCCGCCGAGCTCTGCCATGCGCGCGTACATCTCCTCCACACGGCTGCGCTCGGCGCGCTCGCGCTGAAGGCGGCGCCGCGCGCGCTCGCAGGCCTTGCGCACCTGCTGGCGCGGATCGTCGGCGAAGCGCTCGAGCAGCTCCTCGACCTCCTCTGCAGGCGCCGACCCTAGCTCGGCGGCCACCTGCGCCGCCGACCTCGAGCTCGTCATGTTGGCCATGGCAGGACTCCCCTTCTCCGGTACCGCGATTCGGCGGGTCCGCACCCAGCTCGGCGCAACCCGACCGCTCAGAACTGTAGCACACAAAAAAGCGCGCCGACCCCGATGGGAGCCGACGCGCTTTGCGAGCAAAGGCGCTCTGACGCTTAGTGCATGCGCTTCTCCGGGATGCGCGCAGCCTTGCCCACGCGATCGCGCAGGTAGTAGAGCTTGGCGCGGCGCACGCGGCCGTGACGCACGACCTCGAGCTTGGCGATCTTGGGGCTGTGCACCGGGAAGGTGCGCTCGACGCCAACGCCGAAGGAGATCTTGCGAACGGTGAAGGTCTCGCGGGCACCGGCACCGGCGATGCGGATGATGTCGCCCTGGAAGACCTGGATACGCTCGCGGTCGCCTTCCTTGATGCGGTAGTGCACCTTGACGTTGTCGCCCACCAGGATCTGGGGCAGGTCCTCGCGGATCTGCTGACGCTCGATAGCGCGGATGTAGTCCATGTCTCTTTCCTTTACTCTCTGCTCTAGAGGTGCCCCCGCTCCCGCGAAAAGGCACATAGGCGTTGACACACGAGCACATACTATACACGAACCGCAGGCAAAACACCAGCTCAATACAACCTACACAATGAGGGGGTCTGGCTGCGGGCGGGGCGGGGCGACGTGGTTCTGGATTTTGATATCGGGCAAAATCCAGGTTCACATCGCCCCGCCCCGCCGAAAAGGGAGCCTATTTCTTTGCGAGCGCCCCCATGTTGGCGATCCCTGTGAAGACGCTCTCGAAGCGGTTGAGCAGGCGCAGGCGGTTCTCGCGCAAGGCCTGGTCCTCGTCCATGACCATCACGTCGTCGAAGAAGCGGTCAACGGGCTCGCGCAGGGCGGCGAGCGAGGCGATCACCGCAGCGAAGTCCTTCTTGGCGAGCGCCAGCGCAACGACGTCGCGCGCGGCGTCCGTCGCCATGAGCAGGTCGCGCTCGGCCTCGCCCATAAGGGCCTCGTCCACCTCGCAGCCAAGCGACGCGTCGGCGAGGTGGCTCGCGCGGGCGTAGGCGGTAGCGAGGTTCTCGAAGGTCTCCGGGTCGCCCTTGCGCGCGTCGTCCAGGGCGTGGGCGAGCGCGAAGTAGTCGGCGGGCGCCGACACGCTGCCGGCGGAGACCGCTGCGACCACGTCGACCGGGATCTTCTCGTCGCGGGCCATCTGCTCCATGCGGCCCTTCACGAAGATGCACACCGCGTCGCACACGGCCCCGGCGTCAAAGGCGATGCCCTGCTCGGCGTACGCCGCAAGCGCAGGCGCCACGAGTTCCTCGTAGCCGCAACCCAGGCGCTGGCGCAGGATGTTCAGCACGCCGATGGCGCTGCGGCGCAACGCAAAGGGGTCCTTGGAGCCGGTCGGCGGCTCGCCGATGGCAAACATGCCGGCAATGGTGTCGAGCTTGTCGGCCACCGCCACGATGCAGCCGGCCTGCCCGCTCGGCAGCTCGTCGCCGGCGAAGCGCGGGCGGTAGTGGTCGCGGATAGCGGCGGCGACCTCGGGGTTCTCACCCGCCGCAGCCGCGTAGTACCCGCCCATCACGCCCTGCTGGCTGGTGAACTCAACCACCGCGGAGGAAACCAGGTCGGCCTTGGCAAAGTGAGCGGCGCGCACGGCGTCTGCGGCGACCGCGGCGTCGACACCGGCGGCCTCGGCGATGGCGCGGCTGAGCTTCTCGATGCGCTCGGACTTCTCGAGCACGCTGCCGAGCTTCTCCTGGAAGGCAACCTTGGCAAGACGGCTGCGGAACTCCTCGAGCGGCACCTTGAGATCCTCGTCGTAGAAGAACTTGGCGTCGTAGAGGCGGGCGCGCACCACGCGCTCGTTGCCGTCAACGATGCGCGCCGAGCACTCCGGACGGCCGTTGGAGACCACCACGAACTCGCGGGTGAGGTTGCCGTCCGCGTCGTAGATGGGAAAGTAACGCTGGTTGGAGAGCATGGACTCGCAGATGATCTCGTGCGGGACGGCGAGGAACTCCTCGTCGAAGGTGCCCACGAGCACGCTCGGCCACTCGCAGAGGTTCACCACCTCGTCGAGCACCTTCTTGGGCGTGTCGACACGGCAGCCCGGGCGCTCGGCTTCGACGCGCGCGATGCCCTCGGCGATAACCGCGCGCCGGCGCTCCTCGGAGAGCACGCCCGCCTCCTCAAGCACCTGCTCGTATGCGGCCGGCTCGGCAACCACGTGCTCGCCGGGGCCCAGCACGCGATGGCCGCGGGTGGTGTTGCCGGAAACCACGTCGGCGTAGCGCACCGGCACGACGTCGCCGCCGAACAGCACGCACAGCCACCGGATCGGGCGCACGAAGGTCTCGTGCGTGGAGCCCCAGCGCTGGCTGCGGTAGTTGGGCCACTCAAGGCCGGCGATGGTCTTCTCGCACAGGGCCGAGAGGATGGGCTCGGCGGGCGCGGAGGGGATGTACCGCTCGGCGAAGACGTACTCGCGGCCGTCGGCGTCCTGGCGACGCACCAGCTCGGAGGCAGCCACACCGCATTTGCGCGCAAAGCCCTCGGCGGCCTTGGTGGGGTTGCCGTCGGCGTCGAAGGCGATCTGCGCCGCCGGGCCGCGCTTCACCTCATGGATCTCCTCGGTGGCCGCGGCCACGTCGGCAACCAGGGCGGCGAGGCGGCGGGGCGAGGAGATCACGCGCACCGCCCCGTGGGCGAGGCCGGCCTCGTCAAGCCCGCGGGCCACCAGGCCGCCAAGCTGCTTGGCCGCGTTCATCAGCGGCGCCGAGGGCATCTCCTCGGTGCCGATCTCAAACAGGAAGTCACGGGTATCCGCCATGTTAGGCCACCTCCCCCTTCGGGCTCTCAGCGTTCTTCTCGGCCGCCACCTCGGCAAGGTACGCCTCGCAGCAAGCCTTGGCCACGGTGCGCACGCGCAGGATGTAGTTGGCGCGCTCGACCGCCGAGAGGGCGCCGCGGGCGTCCAGCACGTTGAAGGCGTGGCTGCACTTCATCACGCAGTCGTACGCGGGCAGGGGCAGCTTGGCCTCGAGGCAAGAGTGGCACTCGCGCTCGTAGTCGTCGAACTTGGCGCGCATCATCTCCACGTCGGCGACCTCGAAGTTGTAAGTGGAGAACTCGCGCTCGTTCTCCCAGAACACGTCGCCGTAGGTCATCGGCGTGCCGTCGGGCAGCGTGGCCCACACCAGGTCGTAGACCGAGTTCACGCCCTGCACGTACATGGCCAGGCGCTCCAGGCCGTAGGTGATCTCCACCGGCACCGGGTCGACCTCGATGCCGCCCACCTGCTGGAAGTAGGTGAACTGGGTGACCTCCATGCCGTTGAGCCAAACCTCCCAGCCCAGACCCCAGGCGCCGAGCGTGGGGCTTTCCCAGTCGTCCTCAACGAAGCGCACGTCGTGCTCGGCCGGGTCGAGGCCGATGGCCTTGAGCGACTCGAGGTAGAGCTCCTGGGAATTGGCCGGGCTCGGCTTTATGAGGACCTGGAACTGGTAGTACTGCTGCAGGCGGTTGGGGTTCTCGCCGTAGCGGCCGTCGGCGGGACGGCGGCAGGGCTGCGCATAGCAGGCGCGCCAGGGCTTGGGGCCGAGCGAGCGCAGCGTGGTGGCCGTGTGGAAGGTGCCGGCGCCCACCTCGCTGTCATAGGGCTGCATCACGACGCAGCCCTGGGCCGCCCAGTACTCCTGCAGGCGCAGGATGATGTCTTGGAAGGATAAAACGTTAGCGTCCATCCGCATCTCCTCAGGGAATCCGTTGGGACTGTACCCGCGCATGCCGAACGGCGCACGCGGGAGGTTTGCTTATTCTACGCCACCGAAGCGGTCGAGCGGCCAGTAGCGCATAACGACAACGGCTTGCACGCTGTCCTCGTCCACCGCGCCGAAGTAGCGCGAGTCGGCGGAGTTCTCACGGTTGTCGCCCATGACCCAGATAAAGCCCTCGGGCACGGTGTAGGGAAAACTCACGGTAGTGCCCGGGGCCTGCTGCAGAAGCGGCCAGCTCTCCCCCGTGGCATACGGCTCGTCGAGCTTCTCGCCGTCAACGTAAACCGCGCCGCCTTGCAAATCAACCGTCTGGCCGCCGGTGGCGATCACGCGCTTGACCAGGATGTCGTGGTCGGAGGTGCCGTCGGGGTTCTTGAACACCACGATGTCGCCGGCCGAGACCGGCATGCCCATAAGCAGCGTGACCTTCTCGCCGAAAAGACGGTCGCCCACCTCGATGGTGTCCTCCATGGAGCCGGTGGGAACCTCATAGGCTTGGATCACGAAGGCGTTGAGCGCGAAAGCCACCGCGCAGCCCAGCACGATCACGCCGAGCCACTCGGCAACCTCGCGCAGCATCGCAGGGCGAGCACCCATCATCTAAACCACCCCGCAATCGGTTGCCGCCGCGCCCTCGGCCGCGCCTGCAGCGTTGCGGGCGATAAGCTCGCGGGCGCGCTCGCGCTCCTCGTCGGTGAGGTCGGCGTGCTCGATAAGGTCGGGACGCCAGCGGCAGGTGCGCTCAAGCGCGTTGGCGCGGCGCCAGGCGGCGATCTTGGCGTGGTCGCCCGAAAGCAGGATCGGCGGCACGTCCTGGCCGCGGAACGACGCCGGGCGGGTGTACTGCTCGTACTCCAGAAGACCCGCCGCCGAGAATGACTCGTCCTGGGCGCTCATCTCGTCACCCAAGGCACCGGGCAGAAGGCGCACCACGGCGTCGGCAACCACCATGGCCGCCAGTTCGCCGCCGGTGAGCACGTAGTCGCCGAGCGAGATGCGCTCGTCGGCGCGGGCGTACACGCGCTCGTCTATGCCTTCGTAGCGGCCGCAGACCAAAAGCAGGCGCTCCTCGCCCGCCAGGCGCTCGGCAGTGCGCTGGGTGAAGGGCTCGCCGCAGGGGGTGAAGAAGATCACGTGCGGACGCGGCCCCGTTGACTCGAGGTCGTCCAGCGCCTCCATGAGCGGCTCGGGCTTCATGAGCATGCCCGCGCCGCCGCCGTAGGGCTCGTCATCCACCGTGCGGTGCCTGTCGTGCGTCCAGTCGCGCAGGTCGAAGGCCGCAAAGCTGAAAATGCCCCGCTCCTCGGCGCGGCCGAGGATCGAGGCGTGCATCACCGAGTCGAACATCTCGGGAAACACGGAGAGGGTCTCTATGCGCATGGGGCCTCCTCCGTAGGAGGGACGTTCGCCGCATCGCCCGCGGCATCCGTCGCCGCCGCGGCAGGCGCGGCGGCAAACACCTCGTCGGGCAGCACGCCGCCCGGCAGATGCACCGGGATCGGACCGTCCTCAGGGATCTCGAGCACCACGTCGGGTATCACCGGGATGATCACCTCGCCGTAGGCGCCCTCGATCACCCAGGCGTCGTTAGCCGGTCCGCAGATAACCTCGGTGATCTCGCCGACAACACCCAGGCGGTCGTCCTCAACCGGCGCGCCGATCAGGTCGTCCACCGAGGCGGTGAGCGGGTCCAGGTCCAGGTCGTCGGTGCGAGCCAGCACATAGCACCCGGCCAGGCCGCTGGCCTCGTCAAGGTTGTGCGCGCACGAGAAGCGCACCAGGCCAGAGACGCCGTCAGCACCCTCGGACACGTGCTCCACCATGCTCACGCGCTCGCGATGCAGCGCCGGCGGCGTGAGCGACACGCGCATGCCTTCCTCTAAAAGGAAGGGAAGGCCGCGCAGCGCAACCACGACGGCCTCCCCCTTCATCCCGTGGGCTTTCTCCACACGGGCTATGTTCTTGAACTGAGTTCTCAAGAGACGACCTACCCGAGCACCTCGACCTCTACGGACGTTTCAAGGCGCGCAGCCAAGGCGCGCGCGAGCGTGCGGATGGCCTTGATCGTGCGACCGTGACGGCCGATGACCTTGGCCACGTCGCCGTCAGCCACGCTGACCTCGATCACGCTGGAGTCAGCGCCGTCGATCACCTCGAGCGAAACCTCGTCCGGGTTGTCGACGAGCTGAACCACGAGATACTCGACAAGGTCGGCGATACGATCCGAGAGCAGGGGCTCTTCCGCCGTCTCCTCGTCGAACTCAAGCGTTTCATCTACCGACACGCGCGTTACTCCTCAGCGCCCTCAGCCTCAGCGGCGGCCTTGGCAGCAGCGGCCTCCTTGGCGAGCTGCTTCTTAGACTTCTTGACGGCGGTATCAGCCTTCGGGCCCTCCTCAGCGGCCTTCACAAGCGCCTTCACGGCATCGGTCAGCTGAGCGCCTTTGGCCTGCCAGTCGGCGATCTTCTCGAGGTCGAGGTCGATGACCTTGGGGTTGGTCAGCGGGTTGTAACGGCCGACCTCCTCGATCAGGCGGCCGTCGCGGGGCGAACGGCTGTTGGCGACGACAACGCGGTAGTACGGACGCTTCTTAGAGCCGTGACGGGCGAGGCGGATCTTGACTGCCAATGAAAACTCCTCCAACCATGCAGCCTGAGCTGCAAACCTGAATAAAACGACACGTTTGGCGCGCGGGCGGCACTCGCTGGTGGAGCCGCAACCCGTAAGGCTCCTTCGGTAACGCCGCACACGCAAGCACATATAATAGGCACGAGCAGTGCGTTCGTCAACGAAACCGCATGAGTTCCTTCATGGTTTCTGCACGGAGGCGCAGCGGCAGACGCGGGTGGGCAGCGCAAGGGGCGGCAACGTCGACGCCTTCGCGCAGCCCTCTCGGTACCGCCCCGCGCCCGTGCTGTCCTAGCCGATGGCAGCTGCGCTTTTATCGGATAAAACGCGCCCCGTCTTCCACCTGCCGAGAAGAACCCGCACCACCCCGTACCCGCCCTGCCGCATGCTATACTCTCCTCATGGAGCGATGCGAACAGACATACGGTTTTTCCGGTCACGAACCTCCGCCCGCGCCCGACGGCGCCTCTGACGCCGGCGGCCCTTCTCCGTTGGACGCGTTCTTCGGCGCGTGGAACGGGCCCGCCATAGGCCTCATGGACCTCGACGCGTTCTTTGCCAGCGTCGAGCAGCTCGACCACCCGGAGTGGCGCGGCAAGCCCGTCATCGTGGGCGGCCTGCCGGAAGAGCGCGGCGTGGTCTCCACCGCCTCCTACGAGGCCCGGCCCTTCGGCGTGCACTCCGCCATGAGCTCGGCGCAGGCCAAGCGGCTGTGCCCGCACGCCATCTGGACGCACGGGCACTTCGACCGGTACCGCGAGATGAGCGCGCAGATCATGGCCATCCTCGCCGACGAGACGCCCTATGTGGACCAGGTCTCCATCGACGAGGCATTCTTCGACGTCACGCCCGGGCGCTTCTCGTCCGAGCAGCCTGCCATTATCGCGCAGCGCATCTCGGAGCGCGTGGCGGCCCTCGGCGTCACCTGCTCGATCGGGCTCGGCTGCAACAAGACGGTGGCCAAGATCGCCAGCGAGCGCGACAAGCCGCGCGGCCTCACGGTTGTCTACCCCGGCACCGAGGAGGCGTTTCTCGCTCCGTTGCCGGTGGGCGCCATCAGCGGCATCGGGTCGTCCACCGAGGCGCGTCTGGCCAAGCGCGGCATCCGCACGGTGGGGCAGCTCGCCCGCGCCCCGCGCCGCGTGCTCGAGGAGGTTTTCGGCGTCAACGGCGAGGTCATGCGCCTGCGCGCCGCCGGCCGCGAGGTCTCTACCGTGTCGGCCATCGACGCGCCGGATGACGTGAAGTCGGTCAGCAACGAGCGCACCTTTGCGCGCGACTTGACGGAGCGCGCCGACGTCGAGGCCGCCCTGGCGCTGCTCGGCGAGTCGGTGGGTCGGCGCCTGCGCCGCAAGGGGCTGGCCGGGCGCACCGTCACCGTGAAGCTGCGCTATACCTACGGGCAAGGCCACACCGCTCAGCGCAAGCTGCCGCACCCCACAGACGACGAGAACATCTTCGTGCCGGCCGCGCGCGAGCTCCTGAACAGCATCTGGCACCCCGGGTTGCCCGTGCGCCTGCTGGGCGTGGGCGTGAGCGACTTCGACCTTGCCGGCGGCGTGCAGACCGACCTCTTCTGCGAGGTGGACGATCGCGGCGCGGTGGCGAGCGACAAGCGCGATCTCGCGGTCGCCATGGACAAGGTACGCGAGAAGTTCGGCAACGCCTCGGTGGGCTTCGGCCGCCAGGCGCGCTTCGGCCGCGACATCGTGCGCCCGGACAAGTTCCTCAACCAGAACAAGCCCACGGACTAACGCGCGTGTGACAGCCTGCGATAAAAATGCACCGACCGCGCCGGATGCGGCCCAAAAGCCGGAACCGGCGCGGTCGGTGCGCTGGGGGCATGCAAGATGCCGTGCCGCCGCAAGCGACCGGGACTTGGAGCTTTACGCCAGGTCGAGCTCCACGCGGGGCGCGTCGCCCCAGAGGGACTCCAAGCGGTAGTGGTCGCGCGTCTCAGGCGTGAACACGTGCACGATCACGTGGCCGTAGTCCATGAGCGTCCACGTGCCCTGGGCGCGGCCCTCAACCGAGAAGGGCTTCTCCGAGCACTTCTCGTACACCAGGTCCTCGATCTCGTCGATCACCGCGTCAGCCTGGCGGTTGTTGGCCACCGTGGCCACCACGAAGTAATCGGTCACGTCGGAAAGACCCATGAGATCAAGCACCACGATGTCCTCGGCCTTCTTGTCAAAAGCGGCTTGCGCGGCGATAAGCGCCGTTTCGCGAGATTCCAAAGCGTTCCTTTCTGTTGGCGCCGCAGGCGCGGCGCAGGCAAGAAAAACGTGCGTAACGCCCTCATGGTACCCGAGGAGGCGCCGGCGATGCGTCCTGGGCCCAGCCCCTCACAAGAACCGCAGGGCAGGTGGAGCCTGCCCTGCCTGCCCCGTTCCGTCTTACGAAATGCGCCAGATTAAGCACGGCCTAATTTGGCAACGTAGGCGTTGTAGACGTCGACCGTGCCCGGGTAAAGGTAGCGGCGTGTCTGCAGCACGTAGGAGGCGCCCTGCGCCAGGCACTCGAAGAAGAGCTCCTCAAGCGACACGTCGCCCACCAGCGCGCGCAGACGCGCGATATCCTCCCCGTTGCGCATGGGCTCGATGCCGTCGGCGACGAACACCACCATGTCGAGCGGCGTCATGTCAGCGGCGCCAACCGTGTGGCGCGCAACCGCCTGGAAGACCTCCTCGGGCAGCTCGGGAAACTGCGCCGGCAGCTCGCGCGCCGCAACCGGCCCGTGCAGAAGCGGCAACACGGATGTGACCGGCGCAGAAAAGTCGAGTCCCAGGTGCACGGCGCGCGCCGCGAGCTCGTCTGCGGGCACGACCTTGTCCCAGTCGTGCAGAAGCCCTGCCGCCCGGGCGAGAAACTCGTCGACGCCGTAGGTCCGCGCCAGCTCGGCGGCGGTGTCGGCCACGTTGAGCGTATGCTTGAGGCGCCGCTGCGCCTTGTCCATGCGCGCGCGGAGCAGCCCCTCTATGCGCGCGAGCTCGTCGCGCTGTTGCTGCGTCATCTGCGTCATGAGGCCTCCTTAGCCTTGAGGACGTCGGTGCGCTCTACCACCGCGGCGTTGTACAGCCCGTGCTTGCGGATGTAGCCGATCACGCTCTCGTTGGTGAGGTAGCGCACGCTTTTGCCCGCCGCCACGCGGTCGCGGATGTTGGTGGAGCTGATCGCGAGCGCCGGGATCTCGATGTAGCGCACGTCGAACGGCAGGCGCGACGCCTCGATGCGCCGGCGCGCCTGCTCGATGTTGTAGCCGGGGCGGGTCGCCGCGATGAACGTGGCGAGCTCGGCCATCCGCGGGGCGTCGCGCCAGGTGATGAGGTCGAGAATGGCGTCCGCCCCGGTGATGAAGAACAGCCGGACGTTTTCTGGGTAGTGCTCGCGCAGCGCGAGAAGGGTGTCCACCGTGTAGGTCACGCCCGGGCGGTCGATCTCGAAGCGGCTGGCGTCGAAGGCGTCGTTGGCCGCCGTGGCCAGAAGCGTCATGGCGTAGCGATCCTCGGCGTCGGTGACGCGCTTGCCCTGCTTGAAAGCCGGGGAGCCGGCGGGCATGAACAGCACCAGGTCGAGCTTGAGCGCTTCGCGCGCCTGCTCGGCCGTAACCATATGCCCGTAATGGATCGGGTCGAAGGTGCCGCCCATGATGCCCAGGCGGTACTCGCGGCCAGGGTCGGCGCCCAGCTCAGGCAAGGTAGCGCGCGCGGCGTCGCTCATCGCTGCTCCCCCGCCCAGCCCGCGTCCTGCGGAGCGGGATCATCCGTCTCGGCGTCGTCGTCGCCCACGTTGATCTCAGTCACGAAGGAGAGGTCCACGTCCTCATCGTCCACCGGGTCGTCGGCGTAGAGGTCGTCAGCGCTCTCGTAGTCGAAGGCGCGCTCGAGCACGCGCACCTCGTCGCCCGCGCGGCAGCCCGCCTCGGCCAGGGCGTCGAACACCCCCATGCGCTGGAAACGGTGCTGCAGGTGGATGATGGCCTCCTCGTTCTCCCAGTCGGTCTGGATGACCATGCGCTCCACCGCGCGCCCCTCGATCCTGAACACGCCGGCTGCGAGCTTGCGCACCGTGAAGCGGCGCTCGCGCGCCCGGCGCTTGAGCTCCCAGGCGCGGTCGAACTCCTCGACCTCCTCGTGGGTGTCGAGCGCGGCGCGCAGTTTCATGACCTGCTCGCCGCACGCGAGCATGAGCGCCTGCATACCCTCGCCGGTCAGCGCGGACACGGCGAAGAACTGGTGCCCGTCCTCGAGCGCCTCGTCACGCAAGGCGCGCAGGCGCTCGTCGATGCCCTCGGCGTCGCACTTGTTGGCCACCACGATCTGCGGGCGCTCGGCGAGCTCTGCGGCGTAGCGCGCGAGCTCGTCATTGATGACGTGGTAGTCCTCCACCGGGTCGCGCCCCTCGAAGCCGCCCGTGATGTCCACCACGTGCATGATGAGCGCCGTCCGCTCGATGTGGCGCAGGAACTGGTGACCCAGTCCGCGGCCCTCGCTCGCACCCTCGATGAGGCCGGGCACGTCGGCAACCACGTAAGAGTACTCCCCTGCGCGCACCATGCCCAAGTTAGGAACGATGGTGGTGAACGGGTAGTCGGCGATCTTGGGGCGTGCCGCGCTCATGCGGGCGATAAGCGAGCTTTTGCCCACGCTCGGCAAACCGACCAGCGCGGCGTCGGCCATGAGCTTCATCTCGAGCTCGATCCAGTGCTCCTCGGCCGGCTCGCCCAGCTCGGCGAAGGCCGGCGCGCGGCGCACCGAGGTGGTGAAGTGGATGTTGCCGCGTCCGCCGTGGCCGCCCGGCGCCACCACGACACGCTCCCCGGGGTGCGTGAGATCGGCAATAGTGTAGAGCGGCTCCTGGGTCTCGGGGTCGAGCTCGCGCACCACGGTGCCCAGCGGCACCTTGAGCACGGTGTCCTTGCCGTCGCGGCCGTGCTTGCGCGCGCCCTGGCCGTGCGTGCCGCGCTCGGCGCGGAAGTGATGCTTGAAGCGGTAGTCGATAAGCGAGGAGAGCTGCGGGTCGGCAACGAGCACCACGTCGCCGCCGCGCCCGCCGTCGCCGCCGTCGGGCCCGCCCTTGGGAACGTGCGCCTCGCGGCGGAACGACACGCAGCCCGCGCCGCCGTCGCCGCCCTTGACGTTGATGCGGCTCATATCGGTGAACTGTGGCATGACTCTCTCGTTTCACTCCAGATCGGATGCTACTTGGATTCTAGCAGGACGCGCGACGCTGACGCTGAAGCGCACGATATCCGCGCAGCTTGCGCAGGTGGTGCAGGCAAAAAGACAGGAGGGCGGGCACAGATGCGGGCGGCGCTCCCCCAACGGCACCCTCGCCAGCTTCCGCCGGCGCAAGACCCCCCGCTACCAAAAAGCCCCCGGCGAGGTTGCCGGGGGCTTTGGCGCGTGAAGCTTTCAGACAAGCCTCGGAAGCGACGGGTGCTTACGCAACAGGGCGCACGTGCACGCGGCGCTTCACGCCGTGGGTGTACTCAACCACGCCGTCCACCTTGGCGAACAGCGTGTCGTCCTTACCGCGGCCCACGTTGTCACCGGGGTGGAACTTGGTGCCGCGCTGACGAACGAGCACGGAGCCGGCAGTCACCATCTGACCGCCGAAACGCTTGCAGCCGAGTCGCTGGGCATGGGAATCGCGGCCGTTGCGCGAAGAGCCGAGACCTTTTTTATGTGCCATAGTTCTTACCTACTCTCTAACCTGAACGCCTACGAACTTACGCAGCCTGGATGTCGGTGATCTTGAGCTTGGTGAGCTGCTGACGATGACCCTTGGTGCGCTTGTAGCGCTTGCGCTTCTGGAACTTGAAGGCAATGACCTTCTCGCCCTTGAACTGGTCGAGAACCTCGGCGGTAACCTTGGCGTTCTCGAGCGTGGCAGCATCGGCAACGATCTTCTGGCCGTCGTTCAGGAAGATGACGGGGAGCTCGACGGTGGCGCCGATCTCCTCGGGCAGCTTCTCGACGGTGATGACCATGTCCTTGGTGACCTTGTACTGCTTGCCACCGGTTTTCACAATAGCGTACATACCCTTGCCTTTCTTGCCCCGAGGGGCGACGATGAGGTACTTACCGGTGCGTCCGGACGCCCGCGCGCAACCCGAAGCGCTGCGCGACCAGCGCACCCTGTCCGCAGGAGCCGGCACCGGCCGCCGGCCTTCCATGCGTAAGCCGCCTGCTTACCGCGCGGGATGCGCTGCAAGCGGCAGCGGCTCAACTAGGATACCACGTTTGTCCTCGATCTTTTGGAAAACGCGTGTGATCTCGCAATGCGCAAAAACACCATACGGGCGCACGTCCAAGGGGTCCGCAAGCGCCTCTTCCACAAGCTCCGCCGCCGGCGTGCCGGGCGCGCCGGCGGTCTCAAGCGCGAGCGCCTTCTCCCACGCCCGCAGCAGCACCTCGGGGCGCAGCGCCCCCTCGGCGCTCGAGCGCGTGTCGAGCGCAAGCTCCCACACCCCCCCGCCGGGCGCGAGCTTAGCGCCCACGAAGGTGCAGACCAGGTCGATGCGCTTGACCTTCCTGCCGCGCAGGTAGCGCACCTCCCTGCGCGCCACCACGGCCGCGAGGACCTCCTCGGCGCGCGCCGCGTCCCGCGCGGAGGGCGCGGCAAGGGTCAGCGCCACGCGGTAGCGGGCGCGGGTGAGCGCCGCCTCGAGCGCGGGCTCGCGCCTCTCCACGTAGCCGGCGCGAGCCGGTGCCAAATCGGCGGGAGAAGCCGCCGCGAGCGCGTCAAAGGCCTCTGCGGCCGGGACGTAGCGAGTGAGGAACACGTCGTACCACTCGCAGTCGGACGCGGTGCCCACCGGCAGGGCCGACGAGAAGGCGATCTTCATATGCGGCGAGAAGCCCTGCGTCACCGCGTAGGGCAGCTGGGCGCGGCGCACGATGCGCTCCACCGTGTGGATGAGCTCAAGGTGCCCCAGGTAGCGCAGGCGACCGTGCTTCACGTACGAAACGCGCAGGCGGAAGAGGTTCTCCTCGCTCATTTGCGCACCTCCTCGATCTTGTTGGCCACGCCGAGCGTCGGGCAGATGCCGCAGCCCGTGCAGCTTGCGCGCGTACAGTCTGGCGTGGTCTCGGCAGCGCAGGCGCGGCGGTACTCGCGCTCCAGAAAACCCGGGCTCACGCCCGGCGAGGTCTGCTCCCACGGCAGGCGCATGCCGATCTCGTAGGGGGTGCAGGCCACCGCGTCGAGGTCGACGCCGCAGGCTGCGGCCGCCTCGCGCCAGCGTTCGAGATTGAAGTGCTCGGTCCACGCGTCGAAGCGCGCGCCGCGCCGCCACGCCTCCTGGATGACGGGGGCGATGCCGCGGCCGCCGCGCGAGAGCACCGCCTCGAGCAGCGACACGTCGGCGTCGTGGTAGTGCACGCGCACGCTCTTGTGGCGCACGCTGTGGATGAGCAGCCGCTGGCGGCGCTTGACCTCCTCGCGCTCGAGCTGGCCCACCCACTGGAAGGGCGTGTGCGCCTTGGGCACGAACACCGCCACCGAGGCGGAGACCGAAACCGAGCCGCGCTGGTTTTTGGGCACGACCTCCTGCGCGAGGTCGATCACGTGGTCGGCCAGGCGCGCTATGCCGACGATGTCCTCGTCGGTCTCAGTGGGCAGGCCCATCATGAAGTAGAGCTTCACGCGGCGCCAACCCGCCTCGAAGGCGGCGCGCATCGCCCGATCGAGGTCCTCCTCGGTCACGTTCTTGTTGATGACGTCGCGCAGGCGCTGGGAACCCGCCTCCACCGCGAAGGTGAGGCCGCCCTTCTTGCCGCCAGCCACGGCCTCGGCCATCTCGGGGTCGAAGGAGTCGAGGCGCTGCGAGGGGATGGACACCGAGATGCCGGTGTCGGCCAAGCGCTCGTTCAGGCGCTCGAGCATGCGCTCGCACTGGGAGTGGTCGGTGGTGGAAAGCGAGGTGAGCGAAACCTCGTCGTAACCCGTGCGCGCAAGGCCGCGCACCACGGCGGCGACCACCTGGTCGGCCGAGCGCTCGCGCACCGGGCGGTAGGTGATGCCGGCTTGGCAGAAGCGGCAGCCGCGGGCGCAGCCGCGCAGCACCTCGACCGACAGGCGGTCGTGCACGAGCTCGGTATAGGGCACGATAGACTGGGCGAGCGGGTCGGTAGCGGCGAAGTCGGCCGCCACGCGCTTGTACACCACGGCGGGCGCTCGAGTGCCCGCGCGCGGGGTGGCGAAGCCGTGCGGCGCGTCCGCGGCGTACGTCACGTCGTAGAGCCCCGGCACGTAGGTGCCGGGAACCTGCGCCAAGGCCTCGAGGCGCTCGGCGCGGGTGAGACCCGCGTCGCGGGAGCGCTCGAGCTCGCGGCAGACCTCCACGATGTGCTCCTCGCCCTCGCCGATAAGCACTGCGTCGAAAAACGGCGCCAGCGGCTCAACGTTGTACACCGACGGTCCGCCCGCGATGACGATGGGGTCGTCCTCGCCGCGCTCACCCGAAAGCTGCGGGATGCCCGCGAGGTCGAAGGCCTCCAAGAAGTTGGTTGCCGCCATCTCGTGGGGCACGTGCATGCCGAGCACGTCGAACGAGGCCACCGGGGCCGCCCCTTCGAGCGAGAGCAGGGGCACGCCCGCCTCGCGCATCTTGTCAGCCATGTCGACCCACGGCAGGTAGCCGCGCTCGCAGGAGATGCCCTCCTCGCCGTTCAGGATCCGGTAGAGGATGGCGATGCCCTGGTTGGGCAGGCCCACCTCGTAGGTGTCCGGGTACATGAGGCACACGCGAAAGCGCGCCTCAGGCTTGGAAAGCGTCCCCCACTCGTGGTCGATGTAGCGGCTGGGCTTCTCAACCTGGGGAAGCAGCGGCTCGATCAGGTGGAACAGATCCTCGTAAGCAGGTCGCATACTGGCCTTTCTCCGCTGAGGGTAAGTCACTGCACGGTACCGCAGAACGCCTGCGGCCTCAAGGCCTCCGCCAAATCCCCGGTTTTGAGCCCATCCGGACGGTGCTTGCCCGCGAAAGCGACATCTATGCGTCGGATGCCCGCGTGCATGACATCCAATGCCCGCGGCTTACCCGCGCCAACGACCTCTAAGCCTCGCTTGGTCGCCAGAACAGCATCTAAGCCTCAGGTTGAACGCCGCTACGACCTCTAAGGAGCAGTTACCCGCACATACGGCATGCAACCCCCCGGAATAGCGGGAGTTGCATGCGCTCAGAGCTCCTAGCCGCTATTGGAATGTCGAAACAGCGACCAAACGCGCCGCGCGCCCAACCTGCGCACCCAGCCTGCGCGGCGAACCGCAGTCTCAGCCTTCAGCCACCGGGCGCCGCACCAGCGCCTGGACCTTCTCGCGCACGTCGGCGTGGTCGAGGTCGCGCGCGTAAAACCACATGAGCGCGCGGCCCATGCCGTAGGTGCCCGCGCCGCCGATAAGCGCCTTCACCAAGAAGCCCACGTGCGGCGTCCGCGCGCAGATGAAACGCGCGCCGGTACGGAGAACCAAGCCGCTTGCCGCCACGAAGGCGATCTCGTACAGGCGCTCGAGCTTGAGCCCCTTGCCGTAGGTCTCAGCCAGAGCCAGGGCCATCGAGATCTGCGCGAGCGTCATCACCGGGTAGTTGGATCCCGGCACGAACACCAGCGCGCCGGTCACCGCGTTGCGCAGCGCGGCCTGCCCCACCAGCCGGTGCGCCTGCGCCACGCGCATGAAGGGGAAGTTCGCCGCAAAGGCGAGCTGCTTGTCCGTGCGGTCGAGGATCCAGCCGGCCAGCGTCTCGAGCAGGTAGGTCTTGTTGGTGGAGGCGATAAGCCCGAGCATGGGCGTGTCGGTCTTGATGAAGGGCACCTCCACGCACGACTCGGCCAGGCACACCGTGGGAACGCCCGCCACCACGAGCCTCTGCACCTGCGCCTCGAGGTACGCCGCACCGCTCGTGATGACCAGGGCCACGTCGGTGTCGCCCTTGGGTTGCACCGGCTGCTCGCCGAGGCGCTCCACGCGCACGAGCGCCGTGGTCAGCTGGGGCACAAAGGCGTCGCGCACGGTCTCAACGATCGTCGTCGGCGCGCCCGCGTCAACGTACACGCCGATGCGCAGCTGGTCGTCGGCGTCGTGCGTGTACTCAAAGCCCATGCGGAGCACGTCGGCTATCTTCTCAACGGGAACGCGCATGCCCGCTCTCCCCTCTCTCGACGCGGCTTGGCGCCGCAGAACCCGGCCGTCCTAGGCCGCCTTGGTGCGGTGGCGCCAGATGGACTGCACCACGCCCACCACCATCAGCTGCACCATCATGGACGACGATCCGAAGCTGATGAAGGGCAGCGGGATGCCGGTGATCGGCATGAGCCCGATGCACATGCCGATGTTCTCGAATATCTGGAACGTCCACATGCCGACGATGCCCACCGCCACGAGCTTGCCGAAGATGTTCTCGGTGCGCACGGCAACAAAGATCGTACCCAGGATAAGCAGCAGGTACAGCGCGATGAGCAGCAAACCGCCAACGAAACCGAACTCCTCGGAGAGCAAGGCGAAGACGAAGTCGGTATGGGCCTCGGGCAGGAAGCCCGCGCCGGACTGCGAGGCGTCCGCCGATCCGATGCCGCGCCCGAAGAAGCCGCCCGAGCCCACGGCGATAAGCGACTGCAGCAGGTTGTAGCCCTCGTCGGTTGAGGAGGACCCCTCCGGGTCGAGAAAGACCAGCAGGCGGTTCAGGCGGTACGGCGCGATGAGGGGGCTGTCGAAGTAGGCGGTGGTGATGCTGTTCACCGCGAAGAACAGCACGACGGCGCCGACCAAGAGCGCGATCGTGGAGAGCACCCACTCCTTCTTGGGCCCGCCTATCATGATGACCACCGCGCCGGCGACGAAGACCACGATGCCCGAGCCCAGGTCGCCCTGGATGAGGATGCAGGCGAACGGTATCACGAGCATGACGCAGAGCTTGACGTAGTCGCGCAGGTTGTCGATGGTGCCGTTGTACTCGGCGGTGCGCGAGGCCATGTAGAGCACGGTGACGAGCTTCACCAGCTCAACGGGCTGGAAGGTCAGCCCGATCACCGGAAAGCGGATCCAGCCCGTCATGCCGCCACCCTCGTAGGAGAGCCCGGGTATGAAGGGCGAGAAGATCAGCAGGATGTCGATCACGAGCAGCGCGTGCGACCAGTTGGCGAACATGCGGTAGTCGATGTTCCAGGCCACCACCGCCAAGAAGAGGCCTATCCCCACGCCGAGCAGCTGGCGCGTGAAGGAGGCCTCCTCGATGGACAGGGAGGCGGTCCACACCACGAAGCAGCCGAAGGCCACCAAAAGCAGCGTGGCCACCGCCACAGGGATGAACACCGCGTCGCGCAGGCTGCCGCGCTTGCGCGCCTGGCGCTTGTTGACGATCTTCAGGCTCTCGCGCTTGGCGGCCTGCTCATGTTGCGCACGACTCGGCATACGGGCCTCCTAGCGCGTTCCGTCGGTAGAGACGACCGTGGAGTCGTCGGGAGAGTTGTAGATGGCGCCGAACACGTCGCGCACCGCGTACATGGCCGAGCTCGCGCCGAAACCCGCCTGCTCGCAGAGGGACGCCACCACGTAGCGCGGGTTGTCGTAGGGCGCGTAGGCGATGAACCAGCCGTACTCGTCCTCGCCGGACTTCTCGCCCGTGCCCGACTTGCCGGCCAGCGTCACCTGCTCGCCGTTGTCGTAGACGTTGGAGAAGTGCGCGGCGGTGGCGTCGCTCTCCTCGTAGATGACGCCCTTGAGACCGCGATGCACCAGGTCCATGTAGTCGGCGTCCTCCTCCACGCGCAGGCGCTCGGTGGGCTCGTAGGCAAGCGCGTCGCCCTCGCCGTCGCGGGACACCACGCTCTTGAGCAGATGCGGCGTCATCTGAACGCCGTTGTTGGCCAGCCCGCAGTAGACCATGGCCATCTGCAGCGGGGTCACCAGGATGTCGCCCTGGCCGATGGCGAGGTTGGTCATGTCGCCGGGGTTCCAGCTCTGGTCCTCGCTCGCGTAGTCCTTGAAGGCCTCCTTCTTCCAGGCGGCGTCCGGCACGCGCCCGGAGGCCTCGCCGCCCAGGTCGATGCCGCAGGTCTTTCCCAGGCCCCAGGCGCGGTAGGTCTCCTGCATGCCGTCGGGGTTGTCGTCGCTGTAGTAGAAGCCTTTGCCGATCTCGTAGAACATCGGGTCGCACGACCAGGTGATGGCGCTCTGCAGGTCCATGGGGCCGTGGCCGTCATGATCCCAGCAGTACTGACCCCACGACTCGCCCAAGCCCGTCCAGTAGCCGGTGCAGGTAACCACGCTGTCGGGCGTCATGACGTCGAAGTTCAGCGCCGCCAGAGCCGTGAGCGGCTTGATGGTGGAGGCCGACATGTACTGGCCGGCGATGGCGCGGTTCATGAGCGGGTACTTGTTCTTCTCGTCGTTGAGCTGGTCCCACACGTCCTGGCTGATGCCGCCCACGAAGGAGGACGGGTCGTAGGACGGTGCGTTGGCGAGGCCCAGGATCTCGCCGTTGGTGCAGTCGATGCAGATGCACGAGCCCGCGCCAGCGTTCTCGTAGCCCTGCTGCTTGGCGACCTCGATGGCGTGCGCCAGGCCCGACTCGCAGGCCTGCTGAATCTTCACGTCGATGGTGAGCTTGATGTCCGAGCCCGGCTGTGCCTCGACCGCGTCTGAGGCCCCCGTCACGTTGCCGTTGGCGTCCACGCGCACGGTCTGCTGGCCGCGGATGCCCTGCAGCACGCGCTCGTACTGCAGCTCGATGCCCGCCTGGCCCACCATGTCGCCGCTCTCGTAGTTGATGGCGCCCGGGTCGTCGGAGTTGTCGGCACCCAGCTGCTCCTGGGTGGCCGTGCCGGTGTAGCCAAGAAGCTGGGCGGCCATCTCGCGATAGGGGTACATGCGCTCGGAGCGCTGGGCGATCTCAACACCCTCGAACTCGCTGGCGTGCTCTTGGATGTAGGCCACCACGCGGCGCGACACGTCGGTAGCCACGGTGTGGGCGCTCTGGGCGCCCTCGGAGTTGTCCTGGATGTTGCGGCGCACCGCCGCGTACGGCAGGCCGAGCAGGTTGGCCAGGTGCCGCACGGTGATCTCGTCGTCGGCCACGCTGGCGTAGGCGGTCACCACAAGCGAGGGGCGGTTGCCCACCAGCACCTCGCCGTTGCGGTCGAGGATGCGGCCGCGGTCGGCAGGGGTGGTGATGGTGCGCGTGCGGTTCTCCTCGGCAAGCTCCTCGTAGTAGTCGGAGGAGACCATCTGCATGGTCCACAGCTTGCCCAGGATCAACGCGAAGGCCGCGCCCACACCGGCGACCAGCGCGGTGAAACGGCTCTTGAACATGATCTTGGGCGTGGTGCCCTCGCCCTCAGAGGCGCGCGGGGTGGTGCCGTTCTGGGTGTCGAACCTGAAGCGGCCGGAGTAGCCGCGCATGGCGATGAGCGATACGATGACAACGGCCACCAAGATGAGGCCGGCTATGATGACAAGCGCTTGGGCGTCCATGGATACCGCCTAATGAAGTTTCCGATAGCGCTTTCCCGCAGTGCGACGCGTGTTAACCGAGCGCAAGCTGTTGGAACGCGAGAAGGTCTGGCTCACGTCGGCGCGGGCCAGCACGTAGAAGAACGGAAGCGCCACGAGCACGTCGAGCACGATCGACGCGAGCCCGTGGCCGAAGATGGCCATGAGGATGTCGTGCTGCGCGCCGAGCAGAAGGAGCGCGATGGCGTAGAGCACGTTCACCGCGCAGCAGGCGATGGCGAACAGCTTCACCGACACGTCGAGCTGCTCCTGCAGGCGGTTGCGCTCGCCGCTGCCCAGCACGAAGCCGGTCACGGTGAGCGCGAGCATCATGAGGCCGGCGGGTACCGGCATGGTGAAGTCGTACAGCGCGCCGGCGAGAAAGCCCGCCACGCACCCGGCGCGGCTGCCGCACAGCAACGCCACCGACCCGGTGAGGATGAGCATGAAGTTGATGGTGCCGCCGCCAATCGAGATCTGCGGCGTGAGGCCCAGCTGCAGCACCACGCACACCACGGAGAGGATGGCCACCGTGTGGCGGATCGTGTACTTGTCGCGCACCTCCATGGCCTACTCCCCTCCCTCGGCGTCGTTGCCGGTGCCTGCGCCGTCATCAGCCGAGGTGCCGCTCTCGTCCGTGGCGGCGTCCTGGGTCGCGCCGGCGTCGTCGCCGCCCGCGTCCGCAGCGGTGCCGGCGGGGTTGTCGTCGGCCTGCGCGATGTCGTCGGCGCTCGCGGTCTGATCCTCGGTGAGCGAGGTGATCACGAGCACCTCCTCCTGGTTCTCAACCGAGGCGAAGGCGTCTACCACGATGGTGTAGTACAGGGCGTTGTCGGCGTTCTCCACCGACGAGACGCGTCCCAGCGGCAGCCCCTTGGGGTACACGCCGCCGATGCCGGAGGTCACCACCATGTCGCCCGTCTCCACCTCGGCGTCGATGGGAACGTAGCTCAAGAGCAGCGATCCGTCGGGCTGGCCCTGGAGCATCCCCTGGGCGCGGGTCGACTGGATCATGGCAGACACGCCCGAGCCCTCGTCGGTGATGAGGCGCACCACCGAGCTCGTGGCCGAGACCTCGATGATCTGGCCGATCACGCCCGCCGAGTTGGTGACGGGCATATTCACGGTGAAGCCGTCGGAGGTGCCCTTGTCGATGGTGACGGTCTTGGTCCACGCGTCGCCGGAGGTGCCGATCACGCGGGCGGCCACCGACTTCAGGCTGTACGTGCTCTGCAGCCCCAGCAGGTCCTCAAGGCGCGAGGCGGTCTCCTGCGCCTCGGAAAGCTCGGCCACCTGGGCGTTGAGCTCGGCGTTCTCGGCCTTGAGCTCGGAGAGCGTCTCCTCCGAGGCGGTGAGGTTGCCGAAGATGTTGCCGAGGGCGTTGAACGGCGCAGCAACGGCGCTGCCCGCCACGCGCAGGGGCATGGTAACCGCCGTCACCCCGCTGCGGACGTTGTGGATGACGCCGGCGTCACCCTCGCGCAGGTAGAAGGTGAGCAAGAGGATGGATATGACGCAAAACGCAATCAACGGGCGCAGACCCGTTGATTGCTGCTTGCGCGCGGTAGACTTGTAGCGCTGCGTACGTGCCAAGGGAAGGGCTCCTTCGGGCCGTTAGGCGTTGGTCTGGACGAACCCGCCGTCGAAGGCGTTAGCCTCGAGCACGCGCGAGCAACCGATAACCACGTTGTCGAGCGCGGTGGGGCTCACGTTCACGGGAACGCCCGTCTCGTCGCGCAGGCGCACGTCGAGCCCGCGCAGAAGCGCGCCGCCGCCCGTGAGCAGGATGCCGTAGTACATGAGGTCGGAGGCCAAGTCAGGCGGGGTGGCGTCAAGCGCGTCCTTCACGGCCTTGGTCATCTCGTCAAGCGGCTTGTTGAGGGCGCGGCGGATCTCCTCGGACTCGATGCGCACCGTCTTGGGCAGGCCGGTTATGACGTCGCGACCGTTGACCTCGACGTCGAGCTCGTCTTTGAGCGGTACGGCCGAGCCCACCTTGATCTTGATGTCCTCCGCCGTGCGCTCGCCGATGGCGAGGTTGTAGGCGTCGCGCACGTGGCTCAAGATGGACTGGTCGAACTCGTCGCCGGCGATGCGGATGGACTGCGAGACCACGATGCCGCCCATGGCGATAACGGCCACCTCGGTGGTGCCGCCGCCGATGTCGACCACCATGGAGCCGGTGGGCTCCTCAACCGGCAGGTCGGCGCCGATGGCGGCGGCCATGGGCTCCTCGATGAGGTAGGCCTGGCGGGCGCCGGCCGAGATAGTGGCCTCGAAGACGGCGCGCTTCTCCACCGACGTGACGCCGGAGGGAACGCAGATGACCACGCGCGGGCGCGGCGACCACGGATAGTGCTTCTCGCGCGCCTTCTCGATGAAGTAGCGCAGCATGGCCTCCGTGACGTCGAAGTCGGCGATGACGCCGTCCTTGAGCGGGCGCACGGCCACGATGTTGCCCGGGGTGCGGCCGAGCATGCGCTTGGCGTCCATGCCGACGGCCAGGATGCGCTCATCGTTGCGGTCGATAGCGACCACGGAAGGCTCGCGGATAACGATGCCCTTGCCGCGCACGGCCACGAGCGTGTTTGCCGTGCCGAGGTCGATGGCGAGGTCACCGCCGTACTGGCCGAAGAACATGTCCATGAGCGAGAACAAGGCTACTCCTCAAAACCGGGGCGCACCCGGCGTAGATGTTTTATGCGCTGAGAAGCTCAGTGTAGCGCGCGCGGGCCCGCAAAGCCCGCCCGTGCCTTGAGAATACGCGAAATAACCCTACGCGGCGGCGTCGGCACCCGCCGCGTCGGCGTCCTGGGCACCTTCGTCGGCCGCGCCGTCGTCAGCGGCCGCCCCATCCTGGTCAGCGGCGTCGTCCGAGGTGTCGGAGCCGTCGTCAAGCGAGTCGAAGTCGAGCGTGAGGCCCGAGACAACCCAGCCGATGCCGTCGCGCACGAAGGTCACGGTGTAGTCCTGCACGCCGCCGCCGGCGAGCGTGACCTCGACCGAGGCGGTGGACTCGGTCATCGACTGGTCCATGTTGGTGATCTGGGCCGTAGCACCCTGCGGCACCATGGAGATGATGAGCTGCTTCTGGTCGTCGGTGAGCCCGGCGGCGAGGTTCTCGGTAGCGTCCTGGCCCGCCGTCACGTCGTCGAACAGGCTCGTGAGAACCTCTTGCTGCGAGGGGATGCCCATGCCGCGGTAGAAGGCGTAGAAGGCGCCGCCGCCCGCAATGAGCACGATAAGCACGATGACGATGAAGACCTTGAGGCCGGTGTGCTTGCGCTTGCGCTTGATCTTCATCTCCTGCTTGTCCTGTTGGATCATCTCGTTCTCCGTGAGGGTGAAAAAGCCCGTGTCGGAGGGGTCGGGGATGAACTCGCCGGACTTGCCCAGCGGGTCGAGCGGGTCGTAGAGCACCCCGGAGGTGGAGGCGGTGTTGGAACCGGTGCCGGAAAGGCCGCCCTTGCCCTCCATGAGGCTGCGGGCGCGCTGGTAGTCGGCCTCAGCCTCGGGGCTCAAGGCGTAGGTGCCGTCGGCGAGGGCCTGGTTGAAGGCGTCGAGCGCCTCGTCCATGCGGCTGGCGGCCACGCACGCCTGGCCGAGGCCGGCGTAGATGGCGTTCTGGTTGGTGGAGGGGCCGGAGAAGTCGAGCGCGGTGCGGTAGGCCTCGATGGCGTCCTGCGGACGGCCGAGCGCCACAAAGCAGCCGCCGAGCTTGGAGAGCGCCGAGGCGGGCTCGGGGTTGGTCTCGTCGATGGCGGCCTGGCGGTAGGCCACGCCGGCCTCCGTGACGTTGCCCTGGGAGAGCAAAAGCTCGCCGAGGGCGAGCTGCGCCTTGTAGGGCGTGGGATAAGTGGGGTCTTGCGCCGCGGCGCGGAAGCACGCGATGGCGCGCTCGGTGTCGCCCATGGCCACGCAGGCCTTGCCCTCGTTGGTGCGCAGGGCGCCCACGTGCCCGTAGGAGGCGTCCGCAAGCGCCAACTCGTACGCAGCTGCCGCCTCGGAGAACATGCCGAGCTTCATCAGCGCGTTGCCGCGCAGGTGATCGGCCTCGCCGGCGGGCTCGGAGGGATCTTTGCAGGCCGCGAAGAACTGCGCGGCGCTCGCGAAGTCGCGCGACTGGTACGCAGCGCGGGCTTGCTCAAACAGAAGGTTGTTCACGGGTGTCTCCTTCTCCACTCTAAGGGGCGACGGGCTAGCGCGCGTCGGCCTCGTGGGTGATTGCGATGTGCTCGATAACGTCGCCGGCACGCAGCGCGGAGATCACGTCGAGGCCCGAGAGGGTCTGACCGAACACCGTGTAGCCGGAATCCAAGCCGTGCTGGGGGCCGAGGCAGAAGTAGAACTGCGACCCGGCGGAGTCGGGGTGCTGGGAGCGCGCCATGGCGAGCGCGCCGTCCTCGTGGCTGTTGCGGGGGTTGGTGGCGTACTCAGCCTTGATGCGGTACCCCGGGCCGCCCGTGCCGGGCATGCCGTCGGGGCCGGGCTTGCCCGCCGCGACGTCGGCCGGCTCCATCTCGCGCGTGTTGGGGTCCCCGCCCTGGATGACGAAGCCCGGAACATAGCGGTGGAACTTCAACCCGTCGTAGAAGCCCGCCTCGGCGAGCTCGCAAAAATTGGCAACATGGATGGGGGCGCCGGCGCCGTCAAGACGCACGCGCACCGTGCCCTTGGACGTGGTGATGTCGGCAACCTCGTCGCCGCGCACCTCGTACGCAGGCGTGTACAGCGGATCTCCCAGCATACATACTCCTCGTCAACGCGTTACACACGCCCCATTCTAGCAAGAAGCGCGCCCGTTCACGAATTCGGCATCGCGCAAGCGCCTGGAAGGCCCCTACTGGTCCGTGTTCGGGTCCGTGTTCGGCGCGTTCTTCTCGACCGGACGCCACGCCTCGAGGTTGCGCGAGAAGTTCTCGTTTGCCTCGTCGTCCTCGGACGAGCGCGAGCGCAACGGCTCGGTCACCGCGCTCGCCTCGGGCCGCTCCCCTTCCGGGTAGGAAAGCGAGATGTCCCACGAGGAGCAGATGATGTCGGCGCGGGTGCGCATCCAAGAGGCCAGCTGCTTCAGATGCTCGATGTCCTCGGCATACGCCGTGTCCTCAGGCACGTTCATCGTGTTGAGCTCGTCCAGCACCGCGTCGCAGGCGTCGCGCAGGGCGTAGGCGCTGGCGCTCCCCTCCTCGCGGTGGGCGCGATCGGAGTAGGCGTACCAGGTGTTGTAGTCGTCGACCACGCTGCCGTAGCGGTCCGGGAACGAGGCGATCGTGTCGTAGATGGCCGCCAGGCGCACGTAGACCTGGTCGTCGCCCAAGGGCGCCTCGGCATCCACCGGCTCGCCCGCCGCGTCGGAGCCGGTGTCGACGGCGCCGTCAACGCCCGCAACCGGCTGGCGCGAGGGAAACGCCTCGGCGGCGGCCTCGCGGATGCGCGCGTAGATGACGGGCATCACGTCGAGCGGGTCGTAGTACACAAAGGCCACGCTACCCGCCACGGCGGCAACGAGCAGCACCGTGAGGATGATCTTGCCCCACGGTCGCTTGTGGGAGTGATAGGGGTCCTCGTCCTCCCGCACGAAGAAGCGCGCCTCGCTGCTCTCGCGGGCAAGCTCGTCGCGGCCGATCATGCTCGGGTAGTCGGGGTCGAAGGGGTTGCGCGCCGCGTCGCCGGCCTCAACCTGCGGCACCCGGGCGTCGCGCGCGAGCCCCGCGCGCTCGAGCTCCTCGCGCGTCAGGCGCGGGAAGCTCGCCGTCTTGCCGGCAGCCAGGTCGCTTGCCGCCGCCTCCGTGGAGAGGATGGAGGGCGCGGGACGGCCGCACTTGGGGCACACGCGCTCACCCGCAGACAGGCGCGCGCCGCATCCGTCGCAGAACACGAACTGCTCGCCCGAGCGCGCCGCGTCCCCTACGAAGGCGTGGCACACCGGGCAGAACTCCGCGTCGTCGTCAATGGTCCTGTTGCACTGCGGGCAGATCACGTGGCCCCTCCACTCATAGCCTCGTTGCGAAAACCTCGGCGCCCCGCCTGCGCGGAGCGTCGCAAAACCGTCGCCGCTAGCGCTCGCCGCCCTCGGCGCGCTCGACGAGCCCGTTCAAAACATACGGCAAGATGCCGCCGGCGGCAAGGTAGGCGCCCTCGGTGGGCGTGTCCACGCGCACCGTCGCCTCAAAGCGCGTCACCGTCCCGTCCTCGGCGGTGGCGGCCACCTCCACCACGGCAGGCTGGGGCAGCCCGCCCGAAACGTCTACCGGCGCGATATCCACGACCTCGCACCCGGTAAGCCCCAGGCTCTCGGCGCTTTGCCCCGGCAGGAACTCGAGCGGCAGGATCCCCATGCCGATGAGGTTGGAGCGGTGGATGCGCTCGAAGCTCTCGGCGATAACCGCGCGCACGCCCAGAAGCGCTGGGGCCTTGGCAGCCCAGTCACGCGAGGAGCCCGAGCCGTACATCTTGCCGGCAACGACCACGAGCGGCGCCCCGTGCTCGCGCGCGACCTCGGCGCAGGCAAACAGCGGCTCCACCTCGCCGGTCCACATGTTGCGCGACCACGCGCCCACCCGCCCCGCGGCCAGGCGGTTCTCGAGCTTCACGTTGGCGAAGCAGCCGCGCATCATGACCTCGTGGTTGCCGCGGCGGGCGCCGTAGGTGTTGAAGTCGGCGTCAGCCACGCCGTGCGCGCGCAGGTAGGCGGCCGCAGAGGAATCCCGGGCGATGGCTCCGGCCGGCGAGATGTGGTCGGTGGTGACGAAGTCGCCCAGCAGCGCCAGCACGCGCGCGCCCGAGATGCCCTCGTCGCCCTCGAGCGGGCGGGCGAGGTGGAAGTAGGGCGGGTTGCGCACGTAGGTGGACGCCGCGTCCCAGGCATACGTGGCCGAAGGCTCGGCGCCCAGCGCGTCCCACGCCTCGTCGCCGGCAAAGAGCGTGCCAGCCACGCTCGAGAAAAGCTCCGGGGTCACGTAGGCGCGCACCGCGGCGGCAACCTCGTCGTCGTCAGGCATGATGTCGGCAAGCATGACCGGGCCGTTCTCGCCCAGGAACACCGGTTCGCACGAAAGATCGACGTCCATGCGGCCCACGAGCGAGTAGGCCACCACGAGCGCCGGCGCGGCGAGGTAGTTCTGCGCCACGTCGGGGCTGATGCGGCCGTCGAAGTTGCGGTTGCCCGAAAGCACGCTCGCAAGGTCGCAGGCTTCGGCCACGGGCTTGAGGGCGGGATCGATCTCGCCGGAGTTGCCGATGCAGCTCATGCAGCCGAATCCGCAGACGTAGAAGCCCAAGCGCTCGAGCGGCTCGATGAGACCCGAACGTGCGAGCAGCTCCGCGGTGGCGCGGGAACCGGGCGCGAGCACCTTCTTAACCCACGGCACGGGCTCGGCCCCGAGCTCGACGGCCTTCTTGGCGGCGAGGCCAGCAGCGAGCATCATGGCCGGGTCGGTGGCGGTGGTGCAGCTGGTGATGGCGGCGATAGCGAGCGCCCCGTGGTGCACGAGGTGCTTCTCGCCCGCCGTCTCGATCTCGAAGGACGCCGCAAGGTCGCACCCGTGCTCGGCGCACGTCGCGCGCACGCGGTCTTTGAGGCCCGAGATGCTTACGCGGTTGTGCGGGCGGCTGGGACCGGCGAGCGAGGGCTCCACGGCCGAAAGGTCAAGCTCAAGCACCTTGGCGTACACGGGCTCGGGGGCAGGGGCCTGCACGCACGCAGCCGCGGAAGGATCAGCCAGGATCCCCTGGGCTGTGAGGTAAGCGCGCGCAAGCGGCACCGCGTCGGCCGAACCGGTGAGCTCGAGCTGGGCAAGCGCGGCCTCGTCAGCAGGGAAGAGCGTGGCGGTGGCGCCGTACTCGGGCGTCATGTTTGCGATGGTGGCGCGCTGCGTGGCGCTGAGCGTGGCCACGCCGGGGCCGAAGCATTCGACGAGGCACCCCACCACGCCCTCGGCGCGGAGCTTCTCGGCAAAGGCCAGCGCCACATCCATGGCGCAGGCGCCGCCCGAGAGCGCGCCGGTGAGGCGCACCCCCACCACGGCGGGCACCCGCATGGTGACAGGCTGCCCCAGCGCCGCGGCCTCGGCCTCGATGCCGCCCACGCCCCAGCCGAGCACGCCGAGGCCGTTGGCCGTGGGAGTATGCGAGTCGGTGCCCACGAGCGTGTCGAAGTATGCCTCGCGCACGCCGTCGGCAGTCGCGCCGTCCCATACCACGCGGCAGAAGCGCTCAACGTTGAGCTGGTGGCAGATGCCGACCCCGGGCGGGACGATGCGCACGTTGTCGAAGCTCTCGGACGCCCACTTGAGGAACGAAAACCGCTCGGCGTTGCGCGCAGCCTCGAGCTCCATGTTGCGCTCGAGCGCCCCCGGGCAACCCGCCACGTCGGCCGTGACGGAGTGGTCTACCACGAGCGTGCAGGGGATCTGCGGGTTGATGAGCGCCGGGTCGGCCCCGCGCTCGGCCGCGGCGTCGCGCATGGCGGCGAAGTCCACGAACACGGGCACGCCGGTGAAGTCTTGGAAGAGCACGCGGGCGGGCATGAACTCGATCTCCTCGCCGGGCTTGCCCGCGAGACCGGCGGCCACGACCTTCTCGGCCGCCGCTTGGGCCGCCTCGGCGCTTGGGGCACGGCGGATTACGTTTTCGAGCAGGATCTTGAGGCTCACCGGCAAGCGGTCGGCGCCGGGCACGGCGGTCACGTCGTAGTAGCGGTACGATGCGCCAGCGACCTTCAAGGTGCGGGCATACGGATTCTCAGGAGCGGTCGGCATGGTCTCCCCTTCCCTTGCGGCAAACGCGGCGCGCACGCGCCGGCGAGCCTAACTATAGCGCAGGCCCGCACGTGCGCAGCCCGCAGGAGCCCGAGCCCCAAAGCATTAATATAAGCGCAACGAGCGGCGGGCTTTGGCCGCACTTCTCGCAGATAAGCACTGGCGATCGGGCGGTTGCCCGCGATCTTGTCGGCCACGGCATCGGTTGACCGCGGTTGCGTCATCTGAAATGCAGTTGGTCGCGCAAACTGCACGCAACTCCCGGATTTCCGGGAGTTGGCGGTCACAGGGGCGGGCAACCGAATCTTAGATGTCGTAAGGACGATCAACCGCTGCCTTGGACGTCGTCTCCGCGGGTAAGCGCCTCCCCCGTCATCTCGTTGCCCGCTCTTTTATCCTGCAAGCGCTCGACAAGCAACGCAACAGATCTCACCTGCCCCTGAGGAACGCTTTGCCCGCCAATCCGCCAGCCAGGCAACGGCCAAGTCTGCCACTGCACCCCGCAAGACTTGCGCCGCGGCGACCGAGAAAGTCGTCCAGAGCCCCGCGTCCTGCCGGGCCCGCGCCCCGCCGGGCGCCCGGCCGCAAATGGCTAGCGCTTGCGGCGCGGGAGCTTCACCTGCACGCCGTGGGAGGACTTGCTCACCGTAAAGCCACGCTTGGACCGGGCGCTGCCGCTCGCAGCCTCCGCGCGCTTGGCTTGGAGCACTGCTGCTTGCGCCGACTTCTGCGCGGCGCGCTGCTCGCGGCGGTCGCGCTTCTCCCGGGCACGCGCCACGGTGCGGGACGCCACGCGCTCCACCGCGCTCGGCCGCACCGACAGCGCGCCCTTGCGCCCGCGGCTCATCGACACGCTGACCCCGCGGCCGAGACCTGTCGCTTGGCGCCGCGACACGCGCGAGAACGCGTAGGCAAAGCGCTCGAGCGCCGACGTGAGCCATCCGAACCCGAACCAACCCACCAGACACGCCAGGGCAAGCACCGCAAGCCCCGGCAGCGCGGGCCACGCGATGATGAAGAGCTCGGGGAAAAAGCCCACGCCCACCACGATGCCCACCGCGATGAAGGCGAACAGCGCCGTGCGCAGCGGCGTGAACGGCCACGAAAGCTGCCAGATGAGCCTGCAGCCCACCACGCTGGTGGCTACGAGCGACATCGTGGAAAGCGCCGCGGAGCCTGTGTGCAAAAGCCCGCTCGCCACCATGCACACGCCCACGGCCGCCACCACCATGAGACTCGCCGGCAGAGCGCGCTTGAGCACGTTGGTGAGGAAGTTGCCCTTCACGCGGTCGTGGTTGGGCTCGAGCGCCAGCACGAAGCTCGGCAGGCCGATGCAGAAGAAGTTGATGAGCGTCATCTGGATGGGCTGGAAGGGGTACGGCGGGAAGAAGATGCAGATCGCCGCCAGCGCCATCGAGAAGAGGGTCTTGGTGAGGAACAGCGCCGCCGAGCGCTGCAGGTTGTTGATGGAACGCCGACCCTCGGCCACCACCGCGGGCATGGCCGCGAAGTCGTTGTCCACCAGCACGATCTCGGCCACGTTGCGCGCCGCGTCCGAACCGGCCGCCATGGCCACCGAGCAGTCGGCCTCCTTGAGCGCCAGCACGTCGTTCACGCCGTCGCCGGTCATGGCCACGGTGTGGCCGCGGCGCTGGAGGGCCTGCACCAGCTCGCGCTTCTGCTGCGGGGTCACGCGCCCGAACACGTGGTAGCGCTCAGCCGCCGCGTCGATCTTGGCCGGGGTGGTGAGCGTGGTGGCGTCCACGTACTTGTCGGCCCCGGGGATGCCCACCTGCGCGGCGATGAACGAAACGGTGCGCGGGTCGTCGCCCGAGATCACGTTGAGCGTCACGCCCTGCTCGCAGAAGTAGCGGATGGTCTCGGGCGCCGAGGTGCGGATCTCGTCGCGGATGGTCACGAAGCCCAGCGGCACCGGTCGGCCGAGCAGGTCGCCTTCGGCGGTGAAGCCCTCCACGCGCGCCACCACGAGCGCGCGCGCCTGGGCGGCAAGCTCGGACACGCGCTTCTCGCATGCTTCAAAATCCTGCGGCTCGAGCACGAACTGCGCCGCGCCCATGACGAAGGCGCCCTGCTCTCCGAAATATGCGCCGCTCCACTTCTTGGCCGAGGAGAACGGCACCACGCGCACGGGCTCCCACGGCGAGACGCGCGGAGCCTCGGGCGCGGGGGCCGCTGCGCCCTTGGCGCGGCGAGCGCCCTTCTCGACCGCCGGCTGTGCGGGCAGCCCCAAGCCGAAGTAGTCGAGCAGGGCGCGGCAGGTCTCGTTGGCGTCGTCCGAGGTTGCCTGGGCGATGCTCGCCAGCACCTGGTCGAGCTCGGCAGCCCCCTCGCCCTCGAGCGGGTGGGTGCCGGCCACCTCCATGCGCCCGGAGGTGATGGTGCCGGTTTTGTCCAGGCACAGCACGTCCACGCGCGCAAGCGTCTCGATGCAGTAGAGCTGCTGGGCGAGCACCTTCTTGCGCGCCAAGCGAATGGTGGCCAGGCACAGAACCGAACTCGTCAGCAGCACCAGCCCCTGCGGGATCATGCCCAGAAGCGCGCCCACCGTGGTGAGCACCGAGGCTGAGAACCCCACGCCGTCGGCGCGGCTGGCCAGGTAGAGCCCGATGCCGAGCGGCAGCATGACCACGCTCGCGAAGCGCACGATGGCGTTGAGGGCCCGCATGATCTCGGAGTTGACCTTCTTGACGTACTTGGCCTCGTTGTTGATCTTGGCCACGTAGTTGTCGGCGCCCACGTGCTCCACGCGCGCGTACACCAGCCCCGAGTCCACGAAGCTGCCGCTCATGAGCTCGTCGCCGGCCACCTTGCGGATAAGGTCGCTCTCGCCGGTGAGCAGGCTCTCGTTGACGCTGGCCTCGCCTTTGACCACGATCGCGTCGGCCGGGATCTGGTCGCCGCGGCCCAGCCGCACCAGGTCGTCCAGCACGATCTGGTCAAGCTCGAGCTCGACCTCCTCGCTGTTGCGGATGACGCGGGCTTTCTTCTGCGCGAGCAGCGTCAGGCGGTCGACCATGCGCTTGGAGCGCAGCGCCTGCCAGATGCCGATGAAGGTGTTGGCCAGCACGATGACGAGAAACGTCAGGTTCTTGAGCTCGCCGGTGATGATCACCAACACGGCGAGCACCACGTTGATGAGGTTGAACAGCGTGCAGACGTTCTCGAGCACGAGCTGGCGCACGCTCTTGGTTTTGAGCTCGGTGTTGACGTTGACCTTGCCAGCGGCGATGCGCTCCTCCACCTCGGAGGTGGTGAGGCCGGCAAGCTGGCTGGGGTCGGCGGGCGTTGTGGGCTGATCGGTCATGTAAGTATCCTCTGACGCCCCGCGGCGCGGGGGGGACGGTTTGCGCAATGTAGAGATGATATCCACCAAGCGCCCGCTCTATGCTTGCGAAGCGCTTAATCTTGCTGAAAGCGTGGTGAGACGCTCAGGGCCTCGGGCCTGGCGCCGGGGTGCTCACTGAGCCCTGACGTCCGCGTACGTCCGGCGGCGGACGGGCAGCGCGGCTGAGCGGGTCGCCGGCGGGCGGGCGGCGCGGGTCTTTTGACCGCCTGCGCCCGCTGGTGTACAATGCCTTGTCGCAACGCCCCGTTAGCTCAGTGGATCAGAGCGTCTGCCTCCGGAGCAGAAGGCCGAAGGTTCGAACCCTTTACGGGGCACCAGATCACACCGGGCCCGCTTCCCCTCGGAAGCGGGCCTTTCTCGTTTACGGCAACTGGCGCGCATGCGCGCTCGCGTGTCGGTCACTCACTCTGGTAAACACGGGTAACTGAACGCTTGGGCGAGAAGATCGCGGGCAACCGATGCCCGGGGCAACAAGATCGCGGTCGATCGCGCAGATGAGACGCGACACACGCCTACTCGGCAGCCCGCCTCTTTGTTTCATCCGCTTGCAGGACGCAATCGCGGGCAACCAGATGACGATGCGACAGTTGGTCGCCGCGACAACATTTAAAGTGGCGGTTATCCGCCTTTCCGACATCTAAGATTCGTTTAACCGCTCTTACGACGCGCAACTCCCGGAAATTCGGCAGTTGCGTGCGCTTTGAGCGACCAACTAGAAATTCAGCGACAGATTCGCGTCTAAGTAAAAGCTTAGACGAGAAACTCGCGGACAACTGAAGGCTTAGGTGACAAGATCGCGGGCAACCGACAATCAGGAGTCCCTGACTCAGACACGGCCGTTGGCTTACGTGACATTATCGCGAGCAACACGTGGACGCTGCAGCGCAGCTCGCAGCTTCAGCGACAACAACACGGGCAACCAAACGCATGCATCGCAAACTCGCAGGCAGGCGGACGCTTAGGCGACAACAACACGGTCAACTGAGCGCCGGGGTCACACAATCGCGGGCAACCGACAGCCGCCACGGCACCAGCCCCGACCCGCGCCTCTCCCCTCTCTGTAAATTCACACACCTCAAACACCGGGGCGCGGCCGGGTCGGCTACACTTATGACCGTTTAAATGAACGCCGACAGACCGTGGGGGTTTCCATGATCGCAATCCTGCGCAAAGACGCGCCGCAAGACGCCGTAGACCACCTGCTGGGGTGGATCCACAAGAAGGGGCTCGAGACCCACGTGAGCCACGGCGCCAACGAGACCATCGTGGGCCTGGTGGGCGACACCACCCGCATCGACCCGTTTCTGCTCGAGAGCATGGACATCGTAGAGCGCGTGCAGCGCGTCTCCGAGCCGTTCAAGAAGGCCAACCGCAAGTTCCACCCGCAAGACACCGTGGTCGACTGCGGCTTAGGCGTGAAGATCGGCGGCGGGTACTTCCCCGTCATCGCCGGCCCCTGCTCGGTGGAGGGCGACAACCTCATCCGCATCGCCCGCGCGGTGAAGGAGGCCGGCGCCACGATGCTGCGCGGCGGCGCCTTCAAGCCCCGCACCTCCCCGTACGCCAACCAGGGCATGGGCGAGCGCGGCTTGGACCTGCTCTGCGAGGCGCGCGACGAGCTCGGGATGCCCGTGGTGACCGAGATCATGGACCCGCGCGACGTGGCCCTCTTCGTTGACAAGGGCATCAACGTCATGCAGATCGGCGCGCGCAACGCGCAGAACTTCACCCTGCTCAAAGAGGTGGGCAAGACCCAGACCCCGGTGCTTCTCAAGCGCGGCATGTCCGAGACCATCGACGAGCTCCTCATGGCCGCCGAGTACATCATGAGCGAGGGCAACGACAACGTGATCCTGTGCGAGCGCGGCATCCGGACCTTCGAGACGCGCACCCGCAACACCTTCGACCTCAACGCCATCCCGGTGCTGCACTACCTCTCGCACCTGCCGGTGGTGGCCGACCCCAGCCACGCCGTGGGCTACACGCGCTACGTGCCGCAGATGGCGCTCGCCGCCACGGCTGCCGGCGCCGACGGCCTAGAGATCGAGGTGCACGACGACCCGAGCCACGCCTGGTCCGACGGCGCGCAGGCGCTCACCCCGGCGCAGTTCGCCGACACGATGCGCCGCATCGAGGCCATCCGGGCGGCTATCGCGTAACGGGCGATCTCCCGGTGGCCGCGGGCGACAAGAACCCGAAATCCGCCCGATATCGGATTTCGGAACCTTGTCACCCGCGGCCTTGAGGTCTCCCTGTCACAGGGCGAATCATCCACTCAAAAAACAAGACAACGGGAAGGGAAGGCGGGCGGATATGGACGAGACAAACGGCGCAACCCCCTGCGTGGGCGTGGTGGGCCTGGGGCTTATCGGCGGAAGCTTTGCCAAGGCCTACCGCGCGGCGGGCTGGCGCGTGCTCGGCGCCGACACCGACCCCGAGACCATGGACGTGGCCCGCATTGAGACGGTGGCGGCCCCCCTGGACGACACGTCCCTGGCCGACTGCGACCTGGTGGTGCTCGCCGCCTACCCCGACGCCTGCCTGAGCTGGCTTGAGGCCAACGCCGAAGCCCTTGGCGCGTTGGGCGCAGACGGCCCGCTCGTGATAGACACCGCCGGCGTGAAGCGCCACATCTGCGCCAGCGCCTTCGCTCTGGCCGCGGAGCGCGGCTTTGCCTTCTTGGGCACGCACCCCATGGCTGGCACGCAGTTCTCGGGCTTCGCGCACGCCCGCGCCGACCTCTTCTGCGGCGCGCCCTGCGTGCTCGTGCCGCCGAGCGTGCCGGACGCCGAGCGCCTGGAGCTTCTCGACCGCGCCACCACGCTTCTCAAACCGCTCGGCTTCGGGTTCTTCAGCGTGGCCGACGCCGACACGCACGACGAGGTCATCGCCTTCACCAGCCAGCTGGCCCACGTGGTGTCCAACGCCTACGTGAAGAGCCCCACCGCGCGCGTGCACCACGGCTTCTCGGCCGGCAGCTACCGCGACCTCACGCGCGTGGCGCACCTGAACCCCGCCATGTGGGCCGAGCTCATGTGCGAGAACGCAGATTACCTGAGCCGCGAGATCGCCTGCGTCACCGACGCCCTGGACGCCTACCGCGCCGCCCTCGACGCGCGCGACCAAGAGCAGCTGCGCCTGCTTCTGGCCGAGGGCGACCGCATCAAACGCGCGCTCGACGCGCACGACGCTGACACCCGCTCCGAGGAGGACTGAATGCATACCGTAGACGTACCCGCCAGCACCCCCTACCGCGTGCACCTGGGCACGCGCCTGCTCGAGGCCTCCGGGCAGATCATCCGCGAGGCCGCAGGCGGCGAGAAGGTCGTCATCGTCACCGACTCCAACGTGGGGCCGCTGTACGCCGGCATCGTGGAGCAGAGCCTTGTCGCCGCAGGCTACGAGGCCTTCACGTTCACGTTCCCGGCCGGCGAGGAGCACAAGCGCGCCGAGACGCTCCTGGCCGCCCTTGAGTTCATGGCCGAGCGCGAGCTCGACCGGCGCGACGTGGTGGTGGCGCTCGGCGGCGGCGTGACCGGCGACATGGGCGGCCTGGCCGCGGCCCTCTACATGCGCGGCATCGCGCTCGCGCAGATGCCCACGAGCCTGCTGGCCATGGTCGACTCCTCGGTGGGCGGCAAGACCGCCATCGACCTCGCCGCCGGCAAGAACCTGGCCGGCGCCTTCTGGCAGCCACGCGTGGTCATCGCCGACGTAGGGTGCCTGGGCACCCTCACCCCCGAGCAGTTCGCCGACGGCTGCGGCGAGATCGTCAAGCACGCCATGATCTGCGACCCCGAGCTCTTCTGCGCCCTCGAGCTCACCCCGCCCACCTACGACTACCTGGTGAGCGGCGGCATGGCGCGCATCGAGGAGATCGTCGCGCGCAACATCGAGATCAAGCGCGACGTGGTGGCCGCCGACGAGCGCGAGGGCGGCGCGCGCAAACTCCTCAACTTCGGCCACAGCATCGGGCACGCCGTGGAGGCCTGCGCGGCCTACCGGCTCGGACACGGCACCTGCGTGGCCATCGGCATGTGCATGATCACGCGCGCCGCCGTGCGCGCCGGCGCGTGCGCGCCCGAGGTGCTCGCGCGCCTCGAGGCCCTGCTCGGCGCCTGCGGCCTTGAGACCGCCTGCTCCTTCAGCGCCGAAGAGCTCTACGCCTGCGCCCTGCACGACAAGAAACGCCGCGGCGGCGCCATCGACCTCGTGATCCCGCACGCCGTGGGCGCCTGCTCCATCGAGACGGTCGCGCTCGAGGACTTCGCGGCGCTTATCGCCCAAGGCGAGAAGAACGGAGGCAACGCATGCTAGCCCGCATCACCCCGCGCCCGCTTTCCGGCACCGTGCCCGCCATCGCCTCAAAGTCCATGGCGCACCGCCTTGTCATCCTCGCCGCCTTGGCCGACGCCCCCACCCTCGTGCGCTGCTCCACCACCTGCGCCGACATCGACGCCACGGTGCGCTGCCTCGAGGCGCTGGGCGCGCATGTTGAGCGCTGCGCCGAGGGCTTTGCCGTAACACCCGTCCCGCGCGTGGAGGAGCTTGCCGGCCCAGCCTTCTTACCGACGGCAAGCCCCCTGCTCGACTGCGGCGAGTCCGGCTCGACCCTGCGCTTCATGCTGCCCGTGGCCGCCGCGCTGGGCGCCGAGGCCACCTTCACCGGCGCCGGGCGCCTGGCAGCCCGCCCGCTCGGCGCGCTTGCCCGCGAGCTTTTCATCGGCGGCTGCACGCTCTCGCCCGAGGGCAGCTGGCCGCTCACCTGCGCCGGACGCCTCAGGGCCGGGCGCTTCGTGCTGCCGGGCAACGTGAGCTCGCAGTACGTGAGCGGCATCATGCTCGCCGCTCCGGCGCTGGGCCTGCGCGGCGCCACCACCACCATCGAGGTTGAGGGCGCGCTGGAGAGCCGCCCCTACCTTGACCTCACCGTCCGCGCGCTCGCCGTCTTCGGCATCCACGTGGCAGAGCAGCGCCTGACGGCGGAGAACGGCAAGCCCGAGAGGACCGTCTTCACCATCGAGCGCCCCGCGTGCGTAAGCCCCGGCACCGCCGAGGTGGAGGGCGACTGGTCCAACGCCGCGTTTTGGCTGTGCGCCGGCGCCTTGGGAACAAGGCGCGTGGCGGTCTCCGGGCTCGACCTCGCCTCGCCCCAAGGCGACCGCGCCGTCATGGGGGCGCTTTTGCGCTTCGGCGCGCGGGCGCGGCGCGGCGGCGGGCTGGCGAGCGTGCAGCCCGACAAGCTCCACGGCTACACCTTCTCGGCCGCCGACATCCCCGACCTCGTGCCCGTGCTTGCCGCCGTGGCCAGCGTTGCCGCAGGCGAGACGCGCATCACCGACTGCGGGCGGCTGCGCATGAAGGAGTCCGACCGCATCGCCACCACCGTCGAGGCGCTCGGCGCCCTGAGAGGCGAGGCGCGCGCCGAGGGCGACACGCTGGTGATACGCGGCGTGGACGCCCTTGCCGGCGGCACCGTGCAGGCGCACAACGACCACCGCATCGCCATGATGGCCGCGGTGGCGGCCGTGCGCGCCACCGGCCCCGTCACCATAGAGGGAGCAGAGGCCGTGGCCAAGTCCTACCCCGGCTTCTTCGACGACTACCGCGCGCTCGGCGGCGAGGTCGAACTCCTGCCGTAAACCGCCGCCGCGCCGGGCGAGAAGCACGCAACGCCGCGCGGCGGGCAAGGCGGGCCCGCACCCGCGCCGCCGCACCGATCAGAAAGCGAGGGAACATGGCTTCCACCATAGGCAACGCCGTGAAGGTGAGCATCTTCGGCGAGTCCCACTCCGCGGCCATCGGCTGCACCGTCGACGGGCTGCCCGCCGGCGTCGCGGTGGACACCGCGCGCCTGCAGACCTTTCTCGACCGGCGCGCCCCGGGCCGCGACGCCACGGCAACCGCCCGCCGCGAGGCCGATGCGCCGCGCTTTCTCTCCGGCTTGGTGGGCGGCCGCACCACCGGCGCGCCGCTCGCCGCCCTTATCGAGAACACCAACACCCGCAGCGGCGACTACGCCGAGCTTGCCCGCGTCCCCCGTCCCGGCCACGCCGACTTCCCGGCGCACGCCCGCTACCGCGGCTGGCAGGACGTTGCCGGCGGCGGGCACTTCTCCGGCCGCCTCACCGCGCCCCTGTGCGTGGCGGGCGGCATCGCCCTGCAGGCGCTCGAGCAGGTGGGCGTGCGCGTGGTGGCGCATATTTCGTCCCTCGGCCCGGAGGGCATCGCCGACGAGCCCCTGAACCCGCTTGCGGAGGATCCCGCGCAGCGCGCCGCCGTGCTCGCCAACCCCCTGCCCTGCGTGAGCGCCGAGGCGGCCGAGCGCATGCGCGCGCGCATCCTTGCGGCCAAAAGCGACCTCGACAGCGTGGGCGGCACCATCGAGTGCGCCGCCTACGGCATGCCGGCCGGCGTGGGCGACCCCATGTTCGAGGGCCTGGAGAACCGCATCGCGAGCATCGCCTTCGGGATCCCCGCCGTAAAGGGCGTGGAGTTCGGCGCGGGCTTCGCCGCCGCCCGGCTCACCGGCAGCCAGAACAACGACGCCTACCGCATGGCAGACGGCGTGCCCCGCCCGCAAACCAACCGCGCCGGCGGCATCCTGGGCGGCATCTCCACCGGCGCCCCCGTCCTGTGGCGCATGGCCGTGAAGCCCACGCCCTCCATCGCGCGCGAGCAGCGAAGCGTCGACCTCGAGCGGGGCTGCGACGCCGCGCTTTCCGTCCGCGGCCGCCACGACCCCTGCATCGTGCCGCGCGCCGTGCCCGTAGCCGAGGCCACCTGCGCGCTCGCGCTTCTCGACGCGCTGGTGGAGGAGGGCCGCTACCCCGCCTCCGAGCCTGCCGGCCCCGCCGCGCGATGCGCCCTGCGCGCCGCCGCGTTCCGCCCTGCGCGCTAGCCCTGTCCCCGCCGCTCGCGCCGGGCGCCCCTCGCCGCCCCGCGCCTCTCGCCCACCGCAACCCAAGGAGCCCCATGGACCTCTCAGACATCCGCACCCGCATCGACCAGGTAGACGACGGGCTTGTTAGCCTGTTCCTGGAGCGCATGGACCTCGCCCGTGAAGTGGCAGAGTCCAAGCGCGGCACCGGCAAGCCCGTCTACGACGCCCAGCGCGAGCGCGAGAAGCTCGCCGACGTCGCCTCCAAGGTGCCCGCAAGCCTGGCGCCGCAGGCGGTGTCGCTGTTCTCGCTCATCATGAGCATCAGCAAGGCCGAGCAGCTCTCCCTGCTCGCCGCCGACAAGCCCGGTGCGCGCTCCAAAGCCTTCCGCGCCGCGCTCCGCCCGGCAACCGAGCCCTTCCCCGAGTGCGCCACCGTTGCCTGCCAGGGGGTGGAGGGCGCCTACAGCCAGATCGCCGCGACCAAGCTCTTCCGGGTGCCGCGCATCCAGTACTTCAACGCCTTCGAGGGCGTGTTCCGCGCCGTGCGCGAGGGCCTGTGCAATTTCGGCGTCCTGCCCATCGAGAACTCCACCGCCGGCTCGGTCAACCGCGTGTACGACCTCATGGCGCGCTACCGCTTCTCCATCGTGCGGTCGCTGCGCCTCAAGATCAACCACGACCTGCTCGCCCCGCACGGGATGGCCCTCGCCGACATACGCGAGGTCTACTCCCACGAGCAGGCGCTCGCGCAGTGCCAGCACTACCTCGACAAGCTCGGCGTGAAGGTGCACGTGTGCGAGAACACCGCCAAGGCGGCCGCCATGATCGCCGGCTCCGGCCGCCGCGACGTGGCCGCCATCTCCAGCCGCGACTGCGCGCGCCTTTACGACCTGGCCGTGCTCGACGAGTCCGTCCAGGACTCCGACAGCAACTACACCCGCTTCGTGGTGATCTCGGCCGAGCCCACAGTGTATCCCGGCGCCACGCGCACCTCGCTCATGCTCACCACCGGCCACGAGCCCGGCTCGCTCTACCGCGTGCTCGAGCGCTTCTACGCCTTCGGGGTGAACATCGTCAAACTCGAGAGCCGCCCCATCCCCGGGCGCGATTTCGAGTACCTGTTCTACTTCGACCTGGAGTGCAGCGCCGCGGGCGAGAAGTTCGAGAAGCTCCTCGACGCGCTGGACGACGTGTGCGACACGGTGACGTACTTCGGCAGCTACGCCGAGGTGGTGTAGGCGAGAAGCGCGGGGTACGGGTGTTTGGGCTATCTCGATCGCCCGGTGGGAGGGACGGGCATCACGACCGGCCGGACGACACCACGTACGACCGGGCGGGCAACCGTTTTGTAGAAAGGATCAGACATGCCTCAGGTATTGGAAGCACCCTCTGCCCCTACGGCCGCGCCTCAGGCCGGGCGGCCGTACGGCGTACTGGGCGAGAAGCTCGGGCACAGCTACACGCCGGTCATCTACCGCGAGCTGGCGGGGCTTGACTACCGGCGCTTTGAGCGCGCGCCCGCAGACGTCGAGGCCTTCGTGCGCGGGCAGGAGTGGGAGGGCTTCAACGCCACGATTCCCTACAAGCGCACGGTCGTACCCTATCTGGACGAGATCTCGCCGGTGGCGGCGCGCCTGGGCAACGTCAACACGGTGACGCGCCTGGCAAACGGCCGCCTGCGCGGCGACAACACCGACTACTTCGGCTTCAAGGCGCTGGTGAGCGCCGCCTGCCCCGAGCTTGCCGGCAAGACGGCGCTCGTGCTCGGCGGCGACGGCGGCGCGGGCACCACCTGCACCACCGTGCTTCTCGACTTGGGCGCGCAGGCGGTGTGCGTCTCGCGCGACCCCGAAGGCGTGCGGCGCGCCCGCGCGCAGGCTGCGGCGGCCGGCACCGCGGGACCTGCGGCCGCGACCCCGGTAGCCGGCTACGACGAGCTTGACCGGTACGCGGGCGCCGCGCTCGTGGTCAACTGCACGCCCGTGGGCATGTACCCCCGCTGCCCCGCCTCGCCGCTTGACGGTGCAACGTTTAACGCGCTTGCCTCAGGCGGGCTCGAGGCCGTGGTCGACATCGTGTACAACCCCGCGCGCACCGGGCTCATGCTCGCCGCCGAGCGCCGCGGCGTCCCCTGCGCCGGCGGCCTGCTCATGCTGGTGGCGCAAGCCGCCGAGGCCGTGCGCCACTACACCGGCGAGGTCATAAGCCCAGAGCGCATCGCCGAGCTCACCGCGCACCTGTCCTTCTCCGAGCAGAACATCGCGCTCATCGGCATGCCAGGCTGCGGGAAAACCCGCGTGGGCGAGCAGCTGAGCAAGCTCACCGGCCGCGCGCACGTGGACATCGACCACGAGCTTGAGAAGCGCTTCGGCACGAGCTGCCAGGCGTTTATCGAGACGCGCGGCGAGGAGGCCTTCCGCGCCGAGGAGACGCGCGCGCTCGCCGAGGTGGCCGCCCGCTCCGGGCAGGTGATCTCGTGCGGCGGCGGCGTGGTTACCGTGCCGGTCAACCGCGACCTGCTGCGCCAGAACAGCCTCACGGTCATGCTCGACCGCAGCCTTGACGAGCTCCCCGTCCGCGGCCGGCCGCTGTCGCAGCGCGACGGCGTGGCGCTTCTCGCCCAGAAGCGCCTGCCGCTGTACCGCGAATGGGCCGACCTCGTCGTGCGCTCGCGCGAGAACGCCCGCGCCACCGCCTGCGCCTTGCTCGAGGCGCTCCCCTACCGGCAGTCGCTGTAGGCACGGCGGCCGAGGCTCGTGTCGCCCGGCCGCCGTAACCCCTGCATCAGAAAGGACTCGGATATGAAAGCGCTGATTATCAACGGCCCCAACCTCAACCTGCTCGGGATCCGCGAGCCCGACATCTACGGGAGCGAGAACTACGCCGCGCTCGAGCGCATCTGCCTTGCGGCGGGCGAGAAGCTCGGCTTCGAGAGCGTCGAGGTGTTCCAGTCAAACCACGAGGGCGCGCTTATCGACAAGATCCAGCAGGCCATGGGCGTCTTTGACGGCATCGTCATCAACCCGGCCGCCTACACCCACACGAGCGTGGGGATCCTCGACGCGCTCAAGGCCGTTCAGATCCCCGCGGTCGAGATCCACATCTCGGACGTGGACGCCCGCGAGAGCTTTCGTCAGGTCTCCTACGCCAGCATGGCCTGCTTTGCTCGCGTGACCGGCGAGGGCCTTGCCGGCTATGCCCACGCGCTCGAGCTGCTGAAGGAGCATCTGGAGGCCTAAGCGCGCCCGCCCCGGCGCCGCCCCAGCCGCGACACCACGCGGCCCCGTAACAAAGAAGCGACGGTTATGCATGCCTTTCTCGAAGAGTTTATGCAGCATAACCGTCGCTTTTTACGTTTACGCAGCTAGAGAGGCTGCGGTTTTGCATCACTATACAAAACGACCTGTGCGAGAGATGCGTAACCGGCACATGCTCCGGAGCACGCCCCGCAACGCCGCAGCTGGAACGCCAGCGGCGGCACTGTCCTTACTTCAGCGTCGCGTACATCACGGCCTTGATGGAGTGCATGCGGTTCTCAGCCTCGTCGAACACCACGCTCTGCTTGCTCTCGAACACCTCGTCGGTGACCTCCATCTCGGTGATGCCGAACTTCTCGGCGATCTCCGCGCCCACAGTGGTCTTGGTGTCGTGGAAGCTCGGCAGGCAGTGCATGAAGATGGCGCCTGGCTTTGCGTTGGCCATGGCGGCGGCGTTCACCTGATAGGGCGAGAGCAGCTTGATGCGCTCGGCCCACAGGCTGTCGGGCTCGCCCATACTGACCCAGATGTCGGTGTAGATCACGTCGGCGTCCGCGGTGCCGGCCGCAACGTCCTCGGTAAGCGTCACGGTACAGCCGTTCTCGGCAGCGATGGCGCGGCAGGTCTCAACCAGATCGGCGTCGGGCATCTGCGCGGCTGGACCGCACGCCGTGAAGTTGAGGCCCAGCTTGGCGCAAGCCACCATGAGCGAGTTGCCCACGTTGTTGCCGGCGTCGCCCATGAAGGTGAAGTTCAGCCCGGCCAGGCGCCCGAGCTTCTCGCGGATGGTGAGCATGTCGGCGATCATCTGCGTGGGGTGGAACTCGGTGGTCAGCCCGTTCCACACCGGCACGCCGGCGTACTCGGCCAGGGTCTCTACGATCTCTTGCGCAAAACCGCGGTACTCGATGCCGTCGTACATGCGCCCCAGCACCCGCGCCGTGTCCTCGATGGACTCCTTCTTGCCCATCTGCGAGCTGCCGGGATCCAGGTAGGTCACGCCCATGCCCAGATCGCGACCGGCAACCTCGAAGCTGCAGCGCGTGCGCGTCGAGGTCTTCTCGAACAGCAGCACGATGTTCTTCCCCTCGAGATAGCGGTGAGGGGTGCCGGTGCGCTTGAGGCGCTTGAAGTCCTCGGCGAGATCGATGAGGTAGGTGATCTCAGCGGAAGTGAAGTCGAGAAGCTTGAGGAAGCTCCGACCCGAGAGGTTGACGCCCATGGTGCTCCTTCCAACAAACGCGCCGCGCGCGGGCGCGGAAAACCAGCCGAACCGTAACTGTAGCACCCGGCCTGCCCGTGCGGGCCCCGCTGTCGGCAAACGTTACAAAGTGATTTGTTTCGGGGCGTAGAGACGCCCGCCATTGTGCCATTGGGGACGGGTACGGATGGCAGGTGCTCCGCACTCTGCCATCCGTACCCGTCCCCAATGGCTGGCGGCAGGAGCAGTCCAGCCTCGAGATCTGGCGTCTACAGCTCCTCGACAAAGTGGTTCTCGTACCGATCCCAGTACCCCCGGTACACGAAGTCCTCGGGCGCGGAGAAGTTCAGCTGGTACATCCGAAACACCACGGGAATGTCCTTGGGCTGCCACTGCTCCTCGTAGGAGTAGCGATATGTCATCCCGAGTTTCTGCATGACCCGCCCGCTGCCGGGGTTCTTGCGGTCGTGCGTGGCCGTGACAAACGGCAGGCCGTCGGCGCGCACCGCGTCCAGCACGGCGCGACCCGCCTCGGTTGCGATCCCCTTGCCCCACAGCTCCTTGCGCACCCCGTAGCCGAAGTCGTGCGCGCCCGCCGCATCAACCCCAACGTAGCCGACCGGCACGTTGTCGCGCTTCAGGCAGATGGCGTAGGCGTACCCTTGGGGTTCGCGGTACACCGCGGCGTAGCGCTCCTCGTAAAACCTCCGCGCGTCCTCAAGGGTGCGCGCAGGCCACCACGGCAAAAACCGGTTGACCTCCTCGTCGGCGAGGATGGCAAAAAGCGCCTCCAGGTCGTCCTCGGCAAACTTCCTCAGCACCAGGCGCTCGGTCTCCAGCACAGGCGTGTTCACAGCAGCTCCCTTCCCTGTGTGCGATGCGTGCCCGCCCACCGCCAGTTTACGCAATCACGCGCGCCGTGGCACCTGCCATGGGGGACGGGTACCAGTGGCAGGCCCGCATCTTCTGCCATTGGTACCCGTCCCCCATGGCAGGTGCGCCGCCGCAGCGGATGGGCCGCGGGCGGGAACCCTAACATTGCGCACACACAAGTGTCCGCGCGCTCCCCTATACTTACATCTATCGACCAACCGCGCAGGCCCGCCTGCATCAGAAAGGAAGCGCTACGGTGGCATCTAAGCACAAGAACGACCAAGACCCCGAGCTCGCAGCCAAGGGCCCGGCGCCCAAGTCCAAGGACAAAGACAACGGCAAACGCAGGAAGAAGCACAAGAAGACCCGCGCGGTCGAGGACATCTCGCCGGAGCGCGAGGCGGTTATCGACGAGAGCACGCAAAGCGCCCGCAAGATCGCCAACGCCGAGAAGTACGACTTCACCTACACCCAGAACCGCGAGCTGTCGTGGCTGCGCTTCGACAACCGCGTGCTGTGCGAGGCCTTCGACGAGGACGTCCCGCTGTTCGAACGCCTGAAGTTCGTCTCGATCTTCTTCTCCAACCTAGACGAGTTCTTCATGGTGCGCGTGGGCGGCCTGTCCGACCTCGCCACGATGGAGAAGGAGCCGCTCGAGAACAAGGGGAACCTCACCGCCTCCGAGCAGATCGACGTGATCCACAACACCCTGGCGCCGCTCACCCGCCGCGCCGCCGCGGGCTTCTCCGCCATCGAGGCGCAGCTCGCCTCCTGCGGCGTGGAGCGCCTGCGCCCCGAAACCCTCACCGGCGAGGAGCGCACCTTCGTGGAGCAGTACTTCCACGCCTACCTCGCCCCGGTGATCTCGCCGCTCGTGATCGACCCGCGCCACCCCTTCCCCAACCTGCGCAACGGCGCGCTGTACCTGGTCTGCGGCCTTGAGAGCGCCGACGAGGAGAACCTGCTCGGCCTGATCGAGGTCCCCAGCGCACTCAACCGCACCGTGGAGATCCGCGTGCGCGGCGACGTGAGCCGCCAGGCCTACCGCTACATGCTCCTCGAGGACGTCATGATGACCTGCCTCGACAGCTGCTTCGGCAGCTACCTGCCGCGCGACCGCGCCGTGATTCGCGTCACTCGCAACGCCGACATCGACCCCGACGGCGAGGGCGTGGAGGAGGACTCCGACTACCGCCTGCACATGAAGCGCATCCTGAAGCAGCGCCTGCGCCTGCAGCCGGTGCGCCTGGAGGTCGAGGGGCACCTCAAGAAGGGCAACCTCACCATGATCCGCAAGGCCCTCAAGCTCTCGGCCGGCGCGGTCACCGTGCTCGACATCCCGCTGGACTTGGGCTACGTCTTCGCCGTGGAGGACCGCATCCCCGCCGCCTCGCGCGCCGATTTGCTCTTCACGCCGGTCTCCCCCCAGCCGAGCCCCTTGTTCGACCCCGACCGCCCGGTGCGCGAGCAAGTCATGGAGGGTGACAAGCTGCTCTTCTACCCCTACGAGTCCATGGACCCGTTCCTCTCGCTCGTGCACGACGCCGCGCACGACCCGGAGTGCATCTCGCTGCGCATCACCCTCTACCGCGTAGCCAAGCAAAGCCGTCTGTGCGAGAGCCTCATCAGCGCGGCCGAAGGCGGCAAAGAGGTCACCGTGCTCATGGAGCTGCGCGCCCGCTTCGACGAGGCCAACAACATCCAGTGGGCCGAGCGCCTGGAGGCCGCCGGCTGCATGGTGATCTACGGCTCGGAGGGCTTCAAGTGCCACTCCAAGATCTGCCAGCTCACCTACCGCAAGGGCATGAAGCTCACGCGCATCACGCTTCTGGGCACCGGCAACTTCAACGAGAAGACCGCCAAGACCTACTCGGACTTCATGCTCATGACCGCCCACGAGGGCATCGGCGAGGACGCCAACGCGTTTTTCCGCAACCTCTCGCTCGGTAACCTCAAGGGCGTCTACCGCTACCTAGGCGTGGCCCCCGCGAGCTTAAAGCCGCTTATCATGAACGGCCTCAACCGCGAGATCGAGCGCGCCCGCGCGGGCCAGAGCGCCTACGTGTTCATGAAGATGAATTCGCTCACCGACCGCGAGGTTATCGACAAGATCGCCGAGGCCAGCCAGGCCGGCGTGCGCGTGGAGATGATCATCCGCGGCATCTCCTGCCTGCTGCCCGACATCCCCGGCAAGACCGAGAACGTGCACATCCGCTCCATCGTGGGGCGCTTCCTCGAGCACGCGCGCGTCTACTCCTTCGGCGTCGAGGGCGACATGGTCTACCTCTCGTCGGCCGACATGATGACCCGCAACACCGAGCACCGCGTGGAGATCGCCTTCCCCGTGCTCGACCCCACCTGCCGCGAGCTGGTGCGCACCTACATGCACATGCAGCTGGCCGACAACGTGAAGGCGCGCCGTCTCACCGCCGACGGCACCTGGGCCCCCGTGCCCCGCGCCGAGGGCGAGGAGGACTACAACGCCCAGACGCAGCTCGTGCTGCGCGCCTACCGCCGCGCCCAGGAGGCGGCCGACGAGCGCCAGGAGGAGATCCGCGCGCACTTCGACCCGGCCAACGTGGAGCCGAACCCCAGCGCAGCGGTGGTGCAGCTGGCCGAGAAGCTCGCGCACGAGCCCGAGGGCGCAGCGGTTGCGGCCGAGGCGGCCGGCGCAAAAGCAGCTGAGGCAACCCCTGCCGCCAACGCGGACGAGAAGCGCTCCGACAAGGACATGGCGCCCGAGGCCGAAAGGGCCGCCGCCCAAGCGGACGAGAAGCCCGCTCCCGCCGCAGCCCCTGCGAGCACGGCCCCCGCGCCAGACGTTGCCGCCGCCCCTGCCGAGCAGGCGGCCGGCGCCCCGAAGGCAACCGCGCAGGTTGCGCACGTTGAGGCCACCCTCATCGAGCCCGAGGCCGGGGGCGCAGATGCCGAGGCACCCCGCCCAGCCGCGCACGCCGCGCCGGCCCAGCAGGCTCCCACCCGCAAGCGCGGGCGCATGCGCACCGGCCTTGCGCTTATCGGCCTAGGGTTCAAGACGCTCTTCGGCCGCGGGGGCGCGCCCAAGGCGCTCGAGGGCCCGGACGCCAAGCGCCGCCGCTAGGCAAACGCCCGTCCGCCGTGGGGGCGATCAGCGGTGGCAGAGCGCGAGGCGCGCGCCGCCTGAGCCCGCCCCTTGGCAAGTCGACCACGCTCTCCCGCACGCGGGCGTTTCGGCATACGCTCTGCAAACCTCAGAAGGGTCGCGCACCTGCGCGGCCCTTCTCCGCTATCATGGGGGCTTGAAAACCCCGGCCCTGCTGAGAGCCGCCGCACACCCGCCCCTCCTCGGAAGGAACACCCTTGAAGCTCACCGTCGAACGCATGACCTACGGACCAGATGCCATCGCCCACGATGAAACCGGCAAGACCGTCTTCATCTCCGGCGGGATCGCCGGCGACACGGTGGAGGCCGCCGTGGTCAGCGAGGGCAAGAGCTTCTCCAAGGCAAAGGTCGAGCGCGTGCTCACCCCGAGCGCGGACCGCACCGAGCCGCCGTGCCCGTACGTCGGCGTCTGCGGCGGCTGCCCCTGGGCCGCTCTGGAGCGTCCCGCCCAGCTCGCCGCCAAGGAGGCCAACGTGCGCGACGCCCTCGCCCGCATCGGGCGCTTCTCGCCCGAGGAGGCCGCCGCACTCGTGCAGCCCATCCGGTACGCTGCGGACGCCTGGGGCTACCGCAACAAGATCGAGCTCGCGCCGCGCATGCAGGGCGGGCGCCTCACGCTGGGGCTCCACGCCGCCGAGGCCGACACCGTGGTCAAGGTCAAGCGCTGCCCGCTCTTTGAGAAGCGCTTCGCCAAGGCCGTGGCCGCGGTGCAGGGCGCGCTCGCCTTCGCCACCCACGGCGCCGACTTAGGCATCGAGCGCGTGGGCATCCGCGCGAGCCGCCGCACCCGCCAGCTCGAGGTTGCCTTCTGGACGCCTGCCGGCCCCTTCCCGCGCGCCGAGATGTCGCGCGTGCTGCGCGACGCCGTCAAGCCCACGAGCGTGGTGCGCGTGATGACCTCGGGCGACGCGCGGGCGCGCCGCGTCAAGAAGGTCGAGGTCCTCGACGGCTTCGGCAACTGGACCGAGCACATCGGCGAGGAGAGCATGACGCTCTCTGCCCCGTCGTTCTTCCAGGTAAACACTCCTGCCGCCGAGATCCTCATCGAGCTCGTCACAGACGCGCTCGCTCCCAAGCCCCACGAGGTGGCGCTCGACCTGTACTGCGGCGCGGGCACCTTCACGCTGCCGCTCGCCCGCCGCGCCGGCTTCGTCTTCGGCGTTGAGTCCTACGGACCGGCCGTGCGCGACCTGCGCCGCAACCTCGACCGGGCCCGCCTCGACAACGTGGAGGCCGTAGGCGGCGACGCCGCGCGCGAGTTCCCCGACGAGGAGCCCGACGTGCTGGTGGTGGACCCGCCGCGCGCCGGCCTCGCGCCCGAGGTGGTCGAGCTCATCTCAAACACCGCCACCCGCGACGTGGCCTACGTCTCCTGCGACCCCGCCACCCTCGCCCGCGACCTCGCGCGCTTCCGCGAGCGGGGCGTCTTCCGCCCGGTCTCCGTAACGCCGGTGGACCTCTTCCCGCAGACCTTCCACGTAGAGACGGTGACCCACCTCACGCGCGCTTAGCCTTCCTCGCCGAGCACCGAACGCCGGCGGCTCGCGCGATGCGCCGTCACGCGTGCGCCGGGCGCGGTATTGGGTACAAGGAGACAGACCTAGCCACCCAACCGAGGAGGAATCCATGCCAGGTGTTGCTGTTCTCGTAGCAGACGGGTTCGAAACCATCGAGTGCCTCACCACGGTCGACGTGCTCAGGCGCGGCGGCGTCAAGTGCGCTACCGTCTCGATCATGTCCACGCGCGACGCTGTGAGCTCGCAGCAGATCCCCATCACCTGCGACTACCTTTTTGACGAAGTGGACTTCGACGCGTACGACTACGTCATGCTCCCCGGCGGCCTGCCCGGCGCCACCAACCTCGCCGCCGACGAGCGCGTGATCAAGCTCGTGCAGCGCTTTGCGGCCGAGAAGCACGTGGCCGCCATCTGCGCGGCCCCGGCCGCGGTGCTGGCCAAGGCCGGCGTGCTCGACGGGCATCGCGCCACCTGCTTCCCCAGCTTCACCGGCCAGCTGCCCGAGGGCACTTACGCCGGCGAGAAGACCGTGGTGGTCTCCGGCAACATCATCACCGCGAGCGCCATGGCCCAAGCGCTCCCCTTTGCCTTGGCGATCCTGGGTGACATCGCCGGCGAGCGGGCCGTGGCCAAGGTGCGCGAGAGCATCCAGCTATGATCCTCGCCTCGCAGTCGCCGCGCCGCGTCGAGCTGATGCAGGAGGCCGGCTACACCTTCCGCGCCATCCCGGCCGCCATAGACGAGACGCCGCTGCCGGGCGAGACTCCCCTCGACCTGGTGGGGCGTCTCGCCCGTTTGAAGGCACTCGCAGTGGCCGAGAACCACGCCGCTCCCGGCGAGGTCGTGCTCGCCGCCGACACCATCGTGGCGGTGGACGGCCTCCTTTTGGGCAAGCCGGCCGACGAGCGAGAGGCCTGCGCCATGCTGCAGCGCCTTTCCGGCCGCACGCACCAGGTGGCAACCGGCGTGTGCGTGGCGCTCGGGCCGCGCAAAAGCGGTGACGCCCCCGCGGTGGCCGACGCCTTCGTGCAGGTAACCGACGTGACCTTCTACCCCCTTTCCGACGAGGAGATCGCCGCGTACGCGGCAAGCGGCGAGCCACTCGACAAGGCGGGCGCCTACGGCATACAAGGGGCCGGCGGGCGCCTTTTGGTCGAGAAGATCAACGGCGACTACTACAACGTGGTGGGTCTGCCCATCGCGCGCACCGTGCGCAGCCTCCGCGCGCTCGGCTGCACCAGCTGACGCCGCGCGCGCCCGTCCGCAACGCACAACCACGACCTCGAGGAGCACCATGCGCAGATCCGCGCTTGAACCCATCCCCGTAACCGCGCTCGACGATTTTCGCGTCGGCCACTGGACCGACCTCGCGGCCGGCACCGGCTGCACCGTCGTCGCAGCGCCTTCCGGCGCCACGGGCGCCGTCGACGTGCGCGGCGGCGCGCCGGCCTCGCGCGAGACCGACCTCCTCCGCCCCGAGAACACCGTGGAGCAGGTGCATGCCGTATGCCTGTCCGGCGGGTCGGCCTTCGGGCTCGAAGCGGCCTCCGGCGTGGCGCGCGCGCTCGAGCAGGCGGGCATCGGCCTTCCCGTGGGCCCCACCCAGGTGCCCATCGTGTGCTCCAGCTGCATCTTCGACCTCGCCTTCGGCGACGCCTTCACCCGTCCCGACGCGCGCGCCGGAGCGCTTGCCGCCCAAGCGGCGCTCACGGGCTGCGCCAACCCTGACGAGCACGCCAGCGCAGACGCTTGCGCCGAGGGCAACGTCGGCGCCGGCACAGGCGCCACGGTAGGCAAGCTCAACGGCCCCGCGTGCGCCATGAAAGGCGGTTTGGGCGCGCGGGCCTTCGCGCTCGGCTCCCTCAAGGTGGCGGCGATAAGCGCCGTCAACGCCTGCGGCAACGTCGTGGACCCCGTCGGCGGCCAACCGATCGCCGGCATGCGCCCCGCCCCCGAGGCACGCGAGATCGTAAGCATGGAGGAGGCCTTCCTCACCCCCGGCGGCACCGGCGCGATGCCGCTCGACCGCACCAACACCACGATCTCATGCGTCTTCACCAACGCGCGCCTCACCAAGGCGCAAGCCACCAAGGTGGCCCAGATAGCCGCTGACGCCTATGCGCACACCATCCGCCCCACCCACACCACCAACGACGGCGACACCATCTACGTCCTGGCCTCAGGTACCCTGGATGATGCCGACGCCCTCCCCCTCGACGTGGTGGGCTTGGTTGCCACGCGCGCCCTCGAAGCCGCCATCACCGCCGGCTGCACCCAAGCCGAATCCCTCCACGGCATCCCCGCCGCGCGCGACCTGCGCTCCGACGCCGCCAACTAGCAAAACGCCTATTTGAGCGCACGGCCGGCGGGGGATAAGAACCTGGATTTTGCCCGATATCAAAATCCAGAACCTTATTCCCCGCCGGCCTTTTCCACCTTTGATGCAGCGTCGCTCTTCCGACGCGAGCGAAGCGATGCGTCCGAGCAACGGGCGGGATGACGCAGCCGTGTGCCCAGGCTTATCGTCCCGGCGCAGTTCTGCAGACGCAGGAGGCCCCGTTTCCGGGGCCTCCGTCGCGTCGAAGCTGTTTGAGCACGGGATGATAAGCCCGGGCACGCGGCGCCGGGATAGAACCCGCTCTTCTCGCCTAGTTGAATTTGAAGATCCGGCTCGCCAAGTGGTAGAGCCCGATGGTGATCTTGGAGCCCATCGCACCCGGCAGGTTGGTGGCCGTGCCCACCAGGCCGTGACGCGCGCGCTGGTACATGCGGTTGTCGTACACGCGCAGGTCGGCCCACAGGCGCTTCAGGTTGTCCATGGCGTCGGGCGCGTCGGACAGGCGCGAGAACACCGAGCAGATGGCCATCATCATCGTGAAGTACATGTACATGTACGAGCGCAGGCGCGGCTCGGACACGTCGTCATCCAGGTGATAGGCCTCCATCATGATGCGGGTCACGCGCAGCTGCTGGTCGATGCGCCCCACCATGACCTGCTCGTTCACACTCTGGTCCTCGCGGCCGATGAAGTAGCGATACAGGTCGATGTCGGCGTAGTACATCGTGGTGCAGCGCGGAAGCGGCTGGTAGGCATAGATGTTGTCCACGTAGAAGGTGTGCGCCGGCAGCGGCACCTGGGCGGCGCGCAGCACCTCGGTGCGGTAGCACAGGCTGTGCATGAGCAGGTTCTGCCACGGCTTGAAATGGCCGATCTCGCTCCAGCTGAACACCTTCTTGCGCGGCAGCACGCTCTTGTAGGTGATGGTGGTGCGCGTGTCGTCGGCCACGTGCTCGTACACGTAGTTGGATATGAACAGGTCCACGCGCAGGCCGCGGCTGATGAAGCCGCGCAAGAGGGAGAGCATCTCCTTCAGCGCATGGGGATCAACCCAGTCGTCGGAGTCGAGCACCTTGTAGTACACGCCCTGGGCCGCGCGCAGGCCGGCGAGCACCGCCATACCGTGGCCGCCGTTTTCCTGGTGCACCGCCTCCACGATGTCGGGATAGCGCGCCGCCCAGGCGTCGGCCTTGGCGGGCGTCTCGTCGCTTGAGCCGTCGTCTACGATGACGATCTGCACGTCGCTGGCAAAGTCCGACCCGTCCAAGATGGACGAGACGGCGCGGTCCATGTCCTTTGCCGAGTTGTAGCACGGTATGCCGAACGTAATGGTCTTCTGCATGGGTTCCTCGCTGCTGGAAGGAGCGCCTGCGCGGCGCAAAAAGCGCGGGCGGCGCCTCACCGCCCGCGTGCGGGTAGGTTTAGCTGTGGCAGGAAATGAGCTCGTCGGACAGCGTGAGCGCCGAGTCCACCACGGCGTCCATGTCGTAGTAGCGGTACTCGGCCAAACGGCCCACCAGGTGGAAGTTCGTCACATCCTCCACGCGGGCGCGATAGCGCTGGTAGAGCTCGGTGTTCTCGGGGTCCAGGATGGCGTAGTAGGGCGTCTCGCCCGAGCCGGGGGTATAGGCCTTGGAGTACTCGCGCATGACGGTGGTCTTGCCGGGGACAACCTGGCCGGTCATAAGCTTGAACTCGGTGATGCGCGTGAAGTCCTCCGAGGTGGTGTAGTTCACCGTGGCCACCGGCTGGAACTGATCGACGTCGAGCGTCTCGAAGCGCATGTCGAGCGTGCGGTACGGCAGCGCGCCCAAGTCGAGGCCGAAAAGCTCGTCCAAAGGCCCCGTGTAGACGACCTCGCCGCCGTAGACGTGGCCGCACAGCTTTACGGTGTTCTCGTCCATCTCGATGATGGAGCGGGCGTCGACGTTTACGAAGACGTCGATGAGATCGTGGTTGAGCATGTGCTCGAAGAGCTTGGTGTAGCCTTCGGCCGGCATCCCCTGGTGGGTTGCACCCGGGAAGTAGCGGTCGTCGTCGCCGATGAACACCGGCACGCGGCCGGTCACCGACGGGTCGATCTCGTCGGGGGTCTGCCCCCACTGCTTCATCGTGTAGTAGAGAAACACGTTCTCGTACACGTAGTCGGCAACCTCGGCCAAGTCGGGGTCGTTCTTCTCGCGCAGGTCCATGATCGGGACCTTCTTGTTCTGGCCGAACACGTCCACCAGCTTGGCGTAGAGCTCCTCGCCGCGCTTGTCGCCGAACGCGAGCTTGAGGCTCGTGTGGTTAAACGGCACCGGCACGAGCGTGCCGTGGATGTTGGCGAGCACCTTGTGCTGGTAGTCGGTCCACTCGGTGAAGCGGGAGAGGAACTCGTGCACGCGGTCGTCGGTGGTGTGGTAAATGTGCGGACCGTACTCGTGCACCAGGATGCCCGCGTCGTTGACGAAGTCGTACGCGTTGCCGGCGATGTGGCCGCGGCGCTCGAGCACCGCCACGCGGAACCCCGCGGTCTCGGCCAGGCGCCGCGCGCAGACAGCGCCCGCGTACCCCGCGCCGACGACGATCATGTCGTACGCGTCGGGGTCGAATGACGCAGGTAATCCATCGTAGATCTGCATTGCTGCTCCTTGTGATCAGCCTGAAGGGCATCTGCCAGCGCAACGTCAAAAACAGCGATAAAAGACTCGGTTGCTGAGCGAATTATAGCGCTCAAACCCTATAATGAAGGTTGCGTCACAAGGAAAGCTCAAGTTGTACTTGAAGCTCAACGGACGCGCCACCGCAACCGTTACAGAGAAGAGGAGAGCATGAGCGATTTTCTCACCCGCATGAAGGAAGCCGCCCGCGCCGACAAGAAGACCATCGTCCTGCCCGAGGGCGAGGATCCGCGCACCATCGAGGCGGCCAAGCAGATCGTGGCGGAGGACCTCGCCAATCTCGTCATCCTGGGTGACCCGGCCAAGATCGACGTCGAGGGCGTGCTCGTCATCGACCCCACGAGCCCCACGGCTCCCAAGCATGAGGCGTACGCCCAGAAGTTCGCAGAGCTGCGCGCCAAGAAGGGCGTCACGATCGAGCAGGCGCGCGCCCAGATGATGGACGCCACCTACTACGGCACCATGATGGTCAAGATGGGCGACGCCGACGGCCTGGTTTCCGGCGCCTGCCACTCCACCGCCAACACGCTGCGCCCGGCCCTGCAGATCCTGAAGACCGCCCCCGGCACCAAGCTCGTCTCCGCCTTCATGGTCATGTGCACCAAGACGCCCCAGTTCGGCGCCGACGGCACGCTGGTCTTCGCCGACTGCGGCCTAAACATCGACCCCACCTCTGACGAGCTGTCCGAGATCGCCATCGCCTCGGCCCACTCCTTCAAGACCTTCATGGGCGACATCGAGCCCAAGGTTGCCATGCTCTCCTACTCCACGATGGGTTCCGCCGGCGGCGACACCGCCAAGAAGGTTCAGGAGGCCACCAAGTTCGCCAAGGAGAAGGCTCCCGAGCTCGCCGTTGACGGCGACCTGCAGCTCGACGCAGCCATCGTGCCCGAGGTGGCGAGCCTGAAGGCCCCCGAGTCCCAGGTTGCCGGCCACGCCAACGTGCTGGTGTTCCCCAACCTCGAGTGCGGCAACATCGGCTACAAGCTGGTGCAGCGCTTCGGCCAGGCCGAGGCCTACGGCCCCATCCTGCAGGGCATCGCCAAGCCGGTGAACGACCTGTCCCGCGGCTGCGTTGCCACCGACATCGTGGGCGTTGTGGCCATCACCGCCGTCCAGGCCCAGATGGCAGAGGCCTAAAGGTACCTGCGGCCACGCGCCGCTATTCTCGGCCATCCTGCGGGGGCGCGCCACGCAGGTTGCAGGCAACGTCTGAGGACGTCTGCCCGGCAAGTGCGTGAAGAACGCGTCCTTGCGGATCTCCTTCGAAACCCCGTCGGCTTTGCCGGCGGGGTTTTGCGTTATGAGCCCACCCGCCATTAGGGACGGGTACCAATGGCGGGTCAACGCGTTGTACGACGGCGTTTCCCAAGACGCGCCGCTAACCGTGTTGAGCGGCCAACGGTTGTTTTGCGCCGTGGCAAGCGGGTATACACCCAAGTGAAGCGCCCGCGACACCCAAGCGCCGCGGGCGGCAGCACACGCGGGCGAGAGGAGCCACCATGAGCTTCAAGAACGTGCTGGTACCGTACGACGGATCCAACCCCTCCCGCAGCGCCCTGGAGATAGCCAAAGACCTCGTGGGCGCCGACAAGGAGGCAACGCTGCACGTGGTGAGCGTGATGACGGTGCCCTCCGACCCCTTCCACACCATTCCGGCCGCCTCGGACGCCTTGGCCGACTACCTGCTCGTTGAGCCTGACCTCTACGAGCGCGCCTTCCGCGAGAACGTCAAGCACATGAAGGATGACCTTGAGGAGGAGCTTTCCGGCTCGCTTGAGGGGCTTGCCTGCGCGACTGCCATAGACGTCATGCCCGACCTCACCCCGGTCGAGGGCATCGCGTCCTACGTGAAGCGCCACGACTGCGACCTCGTGATCATGGGGCGGCGCGGCCTCGGCGCGGTGCGCGGTCTTCTCGGCAGCGTAAGCTACGGTGTCCTCCGCGCCGTTGACGTTCCCGTGATGACGGTGAAGTAACGCGCGCTCAGCCGGGCGATTCAAGGTATAACTGCAGCAGAACGGGGCCTGCGGGGATAAGAACCCGGATTTTGCCCGATATCAAAATCCGGAACCTTATCCCCGCAGGCCCCTTCATAGCTGAAGCGTCTCCCAAACGCATCACACAAAGCCCCTCACACTGACGACGGCGCAGAAAGGCCCCGGGAAAACAAGGTTCTTGATGTTGATATCGAGCAAAATCAAGGTTCTTGTTCTCCCGGGGCCCCATGGACCCTACTGCACGTGCTTCTCGGCTGCTTGAGAAGCTGGAGTAATCTGGGTTACTCGTCGCCGAAGCTGATGCCGAGGGCGCGGGCCTCGCGGACAAGGTCGGACTCGGGATCGACCATCTTGAGCTTGCCGGCGATATCTGCCAGCGGCACGCGGCACATCTTGCCGCCAACCTGGGCGACCATGAAGCCCGAGGCCCCCTCGAGGATGCCGCGCGCGGCCTCAACGCCGCACTGCGTGGCGAACACGCGGTCGTAGGCGCTCGGGCTGCCGCCGCGCTGCGTGTGCCCGGGGATGGCCACGCGCACTTCTCGGCCGGAGCGCTCGGCGATCTGGTCGGCCAACACGTAGGCGATGGAGGGCTCGGTGCGGGCGGCCAAGAGCTTCTTGTACTGCTTCTTGGTGAGCGCCGCCTCCTCCTTGGACTTGGCTCCCTCGGCCACCACCACGATGGCGAAGCGGGCGCCGTTCTTCACGCGCTGGTCGATAGCCTTGAGGACGTTGTCCAAATCGTAGGGGATCTCGGGGATGAGGATCACGTCGGCACCGCCAGCAACACCGGCGTACAGCGGGATCCAGCCAACCTTGTGGCCCATGATCTCGATCACGAACACGCGCCCGTGCGAGCTGGCGGTGGTGTGGATGTCGTCAACGGCCTTGGTGGCGATGTCGATGGCCGAGGGGAAGCCGAAGGTCATGTCGGTGCCCCAGGTGTCGTTGTCGATGGTCTTGGGCAGCCCGATAACGTTCAAGCCCTCCTCCGACAGGCGATTGGCGGTTTTGAGCGAACCGTTGCCGCCGAGCACGCACAGGCAGTCGAGCTTGAGCTTCTTGTACATCTTCTTCATGGCCGGGACTTTCTCCAGACCGTCGGGCATAGGCTCGTCGATCTGCTTGAAAGGCGTGCGGCTCGTGCCCAAGATGGTGCCGCCGCGCGTGAGCAGGCCCGAGAAGTCGGGCGCCTTCATGACGCGGTAGTTGCCGTACATGAGACCGCGGTAGCCGTCTTGGAACCCGTAGAACTCAACGTCCTTCTTGCAGTTGGCATCGAGCGTTTTGACGATGCCGCGCATCGTCGCGTTGAGCGACTGGCAGTCGCCGCCGCTTGTGAGCATGCCTACGCGAAGCATATGGAGCCTCCCTCACCGCCGGGGACGCAGCGCGCCGCCGGGCCGTATGCAACAACGGCCCTATTGTACGCCCCGCACGGCATCGAGGTGAGGCTGCGCCGGGTAAACGGCGGGTAAAGCCAAGCGTTGAGGTCAGAACGGTCGATGAGCTGTTTGCGGGGTTACTTGCGGTGGTCGCGATGGATCGTGATCTCTATGCGCCCGGTCACCAGCCCGTAGATGATGAGCGCCACAATGGCAAAGGGCGCGATCTTGATGAGAAACGCGATGATGGTGATGGGAATCACCAGGATCCACGACAGCACCAGCAACACGAGGAAGAGGGCGACAAGCCCCAGCAACACGCTCACGAGATTCCCTTCTCGTCGGCGCTTGCGCGCTCGTAGGTTACGAACTCAAACGACACGCCCTCGTCGCCCTCGCCGGACGCTATGACGTGCGGGCCGTCTGCGGAGACAACGCACCACGCCGGGTCGTCGTCCAGGTTGGGGAAGTAGGCGTCGACCCGCCGGACGCAGTGGTTCTTGGTTACCACGGCGCGCGTGCAATACGGCAGGAGTTGGCGGTACACCTCTCCCCCGCCGACGACCCACGCGCGCTCGTCAGGCGAAAGCATCGCGAGCGCCTCGGCCACGGAATGCGCCACCTCCACGCCCTCCCGCTCGAAGGAAGCGTCGCGCGTCAGCACGATGTTGCGGCGGTTCTTGAGCGGGCGGCCGCCGGGGAAGCTCTCCAGCGTGCGACGCCCCATGACAACGGTGCAGCCCGAGGTGTGTGCCACGAAATGGCGCATGTCCGCCTTGTTGGCCACTACCATGTCACCGTTGCGTCCGATGCCCCAGTCGTCGCACACCGCCACGATGGCGGCTAAGTCGTTGCGCATGTGTCCTCCTCGCGCGTTCGCCTCTGCCATCCGTACCCGTCCCCAATGGCAGATGAGCGGCAGCCTAGATGGCAATGGGGATGTTTTTCACCTGCGGGCCGTGCTGGTAGTTCTCCACGACAAGGTCGTCGGTGGTGAAGGCGTAGAAGTCTGTGACCTCGGGGTTCAGGCGCACGGTAGGCGCCGGGAACTGCGGACGCTCGATGAGCTCCTCGATCACCGGCACGTGGCGGTCGTAGATGTGCGCGTCGGCGATCACATGCAGAAGCTCGCCGGCCACCATCCCCACCGACTGCGCCACCATCATGAGCAAGATCGCGTACTGGCACACGTTCCAGTTGTTGGCGGCCAAGATGTCCTGGCTGCGCTGCATGAGCACCATGTTGAGTGTGAGCTTTTCGTCGCCGGCGCGGTGCGTCACGTTGTAGATCACGTTGTAGGCGCACGGGTAGAGATTCATCTCGTGCAGGTCGGCGAAGGTGTAGAGGTTCGTCATGATGCGGCGCGAGAACGGCGTGTGTTTGAGGTCGTACAGCACGCGGTCCATCTGGTCGAACTCGCCCTCGGGGTAGGTGCTCTTCTGGCCCACCTGGTAACCGTACGCCTTGCCGATGGAGCCGGTCTCGTCGGCCCACTCGTCCCAAATGTGCGAGTTCAGGTCGTGGATGTTGTTGGATTTACGCTGGTAGATCCACAAGATCTCGTCCATGGCGCTCTTGAGGGCCGTGCGGCGCAGCGTGAGCGCCGGGAACTCCTCGCGCAGGTCGTAGCGCGCGGTTACGCCGAAGTTCTTGATGGTGTGGGCAGGCGTGCCGTCCTCCCAGCGCGGGCGCACCTTCTCGCCCTCGGTGGTGGTGCCGTGGTCGAGAATATCGCGGCACATCCTCACAAACTGTACGTCGGCCTTGCTCATACGCGCTCCTCACTCGCTTGCGGTCACGCATCCCAGTATACCCGCGGAGGACGAAACCGCGACCGTGCGCGCCGTGGACTTTTACGGGACGGACAACCGCGCCCGCGTCCCCCTGTGCACGATGTAAGGGGTGCGTTGCTCACAACGCGACGCAAGCTGCGTTGGAGTCGCGTGCGAGCGTTTGCACCTGTCGAGAAGAACGCGCGAGCGCAGGAGGGTGCTCACGTTGGTAGCTACACCCCCAGAGCGCCTCCCGGAAATCTGTCGAGAAAAATGCGCAGCCGGCCACCGCGCGCACATTTTTCCCGGCAGGTACGGCCAACATCACCCTAAACGCGCCGTTTATGCGCATTTTACTTGATAGATACAAATTGCCCAGCGCACCCACCCAATCAAATCCGTTCAAAAGACGCATCGAGATGTATCCCTATGCCAACATGCCATGTTTTCAACGCTCCGCACACCATATACAAACCAGCAAGCCGCACGCTCCATGTATCTGTCGAGAAGAACGCGCAGCACTCGCTCCGCCAACAGGCAAAACGCCGCAACGCCACCGCACCTGCCAAGAGAAACGCACCATGACCTTCTTGCACAGAAGCACGCGAGAGCCCCGCTCGCCATGCCGCGCGCAACGGCTAAGCGTCGCTCGCGCCCCACGCATCCTCGCGAAACGGGCCCGGCACCTCAAAGGCGGGGCCGTCTTGGGAAATGAAAGCATCGCCGGTAGCCATCGGCGTGGCCTTCTTGCGGAAACGTCCCGTCAGCCGGCCGAAAAACGATGCACCCTCATGGTTGCGCAGCGCGTAATCGCAGGTGACCGTGCAAAACGCAAAGTGCTTAGTGAGGTGTGCCTTGGCATCCTTCGGCATGGGAGCAGCATTCGCTTGCCCCATGAGCATGGAGTAGCGCGCGCTTGCCGCATTGGCCGCACCTGTAGAGGCAAAAACTGCCTCCCAGGTAAAGCCCGTGGACTTCTCGCCCGCCCGTGCGGCCAGGCGCTCAAGCGAATGGGAAACAGCGGCGGCGTCCCCTCCCCCGCCTTCGGCAACCCCGTGAGCCGTTGCGTCAGCGTCAGCCGCGTCCGTCCCCACAAGCGACGCGAGCCCCTCGTAAGCAACCTGCAGGGCCTCGCGGAAAGCCCCTTTGGCCTCGGTGATATGCGCCCGCATAAGGCACACATCGGCCCGCGTCGCACCAAGCTCCTCCGCACGCGCAAGCTCGCGCTCGGCGTCGTCTATCTCGCCCACCTGAAGCCGCGCCCACGCCGCCGCCAGCGCAGCAAGCACCTCGCTTCTCCCCTGCATCAAACACCCTCTTCCGCTCGTTGTTTTGCTGCATTGTACCGCCGCGCATACACGTTCGCGCGCACCAACCAGGGCCGCTTGACGGCGGAAAGGAAACGTGGGAAATAGCCGCTGCA